>CAVSPA010000001.1:0-23290 GCA_963729715.1 uncultured delta proteobacterium
TCCTGTATCGTCTTGTAGCGGGAGAGCTCCTCGATTGTCACCAGCGTAGGAACCACCATATCAAATTCTCTCCTGCGGAAGCCTTCGAGAATCTTGTTCGGGGTAAGCCAGACGTGTCTCGTTAATTCAATGCCGTCGTGAAGGGCCTCCTGGTTTGCCGGCGCCTCGGCAACAAAGAACCTGACATCATACCGGTGCGGCAGGAATTCTGGTGTGATCCAGTGGGAAAAATAGTGAAGACGATCTGTGGCGAGCGTCAGTCCTTCCGTGAGGAGTATGGTTCTTAGAGTGATTTCTCCCGTCTGCAATTTCTCGCGATAAGAGCGGAAGCGGCTCCGGACATCGTCCGAATCGAAGGACATCAATTTTTTATCCCTATGATAGGCCATGAGCAGGCCGACTTCTTCAAACGTCTCCCTGATGCCTGCCACCCATGCACCCAAGGCCTTCTCTGACGACGACATGTCGTGAAAGATGGCCTGCGCCTTCTTCGCGTCCATGCCTGCGCAGAGGCTTTCCATGTCTGGTGAATAATCTTCCTGATCGAGACAGCCTCCGGGGAACACATACGAGCCCGGGACGAATTTGCTGTCCATGTGTCTTAAGACCATGAGGACATCAAATGCTCCCGGGTCCCTCAGTGATTGACGGAGGATGATTACCGTTGCGGCGTCTTTCGGTTTAACGGCCATATTTCTTAACTGCTGGGATATTAGTATTCCGCAAATCGTCTGAGACGATGTGACACTAAGGCATCACACACTTAGGGGTGCAAAAGATGTCTACGATTTGTCTTTTATTATATTAAAGGAATCAAATCTGTTTGTAAACCCCTTTATGGCAGGAGATGCTGACCACGTTCATCGGATATGCAAACGAACTTTTCTTGACTGGGGGTGCATATGTAATATACGCTGATTATTAATGCGAAGAAACGACAAGGAGATGAACATGTCGGAAGATTTTGAAGATGCAAACTTTTTTAGAAGAAGCTCAAGGATTTTTCTTTTGGCTTTGTGCATGACGTTTCTCACAGTGACACCTGCCTGGTGCGATCTGCCCCATATGATCGATCCGCCTTCTTCATCGTCGATGATTGCGCTATTTAAGATGACGGGCCCCTTGGATTTCTGCGGAGAGCCTGTGCCGCTTGATAATCCGGAAGTCCGGGAGCGACTGGAAAAGGAATTTCTGGTTAGTCTCTGGAATCGTCCCCAGGTTATTCTCTGGATGAAACGCTCGGGACGCTACATGCCCTATATCGAAGAAATGCTGAAACAGAATAATATGCCCATGGACCTTAAATATGTGGCTGTCATAGAAAGTTCACTCACGTTCCATATGAGTTCCTCAAAGGGAGCGAAGGGCAGCTGGCAGTTTATGGAGGGGACGGGTAAAAAGTATGGCCTCAAGATTGACTCAGACGTCGATGAGCGGAGAAATTTTTTTTCTTCGACTAAGGCCGCCATCAATTATCTGAAAAAACTTCACGAGAAATTCGGTTCGTGGACGCTTGCGGCTGCCGCCTATAATATGGGTGAAGAGGGTCTGAAAACGGAGATGCTCCTTCAGAATACGAACAATTATTATTATCTGTATCTCCCCATGGAGACGCAGCAATATATCCTGCGGGCGATTTCTGCAAAGGAGATACTGTCCAATCCCGACAGATATGGATTCAAGCTGTCAAAGGAAGATATTTATCCGCCCCTGCAGTTTGACCGCGTTGAACTTGTATGTGATCAGGAAACGCCTATTTATCTGGTTGCTCAGGCTGCGAAGACATACTTCAAGGTGATTAAGGATATGAACCCTGAAATCAAGGGGCATTATTTATCCAAAGGGAAATATGACATGCTGGTTCCGAAGGGTGCCGCTTCCGGATTTCAGGCGAGGTATGAAGACGTCGTGAAGAAATGGCAGGGAGAGCGCAAAGATCATGTCTATGTTGTCAAGAAGGGGGAAAATCTTTCTTCGATAAGCGCCGATTTCGGCGTGCCGCTCCCGGCCTTGCTCATCTGGAACCATCTGGGCCCTAAGAAGCAGGTGAAACCAGGTGATCGGCTGCTAATTTATCCGGAGGTGAAATAACAAGAAAAATAATCATAATGTCCTGTCGATGCCTTGACAATTTCAATTTAGTGACTATTAATTAGGAAACTTATCATTATCAGCGAGGAGGTCAAGAAATCATGAAATTCAAACCATTAAATGATTACGTGCTGGTTTCCCATGTGAAAGCCGAGGAAAAGACGTCAGGCGGCATTATCATTCCCGATGCGGCAAAAGAAAAGCCGCAGGAAGGAAAGGTAATCGCTGTGGGCCCCGGCAGGCGGGACCGTGACGGCAATCGCATTGCTACGGAATTGAAGGCGGGAGACCGGATTTTATTTGGCAAGTTTGCCGGAACAGAGATCAAGATAGACGGCGTTGAGCAGGTCATTATGAAAGAAGATGATGTATTTTGCATTATTGGCTGATGAAAGGAGGATATAAGTATGGCAGCGAAAGAAATCAAATATGACGCGGTCGCCCGTGAAAGGATTATGAAAGGCGTAGAAACTCTGGCCGGCGCTGTAAAAGTGACGCTTGGGCCGAAGGGACGGAATGTTGTTATCGCAAAATCCTGGGGCGCCCCGACGATTACCAAGGACGGAGTAACTGTGGCAAAGGAAATAGAGCTGGAGGATAAATTTGAAAACATGGGGGCGCAGATGGTGAAGGAAGTGGCCTCCAAGACCTCTGATGTGGCCGGAGACGGCACCACGACTGCCACTATTCTGGCAGAAGCTATATACCGTGAAGGATCGAAACTCGTAGCCGCCGGAATGAATCCCATGGCACTCAAAAGGGGTATCGATAAAGCGGTGCAGATTGTTGTCAACGAATTGAAGAAGATGTCCAAGCCGATAAAGGACAAGAAAGAGATTACCCAGGTCGGCACAATCTCCGCCAATAACGATGCGACCATTGGTGAGATCATTTCCGAGTCAATGGAAAAGGTGGGCAAGGAAGGCGTCATTACAGTTGAGGAAGCGAAATCAATTGAGACGGCCTTGGAAGTCGTTGAAGGGATGCAATTTGACCGCGGTTACATCTCGCCCTATTTTGTAACGGACCCGGAAAAGATGGAAGTAAACATGGAGAGTCCATATATTCTTCTTAACGAGAAAAAGATAAGCAACATGAAGGATATGCTGCCCATATTGGAGCAGATTGCCAAAACGGGTAAGCCTCTCGTAATAATCGCGGAGGATGTGGAAGGCGAGGCCCTGGCAACGCTCGTTGTCAACAAGATCCGCGGCACCCTGAAATGTGTGGCGGTGAAAGCCCCCGGTTTTGGCGACAGGAGAAAAGCCATGCTCGAGGACGTAGCTATTTTGACAGGGGGGAAGGTCATTTCAGAGGACCTCGGCATCAAGTTGGAAAGTATTACCTTAAAAGACATGGGAACATGCAAACGCCTGCACATAGACAAGGATAACACGACCATCATCGACGGAGGTGGGAAGAAATCCGACATCGAAGGAAGGGTGAAGCAGATCCGTACTCAGATTGAGGAAACCACGTCGACCTACGACAAGGAAAAATTGCAGGAACGCCTGGCGAAATTGGTCGGCGGTGTTGCGGTTATCAAGGTCGGCGCAGCAACGGAATTTGAGATGAAGGAAAAAAAGGCGCGCGTAGAGGATGCATTGAATGCAACACGCGCCGCTGTTGAGGAAGGCATCGTACCGGGCGGTGGAGTTGCATATCTGCGGAGTTTGCCTGCCCTGGCAAAGGCCAAGGTCGCTGACGATGAAAAGTATGGGATGGATATCGTTAAACGGGCCATCGAAGAACCAACGAGGCAGATTGCCATAAATGCGGGGTATGAAGGTTCCGTTGTCGCGGAGAAGATTAAGGCGGGCAAGGATGATTTTGGATTCGATGCGGATACGGGCAAGTATGCGAATATGACAAAGGCAGGGATTATCGATCCCACGAAGGTATCCCGTTTTGCCCTTCAGAACGCCGCTTCCGTGGCTTCGCTGCTTTTGACGACAGAAGCCATGATTGCTGAGAAACCCAAGAAGAAGACGGCGCCGCCTATGCCGGGAGGAATGCC
The DNA here is from genome assembly GCA_963729715.1 of uncultured delta proteobacterium. GTDB lineage: Bacteria > Desulfobacterota > Syntrophia > Syntrophales > UBA2185 > Fen-1135. Next base: position 4,109 of record CAVSPA010000001.1, read on the forward strand.
ACCCGACATGGGAGATTATGACTACTAAAAACAAAATCCCCCCTGAGCCTTTTCCAAAAAGGAGTGACGGGGGGATTTTTTGTATTACGGCAGTGAAGAAGCCGTAAGGTCTTTGGCCGCCTGTATCAGGCCTTTTAACAGATCAGACATCTTATCAAAGTCCAGCGTGTCAATGGTGTCTGTTTCCGTGTGGTAATTCGGATTTCTGAAAAAGGCGGTATCTGTTACCATGATGGCAGGATACCCCATTTTCCAGAAGGATTGGTGGTCGGAAAAATCTACGCCGGGAACAGAACTGAGCGCAGACAAGGTTTCGACGGGGATGGGCGAGCTTGCCCTCAGGGAATCCTTGACCTTCCCAACGAGGCTTGCCGACTTTAGATTGCCGACTATGGCTATGAAATTCGGGGTGGATGGATAAAACAGGCTCGTCATGGGAAACGGGTACGTCTGGCCGTCCTTTTCATTGGTATAATATCCGAGCATCTCAAGGCAAATCATAGACGTTATGTTTTCATTCCTCGCTTTAGCCTCCCTTGCGTAGATATAACTTCCCATTTGTTCGGATTTAAATATAGGAGGTTCTTCAATTACGAAAAAAATCAACTTCAACGTCCTGTCAGGTGAAAGGTCCTTCAATGCCCTGGCGATCTCGAGAAGAATGGCAACGGCGCTGGCGTTGTCATCAGCGCCGGGTGTTCCGCGCACGGTGTCATAATGAGCGCCGATAATTACGGTTTCACCGGGAAGTTTTACTCCCTTCCTTGAAGCGATGATGTTGCTGTATTTTTTCCCATTGTAGGTGAACGTATGAAGGCTGGGTACATAGCCGAAGGCCTTGAGGCAGTCGACGATATACTCTTTTGTCTCTTCTATTTTGTCATATTCCCGTGCGCTTCTTGAACCGATATCGACGGTCAAATATTTTACATGCCTGTGCAGCTTACGGGTATCGCCGATAAGAGTCGTGTCAGGCCTCTTGACTGAGACAGAGGAGCCAGACCTTACTTTCAACAAGGAGTAGGTAAGGTATACCGCGAGAAAAATCACGAACCATACGGTATAGCGAATCAATTTTTTCTTCATTGCCATAAATCAGCACCGCTTATTCGCTAAATGTTATACGCCACTGCTCACGCTATTATAACCAAAAACGAATGGCGAGAGAAATAAAATCTGAAACGTCCGGATGAGGTGAAATCACGCATTTTCTTGTGGCTTTTTCTCTTGATAATGATCTTTCTTTAGGATATAGAAAGCACCTAAAGGGCGGTTAACTCAGGGGGAGAGTGCTACCTTCACACGGTAGAAGTCACTGGTTCAAATCCAGTACCGCCTACCAATGATATCAAACGGTTAACCATGCTCGGTTAATCTTTATTCATAAATAAAATCTGACCAGTTCCATAAGAATTGCGTTTTCCGGCTCCGGAAGAGGCAGTTCGGATTCATGCTTCTTGCAATTTATGTAAATACTGTATCCGGGCTGCCTGTAAAGTCATGTCGTATGCCGGGCTTTGCCGCCCGGGGCGCCTTTCTTGTTTCGCTTTGTAATTCCGACAGATATTTTCAAAGCTCCATGCTGAAAGTTTAAGAGGTGTCGTCATGGCCGTTGCAGGCGATAAGAAGATTCTCATTGTAGATGATGAAGCGTCAATTCTCGCCATGCTGAAGGATACTCTCAGTATGGCAGGCTACAAGGTGCGAGCAGCCAAAAATGCGGAAGAGGCGCTTAAGATTCTTAAAACAGAGACGATCATGGTTATGTTCTTAGACCTCAGACTGCCGGGAATGAACGGTATAGACCTCTGCTGGAAGATCCGGGAGAAGGATAAGATCTCCATCGTCTATGCCTTTACGGGATACAGCACTTTTTATGGCCTCCTCGAATGCCGCGCTGCCGGGTTTGACGATTTTTTTGTCAAGCCCGTACCCGTCAAATTGCTCCTAAAGGCGGCCAAGGACGCATTCGAGAAACTCGGAAGATGGAAAGCCCGCGATTATGATCTGATGTGAGCCTGCTATAAGTTATCCTTCATCGCCCTTGATCATTTAGAATTCAAGAGTCATCCTAAACATCCAGACGCGGCAGTTCTTCACATGACTGTATGCCTTGCTTGAAGGTACCTTCGTCAAGCGACGGAAATTTTCAGAGTTCCCCCCCTGCCGAGGATGTCGTGAAGATGTATATATCCTTTGAGTCGGTTCTTCCCGTTCACAACAGCAAGGGTAGTTATCTCCTCCTTTTGCATATATTCTATGGTGCGGGCAAGAGATGCGTTTTCCTCGATCGTTTTTGGTGATGAAGTCATTACATCATCGATAGTTTTGTCTCTAAAATCCGTGCCCCGCCGTACCAGACGTCGCAAATCACCGTCCGTCAAAATTCCCTGCAAAGAATTCTCCCTGCCCGTGATGAGAACGAATCCCAGGTTGCCTCTGTCCATTTCTTCAATTGCCTTAACGGCTGATGCACCGGAACGAACTTTGGGAATCTGTGCGCCTGTTATCATGACATCTCTTACCTTGGCCCTCAGGCGCTGTCCGAGATTTCCGGCAGGATGAAATCTGTGAAAATCCTTCTCGTTAAATTTTCTTTTCTCAATCAGGACAGCCGCCAGAGCGTCTCCCATAGCTAAACACGCCGTGGTGCTTGAAGTCGGGGCCAAGCCGAATGGGCAGGCCTCTCTTTCCACACCGACATCGATGACGACATGACTTGCCCTTGCAAGCGTTGAGGAGAGGTTGCCGGTAAAGGAAATGAGGTGCGCGCCGATCTTTCTGATGCTGCCGATGATCATATTGAGTTCATCGGTTTCACCACTGTTTGAAATTGCCAGCATGACATCATCCTTAGTGACAATGCCGAGATCTCCATGCATGCCTTCTACGGGATGGAGGAAGAGGGCAGGTGTGCCTGTGCTCGTAAGGGTGGCAACAATCTTCTTGCCGATCAATCCGGATTTGCCTATACCGGTAACGATAACCCGGCCTTTTGATCTGTAAATAATTTTTACTGCTTTATCAAAGCTGGCGCCCACTTTGTCGACAAGATCCAAAATGCTCGCTGCTTCTATCTTCAGAACCTCTTTGGCCCGCTTCATTGATTGACTTTCTTTCATTGGATGCCAATGCCCTCGCAAAAAGAGAAATTGAACAAATGATATACGGGATGGAGGCTATCAGAAATTAAAATCCATGACAAGATCGATTTTCGCAGGATAACATGGACGTTCCTGTGAGATTAATTGACATCTCAAGGCCAGTTAATTATACTCCGCAAAATTGGATCGTGACCGCCGAATCCCCAATGTCAGCGGGCTTCAAAATTATCGGGCATGATCGGGACTGAGTATGGCTGTCTTCAGAGTAAAACGGCATTGGATTATCGGTATAGGATTCGTAATACTATTTTTCTTGCTCCTTGCCGTTCGGCTTGATGTTCTTAATTGGGGGCGATTCAAATTATTTCCCGCGGGAGACGGCAAGGCGTCTTATGTTTCCGGGGTCCAGGAGCCGCAGGAAAAAGAATCGTGGATGAATATTACTCAGAATGGGCAAAAAATAGGGTATAGCCACAGACTTTTTTCAAAAACCGAGAAAGGGCATCATTTTTTGGAATCTGTTTTCCTGCAGATCAATAAGATGGGCGTAGTCCAGGAGATGGCAATTAAGACGGACGGAGACCTGAATCCCGATATGACCATGTCTTCTTTTGATTTTGACCTCCGTTCGAGCCTCTTTCGTTTCCAGGCGCATGGGGTTGTAAATGGCAAGCAGGTTACACTTTATACGGAAACTCCGGGCTCCGAGAAGAAGACGGTGATTAATCTCAAAGATGCGCCCCATCTGGCCAACGGTATTCTTGAGTCTGCCAACATTGCGGAAATGAAAGAGGGGGAGACCAGAAGTATCAATGTCTTTGATCCGGCAACGATGGGTCAGAGACCTATAAAGCTGACCATGCTCGGCAATGATGTAATAACAATTATGGGTCGAGAAAAAAAGGCCAGGAAAATATCAGTTGATTTTATGGGCGCGAAGCAGCTCGCGTGGATCGGAGAGGCCGGTGATATTTTAAGAGAACAGGGCCTCTTGGGGATTACCATGGAGCAGGTTACAAAAAATCAGGCATTGGATGGATTGACTCTCGTTGCCAGTGCTGACCTGACACAGATTGCTTCCGTCCCTTCAAATGTGGTCATTGGCGATGCAGCTGCGCTGTCGATGCTGAAGGTCAAGATAACCAATATAGAGAAGACAAACCTCAAATTAAACGGAGGCAGACAAACGTTGAAAAAGGATACACTGGTGGTTCAGAAAGAAACGATTCCGACGCGTTCCTTCCGGGTCGCAGATATTGCGGGGAATGAAGACTTTCTAAAACCCAGTCCATTTATCCAATCCGACGATCCGAAGATCGTGAGCAAAGCCATGGAGATTATTTCTCCTGATGATCCCCTCTCTGGGAGGGCTGCAAAGATTGTAGCGTGGGTTTATAAGAACGTGGAGAAACGGCCCGTACTCTCCGTTCCCAATGCCCTTGAGACACTGAACAATCTCGTCGGCGATTGCAATGAACACGCAGTCCTGGTCGCTGCGCTGGCACGGGCTGCGGGCATTCCGGCGCAGGTGGAAGTCGGACTCGTCTATCAGAGGGGAAGATTTTATTATCATGCGTGGAATGTGCTTTTTATTGGAACATGGGTTACCGCGGACGCCGTCATGGACCAGATGCCGGCGGATGTCACACATATTCGCTTCGCGCGAGGGGAGGCGGATCAGCAGATCAATCTGATCGGCGTTATTGGGAAGGTGCGGCTTACTGTCCTCGACAAATCCAGATGACGTCCTCATCCATCGGGTAAGGGTTGATATGAATGATCTCAAAAACCACAACATGATCGAATTGAAGAATCTTACCAAACGCTACGGGAATACTCTGGCTGTAAACAATCTCAATCTTTCCGTATCGAAGGGTGAGATATATGGATTCATCGGTCCTAACGGCGCCGGCAAGACAACGACGATACGTATTATGGGCGGAGTCCTTGCACCGACCGCGGGTGTAGTTGTTATCGACGGGATAAACATGGCCGATGATCCGGAGGGAGTCAAGCGACGGATCGGTTTCATACCTGACAGGCCCTTCATCTATGAAAAGCTGACAGGAATGGAATTCATGAGGTTCTCTGCAGACCTATATGGTGTCGATGAGCGGGCATTCCGGGATAAGGCGGAGGCACTGTTGAAAAAATTTGCCATTTTGAACTGGGCGGATGAACTCATCGAATCTTATTCCCACGGGATGAAACAGCGTCTCATTATTTCTTCGGCCCTCCTTCACGATCCTACCGTTATTATTGTCGATGAACCGATGGTCGGTCTCGATCCTGCGGCGATAAAAATGGTTAAGAATATGTTCCGGGAGCTTTCGCGTGGCGGTATGACAATCTTCATGTCGACTCATACCCTGGCGGTTGCGGAAGACATCTGTGACCGCATTGGCGTCATTCACAGAGGCTCCCTTGTCGCAACCGGTACCACAGGGGACCTCAAGAGGGACGCAGGGGTGGAAGAGGCGGACCTCGAAGAAGTGTTCTTAATTCTGACGGAGGGGCAGCAAATTTAATGAGAGAGATTCTTGCCCTCTTGAAGCCGCGCCTTTGGTCTTTTAAGAATGGAAGTTACTCAAGGGACGCAAAGAACCGCAAATTAAAGGTGCTCCTTTTCGGCACGGTGGGCCTGCTATTCTGGGCGGGAATCTTCGCCATCTTTTATCGCGTCCTCGTCTATTTCCAGGGTATCGAGGGTTTCGGTGACGTCCTGGCCCGCAAGCTCATGTCCATGGTGCTTGTGACCTTATTTTCACTGCTTATATTCAGCAGTATAATAACTTCTCTCACGAAGCTGTATCTCAGCAAAGACCTGATTCTCGTCCACTCCATGCCTGTATCCACGGCGAAGATATTTCTTGCACGCTGGTTTGAGAGCACGATCGACAGTTCATGGATGGTCATCGTGTACATGCTGCCGGTATTTCTCTCTTACGGCATCGTATATAAGGCGGGATTATTCTTTTATATGACGGTGAGCCTGTCAGTCATCCCGCTGTGTCTCATTGCCTCAGGCATCAGCGCGGTTGCCGTAGTTCTGGTTGCCGTGATACTGCCGGCTGGCCGCCTTAGATCTTTCTTCATTTTCCTTGGCTTTGTACTGTTTTTGATTCTGCTCATGGCATTTCGTCTGATGAGACCAGAGAGGCTCGTCAATCCCGATACCTTCGCCTCTCTCATTCTCTACTTCAAGTCTCTTGAGGCGCCGGGCTCACCTTTTCTTCCGACGACGTGGATCTTCGACAGCATACAGGCCGCCCTTCAGGGACAGGTCGGCAGTGCGGCCTTCGATCTCATCCTTACCTGGACTTTTGCCGTTGCCACGATCTTTGTAATAACCTGGATTTCAGGGGCGACGTATTTCGCCGGTTATTCGAAGGCGCAGACTACAGCGGGGCGCCTGTTTCCACCTCGCGGCCGTAGGAGCCGGGAACGGACATACATCTTGAATCATCTATCAGGCGCCGTGAGGGCGTTTGCCATGAAGGAAATCAAAACTTTTTTCAGGGATCAGACCCAGTGGCCGCAGATATTTCTCATCGTTGCCTTGATTGTCATCTATCTCTACAACTTTTCCGTTCTGCCACTCGACAAATCTCCCATAAAGACAGTGTATCTTCAGAATATCTTTTCCTTCTTGAACATGGGGCTTGCGACATTTGTTCTCACTGCAGTGGCGGCGCGATTTGTTTATCCTGCCGTGAGTATGGAGGGGGAGGCCTTCTGGATTGTACGATCATCGCCTGTCAAGATACGAACGCTTCTTTGGATCAAATTTTGCGTGTACTATGCTCCCCTTCTCATACTGACGGAAATCCTCATCGTCGTCTCCAATCTACTCCTTCACGTAACGACGTTCATGATGGTTCTCTCGGTCACGACGGTCTTTCTTATGGTTCCGGGGATTGTATCCATGGGGGTCGGTTTTGGCGCGGCCTATCCTGACTTTCAGTCCGAAAATCCCGCGCAGTCTGTAACAAGTTTCGGCGGTCTCCTCTTCATGATTCTCTGTGCCGGTTACATTGCTACAGTTATTGTTCTCGAAGCGGGGCCGGTCTATGCAGTCTTTATGGCAGGATTTCGCGGAGGGACCCTATCCACCCTTCAGTGGATGTGGCTTGTTGTTTCTTTTTCTCTGGTTCTCCTTCTTTGCATGCTCGCCATTATAGTGCCCATGCGCTGGGGAGAGCGTTGCCTGAGCAGAAATGATTAGCCCTCTTATCGCTTAGGTAAATACTGTCCAGAGAATGGCATAAAGGAGGGCGGGCATAAAGTTTCCTATCCGGATTTTGGTAAGTCCGAGTATGTTGGTTCCGATGCCTATGATGAGGAGACCGCCGGAAGCAGTGACGGCTTCGATAACGGCGGGGTTTTGCATAAATAGAAGCTTTGAGGACAAGAGGGTGATCGAGCCCTGGACGATAAGAACAGATAGTGCGGAGAATGCTACGCCGATACCGAGGGTGGACGCGAAGGCAATTGAGGCTACCCCGTCAAGCAATGACTTTATATAGAGTATGCTCGCGTCTCCGGACGAGCCGTCCTGGATGGAGCCGACGATCATCATGGCACCGGTAAGATAAAGAACCGAAGCGGAAAGAAAGCCCTGCACGAATGTTGAAGAGTCGGAGCGGGCACGCGCCTTGAGCCATCGCCCCAAATATTCAACACCCTGCTCGATTCTCATCAACTCCCCGGTAATTGCGCCCAACAAAACACAGCCGATGATGACGATCGGCTCTTTACCGGAAAGCGCCATTTTGAAGCCTATGAATACGACGGAAAGGCCGAGGGCCTGTACGACAATCGTCTTGATCCTTTCCGAAAGGAACCGGCCAGCGGACATCCCGATGACGCTTCCGGCAATGATGGCTCCCGTATTTACAAGCGTTCCCGTCAATGGAAAACCTCTTTCGTATGCCTATGCTTCGACATCTATATGTGGCTAGTAACCTGTTAAACAGAATGTGTCTTATAAGGATAACGGAACTGTTTGTCAACGGATTTTGAGAAAAGCATTTTTCGTTCTTCATATTATTTCGCAAGACGGGATCAAAAAATTAGGCTTTTGATACCTCCATATTTATGTTAATTGAAACGGCGAAAGTGTGGTCATATCTTATGGACACAGGAAGAGGGTCGGGGATGACAAAAGCGGTATTCATGTCTGACGCCCATTTGAAAAATCAGGTTGATGACGGCTATCATCAACTCATGAAGTTCCTGGATTTTCCGGAGGACCATATCGACGATCTCTTTATCCTCGGGGATCTGTTCGATTTCTGGTTCTGCCGGGACAGTCGCATCTATCCGGCGTTCAGCACCGTTATCGAAAAGCTTGCCCATCTTAAGAAGAGGGGGATGCGCATCCACCTCTTCGAGGGGAACCATGATTTCTTCCTCGCAGAGTATTTTACAAAAACGCTTGGCATAACGGTCTTCACCGAATGGGCTAATATCGATTTGGATGGCAGGAGCGTACTCATATCCCACGGGGATACTATAGACAGGACGAACAAGAAGTATATTCTTCTGAGGAAACTCCTGAGGAGCGGAATATTTTATAGGGTGCAGAGGAGCATCCCTCCATCTCTCCTGTGGAAAATAGCTCGCGCCAGCTCCGCTGTGAGCAAGGAACTCACTATTCAGACGGAAACCATCATTGCAAGGAAGATGGAGGCGTTCGCGCTGAATAGATTTCACGAAGGTATTGATGCCGTAATCGTCGGTCACTGCCACATCCCGCTTTTGAAGGAATATGAGATCGGGGGACGAAGAAAAACTTTTGTAACGCTCGGCGACTGGATCAGACACTATTCTTATCTCTGCTATGAGGACGGCCGCTTCACATTATCGTATTACAAGTCGGCTTGACGCGTTTCCGGAAACAGGCGGGCAGCGCTGGACATGCTGCGCCGTTTATGCTAAGCATGGGACCTACTTTTCAAAGGAGCTGTGATGAATTTCGGCGGAGTTGACCCTGCATTTCCATCTTTTGAAGAGTCGGCATTGATAGTCCTGCCCATTCCTTATGACCTGACATCAACGTACCAGTCCGGGTCGCGGAGAGGACCTCATGCCATTCTTGAGGCTTCGAGCCAGATGGAACTTTACGATGAGGAGCTTTGCAAAGAGACTTATCTGGCCGGTATTTATACACTGCCGCCGCTGGAGTCCGATGCGCGCGGTCCGGGAGAGATGGTGAACGCGGTTAGGCATGCGGTCGCTGATATTCTTTCATCCGACAAGATTCCGGTGTTGCTGGGCGGTGAGCATAGCATTTCCTTCGGCGCCGTGCAGGCGTTCAAGGAAAAGTACCCCGGCATATCCGTCTTTCAACTCGATGCACATGCGGACCTCAGAAATTATTATCAATGCAGTCCTTACAGCCATGCGTCTGTCGGCCGCCGCATATCAGAAATCTGTCCCCTCGTCCAAGCCGGTATCAGAAGCATGAGCGCGGAAGAAGCCGCCTTTATGAAGGAGGGCAAGATAAAAACCTTTTCCGCTGATTTTATGCTTGAAGCACACAACTGGTGGGAAGAAATATGTGCAAACTTAAGTGGTGACGTCTACATCACTATTGATGTCGACGTTCTTGATCCTTCCGTCATGCCTTCAACCGGCACCCCTGAGCCGGGGGGCATTTACTGGAAAGACATCTTACGTATCATGAAAGAGGTATCAAAACGCTGCCTGGTACGGGGCTTTGATGTAGTTGAGCTGTCACCTATTCCCGGCATGGTTGCCCCTGATTTCATTACTGCGAAATTGATCTATAGAATGATGGGTTATTTGACTGAGGCGAAATAGGCGGGAAAATTGTAAATACAGGGAGTAGACAGATGCTTACGGACTACCTGCAAACTTCAGGTGCCTATGCGATTCCCCCGATTCTCGGCTTTCTTGTTCTCATATCTCTCACCTTGATTTCCCTTCTGAGGGGCGGGAAGAATCCCGCAAATAAGCTGTTTGCCGGTATCTGTCTTACAGGCGCGTTGGTCAATGCCGACATGGTACTGGTTTCAACCATTCCGGATAAGAACCTCACCCTCACTGTAGACAGGGTACTCGATTTCTTCTTTGTCCTTGCCTTACCCGTCTATATCCAATTCATTCGTTCCTCGGCATATCGGGCCGGAGATGGTTTGTATATGCTTCCTTTCTCATCAGTTTCGTTTTCATCTTTTTTACCCCATCAGATCTTTTTATCAGCGGATTTCAGCATTACAATTTTGGAGTGATCGGCTCACGAACTTAACAACCCTCTGGCAAGTGCGTCAAGTCTCATTCAGGCTAGTGTCGAATCAGTTGGTGAGTGGGATGTCAAAGACGGAAACAGGGATGAGGTTATACAGGATCTCGCATTCTCAATAAGCGAGTTAAAGAGGGCCGGCGACATTGTGCGGAGCCTTGTGGATCTTTCACGCCAGACCCAGGTCTACGCAGAACCTGTTAACATGAATCTTGCAATCGATGACGCGCTCAGGGTTCTGTATAATCTGTATAAACATCTGCAGATTGAAATTGAAAAAAAATAGGACAACGACCTGCCCGTAGTAGAAGGTAATTCTGCCAATCTGGGTCAGGTGTTTATGAATGTGATCAAGAATGCTGTTGAGGCGATGGGCACAGGGCATGGGAAGATCACCTTGGTGACAGAGTATAAGAAGGAGACGGACAGTGTATTGATCGAATGCAGGGATACCGGCAAGGGGATCACGGACGATCAAATGAAAAACATATTCGACCCCTTTTAGACGACCAAGCCGGTTGGTAAGGGAACGGGACTGGGCCTTTATATTTCTCATGAGATTGTGAGATGGGCAGGCGGGACTATCTCCGTGAAAAGCGAGGAGGGCAAAGGGTCTGTCTTTTCGATAGAGCTCCCGTGCAAGCGGTGAGATACACGAAAAATACCGAAAAATACCTTGACAAAGGGGAGGTGTTGGTTTACAAAGCTACACTAATTTGTCAAGAATCGAGATGACGCGGGGTGGAGCAGTCTGGTAGCTCGTTGGGCTCATAACCCAAAGGTCGGTGGTTCAAATCCATCCCCCGCTACCAAGAGATTACAAGGGGTTAGCTGATACGGCTAATCCCTTTTCTGCATTTTGGAGGGGTTTTTCTAACGGATTTCTAACGGAGTAAAGAACCCCGTGCTTCCGCACGGGGCATTAAAACTCAAAATCTAACTGCTTGGGAGCTTTTCTTCATGCTTATGATACTCAATTCCTAAAGAGCGGAAACCCTTTCCTCCCCGTGCTTCCGCACGGGGTATCCAGGGTTTGATTTTCATGAAAAGTTTCCTGCAAAAGGTCAACCTGTTGCCGATTTTAAACCTCGTCGTTGAATAGAGGTCCGTAAGTGTCCATTGTAATCTTTATACTCGAGCCATTATATTTTTACGTTGTTTCAATAGAGAGGAGATTTGAGTTCAGAGTATCGTATGCAGGTAAGAGACAATTTGAACTTGTGGAAGATCTAATACCCTTTATGTGAAACAATCAGTCTTTTCCCGGACAGTCAGTTCCTCTCCGGGACTTTAAGTTATCTGCTTCTCTTGTCATCATTTGCTTCTTCCTTGTTAAGCGTCCGGCGATTTTGACTGGCATACTTTCTTTCAAACGGAAATCCTTATTGACTGTACTCTTGCTTTTCTGATTCAGCCCTCCATACAACATTTCACCTTGCAAGTGCAAACTGATTCCCATTTGAGAAGGTTTATGATACCATACGAGTTATTGAACAAAGCAGTGGGAAGAGGATCTACTCTACAAACCATGCTCATGGGCATTAGGTGAAACACAGATTAACTCCTCCCATTTTACCCCAGTTTCCCAGCTGGTACTTTATAACATTCATTAAGCCATAAGAACACAAGGTGGTGTCAATAACCGGCGCATTTCATTTTTTATTGCTCGCTCTTGAGCATAACGGGATGAAAGGTGCTACATAGACTAACTGAGCGTGAATCGTATTTTTCGATAAATGCAAGGAGTGAACGGTCAGATAATGGTCTCTAGACCGGAAATAAGGAGATAGCTGATGTCGGAAACTGGAAAAGGGGTAAAAGAGTTGTTCGAGGAAGTGATAAATCAGGGCCTGTGCACCGGATGCGGTGCCTGCATTACAGGTTGCCCATACTTGGTTGATCATGAGGGGAGAATCGTCTTGATGGACAAATGCACCGGCGGTAACGGGGATTGTTATAAGCACTGTCCGAGGACATTTCTCGATAGGGATGCAATAAGTAGGATAGTCTTTGGGAGTTCCTATGACGATGGTGAAATAGGCCAGTTTCTTGAAATCTTTATGGCTCGATCTAAGGATCCGGAAATTAGGAAAAGAGGGCAGGATGGGGGTACCGTTACGGGCCTTCTGGTCATGGCGATGGAAGAGGGCCTAATTGATGTTGTGGCTTGTGCGCGGATGAATGAGGAAAAAGTGCCGCGGGGTTATCTTGCGCGCAGCCGTTCGGAACTGCTCCATTGTGCCGGTTCGAGTTATGAAGCTTGCCTTGCCCTGCAAGCCTACCGCAGCCTTCCCAAGGACGACCTCGAAAAAATAGCGATCGTCGGCAGAGGTTGTCAAATTGAGGCCGTGGGGAAGATGAAGCAAATCCCGCCTAAAAACAGCCCCGATCCCAGGAATATTAAGTTGAGTTTGGGACTGATATGCGGCTGGGCTCTTTCCCAGAGCGCCTTTCATCCTTACCTGAAAGGAATCTGTGAACTTTCAAATGTCAGCAAATTCGACATCCCTCACACGCCTCACTATTCCTTTGATGTATACTTCAATAATCATCCTGATACCATGTCACTCCCCCTTGATAAAATTAAACCCTTTATCAATCCGGCCTGTTGGTTTTGTTGGGATATGACTGCTGAATTTTCAGATATTTCCGTTGGTTCAGCAGGCGCCGAATTTCCGGGATGGAATACCGTCATCGTTCGCAGCCATGTTGGGTCCGAACTTGTCCTCTTGGCAAACAGGAAAGGAATTTTGGAGACTCGATCTTTACCGAATCACAGATTGGAAAACCTCAAAAAGGCCGCGCTCAAGAGAAAGAATGCGGCGTATGAAAATATTGTGCAAAAGACGGGGAATGACGAGGGTCTGTTATAATTGAGAACCCTGCCTGGCTATATTGCCGAGAGGCATTCAGGTAAAAATGAATAATGGAACATCTATATGCAGGGAGGTAGCGAATGGCGAGTATTGGATTGGATAAATCTGGAACTGAGGTGCTTTTAATGGGCAATGAGGCTGTGGCGAGAGGGGTGATCGAAGCTGGCGTGGGGGTTGCGTCTGCCTATCCCGGAAGTCCGACTTCTGAAGTGATCCCGGCTATCGCGGAAGTCGCCAAAGAAAGAAATATTTATGTCGAGTGGTCTACAAATGAGAAGGTAGCTCTCGAAGTGGCTGCTGGAGCCTCATTTGCGGGAATCCGCGGCTTTTCGGTTATGAAACAAAATGGGGCCAATGTTGCAGCGGATTTTCTGGTAAATCTGAATATGACCGGCATCGGCAGCGCGGGGCTGGTCATTTTTATTTCTGATGATCCCGGCGGGGGAACCAGTAACAACGAAGAGGATTCCAGGACTGTGGCAAAATGGCTTGATAATCCCTTGATGGAGCCGAGCAGCGCCCAAGAAGCCAAGGAAATGATCAAATGGGCATATGAGGTTTCGGAGGCAGTAAATCTTGTGACCTTTGTTCGCGGCGTAGGCCGGATTTCTTATACCCGGAGTAATGTCATGCTGAACGAGCTGCCCGACAAGAATAAACCAAAGCCTTTTTTCCCCGAGATCTGGGATATGAATAATCCCCGGAAAAGCAGATTCACCTCTGGTCCATTTCCGATTTTTCACAAACCCCTCCACGAAAAGTTGGAGAAGGCGCGGACAATTTTTGAGACCTCTTCCTTCAACCGATACCTGGGACCGGAGAAACCTGAACTGTTAATAATCACCTGTGGCGCTTGCACTTCCTATTGCATTGAAGCCATGGAAGAATTGAAATTGAACGAGGAGATTGGAATCTTAAAGTTGGGGACCACTTGGCCTCTTCCGGAAAAACTAGTGGCTCGCCATCTGATCTCCGCAAGAAAAATACTCTTCGTCGAAGAGATGGATCCCTTCGTGGAACAAAGCGTGATGGAATTGGCCGCCAGTCTGCTTCCGGCAACGGCAAAACTCAGCTTCTTCGGCGCCCGCTCGGGGCACATCACCCCTTACAATGAACTGAGCACTGACATCGTCATCGATGCCTTGTCGGATATCCTGAATGTGGCTAATCGGGGACGGGACATCGCCTATGAGAATCTATCCAGGGAAGCGGCGAAACTAGTGCCACACCGTCCCATCAACATGTGCCCGGGTTGCCCACATCGGGCGACTTTTTGGGCATTAAAGCAGGCCATTACACTGGACGGCCGCAACGGTTTTCTCTGTGGCGATGTGGGTTGTTACTCGATGGGATTTTCTGAACCGGGCTTCTTTCAATCACGTACGATGCATGCGATGGGTTCGGGTGCGGGAGTGGCCAGCGGCATGGGCAAACTGAAGCAATTCGGCTTTGATCAACCCGTGCTTGCGATATGCGGCGATTCCACTTTTTTCCATGCCGCTATGCCGGCTTTGGTCAACGGCGTTTACAATAATTCAGACTTCACGCTACTTGTCGTTGACAACAGCGCTACGGCCATGACTGGTTTTCAGCCTCATCCGGGAACGGGACAACTGGCAACCGGCGATCCGGCGACTGTGGTTAGCATAGAAGCTGTATGCAAGGCGATGGGGGCGTTTGTTGAAGTATGTGATCCCTTTGACTTGCACAAGACGACCGATGCCTTGTTGAAGATGATGAAGAAGGAGGGTGGCACAAAGGTCATCGTCATGCGCCACATGTGCCAATTAGTGAAAGATAAAAGAAGAATTGCTCGAGAATATAAGATGCACGTGGATCCATCAAGATGCTTGGCGGACAACTGCGGCTGCAATCGGCTCTGCACGCGACTCTTCGGATGTTCCGGACTGATGGTGGATAATGAAAGCGGCAAGGCGGTTATAGACGAGGCGCTTTGTGCCGGATGCGGGCTGTGTTCGAGCATTTGCCCGGCGAATGCAATAATCAAGGAGGCCAACTGATGAGGAATGGGAAACTGAAAAAGGATCCGTATAATGTGATTATCTCTGGGGTTGGCGGGCAGGGTAATGTTTTGCTTTCCGGATTTATCGGTACGGCATTGTTAAACGAGGGTTTTATCGTCAGCGTAGCGGACACCTTTGGCGTCAGTCAGCGAGGAGGATCTGTATCAAGCCACATCAAAATCTCAGAAAAAACCTTGTACAGTTCGGTTACACTTAAGGGTAAAGCCGATGTAATTATTGGAATGGAACCTGTCGAGACCTTGAGAACCTTGGTTTATTTCGGCAACCCTGCCGTGATAACGATCGTAAACCCCAGACCGTTCTACCCTTCCGGCGGCGTGGAATATCCGGATCTGAGCGAGGTGCGACAAACCATTGAGAAGATGTCTTCAAAAACTCAATATGTGCAAGCGACTGAGGAAGCCTTAAGAATGGGGAATCCGATATATACGAATATTATCTTGTTGGGTGCTGTCGTGGGATCGGGCGTCTTACCCCTCAGCAGAGAGTCAATGATTCCTCTTCTTGAAGAACGCTTCCCAGATAAAGTATTAGATCTTAATGTCAATGCATTCAACAAAGGGATGGCGCTCATCGCCGAGACCTGATTTGCAGTGCGGAAACATTATATGCAGAGTTGGCCAAGATGGAGCAGGTGCGGTCACGATAGACCGTCCAGAGAAACATCTGTAGGAGCGTTCGTATAACGAAAAGGAGAAGGGCATTGGTGCTGATCTGTTCGCAAGGCTGTTCTCCCTTCAGGGGAAAACTGCCCTGATTAGCGGGGGATACAAGGGCATCGGCCGTCTGTTTGCCGAGACTTGCGCCGAGGCGGGGGCCGATGTGGCCATCGTCTCCTGGAATCAGGAAGGGTGCACATGCGCCGTCGAGGAGATTTTCGGGAGGTTCGGGGTGACCTGCCCCTCTAAAACTGGTCCAGTTTTTAATATGTAAAAATCGACCTCTTCCTGGACAGTCATCATCTCTCCGGTAAGGGAATTTATGCTGCTTCTTTTGTCAGCATTTGCTTCTTCCTTGTAATGTTGTTTTTCTTATTCTATTTGCTTGCACAACATTTCAATCTATAATAATCAAAAAACCCTGAGAACTCTCATTTAAAATATGGTACACGATGTTAGGACTAAAGCATCATTAGGAGGTTATGCATATGAATATGAAAGTAATTAGAAGGAATCTTTTACGAGTAACAGCCATCGGTTTTATCTTGGTTTTTTTAATTGCCATTGTGCCTTCGACCCAGAATACGGCTTTCGGAGAAGAACAAAAACCAATCCAACTTTCAAAGCCCCAAATCGCCGGCAATCCTTTGATGCAGCTTTTGGCAAAGAGAAGTTCCTCACGCGAATTCAGTTCAGAACCATTACCGGTGAAAATTCTTTCAAATATGCTCTGGGCAGCATCCGGAATCAATCGTCCGGAGTCTGGCAAACGGACTGCACCTACTGCGATCAATCGGCAAGAGATCGACATATATGTTGCAACTGCTGCTGGCCTTTACCTCTATGATGCAAAATCGAACTTTTTGAAACCGATACTGGCAGGAGATATTAGAGGAGTGACCGGTACTCAGGGATATGTAAAGGACGCTGCTGTGAACCTTATTTATGTGGCGGATTATTCCAAGATGAGTTCATCGTCAGATGAGGCTAAAATCATGTATGCAGCGGCTGACACGGGATTCATAAGCGAAAATGTTTATCTTTATTGTGCCTCCGAAGGATTATCAACGGTCGTACGCGCGGCGATAGATAGGCCTGCCCTCGCAAAAGCCATGGGCTTACGACCGGATCAGAGGATCATTCTGGCGCAATCGGTCGGATACCCCAAGAAACAGAAATGATGGGGGTAAGATGGACAGACGTGTCAATATGTAAATCGGGGTCTATCGGTAAGCGCATAAAACATAGTCAGTTTACTAGGGAGAAGGGAATGAAAAGACTCCCTTTCTCACCGTAATTCACAACGTTTTATAGAATGGTATATGCAATAGTTGTCAGTGGAGACAGCAGTTCTATCCGGTTGGACGATCTTGAAAATCGTATATTGGATTTTTTGTTTAGTAGCTTCCTTGTTGTTTTTTTGAATTTCCATTCTTGATGCAGCATTTCAATCGGTAAGTGTGCCACGAGGCTGCACAAGAGATGAGGGGAGGTCCCTCGAAGTCGGCTTGCAGGAGCGGGCTTCAAACCACCTTAAGCTGCGATGGTAAAGAGCCATGGTGGTGAGCGGTAAGGAAAAGGCAGGGCATGACCCTGTCAGGTGAGGTTCAGGGAGGCGAGCGCAAGCGAACTACTTCTGAGGTGTCGAAATGAAATGGATGATGTCAGAACTGGGGGGCTTACTGATCTCCAGGATAAGTCCAGGAGGGACCTGTTTACTGCCTGGGCGGCATCCGGCATAAAGGTAGCGCGAACCTGATTCAGGCTCTTGTGTGGAACGTGGGAACCTGTCGTCCCGATGATAAGGGAGAAATTCAAGTGGAGGAAACCACAAGAATGAGAGTACCGATGCGGGGCACGGGGGCGGACCAACTCGTATTAGTGTGGAAGTTCCTGTAATGGGAATGGAGCGAAGGGGTTGGATCATCTGATCTTATTGTTTGGTCAACCAGAGATGGGAGGAGCCAGGGAATAAGATAAGACCGCTGGGTTAGCCTGGCGGCTGGATGATAAGAGCCGGATGACGGGAGACTGTCACGTCCGGATCCGTGGGACCGTGGGGGTGCGCCGCGCCACCCAACTCTTTTAACACGCATGTTATGGATTCCATTGACATAGTACAAATGGAATTTTCCTATATTTCATCCGTCAGGAAGTAATGTCTTATAAAAAAAATTATTATAAAGGTTAAATTCAATTGGCATAAAAATGGCTGTGAATTGGGAGGAAATAGCGCCCATTACTCTTCCATTTAATAGTTACCGCTTTTCCACATGTAACACGCCTATCTTATAAGTAAGAAACCTATTGTTTATGCGCTGTCCTTGAGCACGATACTTGAAAATATGGAGGTGTACGATGAAGCGACGAGTGAGTCCCTCGATTCCTTCATGGAAGGCAGTTTTAATCTTATCGATTCTTTGCTGTCTTTGTCCTCAGATGTCTTTGGCAACATCGCCACAGGACATGAAACTTGAATATGATGCAAGCACGCAAATGCTGACAGTCACGATCACACACCCGTCTTCTTTTCCCAATTATCACTACATAAAATATGTTGAAATCAAGAAGAACGGAGTCGATGTGATGAAGAACACTTATAAAAATCAACCTGACCAAGCAACATTTACATACACATATAAGGTGCCCGCTGCTGAGTATGAAGAGCTGGAGGTGACAGCCACGTGTAGCTGGTACGGATACAAGACGGTAAATCTGACTGTCCGCAAGAAGTAGTCTGGACATTCAGGTCTGCCTGCAGAAGCGAGACCAAAGTCCTACGAAGGGTCAGGGATTAAGCTGAAAGCTAACAGCATACAGCCAATGGGGAAATAAGCACTTGAACCCTAAGTGAAGCCTGCAATTCCGCCGGATTGACGATCTTGAAAAAGCAACAATTGGATTTTTTGTTTAGTCCTTCCTCTGAAATGTAGAATCCGATAATTTTGCTGAGTATCCACCATTTCAAGTGATAGACAGTATCTAATGGCTGATATTTACTTGACCTACACGTACGTTGCTGCTTATGCTCCCTCCTTCAAATGCAACGCCTTATCAAAAAACAGCTTTGGGACGGTACCCGTTCTTAGAAACGCCAGTTAAAAATAATCATTCCTGGTGCCAACCCGTTAGGAAAGTCGGTGAACCATTGATTTTCGGGAATAATATTTATAACTCCGATTTGAACCCCGCCTGATGCCTTAGCGGCATAATTGACTGCGCCTAACTTAC
>CAVSPA010000002.1:0-40819 GCA_963729715.1 uncultured delta proteobacterium
AAGGACCCGTTCCTCACAACCATGCGCCGACCACCATTATCTCTCGCATCCTTGAAACTCTCAATGTACTCACTTATCTCATTCTCTATGGCCGCCTGCAACATCCGACAGGCGCCTTCCCGGATAATTAACTCCAATGCGCTTTTTGATTCTTCTTTAACTTGCTTTTCCAGATAATCTCGTTCATTATTCTCCATGGGCGTATCCTTCTTTCTCCCCTCTCGCCAAGGGGGCTTTAAGTTAAACTACACTTATTTAGGATACGCCTTCTTTTTATCCTGTCCACAACTTTGGGTTATATCTCGGGTGCCATTGCCTGATTACTGAAACCCCGTTTCACAGAGGAGAGCGGGGTTTTGTATTTTAAGGGGTAACAAGTTTCTTGTGGTATCGCTTTTTACTTTTTTAAACTTGTTTGGATGAATAAGTCAGCAGTCTCAATCGTGTAATCACAAGGAGGGAACATGCCTATTACACAAGTCGGTTCGTATACTGTGTACTATGATGAGTTCGGTAGTGGTCATCCGCTGATCCTGGTTAGTGGCTTGTCCCGTTCGCGCCTGATCTGGTGGAAACAGCTCGAGCCTTTCGCCAGGAAATTCCGCGTTATCAACATGGACAATCGCGATGCGGGCGATAGTTCGCCCGGCACAGGCTCTTACACGATTGCCGATATGGCAGGTGATGTTGCAGGCGTAATCAATAATCTAAACCTAGGTCGCACGCACATCGTTGGCATTTCGATGGGTGGTATGATCGCGCAAGAGTTGGCGATTCGTTATCCTGAACTCGTAGATAGGTTAGTTCTTATTGCAACCACTGCTGGTGGATCATCCGCTGTTGGAGCCAATCCGGAAACTATCGCACTGCTGATGAGTAAAGTAGGTGAGGATATCGAGACGAGTGTGCGGCGCATTTTACCAGTGATCACAGGTGAAGGTTATATGGACAAGCATCCAGAAGATCTAAATCAAATCGTCAAAGACTCTCTCGCTAAGCCGATGTCACTCGAATCGTATCAGCGGCAATTAGGCGCGTGCATGATGCATGTTAGCCAGGGCGTGGCCGATCAGCTCCTGAGGATCACTGCACCAACATTGGTTATTCACGGAGATTACGATCCGCTCATTCCTTATCCGAACGGCGAATACTTGGCATCGCACATCAAAGGTGCACGACTCTCGACCTATCCTAGTGTCGGACATGTGGTGATGGTTGAATCACCCGATCGATTTAATCGAGAGGTAATTGAATTTCTGGAATAAGACTTTGATAAGAAGAGAAGATTGTCTTCTTCCTTGTTGTTTTTCTGATTCTGTTCGTCCATACTACATTTCAATCGGAGATGAATGAAAGCCTTAACTGATAAGGATCTTCGGTGATGCATGCTGTGAATCCTTGCAGAGCCTGCCTTGGCCGCATCATCGCTCTGAAAGCGGCGCTAACGCTCTACTGACAGAAGCGTAACGTGGCTTTTCTCTGCAGGCGGTGATTACAGGCGAGGCCATTGCTGGAAACAAGCAATGACGCACCTTCGGAGAGCGCCCGTAACAGGGATGAACATACTTGTTGATAAGATTGTTGATGACCATGTTGATGAATCACAAAAACCATCAATTATCGATTATTTTACCCTCTTTGCGTGAATCTTAGGCAAGGGAATTAATGAATAATTAAAACGGGCTGTTGTGTCGGAGCAGGTGTTTTCAGCCAAGCACTTCTTCCTGTAACAAAGCATCCAGTGATTTTGACAGACATGCACCTTTCAAACGGTTATCAGTGAATTTGTCTTTTAGTGCCACTCCACGCCGGAATCTTATATGTTAGATATATTGGACCAACTTTTGCCTGCCGGCATGAGGAAAACGAGAGGGAGAGCACAAAGGAGTCCAAACCCGAAAGAGGAAAAAGTAATCCTGAAGCCAAGCTGATAACTTCCGCTTACGTGAAGGATAAAAGTAGTGAGAGAGACTCCCAAGGCGCCACCGACGGTGCGAAACATACCCCGAAGGCCCACGATGCTGGCCACCTTCTCAGGCATCAGTTCGATACATGCATTATTGGCAGCAGGCAGCGCGATTCCCACACCGATCCCCATAATGAGTATCAGCAGAGAGAGTGTTTCTGGAACCCCCAGCTGAAAACCAATCATCCTCCAGATGGGGAGGTCTTGTCCCAGAAGGATAATTGATAAAGAAGCAATAATGAAACCAATGAACATTGGCTTCCGGTATCCCCATCGCCTAAGCAGAAAGGCGGTGACGGCCGAAGCGGGAATCATTCCGAGGGATCGTGGAGTCAGAATCATCCCGCTTATCAACGTTGATAGCTTATAAACCGAGGTGGCATAAAGAGGGATGAAAGCAAAAGTGCCGAAGATTATCGCGCCCATTAAGAGATTCAATAAATTTGCCGCCAAAAAAGGAGTTGATTTCAAGAGAGCGATATCGAGGATGGGGTTTGTTTCTCTCTTTTCCTGTTGAAAGAATAAGGCAAGTAGAAGTAAGCTGAAGCCGGTGAAGAGCGCAGCTACAACAAAATAGAGAGGAGAAAAGCTTTCTGCGATGATGTTCATGCCTAGCATCAGAAATAGTATGGCTCCGCTCATGAAAAAGGCCCCCTTGAAGTCTATGTGGGGCGGGGAATGAACCTTAGAGTCCTTGAGGAGAGTCATGATCAGGACAATCAAAATGACACCGATTGGAAGATTGATATAGAAGATGTAACGCCAGGAATAGTTGGCCACAATCCATCCCCCCAGGTTCGGTCCCACAATCCCGCCTATGGGGAAGATGCTTGTAAAAAGGCCTATCATCCTTTCCCGGTTCTCGGGGAAATAGTCACTCACGATTCCTGATGCACTGGGAAGAAAGCTGGCTCCTCCAATCCCTTGGAGGGCTCTGAAGGCAACAAGGGTATAGATATTGCCTGCAAGGCCGCAGGCAAGGGAACTGGCAGTGAAGAGTATAAGTGAAATGAGAAAAACCTTTTTCCTGCCGAATATATCGCTTAGATTTCCTGCCAGCGGCATTGCCGTTGTGATTCCGATAAAGTAGATGGAGATAGTCCACGAAGCCCAAATAACATTTACACCCAGCTCTTTCATAAAGCTGGGAAAGGCCACGGCCACAATGGTACTATCTATGGAGTACATGAGGAGACCAAACGAAGCAATGGCGAAAATGAGGTAGCGCCGCATCTGAAGAAACGTCCGTAAAGTTAAGAATGATGGATTTCATGATAGCTACACTATATGAAAGGGTCAATAACAATTTCTATAAACTGTAAACGAGAGATTAACGGTGTGAAACGTAGGTCGTCTATTTGATGATAACGAGCAGAAAACACGGGGATGACATTTCAACTGGTATGAAGTGGAGTTCCGGGAAGATGCCTATATGAACATTCAATGGAATTATTTGTCCTTTTGGAGGTTCTCATGATTTTGTCTATTATATACTGTCAGAAAGGGGGAAAAGATCATGGCTGCAAAAAAGATGAACATTACCATTTGGGGACTCATAGGTATTTTATTAATTTTATTGTCGCTCATCGGGCTAACCTGCTTCGGCACTCCGGCTTGGACGGCCGACGCTAAGCAAAAGATATCGAAGTCAGGCATCCCCTATCGTCCGGGTAACGCCCAGGCGGGGCCCGAAGATCTGGTCAACGCTATCCGCGCCCGCCGTCCCGGCGGCAAGCTGCTGAACTTAGACCGTATGCTACTGCAGAGCCCAGCCTTTGCGCGGGGTTGGAACACGATGTTCGCGGCGATCCGGGGCAAGCTGGCGCTGTCCCCGAAGCTGCGGGAACTGTCAATCATGGCAACCGGCGTCATTAACAAAGCCAACTACGAGTGGGTGCAGCATGCGCCGGAATTTCGAGCTGCGGGCGGCACCAAGGCCCAGATGGAAGCGCTGAAGGATATGTCCGCCGCCATCAACAATACCAAGCTATTCGATGAGTCTGAGCGCGCCACGCTGGCGCTGACCTACGAGATGACGCGCAACATCACCGTCGCGGACACAACTATGGCGCGAGTGCGCGCCATCTTGCCGGACCAACAGGTAGTGGAGCTGGTGGGAACCATTGCAGGCTATAACATGGTGTCGCGCTTCTTGGTGGCCACAGGAATCGAAGTGGAAGAATGAGGGGATTGTCTCGAAGGCAATTCTCAGACATCATGATCTGAAGACGAGCCAGGCTTATTTGGGTAAGGTGAGTATCAAGACTAATGCAGCCGACGTAAAAAGCCGAGCGGCTGCATTAGCGGCTTTATCCAATCTTTCAACCCGCAATCATCAACTCACGGATCAGGCTGCTATTGCAGATAAGTGAATACCGTTCTTGTAAAGCAACAATTGGATATCTTGTTTTGTTCTTCCTGTTGTTTTTTGATTTAAGCCGTCTCTACAACATTTCAATCAGTAATATTTAAAAAAAATACAGAACTCGAGCTTCAAATGTGGTACATGTATCTATAGAAGATCAACCCGTAATTACATATTGGGAAAAGTGAATTAATGAATTCAGGAGAATTGTCATGAAACCAATCGGGCCTATGATGTGGGAACACAGGTTAATTGAAAAAATGTTGAGGCTGTTTGATGGTGAAATTCAAAAGGTCAATGAAAGAAAGAAGGTAGATACCGTTTTTATCGATACAACTGTTGATTTTATCAAAACCTATGCGGACAGGACTCATCATGGCAAAGAAGAGGATATACTTTTTCGGGAACTTGCAAAAAAGCAACTTTCAACAGAACACGCCAGAATTATGAACGAACTCGTCGAAGAGCATAAATATGCAAGAAAGACTGTAGGCAAACTTGTGGCAGCCAAGGAGAGATATTTGACCGGTGAAAACACCTCTCAAGAGGTAATTGGTTGCCTGAAGGAATTAGCCCGGTTCTATCCTCAACACATTGAAAAAGAAGATAAGCATTTCTTTTATCCCTGTATGAATTATTTTACGAAACAAGAACAGGATGCAATGCTTTTTGAATTCTATGAGTTCGACAGAAGGATGATTCACGAAAAATATAAAAAAGTGGTGGAAAGTTTAAGAGCATAAATAAAATGTAAAGTTGTGACAGAAATAATCATCTTGTTGTTTTCTTCCTCGTTAAACTGCAATCTTCAATTCTCGTTGTAGATTTCAAATGGGATTCGTGATAATCACACAATCCATATGTAACGTCAAAGATTAAGATTCATAAACCCTTTAACATTGCGTGAGGGTACTATGGACTGATTAACGAAACCCCGTTATTCATTTAAGAGAACGCGGCAAACACATTGGAGTCATCATTAATATGGCTTCATTTAACCACATGAGATCGGAGGTAATTTGAAATGAGGTATTTTATTTGTGCATGCATCTTTTTGTTTTTCCCTTTCGTGACACTGAATGCTTGTTCCAATATTTCTTATTCCACCGTCAACGATGCAAAAGATCCTCGCGTAGATCATCAAGTAGCGGAAGTCGCTAAAGTCATTGAACATTTCCACTTCGTTTCTATTGGTAAACCTGGACCCGGTAACGCACCTGACTCTTTAAAGTATGGTCTTTATCGAGGAGCAGTTCCAATCATTGGACAAATCGGAAACCCGGCACAGTGGACATATGATCTACAGGAGAAATTGGATAAAGGCGTAAAAATTCTTCATGATGAGCTCCATATCAAAACTATTCTCGACCTGGAGACAAACAATAGACTAATAGAAACTGAACGTAAAGCCGCTGATAAAAACGGGGTTACATTCATATCCATAAAACTTCCGGATTCAATCTTTAAACCCTCGGATGAGCACATGAATCAAATCATAGCGATTCTCAAAGACCCGGGTTACTACCCCCTTTATGTCCACGATCGGCACAGCGAGGATCGTACTGGTTTGGTGATAGGCTTATACAGGCATCTCGTAGAAGGTATGCCCGCCGAGGAGGCATACCAGGAGATGAAACAGCTCGGATTCCATTCAATGGACGAGACGAATTCTCAACTTGGACTCGACTGCTATTTCAGATCCGCTGTCGGAATGTCTGCACCAAGTAAATGTCAAACCGTGCCGACATATGACCCGTATTAAACTCATCTACAGAGCAGTCAACAGAAGTCGCTGAAAATGAAAATCGGTAGCATTTCGATGCAACTGGTTAGTTATTCGTTATTCCTGACAAAGGCGCCCGACCCCGCCAGCGGGTCACGAGGCCAACTGGGTGCAGACGGTTCCCGGCAAAGGCTGGAACGTTCTGATTGGCATTTACGGCCCTCTCCAACCGTGGTTCAACAAGACTTGGCGACCGGGAGCGTTCGAACTCCAACCGTAACTCACCGGCACCGCTTATAGGTGGAAGCGTTGAACAAGCGGCGCTACACTTGCCGTTTGTGTGCCGGTTAGCGCGAGCGTTATACCCGATTTCAATCGGAAATATTCAGACCATATAGAGGACTTATCTTCTCTCTTTGCAGGTAGACGCAATGACTTTGGCAAATTCGGTATTTTTAAGAATATTACCATTCTCTTAAAGATAACCAGATATTTCGTGATATTTCCTTAGACATCTGTTACTAAATCAGAATAGATGAATCTGGCTATCATATTAGTGATTATTTGTTTGCTCAACCTCCCCTTCGGATACTGGCGGGGTCACGTGAGGACGTTTTCATTTCCGTGGATTCTCGCAGTTCATCTGCCGGTTCCTCTCGTAATTATTGTGCGTATACTTGGCGGGGTTGGCTGGCATATTCAAACGTTTCCCTTATTGGCTGGGGCTTATTTTGTGGGACAGTACTTGGGAGGCAACCTTTATACTCAGTTGAAGAAGTGAAATTGACAAAATACATTCCTGCCAGCTCCTTCCCATAATCATCAGGTATCAACCCACCCCCAGTAAAGATTACGGATTGAGATCTTCAACTCGACTACTGGATTACACCAGCTTGTATCAACAGAATGTTCTTATACGGTGCTTCTATATTTACTAAAAACCGCAGTCTCCTGCGTATTTCATACTAAACAGATTCCCGGAACATCGAATTTACGTTTTTAACCATAACAAATTATTCCGGGATTGTGGCTGATTTTACGGATTCAATGTAAATACAATGATGCTGGAGGGATACTGATAACTGGTTGTAATCTTTATAGGAACAATTTCAGTTACGATAGATGGGGTGGGTGAGTAGAACTTGCTGTTATCACTAAGAATATGATTTCTGGAAATATACAAGCATTCAATCGTTAATCAATAATCGCTTCTTGACTGAAACACATATCAGTTTTTGCCAATCTCAATTACATTTCTAACGGATATAATTCAAAAACATAGAATTCTAAGTTAACTTGTTGTACAGAATAAGAGACAGCTTAGGTGGAAGGTTCGTGTATGCGAGTAAACATCTTTGGCAGAGGCATAGACAGGATGCCTGATCTGGCATTCAGGATAATGGCCTTGATGTTTAAGATAAGAGATACATTTATCCAAAAGGACAAGCTTCTGGATGAATTTGGCATCCACCAAGGTCAGAGCGTTGTTGATTATGGATGTGGGCCGGGATCATATATCAGAAAAGCATCTGAACTGGTGGGCAGTGGGGGTAAGGTCTATGCAATTGATATTCATGAACTGGCAATTGAATCTATCAAGAAACGCATCTCAAAAGAAAATCTGCACAATGTAACCGCGCTGGTAGCCTCGAAGGAAAGATGCCCATTGAACGATAACAGCATCAACATTATCTATGCTCTGGATATGTTCCATATGGTTGCAAATCCGATAATATTCTTAAAAGAGCTTAACCGGATATGCAAGCCTGACGGGGTCTTGTTTATAGATAACGGTCATCAGAAACGGGATACGGCTAAGACAAAGATCAGTGCCTCGGAAGCCTGGGAAATTATGGAAGAGAAGCGGCGATATATGAAATGCAGGCCCATTAAATTAAATAGATGAGAATACTTTTTGCAAAAGTTATCATTTTCATCGTATTAGTCCCGGGGACTGTCGTCGCGATTGTGCCGTATATCATATTGCGCCGATCTGGTGTGATACATTGGCCGGGTATATCGGTAATAGGGAGCCTCGCAGGCTTTTGGGGAATTGTTTGTGCAGGCCTTTCTCTCTATTGTGCATGGGAATTTGCGGTTCACGGGCATGGAACACCCGCGCCAATCGATCCGCCGCAGGTTCTTGTAACCCAGGGACTCTATAAGTTCAACAGGAATCCGATGTACGTTGGCATCGTTGGCGTAATTCTGTCGGAAGCGCTGTTTTTCGGGAGTTTGTCATTGCTCATATTCGCCATTGTTTTGTGGTTTGGGTTCCATCTCTTCATCATCTTCTACGAAGAACCGCATCTTCGGCGTAAATTCGGTACATCATATCAGGAATACTGTCGAAGAGTGCCCCGGTGGGGAATAGCTCTCCGGTCATTCCGAATCTTCTTCACCAGTATTTTTATCTATTAGTTCCATCCGTAATCCTGATGAAAGCCCAGCACCAAACAGTTGGTAGCAACTGTGTTTCACGTCAAGTAGTATTTTAACAGCCCGATTCATTCCAACAGGTACCATTTTTGATCATTGTATTGAGGATAATCATAAGCTTCCTCATGCAGGCAGTAATGGCAACTTTGTGTTTCTTCCCAGAGCTGATCAACCTGTTATAAAAAGCTTTTATCTTGGGGTTGTGACAAATGCCTGATATGACACACATGTATAATACGGAACGGATTCTTGCCCTGCCGCCCCAGATGGTACGCTTGCCTTTGTATTTGCCACTATCCCGATTCAGAGGTGCAACTCCAACAAGGGCCGCTATCTGCCTTCGGTTCATTGTTCCAATCTCCGGCAGATCAGCAAGGACGGTCAATGACATAACAGGCCCAACACCGGGAACACTTTGCAGGATCTTGTCCATATGCCGCCAATGCGGGCTTTTTTTGATAAGATTTTCAACCTCACGGTTGATTTTGGCAAGTGCCTTCTCCAGCCCTTTAATGCTTCTTTCTATATCTTTTTTCGTCCACTTCGAAGCTGTGGTCAAACGGTTTTTCTCAGCCGTCAACATTATGATGATCTGGCTGCGCCTGGTATTAAAAGCATCCAGCATTTCCGTTTCCTCGGTCTTTAATGGCCTTATCTCCGGCCTCACCGAATCTGCAAATCGTGCAATAACATGGGCGTCAATTTTATCCGTCTTGGCCAGAACACCCATAGCTTTGGCAAAATCTCTCACCTGTCTGGGATTGACACAAACTGCGGGAAGCTTTGCAACAACCAGGGATCTGAGAGCAGCCATTTCCAACCCCCCTGTGGCTTCAAGCACAATTAGCTCCGGCTGTTTTGACTTTACGAAATCCGTCAGCAAAGATATGCCGTCTTCCGTATTGGCAAATGTCATAAAATCCACCTGAGGCCTTACTCCTACATCAAGTTTCTCCTTCGAAACATCGATACCGATAAATGTTTTCTCCTCTTTCATGTTTTGTTCTCCTTTTCCCTTCCTTGCGAAAGATGCGGGATCTGTTTAAGTCCCTGGCAACTGTTCGGGTTTAATTTGGAGAAGGTCGCAGCGACCCAAGCTACCAAACGGGCTCTGCCCCACGGTGAAAACGGTCTACTGCAACCAACGCAACACGTATTTATATTATTCTTATTTAACATATGCTATTAAGTTTTTATGCATCTACTAAATGATTTTGATTATACAAGGTGGACACGAGAGCCGGTGCATTTCCTATTTTCATTGATCGAGCTTACGCAGTTCCGGTCGTAACATGCAGACCTGAAGCTCCCATTTCTTTACTGACGACAAAAAATAAATACCTTCCTATAATGTCGTTTTTCTAATTGAGACAGCGGATACTATATTTCAAATGGGAACAAACGAAGAAGCCGCAACCTTTATTAGCTTGCGGTGCGATATCCGGACTTGCAAACTAAAGAGGACTTTCTTTGATTACTCAAATAAATTTAGGACAGCACCCGGTTCCTACTTTTCTTGTCAAAAACGGGTGCTGTTCTTGTGATGGCTTCAGCTAAGGATGCGTAACGGAAGCGCATCTCCATCCTTTGCTATTTAAAGCTTGGTTGCTGAGCTCTATCTGCTTCCACCAGAAGTCGGTCCATGAGTATTCGATCCACCAGTAGTCGGTCCATGCTCCCAGTAATCTGATGAAAAGATCTTGCCATCCTTAACAACTACCTTGTCGCCAACCTTCCATGGAGTTTGCCCATTGACGGTAATGGTTTGTACTTTGCCTTTCTCGTCCTTCACAGTCACAGTGACTTTATTGCCGCTGCTCTTGGTCTCACCGGTAACCGTCCCGAAAACAATGAAGCTGTCGGTTGCCGCCAAACAGAAACCCACTACGCTCAGAACAAAAACTGCTGCAACAACCAAAACAAAAAACTTCTTCATATGATTTTACCTCCTCTCCCGTAATTTAGGTCTGTTTTTAGATCTGTGTCACTGTACGTTAACTAGGGATAGGCCAACTTAACTGTTGAATTGATGGAAACCTGACTATGATTGTGAGGAACATAGTTGAAAGCCTCACCGTATGCTTAAGGGTACGTTAACTCGTTGTCAAGTCATTTTGGGGATATTTAGAGTATGCCATGGGAGGAAGAGGCGTATTCAAGCTTATAATTGGTAATATTCATTTTCCCCTATGCATTAATGGTCAAACTTTTGGCAGTGATAACCAGCACAGTCCATATTTATTCTGTCTCACCTATTCAGTTCGGGTTGTAACGTGCAAATATTCAAGCGTGTATTTTCGTGATGAAGACGTTATCCGCTCCTTCCTTGTCCACAAACTGCCATCTTTGATTTTCATTGTAGATTTCACATGGGAATCGTGATATCAAAACTCTCACATCAATGACATTGTGTAAAAGTTTCGGAACCGTTTAGCTTCGTCTGGAGGTAATATCAGATGATTATTGAAACCCCGTTTCTCAAAAGAGGCGGGGTTTTGTGTTTCATGTAAAGGAGGAGGTTATGCCATGATTCGCAAAAGCATTATTTTTGTTTTAATCTTCATAGGCGTCACCGTAGGATCAGCATCTGCCGTTTGCCCCGTGCCGCAGATCACCATAGCTAGCAAACATATTTATTTTACCGGGGACCAGATCTATCTTCAGGTTAGTCATGCGCAAGGGGTCATGATCGACTTCAAATTTGATTACAAGAACATCAATACCGATTTGTTCAGTCCCGATAAACCTTACCAGACGGACTACGCCACGAAGGTGGCTAATCTTTCCGTGGCGGACACGACGACGCAAGGTACGGTAACCGAAAACCAGTCCGGGCATTGGAAGGGATACGCCCGGGCCAGGTGTACGCTTGGGCAGCCCAACAAGATGACACCGCCGCCGACCGCTACGAGCGACTGGAGCTCACCTGTTGAGTTTACCGTCCTTGACAAGGGCAGCAACGGTATTTTCGCGACGGTAAGAACAGACACTCCGAGTTATTCCGGGTCCTGTCCGAAGACCGTTGTAGCCTATGCCAAGATACAGGCCTTTCTCCCGGGCACGACGGTGAACTATTCGTGGCTTCTGTCTGACGGTCAGACCGCCCCGGGGGGCAAGCTGACATTTAGTACCCCGGTCATCCAGGACACCGGTGCGATCGGTTTTGTGGTGGGTGGGCAGAGCGCCGGTCAATACAAAGATCCACCGCATTCGGGCCCGATATACCTTGTTATTAATGGTCAAAAGGCGGCCTTTACCATGCCGGCGGCATCGTATCAGGTAAACTGCACCCTGAGCCCCGTAATAAAGGCACCGATTACAAATAAGAAATTTCCCTAGGTGCTACAGTTTTTAAAGGTTTTGCCATGAGGTATCGTGAGAAACCGGTCTATTTGACATATGGTACAAGTTCCAGAATCGGTTCGATATGGATAGTACAGTCCGTGACCATTGAAGATAAAATATGAAAGAGAGGTGCCATCATGACAGAAAGAGGAAAAGACATTAGGCATGCGTTTATGCCAGTGCTTGTGGTTTGCCTCCTCTTACTGACATGCACGGCGTATGCAGCCCCGGCTGCTGCCCAGAAGAGTACCCCGCAGGTGCAAGCCGCACCAAGTGCGGCATCAAGCCTGTTAAATCCCAACGCTCCGCCCAAGGGCACAATAACCATAAGCGCCTCCAGCAAAGCCAATGTCAACGCATCAACTTGGTATACCGGCAGCTACCAGTATATACAATGGACGTGCAACGGCACCCGCTCCAATCTCGTGGACGTTACACTCTGGCAGAACAACAGCAAAGCTGTCGTTATTGGCACTGCAATAGCCACAGGGCAAACCGCCTATACCGTTCCTTGGGACACGCGTGCCGGGCAGTATGAGCTTCGAGTGACCAGCGAAGACGATTCCCGCATAGAAGCTAGGCAGGCTGTTAATATTGTTCCCACAACCTTAACCGTAACAACGCCAAAGAAAGACGACTCTTGGTATGCAGGCGGGACATACCAGATTGCATGGCAGATTCAGGGCACCCAGACAAGCGTCAACCTTTCCTTATGGCAGTTGTCTGCCGACAAGACTATTAACATCGGTACAGGGATTACGGGCGGAAACATGCAGTATACGGTGCCCCTGACCCTCCCCCCGGATCAATACTTTCTGTACGTCAACGGCAAGGATGCGCCCGGCCTGATGGGCGCGCAACATCTGTTTATTACTGCAGCCACCGTGACCATTATTCAGCCACAGGCTAACTCATCGTGGGCACCAGGACAGACATACCCGATTGCGTGGCAGTTTATGGGCAATCCAGGGCCGCTGAAAATTGAATTCTTTAACGCATCCGGTTCGTTTATTATTGCAGACAACGTTCCGCCGGGTACAGGTGGCGCCGGATTTTACAACTGGAAAGTTATCAGTTTGCAAAATGGTTCATACCAAGTAAGAATAACAGGCCAGTCATCAGGTGCCCCGTCAAGCACAAGCCCGCCTGTAAGTATCATTAACCCATACATCAAGTATACTTGGGCAATGAACTCGGCTGCACCCTATGCGTATTATGGAACGCCTTTCACTATTCACTGGGAGTCCTTCGCTTGCGGAGACAAGGTTAATATTACTATTACTGATAGCACGCCTGATCATAGTAATTTTGCTTATGACACGACTGAGGCTGTGCGAAATAAGGTGTATCTCCAAGCGACGCAATATTCATTAAGCGGAGGCAGCGGCCAATACGTGTGGATACCGCCAGCACCTCCCGACCCGAATACCGGGAATAGATGGTATAACATTCAACTGTATTCTTCCGGTGGGTGTCAAGGCAGCACCGAGGTTTTTGAATACAAATAGGCGCGAGAGCCGGGAATCGTCAAGAAACTGTCTTCATTTTCTGGTGAGCTTATTTCTTGACTCATCATGCTGAATTTCTATCAGTAATCCACACCTTTATTGCTGAACATCAACACTCTCTTTGTAGGTGAACGAAACAGGCGATTGACTGCCACGAATAATTCCTCTAAAAGGCGAGAAATCACTGTCAAGAAGGGGGGGCGGTATGAGATGCATCACCGCATTATTTATAATCGTGCTCGTTATTGTCGTTTCCTCAATGCCGATGGCGGCGGAAAAGGAATTTACTAACTCAATCGGTATGAAATTTGTCCTCATCCCGGCCGGGACGTTTAACATGGGTTCGCCTTCCAATGAGCTGGGACGGTGGAGTGATGAGACGTCGCACCAGGTGACAATCAGCAGGCCTTTTCACATGCAGACAACAGTGGTGACCCAGGGACAGTGGAAGGCTGTCATGGGGAGCAATCCGTCGCATTTCACCAATTGCGGCGACGACTGCCCCGTGGAGCAGGTTTCCTGGTACGATGTCCAGGAATTTATCCGGAAACTCAACCGGCAGGAAGGGACGGACAAGTACAGGCTTCCCACGGAGGCGGAGTGGGAATATGCGGCGCGGGCGGGGACGACAACACCCTTTAATACAGGAAACTGCCTTTCAACGGAACAAGCGAACTATAATGGGAATTATCCTTTATCAGGATGTCCCAAAGGAGAGAATAGACGAAAGACCGTTCGAGTCGGGAGCTTTTCTCCCAATGCCTGGGGTCTCTATGACATGCACGGCAACGTCTGGCAATGGTGTCAGGACTGGTCCGGGGATTACCCTTCCGGCAGCATGACTGATCCCACGGGGCCATCATCAGGCCGTTACCGGGTTTATCGCGGCGGCGGCTGGGACAGCGGCGGCGCGAAAGGCTGCCGCTCAGCGCGTCGCGGCTTCTTCCGCGTCACCCCAGACCGCGGGTGCCCCGCCGTGGGATTCCGCCTCGCGAGTACGGGTTGAAGGCAGATCATGCCGCGTTTACGGATACGGCAACCGTCCTTCCATACTGTCCAGACGCATGTCCTACTCCGGCGATGAGCCGGACGAATAGAGCCATAACCACATCAAAGAATTCTTTCCGTAATCATTAAAAAAGAAAGATGCCTCAGAGCAAGAACTCGTAGGTGTTAACAAGTGTTACAAGAATTCTTTCACGAATACCGATTATATTTAAGATAATGGTAATACTCTTAAAAATACCACTTTTTTGCCATAGTCATTGATAATCCGATTATGTATTCCTCAATCAGTATGGAATACCTGTTGACCCCTCACCAACTAACTATTACGTGTGGAAACCGGCTCTAAAAAAATCTGGATTGAAACCACGATCAATGTATCAGACGCGTCATACCTTCGCGACTCTGATGTTAGACGCAGGGGAACATCCAGGATGGGTGCAAAAGATGATGGGTCATGAGACCATGCAAATGATCTACGAGCGCTATTACAGTTACATTCGCAACTATGAGAGGGATGAAGGTACGGCGTTCATGGAGAAGGTCTATAATCCATCGGGTAATATCATTCAGGAAAGTGTAGTCTAAAAAGTGGTCACTGGAAAAATTTTACACTACTTTTACACCAAATAAGAAATGGGGATTTAGACCTGATCTCTAACTCCCCATTATCACTGAGAAAATTGACTTTGATTTTGGTGCCGAGGCCGGGACTTGAAGCAAAAAAGCACACTTTTTAAATAATGTAGATATATTAGCTTTTCCCTTTAGTATCAACACATTACAATACATTCTCAAGACGTTCGATACGTAAAATATAGTCAATATTTGCACCAAATACCAAAAAAAAGTACCCCAATTGTACCCCAGTTTATCGACAGGGTAAAATAGATGAAATCCTGCCAGAGTGGAAGAAATGCACCTATCGGCAAGTTTGTCCAGCGAAGGCTAGGATTAGCTCATTATGCCTTCGGCACTGAGCAGATGAATGTCGTAGTGGTTCCCTGATGCCGTCTGTCAAAAGTGACGCAGATTTCTATACTGCTCGTTCTCGTAACGACTGTTAACGATTGCCTTTGTATGCCCTCACATTTAAGACCTTCCATTCGAGAAGCGGATGAAGCCTGATGCGATCCTGCAAATCCTTGTCAGCCGTCAACAACTCTGGAGCTATTTCTCCCTTATCCAGGATGAGATTGAGAAATTCCATCTCAAGTGACGTGAATGGGAGTAAATTTCTTAACCCATTACGACAGTCGTCGACGAGATCGTTGACAAAAAGGGACAGCTGCGTTGCTTCTATCTCTGTTGACCGCAATGTGGGAAGCAGCTTTTGTTCGAAGTCTTTTACGTCTAGAGCCACTTCCTCAATGGTAACGGTCCTCCAGTCCCTGCGGTTCATGGCGCCATATACCACAAAGGCCATCCGCAATTTTTCCCGATCAAGACCGCCGAAGCGGAATATCCGGGAGCAATCGAACAGATCCCTCGCCTGACGTCGCGACAGAAGGGCGGCAAGCTTACCAGCAGCCAATTCGTGAAGATCCGCTACTTGAATACCGTTTACTTGCCAAACTCCGACCGGTCGTGAATCCATGGTCTTTGCAGGCCATAAAAGAATTCGGAACATGAAGTTGACATCAACCTCCAGGTTTCCACCCTGGCCACTCGCACTCGAATAACGAAGTCGCCACTTGCCGCCAGCATGTTCAGTCGGTATGCCTTTAGCCGTAAATCCCTCTCGGGCAAAGACAGCCTGCAACGCCCGTTCAATTCCGGGTCTCTCTGCGATCATGGCTTCCCGTTTTACCGCACCTACGTAATTTAAGTCGATGTCGATTGAGAGGCGGGGAATATCGAAGATAAAAAGATTCAAGGCTGTCCCGCCTTTAAGAACCAGTTTTCCCTTCAGGAAGGGATGGCTGCGAATGGCGTCCAACAGTTGTAGAAGGAGTCCCACCTTTTCGAGCATATCTGGTCGGAAACCGGTGGCTTCCGACTGAGCAGCGAGCGTTTCGCGAGATATTTTCATATTTCTTCCCCCCACGACCTGCTAAAGATTTCTTCAGGAACGACAAGATTCCACGTCGCCACAAAGCGCCCCGGCTTCCGTCTGCTGCGTTCGAGGTAATGCGGACGAAGGGGGCGAAGATCGCGGAGGGCCTTCATGTGTGCATCCTCAACCATCAAGGTTTCCCGATGCTGCTCCAGGTAGAATCCGACCTTTGCGGCCGTGGTGGCGTTTCCGAGGAGAGAAACGTATCCGACTACTTTATCGAGATCGAAAAATTCCACGGTCTCAAGGGAACGCCATATTTCCTCCCAGCTTCCCGTCAAATCCGGACGATGAAGGACATCTACGAAGGTCCTCTCCAGACCGGTGGCACGGACTCCAAGACCAGCGCGGTCGATCATGATCACATTGAATGCTTCCTCACCTTTTCGACTTAGGTTCTTCGGAAAGCCCACGCCTTTGAATCCACAGGAGCGAAAAGTCACGGGGCGCGAGGAGTGACCTGTAAGATATGTGAAGCGCTCATACACAGAATAGGCCTTGCCATGAACCTCCAAGGCCGTATGGTAAGCCAGAATTGCGTCTTTTGTCATTCTGGAAGCGAGAAGATAAGGATCAAAGGCAAAGTTATCTGGTGACGCGCCATGCGGGACAACGGCATAGAGCCCTCGATGTACCCTTACTATGCGGCCAGACTTCACGTAATAGGCAAGGAGGGATTCCTGCGCCCTGGGACTGCGTGGGCTTTCGGAGGCAAGGAAGTCGTTTAGTTCCTTTCCCGTAAAAACCGGATGCACTTGAAAGAAATTCGCAAGCTTCATAATGTTGTTTTTGACGTTGTTCTACATAACCCATAATTATTTTATGTGTTATGATATTGTTTGTCAAGTTATAGTAAGTTTTATAGTAAGTTTTAGTAAGGGTCTTTTTGACAACTCATGGCAAAATACATTATTTTTGTATGTATTATGGTCAATTACATCAAGTGCACACCCATCGGGAATAAGTGCAAGTCCCGAATGCCCATCTCGCACCGAGTTCAGCATGTGTGAAATTCCGGCCAGCAACCAGCCGAGCATTAAGTCTTTCTCGATAATGTTGGGAGCAAGACCAAACTCTCGCGTGAGATCCATTATTTCCTGACGGTTTATCAATCACTTCTCCTTGGCCCAGCTCTCCGGCACCCAGAGCCTCCAGCGAGTAATCAGCTTATCAGTCTGCAGTGCGGGGTCAAGCTTAACATTTCCTTTGGTGAGTCGAGTTTTGCATTCATTAAGAGCCGCTTCCTGCTCAGGTGTATAGCGTTCCAACAGAAACCCAAGACGTTTAAAAATAGCGCCATTGCCCAAGCGTTTCGCATAATCGATCAGAAGCTGAATATTCTTGTTCTCGGATTTCAGGTAATTCAAGAGCACGTCTACCGTCGGACGTATACCGCCACCGAGCTTTGGATCTGTCAGCATATCTATGATAGTCTTGGAAGGATCAGACACAGAGACTTTTACCTGACTTCTCCACACCGGCTTCATCCCGAAAAAAGCTTTTTCAGATATAGTACGGAGCATGAAGCTCGTTCCTCTTATGACAGGTGCGCGCTTTCTGGGTTTCTGAGTTGTGAGAACAACGACGGTGCGGAAGACTTGCTCAGTAAGGTCCCAATATTCCGCAGCGCTCCATCCGCCAATATAACAGGGCGAGTATAGCCGATCGGCAATAATCCATGGGTCTTCCAGCGGAATATCAAGCGTGCGCGATTCCAGAGGCACCCGCACATATAGCCCCCGGCGGACACGAGCAAGCCATCCATTCTTTGCCCAGCGGGAAAGCATCTTCGCTGTATTGGTGGAAGAAACTTTCAAAATGTCGGCTGCGTCGTCTACGGAGATGGTGCCTTTCGTTTCTCGGAAAAGCGCCGAAAGTCGCTCTCTATCTGCCTTTCCTATGCCTGCTAAAGTTTCCATAATATAATAGAAGCGTTGTTATTCATTTATTAGATGAAATATAGCATACTTATTATACTAGTTAAAGCATAGTTTAAACGCAGAAGTTCAATTAATATGCGAATTATTGCTCATAAAATGTACTTTTTCAGAATTTGTCTATTCCATCAGCATAAATCGGATTAATTTACACTCAGTCATGTGCGTCGATCTGACAACAGTTCTCAATTTAGACGTCTAAATGTCAAGTATAAGTACATTAACAAAAGACATAGAACATGTTTAAGCCTGGCGTTCATAAGGCGGATGAGCACTTTTCCTGATCAATCTTCCTCGCGATGGGCTGAAAGGCGTATGTAGAATATCTTTCCCCTCCGCCGCTTGAGCTTTGTTCCAAATACTGAAACGTAATTTATTTTTCCCGAGGCAACAGATATCGCGACGTGTCCAAATGACCGGGAAGGAATCCAGCAATTCATTATCAGGGTATCGTCACTTCTGGGAATCTCCATCCATCCAACAGCCAATGGAGGATTATCAGGATCCTCGTGTTTCCAGTGGTCATCCAATTCTGGCTTTTCCGTTATGTTGATTTTTACCCGTGTAGCTTTTTCCAATGCAGGTGAAACAATCTTGCCCAGGAGAATCAGTTCCGAAATTTCCCAATAGTCTCCCTGAATAATGTCCTTGTTAACGTCATTTATTCCAAAACGATAATATACCTCCCAATCCTCCACGGCGATTTCATAACGTTCATTTTCGATC
Source organism: uncultured delta proteobacterium (assembly GCA_963729715.1). GTDB lineage: Bacteria > Desulfobacterota > Syntrophia > Syntrophales > UBA2185 > Fen-1135. The sequence continues at coordinate 19,071 of CAVSPA010000002.1, forward strand.
TGTTTGCTTTTCTTCGGGGTAGACGACATGACCTGATCGATTTATCAAATCATAACTATCGCATAGCATCCAGGACATTTAGGATCGGTATCATATAACGGCTATGCCCTGAAAGCAACAGGCTTCAGGAGCGCAATTTTAGCACATTCCGTTTGCCTAAATGGAATAGTGCGGAAATCTATCATGGTTCCCAGAGGCACGGAATGCAAAACACATATTCATTAATGACGTAATATTTTAAGCGCAAAATGTGTCCTCCGGGGACGCGATATGCGCCCAAAATATAATTCATAACGATCATTCACTTCGATGAGATCTTGATGGCCGCTACGCCTAGTATGGCAGCAAATGAAATTTTTAAGATAATACTGATAATCTTAAAAATATTTTCTTAAAAAGATGACTTTTGACAGTGTTTCGTTCAATGTCTTCCTTAAGCATAACTTCCTCTCTAAGAAATAATAGACATATTAAAAGGATTTATGTAGATTTCATATCGAAATGAACACGGCAAAAGAACACGCAATTAATATGGGAAGTGTCCCTCAATTCTCCAAATTATATCCCGTTAGCCACCTCCAAGGGAGAAGTCTGTTGAGCCATGAGCCTTGAACTCAACCTCCGCTTTCCGGACAACGATCATGTTATTGTCAACTTCGATGGCGAAGACTCCGGCGTGCTGCCCTTCACGAATCCACTCACGGCCAAGGATCGGCAGGACATCCAGTGGTACATCGAAGTTTATGGCGCCCATTCGCTCGGTGACCCGGACGATAGCGAAGCCACCCGCATTGCCTTTCAACTGCCTGCCTGGGGCAAGGCGCTCTTCGAGTCTGTCTTCCGAGAGCGCGCCGCTGCGCGGCTGTTTAATCAGTTCCAGGACAGCAAAGGCAAGGCCCGCCTCCTCACCATTAGCTCTGGCCATCCGGCTGTTCTTGGGTTGCCGTGGGAACTGCTCCACGACCCCGCGCAAGGAGGCGTGTTCCTATTCAACGAGACCCCGCGCATTAGCATACGCCGCTGTGTCGCAGGTGCTACTGGTGGCCGGCCCGCCTTCAAGCCTAAACCACGGGAACAACTGCACCTGCTGTTCGTCGTTAGCCGCCCGTTGAGCAGTGGCTTTCTCGATCCGCGTGCCGATGCTCGCGCAGTGCTCGATGCAGTAGAGCAACACGCCCCCGGTCGCTTTACCTGGGAATTTCTCCGGCCCGCTACCATTGATGCCCTAGTCTGGCGCCTCGAAGACAACACCCGCCCCCCTGTGGACATCCTTCACTTCGACGGCCACGGCGTCTTCGACCGGCACGGCGGTCTGCCGGAAGCCGTCGTGAAAGGGAAGCAACCCATTCGGTTCCCGCTAGAACAAGAGGCTTTCAAAGAGAAGGTGGCCAAGCCTACCATCTATTCGCCACCCAACACTGGCTATCTGCTTTTCGAAAAAACCGACGCCCAACCTGACCTTATCTCCGCACAACGTCTTGCTGAGAACCTCCACCGCCAAAAGGTTGCTCTCATCATTCTCTCTGCCTGCCAGACCGCCGCCCTCGGCGATAACGACGAACCGATGGGCAGCGTGGCTGCCTGTCTCACTGCGGCAGGTATTCCCGCCGTACTGGCCATGACGCACTCAGTGCTCATCCAGACCACGCGGGCTCTCTTTGGTGCGTTCTATAAGGATATTGCCCGCGGCCATGGAATCGGCGAGGCGCTGGACAACGCCCGGCGCTACCTCGTTAACCACCCGGAGAAATATGAAGTCCAGCGTGGGTCGAACCACGTGGTGCTGAAACTTTACGACTGGTTCCTCCCCGCCCTTTACCAAAGTGGCGCGGACCTGCCCTTGCTGAAGAAGTCAGAAGCAGTAAGTCAGAAGCCAGAAGTTGCTCCGCCGCGCACCAATCTCCCTGCCCGCCCCGGATCCGGTTTCTTTGGCCGTCGGCGCGAGTTGTGGGACATCGAGTGCTTGTTTGCAGACAAGACCCGACGCATCACGCTGATCGGCTTTGGCGGCCAGGGCAAAACCGCGCTCGCCCAGGAAGCCGGCCGATGGCTCGTGCGCACTGGGATGTTCCAGGCCGCCGTGGTTTTGCGCTACAACCAGATACCGAGTACCGATGCCTTGGGTGTGGCAATCAGCAACCTTGGCTCTGTATTGGGCGAGAACATCATCGATGCTAAAGCTGCTGAAGAAGCACTCAAAAAAACGTCCACGCTGTTGATCCTGGACAATCTTGAGGCCCTGACCCAGGACTCACTCCGTGAGTTGCTCGACGCTGCTGTAGACTGGTCTGAGGCGGGCGGCTCACGTGTGCTTTGCACTACTCGCAGCCCAGATTTCGGCCATACCTGCTATCCCGCGGCAGGCACCTTCGTCCACCGGCGCATCCTCCTGGGCGGCCTGGGCCACCGTGCCATGCCCGACGACGCGTTGGAATGGTTCGGCGAGCTGATGAAACTCCCGCCCCTACCCGCCATTTCATCACCTCCTCGCGAGGCCCTCGTTGAGTTGTTTGACCGGGTGAAGTTCCATCCGCTCTCTCTGCTTGTGCTGGCGGGACAATTGAAAACCCGTGCTCCGGACGACCTAGTTCTGCGGTTGAACGAATTGCTGGTGGTACTGCCTCTAGGCAGCCCGGCTGAGGAACCCGCTGAAGTTGGAACTATGAACATCATGCCCGAACTCGTCGCCTCCCTCCAACTCTCTCTCGATCAGTTGGACGAAGCCGCTCGCGAGGTGCTCCCGCGTCTGGGCGTGTTCCAAAGTGGCGCTATGGAGGAGAACCTGCTGGCTATTACGAAAATCAGCAAACAGGTCTGGCCTACACTGCGTCGACAGTTGGAGGCCGCCGCGCTGATCGAGGTGGAGACATTACGCGGCTTGACTGTGCCCTTTCTCCGATTTCACCCCACATTGGCCCCGATGCTTTGGAGTCAACTGGGTGCGGAGAAAAAGGCTCACCAGGGCGCCGCCCACCGCCAGCGGTATTACGTTTTCGCAGACTTCCTCCGCCAGTTAGACATCAAAAGTCCCCTCCAAGCACGGGCTATCGCGTTACGGGAGACCCCCAACCTGCTTCATGCAGTCCAAGCCGCCCTGGATGCGGGTGATCCGAAGGTAGGCGAATTCGCTGACTACGTGAATCATTTCCTTGATCGTTTGGGTTTTCTTAAAGAATCCGATGCACTTGTCGCCAAGACTCTGGCGGCGGCAGGCGAGACCGGATCGAAGGCGTGGGTGCTGGCGCAGTCGAATCGCGGTGAGCAATTACTCGTTGCCGGACGGGTGGCTGACGCGGTCGATGTTTTCCGCGCCGTGCTGGAGAAGCTAGGCGATGCTCCCAGTTACGAGCGGGCCGTCGCGTTGGGCCGCATCGGCAGGTGTTTCTCTGACAGCGGACGGCCTGATCTGGCCGCTCTGCACGCCCGCGATTCTATCACCATCTTCGAGCAGCTTGAGCAGACGCACCAAGTGAAACGGCAGCGCGCTGTCTCTCTGGCTGATCTCGCCGACTCACTTCAGCAACAAGGCCAGTATGCCGAGGCGAGAAAGGCATACAAAGAGGGGCTGGAGCTTGCGAAGGAACTGAACTATCCTCGACAACAAGGTGTCATCCTCAGCATGCTCAGCACGCTGGCGATTCGTGAGCGCAAGCTGAGCGAAGCGATGGATCTTGCCCGCGCTGCTCTGGCGATATGGCGGCAACTTGGGGAGCCGGCTATGGAAGCAGGGGCGTGGCATAATCTCGGCGTAGTCTTTCAGCAAGCAGAGCAGTGGGACGAGGCCGAGCATCACTACCGGGAGGCAGCGCGAATCAAGGAACAACAAGGTAACTTGGCGGAGGCTGCAAAAACATGGAACAATCTGGCGTTGGTGATCTGGAGCGCCGGCAGGCCGGAATTGGCGGAGATGTGGCTTCGAAAGTCGATTGAGGTTGATCGGAAGCTCAGAAACCCCATAGAACTGGCGCCCGATCTGAGCAATCTTGCCAGCATATTGCTGGAACTCCCCGGGCGGTTAGTCGAGGCGCGGCAACTGGCGGAGGAGGCACTGGCCATTTACACGACGCTCGGCCCCGGCGCAACCCAAGTTTGGAGGATATACATCCTTCTCGCCGAGATCGCGGAGAAGGAGGCCGAAACTATTTCCGACCACCGCCTCAAGGCGGGATGTCAAACGCAAGCGCGCGAATACCGCCGCCTCGCCCGCGACGCTGAATACAACTTCACCGGAACGCGCCATGAACTTCGGCAGTTTGCTCCGCAGATCCTTGCCGTCGTTGACGCTTGTGCCGGAAAACCCGAAGCGTGCCAAGCCGTGGCCAACTTTCAGCAACAGCTTGTGCAAGCCGGAGTGGAAGGCCAGGCCCTGTCACACGCCCTTGACCGCGTACTTGTCGGAGAGCGCAATGAGAATGTGCTGTGCGAGGGACTGAGCCAGAAAGCCGCGATGATTCTCAAAACCATCCTTCAAGCACTTTCCAACCCATCTACGCTCAAAGACCTGCTCTCGGACCAAAAGCAGGAATAAGCCCAGATTCTGGAGACGACCTTTCAGAGTGAAGCAGAATGTATCATGACGACAAGTATATTCACGGCCTTGGAGAGGAAGAGGGGCTTGTGAATAGTATCACCCCTCAGTTTTTGTGCAGAGCATCTTCGGGACCAACAAACCCTTGGAGGCGACGATTGACATCGCGTTTGCAGAGTGCTTTCATCTGTTAAAGCCGTAATCATTATTCCTCATCTCGTACAGATGGTAACGCTTTGCAGGAAACAGTGATTCCGATGGATGGATGATCTTGAAAAATCTTAATACAGCTTTTTTGATTGAAGCCTTCCTGTAACAAAGCCTCCGGAGATTTTTCCGGTATACATCCTTTCAGACTATAATTATTATTGACTGTACTAAATAATTTGAAAATTCTGTATGAAGGTGTATAGCATGACTTTAGCATGATGAGATATCCGGATGTGTTAAAAAAAGCCGCGCACCGATGAGCTTTTTGTTAGGGCAATATTGATGAAGAAAAGCACCCCCGAAATACGTCTAGCAGGAGTCCATGATGGATATACTTTGCCTTATTAATTTCTCAGCAAGACTCGGTCGTTTTTTGGCATCTTGGGCAACAGTGGTTGGAGTTGTCATGATATTCATTGGCTTGAAAACGATTAGAAGCAACAATTCAGTAAAAAGAATGGAATTGATCAGCAAAATATACAATCGATTCTTGAATGATGAATTATATGGATTCTATATCAGAATTCGTAACAATGAATTCATCAATTGGCAAAATGATAAAAATGATGAGCTTCTGTTAAATCAGTCTTTAACTCTTTTTGATGAAGTGAATTATTTAAGGACCCAAAAATTATTAGATATAAAGGCATGGGAATACATAGCTAGTGAAATTCAGCATTTTGCACTTAATGACAGTGTCTGGGATTATATGATCCAGAGGATTCGAGAATGTGGGGACAGAGGGTTCCCAGCAGAGATTATGCCTTTCACTGGATTCCCTGAACTACTTAATGAGGTGCCGAAAAAATTTAGGGCAAATCCTTTTCCAATTGTTCCCCATAGGTATAATGCCCTTTTCAATGCGTCAGCCTCTTCCCAATCATCGTCTTAACGGTGCGCTTCGTCCAATGCTTGGCGCATAACTGATCTTTATACTCTGTACTATCTTTCACATGATCATCCTTGATCGGTGCTGATATTGAAAAGTGAATGTTAGGAGGTGCTATGTACGAATGTAATATTCAAGAATTGGATTTTTTTAAGATAATGGTAACTTTCTTAAAAATTTGCCCTTTAAAGGTGTTTCGTTCAATGTTTTCTTGAACACAACTTCCCAACCCACATTTGACATATCCTACAATCGAGTGTAGATTCCATTCTGTAATTCTCAACACATTAGAGTCTTTTAGAGATCCTCCGAAATCATATAATACATAGTTCGATGCGATGAAATGGTCAGTATGATTTCTCCCAAACGCCATCATTATTTGCCTCAATTTTATCTCGGAAGATTTTGTCGAGAGGATAAATTATGGGTTTTCGATAGAGAAAAAAAAGAATTTCGACAGCAAACCCCTAATAATACGGCGGTCAAAACACATTATTACTCAGTTGAAGAGAAGGATGGGGGAAGGAGGGCAGAGATAGAGGCTATGCTGTCCCAGATTGAAAGCTACGCTAAACAAGTCATCGATAAGCTACTTGCGCGAGAAGCTTTAACAGACGACGAAAAGCAAACACTCTCCATCTTTATGGCATTTATGATGAATCGTGTTCCTGATTTCGAGAAATCAGTTAATGCAATAGAAAAACATATGATACAGCGTGTGGCTGATATGATGTTCTCTGACGAAAAGCGTGTTCAATCAATGATGGATGAGCGAGAGAGGAAAACTGGAGAGAAGTCGGATACATCTGCTGAAGAGTTGGTTGATTTCCATAAGAGGGGGCAATATGAAATTATCATTAACAGGAACGAGAGTTTGCGTTTAATGCTTACCACGAGCATGGAGCTATCAAAATATTTCGCATTAATGGATTGGGTCGTCTTCCACTCTTCACCAAGAACATCTTTCATCACGACAGATAATCCCCTAATTCTTGTTCCGCCAGTAGACTACAAACCTGGATTCTTTGGCGTAGGTATAATCACAGAAGGGGCACGAAAGGTTTTCCCCTTGTCTCAGGCTGCCTGTCTGATAATGTTTGATCATGGAAATCTTCTTGAGCATCGTGACGCTGATATGACTTTGGTCCGTAAAATAAACTTAAGTCTAACAAGCCGTGCGGATAGGTTCGTAATTGGTCGTGATGAGGCACTGGTAAGAAATTTGATTCGAACTACAAGGTTAACAGAATGGGAGCGTAAAGGGCGGATTAGCATAGGTTAAGCAGTTGCTTCTTCCTTCACTCAACAACTTACTGGTCTTGCCGAAAGGTGTGTATTTCATCTCGTAATCATGATATAAATGACACCCATGGACATGGAGGGTGACTGCAACGCCGTGGATGATCCCAATCTTAAAATAGCTCGTGAGCACTTGGCGAAATTCGAAAGGTGCAAAGGAGAGCACATTGGTTTAAAAGAACTCGATTACGGTTTGGCGCTTCTTTACGATCTTTCAAGAGAAACCAATGATGAAGACACCGCGACTACGTGTGGAAGTTATGTTCGGACATATCAAACCATGATAGAGAAAGAGGCTACGCGTCTCCTAAAGAACAAAGATTCGATTGGAGCGGAAGAACTGTTCCATTGGTACAAGATAATGGAAGTATTTGAGGAATCTGGATTCCCGTTTTCAGATGGTTTCCATTCACTTTGGCAGGAGCTTCAACGCGAGGAAAGAGTCTTTGAAAGAGTTTTTGAAAAGCTTTTTAAAGAGGCTAGCCCTTCTATACAGCAAGACATTCGGAAGCTGCTGAACTTGTAATTGAAAGAGCGAGCCAACCTATGGGTACAGAAAGTACGCAAGAACCGGATGAACCTTTTTACTTCCTTCCGCCTTTATCAGGCCATCTATAACACAAAACATGGGTAAAACATGTGGACACTATAAACATATTAATTTGACACACAGAACTAGCTCTCATGGCGGATCCATCTCTTTTCGGTATCGGCAAAGCCCAATGGGAATTAATCAATTCCTTTGCTAATTGGTTTGCGGCTATTGGATCGATTGCTGCGGCTGCTACCGCATTATACATTGCAAATCGCTCGGCAAGACCCACTGCTCGCGTATCTGTTGGTCACCGAATTTTGCTCGGTTCTGGAATCAAAAAACCATATCCTGAATTTGCAGTATTTCGAATCGTCAATACGGGAGATCGCCCCATTCGAGTGAGCCAGATCGGATGGAGAACAGGACTCTTCCGCAAACGCTTTGCCATTCAGATGTATGAGCCAACTCAAAGCAGTCCATTACCGGTGGAGCTTTCCCACGGACAGGAAGCGTCATGGATGGTTCCACTTAGAGACCGAGAAGTACATTGGATAGATCGCTTCGCCAAGGACATGTTATCCCCGCATCATCGAGTATCGCTTTGGACACTTAGGGCACAGTTTTTTTCATCGGTTGGATACATATTCGAAGCCAAGCCGGAGGAAAGCTTGATGAAGCCTCTCAGAGAAGCCTGTGAAAGACTACGGAGATCTGAGAGCTAACCCGCGCATGCACACGGCCTGTGATTCTCATCGTTATACTCTTTCTATCCGAAATGACCGGGAACTGATGCAGAATGTTGCCTCGGAAATTCAATCAATATGCTTTGCAGGAGGAATGTTAGGTGACTGAATATGAACATAGGAAAAGGTTGGCTAATAATCGAGGAATCTGTCCATAAGGGCACAAAATCCCTCGTTTCCATAATTAGCCCAAAACGCACAGGCAGTTACGTCCAAAAGTACATGGAGCAAATGTATGTTGATAGGTTCGCTTCAATTGAAGAGAAAATTGCATATAAGAAAAAGCCGGAGTCGTGGCCTTATAGAGCTAATACGCAAGAACACTACTCTGGAATTATAGATTGTGGTCATGATCCAATAATGATGGCTTACTATTGCCACAAGCTCAATCTTAAAAACGGAGTTTTAAAGTACACCTTCAAAACACTAAAAGGTCAAACTAATGACCTTCGGCCCATATTTGAAGAAGTTGCACGTAGCATTAATGTCACCTAACAATCGGGTCCCTTGACCCGGAATACGCTCGCGGTTTTTATTTGGGCATTCCGGCCCGGCAAGTGACCCTTAGCGTTAGTCCCACTCACAGAGGACGATCGCGTATGAGCTTGCGGCAAATACCCAATCCTGGCGTTCTCGGAATCGCGGACTCCTTTCGTGAAGCGGCTCAAGCCCTGAATGAGTTCTCAGACTCACGGATGTCAGTCCCAGCCGTTGTAAATGCCGCGTTTGCCCTTGAGCTGTTCCTTAAGTCGCTAAACATTGAGTTCCGTTTTGAGGACCCGACCGAGATCATGCCAGGCGTTACCGCTTTTGGCCGCGTTCGAGAGGTGCCGCTGAAGACCGGCCATCTACCTTCAGAGCTTTTTCGCGCCCTGGACCCGACTATTCAAAGTAAACTGGAGAACCACTTCGCCCAAGCGGCCTATCGGAACAAACCAACCACATTGATCGCGGCGTTGCAACCGTATGATGGCGTCTTTCAGGCATGGAGGTACATCTTTGAGGCGCAGGCGGGGACCATTGATATTCAGGCTCTGCTTGAGTTGTTGCGGTTTCTGTCCGAGACGATCCACGGCTTTCCTTCCAGGTGGGCCTAAGCCTGCAATCACCAGAGCTGCGCGAAAAACCGTGCAGGCTGGTTATTTTCAGCGTCGTGCTTTTCAGTTCATAATCCTTACCATTTAATAAATCGTAATTGTGCGGACTCATAGGTATTAACACGTGTTGCAAGAATTCTTTCACGAATACCGATTATTTTTAAGATAATTGATTTCTTAAAAATATTTGTTTTCACGTATTGATTGTGATTGTTTAACTACAAATCAAATATACTGTACTAAATAAAATGTTGTTAATTACCGACTGAAAGGGACTAACGTTCGGCTCAGGCGCACGCCGTTCGTGGCGCGTCGTCCTGAAAGCCGTTGTTCGGTTGCACGCGCACTTGAACTGAACTGCCAGGAGAGACTGCAACTGGTCAAAAGTGCGGATAGTCACGGGAACGACTCATAGCATTGGTTTAACTGTAAGCCTCATTTCAGGGCCAGTACGTCTCTGTAGAGAGTCCTCAAATGCTCGTCGGACATATCCAAGATCGGTTCATACATAAAAGAATTCAGGTGTATGTTCTCCGGTGTCATGAGAACCACCCGTTGAATGGTTTCAACGGTGTCAACATCGCCCGTGAATAGCTCCTTGAATTTTGCCAGTAGCTTGGTTGTTTGATTTGACTCGATACTGTCAACGAACTTGGCGTCATTAATTTTCCCCACCATGAATTTTTCAGCTGCGATTCGTATGGCAATAGACAGGACAATCTTGTTCTCGAAGTTGATGCCAGCGCAAGCGTTGAGGCATTCTCCCGCCTCGCGCTGGATTACATCAATCACAAGACTGGTGCCATTGGGACCTGCTCCAGTTGTACAAAATACCGAGTTGAAAATCGCATCCAGCTCTTTTTCGGTAATGTTAGTAGAGTCGCTCTTCCAGTGCAGTAGTGACGTGAGCTTAGTAAAATCAGGATCTTTATCGCCCTTTGTGAATTCAATGATGTTACGAATAAAAGGAATTGATGCGATCTTCTTTTTAGGATTGGTGAAGAAATTTGGCTTCCAGTCATTCACGAAAACGTTTCGGATGCCGGTTGCCTGCTCCAGTGAAATACCATCACTGCTCTTCAATGCCATAAGGCAATGCGAATAGTCGACGAACCTGCTATTTATGGTGCGGAAGAAATCAAAATTGTGCGTCAGAACGATCTGGCTGAAGTGCGGTTCTTCGGCAATATCTTTCAGGTATTGAATGATGGCGTACTTGTTCTTGTAGTCGAATGAGTCAGCGATGTCATCGATAATAAATATGGTTTCCTGCTTTGCCTTTTTTCGAACTCCAACCTCAAATATAATATTAAGTATGTAGAATGCCCTCTTTTCTCCCGTGCTTAATGTCTGCATCAATGCATCTTTCTCTACAGGTGCAGCGTCCACTCCGTCCTCAAAGGTGAAGGCGAGGCTAAGCATCGGTTCTTGACCCAAGATGACTGGGATCCTGTTCTTAGCTGTCAGCTTGAAAGGGACAAAAAAACGCCTATTGAAAATCTCAATAACCGACTCCCACTGCGTCCGCTGCTTACTTGCTTCCTCTTCGATTTCCCTCTTCCTCTTCTCAGCGGCCTGATATTTCTCAACCAAATCTTTGTAGAGTTCAAATCGCGCCTTAAAGTACGACTTCCAAATTTTCTCCTTAAAGCTCTCAATATTTGTCAGCTCTGGAAGAAGCTCCTCATGTTCTCCTAAGTACGCCTCAAAACCCCGGACAGTCACGTTTTTTTGGATCAGCTTTTCAATGTCCAAAAACGTCTTCCTCAGTTCCTTATCGTTCGAGATGCCATCCTTCTCCTTCTTTATCAGCTCCTCGAGCTGCGTCTGGCTTGTAATCTCCAGCTTCTCGCCGGCATTTAAATTCACTGTATGCTTAGCATCGAAGAACCCATTGTCAGCGAGGCTCTTCGCAATGGTAGCGGCGTTGTAGTAGTTAAATATGCCCTTCTTGAAATATGTAGAAGCAGCTAACAGGTCGTTGTATTTTTTTATGTAGCTCTCAATCGCCGTCTTCACATCTTTGGTTGCAAGAAAGCCCAGAACCTTTTCGTCAAAAATAGTATCATAGTTAACGTCGGCGAATGGAGCATCTTTTTGTGCAAACACTTCATCCCTGACACGGATGAGTGCAAGGTAGAACTCCTCAGCACTCTTGGTAAAGGTGGAGGAAATCACTTTCTCCAAGTCCTTTTTTGACCCAGATTGCTCCTTTAAAGCCTTCAAGAATACTCCTTTGGACTTATCGATATCTAGGTGAAGGTCCTCGTATTCTTTTCGCAGTTTACTATCCACGAGCAGGGTTGATGTCTTCTCCGTGTGCCCGATAATTCCATCGTCATAGGGCCGAATGACAACAACGTTTTCCTTAGGCAAATCAACACCATTCTCGTCGGTGATTTTTCTATTGGACACTCGACCTGGAAATATCCGATCCCTGGAAGGAACCGCCTCAGCTATATCCTTGAAAGTCTGTGCGAGCGATGTCTTCATCGCACCATTTGCGGCATAGATGGCATAAGCTTTGTGCTGCGAAAAATCTAACTCCGTCTTTAGCTTCTTAATGCCGTAGCAATTTTCTATGTCAATATTCAACTTGTTCATTCCAACTCCGATCTTTTTGTTATGTAGACCTCAGTCTATCTACACTGAGGGTTCGGATAGTGTACCACCGAACCATGTTAATTTGGGTCCATATAAAAACTCAAACACCGCAATATTTGTCGCATTACTGAAAATATTTAAGAAATTATGCATTATCTTAAAAATACCAGATTTCATTGAAAATTGTTACTATTCTGATTTTTTTCACGATAACACACTTGGTGTATTGAACGCAATATTTAGGACTTTTCCACGCCCCTGCATCTGCCGAGGGGTCACTGATTACTTTATTAAAGCGTGATTTGGGGGGAAACCGTTTGTGTAGCAGCTTTCCTTTGGAAATGTGCAAAAGTGATCAAAGAAAAAAAGGAATGTTGGTTATTGACGGCATAGAATAGGTTGAAAACACTGAGGCCCATATGGTCAGTATTTCCATGTCTCATGTCCCAGAGGACCTTGATTCAGCGTTTCACGCAAAAGTCTCCACTGCGGCATGAATTTGTCCAAATAGGCGGTGAAGCGTTCATTGTGGTGGCGTTCCAGCAGATGCACCAGCTCATGAACCATGATGTACTCCAGGCATTGAACGGGCTTTTTAGCCAGTTCCAGATTGATCCAGATCCGTCGCGCTTCGACGCTGCAGCCTCCCCATTTGGTTTTCATCTTCTTGATGCCCCAGTCAGCAACCTGCATACCCAAAGCCTGCTGCCATTTCTCCAGCAGTGGCGGGACCAAAGTTTTCAATTGCTCGCGGTACCATCGCTGCAAGACCTTCTCGCGCTGTTCATCATCGGATCCCGGCCGCACGTAGAGGTCTATGATTGCCTTGTTCCGCAGCGCTACTTTCCCAGCATTATGGTGTTCAATCACATTCAGCAGGTAACGCTGGCCAAGAAAATAGTGACTCTCGCCGCGGATCATCTCTCGCCGGGACTGACGCGGCTGGTCTTCAAACTTCACCTGCTGTCGTTTGATCCAGCCAAGCCTTGAGATTACCGCAAGACGGACCGCTTCGTCGTTTACTGCCAACGGTGCCGCCACCCGCACACGGCCATGGGGAGGATACACGCCCAGGTGCAGGTTCTTGATGGCCTTGCGCACCACATCGACGGTTATGCCGCCGACTATGATTCGATGGGTTTCAATATTCATACTGATTTTTCGCCAATTCCAGAATTTGTTCGGTGCGCACTTCATCGCCCTGAAGTACAGACTTGATGGCCAGTTTCACCTTCTTGACCTTGACGGTATTGCCGCGCCAATCGTCCATCCGATTCTCATTTATCGCATGATCCACAGCAAGGGCCAGTGACTCGTTCTTGTCGAGATTGTCGAACAGAGCCCGCTTGGCGCCGGTGTCCATTGCAGTGGGATAGACATAACCCGTTGCGGGATTCTTTGCCTTTCTGGTCAGCTCGACAATCCTGGCCAGGTATACCTGGTAATCCAGCACCTCCTTTTTGCGTTGCTCGATCAACGCATCCAGCAGTTCCGACATCTTTTCATAGTACTTCGGATTGATCGGCTGTTCGTCGATGATCAGCTTGCGAACATTGTTCTCGATCGTCTCTGCCACCGCCTCCCTGTTTTCCCTGATACCTTCGGGCAGTTCATTTACCGCATCTGCGCCGCGTTCCACGATCAGCTCGACCAGCGAAAGGTCGTCAAAGGCCGATATCTTCTCGCTTTCCTCAGCGCGAATATAGGTGTCGATCAGGTGGCGCATGGCCGGCTCGTACATTTTGAGGTCGATGTAGTCGCCACTGGCCAGCTTCACCTCGTTTCGTACCTTGTCGAAGTGGTCCACCTCTTCCTTAATGGTTGCAATCTCTGCCGCGGTGTAGCCGGCTTCTTCCATCTCGTCGGCAATGCTGGCATAGGCGCGCAGGAGGGATGCCGTGAGCGTGTACAGTGTCAGCCGCTTAGGTTCGTTTTCCTTGAGCTGTTCGGCGTTGCCGGAATCCCTGGCGCAGAAATAGCGCATATACGCAGCCGTATCCTTGGGCGTCTCCACGGGGTCGCAGAGCGCCTTGATGGCCTCGCCCGCCTCTTCCAGATGCTCACGGGCCTTGGTCAGGCGGTCCTTCAGCAATCCGGCCACGTCTTCCTTGTCGTAGCCGTCCAGCGCCCCGGAGGTGTAATCCTTGACCGCCCCCTCCAGACTCATGAACAGGTCCTTGTAGTCGATGATATAGCCGTATTCCTTATCGTCACCGTCGAGCCGGTTCACCCGGCAGATGGCCTGGAACAGGCCGTGGTCGTGCATCTGTTTGTCGATGTAGAGGTAGGTTGCCGGGGGCGCGTCAAAGCCTGTCAATAGCTTGTCCACCACGATCAGGAGCTTCATCTGCCCCGGTTCCTCGATGAACTTCTTCTTGACGGCTTTCTCAAACTCATCCGCCTTATTAACCGCCTTTTCCGGGGCTTCGTTGAACCAGTCGGCCAGCATCTTCTGGTAAATCTCATACTGGCGGAGCCTTTCCGTCAGCCCTTCACCACTCTCTTCACCCTTCAGGTCTGCCACGGATGGCCTGTAGGATGTGACAATGGCGCACTTGCCGGCAAGGTCGGTCCTAGCGAACAGTTCGTAGAACTTGCATGCCTGGTAGATGCTGCCGGAGATCAACATGGCGTTGCCGCGACCGTCCATCAGTCTCGGCCTTTTTGCCATGTCCATCAGGACGTCCGCCACAATCATTTCAAGACGGGATTTTGAACTGAGGACTTTCTGCAGGGTGCCCCAGCGCTTCTTGAGTTGCGCTTTGGCGAGGTCGTTGAGTCCCTTGGTCTTGATGTCGAACCATTCGTCGATCTTCTTCTGCGAGGTGATGTTCTGGTCAACGTCCCGCGCTTCATAGCGCAGATCGAGCACTACCTTGTCCTTCACCGCCTCGTCGAACTTGTAGGTATGGATGTAGCGGCCGAACACCTCGATGCTTTTCTGCTTGTCAACCTTCAAGAGCGGCGTGCCTGTAAAGCCGATGAAGACAGCGCTGGGCAGGATGGCCTTCATTGCTTTGTGCAGTTCGCCGGACTGGGTGCGGTGGCACTCGTCCACGAAGATGAAAAGGTTGCCCTTTGCCCAAAATCCAGGCGGCAGCGCCTTCTTCAGTTCCTCGATATACCCGGGTATGTCGCCGATCTCCTCGCCGTCTTCCTTGCCGCCGAACTTGTGGATGAGTGAGCACACGAGCCAGGGCGTGGTGGCGTTGAGTGTAGCGATCAGGTCTGCGCCGCTTTTTGTACGGTAGATGTCTTCGTTGACGCCCTTGTAAACCCTCTCAATCTGCTCATCCAGCTCCGTGCGATCAGTGATGAGAAGCACCCGGGCATCCTGCACATGTTCGCGGAGCCACTTGGTCAACCACACCATGACCAGGCTCTTGCCCGAGCCCTGCGTGTGCCAGATGATGCCACCCTCTTGCCGCTTCACATATTCCTGCGCGGCCCGTACACCGAAATACTGGTGATGGCGGCACAGCTTCTTGATTCCGGCGTCGAACACGATAAAGTCGTGGATGAGCTCCAGGAAGCGGGTTTTGTTACACATCTGTGCCAGCGCCCGGTCGAGCGGGTTTTCGATAGCGCTCTGTTCCTTCCAGTTGAGATAATACTTCTCCGGCGTCTGGATCGTCCCATAGCGCAGCCCCTCTGTGTCGTTGCCGGCCATGATCCACTGCATCGTGGAGAAGAAATGCTCAATGAAGACCTTCTTCTGATTATCAAGGTTCTGGCGGATGCCCTCGGCCACCGAGACGGTGGAGCGCTTAAGTTCCAGCACGCCCAGCGCGATTCCGTTGACGTAGATCACGACGTCCGGCCGTTTGCCGTATGCTTTGTGGTCGGCTGACGCGACCGTGACCTCCTCAGCGATTGCGAATTTGTTTTCTTCTGGTTTTTTCCAGTTGATCAGCCAGACGGTCTGCGTATTCTCGCCTACGTCGGGCTTCACCTTCACGCCGTAGCGAAGCAGATCATAGACGCCGTGGTTGCGGTCGTAGAGGCTTTTGCTGGTGTCGCTGGCCGTCTTTTCGAGAATATGCAGCGCACGCGTGACGAGCGCATCCTCCACACCCTGCTTTTTCAGCCATGCGCATAGCAGATCCGGCTCGATATTAGCGTTGCCTTCCCGGTCGGTCCAGTCGCCGAGATAGTCGTAGTTCAGGCTCTCACGAAAGAACTTTACCACACGCGCTTGGGTTATCTTTTCTTTCTGGCCGACAGTGCTCATATCATGCCTTCACCAATTTAAAACTGATCTGGTAGCGATAGAAGTCGATGGTCGGTACCATCGCCAAAGCCCTTCGTATTCTCTGGTCGTCCTCCAGCGCGATGATCACACCTTTGACAACTTGCCCATTCTCGGCCAGTTCTTCCTGCACATAGCCCATGTATCGAAGCACCTGCCCGACAACGACATCACTCGCCCGGCCTTTCTTGATCTCCACCACCAATAGTTTCTTTTTGTCCTTGCTGATTGCGAGAATATCGATTGGGCCGGTATCGGTTGAGTATTGCTGTCCGACCCTTTCTCCTTCCTCCTCGAAGATGTCGTATTCCTTGCCCAGATCGGTCTGAGTCCAGTTCTGCACCAAAAAGTCCTCAAGGTGCTTTTCCATGACAAAGGCGGCCGGGTCCTCTACTTCGGGGTCCGTCGATATGATTCTAGGTGCGGAGCTTCCACCGATCAGCTTTTCGATTTCATCGTGATAGCTTGAGATATTGCTGACTGTGCCGATGGAGCCGGCAGAGTTCTTGAGGTTATCGCTCATATTGATGCGCTCGATACTTTGGTTCAACCATTTGACGGTGCGGCGATGCGGGAGGACCTGGCAAGGAGCGTAGAGGTAGTCGCTGATCACCTCCCCAACGTGGTAGCTACCTGCGCCGTCCGGACAAAGCACCATATCACCCATCTTGATGCCTTTGGCTACAGTCCACAACGCCCCACAGGCAAGACCTGCGCCGATTTTGGTCTTATCAGGGTGCACTTCCAGAAAGACCGGGATGAATGCCTTGTTGAACTCACGCCACTCCTCGGGCAATTTATTGGTCAAGTCTTGGTCGATGCCGAAATCGACACCGATGAAGTTTCCGGCGAAGCCCTCCGCCGCATGGGCGCTTTTCCTACCCAACATGACTCGGTAATAGTTTTTCATCAGTTTCACCTATTCTCTATTGTTGAGCGCCGAAGACATCCCGAGGTATCCAAATCCAACCTTCGCGGCGCGGCACATTGTCCCCGGGTGGTGCGAGTGCTGAATGATCTTTGACGAAGATGTACGCAACGAGCGCACAAATGCGAGCGTCTTCGAGGTCATCAGTATTGAGCGTTTTCTGATCCTTTAGCATGGCCTTCAACGTCTGGCTGCCGGTGCACGCTGCTGGATAGGTTTCGATTGCGTAAAAACCCTTTCCGTTGGTCCACACGCCGCAGCTTTCAGTGTAGGGTGCGAACTTGGCGAGGACATGCATGCCCTTGGTTGCTTGACTGCCGATCATATCCTTAATGGCAGACAATGGGAACAGCCCTTGCTCAAAAAGGTGACGTTCAGTGCTCCGGAACAGATAGCTGTTCGTGTCGGAACTTCCCACAGGCTCAGCGTAGTTCAAGTCGGCCACCAGTCGCACAAACTCCTCAGAAAATCCCAGAGGGGTGTCGATGGCCATGGTGATCTGCACTGATTCACCAGGTGGAACGGCGGCGCAAAGAGTGAACAGATTCCGAATCCATTCGCCAGTCGTTTTGGCTTCGTTGATGTGTGTCCGCAAATTCCCCCGCCATGGCTTGCCGAAGATTGCCAACTTGGAGTCGAGGATTACGATAGCATCACGGCTGCGAGGATTTCTTTCGCAGTTCCAACCACCGACATCCCAGCCGATGTAAACCGATTCCATCTGTGCCTTTTGGCTCATACCAGGCGTATCCTCCCGGTCAGCAGTTCCTGCATCATCCCCTGCTTGAGGGCGCGAGTCTTGTCGCGGCGGGCTTCCAGTGCGGCGATCTCGTCGTCCATGTCCGAAAGGACGGTAGCGATGGCGGTTTGTTCAAGCAGTTCGGGTAGTTCAACTTCACAGTTGTTTACCAGATCAGTATTCAGATTAGCTTGTGACCCAGTTTGTCCCATTGCCTTGAAGTCGTTCTCCGATTGTTTGAGCTTGTAGAAAAGGAAGCGCTTGTCAATAAAACGAAGATTGGAAAATCCAACGAAGCCATCGTGGATACAGGTGTCGAACCCTGTGATGACGGGACGGCCTACAGTTGCGCAGATACTCATGATCAAGCTACCTGCGGGAAGGAAGCGACTGGCGGCGATCCCTTTTTGCGAAAGGTAGTCACGCGTTTTCAGCAACGTTCGTCCGTCAGATTCGGCGATGTCTGAAATACGGACCCATCCCACAGTGCTCCGCGAATCATACCAAACTGAGGAATCAATAGGGCGTGGAGAAGCTCCACGTTGAATGTCCGCGATTGCCCCGAATCGTTTCACTTCCCACTTCCCACTAAATCCCGGCATACGTTTTTTACCTGTGAGGAGTTGCTGCATGGCGGCCTGCTTGATATCGCGCTTCTTTGCGATGAGTCGGTCCAGCACACCGATCAGCGCATCTACATCCGACAGTACCCCTGCGATTGCGCGTTGTTCAGGGATAGGGGGCAAATAGGCTCTGTAGTCACCGACCGCGTTTTGGGTGAGTCCGAAAAATGTTGAGCCAGATTTTTTTAGCTCCACATATTCCCCAAAAGCCCTCGATGCCAATTGATAGAAAAGGAATTTCGGAACGTACTTACCAGCCAACGGCCTGAATACGAGAAGGTGACTATTCAGGGAGGCTTTCCCTGGATGCGGAATTGAATTTATGTAAAGGAGTTTGCCGATCGTTCCATCCTTAGTCATCAACACATCATCCGCCCGCAATTGAATACTTATGGCTTCCTCATATCTCTTCGACGGTATGTGATAGACATCCTCCCAACTGATTTTGCCATCCGTAAAGTTCATGCCTGTAATCAAGAATGGATGATCAGGATTATTGGTGAACTCCTCTTCCTTTAACCCTTGCCAACCAATCCTCCCACTCATAGAGCTAATCATTTTCAGTGGTTTGACATCCCACTCCTCCGGTATCACCCCAACCTCGGTTTGCTTGTAGCCGGGTTTCAGCTCCATACCGCCCCCATTTTCTGCAGATGTTCGTCTACGCGGGCCGCGATGGTCTCTACTTCCTTAGTGAGCAGTGGTAGCGGGGTGGCGTACCGGTCGGCCAGTTGGCGGATGCGACCGGTGAGCACCTGCGACACGCGGTTTAATTCGCTCTGCACGGCAGCAGCCAGCATAGTCAGCCATTTGTCATCCACGACGAGGGTCTTGATCTCGGCCTCGGTGATCTGGCCGTATTTCGCGGCGACCTTGGCCTCCAATTGCATCTGCCAGTCTTTTACCCGGCTGTTGGCGTCGGCTTCCTTCTCGATGAGGGTGAGGTATTCCTTCAGCGCGTTCAGTTCATCCGCAAATTCACCGTCGTCCTTGATTTTCCTGATCCTTGCGATGATAGCGGCCTTGGTAATTTTTCCTTTATCATTCTTCACCTCGGCCAGCAGCCCTTCATCCCCTCCGTGTTCCTCGGCCATTTCTTCCATGCTCTGCACAATGGCGGCAGCCTCGGATTCCAGATTATCAATAGCGGCCTGCTCGGTGGCGAAGTAACGGACGACGAGAACCGGAACCTGAATCAGGTCTACCTTGAACTTCTGCTTTCCCACCGTGAAGTCCGGCTTTTCCTTGATCTTCTTGTCCTTGTCCTCGATGATCAGTCGCGGCTTTGCAGCTTCTTTCCAGCCATCGCTGACGATCATATACACATCGTCCTGCATGATTTCGGCCCAGTAATCCATCAGGTGCTGATAGACATCGTAAGGGCCGAGCAGGGGAGCCTTCCGAAAAGCTCCCAGCAAGTCCTCCGAAAGGGTTTCGATGAGGGCCTTGGGGTGGTCGCCCTTGGCAATGCCCGCGAGTCGCGGGGCATTCACGGCTTTCCACTGCGAGAACATTGTGGTGACGGAAGCGTTGAATGCGGTAAACTCCGCATGGCCGAAGATGGCGTTTTTGAGCTCAGTCATGGGTAACTTCAGGCTGCTGTAACCGGGACGTCCCGCCGACTCGAACAGAAGCGGGCGCAGGCTGGGAAATATCCGCCAGTACCTGTCGAGGTCGTCTATATCGCGGTCGGGGATGCCGCCGCGCAGGTGACCGTCAATGTCCTGCAGGTCCTCGGGCTCGGTGCTGTCGATGTAGCGTGGCAGATTAAGGTTGAAGTCGTTTTTCGGGTCGCTGATTTCCGAAAGCGGCACCATTCGCGAGTACTTGGGAATCTCCACCTGCCGGGTGAAGGTGTCCACGATCCTGTGGAGATCCCGGGCACGCAGGCGGTTCTTGTTGCCGTCTTTGATGAAACCCTTGGAAGCGTCGATCATGAAAATGCCCTTGCGGGCATGGGCGTTCTCCTTGTCGAGCACAAGAATGCAGGCGGGAATGCCGGTGCCATAAAAGAGGTTGGCTGGTAGTCCGATGATACCCTTGATGAAGCCGCGCTTAACAATCTCTCTGCGGATGGCAGCCTCGGCGCCGCCGCGAAACAGCACGCCGTGGGGATGGATGACCGCGCCCTTTCCCGTGCTCTTAAGACAGGCGAGAATGTGCAGGAGGAACGCGAAATCGCCGTTCTTCTTCGGCGGAATCCCATAGATAAATCGGCCGTAAAGGTCATTGGCTGGATCAAAGCCGGTGCTCCAGGCTTTGGAGGAGAACGGGAAATTGGCAACGACGAAGTCGAAAGTCTTAAGACGGCCATCGTTGCCTTTGAAATGCGGCATTGAGAGAGTGTTGTCCTTCCAGATTTCCGCCGTCTCACAGTCGTGGAGGATCATGTTCATCCGCGCCAGCGCGGCAGTGGCATTGTCCATCTCCTGTCCATAAAGGGCCAGATCAAGGCCGGTTTGGCTTTTCGCTTCGTCATGGGCCTTCAGGAGGAGGGACGCCGAACCACAGGTAGGATCGTGGACGGACTGGTCGGTGTTCTTGGCGTTGCCGATGCCAATGACTTTTGCCATGATTCTGGAGACCTCCGCCGGTGTGTAGAACTGTCCCTTGCTCTTGCCCGATTCGGTTGCAAAGTGACGCATAAGGTATTCGTAGGCGTCGCCTAGGAGGTCATCGCCGTCTGCGCGGTTGTTGCGGAAGTCGAGGGCTGGCGTGTTAAAGATGGCCACCAGGTTGGAAAGGCGGTCCACCATCTCCTTTCCTCTGCCAAGCTTTCCCTCGTCGTTGAAGTCGGCCACATCGATGACACCCCGCAGACCATTGGCCTCGGCCAACTTGCTGACGATCTTGTTGATTTTGTCACCGATTTCCTTATCGCCTTTGAGCTCCACCATATCGGCGAAGCTGCCTCCCTTGGGCACGTCGAGCAAGTAGCCCTTCTGGCTCGCCGCCTTGTCGGAGACGTACTTCATGAACAACAGGACTAGGACGTAGTCCTTATACTGCGAGGCGTCCATGCCGCCGCGTAATTCATCACAGCTTTTCCAGAGGGATGAGTAGAGTTCGGATTTCTTGATGGCCATAGCGCCCCTTTTCCCAAATGACCGAATGGTTGTGGAAAGATTGCAAACTCATGACCGCTTTGAAGAGTTATGATGTGACTTCTATAATTTTTTTTGGATTGTGTCAAATCCGGAAGTTCAAGAAGCAAGTAAATTCAACATCAAGAGAAATGAGCGGTCAAGCGGTACACATTTCAAACCATATTCAATGCACTCGCCCGAATGGTTATGGTGTAGACT
>CAVSPA010000003.1:0-382956 GCA_963729715.1 uncultured delta proteobacterium
TATATTGGTACTAATAGTACCAATATATGAATGTATTTAAACCAAATGGGATCCTGCAGGAACGAAATGTCTTACAAATCAATTCTTGGAAATATATCCTTGACAGCTATTCCTGAAAAAATGCTTTGTTACAATTTCAGATAGTTTTCAATTCTTTCCATGCGGCTCTCAAGAGTATTTTCGAATGGTGTGGTTTTCCGCCGCTTTTTTCCCAATTTATATGTCTCCAAATATAGCCTTTTTTTGCGCAATTCATATTTCTTTTGGAATATCTGACATTTCTTGTTCAGCTCCTCTTGGCGCAACTCCCGCCATCTGCGTGAGTTTTCCAGCTTTTTTTGGCTCAGTTCTTTAAGAAGCTCGCGCCTCCTCTGTTTCTCCAAAAGCATCTCTGTCTTTTTATTTAGTTGTCCTTGGCGTAGCTCCCTCCATTTGTGAGAATTTTCCAGTTTCCTGTTGCTTAATTCTTTGCGAAGTTCCCGATTCTTTTGTTTCTCCAGGAGAAATTCTTTTAGAAAGTAGACCGCGATTTGTTTATAGAAATCATTCCTCACGGTCACGACTGATTCGTCATCGTTGTGATCGAATTCCGCCGGTACTTTGTACCTGTCAAATATATTTTCACCTTGTTCATTAAATTGACTGATTTCTTTCCTCTTGCGGAAGTATTCTTTTATTTGTTTATTCTTAGCCTTCTTTATGGACCGATATAATTGATGCATATCGGCCCGATCAGTTTCGAGGACATGAAGCCATGCATCTTGAAAAGCATCATTATTCGCAGGACAATATTCATTTATTATTTTTGATATCTCTTCTACATTCATATTTCCTCCATTGCCAGTCGTATGCTACGGATAGTCAGGTTCTGTTATAATAAAATAATTTGAAACATAAAGAGGTATTTGAAAAGCTATAGATTGAAATTTTATCAAGAGCCATGAAAAAGAATTGCAGAGCAACTGTCAATATAAACATAATATGTCGAATAATTGTCGACGTACTATGCTGGATTATGCTGTGGCAATCTATCCATAATGATCAGTAGCATTGAAAGGACAGAAATGTTTGACGGATCCTACGAAGCAAGATGACAACTGAGGAGTTTGACTATCAAGCCCTTATGGACGGCCTCCGGGAATATGACCGTCCACGTGATAAAATCACGGATTTGCTGAGGCAGGGCGCTATTATACATATAAAGAAGGGTATATATGTTTTTGGAGAAAGATACAGACGGTTGCCATTTTCCAGAGAGGTATTGACTTGACAGACACCATCAAAGAAAATCCTGGCATGATTATCGGCTACACCGTTCAGTACTGATCATTCATCAAAACCGATAATTACGGATAGAAAGAGAGCACCGCAAAAGCTCAACGGCACGTGGCAGTCTCTCCCTTGAGTATTTTATTAGGCATTCTTAAAATTAATTCGCTCTTTTGAATATTACTTCAATTAATCTCTTAAAAAAGTCCTTAATTATTTGATGAGTCCGAGTCCCGTCAAGAAGATTGCGTTGCAAATCTTACCTCACAGGATCAATTCTCTCGCTAAAAAGAGCGGATATTTCGGCATTCTTCACCTTCCAATTTTCTTGCGTTCCAGCCCACAACATTATCGCCGCTTCAAGGCACGAATTTTCAAGATAATTGAAAGCACCAGTCAAGTCCCCTTCGCCATAAACAATCGCGAGCCTTAAACCTGTCCTCGACCTGTTAAACAAGACTCTAAGTTCTCTGCTGGTTATGCGGTATTCTTCCTCGGTCAAGCCTCTCTTCTTGCCAGTGTACGCGGCATCTTTGTCAACATTAAGAATCTGTAGGCGCGTGTAAATATCATCAAAATAATCCGCAACCTCTACTGTAACTTCTGAACGAAGACGCGATTGTTCAGTCAAGTATAGATATACTACAGAAATAAGTGTGGCAATTACTGCAGCTACGAAGCCTGATAATAGATATTGCATATATATCGCCTTTAGATCTACGAGGACACTATAATCCTTTCCTAGTAGTGAAAGCCTGAATTATCGTATGATATATAACGTCCTCAGGACGTTATATATCATACGATCTTCAACTTGTCAAGAAAATATTTGCAAGCGATATCAATTAATGCGTAAGAAAGCACTTGACTAGACTTCCATGGTATGTTAAACGTCCTTAGGACGTTTAACATACCATGGAGACTGCCGAGTCATGAATATTAGGAAATCAACTCTTATTTACTTGAGAGACATTGGTCAGCCTGTCATTACCGATTACGACCTCTTCAGGTTTATCTTCAAACTATTTCATAAAAAGAGTTTTCAGAACGAGCTGAAGAAAACCAAAGCTCACTCCAACTTTTCACTCCGCAAGAGCATCGAGAGGATCATAAGTGAAATAATCGATATAGGCATATTAGAGCTTCACAAAGACTTTCCTGTCGGACGGGTTTTTCAAATAATTGCAAACAAGAATTTCGATGCCGGAGATATTGCATGTTCTATTGATCCGTTCGCCTACATTTCCCATCTCAGTGCCATGACTTTTCATGGTCTTACAGATAGAATTTCTAACACCCTTTTTATATCGAGCCCCGCCCCAACAGAATGGAAGCAGTATGCTTTAAAAAAAATGAAAAAAGATCTCAAACCCCATTTTCTCAACTACATTAACAGTGAACTTCCCCACTTAGTGAAGATTTCATTTTCCAAGATTGGCAAATATCCTGTTGTTAGATACTCAACCACTCATTATGGAGCTTATAAACTAATTGAGGGTAGGAAGCAGAGAGTTAGTACAATTGGGCAAACATTCTTGGACATGCTGAGAGAACCAGGGTATTGTGGCGGCATTAGGCATGTAGTTGATGTCTACAAGGAATTTGCTACCGGGTATAGTAATTTGATCTTGGACGAGATTGACAGGCATGGGAATTTAATTGAAAAGACAAGAGCAGGATATATATTAGAAGATATGTGCGGAATAAATGATAATATAATTAATGAATGGGCAAAAATTATTCAGCGTGGAGGATCAAGAAAACTGGATCCTTCCGGCCCATACAGTGCAACATATAGTGAACGATGGGCGCTTTCCATAAATCTGGATTGAAAATGTTATATGTTAACATTGAAGCTTGGGTAAATGAAAACCAAGATGCCTCAGTAAGAGAATTCAGACAAGCAGTTCATACCGTTCTCACGGCGATTAGCGACTCAGCAAAATTGCGAGACAACATGATCGTCAAAGGCGCAATATTGATCTCCGTCAGATTTCATGGATTAAGATTCACTAAAGATATAGACTTTTCCACTTCTGAGAAATATCTCATGTTTAATGAAGATGACTTTTTGAGGGAGCTAGCACACAAACTTGCGCTTTCAGTTGAAACTCTAAATTACGGCTTGGATTGTAGAATACAACGACATGAATTGAGACCCAACAACAAGGAAGCACTTTATCCAACTCTTATAGTCAATGTCGGGTATGCCTACAAGGGAACACGTAAGCACCATAAACTACTCAAAGGACTCTCTCCATCCATACTAAAAATCGATTTTAGCTTTAACGAAACCATATGTCACATCGACTCACTTGAGATTGACCATCATAATTTCATAAGAGCGTATACTTTATCCGAACTTGTTGCGGAAAAATACCGAGCAATAATACAACAAGTGCCGCGCAACAGGGCCAGAAGGCAGGATGCTTATGACATCTTCTGTCTGCTAGCCAACGGACAGCTTGATAGCTCTGATATCAAGAAACAAATTCTTAGTACTTTAACCGCTAAGTCGATATCGAGAGAGTTGTATGTAAACAGCGATTCCTTGGCCGATCCAGAAATTATACGGCGTTCACGCTCGGACTACGATAATCTGAGATTTGAGATAACTGACGACCTCCCACCATTTGATGAATTATACAAAACAGTAAGAGCTTATTACGAATCTTTGCCGTGGAAGAATAATGTATCTTCTAAAGACTGCTGAAGAGTTTATACCGATCCATAGACAGAAAGAAAGAAGACTTCAAGAATTTCAATTGCCGCAGAAGCAATAGGACGACATAGAAAAAAACATGGGCTGCCAAAACTGCCCTAATAAATCATTCCATACTTTATATCTTTTCTGGGAAAACAGGACGGCAAAATGAGCGGCTATACAGAAAAGTCCAAGTATGAGTTACAACACCTTCTAACCCAATATCAGATCTACTCTGAGCCGTACAAAAGCAACGCTGGCCGCCCTATGGAATGTGTGACTTTAAATTATCTATGTGGCAGTCTTACAAACAAAAAAAATCGACTAGTACTTGGTTAGCAATATGGTTAGCATACTTTTCAAAAATAACGCATGTTTTGCCATATTCACGTCAATAGACATATAAAGCAGCATCTCTAAAAGATGAATAGAAATAAATGCTTATATAATCGGAGCTATTTTTCTGTTTAAAGAGAAAACACGTAATTCAGGACTCAAAATCCCCCGGACGCAAGTCCATCCCGGTTCGACCCCGGGCTCCGGCACCAGTAATCATCAGGGTTTACGGATATCATGGCCGTAAACCCTTTATTTTGGTGCGCCCGGCAGGGCGCACTCACTTGGAGGTGTAAGTCCTCTACTCGCCCGGCAAGGGGAAGAGTTAGCCGAACGGCAAGGGTGTCGCGGGCGACTGCGAATCTGGAGGAAGCCGAAGGCAAAGCGCTGGCCTGACGAAGAGGAAGCGGATAAGAGGCGGCACGGCGGGGTAAGGCGGCCAATATCGTCAAAGCCCGAAACTTGCACGGGACGCCGTAGCGTATATCCGACAGGCATAAGCGTGAAGGTGGGTGCATCATACCCGGGGAGAGCTGCATGGGTGCCAGGGGCGACCTTAGTGCTACCGTCATCGAGAGGTGTCGGGAGGCTCATGCAGAAGTCAGCAGAGGCCATATTAGGCGCCAATCTGGGCTGAAGGGCCGAACATTGAAAGCCGCAAGTAGGCGGCGGGACCACACGGACAGTTGATGAAGACAGAAGCACCACAGCAAGTGGTTACCGACAAGGAGTTGCCGGCGCGGAACGCCGGTATGGCCTTGCCTGGCGTCGAGGCTGACGTGACGACCCACCGGCGGACGAAAGCGGAGTTGGAGCAGACAAGCGTGCTGATGGACACCGCGTGCGAACGCGGTAACCTGAAGCTCGCCTATCAGCGGGTGGTTGAGAACAAAGGCGCTGCCGGAGTCGATGGCATCGGCATAGCCGAGTTTAAAGACCACCTCAAGCAACACTGGCCGACGATCAGGGCCAAACTGCTGGCGGGGAGCTACATTCCCTCGCCGGTACGTCGGGTGGACATACCGAAGCCGCAAGGCGGGGTAAGGACACTCGGCATTCCGACGCTGACGGATCGACTGATCCAGCAAGCGTTGCATCAGGTGCTCTCGCCGATTTTCGAGGCCGACTTCTCCGCATCGAGCTATGGCTTTCGACCGGGGAGGAACGCCCATCAAGCGGTCAAGGCGGCCAAGCAGTATGTCGCCGAAGGTCGCAGGTTTGTGGTGGACATGGACTTGGAGAAATTCTTTGACCGCGCCAATCACGATCTTCTGATGGAGAAGCTCTCGAAGAAGATCGGAGACGGGCGAGTACTGCGCCTCATCCGCCGGTACCTCGAAGCGGGCATGATGGCAGAGGGGATCATCTCCCCGAGGACGGAAGGCACTCCGCAAGGTGGGCCACTCAGCCCGCTGCTGTCGAACATCCTGCTGACGGGACTGGATCGGGAACTGGAGAGCCGGGGCCACGCCTTCTGCCGATATGCGGACGACTGCAATATCTATGTCAGAAGCCGACAGGCAGGGGAGCGGGTCATGGCGAGCATCACCCGGTTTCTGGCGGACACGCTCAAGCTCACGGTCAATGTGGCCAAAAGCGCGGTAGCGCGTCCATGGGAGAGGAAGTTTCTGGGCTACGGCCTTACTTGGCATAAAGCCCCGAGACTACGGATTGCACCAGCCAGCATCAAACGGCTGGAGGATCACATCCGGGTCGTGCTCAAAGGATCGAGAGGGCGAAGCCTGCCCCACACCATTGAAGAACTCAACCCGGTGTTCCGAGGATGGGCGGCGTACTTCAAGCTGACCCAGACCAAGGGCGCCCTGGAAGAGTTGGATGGGTGGATCAGGCGGAAACTGCGATGCAGCCAATGGCGACAGTGGAAACGCCCCTATACTCGCGCCACGAATCTGATGAAGGCAGGACTGACGGAAGAACGGGCGTTTCGCTCGGCCTTCAACCAACGCGGGCCGTGGTGGAACAGTGGTGCAAGTCACATGAACCAAGCTTTCCCGAAGTCCTACTTTGATCGTTTAGGTCTGGTCTCGCTGCTCGATACTATGCAACGACTCCAGGGTGTTCAATGAACCGCCGGATGCGGAACCGCATGTCCGGTGGTGTGGGAGGACGGCGGGGGTGACCCCGCCTCCTACCTGATCCGGGTTACGCCGTCCTATAACTCTCAAAGCCCCGTCATTCGTGGGTTTGCCGACCTCAAATAAGGTATTATACTCTTTTTATATCCTCAATCTAAATGAATCCCCATTGTGAAACCGAGGTGTATTCAATAATTATGGTCAAAATTCGGCATCTTTAAGAGTATTACCATTCTCTTAAAAATATCCCGGATTTCTTCGACATTATCTGAAAAATCTTGTATATTGCCGCAAGCATACACTGTAGTTGTCATCATCACAAATCATACTCTCTTATATTAAGGGAGAAATCCATGAAAAGAATTACAGCCACAGTTTTATCATTCCTGATTCTGAGTTTCGTTGCGACCACAGCATTTGCTTTTCAAGCTGACATTACGAAGGTCTGCTTCAGTCCCGGTGGCGGCTGCACCGAATCCATAGTCAAAGAGATCAATGCTGCAAAATCAGAAATCCTGGTTCAGGCATATTCATTTACATCAGCCCCTATCGCCAAGGCCCTGACAAGCGCTCTCAAGAGAGGTGTCAAAGTGGAAGCACTACTTGATAAGAGTCAACGGAAAGAAAGATACACATCTGCCACTTTCATATCTAATGCCGGCATCCCTACCTTCACAGATGATAAACACGCCATAGCCCATAACAAGATCATGATTATTGACAAGGAGATTGTAATCACCGGTTCTTTCAACTTTACCAAAGCTGCTGAGGAGAAGAATGCGGAGAATTTGTTGGTCATTAAGAATAAAGACCTGGCGAAGATTTACGTGGACAATTGGTATAAACACAGAGAACATTCAGAAGAATATGAGGGAAATAAACAATGAAAAAATCACTTGGTGCAAAAACGATCATTTATCCTGCTCCGGTGTTAGTGATCGGTTCATACGACAAGAATGGAAACCCCAATGTAATGACCGCAGCATGGGGCGGAATATGCTGTTCTTCCCCGCCCTGTGTAACCGTCTCACTGAGAAAGGCCACATATACCTATGCCAGTATCTGTGAACGGAAGGCTTTTACCGTTAATGTCCCTTCAGAAAAGTATGTCGAAGCGGTCGATTATTTCGGAATCACCTCCGGCAGGAACGAAGACAAGTTCTCAAGAAGTGGATTAACCCCTGTAAAAAGCGATCTTGTGGATGCTCCTTATGTCGGGGAATTTCCGTTCATCCTTGAATGCCGGCTCATTCATACGCATGAGAT
This sequence comes from uncultured delta proteobacterium, assembly GCA_963729715.1. GTDB lineage: Bacteria > Desulfobacterota > Syntrophia > Syntrophales > UBA2185 > Fen-1135. Next base: position 7,672 of record CAVSPA010000003.1, read on the forward strand.
TGGACTTCATACGCAGTTTATTGGAAAGATTCTTGATATCAAGGCGGATGAAAACTTCTTGGATGATAAAGGTGCCTTGTCAGTAGAGAAAATCAAACCGATTACCTATACCCCTGAATATGGCTATTACTTTGGTCTGGGCAAGGAGCTTGGCAAAGCACATTCCATAGGAAAAAGAATAAGCAAAGAATAGTCATTATTAGCAGGACAGGGGTTTCACGTAATCATTAACATATCGCTATAAAGAAAGGTGCAAGATGAAGAAAAGAAATGGAATCATAGTGTAATGAAAGCCTCAAAGAGATCGTTGAACCGGATCACTCCTGCCTTGTTGTTTGGAATGCTTCCAGGCACGTTCTGGCAGCAAATATTTCTGGACCGGAAGGCGCCGTTAATACTTTTTCACCCGCAGTGTAAAAAGAGATTCAAAATTTTGCCAAGGAGCTTGAGAGAGATCCTTAATTTATGAAAAAAGCAGGTTATCTGAAATAAACGGGACGAATGATAATGACGGACCAAAATGACACTGTATCTGTTGAAGATATTTTAAAAATTCTTACACGTGAGAGATTTCATGCAATATGGGAAGCAGCAAAAGCTGGCAGCACTGCCGAATTGAATGATGAAGACAAGAAACTCGCCCAGATCATGCTACAACATCAGGAAGAATTTCATAATCAACTTGAGTTTGCCGATGTTATGTCAGATCATGATTTCGATCCGGAACATGAGACCAATCCTTTTCTACACATTCTGTTACACTCGGTTGTTGAAAACCAGCTTGAGCTACGAGATCCGATTGAGGTCTATCAGTTTTATCTATCCATGAGACGGAAGAAATGCGATCATCATGAGGCTGTTCATCTTGTCAGTGTTGTCTTCGTTTTTTTTCTGTTTGAGACATTGAAATATAAGATACCTTTCGATAATGCTGGTTATAGAAATTCTCTGAAAAGACACAGAGACAAGAAGCCTGAGAAGATCATGGCCGCTATGGAAAAAGAGAAAGGTTAATATAACGCCCTTTACCAGCAACATTCAGAATCTCTTGCCGGTAAAGACATCGGAATAAAACATCATGGGAGCAAATTAGCTCATAGGGATATGCACAAAACCATTTGCACGGAGCAATTTTAAATGTCCATCCATGTAATTCCAGTCAACAGACTAAGCCAGGAAGCACTACAAGGAGTTATTGAAGAATTTATTTCCAGAGATGGAACTGATTATGGTGAAGTAGAAGTTTCCATGGAAACAAAATTCAGACAAGCAAAATACAAACTTGAATCTGGATTAGCAATTCTAATTTTTGATGATGAGGCTGAAACCACCAATATATTTTCAAGGGACGACCCTGTGTTAAAAACCCTTCCGGATAATGGGGTGTAATATAAGAAACAGTGGCATATTTTCTTAGTAATCTTAAAAATTTCTCGTCAACTTGTCCAGAATTTCTTATAAGAAGATCATCATTTCACCAGGAGGATAAAAATGAAAAACGTAGAGATGAAGGTTGAAAATAATGTCCTGACCATTCAGGTTGATCTTACAAAAGAATTTGGCCCATCATCATCGGGAAAGACCATAATCATTGCATCAACAGAAGGAAATGTTTCCATTCCTGGAAATGAAGAGGCTAAGATAGGACTGAATATATATAAATATCCGAAGAAGTAGCCCAGAGAAAAGATCTGTGGGTAACTGCTGCAGGAACTGGCCAAATCAGATACCGACAAATGGATCGGCGGTGTCTGTCTTCGTAGATGATAAACATGCCATAGCTCATAAGAAGATGATCTTTCGACTCACATTAAAACTGGCTAAAAAAATCGGAATCGCTCCTTTGCCAGCTATTCCATACGATGATAACAGAAATCCCATACTTGACTGGAACGCACATCTGTTCACAGCGCAGCGCACCCAATATATAATTTTGACAAATACCGTATCTCTATACTCCATAGTCATGCAAGGGCGGGGGATTACTAACGACAAGAAGTTTATTCGAGAAGCATTGTCCTGTATGCACGACTTTATGATCATCGACGGGAATAAAGTCATGTATGAAAATATCATCGAACCAGAGAGTAAAATAATATATTTTTCTAAGATAGTTGATCGGCGAGTCTCAGGATCAATGAATGATTTTATATTTCAGGCGAAAATTGATCTTATCGAGGGGCATAAACAGCCATTTGATGTTTCACTTCGGCTGAATGAATCTCCGATGTCGTATTTGAACTATAGCCATCCCAGAAATGAATTTCAGAAATTACATTTAACGGAAGAAGAACCATCAACAAATAGGCAGAGAGGAAGTAATATTATTTATATTAACAGGGTTCGCCCGCCCACAACAAGATCATGATCATTTTGCAGGGGTATGGTGAGCACGGAAGGCTTCAATTTGACAAGGAAAAGAATGCGGAGAATGTATTGGTCATTAAATCTAAGGATCTGGCGAAGATATATCTGGACAACTGGATGAAGCATAAGGAGCATTCTGAGGAGTATGATTGAAGAGCAGAGAATTGAATCAGCTGTTTGTAAAAGAGAGCAAGTACAGTGAGAAATACATTTATCAGATTCAGGCACAAATATTTCACTTTCTTCGTAACGATCCTTTTCACACTTACATTTGCTTTTCCCATCCAAGCACTCGAAAATCAGCCAGCAAACAAATCCCCTGAGAAAAAGATTAAAGGAACCATTGTAATGATCCATGGTATGTTTGATGGTTCCTGGTGCTGGGACAATTTCAAGAAATACTTTGAGGACAGAGGATACAAATGCATTACACCGACGCTCAGATATCACGATACTCCTCCCAGTTCTCCTGCAAATCCTAATCTCGGAACCACGAGCATTGTCGATTACGTCAATGACATTGAAAAGGAAATCAAAAGGCTCGATCAGCCCCCCATTATTATCGGTCATTCCATGGGTGGTCTTATCTCTCAGGTCCTGGCAAGCCGAGGTCTGGTCAAATCAGCTGTTTTAATAGCACCGGCTGCTCCAAGGGGTATTAATGCAATAACATGGTCAGTCATTAAAAGCGCTTGGTACAACAGGGAACGAATGGGGTTGTGGGATGAACCTATATTACCCACTTTTGAAGGAGCGGCATATTCATCTTTACAGCTGTTGACGCCTCAAGAGCAGAAGAGGGTCTATAAAAGGTTTTCACATGAATCTGGGAGAGCAGCTTGGGAGATAGGATTCTGGATGTTTGACGTAAAGAAGGCTACATTTATTGATGCTGAAAAAGTGACCTGTCCCGTATTAATTATCGGCGGGACGGAAGATCGATTGACCCCACCATCTGTCACAAGGGAAATTCAGGATAAGTATAAAAAGAACTCCACCTATATTGAATTTAATAATCATGCCCATTGGATTATCGGTGAAGAAGGGTGGGAAACGGTTGCGGAAGTCATTTATGACTGGTTAAAACGTTTACCATGAAAAAGAACAAGGAGGGGATATGTAATGGCTCTGACAAAAATCGATCTTGTTGACATGATCTATAGTGAATTGGACATACCTAAGAAAGAATGCATCAATCTGGTGGAGAGCTTCTTTGATATTATTAGGGATGAACTTGTCAAGGGTAACGACATCATGATTTCGGGATTCGGTAGGTGGTCAGTGAAACAGAAGAGACCCAGGCTAGGCCGGAACCCTCACACAGGAGAGCAGATGATCATCGATGCAAGAAGGGTGGTTAAGTTTAAACCGTCTGTTGTGTTGAGGAATACTATAAACGATTAACCCAATTTGTAAAGAGGTGATATGTTATGAAATCCAAATTTTTGATGATATTGGGAGTTACAATCTTTACATTCATCTTTCTAGCGAACAATACATTTGCACAAGACCAGTCACACGAAGCAGCCATGTCCATGCTGAAAGACTTTTTTGCTGATCCTGTTGCGAGAGCGGATTACGCGTCAAAAAATCCCGAGGCATTACAGGCTGAACAAAGCCTTTCACAATTTCCGCCAAATATTCAAAAGAGACTTGAAAAGGTGGTCCTCATGATCATGCAGGAAAGTGGTACAAATGCTACCAAATATGTTGATGCAAAGAATACCTCCGGGGCGGAAGCCGCATTTAATTCTTTTTCACCTGCAGTACAAAGAGAGATTCAAGATATTGCCAGGGAGCTTGAGAAAGATCCGGAGTTTATGAAAAAAGCAGGTCCTCCAAAATAAATGGTTGGACATACTCTTGGATCAAACGACAGGGCATTAAAGGGAGGAAAGTCATGGAAGCTGAATTTAAGGAGAGATTTTTACAAGACTGGACAAGGTATTTTCCAGGTGCTGAATTGCCTATCGGGTTTTATTATTCCGATACGGCCGAACTGAAATTTATGGCCAAACCACCCAAAGGACACCGTTGCATTATTGGAGATTTAGCGAAAGTCAGGAACGGGAAAACCCTATGCTTTGACACCCATACGATTGGTTGCGGCGGCGGTAAACGATACCTTGGATTCGAGAGCAAACAAGCACCCAATTTTGAATATTTTCTATCTTATGGAATTCCCGGCAAACTGGAAGGAGAAAGGTATAAGAAATCACCGGAACTTGTCAAAGAACATATGAACTACCAGAAGCCGTCAAAAGCACCCGGAGACTATATTATCTTCAAAAGATGGGATCAGATGGAGGATAGGGATAAGCCTTTGGTGGTTATTTTCTTTGCCCCGCCTGATGTCCTTTCCGGTCTTTTTACGCTGGCTAATTATGATGAACCGCAGCCCAACGGCGTCATTGCCCCTTTTGGTGCTGGATGTGCATCTATTGTTGATTATCCCTATAAAGAACTTGAATCTTCTGAGCCCCGTGCCGTGTTAGGCATGTTCGATGTTTCAGCACGCCCCTGCGTTTCATCCAATGTACTGAGCTTTGCTGTTCCCTGGCCGAAATATGTCCGCATGGTGGATAACATGAAAGAGAGCTTCCTCATCACCAAATCGTGGGATAAAGTAAGACTGAGAATGAAAGATAAGAAATACTCTTAATCAGCTTTATAAGGTTCTGAAGGAGGAACAAATGGCACTAAGAACAAAGGAAGAATATTTCTCAAAGCTAAAAACACTCAACACGCAACTGTACGCATTTGGAGAAAGGGTGCAGGACTTTACAAATCACCCTTGCTTGAAACCTCCCATCGAAGCAATCGGACTTGTCTATGAATTGGCATCTCAAAAGGAAAATGAAGATTTCCTGACGACCCATTCTCCTTTCATCAACGATAAGATAAGCCGTTTCGTCCATATTATGCAGGATCGGGAAGATCTGGGAACGCGCTTTAGACTGGCCAGATTCATGGTCCATAAACATGGAGCTTGCATCGGTGCCCGTTGTGTAAGCACAGGAGCCGTCAATTCTGTCTTTGCGGGGACCAAAGATGTGGACCAGGCTTTGGGGACAAATTATCACAGCCGTTTTCTTGAATTTCTAAAGTATATACAGAGCAATGACCTGGCTGTTGCGGGAGCCATGATGGATGTGAAAGGCGATAGAAGCCTCAGCCCTGGCGACCAGAAGGATCCGGACATGTATCTTCGTATTGTTGAAAGGAGAGAAAACGGGATTGTCGTCAGAGGAGCCAAATCAAGTATTTCCGGCGCGGTCATTGCTGACGAGGTTGTAGTTTTACCCTGTACCACCCTGAAACAAGGAGAAGAGGAATATGCTGTCTGCTTTGCCGTCCCATCTGACACACCTGGATTACTTCACATAGCGGAAGCTCCTGCCTCCAATGCGAGAAGGTTTATTGGCGATGAGATGGATTATGGGAATGCCAAGTACGGCGCGCATGGATCGACCCATTTGATCTTTGATGATGTTTTTGTCCCTTGGGACCGGGTGTTTCTATGTGGTGAGAGCAAATATGCCGGCAGTTACGTGAATTACTTTGCCCTCCTGCAAAGATTAGCCACTTCCGGATGTAAGACAGGTCATAGAGATCTTCTTATCGGCGCTGCCGCGACTGTGGCTGACTATAATGGTTCAGGCAATGCCAAGCACATCCGCGACAAGTTGACGGATCTTTACTTTCAGAGTGAACTTTCCGCCGGTTGCGCCCTGGCATCCGTTTATACCGCACGAAAGAGCCCTTCAGGTGTATTTTTCCCCGACTCCCTATATATCAACATCGCCAAGCTTCAGGGCGTTAACTCGATCTGGAACGGGAATTACATCACGGGTGATATTGCCGGTGGTCTTGTCTGCACTGTCCCTACTGCCAAAGACTTGAAAAACGATCAGATTGGTAAGTTTGTGGAGAAGTACTTCAAAGCCAAAGAAGGGGTTCCAACGGAAAATCGTATCAGGATGATGAGGCTTATCGAGTATCTAACTGGACAGGGCTCGGTTGTTCCTATGGAATCAACGCATGGCGCAGGATCTCCTCAGGCCCAGAAGATCTTCATCCAGCAATCGCTCATGCAAAATATAGATAAATTCAAAAAAGATGCTATGGAAATGGCTGGAATCAAAGAGAAGAAATAAGTGCTGAGAAGCTGAGATCAGAAATTAACCATAGTTCACATAACAGCAAAGGAGGATAGAAATGGATTTCAAAACACTTTTAATAAACAGGCGTGCCATCAGGGACTTTCAAAATAATAAGGAAGTGCCTTTATCAGTAATAAAAGAAATCATTCAGGACACATGTCTTGCCCCGACAGCCACTAATCGCCAACCATGCAAGTTTATCATTATCCAGAACCGTGATTACATGAAAAAGCTCTCCGATGAAAGTAAGAAGACCCTCCTTTCCGATCTTGAACGGAATCCTGAGTCACCACTGAAACAATATGAACCCCGTCTGCGTGACGAGCAATTCAATGTCTTTTACAATGCACCCTGCCTTGTTTATGTCGTCGGTCCCACAGAGGTGCAGTCACTTGACGTGGATTGTGGTCTTACGGTTGCATATTTTATGTTCTCTGCCACCTCCAGAGGATTGGGAACCTGCTGGATCGGATTAGGGGCTCATATCCGTGACCGAGAGATCCTTGATGACATGGGAGTGCCAAAGGATTGTGAAATAGTTGCACCTGTTATTCTTGGTTACCCGACCAGTGTTCCTCCAGCCTCTGAAAGGCACGCTCCTGATATACTGAAGATTATATGAAGGATACATATCCCATGAGCAGTGATAGAATTCCCTCCAGAGAGGAATGTGATGGACTCATGGTGCAACATTCCATGCGACCAAACATCGTTGAGCATTCCATTCAGGTAATGCACGTTTCTCTGGCGATAGCAGACAATCTAAAAAATGGTGTAGCAGTGAACAGGGACCTGGTTATTGCAGCCGCACTCCTGCACGACATTACCAAGACGAGATCTCTTAAAACAAAGGAGCGACACGATTTATCGGGCGGAGAGCTTCTACGAGAAATTGGATTTACAAGCATAGCTGAGATTGTGGAGCAGCATGTTGTCTTGCAGAATTTAAATCCGCAGGGAAGGCTTGAGGAGCGGGAGATTATATACTATGCAGACAAGAGGGTGATGCACAACAAGATAGTGACTATCGATGAGAGGGTGCATGATCTGTTGCAACGATATGGAAATACAGAGGAGATAGAAAGCCTGATAAGTCAAAACAAAGACTTGATACGCGCCGTTGAGAGCAAGATCGCCAGCTTTATGAAAATTGACATAAATAGTGCTATTGAGGAAATAAGAGCGATTTAGAGCAACCGGTGATGAGTAACAAGGAAGATAAAAGACAGTATAAGTTGTGGAAATATTTTGAATGTCAAAGATGCGGAAAATGTTGTCTTGAACTCGGTCTACCTTATAACCAAGAATCACTCTTAAATATGTCTACATATCTAAACATTTCCGAAAAAAAGGTTATCGAAAAATATTATGGGGAATTATCGGATGGTTCTAAATGGGAATCGAATGACAGGAAAAGAATTCCATGTCCTTTTTTAAAAAGCACTTGTGCGGGATATTATTGTGAAATCTATCCTGCGAGACCAGAGGGCTGCAGAGTGTATCCTATGGAATCAGTAGGCGGACGATTTTGCCCAAGATGGGAAATTGCAATCTCAAAATTGAAAAAAGAACAGGAAGAAGAAATATAGGAAGGAGCTCATCGATATTCAAGATATCCCCAAAACCCAATACCACACAAACTCCGAGACTCTTGACGTTAAAAATCGCGTCTGAATATTTAGGGCTCACGGTATGGAGCCTGCGCACAAGGATTTGGGCTGGCGAAATACCAGTAGTGAGATTTCGAGGTGGTCGAAAGATATTTATTGATCGGCAAGACCTTGAGGATTTCATCCAGAGAAATAAAGAAACGTACACTTAAAGGTGAAACCTTATATCTGATTTTTATGTCTGCTCGGTGGCAGTCATGGGGCTGACTGGGAAGAAGAAGTGAAACAGCGAGATAATCGGATCTATAGTCCGCCGCCTCTATGTGCTAAATTTGTGATAGGCCAGACTGTAAACGGCGAGAAAAGACGGAGATCGACGGAGATAGGTAGAATAAATAGAATTCAATTTTTACCCAATATTTTAAACAGTGGCGTGAAACCAGACCAGTTATCAAGGGTTTAATAACTTACTGTTATTTCATATATTTTGGCCTCAAAATACCCCGACCCCACGGTCATCCCGGTTCGATTCCGGGCTCCGGCACCAGAATAAAATCAAGAGGTTGCTGATGTCAGCAACCTCTTCTTATTTTGCTATTTCTGGGCTTGGTTAGCAATATGGTTAGCATACTTTTCAGTAGGACGCGTTATTTTGTTGGAAAAGTGGAGCATTGTCAACTGGTCCGACTGATTGTGATGTGAGGCCATGGTTAGCGTCTTCTGACTCATCATATCTTTCACGATTGCCGTCGGTGTGCCTCTAGCGTGTAGCCATGTGTCGTACGTGTGTCGAAGATCATGGATCCTGATCTTTGTATCCAGACTTGCGCGCCGCAAAGCATTTTTGAAACCGTGTCTCAGATTCTTAAAAGGCTCTCCATTGTCAAGCCGGAAGAAAACAAAAGGGGACTGCAGATGTCTGCGATAGCTTACCTCAGAGTGTCAACTGACAGCCAGGACATTAATAAACAGCGTCTTGAGGTCCACGAATACGCTCGTAAGCACGATTTCAAGATTAAAGAATTCGTTAAGGTTGAGATGTCCTCCCGGAAGGATCCGCAGGCCCGTAGGATCGAGGAATTGACCGGTAAACTGAAAGCCGGGGATATCCTTGTTGTATCTGAATTATCGCGCCTGGGACGAAGCTTGGTTGAAGTGATCAACCTGGTAGGGCTTCTTAAAAAGAAGGTCAGGGTGATTGCGATTAAACAGAATTTAGATCTAAAGTGAAACCATGACATGCAAACGAAGATTCTTGTCACATTATTTTCGCTTCTGGCTGGGTTGGAGCGGGATATTATCTCGGAGAGAACCAGGGCAGCATTACGGGCCTTGAAAGCCGCTGGGAAGACTTTGGGTCGAAAGCCTGGAACGCTGGGAAAGTCGAAGCTCGACGGAAAAGAAGACCAGATCCGGGAGCTCTTGAAACACCGCGTGGCAAAGTCGGCGATCGCCAGGATCCTTGGAACCAGCCGGCAGAACCTTATAAATTTTATGAAAAGCAGAAAGATATAAATTGACATCGATTTGTCAGAATGCTATACATGTATAACTGAAAAAGGAGCATAAGAAATGTTAGCCATAAGACTTCCCGCCGAAATAGAAGAACGGCTTGACGCATTGGCAAAAGCTACAGGTCGTAGCAAGAGCTTTTACGTCCGAGAGGCGATCATTGAGCACTTAGCAGATCTGGAAGACGTGTATCTTGCTGAGAAACGATTAGAAGACCTCCGAGCTGGCCGGAGTCACACCTATACACTAGAGGAAGTGGAGAAACGACTTGGCCTGGAGGATTGAGATTGACGCAGCTGCGGAAAAAGACCTTGCTAAGTTAGATAAGCCAATAGCACGACGAATCATCAAGTTTCTGCAAGACAGAGTTGCTGCTCTGGACGATCCGCGCAGCATTGGCGGAGCCTTACAAGGTGTCCAGTTTGGTGAGTTTTGGAAATACCGAGTCGGCGACTATCGAATAATCTCAAAGATAGAAGACAAAGCTCTGCTTATCCTGGTTGTACGGATAGGTCATCGTAAAAGAGTTTATCGACGCAAATAAAATATGTGAATGCAAAACAATTCCTTTGGGAAGATATGCGAGGTCAATATCGACGGAAATGCGTGGGAGATCCCTGACAAAGAAATTAATAGCCGTCCTGCCCTTCAGGGCGCAGACGGACTCTTTGTCGATAAACGGTAATATTCTCAGGAGCAATTCGGCTTGTCTGAAGTATACGGTGTCAATCACGTAGACATTCCTTAACGATCAGCGGGAACAGTTATCTGATATTTCGCATCATACCGGCCATGCAGTATGATCATTCGCTTTCCTTTCCCGAGATCGATTCTCGATAAATCCAGCTTCGACAACCAGGTGTGTTCCCGTCTCTCTGACATATAAAGGAACAGCCTCTTCACCTTCACAGAGCGGCATATCTCCAATAGCTCCTGGACAATATCAGGACGGAGCGTGACTAGGTTTTCCATGATCAATTGAGCTTCTTCGAAGCCGATATCTTTGGGAACCAGGTGAAGCATCTCCATGGCCGCCCGTTCCGGTGCTGAGATAGTAACGCGAAAATCCTTTTCTTTGAGCTCAGTAAATCCTTCCCGGCTTTCCTTAGGGAAGAGATTCGTGCGTGTCACAACAAACTGAACGTTGTGACGATCTCCTTTGAACCAGGCCGGTAAAATCAACTCTCGTGGACCATATAGATAGACCTTATTCTGCTTTGCCGGTAGGTAATGAGCATAACCTTTCCGTTCAAGGGCTGTTTTTCCTCCCGCATGTACAGGGAGTCCGAGTTGAGTCTGAAGGGTATAAAGAGCGCCCTGCCACGCGATCTTATCCCCCGAAAGAATATAGGCACCTCTGTCAAGTTTTTCTATCCAGCCACTCCCTTTATACCTTCTCAGGAGTTCATAACTGAAACCACGGGAAGTAAGGTACGAGGTAACGCCTACCGTACCTTTCGGCCATAGATTGATAAGGCGGTTTATTTTTGTCTTTTTATCGGTATCCGTAGTACCTGAAATGCCACATTTTTAAACTAAAGCCAAAGGATAGTTTAAATATTAATTTAAATTGGTACTAATAGTACCAATTTATGAGTGTATTTAAACCAAATGGGATCAGATAAATCTAGGAGTAATGGATGACAGCATGTAAACTATCACCGGCTTTGTTGGTGGCCTTGAAAATGCTGCAAGCCTATGGACAATGAAAGATTATGCCACTCGGATTCTCACACGAGATTCTATTCCCGGCCAGGTAGTTCTCCTGGCAATGCGCAAATCATAATCCGTTTGCAGATTTAACCAGATCTCAGGAGACACACCGAAATATTTTCCAAGACGCAGCGCGGTATCTGCGGTAATCGCCCGCTTGCCATTGATAATCTCGCTGATTCGGCCAGGCGGTACGTCAATGTCCCTGGCCAGTTGATTGATGCTCAAGCCCACGGGCTTCATAAACTCCTCGAAGAGAATCTCGCCGGGCGGAATGGGATCAAATTTTTCTATCTTTCTATGCATATCAATCTCCTAATGGTAATCCGTGATTCCCACATCAAAGGCATTGCCGTCTCGCCACTTGAAACAGATTCGCCATTGATCGTTAATACGGATACTATGTTGTCCTTTTCTATCCCCCTTGAGAGTCTCCAATCGGTTGCCTGGAGGCGTTGACAGATCGTGGAGTGTTCGTACACTATGAAGATATAAGAGCTTACGTCTCGCTTGCCACTCAATTGATTGGTAGCGGTGCACAGGAGAGTCGTTGAACAGTACTTCTGTTTCTCTGCATGAAAAGGATTTAATCATAGATGAATTATATTACTCATTACGTAATATGTCAAGCAGAATGATTGCAGAATGATTCAGCGGAATGATTCAACGAAATAATGTCGGTTTCAAATCAATAAGTAAAAAACGATCATGACCGAACACATAATTGTCGAAAAATGTTTCATACATTATATCTGGTCATGTTCAAATCTTTCATCATGAAGGCTATATCCCAACGCTCGGTACCCCTTTAGACGTTTTTCATACATGCGTTTCATTACCGGAATCTCCGAATCCACGTAATCGTAAATGATTACCTCGGTCTTGTTGTAGTGTAAGCGATGGAGACGACCCGCATACTGGGCCAGGGTTCCACGCCAGGAGATCGGCATAGTCAGAAAAAGGGTGTCGAGACGTGAATCGTCGAATCCCTCTCCAAGATATCTTCCAGTGGCCAGGATTAGTCGTTCTTCATGATCCTGTATAGAAGCTATTTTTTCGGATATTTCCTTTCGTTGCCTAGCCCCCATTCCTCCCTTCATCACGATGACATTGCGGGCAAATTTTGAAAATCGTTCAGCCAAGAAGCCCAAGTGCTCCTTCCTCTCGGTGATCACTATAGGCGATCTTCCTTTTTCCAGTGATTTCAGGACATCATCAAAAATCATTTCATTTCTGTCAGCATCCTGAACCAGAGCCGCATAGATGTCTGTGATGGAAGCTTCGTGACCCATAACAGGATGATCATATTTGAAACGCGTTCTCCTGGCGATGACATGATGTGAAAAAGGTCGTTCCACGGCCTGCTTGCGGGCGCTTACATTGTACCGTACCGGCCCGCACTGCATGAAAATAATTGGATGGTGCCCATCCTTGCGTGCGATTGTAGCGGACAATCCCAGAACGTACCGCGCTCTGCATCGCCGCAAAATATTTTCGAAGCTACTCGCCGGTACGTGATGGCATTCATCGACAATGACATGACCGTAGTCGGCGACAATATCATCCACATCAGAGTTCCTTCCCAAACTCTGAAGAAGTGCAACATCAATGTGCTTCGTTGGGTTGTATTTTCCTTCCCCTATTTTGCCGATTTTGGACGAGTCTATCTGAAGAAATGAGGATATGCCGGCAATCCATTGGTCCATGAGTTGCCTACGATGAACGAGGATCAAAGTATTAACAGCTCTCTTAGCGAGGATATAAAGTCCGACGACTGTTTTGCCAAACGCTGTGGTTGCCGACAGAACCCCAGTATCATGAGCGAGAACGGCCTCAGCGGCCTTCTGCTGGTCTGGACTCAGCTCCCCGGTGAAGTGCACGTTGATAGAAAAGCCGACGGAGCGTTTGTCTTCCATTTGCCAACCGATTCCCCTCGTTTCCAGCGTCGCTGTAAGTTCTGCAAGGCAACCTCGGGGGAGAGACAGATGATGAGGATAGTCTTCTGCACAAGAGATAATTCGCGGCTTACCGAAAGTGGAAAGTCGCAAAGCCTGTGCCCTGTAGAACTCGGGGTTCTGAAAGGCGGCGATACGTATCAAGTGATTGATCAGGGATGGCGGCAGCTCTTCTCTGTCAATAAAGAGCTGGTTTCCCTGTGTGATGATTACCTTGTCAGGCAAGGGGCCTTTGATAGCCGGAGGCTTTGTCTTTTGGGAGGGGGGCATTTCCCACGGATGTTCTGCCTCTTCTTCCGTGACTGTCGCTCGAATACCGAGGATACGGCCTCTGCTTGCTCCTTTGGTCACGATGGCTTCGACCTCATGCGGCCTCATCTTCCTTATGCTTGACAAAAAAAGCCACTGATCCTCATAAGGGATACCCTGGTCGCTCAGGAAAAGAGAATTGCCCTTGGCTGCAGACATCATCTGAAGCGGAAGGGCGATAAGATTACCGAAGCCACCACGAGGCACAGTGTCCTGATTTGGAAAGAGGCGATCGTAAGAGCTGAGGCCGATATCGGGGCGCCTTTCCATAGTTTCCGTGATCAGAAAGGAACCCAATCGCCTGGCTGAAATCGCCGGAATGGGCTCGGAGAAGAATATCCAGATGTGCCCTCCGTTTCCCGATCGAGATCGTTCGAGTGCCGCAGATATATTCAGTGCAGTACAGGTATCCATGAAGGCTCCTGCATCCTGCATCCATGTCTTCTTGTCGAAATCAATAGCCAGGAAACAACAGGTTGCATCGGCCAGGAGAGGATAAACGCCTATTGTGTGCTCACGGGGAATTCTACCGGATGAGATTTTGCCTTCCCAATGCCTCCTAATGGCTGAATCTGTAAGAGGAAGAAAGGATCTGCCGGGACAATCAGAGCATTTGACAGAAGGTTTCCTGCATATTCCGGCGACCCATTCATGCTCGCAGGCTGGCTGATATCCCGATTTCCCAGTCTTTGTGCTCTCCCATCGACATGCGTAAACATCCTCTCGGCCCCTGAATAGTTGCCGGAATAAAGATGTTTTCTCCTCCAGGGATGATCGCTTCGTGATTACAGGTTTTTCTGCCACAGGGGAAGAAATACGCCTCTCGGCAAGTTCATCTTTCCTCTTCTTGAGACTTTCGATCTCGCCGCAGAGCGACTTCCTTTCCGATTCGATATCAGACAGCCGCTGTTCTGCCTGCCTAATAAGGTTTTCGATTTTTACGATATCATCCATATAAGTTCTTCGAAAGCTGCCTATGTTTTAAGATTCTGAATTGACTCCACCTAGTCTTATCACCTCTGTAAGCTGCCCAAAGAGTATTTGATCCTTTGCAGTGACTGATGGTGCTTTCTCGATCATGTCATCCGCACATCAAGGAACCATGCCTTGTGACCCCACTCTGGGGAAGGAAGCATGCTTTACAGTCCGTCTTTACACCTGTAGAAAAGCTTGAAATTTGTCTTCAACAAATATCAGAAAATTCTTTGTTCAAACGGAGACAGCCATCCAGGGCTGTAGTGGAGCCCCATCACCTTTCAAACATGCCGAAACTACTAAAGCCTTTACATCCTCTTACCAATATCCATATAAACCGATCTCCGATGCCTGATGCCAAGAATCCATACCTCGGACTCGATGACTTTGAAAACAACCCGGTAATCGCCTACCCGGAGCTTCCAGTAGCCTTTCAGGGTCTTTCGCAGAGGCTCCCCATAGTCATAAGGTGCGTTCTGCAAACGCTCTTCTATGGCCTTTCGGATTCTGTCTCTTGTTCGTTTGTCGATAAGGGGCAAATCCTCGACGCGAATAGCGGTATGATAGTGCAGCGTAAAAGGCATGGGTCATTTCCAAACATCTTTATGAGAAAGCGCCTTTTTTTTGTCGAAGGTCTTCATTCGTGTATCGGCAAAGGCAGCGAGGGCGACATCTTCCCGCAAGTTTAGTGCCTCTCGGATCAAGTCGCGGGCAAGGGTGGACATGGAAATGCCTTCGCTGGCTGCAAGGTCATGCAGAGTGCTGTATAGCGGCGCCTCAACAACAATGTTTACTCTCGGATTTTTTGTGGGCATGATTTCTTCTCCTTTTAGGTGAGTGTCACACTTATGATACACTTTTTCAAGTGGAAAATATTCCCTTGAAGTCGGGCATGATTATCAAATGAAAAGGGAAGATGTTACTCAAGCATAAAGCTTAAAAGGGAAAGCATTCACTCTTTTCCCGCACGGAAGAATAAAGACAGATCCGCAGGAACAGGAGCTTTTCACAAATCAATTAGTTGAAACTTGTTCTTGCCAGTAATTTGTGAAATAATACTTTGTTGTAATTTGAGATAGTTTTCAATTTTTTCCAGGCGGTTCTGAAGTGAATTTTCCAATGGCGTCGTTGGCTGTTGTTTTTTTTCTAATTTATATGTCTCTAGATCCAGTCTTCTCTTGCGCAATTCATATTTATTCCGGAATATCTGACATTTCTTGTTCAGCTCCTCTTGGCGCAACTCCCGCCATCTGCGAGAGTTTTCCAGCTTCTTGTGGCTCAGTTCTTTAAGAAGCTCGCGCCTCCTCTGTTTCTCCAAAAGCATCCCTGTATCTTTATTTAGTTGTCCTTGCCGCAGCTCCCTCCATTTGTGAGAATCTTCCAGTTTCCTGTTGCTTAATTTTTTGCGAAGTTCCCGATTCTTTTGTTTCTCCAGGAGAAATTCTTTTAGAAAGTAGATCGCAATTTGTTTATAGAAATCATTCCTCACGGTCACGTCTGATTCGTCATCGTTGTGATCGAATTCTGCCGGTACTTTGTACCTGTCCAATATATTTTCACCTTGTTCATTAAATTGATTGATTTCTTTCTTCTTGCGGAAGTATTCTTTTACTTATCTGTCAAAACCACTGACAATGTCAGTGGTGGGGCGTGGGGGCGGAGGCCCCACACCTTCAGTGAACCAACAATGTTGGTGAGGAATGTTTTAGAGTAATCGTTTCAATCCTTATCAGGCAAGGCGAAGGACATTGTCCGTAGGCTTGCCGCATTTTCAAGGCCACCGACAAGGTCGGTGGTAGTTTACTTGTTTATTCTTAGGCTTCTTTATGGACCGATATAATCGGTGCATATCGACCCGATCAGTTTCGAGGACATGAAGCCATGCATCTTGAAAAGCATCATTATTCATTTATTATTTTTGATATCTCTTCTACATTCATATTTCCTGCATCATATGGCTTATGATACGAATAATCAGGTCCTGTTATAATCGGATAAGTTGAAATACAGAGAGGCATTTGGAAAGTTATAAATTAAAATTTTATCAAGAGCCACGACAAGGAATTGCAGAGTAAACTGTCAATATGAACATAGTATGTCGAATAATTGTCGACATACTATGCTAGATTATGTTATGAGAATCTGACCGAAATGACCAGTAACATCGAAACAGTAACATCGAAAGGACAGAAATGTTTGACGATCTACGACACAAGATAACAACTGAGGAGTTTGACTATCAAGCCCTTATAGACGGCCTCCGGGAATATGACCGTCCACGTGATAAGATCACGGATTTGCTGAGGCAGGGCGCCATCGTACGCATAAAGAAGGGTATATATATTTTTGGAGAGAGATACAGACGGGTGCCGTTTTCCAGAGAGGTCTTGGCCAACATGATCCACGGGCCTTCCTACATATCTCTCGATTACGCCTTGCATTACTACGGGATGATTCCGGAACGTGTTGAAGCAGTAACATCGGTTACATGCAACCGGGGCAGGCGCTTTTCTACTCCCGTCGGTCTTTTCATTTACCGTGGTATTCCCATGAATGCCTATCAGACTGGCATTGATCAAGTGGTACTCGATGGGGGGCGCACATTTTTAATTGCGGTTCCGGAAAAAGCCCTATCCGACAAGATCCATGATGACCGGGGAACAAGCATTCGAACCCATACGGAGATGAGAACATATCTGCTGGACAACCTGCGGATTGATCCCGAAAGGCTTGAAAAGCTGGACGCTGGCATCATCTCTCTGATCGCCGAGTGTTACCGCTCCCGGAAGATCCGGCTGGTAAGTGACCTACTTCGTAAGTTGGGTGGGAGGAAAGACAATGAATGAAGTGATTGCCCACATGCTTGACCGGTATGAGAGTAGAAGTGTAGAGGACTACGTGAGAGCCATTCGAGAGATTCTACAGGAAATCTCCCTGCTCGGCCTCTGGAGGAGCAAGTTTTTCGAGAAGGCTGCATTTTACGGGGGCACTGCTCTCAGAATTCTTTACGGGATTGACCGTTATTCCGAAGATCTCGATTTCTCGCTGCTCAAGCCAATGACTGATTTTGATATTTCGCGATATATCAGTGCTCTGGAGCGCGAGGTTCGGTCGTTTGGGTTTCAGGTGAGTGTGACGGTGAGAGAGAAGAATACGAAAAGTCCGGTGCAGTCGGCTTTTCTGAAAGCTGACACCCTGAATCACTTATTAGTAATAGAAACAGCCCCGGAAATAGCCAGGCAGATTCCACGTGGACAAGTCATGAAGATTAGAATTGAGGTCGATACTGACCCTCCTATGGGGTTTGATACGGAAAACAAATTTCTCCTTCAGCCGATACCCTTTTCCGTGAGAACCTTTGTCCTTGCTGACCTGTTTGCCGGCAAGATGCACGCCGTTCTTTGCAGGCAATGGAAGAGTCGCGTTAAGGGTCGTGATTGGTACGACCTTGTCTGGTTTGTCGCTCATCACCCACAACTTCATCTCGCCCACCTGGAACAGAGGGTGATCCAGAGCAGACATTTAAAGGAAGGGGAACACCTGAGCAAGGAAGAGTTTTTGTTACGGATATCAAACGCAATTGATAAACTGGATGTAAACCAGATCAAGAAGGAGGTGGAACCTTTCGTGAAGAACCCCGAAGTCTTGGAAGTCTGGTCTAAGGAGTTCTTTCAGGACGTCGCCAAAAGAATTGTGTTCGTCTGAAATCTGTTATAGCAAATATTTTTTTGGTCAGTGAACCTTGCAGAAAAATGAAATTTCTCGTAAACGGTAACGTGGCTGAAAGAAAAACGGCTGCCGGTTACAGGGATTATTTAAAGTCGTCCTATTTCTTAGTCAAGATATTATGTATTGCGGGAGATCGTTATTTTTGGTTAGCAATATGGTTAGCATACTTTTCAGAAAAAGCGCACTTTTTGCCGTATCCAGATAAATTGGAACACAAAGTGCTATGTGAGAAAGATAAATAAAATTATATAATTATATATCAACAACTATTTATCTATCTCAGAAGAAAACGTGCGACATAGGACTCCCAGAGTTTGACAATTCCGGGAATATAAAGGAAACCTCCTATCCGTGAACCGTTCAAAGTTTACGGGGAAGGAGGTTTCAGTTGAACGACAGGCAGAGTTTAAGCCATACGTCATGGGAATGCAAGTACCATGTGGTATGGATACCGAAGTATCGGAGGAAAGCGATTTACGAGCAACTGCGGAGATATTTGGGGTCAACATTCAGGGACCTCGCGATTCAGAAAGAGAGTCAGGTTATCGAGGGTCATCTTCGAGTTGATCATGTGCATATGTTGATCTCCATTCCGCCGAAGCATGCGGTAGCGCAAGTGGTTGGTTTCATCAAAGGCAAGAGCGCGATACATATTGCGAGAAACTTTATGGGTCATCGCAAGAATTTCACCGGTCAGCACTTTTGGGCCAGAGGTTATGAAGTTTCCACCGTTGGCAGAGATGAAGCCACCATTCGAGAATACATCAGAAAACAAGA
The DNA here is from genome assembly GCA_963729715.1 of uncultured delta proteobacterium. GTDB lineage: Bacteria > Desulfobacterota > Syntrophia > Syntrophales > UBA2185 > Fen-1135. The sequence goes on from CAVSPA010000003.1 coordinate 26,782, forward strand.
GCAAGAAGACCGGCGTCTCGATCAGCTCAACATGTTTGAGGAGTAACCACCTTCAGGTGGTTCAGTAAATTAAATCCGCTTTGAGCGGTTCATACATTCAAGCCTCCGGCTTTGCCGGAGGTATATGACTGAATACGAGATATAATCGTTAAGCCTTCATGGATAGATAGTGCATTGATAGGTGGAGACCTTTCCAGCAATATCCTTTTTTTCTAAAAAAAATCTCGCCGAATACAAACACAATTGTCAATTCCGATCATCTGAACAGTTAATTGAATTACAGTTGAAAGGGAGCCGCGAGTTTTCACAAGAAACGAGATAAGCCACCCGAAGCCCGCCTGCATGCCGAAGCCGGCTTCCAATAATAATATTCCCTATCGGTAATAATATTGCTGCTTACCGTTGTCTTTATGAATATTAGTCCCGTACGGGTATATTATGCTTGACAAACTCATAATAGACAATTATTATTCCCGTACGGTAATAATATCAAGGCATAAAAAGGGGGTAATCTTGGAAGGAAAAATAAATTCGCCTGCTGATATAGGCATAATGGTGAGAAGAAAAAGGAAGGCAGATGGATTGACACTTATGGATGCTGCTGCGATGTGCAACGTGGGTTACAGGTTTTTCTCAGATGTGGAGAATGGAAAACCAACCGCTCATATTGGTAAGATCCTTCAAGTTCTGTCTTGCCTTGGGTTGGAGGTGACTATTCTGCCAAGAGGTTGGAAAAATGAGTAACGCTGCAGTGGGCGATAGGCTTGGTGTCTATTTACACGAAAGACTCGTAGGTTATCTGTGGCTTGACGAACGGCGAAGATTCATATTTCAATATGATGCGGCATGGGTAGATCGACATGGAAGTATTGCGCTGTCTTTGGCTCTTCCCTTTCAGAGGGAGCCTTACGCGGATGACCTGGCCCGTCCCTTTTTCGCCAATCTTCTCCCGGAAGCAGAGATACGGAGAGTTATCGCGCGGCGCCTGGGAATCTCTGAGAAGAATGATTTCATTCTTTTAAGGAGGATAGGCGGCGAGTGTGCCGGCGCTGTTTCAGTCTTGCCAGAAGGGAATGTGCCCCAAGATACACCGGGATACCGGGAACTTGACGAAAGTGAACTTCACAAAATCGTAGCTGAGCTACCGAGAAAGCCATTGATGGCGGGAGAAAGGGGGATTCGGCTGTCCCTGGCGGGAGCGCAGAACAAACTGCCCATATACATGGAAAACGACAGGATTTTTCTCGCAACCGGTAATCTTCCGAGCACGCATATTCTAAAGCCGGCCATTCAAGGACTTGAAGGGACTGTGCTGAATGAGGCCTACTGCATGATTCTCGCTGGAAAGATTGGTCTCCAGGTGCCTGAAGTAACGATCCGCAGAGGCCCTGATACATTATTCATCGTAAAACGCTTTGACAGGGAAAGAACACCAGAGGGCAAGGTGGTCCGTCTTCATCAAGAAGATTTTTGCCAGGCTCTCGGAGTTCTTCCAGAACAGAAATATGAAAGCGAGGGTGGACCGGCGTTGAACCAATGTTTCGATCTAGTAAATAGGTCAAGCATACGCCCTGCAGCGGATAGAATGGCACTCTTACAATGGGTCATATTTAATGTGTTGATTGGCAATGCGGATGCGCACGCAAAAAACCTTACTATCCTATTGACTGATTCCGGCCCTCGTCTAGCACCATTTTACGACCTTCTTTGCACGAAGGTTTATGAGAGTCTTACAGACAAGCTGGCAATGAAGATAGGTGGCGAGAGACGACCGGGCTGGCTTCAAGAAAAGCATTGGAAGAAGTTTGCGGATGCTGTTTCGATAAAACAGAATATTGTCTTAAGAATGCTCTCCGACATGATTCAGAATATTGTACCGAAAGCTGAAGAGTTAGCAGCGGAGTTTTACGATAATTATGATACCGAGGGTATTATGGAAAGAATTTGCTCTGTGATACGAAAGAGAGCTCATAAAATCGGATAATAAGAAACAAAAAAGAAAGTTGGCGCTGTTGGTGAGAGAGTGCGGAGCTCCCCTCTTTAATAGTGTCATTCATTGCTCTCGCACAGTACGGATTTTATAATTTATAAGAGGGTTATCATGTCGAACGGCTAAATTCAATATATTGCTTCCTCTTGTTTTTTGAATTTCCATTCTTGATGCAACATTTCAATTGTTTTCGTAATTCAGCTCATTCAATCAACATTTCAATCAGTAATCGCTAATATGAGGAAATAAAAAAACATGGCTGATTCTGACCCTGCCTCATAAACACCAATGGATTAATATATACGATTTGTATGGATATTTTTTAAACAACTGGATACCAAAAACTGGATACATTTTATCCATCTTTGAGGAAGCTGATCCACTGGCAAAAATGACTATAGTGATAAGCATTTGATATTTCTGGCCTCTATCACTTCCCTCTCTTGGTACAGTTCTTGCGACTTACTCACGGGAAAATCATCCGTTGTTAATGTGATTTTATCCAATGCTCCATTAGTAATTGTAACGTGAAATCTAAGGCAATCGAATTTCGCAAGAAAGATGTTCATGTGGATAATATTTTTGATCGCTATTGGATTGCTAGTCTATTTCATTATTCAGACTCAAAAAACAAAAGGCCAGGTGCCGACACAAAGTGAAGGTTCTTTGGATATTCTAAAAAAAACCTATGCTAAGAGCGAAATCAACAAAGAAGATTTTGACACGATGAAGAAAGACTTGGAAAGCTGATGAATCTTAATGTGATCAAAAAGTCAGATGACGAACTTGGGTAAAAATGTGCACAAAAAAATTTCTGAATAATCTCCAGAGTAAGAGGACAGGTTGCAATTATGAAGAATAGAAGGGTGATAATTATGTGCTCCTTTTTTCTGGTTACAGGCGTTTACATTGGTTCTCTGATACGTGTGAATTATGACCAAATCAGAGGCTTATTTGTCGTGAAGCATGTTGCGATAAATACGAGAAGTATTGACGAATATGACCCTACAAATACGGAAGCAGACTCCAGGTATTATTATCAGATTCAAAATCTGGAAAGGGACCAAACAGCACTGGTGTTAATGGACGTTTGGGAAGAGTACTCGGATGCCGGATTTGAGAAACGTGTAAGAAAAAATATTGAGGAGAGCCTACTTCCCCTTTTGCAGACGGCAAGAATGAATAAACTGCTGATTATTCACGCACCACACAAAAAGAAAATAGACAGTAATGTCAAACCCGTAAAGGGTGAAGTGAACCTTGACGACGAAAAAGTTTACTCTGCAGCGGCATTTGACACATTGTTGAAGAAAAGAAAGATACACACACTGATATATGCTGGCTATGCAACAAATTATTGTGTCATGTTTCGTCCCGAGGGTTTAATCAATATGAAAAGACTGAGATATGATACATTGCTGGTAAGAGATGCGACTGTGGCGTCTGAATTTCCAGATACACTCAAAGGTGAATGGATGAAAGTAGCAAGCGTCCATATGATAGAATCGGAGTGGGGGAGATCCACGACAGTTGAAGATTTTAAAGATGCCTTTTCCGGAATTCCATTCGCACTAAAGATGAGAGAACGGGTGGGTATGAAGAAACCCGTAGCAAAGGTTTTATCCAAGGGGAGAACATGATATTTGAGGACATGGACCGTCCCCGGCTATTCAGTGCCCTTGGAGGAAATCTATATGTTGGACCCACCACGCTGATGCTGGTGCTGTCTTTCTGGGATATCAAAAAGTGCCTTGCCCCCCCAAAAACGGTCCAAATTGCACGAGTCTTTTGGACTGGTGAGTGGCTGCTATAATTGATTTCGTATAAGCGTCATTCTGTTGCAAAGTTGCAGAATGACGCTTATATCCTTAATGTTCAATCTGCCGAATAATCAATGAGTAAAGACTCATAGGTGAAATAAATAGCACCTTTTTTATCGCTGCCTTCCTTGTTTATTCCAGTCAAGATATTTCCATAAGTGTTTTTTGGATTTGAAGGTATCTTCATAGGCGGTTATCCCCATCAGTTGTACAACATCCTACCCAACCCTTGTGATTAGAAAGTCGTGTGAAACGCTTTTACCTTGCTTAATTGAGGTTAGGATGCAGACGGGGAGTTATGTATTCTGTAGTAGGAGGTCGCATAGCGCCAAAATCAAGCGATTGTTAACCATGACCTTCCCTGAGTTGGAACACATTGCCTGTATATTTACCAAATCCATGCTTCGGTTGCTCTGTCAATATCCTTCTGCTGCTTCGATAAGACAGGCAAAGCGTTCCAAGATAGCCAGGATACTGATACCGGGATCATACGGTAAACAAACGGATACATCGGTTGAGCGTATTGTCAAGGCAGCCGAAACGTCCATAGGAACGTCAAGTTCTGCCAAAGAGATCATTCTCAAACAGAAAGTATCCTTACTGATGCAACTGGAGCAGCATCTCCAGGAGCTTACGGATATACTCACCGAACAGTGTAAGGGGAAGATGAGGAGGGATATGGACATCCTTACTTCTATGAGAGGCATAGGAAAAAAGACGGCCATGAATTTCCTGATTGAGGTAGGACGGGATGTCAAGGAGTTTGAGAGTCACAAAAAGGTGATAGCCATGGCAGGCCTCGATCCAGCCCTGTACCAGTCAGGGAAGATAGATCGAAAGGGAAAGATTACCAAACGAGGCAACAGGCATCTCAGGCGGGTGATCTGGGTAATGACGACTAAGGTCATCCAGTTTAACGCTAGATTCAAGAAATATTACCTGAAGCGAAAGCAGGACGGGCTGCCCTACAAGATGGCTGTGCTGGCTACAGCACATAAGCTCATCAGGATCATGTTTGCTATGTTGACTAATGAAACTCAATTTAATGAAAGCATGAATTGATGATAGTTGAGTGTACTCAATAGACCTGCCTTTCTTGCATTGATGCATGATTTCGATGCGTAATGATCATCTCTATCGAGACCCTGATTATTCCTAGTGTAGTGCGTCAGAAGTCCCTTTACATAGGATTTCATACCATATTGCAGTTTGAATTCATCCGACGCAAGCTGGAAGGCAGTTCCAGCTGAGATGCTACACGAAACTTATGTAAAGAAGCGTTGGACGCACTACACTAGGATGCCTACATTCATTCATAATCATGAAAGTATAACAATTGGGCATAAGAAGGAGTGCCTGGTTTATGAGTAAAATGCCCACCGCCCCTAATAATACCGGCAAGAAATCCTTATTGCACTCCTTAATTAACTCTCAAGAATATCTCCGAACTGTGCCCACTAAAATCAAACAGTGACACTCACTATATTTTGTAATATTCAAAAACAATAGAGGCCTCTATCTCAAAATGTGGTATAAGTATCAAAAGCGGCTCGATATGGACAGGACAGTCTGTGACCATTGATGATAAAATCTGAATGAGAGGTTCCATCATGAAAGCAAGAGGAAAAAACACAGTTTATGCGTTAACCCTGCTAATGATTGTTTACTTACTTTTGCCGACATGCATGGCATACGCAGCCCCAGCTGCTGCCCAGAAGAGTACCCAGCAGACCCAACCTGCGGTAGGCGCAGCAGCGGGCTTGTTGAATCCCAATGCCCCACCTCAAGGCACCATCACCATACCCCCTTCCAGCAAAGACAACGTCAACTCGTCCACTTGGTATACGGGGACCTACCAGTATATACAATGGACCTGCAGTGGCACCCGCTCCACTCTGGTGGATGTCACCCTATGGCAGAACAACCAGCAGGTTGTCGTCATTGGGAAGGGAATAGCCAGCGGGCAAACGGCCTATACCGTTCCCTTGAACATGGCTGCCGGCAGCTATGAGCTGCGGGTGACCAGTGACGATGACACCCGGGTAGTGGCCAAGCAGCCGGTCACGGTAGCTCTTACAAGCATTACGATCACAGCTCCCAAACAGAACGAAATATTGTATTGGGGCGACACCTACACGATCAGATGGACATATACTGGAAATCCGGGACCGTTCAAATTAGGCGTCCTTCAAAACCCTATGTACTATGTGTATGCGACTTCTGTTACTACAGCTAATGGTCAGGGTAGCGCAGTCTGGCAAATTGACTCCGATCCCATATATATTGTAGGACCAACTGCACCTTCTGGTCTATTCAATATAACCATCGCAAGTGCAGGCAACGCCAACATTTCCGCAACCTCCGCAGGATTCGGCATTGTCTGCAAGCATAGCTACTGTGGGCAGGGGAAGTGCACTGATCTGCAGTCTGATGTTTTAAACTGTGGATCATGCGGCCATAACTGCCAATGGACTTTAGGCGGTTTAGGCAGTGTTTATTCTGTGTGCACTAACGGTAAGTGCACATGCGGCCCCTATACCATGTGCCAAAATTCGAAAGGCTTTTATTGTGCTGATCTGACGGATGTGAATAACTGTGGATCATGCGGGAATGTCTGCCCCGGGAACTTTCCATGCATGAATGGCAAATGCGTCTGCCCTTCCCCTAAGGTCGTGTGCGGATGGAAATGCTCCGATCTGACTTCTGACTCGAATAACTGTGGGAAATGCGGTAATCAATGCACTGCTAACCAAGTCTGCTCTTCTAGTGTTTGTGTGGCAGGGGGGGGGAATTTGTTGCCGGATTTGCAGTCGGGGCAGCCGTCATCCGTTTATTAAACTGGAGAAGGCACCGGATAGGGATAGAAGTCATCCATCAAGTAAATAAAGGGGACGGCTCTATTTGTTGAGTTAATCTCGTTATTCTTGCATTTGCAGTAATTGGTCTTGCCTCACAAATATCCTGCATTATCTATGCGGCTTATTCACTATTACTATTGTTAATCGTGCACTTTCGATTTGTCAACAAGATGAGGACTTGAGGTGGAGACAATAACCGCCGTATTCGATTTTTTCATTGCTCGATCTTGCGCAGTACGGGCTGAAAGGTGCAAAATCTTGACAGCTTATTCCCCTAGCAGGCAGCCTGCGGCTACCTTCCTCTCCTGAGAGGCAAATTGCCAAATTTGATTTTCATTGTAGAGTTCAAATGGGAATCGTGGTAATGGAAAAACCTATACGTTACGTCAGAGATTAAGATTCATAACCCTTGAATATTGTGTGAGGGCATTATAGACCGATAACTGAAACCCCGTTTCTCAAAAAGAGCGGGGGTTTTTGCAAAATAGCCGGAGCGAGGGACGAGAAAATGCCCGAAATGATGACCAAAGTTATTCTCGTTCTCCTTGTAATCCAAGAACAGTCTCAACGATTTTGAAAAGGAGAAAAAATGAAGACAAACAGACCCTTCATATTTCTTGCCATATGTCTTTTTGCTTGCTTGGGTGTCACGGCTGCTGCATGGTCAGTGGAAACAAAAAGCTCTGTCCAAAGTAAGCAGATCACAGCACCTGCGGCAGGAGCACCCGTAATGACACAAGCGATTAAAGATGTTCCACCGCAGGTGATAATTGTAACCCCTGTCGAAGGGGATACCTGGTATGCAAGCGAGACCCGCGACATCCAGTGGAAAACAATAGCTATCCCGGAAGGCTTCAAGATAAAGATCAGATTTGTGCGGTCCGATAAATCAGAGTACCTCATTGCAGACAACCTTCCGAGGTCGGGCAAATTTTCTTGGAAAATCGATGGGGGGGCATTTCAAAGCAAGCAAGGTCCAACAGGTTTTTATGGAAGCCTATCTGTACCCGTCGATACCACGGGCAAGCTGACGCTGACGGCTTCTGATGGAGCAACGAAATACGAAGGGGAAGTCTCTCTTTCCCTTGTCATTCCCAAAGTCAAGATCACGAGCCCCAAAAATGGGGATACATGGCATGTCGGAAAGACGTATCTTGTCGCGTGGCAGACTACTGGACCCGCCCTCTCGCCGGTCCAGATAAATATCGTGGCAGGAGGTGGCTTCTCGGTCAACTTCTTGTACTCGACCAATATGTCAAACACGGGTCATACCTACATCACCGTTCCGGCGAGTCCTATCCTTGACAATACCACCGATTTCCACTTGGTTATTCTGTCGAGCATAGCTTCATTCCCCTATAATGATGAAGTAGCGATCAAAGTAATGAAGTAGGTCAATCGTTGCAATAATTTTGAGATTGAATCAAATATTTGTCGTCTGCCGGTTAGGCATCCTATCACCCCTTGTGTGGACACTCGGCTCCTTCCTCTTCATTTGACAGAACTTACGGTTACGTATAGATTGCGAATCGTAATCTTCAAATAATCCAATAGTTTTAGTAGTGTTAAAACGTACCGAATAAAAGATAAATAATAAAAGGAGCTTTTATGAAGAACACGCTTCATATTACCTGCTGCCTCTCAGTAATTCTTTGCATTACAACAATGGCAGGAATTGCCAATGCAGCTGGGGCGATACAGGGGGTTGGCAGTGGACAGGCATCTGGTGTCACGTCGTCGACAAACCAGAAGGATATCTCATCGCAAATTCAGGGATTGCAGGATCAGATTAATGGAATACAACAGGATATTTATGATGCCCAGAAACAGATGCAGCAGCTGTTAGACGATTTGAAACAGCTAAGTGACCAGCTGAAGCAGGCACAGAACAGCTTGCAGGCGGAAAAGACCGAACTGCAGGCGTTACAAGCCAACCGTCCCGCACGGTCGAGCTACGGCACCAAGGACGATAAGGCATTTCAAGATGCTCTTACGGCTTGGAATCAGCAGATGTCTTCGTTGGAGAATCAAATCCAGCTGTAGGTGTAACAAATACTATCCTTTTTATCTCTTTCTTCCTTGTAGTATTGTTTTTCTAAATCAGCACACCGATACAAGCTTTCACTCGATAATAACCAACAAGCTGACCGTCTGCCTTAAAAGAAAGCTTAAGTTATTCTTAATTTCTAACGATATCACTAAAACTATATGTGCGACTAAACGGCTGAGGGTGGTATCCGGAGAAAGCGATCTACTCGATTCAAAGGGTGTCCGATAAATGCAATGCATTTTACCATTTCTTATTAAATACTCTTATCTCGGGATCTTTGCTGCATTGGGACTCGGCATTCTGGGTTTACCCATACCTGATGAGACACTAATGGCATTAGCCGGATTTTTGGCTTTTAAGGGAACCCTCAGTTATCCGCAAGCTGTATTGGCGGCATTTGCAGGGACGATAAGCGGTATTTCAATTGGATATCTTCTGGGAAGGGGCTTTGGGCATCCTTTCTTAGAGAAATATTCAGCCAAATTGAGAATTAATCGTAAACACCTTCACAAAACCGAAGAATGGTACAGCAAGTATGGAAAGTTTGCCATATTCATCGGTTATTTTATTCCCGGGGTTCGACATTTAACGGCAGTATTTGCAGGAATTGCTGTAATGCCTTACAAGGTATTCGCCATATACGCCTTTGCCGGGGGTTTTTTATGGACCGTGACATTTGTGACGATGGGGTATTATCTGGGTGATAAATGGAAACTTGTTTATACTTATTCATACCGTTATATCCTACCCTTTGCCATCGTAGCCATGGTGATTTTTTTATTGATAAATTTTCTGAGAACAAACGGTCGTAAACAGAATATGGCTCTCACAAATAAAGAGATGTAACCAAAGTTTAGATTCTTTTTCAGTGAGAATTTGTTTAAGTCGTCCTGAAAGGGAAATTTCTCAAGTCTTCCAGTAGATGCAACATTTCTTCAAGGAATCAACAGATGTCATCAGTTTTCAAATCAGATAATTGTTATATAAGAGATGCGCACTTTTTCCATCGGCTTATTCCTGGCAATTAATAGAAATACATCATATTTAGTGCGTTCTATATTTGCCATCCATCTTTTCATTTTCATAGTGGATTTCAATCATAAGTAATGATATTCCTATAAAATAACACCAGATCAAGGAGCTCTCGACATCCATTTTATTGTTGGACTCATAATATACAGGTAACGTCATACCCGATATTCGTAGCAACCAAGAGGTTTACAAGAAACAATGAAGGCAGACAAGCGCAGACTCCTTATAAATTGGAGCGATACACACTATGATCTCAAGCGATTAATTGAAAATAACGAGCCATATGATAAGAAAATAGAAAACAACAAAGGCTGGTCGTATGTGACTTTTCTTTCCAAAAAAATCCAGGCAAATAAGATTCCCTTTGATATAGACCGACTGTTGGGGATGGCTAAGGATAACAATTACTACCTTCCCCGTGAGCTTGTCGTTCAGCACAACAAGGTAGTTGTAACTGCTTATCCGGATGATGGTGAGTCGCCCGCTTCTCCTCTTCTCGGTCTGTATCTTCTGGTGTCTTTCTATATGGATCGATACAGAGATGTACGGAAATATCCTTCTCACGGATTTTATGGGAAGTTCGGTGGAATCTATGAAAGACCGGAAAAAGGAAGGGTGCTTGCGATTTATACGGGAAACGATGATGCCCTGCTTTATATTTATGAATCTATCGAGAAGCTGATTCCCGAGGTACCGTTGAAAAGAGTCCGATTTGACCTCCATGTTTCCAATGGATTAAGTGCCATTCCTAGGATGCTGCATGGATTCGACGATCCAGACTACAGTCGTTCCGGAGCCGGACATTACAAGATAACCGACCCCAATCAATGTGCTGTTCTTCTGAACCAGGCTAGGCATGATTATGGCAGGTATCCTTTTTATCAAGTGGATACTCGTGTTGAAAATCAATAAATTTGTGAATGGTTTGATCGTATTATCCGTGCTACAGCATCAGCCTGGGGGCCATAAGGAAAAGAGCGCTTACAAGAGGCAATCCGCACTTCAATTCTAAATCGGAACTTGAGGATAGGTAGTTATTCCGTTTAAAATCAATAAAAAGTTTTGGCTATGTTATGCCAAATCAAAAAAATACGTTCTTTGAAAATTTGGTAAGGCCTGGACAATCCATCCCATGTTTGCTATCCTAGTTATGGGATGGGGCAGAGACGATGATCCCGCACTTAGTGAAGTTATCACTATGGGACACCTTCCGCTCCGTCCTTTTTTTGTATTGCCTCCTTGAAATGGGTGCTTTGTCATCAAAATCCTGATAGCGGCGGTTTTTATCTTTGACGATTGCCATTTGTTTCTGGACCATTTTCTCTCTATTGTTTACATCAATTTCCGGATCATAGGGCTGGTTGTGTTTCAGCATGCCATAAATGATGCGCAGGATTTTGTGCATACAGAGCCCGACAGCTGCCATCCCTTTCATACCTTTTTGGGTATGTTCTTTATAGATGCCACGGATATGGGTATTTTTAGAAATGGAGGCCATGGTGACCATAAAGAGGATCCGTCGGGGATTTTTTCTTCCCTGTTTGCTCATATGGTACCCGCCAATGTTGTCACCGCTGATTTTGAACACTGGATGAAGCCCGAAAAAGGACGCCAGTTTCTTCACGGAGGCAAACCTTTCCAGGGCTTGAATCTCGATCATTAATCCGATGGCGGAGGCGATCCCTATGCCTTGAAAGGTCATTAGAAGGGCGACTTCCGGAAGAGAACACAGGGCACTCATCTTCTTCTCTTGCGCCTGAATGACCGTTTTGAGATGAATGATCTGCTCGACTGTATCCACAATAATCTCTTCGGTAATACCATCTGATCTTGAGGCTACAGAACGTTTTGCCTTTTCAATCAGTTCTTGTGCACGAACGGCGGAGACATGGGGGATAAGGGCCAAAGATTCCGGTATGGCCTCTGAGAGCTTTTGGGCCGTGGGGTAACGTCTCAAAACTTCCAACAGCCATAAAGGGGACTTCTTTTTACAATATGCCATGATCTCCGGATTTGCAGAGTACAACAAGGACTCCAATTGATTAAACAACAGGGTCTTTTGCTTGGTAAGCATGTTGAAGAAGCCCCAAAGCTTTCTTAGGCTCCCCCAATAATCTTCCTGTTGGTAAGATACTTTTTCGGGGTGAGAGATCATGTATTTGGCAACATCCTGGGCACTGATTTTGTCTGTAATCACCCTTCTGAGGGAAGCCTTGCTGTTGGCATTGACACCAAAGGGATTCAGACGCGCTGACTTCATGTTCAGGGTTGCCTGGAATTTCATAAGGGTATGTAACCAGTTATTCTCATACCCGCCGGTACTTTCCACGGCTGCAAAGAGCATCCCATCCGGATGTTCCTGGAGGAATCGCGATAGGATCTCATAAAGTTTGCAATGGCCATCAAAGGTATCATCCAACTGAAAATTCTGCTCCACGATTTGTTTATGGGCATCGAGGATGACAAAATCTGCATAACCTTTGCTGACATCGCCGCCTAAATAATAGTTCTGCATGCGGTTTCCTTTCTGATAAGATATTTTTTTAAAAATGCCAGGAATCATCAGCCTTGTTGAATCCGGTGTCTGTGCACCAAGTTATTCCTCGACTTAAACCTGGCGGAAGGAAGATACTTTCAAACGGTCTCGAAGACCAGGGTGCAAACCTTCTCTTCCGACAAGATACAACAGATTTTACTAAAAGAAAAAGAGCTTTAATAATCTCATCCCTTATCTTTGAATATACAAGGTGTACTCAAACGACTATGGTCAAAATTCGATATTTTTAAGAGTATTACCATTCTCTTAAAAATCCCCATGCCCTGTGGGGGCACCACGAAGCCATGAAAATAACTTGTTATAGTTTTCGGCGGTTCTATTTTCGTATTAATATTCCGGATTTCTTCGACATATTCTGAGAAATCTTGTATATTACCGCAGAAGTATTCGCTTTAGTTGTCATCATCACAAATCATACTCTCTTCACATTAAGGGAGAAATCCATGAAAAGAATTACAGCCACAGTTTTATCATTCCTGATTCTGAGTTTCGTTGCGACCACAGCACATGCTTTTCAAGCTGACATTACGAAGGTCTGCTTCAGTCCCAATGGCGGGTGCACCGAATGCATAGTGAAAGAAATCAATACCGCAAAATCAGAGATTCTGGTCCAGGCGTATTCATTCACATCAGCACCAATTGCAAAGGCCCTGACAGATGTTTTCAAGAGAGGCGTCAAAGTAGAAGCAATACTTGATAAGAGCCAGCGAAGAGAAAAATACACAGCAGCCACTTTTATATCTAATGCCGGTATTCCGACCTATATAGATGATAAACACGCCATAGCTCATAACAAGATCATGATTATTGACAAGGAAACTGTGATTACAGGGAGCTTTAATTTTACCAAAGCTGCAGAGGAAAAGAATGCGGAGAATTTGTTGGTCATCAAATCTAAAGAACTGGCAAAAGAGTACATGGACAACTGGCACAAGCATAGAGAACATTCAGAGAAGTACGAGGGAAAATAGAAATGGCGCTGACTAAAATCGACCTTGTTGACATGATCTATAATGAATTGGGCATTCCCAAGAAAGAATGCATCGATCTGGTTGAAAGCTTCTTTGATATTATCAAGGATGAACTCGCCAAGGGTAACGCCTTCATGATCTCAGGATTCGGCAAGTGGTCAGTGAAACAGAAGAGACCTAGGCTAGGCCGGAACCCTCACACAGGAGAGCAGATTATCATTGATGCAAAAAGGGTGGTTACGTTCAAGAGTGCGCCACCGCTGAGATCAGAAATAAACCATGGTTCACATAGCAGCAAAGGAGGATAGAAATGGATTTCCAGACACTCTTAATAAACAGGCGTGCCATCAGGGATTTTCAAAATAAAGAAGTGCCGTTATTAGTAATCAAAGAAATCATTCAGGACACCTGTCTTGCCCCGACAGCCACTAATCGCCAACCATGCAAGTTTATCATTATTCGGAACCGTGACTACATTAAAAAACTCTCAGATGAAAGTAAGAAGAACCTTCTTTCGGATCTTGAACGGAACCCTGAGTCACCACTGAAACAATATGAACCCCGTCTGCGCGACGAACAATTCAATGTCTTTTATAATGCGCCTTGCCTGGTTTACGTCATCGGTCCCAAGGAGGTGCACTCACTTGATGTGGATTGTGGCCTTACGGTTGCATATTTTATGTTCTCCGCTACCTCCAGAGGATTGGGAACCTGCTGGATCGGATTAGGGGCTCATATCCGTGACCGCAAGATCCTTGATGACATGGGAGTCCCTGTGGATTGTCAAATAGTGGCACCTGTTCTTATTGGGTATCCGACCAGTATTCCTCCAGCTTCTGAAAGGCACGCTCCAGAAATTGTGAAGATTATATGATTAACATCAGAATCAAATGAAAAAGAATTTGAAACTAATACCTGTGTTCGTAGTCATCCTGGGTATTATCATCGCCTCCGCCTGCAGCGACAATAAATTGAGCAGACCTTGGGGAATTTCAGATGAAACAATCCATTCGATTGTAAAGTCAGAATTAAAATGCGATGGAATCAGTATCATCGTTGACAAGGTCGGTGCTCCTCAAACCGTATGTGATCAACTGGGAGGCTGTAATGATTATGCTGATATTCAGGTGGCGATAGAAGGAGTCTGTGAGGATAAGGGCATTAAGGGATCATATGTTCTTAGACTATACAGGGGCGAGTTGGGTAATTACAGGGGAAAGATGATAAAGAATACCGATTGAAAAAAGCGAAAGTATAGAAAATGCCAGAAAGCGATATTGAATTTGAAGAATTTGAGTGTTCAAAAATAGGTACTGAAGTCACGATTACTCGTCAAGTTTTCCTTCATAGGAACGCTTTAACAGATAAAGTGAATGGAAGGGCTATAGTAGATATAGATTGTGATCACAACATGGACTGCGGTGTCGGCAAGAGAAATGGGGACAATACAATTTACGACTGGAATAAGTGTGTTCACCCGGATTTAAGAGAAAGAAATATTCGAAAAGCCAATGAATGAACTTCCCATGAGAAAATCAATTCTAACCTCAACCATTGTTCTGTTTCTCAGTACACTGCTTGAGGGCTCTTGTGATCCCCAAAAGGAGGAGAGTCATGGACGCTGAATTTAAGGAAAGATTTTTACAAAACTGGAACAGATATTTTCCCGGTGCTGAATTACCTATCGGGTTTTATTATTCCGATACGGCCGAACTGAAATTTATGGCCAAACCACCCAAAGGACACCGTTGCATTATTGGAGATTTAGCGAAAGTCAGGAACGGGAAAACCCTATGCTTTGACACCCATACGATTGGTTGCGGCGGCGGTAAACGATACCTTGGATTCGAGAGCAAACAAGCACCCAATTTTGAATATTTTCTATCTTATGGAATTCCCGGCAAACTGGAAGGAGAAAGGTATAAGAAATCACCGGAACTTGTCAAAGAACATATGAACTACCAGAAGCCGTCAAAAGCACCCGGAGACTATATTATCTTCAAAAGATGGGATCAGATGGAGGATAGGGATAAGCCTTTGGTGGTTATTTTCTTTGCCCCACCTGATGTCCTTTCCGGTCTTTTTACGCTGGCTAATTATGATGAACCGCAGCCCAACGGCGTCATTGCCCCTTTTGGTGCTGGATGTGCATCTATTGTTGATTATCCCTATAAAGAACTTGAATCTTCTGAGCCACGTGCCGTGTTAGGCATGTTTGATGTTTCAGCACGCCCCTGCGTTTCATCCAATGTACTGAGCTTTGCTGTTCCCTGGCCGAAATATGTCCGCATGGTGGATAACATGAAAGAGAGCTTCCTCATCACCAAATCGTGGGATAAAGTAAGAATGAGAATGAAAAGAGACAAGGAATGCTCTTAATCATCAATCTCTATAATAAATGATCGAAATAAATTGTTCCGAGATAAGGCGGTAAACAATGGCCGAAAAATTTGATCCCCAAGAGCTTGTGAGTTTTAGAGAGATGCTTATGACCGAAGTCATCACATCTGAAGCCATCATCAATCTTCTGGATAAAAAAGGCAGCATTAGCAAGCTGGAACTTATGAAAGAGATGAAACGTGTTCAGGCATCCATGACTAAGGGTGAAAAGTGATTAAACCACCTGGAGAGTTAAAAGTCACATTTCAGTAAACTACCACCGACCTTGTCGGTGGCCTTTAAAATGCGGCAAGCCTACGGACAATGTCCTTCGCCTTGCCTGATAAGGGTTGAAACGGCTATTCTAAAATATTGTTCACCAACATTGTTGGTTCACTGAAGGTGTGGGGCCTCCGCCCCCACGCCCCACCACTGACATTGTCAGTGGTTTTGACAGATAAATAAAGGAGAGAAATATGGCAGACAAACCCGATCCGAAGCAACCCGCACAGATTCAGATTAATACCGTTGATGAAATATCGAGAGGCAGATACAGAAATTTGATGCTGGTATCACATAGCCCGGAAGAGTTCATGCTTGACTGGCTCTTAAACTCACCCAATGGCACTCACTTGGTTTCAAGAATAATATTAAGTCCGGGCAATGTGAAGAGAGCGATCGAAGCCCTAACGATAAACCTGAAACAGTATGAAGATAAATTCGGGACTGTGAAACTAATTGATCCGGGAGAGCAGAAGGTTCATTAACGTAATATGAGAAAGAATTGCAAAGAATGAAATCCTGTCTTAACCAGAAAGGAACGGGAGAATCGACTGCAGAGAAAAATGAAAGAGAAATGTAAATTGTTGAGATAATCGGATCAATAGTTTGCCGCTCCATACCCCGGCGCACGCGTTATTTGTTTGTTACGGGCCGACTCCTCGCACGATCATATCTCTTCCTTATGCCCTTATGTGCCCTGAACCATACTTGAGTTTACAGCCATTGTCATATCGAGTCGTGATTATTGACTTCACCTACCTATACGTAACATAATCTGATTTCGCTATTGATATTAATGTGTTAAGTTGTGTTTAAGATCTCATAGTTTTGTTCTTTCGTCAAGGATTATCTGGGTTGCAAGCCGTTCGTTGCATGATCACCTCCATGGCTTTAAAGTAATCTCTCTGTACTTTGATGTTTGATACACGGCAGTATCGTTGTGTCGTTCTGATTGAGTTGTGTCCCAGGAGATCCTGGATGGTGGAGAGATCAGTGTCGGCGTTCAACATCTGTGTGGCCATCGTGTGCCGTAAATGATGACAGGATATTTTTAAACCCGTCCTGCGGGCATAATATTCCATACGCTTCTGGATACCGCGAATGGAGATGGGCTGCCCGGTGAGAGGCCCTTTCTCTACCAGAAAAACTTTTTTTACTTTATTGGCCGGTCTCACCCTTATGTATTCCAGGAGTACACGGAGGGCGTCGTTGCTGATATAGACGATCCGGTCCTTGGCGCCCTTGCCATCCTGAATGAGTAACGTTCTGCGTTTAATATCTATGCTGCCGAGAGAAAGATGGGCAACTTCTTCCACCCGTAATCCGCACCGCAGCATGAGCATGAACATGGCGTGATCCCGGCGCCCCTTCAGGTTTTGAAAGAGAACCTCTATCTGTTCTTCCTTCAGGTGCCTGGGAAGTGAACGGGGGAGCTTCATGATATTCGGCTTTCTCACGGGATTGATAACATGGATTCCTTCCTCCTCAGATAGATAGTGGTAAAACTGGCAGACAGTGTTCAGGTAGCAGTTGATCGTCTTCGGCCTTAACCTCCTGCCGAGCAGGTAGTCAGTATACTCCCCGATTTTCCTGTAAGTGACGTCTTCTATAGGCACGTCAAGCCAGAGAACAAAGTGTCTCAGACCGTGTAAATAGCTCTTAATGGAATTAGGCGAGACGTTCCTCCTCTTCAGGAATCGTCTGTACCTGATGATCGAATCGGTAACGGTCATCTGCCTTCCCCCCTTTCTATGATCGACATGGCCCTGAAGTATTCTTCCTCTCTTGTCTTGTCGGTGAGCCTTGCATAGCGCCGCGTCACGTCCAGGGAACTGTGTCCCATCAGCGGCTGAAGATGTTCGATACGCATGCCGGCGTTTAACAGCTCGCTGGCAAAGGTGTGACGAAGTGCATGCAGGGAATACCCCTTATGAGTGAGACCGGCTTTCGTGAGACACCGTTCAAAGATAAGGTAGGCCGTGCTGTAGGACATGCTCTTCGTGCCCGTGGCGTAAAAGAGAAACTCCTTTTGAGGGTCTCTCATTTTGAGCCATGCCTTCAAAGCGCTCAGCGCATCATCGCTTAAATACACAACCCGCCCCAGCCGGTTCTTCTCGCCTTCATAAATATCAATCTTGCGGTCCCTCAGGTGGAGATCATGTATCTTTGTATTGAGCAGTTCGCCGATCCTCATCCCCGTCCGTAAAAGAACCATAATCATGGCACGGTCTTTCGGATTGTCGATAACGGAAAGTAGTTGCTTAACATCGTCGGGGTCCATGGCTCTCGGTAATGTCTCGGGCTTTTTCAGACGAATCCGTCTCGCCAGAACAGCCGCACCGACAACCCCGGCGTCCATCGCATAGCCCAAAAAGGCGTTGACGCAGTGCAGTCTCGTACGCACCGTCGAGATCTTCATGCCCCGGTCCTGCTCATGTTCGATGAACGCTTCAATGTCATTCTTGCTGATCTCCTCCAAACGTGTCTTCCCCGCAGCCCTGACGCCTTTCAGAAAGTCGTGAATGGCATTAAGGGCACTCTCATATGTCCTCGGCCGGAAGTTCCGCCGGTACATGCCCCGGATATACTCCTCAACATGCCCTTTGCCTGGCAGTTCCCAGCCTGCGAGGCGATCCAATGCCCGGCGAAGGGCTTTCGCCTCCTGCGTGTATTCAGGATAAAATACCTTCCCTGATTTTCCTCTATAGATCTCGGGTAAAATAACGGGGGGGAGAAACCCTGCATCCAGATCGCTGCTTCCAAAATCTGCCAGGGGTTCTTTCTCTGATGTGATACTGCAATTTTCTGTGGTCATCTGGTCCATCGCTATCTCCTTTCCTTTAATTCAATAGGAAATACAGATAGATGATGACCATCAGAACATTAACTGTCAATCATCATTTTGTTACGTATAGCATCCTCAAGTCCTCAATTCATGTAATGGGATTATACCGATGATTACGACTTGAAATGCTCAAACAAAAAAAGGCAAAGCCAATTTGACTATGCCTTTTGTTTTAAAGATTTTGAACGGCGCCGTTCCCCTGAGACACAGCCGAGGTCGCATCTACGCGGTGTCGGTTTATTCGTAGATGATCTCGTCGTCGGCGTCCGCTTCCTTGGCGTCGCGTTCGAACTCCCGGGCAAGGCGCGCGGCTTTCGTCTTGAAGAATTCCCTATACCACTCATGGGCGGTGATCACGGACATAACCTCGCTGGTGCCAGTCCAGATCGACGCCAGCCGCACATCGCGGGAGATGCGTTCGATGGGGAAGACATTGGTATAACCGATGCCACCCATAACCTGCATGGCGTTGTGAACCACCTTTTGGCACGATTCTGTGATGAATTTTTTCGATTCCGAAACCATCCTGCGGACTCGGTTCATCTCGACGCCTGAGTCCACGGCCCGGGCCGTGACATAGGCCATGGAGCGGGCGGCGTCGAGCAGCATGACCGCTTCGGCGATCTGGAAACTTACCCCCTCGAACTGGGCGATGACCTGCCCGAAGGCCTTCCGGCGCGACGTATAGTTCGTCGCGATGTCCAGAGCCGGACGGGCCGCCCCGATGGTCATGGACGCCGCACCGAGGCGTTCCGGGATCATCATCGTGTTGAAGACGTCATAGGCGCCGTTGATCTTGCCAATGACGTTTTCCTTGGGGACCTTCGCATCCTTGAAGACTAAGCGAGCCGTGCCGCCGCCGCGGCAGCCCATGAGACCGTAGAGATACTTAGTCTCGACGCCGGGGCCACGGTCAACGATCAGGGCGGTCAGGCTGTCCTGGGATTTGGCGGCAGGATCGAAATTGGTCCGCGCATAGAGCATGAAATAATCGGCCCCTTCGCCGCCGACGATGAAACGTTTCTGGCCGTTGACGAGAAAATGATCCCCCCGGTCCTCGGCCTTGGTCGCAGCGCCGAAGAAATCCGAGCCGCCGCGCGGTTCCGTCAGGCATTCAGCGGCGAAGAGTTCCCCCCGCAGGAGGGGTTTGACGTATTTTTCTTTCTGACCCTCCGTACCGTGGAGGATGATGGCGTCGCAGACCAGCTCGGCGCCGACGCCGAAGACGCAGGCAAATTCGTATCCCAAGGTGCCGATCTCCTCCATGAGCATGCACGTCGTCACCCAGTCCATATCTCGGCCACCCCATTGTTTCGGGTAGCGGCAACCCAGGAGGTTGCGCCGGCCCGCTTCGGCGAGGAACTCTTTTGGAAACTTGATCGTGTCCGTGTCCATATCCAAGATCATCTGCCGCGGCACCCACTTCACGAGCTCCCGGGCCTCGTCCCTGATCTTCAATTGTTCTTTCGTCAGCATGTAGTCAAACATAACGAACTCCTTTTCAGTGGTTGTTGTTTTTAAGTCACCTTATCCCCAAAAGAATTATTATATGGAAGCCGTTTCTATTTATATCCAATTGTAACATAAAACAAAAGGGTAAAATAGAAAGATCAAGACTTCAACAAGGAAGGACTGTGTGTTTTTCTTTTAGACTTACCAGGGCAAACCTTTTTGTTGGCTTCACAAAGTGTGTTACTTACCTTATGGGTGATAGCAAGGCTTACCGCTCGTAATCTCCCAGCCATAGTATATTCTATATCCCCTAAAAATAACTTGACAATCTACCAGCTAATCTTTAAGCATAAAATTACATAGATATTTTCCGCCACTTGATTGACGACCAGAGGCATCTGCACAGGTAGTTCCGAGCTATAATGGTATATCCTCTCTGAGGCACGAACGGCACCACTTTCAAAAAAGGTCATCAGAGATGCAATGTCCCAAATGCCAATTTGAAAATTCTGCTTCTGCTCGGTTCTGTGTCGAGTGCGGTGGCAAGCTGGAAATCGTATGCGCGAATTGCGGCACGAATAATTATCCGAGTCACAAGTTCTGCAGCGACTGCGGGCTCGTATTAGTCACCATCTCGGGTCCTTCCTCTAAAGATTTGTCCTTCGATGAGAAACTCCAGAAAATCCAGAAGTACCTCCCCAAAGGCATTACAGATAAGATCCTCTCCCAGCGTGACAAGATAGAAGGTGAACGAAAACAAGTAACTGTCATGTTCTGCGACATGAAAGGCTTTACTCCCCTTGCTGATAAACTCGGTCCTGAAGAGCTGTATGGCATGATGGATCAGGTCTACGAGATCCTCATCAAAAAAGTTCATGACTACGAAGGGACGGTCAACGAGATGACCGGTGACGGGGTTATGGCCTTATTTGGAGCCCCTATAGCACTTGAGGATGCCCCACAGCGAGCCATAAGATCTGCCATGGCAATCCACCGGGAGATGACAAGGTTCAATGAGAAGGTAAGACAGGAAAAGGGAGATATACCACACCTCAAGATGAGAGTTGGTATCCATACGGGCCCTGTAGTGGTAGGTACCCTTGGAAACGACTTGAGAGTAGAGTTCAAGGCAGTCGGGGATACCGTCAATCTGGCCTCCCGTATGGAATCCCTTGCCGAACCCGGAACAACCTATGTTTCTGATGATACCTTCAAGCTTACCGAAGGCCTGTTCCGTTTTGAGGCCTTGGGAGAAAAAGATATCAGGGGAAAGAGGAAGCCCCTTAAAGTCTACCAGGTCATCGCCCCCAGCAGCAGAAGAACCAGATTCGACGTGAGTGCGGAAAGGGGTCTGACGCCATTTGTGGGAAGGGAAAGAGAACTGGAGCTCCTGTTAGATGGCTTTGAACGATCCAAGGAAGGCAGAGGCCAGGCTATCTCCATCATATCCGATGCAGGCATCGGTAAATCAAGACTCCTCTATGAGTTCCGAAAGGCCGTGACCAATGAATGTGTAACCTTCCTTGAAGGGAGATGCCTATCCTACAGCCGCAATGTGGCCTACCATCCTGTAGTCGATGTATTGAAGGCAAACTTCGATATTCAGGATAACGATACTGACCAGGAGATAAGAGAAAAGGTCACGAGATTATTAAAAGCTATCCGTGTAGATGAAGCCTCAACACTCCCCTATCTATTAGAGCTTCTTTCTGTGAAAGAGAGCGGTATTGACAAGATCCCCATGAGTCCCGAAGCCATAAGGGACAGAACATTAGAAGCACTCAAAAGAATCGTCCTCAAGGGATCGGAAATCCGACCTCTCATAATGGCAATAGAAGACCTCCATTGGCTGGATAGGAGTTCCGAGGATACCTTCAAATATCTGCTGGAAAGCATCTCAGCAGCGGGAGTATTGCTCATCTTCACCTACAGACCTGAGTTTATCCATACCTGGGGGAGCCGCTCCTATCATAGCCAGGTCACGCTAAACAAACTCTCCAACCGCGAATCCCTCGCTATGGCAAACTGCATACTTGGCACCCCTAATATTGACAGAGAACTGGAAGAGCTGATCCTGCAAAAGACAGAGGGTATCCCTTTCTTCCTTGAGGAGTTCATAAAGTCCCTGAAAGATCTCAAGGTCATCGAGAGAAAGAACAATACATATCAGTTGTCAAAGAACGTCCAGAAGCTCACTATCCCTTCCACGATCCAGGATGTGATCATGGCACGGGTGGACAACCTTCCCGAGGGAGCAAGGGAAGTCCTGAGAACAGGTTCTGTCATCGAGAGAGAGTTCAGCTATGATCTCATCCAGAAGATAACAGGCCTTCCCGAAAAAGAGCTGCTCTCCGACCTCTCTATATTGAAAGATTCCGAACTCGTCTTTGAAAGAGGCATCTACCCGGATTCTGCCTGCATCTTTAAGCACGCTCTCACAAGAGAGGTGGTCTACGATTCCATTTTGACAAAGAAGAAAAGACAGCTCCACGAAAAGATCGCCCGAACAATGGAAGACATCTATAAAGAAGATATCTGTTACCACTATGGTGTTCTGGCCGATCATTGCATTGCGAGTGAGAATTACGAGAAGGGGGCGGAGTATGCGAGGTTGGAAGCAAAGAGATTCCAGAAGGCTGCTTCATTCAGAGATGCCATTGAGTATGCGAAGAAGAGCGTGCAGAGCTGGGAAAAGCTGCCCCAGACGGAAGCAATACAGAAAAAAATCATTGATGCAAGGATAACGCTTGCGAATTATTATTTAAATATGAATTTCCATTCTCATGCAAGAGAGGCCGTTGAACCTATTCTTGATTTGGCTTTGACGTTAAATTATCGAAAAAGACTTCCTGCAATATACACATCAATCGGGCTTTATTATCTCTGGGTTGAAGAGGACAGACATAAAGGACTTACATTTATTGACAAGGCAACTACAATTGCAGAAGAGGTTGAAGACTATCTTTCATGGTGGGCTGCACTCTATCAATCAGGTACTTTCCTGCCCTTCATTTCGGAATTCAAAGATGCCCACAAACGTCTTAAACGATGTCTAGATTTTAGCCTATCGGCAAACCATAAAATGGGAATAGCATTTTCCAAAATTTCTATTTCTGTGTGCTATCAGGTTGAGGGAAAGACGAATCCTGCTCATCAATTTGCTCAGGAAACATTGGAACTAGCAAAAGAAACAGGCGATGCCTTTATCAAAGGAATGGCATACGCTAATTATGGTACGTCTTGTTATTACAAAGGATTATTTGATGAGGCAAAAACCCATTTTTCAGAATTTACTTCTTCATATGAAAAGTCGGCCCCCATTTCTTGGATTGTATGGGCTTATGCAAGCTTGGGATTATTGCATATTGATTTGGGAGAATATGACGATGCAGTGAGCTGTTATAAAAAAATAATTTCAATCATGGAAGACGTCAGTTTTATGCCTTCCATAATTAAACATTATCAATTATGCTTGGTAAGAGCTAAAGTGTTAAGACATCATAGTGATATAGAATTAAATGAATTATTTGGATTCCATCAAAATAATAAATTCAAGTTTTGTGAAGGCTGGATGGCCCGTAATATAGGAGATGTCCTGTTAAATATGGACGATAATCACTTTTCTGATGCAGCGGTCTGGTTTCAGAAGGCAATCGAAGCAGACACGAGAAACGGAGTGAGGTGGCAGTTAGCGAGTGATCATGCCTCTTATGCCGACTGGTTCAGGAGGAAAGGTGACAGGCTTAAGGCTAGGGAAAATTTCCAGAAGGCCATTAACATCTTCGAAGAAGGAGGTGCCGATGGTTGGGTGAATCGAATTCAGAAGTCCCTGGCGGAACTTGCCTGATAAAGCTGCCCGCCACGATCGTCCCTATCTTTCCGCGTCCCCACCCGCTCCGAGTAGCGCCTCAGCAGGAGATCTTCCTGCAACAGTTCCGTGCCACTGCGTCCGATGTAAAATTCCTCTTCCACCTTCTGAATCATCTCGAGATAATTAGAACGAGCAATTTCCCTTACCACGAGCCTTTGGACCAGATTATTCCCCAGTCTCTTAAACACCGGCATGATTTTTCCGCGTCTTCCAAGAATCCTGACGGCATCAGTGAAAGAGGTAGCTTCCAGATTAAATTCCATGATCTTCTTTTGGAGGGCGGATGGCTTCATATGTTTGGGGTAGAATATTACAAATTCGCCATTACAGTAATCGATGACTGCCCGTCCAAAATGGGCAAATTCATCCCAAAGAAAATAGCGGTGCGCAGGCATAAACTGATCCGGTGATTCGGGTATCTGACTTAATGGAGAGACCCTCCATTTTTCGATTCCCGTCTCGTTGATAAAGTGACGGATTCTCTCGAACGTGTCTAAATCATCTGTGTCATATCCCACAATAAATAGGCCCGTTATCGCAAACCCATGTTCATGAAATACATCCATGGCCTTTCTGTTAGTATCGGAAGACGTTTTCTTCCTAAAATCACGCAGGGTCCGGTCATTTACAGACTCTATCCCGACACTCAGACTGGACACCCCCGCCTGCCTCATGACTTCGAGCAACTTCCGATCCTCACAGATATCGGCCCGCACTAGGAGACTCACTTTTATCGGGGTTTTAATTCTGGCAAGGGCCTCGAAAAACATATGCGATCCTTTGTCAAAGGGCAAAGCTGCCGTTGGATCCTCGAACATCACTCTGCGAATACTTGACCTCGCAATGTGTTCCTGGAGATACGCAATGGCACTTTCGATACTGCGCCTCCGATAGCCATTTCCTTGCGAAATACGCGACGTGGGACAAAAGGAGCAGTTGTACGGACATCCCCTGGTGCCCTGAAACATAAGGAGGGGCAACATTTTGTTCTGCAGGATCCAGACAAGCGGAAGGTGCCTGAAGATAAACCCCTGAACAGTCTCGTCATAGCCAACAACCAGAGAAAGATCGGGTATGTTGTCAAAAGACTCACAAACCTGATTCTTAGCGAGAGAGGCATTGAAGGTGTGCCCAGTTTCATTTCCTTCCGAATCAAGGGTCCTTAGAAGCTGGAGGAAAGCCTCCTCAGATTCACCGCGCAGTGTGTAATCGAAAAACGGAGAAACCCGTGATTCGCCGCCGAAAGTAATATGTTCTCCCCCAAGTACCGTGACTACCCGGCGGCCAAGCTTTTCAGCCTCGCTCTTAACAGCGGCCACGATCTCTTCGGCTCTGGGCATTGCCGCACTCTTACAGGAAAAGCCAATTACATCAAAATCCCGAGCAAGCTCTTGAGGCGATACCCGAAGGCGGAGTTCTTCATTGAAAAGCCGGACAAAATATCCTGCCTCCCGCGTCACGGAAGCTACCTGCAAAGGTCCATACCGCTGCGTCCAGAGCGCACCTGTGAGGAAGAATAAATTCTTCGCCGGTACCACAATAGCAACGCGAAGCCTCGGAGACAAACCGTCATTCATTCAGAATCAGACCATTCCGTGGGAAGACTGCCCTAAATATTTGCTTACACTTTTCCGGCTGTAAATTATCAGCATTTAATAAAGATCAGTAGAGGAATTTTTGTGGGTTTAGTGAGCAAAAGCGCTCCTTGTCCTGTCCCGTGAAATGCTTTGTTTGGACGAAAGTACTGAGGTAGTCGTTGTATGAATCGACCCGCGCGAGGCAGATCATAAAATCCGATCCGAAGAGGATCTTGTTTTTGAGATCGTAATTCAACTCTTTGGATTTTATCTCGATTAACTGCTTCAAATTCTTGTAATCTTTGTCTCTAAATTCATCGTATGAAAAATCCGTGTAAACGTTGTCGTAAGTCGCGATGAGCTTCAAAACAATATCGGCCCACGATTTTTGACTATAGGAAAATAAACCCTTCTGTTTACCCATGTGTGCGAGGTTCAGTTTCAGCATGTGATATTTTTTTTCGCTCAGGACTTTGCACCATTTCTCTGGCGAAGAACGTCGTTGAGTAGCGAGCATTGAGTCGACCATGAAGCCGCCGTTGTTGCAATGCGTTGTTATGGGAATTTTCTTTTCACAGCAGAACCCGTACAGGAACTCCACCTTGTTCTTTTCTTTGTGACTTATCGGCCAAGGATCGAACCCAAGAGGGGGATAGACTTTGACGCCTGCAAAAAAATTACTGCCCATTTCATCGATGTTCCCGGTAAACTTGCCCATGTTCTCACGAAGGGCGGTTTCATTTCCCGCGTAATTGCCGAAATATTTGTTGAGCAATTGTTCCAGTTCCTGGTATTCGTACCACTGGGGATTTAACCCAAGAAAGGGATAAATTTCGAACATGCCGTCGGGATTCTTCCTGACATATGTTCTTATACCGTTGAATAGATCTGTAACCTGTTGGGCGATTGGCTTGCGGATCGGCTCGGACCCATATGGCAAAAGCTCACTAATAATATTCTTCAATCCGAAGTCAATCACCAGCGGCGCAAGAACGATTCTGTTATATTCCACGCCATTTATATCTATCTTTCCGTTATATTCTTTTCTTAGTACTTTCTCGGTGAGAAGAAAATAATTTCCCAAATCGTTTTCCATGAGAGCCAAAAGATTTAGGTGGCGCTTGAAGAGCCTGACAAACAAGTCAACAAAAAGACCGGAAAATCTTGAAGGATATGTCAAGTGCAGGGTGAATATGAAAAAGACAAAAATTATCAAGGCAACCGGTAGAGAAACTGCAGAAGGCTTAAAGAAAGAATATGATAGACATAAAACAATTAAGACGAAAACTGACAAAAGGGGAAAAGCATGGTCCCGAATGTACCTCTTAATGAATGCGCTGAGGTCCGGATGACTCAGGTTGAAAGCATGCATGTGTACATCGTAAAATTTTTTTCCGCTTTTCTCTTTCATTGTCAATTCGTTGCCTCATCCCTTGATGAGGCATTCTTTTAATAAGCGAACATAGTTTAATACATTGCTCCCCCATCAAGAGGTCTGTCCCGTTACCCGCCTGACGGAATGCCTATCAATATATAAAACAGAAGAACACTGAATCTGTGAGATAGTTAGAGAGTAATTTCGTGTGAGGGTTATAGATGCCCCGAGGGATTTCAAGAATACTCTTTTGTTAACAGGAAGGAGCATCCTATCGACTGTAAGATAGAGGACAATTTGATGAAAATCAAGGAGAAAATGAGGAGACTCTGGCATATTTCACACAGTCTCAGGATTACAGTCAGTAAGGATTATCCTTTGAAAAAGTAGATATCAGACATAGTCGTCAGGTACTTGATGCAATGATTATGCATGGCTGCCTGCACTTTCCTGATCTCTTCCAATAATTCTCGCTTGCTGACAATACCTTTCTTATCAAGAATATTGATGAGGACTTCGGATTGAATTACTTCGGACATGAGTAGCTCTTTTAGGTCAACCGTCTCTTTCTTATCAGGTTCTTTGGCCATCATTTCTCTTTTGCAAATTCAGCCAGTCGTAAACATATTGAGCGATCTCCTCCCATCCTCGTTCACCAATAACCCAATGACTGTGGTTCGGAAATTCTTTGAATGTGGAAACGGCCCCGTATTTATTAGCTGTCTTTCTCACCACGGAAGACGGTGTAATGCGATCTTCTGATCCTGCGATAACCAACACCGGACAGGTCACCTTCGATTCATCCACAAATGTGGCCTTCCTCGGATCAAATAACCAGAACCCTATCTCAGCCGCAGCCCGTCCGGACTCATACACGAAATGCCGATATGCCTCTCTCTGTTCCTCTTCTGATAATAAGTGCATCATGGAATATACCGCTTCATCAAACGTCTGCCTCATGGGATTCTTCCAGAATCCCCACTTAGTTAGAACACTCCAGAAGCTCTTGATGACGGAGAATCTTAAAGCAAGAACGCCGCGGGGTGATGCGGGGGTCAGAAGGACGAGCGACTGCGCAAGTCCCCTGCTCCCGAGAAGTTGAGCGAGCAGACCACCCATGGAATGACCCATAAGAATGGGTGAGGAGTCGAGTTGCTTAATTTCTCTTTCAAGATCACCGGCATAATCGAGGACGCTCGTGGTTCCGAGCTGTCGGCGAGGATCAGATTGGGGATCAACGTCATGATATCGCAAGTTTGGTGTTACACAGCGATATCCTCTGCTCTCGAAGAACTGTTTATAGTATCTCCAGTCCCAGTCATTCCCCCACATGCCGTGGATCATCATGATTGTCTGCTGCACTTATCCACCCTCTCTAATATTTCCCAGAATGTTCCTTGTGCACGTAAGTCGATTTCGTAAAGGAAGAAGAGCACGACGACGTGGTAGTAGTTTTCTCAGAAATTGAAATCGAGAAACTTCTGGAGGTTCAGATGATATATCGTAACAAATGTTACTTCGTATTTCTGAGAATGCAATACAAAACAATGCTAGAAAAATACTATAAAAAATATGATGAAATATTAATGTGTGAGAGTCAGAACTTGACTTTACTAACAGTGTGAAGATTAAGAAGTACTTCCTGTTAATTGTTAATTGACGGATATTGGAGAATATGCAATATTTCAATTGGTAATGACTACCTCTACCCGTTATTTATGTTATGCGCCACGAATGCTGACGTGGGAATCGCTTCAATTAATAAACACCACTTTTTTTATCAATTCCAGATATCATCTCAAACCAGTTGTGGAAATGAATTAAGAAAAAAATCTGTTTCAATGAAGCTCAAAAAGGCAAAACATAATTTGCCGGGAAGAAGGCCTCTAATTATGTGGAACTGGAAATGCATATTGGCGGCGGGATTGCTGGTGATTCTCGCCTGCACTCTTTCGTGCGGGCCCTACCGTGATGTCCAGGATTTGCCATGTACGGGTACAGGGGAAAAGCCTCAAAAATGCATTGTGGATATGCACTGCCATGTTGCCGGCATCGGCGCGGGTGGAAGCGGATGCTTTATCTCCCATGAGTTTCAGAAGAATTGGCGCTTCTGGTTGAGGGGTTTTGGAGTTTCCGAGCGGGAATTATGGGAAAAGGGTGACGGCCTGGTGGTGGATCGTCTATCCGAGTTGCTCTACCGAAGTGACTTCGTTGAGAAGGCTGTTGTTCTGGCACTGGATGGTGTGGTGACTGATGGTTTGCTTGATACATCTCGAACCCAGGTCTATGTTCCCAATGAGTTTGTGGCAGACGCTGTGGACAGGGTGGCTAAGGACAAGAAGAACCTGCTTTTCGGAGCTTCCGTGAACCCGTACAGAAAGGATGCTCTTAATCGCCTGGTTTTAGCAAAGAGGAGAGGTGCCGTCCTCGTGAAGTGGGTTCCCTCAATCATGAATATCGATCCAAGTGATCCTAAGATTAAACCTTTCTACAAAAAACTGGTCGAGCTCAATCTTCCACTGCTGACTCATACCGGAAAAGAGAATTCATTGCCCCACACGAATGACGAGCTTTCTGACCCCGAGAGATTGCGCCTGCCTTTAAGCATGGGTGTGAAGGTTATTGCGGCACATATCGCTTCAACCGGATCCTATCAGGGCGAGTGCAGCACCGACCGGCTCGTACGGGTGATGAAGGACTACCCCGATACACTGTACTCAGATATCTCCTCGCTTACGCAGTTGGACAAGCCGGGATACATGAAAGATGCCCTGACCCGGCCGGAATTTTCAGGCAAGTTATTTTATGGTTCGGACTTTCCCCTGATTAACATGCCCCTTCTCGTATCGCCAGTGTATCAGATCTACAGGCTGACCCCATGGCAGATCATATCCATAATCTCTAATATAAACAATCCATGGGACAGGGACGTCAAAATCAAGCAGGCTTTGGGTACTCCTGCAGATTTATTTGCCCGATCCAGGGAATTCCTCAAGAGCAGGCCCGTTTATTGAAGATTACGATCTTCCTTCAAGCCGAGTTCTATTTTCATATGCTATTTGCTCATAAAGCCTTATATGGAGAATCGAAAAATAGAGCAAAGAAAAAAGAGAAGACTTCTAAAATGTATTACATGTCATAGGGTATTTCCCCTGTAAATAAAAACCTAATAAGTTGATATTATCAAACTCACCATAAAGGTGTCGGCAAGTCTATTTTGATTATTTTTTGTGAGGGCTGGCCGTCATGAATGTTTCGCTTGTAATGGTGAGCGGAAGAGTTTCATTGATCATTGGTTCTCAAATTCGAGCCGATATCGGTGCCGGCAGACATATACCTGCGGGAATTGTTCATCAATGATACTGTTTCGATTGAAACAGGCACTAATATCTGTTTGAACGATTCATTGCAGGCACTCTCCGTTAGTACAAGCTATACCGCGGCCATAATCATGGCATTGTAAGTCAGTCAATTTAGCGAGATGTTTCTTGCCGTCCCCTTTGTTTCCCATGAATTAAGTATTCCAAGAATCCCGACTACTTATCTGCAATGGAAAATTCATTTGGGAATTAATGATTATACTTTGAAATATTAAATAAAGAAGGCAGGGCCTTTGAAACTTCATTGATGATTCATGAAAATCAAACCCTGGATACCCCGTGCGGAAGCACGGGGAGGAAAGGGTTTCCGTTCTTTAGGAATTGAGTATCATAAGCATGAAGAAAAGCTCCCAAACAGTTAGATTTTGAGTTTTAATGCCCCGTGCGGAAGCACGGGGTTCTTTACTTAAAATAAAAAAAGGGTGGATGGTAAAAGGAGGGAAGAAGGAACCATCCACCCGCTCGCTATATAGACTGAAAGGGATCAAGAATGCTGACCCCCTCTCAGAATCTCTGGGAAGGGGTCGATGGATGGCAAAGGAGGGAAGGGACACCATCCATCGATCTCAAAGAATACATGTATGGCTAAGTCTCATCAGTAAAAAAGTCGGGAAGAAAAAATGCTACACTTTGGTCGTCGAACTTTAATTCGCTTTCTTTTTTTTCCTGGGTTTGTTCTTTCGCTGCCGTTTGTTCTATACTGCCGCCTTTTTCTTCCGATATGAAAAAATTATATACAAACCCAAATTCTGGATGATGTGACAGCGTCTCTTCCTGATGACTGTTCTCCGAGTTAGGTTCTTTATCCTCCTTTACCATTTTTCTTCTTCTATAAAAGTACTATAAACACGGAGAAACCCCTGAGACTTACCTTTCATTAATCTTATAGATTACTCCTAAAGGTTTCTTCCAGCCTGCAGAGGTTTCTTCACTCTGGATTAACTGTTTTGCAAAACGAATGCCAATCTGAGGCTGACGGTCTGTAAATGCTTTATCGGATAATTGAAATATATAAAATTATCTATAGATACAACTAACTACGAATATTATTAATAGGAATTCCATTGAGTAATATTGCAGCAGAATAATGAATCAACACCATCCGTAATTCTAAAATCGTGCGATTGTCACACGACTAGAAGCGTCAAATGTGATATGGATACGCCAGAAGCGTAGGTTCCAGCATATGTGCATATATGGCACGTAACGTGCGTCAAACGCACATCAATATACCCGCTGTACGCAGGAATAAGCGGAGTGTCCGCACAAGGGGCAGTAGAGTTGGCAGCAAACCGGAAGATGGCAATTTGCAGTTGTTCAGTACACAAATCCTTAAAATCATTATACACTGATGAGTGAAGATTACAGGTTGAAAGAGATTGTCCACTTGGGATGAAAAATGCCCTCTATCGCAGAGCATAAGGGGAAAACAGCGGTTTTTTCACCGCGGGCTATTTGGAATAAAATCCTTTTCCTTCTTCAGCCAGTTTGGCAAGAAGAGGTGAAGGTGTCCAATACTCTGCGCCGACTATGCCTTTATATTTCAGAATTGCTTCGTAAATCTTTTTTAATCCCACCTGGTCAGCGTAGAACATGGGACCGCCCAGATATACAGGGAATCCGTAGCCGTAAATCCAGACGACATCAATATCCAGAGGCCGCGCTGCTATCCCCTCCTCCAGAATTTTTGCTCCTTCATTGATCATCGAATAAATAGCACGCTCCAGTATCTCCTGATCGGTAATCGCGCGTCTTTTGATACCGACTTCCTGAGAGTGCTTAACGATCAGCTCCTCAATCAGCGGATCGGGAGTGGCGTTGCGCTTATCGTCGTATTTGTAAAATCCGGCGCCGGTCTTCTGACCATAGCGTCCCATCCCGCAGATTTTATCGAGGATAGTGTTTGCTTTTTCTCTCGGAGTAAGCTGATCAAACTTGGCCTTACGGTTGCGCCAGCCGATATCCAACCCGGCCATATCACCCATAGCATACGGTCCCATCGGGAAACCGAAATCGTAAATCACCTTGTCTATCTGTTGGGGGAGTGCTCCTTCTTCCAGCATGAAGCCGCACTCGCGGCTGCGCTTAGCCAACATCCGGTTGCCGACAAAGCCATCGCATACGCCTACCAGAACGGGAACTTTGCCGATCTTTTTCCCGATCTTCATAGCAGTTGTATAGACTTCGGGAGCGGTTTTGGTGCCGCGCACGTTTTCCAGAAGCTTCATCACATTGGCCGGACTGAAGAAATGCATGCCCATGACATCCTGCGGTCTTTTGGTTGTGGCGGCTATTTCGTCAACATTGAGGTAAGATGTATTTGAAGCGAGTATCGCGCCCGGTTTACATACGGCTTCGAGCTTGGCGAAAACATCTTTCTTCACAGCCATATCTTCAAACACAGCTTCGATGACCAGATCAACATCCTTCAAGTCTTCATAGGACAGAGTCGGTTTAATGAGCGCCATACGCCGATCCATGACTTCCTGTTTGATAGAGCCCTTAGCGACTGTGTTGGCATAGTTTTTACGGATAATGCCGAGGCCCTTATCCGAGAATTCCTGTTTGACTTCCAGAAGCACAACCGGGATGCCGGCGTTAACAAAGCTCATGGCGATTCCGCCGCCCATGGTTCCCGCACCAACAACGCCCACTGATCTGATCTCGCGGGTCGGGTAGTCATCAAGTAATCCGGGGATGCGGACGACTTCACGTTCGGAGAAAAAGACGTGCCGCTGAGCTCTGGATTGCAAAGAATCCTTCAATTCCAAGAATAATTCCCGCTCTCGCTTCATTCCTTCACTGAAGGATAATTTAGTTGCGGCTTCGACGGCCTTGATGCACTGGAAAGGAGCGAGAAAACCACGCTGTCTTCTGGCAATGCTCTTGGTGTATTCATCAAAAACAGCCGGATTGTCGACTTTTGCCGTTAGCGTGCTGACTTTGCGGATGGGACGTTTTTCATCGATTATTTTCTGGGCGAAAGCCAGAGCCGCTGCTTTCAAATCGCCGCCAACTACTTCATCGATGATCCCCAGGGACTGGGCTTTAGCCGCGGTAATCGGCGAGCCTGATACAATCATCTCTAATGCCGCCTGCACACCCGCCAAGCGGGGTAACCGCTGTGTTCCGCCTGCACCGGGTAGAAGCCCGAGCTTTACTTCCGGCAGTCCCATTTTTGCGCTGGCCAGCGCAATGCGGAAATGACAGCCAAGGGAGACTTCGAGCCCACCCCCCAGAGCTGTTCCGTGAATCGCTGCGATGACCGGCTTCGGAGAATCTTCGATAAATTGGACGAGGTCAGGTAAAAACGGCTTCAGCGGCGGTTTGCCGAGTTCGCGGATATCAGCGCCGGCGATAAATGTGCGTTCCTCACATATAATCACCATGGCTTTTACGTCTTCATCAGCTATGCCCTTTTCCACACTGGATTCTATTCCGGCGCGAACTGCTTGGGAAAGCGCGTTTACCGGCGGATTATTAACCGAAATAATTCCTATACTCCCCTGCTTGGAAAAAGTAACATTCTCTGGCATATAATTCTCCCTAATTTCTTTTTGATTTATGGTATCGGATTTTAACATAGTTCTGAGATCAGGCAGAAAATGATTCTTGTACCATTTCGAGTGGCGTCTTATCGGCCAGTACAATGCATTTGCATCTTGCCCCTACTGCAGGAAGAACATTGGCGGCAAAATACTTTGCCGAAGCAACCTTCCCCAGGTAAAATGCGGCTTCTGAACTGTTCCGGGCCGGATTGTGGGCCGTTTCATCATCCGTCCCCGCCTCTTTATACAGAGCGTCCAGCTTCTCCTGTGCAATACCTGCAGCCTGCAATAGCTTCCATCCAATTACAAGATCTCCCATTATCATCAGGAAAGGCCGAGCATTCAATATGGGAAGGATATAATTAGGACCTTTTCCCCACTCGGCGAACGACTTCGTGAGGCTACCTACTGCTGTGAGGACTTCTTCAAGATGACTGGCATATGGCTCCAGTTCATCGCGTGATTTAATTTTTTGGATTGTGCCAGTAATTTCCCTGAAGAGATTGATTAAATTGCGCCCTTTATTCTGTCCCAGCTTTCTGCCTACGAGGTCGAGAGATTGGATATAGTTAGTCCCCTCGTAGATGGTGGCGATCTTGGAATCCCTCAGATACTGCTCCATGGGATATTCGCTGCAATAGCCGTAGCCGCCGAATATATCTATGCCAAACGTGCATACCTCTACAGCTTTGTCAGAGCAGTAAGCCTTGCTGATAGGGGTTAGGAGCTCAACGAATCCATTCATTTTCTCCCGCTCCTCTTCGCTTGCCGCAATGCGCTCCATATCGATGCAATATGCGATAAAATAGTTCAATGCCCGCATGCCCTCAACATGTGCCTTCATCCAAAGCAGGGAGCGCCTGATATCCGGATGATCGATAATGGCGATAGCCGGCGCCGCCGGATTATTCCAATCCTCAATTCTTCTGGATTGAACCCTTTCTTTGGCATATTGCACCGCATGTTCATAGCTGACGCTTGCCAAATCCAGCCCCTGCATACCTGTGCTGAGCCTGGCTCTATTCACCAATCGGAACATGACCTTCATACCTTCACGCTCATTCCCTAAAAGCTCACCGATGCAATTTCCGTTTTCACCGAAATTCAGTGTCGCGGTTGCGGAACCCTTGATTCCCATCTTGTGTTCGATGTTGCCGGTAATCACATCATTAAAGTTTCCGAGGCTCCCGTCACTATTCACCCTGTACTTGGGCACGATGAAGATGGAGATGCCCTTTGTGCCCGGAGGATCGCCTTCGATTCTCGCGAGCACGGGATGGACGATCTGTTTGGTCAGATCGTGGTCTCCTGAGGAGATAAAGCACTTTGTGCCGGTGATGCTGAAAGTGCCGTCGGGCA
This sequence comes from uncultured delta proteobacterium, assembly GCA_963729715.1. GTDB lineage: Bacteria > Desulfobacterota > Syntrophia > Syntrophales > UBA2185 > Fen-1135. The sequence goes on from CAVSPA010000003.1 coordinate 62,128, forward strand.
GTCGTCTGGCGCTCGTCCTTAAATTGCCCACGTCGGTACCCGCACCGGGCTCGGTCAGGCACATGGTGCCGGACCACTCGCCTGAGAACATCCTAGCGGCATATTTTCTGATTTGCTCCTCCTTTCCAAATGTCCCAATCAATGTGGCAGCGCCCGCGGTAAGGCCGGGATACATCAAAAAGGCGTAATTTGCGGCGCCGAAAAGTTCAGAGCAGGCGACGCCAATCGAAATCGGCAATCCCTGCCCGCCCAGCTCAGGAGGGGCAATAGAAGAGATCCAGCCGGACTCGCAGTACTTCCTGTAGGGCTCATGATAACATCTTGGAGCGTAGGTCTTGCCGTCTTTAAAAACAGCGGGCTCCTGCTTGTCTCCCATCTCGTAGGTCGGAAGGATCTCTTCCACCGCAAACTTCTCGGCCTCTCCAAGTATCATATCCGCTACCTCGCGGGAGAATTCTTTATACCTATCCGAAGCAAACAGCCTTTCAATTCCGTTCTGCTCATAGAGGACGAACTTCTGATCTCTTGTGTTCACCAGACCATTTCCCATATATCATTCCTTTCAGGGTTGTAGTTGATTCAGCGCTTTTATGTTTTGTCTGTTCCGTTTGCGTCAATTCCTTCCGTAACTCCTTCTTCAATACTTTCCCAACTCTGCTGATCGGGAATTCATTCTTAAAAATGATCTGCCGGATTTTCTTATACGGTGCAACGTTCCGGGCGCAGTAGTCGAGTAATTCCTCGGCCGTAGTTCCCCCTCCCTCTCTTAAAACAACGAAAGCAACCGGTATCTCACCTGCTTCCGTATCCGGTCGGCCTACTACTGCACATTGCTGGACAGCCGGGTGCCTGGCCATAATTTCTTCCAAATCCCTTGCGTAAACATTATATCCCTTGTAGATAAACATGTCCTTTTTCCGGTCGACAATGTAAACATACCCATCTTTATCTTCCCGCGCAATGTCACCTGTATACAGCCATCCATGACGCAACACCATTTTCGTCTCCTCAGGCTTTTTCCAGTACCCTTGCATCACTTGAGGCCCCTTGATGCATAGCTCTCCAGCCTCCCCCTGTGGCAATTCTTTCGTTCCCGTGTCGAGGTCAACAATTTTGATTTCCACGTCGGCAAGGGGTAAACCGATTGATCCAGCTTTCACACCTTCCCGGCTCGGTGGATTATAGTTGCTGCCCATAGTGCATTCTGTCAGACCATAGGTCTCCATGACAACGCCCGGGAATATTTTAAGCATCTGTTTTATAACCGGAATGGGAAGCGGCGCGGCGCCGGATGTAACAAGCCGGATGGAAGAAAGATCATATTTTTTAAGATCAGGATGACTTACCAAAGGGATAAAAAGCTGAGGGGCTCCACCAATGCTGGTTGCTTCATATTTCTCGATAGCCTGAAGATACTGGGCTGGGTCGAAGCGTGGAAAGACTACCATAGTATCTCCCCCATAAATTCGCAAGTTCAGGTAGCCGATCGTCCCCATCGCATGAGACCAGGGGACCACAATCAGGGCTCTTTCCTTTCCAAAGCGGGTTGGATGCTCCTCTTCTTGGTCACCCTTCATGCGCACGACTCCCAGGATTCCGTCTTTATAGGTAACATCGCCGCCCCTGATCCACTGAGAGCTTTGGAGTACATTCGCCACAACGTTAAAATGAGTAAGCATCACCCCTTTGGAGATCCCAGTAGTGCCGCCGGTATAAGCGAGGTGAGCCAAATCCTTCTTTGGCTCAATCTTCACCTCCGGAGGTTTTGGTTCATGGGACTTAATCAAGGTATTGAAATCGAATGTGCCTGGAATTTCTTTCTTTACGAGTGGAGGTCGAATGGCTGTTAGCAGGGGCGGAAAAACATCGGGGATAGAAGCGACTATAACATTCTTGATCTTAGTCTTGGGGACGACTTTCTCAACTGTGGGATAAAAAGCATCCAGGGTAATGATTGTTTCTGCTTCAGCATCATTGAGTTGATGTTCCAGCTCCTTTTCCACCACCAACGGGCTGCAGGGGGTAAAAATCGCTCCATTCATAAGAATAGCGTAATAGGCAATGGCAAATTGAGGGCAATTGGGAAGGTGAATAGCCACCCGATCGCCCTTCTTGATTCCCAGGCCGGCCAGGGCTGCAGCAAATCGTTCACAAAGGGTCAGCAGATCGCTGTAAGTGATTTCCATCGCATCAAAGATGATAGCGATGCGAAAAGGACACTTGGCTGCGGTAGAACGCAGAATTTGGAAGACAGGAATGTCAGGGTAATTTAATGAACGAGCTACAAACTTTAGCCAACATTTGTATTCTTTCATAGCGCACATCCTTTTGTCACCATGCTTTTTTTCGGAACTCCATGATTAACGCCGGGATAAAAGTATTGATGTCTTCAACAACACCGAAATCCGCGTGTTGAAAAAATGCCGCAGCGGGGTCACGGTTGATGGCGACTATTGTTTGCGAGTCCTTCATGCCGGCAATGTGCTGCATAGCGCCGGATATCCCGCAGGCAATATATAATTTAGGTGCAACCGTTTTTCCGGTAAGCCCGATCTGCAAGCTTTGCGCAATCCAGCCCTGATCACAGGCCGCCCGCGAACCGGCTATTGCCGATTTCGGAAAAAACTGGGCAAGCTCATTTAAAAGTTCAACATTCTCAATTTTTTCTATTCCTTTGCCAGCGGCAATGATCGTTTCGGCATCCCGCAGATTTGTGTTCTGTTCCTCAGCGGTTATAGTACCGACGGATCTTGTCGCCTTTAGCATCACTTGTGTATTGCGTATGGTCACAGCCCCGTTTCTTTCCGCTACCCTTCCGTCGTACCGGAAAGCTCCCGGGAGTAGTGTTATCACTGTCACAGGCCTTGAAGACTCCATCGTTAGTGCCATCTTTCCGTGGAACCCTTGACGGCAGAAGCCTATCTTGCCGTCATAAAAATCAAGCTCCGCCACTCCGGAAATACAGGCGGCATTTAATTTCACGGCAACCTGCGGCGCGTAATCATAACCGCGCGGCGAATGAGGGATGATTAACAAATCTGGCCTGAGTTCGCAAGCGAGCTCATATAATACTGATATGTAGGCCTCTGCAGTATATCTTTCGAGACTATCTCCTGTTACGGCAATGGCGTCAATCCCGGTCTCTGCAGCCAGCCATCCGGCCTGAGGCAAAACGTCTTTCCCCAGCACGGACACTACAACTTGCGCTTGGATTTGCCTTTCAATCTCTTTTGCGCAGGCAATCATCTCCCACGTGAGGGGCATTATTTTGTCAGGGCTGTGTTCTGCGGCAATCAAGATTCTGGTTCTCATAGTTTCCATTCCGGAGATTTATATTAAAAGAGATTTACCACGCAAAATTTCCCCGAGCTTGGCCGCCTTTTGTTCAACTGTCCCGTCTAGAAAAATGCATTTGCGCGCGGCGGCAATGCCTGTAATGTTTCTGATCTTTTCATACCCGTAATTAGGGCCAAGTTCATCCGCAGCAACTGTCGTAATATCCTGCTGACGCGCCCGCAGGACATGAGACAGGGCAGGATAGCGGGGCGTATTGATGCCGGATTGTATCGTCAGCAATGCCGGCAGGTTTAAGATCACCGCTTCCCTCTCGGTCGCATCTATTTCCCGTTCCACATATATTGCATTTTCCTCTTCCTTCAATAGCTCCAGTATCACTGATGAAGCTGCCGGAATGTCCAGCAACCCGGCAACCATTTGCCCGGTCTGGCCGTGCATATCGTCCTCAGACATGGCGCCGGTTAAGATAAGGTCATACGCATTTTTGGCGGCAAAGCCGGCGATTAGGCCGGCCGTTGTCCAGGGGCTAAGATAACCTTCCTGTTCAAGCAGAATATGAAAACCGTTATCGGCTCCGATCTCCATCGCCCTTTGTACAATATTGCGCACCCGCTGGGCTCCCACGGATACAACATCAACTACGGACAGATTAATTGTTTCCTTGATTCTTAGAGATTCTTCCAGCGCAAATTCATCGAAGCGATTCATTCTGTACACGGTGTCTTTATCATACCGCAGCGATTTATTATCTGCCGCAACCGAAAATCTCGCTTCCACATCCGCGACCTGTTTCACACAAACCAATATTTTCATGACGTCACCGGCAAGAAGTATATTACATGGTTGATTTCAATTCAATCTAATTTTAGAGCGAACGTTCGTTTTATTTGTTTATTGACAGCATCACCTTGTCCGTGCTATCGATAAGACACAAGCGGGGCAAATACATGAGTGATCTATATTTTATTCGCCACGGCCAGGCATCTTTCGGCAAAGATGTATACGACAAAATATCGGACACCGGCGATATTCAGTCCGGCCTGCTGGCGCAATATCTCTATGATTCGGGCATTATTTTCGATGGCGTCTATTCCGGCACACTGGAGCGCCACAAGCACACAGCAAACCATCTTATAAGTTATTATGCGGAAAAGAAATCACTCCCGCTGCAATTGAACCTCATGGAAGGGCTCAACGAATACAACTCCAAAGAAATCATCAAACGTTATCTGCCTGTGGTTCTTAAGGAAGAGCCTTCTTTATCTTCACATCTGGAAAATATTTACATGGACAAAAAAGCTTTTCAAAAAATATTCGATGCCATCATGCTGAGAATGGTGTCGGGCCGCTATCACTTCCCGGATCTGGAAACATGGCTGGTTTTTTCCGGAAGAGTGATAGCAGCCGTGAAACAAATTATGGCCGATAACGGCAGGAGTAAGAAGATCATTATTTTTACTTCCGGCGGGCCGATATCCGCGGTAATTCAGCTGGCCCTCGGCACTTCCGATGAAGCAACAATTAGACTGGGCTGGCATTTGGCTAACACATCCATCACCATATTCAAATACGATGATAGGAGAATTGCCCTGCACTCTTTTAACAACTATCCCCATCTGGAAAATGTCCGGCAAAGCGGCCTGATAACATTCAGATGATTTTTTTAGGAGGCATTTATGGATTTTGCAATATCGGACAAAATGAAAGCGATCATCGGAATGATAGACGAATTTGTCTCCAAGGAACTAATTCCGCTTGAGCCGGAATTTTTAACCAAGGATTTCAAAGCCATGCTGCCTGTCCTTGCTGAAAAACGCAAAATCGTCAAGCAAATGGAGCTCTGGGCGCCGAATCACCCGAAAGAATACGGCGGCATGGGGCTTGATCTTGTGGAGCACGGCCTGGTGTCCGAGGCTCTGGGTCGAAGCTCGCTCGGACATTATGTGTTCAACTGCCAGGCGCCGGATGCGGGCAATATTGAAATACTGCACAAATACGGGAGCAAGGAGCAGAAAGAAAAATACCTTAGGCCGCTTATTGAAGGCAAAATCAGAAGCTGTTTTTCTATGACGGAAGTGGAAGTGCCCGGCTCCAATCCGGTGATGATGGATACGACGGCCGTGAAGCAGGGGGGTGAATATGTGATCAACGGCCAGAAGTGGTACTCCACGGCGGCCGACGGCGCCGAATTCTCCATTGTTATGGCCATTACCAATCCCGAGGCCAATCCCTATCTGCGCGCCAGCATGATCATTGTTCCTGTTAATTCACCCGGCTTCAATCTTGTCCGCAATATATCCGTCATGGGGCATGCCGGCAGCGATTATTTCAGTCATGCCGAGATTTTGTTCCAATCATGCCGGGTACCTGTGGGGAACCTGCTCGGGCCGGAGGGGCATGGTTTTGTAATCGCGCAAGAGCGGCTCGGGCCCGGCCGAATTCACCACTGCATGAGATGGATCGGGGTTTGCAATAGAGCTATGGAGCTGATGTGCCGGAGAGCTTCCGAAAGAATAATCTCCCCCGATAAAAAAACGCTGAGCTCTAAACAGATAATCCAGTCCTGGATTGCCGAATCCGCTGCTGAAATACAGGCTGCCAGGCTGATGACGCTGCATGCCGCCTGGAAAATTGAAAAACTCGGACAGAAAGATGCGCGCGTCGATATTTCACTCATCAAATTTTTTGTTGCCGGCGTCATGCAAAGGGTTGTGGACAGAGCGCTGCAGGTGCACGGGGGCCTCGGCATGACTGATGATACCATCCTGGCTTTCTTCTATAGGCATGAACGTGCGGCAAGAATTTATGACGGCGCCGATGAAGTACATAAAATCAACGCCGCTAAAATCATTCTGAAAAACTTTGCCGGCAACAAAGCCAAATAGGATTCACAATGACCTTCGATGAATTCAGAAAAATAGTGAGCATTTCCAAAAAAGAGATTTCCCGGCAGATATGGGAAACCAACCGCGCTGCCATAAAAGTAAAAAAGGAAGAGAAGGTCATCGAAAACCTGATTAAAATATTTGACGCCGCTTTGGAAATCAGCAACGCAAAGGGTTTTCAGGCGATGAGCATGCGCGATTTGAGCGCCAAATGCGGCTTAAGCATGGGAGCTATTTATTCTTATTGTTCCAGCAAAGATGAATTGCTCCACCTTCTCCAGATGCAGGGTCGGCAAATAGCCAATAAGATCTTGAATGATCAGATTAGTTTGGTGAAAGGGCCTACCCAAAAGCTCAGAATCGCCATCCAGACGCACGTCTATTTGAGTGAAATAATGCAACGGTGGTTTTACTTTAGCTACATCGAGGCGAGAAATCTGGCCAAAGATGAGCGAAAGAGAGCAATTGAAAGCGAATTGTATACGGAAAAGATATTCATCGATATCCTGACCGAGGGGGCAAAGCTGGGCGTCTTCAAAATAAGCAATATTATCCTGACAGCATCATTAATCAAGGCAATGCTTCAGGATTGGTATCTCAAACGCTGGAAATACCAAAAGAGAAAAATCAACGTGGATGATTATGCAGAGCTTATCGTTGGCATTATCGAATCTTATTTATCCGGAAAAGTTAAAGGAGTTTGAGCATGCAGGATTTAACGGATAAAGCAACAGCGGTAAGAGTAGGCGAAGAGTTGGATTCCCAAAAAGTTTTCAAATATTTAAAGGACAATATTCCGCAACTGGAAGAGGATCTGGAAATAAACCAATTCCCGAGCGGATTTTCCAACCTGACTTACTGTATCAAATCCGGGACAAAGGAGTTTGTTCTACGTCGCCCGCCTTTCGGAAAGAAAGCCAAAAGCGCCCATGACATGGGCAGAGAATATAGGATGCTGCAAGCGCTCAAACCTGTTTTTCAGTATTGTCCGACTCCCATTGCCTATACTGAAGATGAATCAATTATCGGTTGCCCTTTTTACATTATGGAGAGAATTTCCGGTATAATACTGCACAAAAATCTTCCCGCGCAACTGAAGTTTTCCGCCGCTGATGCCCGGAATCTGTGCGTGGAGCTGCTGGATGTGCAGATAAAGCTCCATGCCATTGATTATAAAGGAATCGGACTGGAATCTCTGGGAAAACCGGAAGGCTACGTGGAAAGGCAGACGGCCGGATGGAGTTCACGCTACCGTGATGCGCGCACACCTGACGCGCCTGATTACGAGCGGGTTATGGCCTGGCTTAAAGATAAAATACCAGCTGCGCCGGTTAAACCGGCTATCATTCATAATGATTATAAATTTGATAATGTGGTGCTCGACGCGGCCAATCCGCTGAAAATCATCGGCGTACTGGACTGGGAAATGGCGACAATCGGAGACCCCCTTATGGATCTGGGCAATTCCTTGGCGTATTGGGTGGAAAGCACAGATCCGGAGGCCATGCAGCTGATCAGATTGATGCCAACCAACATCGAAGGCGCTCTTACCAGAAAAGAAATTGCCGAGCTTTATGCAGCCCGCACCGGCACATCTATTGCCAAATTTGATTTTTATTATTGCTTCGGACTGTTTCGGCTTTCTGTAATTGCCCAGCAGATATATTACAGATCTTATCATGGCCAGACAAAGGATGAACGTTTTAAAACGCTGATATTCGCGGTTAAAGCGCTGGAAGAAACTGCGACTAAAGTAATGGATCAATCTAAACTATAAAGAATTTACTTAATATTGCCATAGACAGGAGAAAAAATATGTCTAAATTGGAATTGAATTTTCAGGGCAAAGCGGCATTGATAATCGGGGCCAGCCGGGGAATTGGCGAGGCCATTGCCCGCGCTCTGGCAGCCAACGGCGCGGAAGTGATCCTCGTCAGCCGTAAACTGGAAAATTTAAAATATATTGCCGATGATATCGCCAAAGCGGGCGGCAAAGCGACAGCGCTGTCCTGCCATATCGGCGAAATGGCGCAGATTAAACATTTGTTCGCAGAGATTAAAAAGAAATGTGATCGTCTGGATATTTTAATCAACAACGCGGGGACAAATCCTTTTTTCGGCGACGTGCTCAGCGCTGATGAGCAAGCGTGGGATAAAACATTTAATGTCAATCTCAAGGGGTTCTTTTTTATCAGCCAGTTTGCGGCAAAAATGATGAAGGAAAAAGGCGGCGGAGCGATTGTCAATGTAGCATCGGTCAATGCTGTCCGGCCCGCCCCTTTTCAGGGAATATATTCGATTACCAAAGCCGGTATTGTTGCAATGACAAAATCTTTTGCCAAAGAACTTGCCCCCTTTAATATCCGCGTTAACGCTTTGTTGCCGGGTCTGACCGATACAAAATTTGCCGCATTCCTGACCCAGAGCCATGAAATCATGGAGACAGTCCTGCCGAGAATCCCGATGGGCAGAATAGCAAAACCGGAAGAAATGGCCGGAGCCGTATTGTATTTGGTTTCGGATGCGGCCTCTTATACTACAGGCGCCTGCATTAACGTTGACGGCGGCATGCTTGCTTAGAGGATAATAATAATTTTGTTATAAAACATTGCTTCCTGACAGACGAAATATAGGAAAATTCCATTTGTGCCTCAATGTAATCAATAACAAGCGGGTTCAAAGATTACGATTGAAATTTTGCATCAAGAATGGAAATTGAAGCTCTCCGCAACCTAACCGTCTCTTGTCTTATCCCGTCATCTGTCCGCTTTCCTTTGAAACGCTAAAATCCAGCAACGAATCCCGGCTGCCGATACCGAGGTCCGGGATAGCTGTAGAATCCTCTACCCGACTTCCGGCCGAGATGCCCCTGGTCGATCATCTTTTTTAAAAGATCAGCATTTTTCTGCTGCTGTTCGTTCTTTGTCTCTTTTGCCCAGTAATCCGTGATCTTCCACACCGTATCTAGTCCGATGCTATCCATGATCCCGAAGGGTCCTATCGGCATGTGTGTTACGCCCATCCATGCCCGGTCGACATTTTCAACAGATGTCACCTCGTTTGCCACAAGGGCTTGCGCCGAAAGCATGAGCGCATCCAGCATGGCATTGAAGACATATCCGCTGTTCTCCTTGTTCAGCCGGATGGCAATCATGCCCATTCTTTTCGAGAAGTCCTGGACAATCTGCACCACTTCTGGATCCGTCCCCGGATGGGGCATGATATCCACGACGATGTTGGTGCGGAGATCGTGGAAGTGAAGGGCGAGGAATTTTTCCGGTCTGCCGGTGGCCTGGGCGAACATGGAGGGAAATAGCATAGACGTGTTTGTAGTAAAGATCGTGCGGGGGGGGCATAATGTATGGAAGAGGGAAAAGACCCTGCCTTTCAGCTGGGGATCCTCGGGCACGGATTCACTGACTAGGTCCGCAGCCGCGGCCGCTTTTTCAGCAACGGTTGTCGTCGAAATCCTGCCCATGACAGCATCTAAAGCTTCCTGTGTGAGTTGCTGTAATTTGATCAGGCTTCCCCCCATCTTGCGGATGCCCGACAGGGCTTTCTCCAGTATCCGGCCCTCGATATCGTAAATCATGATGTCACAGCCGTGGATGGCAAAATAAAAAGCGATCTGCTGCCCCATCGTGCCGCCACCCAGAATCAATACGCGCTTAATATCATCCGCTGTCACGTTTCATCTCCTTTTCATTTCAAATCATCGGCATGCGGCGCCCGATGTACCGATGGTTTCTGTCTTCTTTCCCCCTATCTCCTGCGGCTGCCACCACCTGTGCAATCCCTGAGACCATGCAACCTGAACTTGTAACCATAATCTTCCTTGTATTCATTTTTTTCCCTCTGTTTCCGGCGCTGTTAGAGATGAAAAGATATTCTAAGTAAACTTGAACTGTCTTTTACTTTGCATAGGTTTTCCTTAACTCCACTTTATTAATCTTCCCCACACTGGTCCGGGGAATGGCATCGACGAACTCGTATCGATCGGGGACGCCATATTTCGGGAGTTTTCCTTCATCGGACATCTTCGTCAGGTATTCTTTCATATCCTTGCTGGTCACCTTACCTTTGAATTCCGCTTTCAGGATGAGGACCACCAGTGGTCTTTCCCCCCACTTCGGGTCCGGCACTCCGATCACGGCCGCTTCGGAAACCGCAGGATGCATGCTTACCAGGTATAGCTGCGACCTATATCCAAAGGAAGATGATCAAAGAACTAAATGACCAAATGAACTATTTGGCATAACGCACCGGCAGCGCCCGGTCGTGGGAGGCGTGCGACTGGGGCATCAAGGACCGGGGGCCATTGCCGAAATGGAAGCCGGCAGCATCGGAGCCGCGCGTCTCAGAACCCCATACCCACCAGCAAGTAAGATAGATTAAGTCAGTAGCAATATGGTTGGGGGAAATGCCGCATTCTACTTTTTGGGCTTTGTTCGCATCATACAACACCGCCAGCTCCTTCCGTGTCGGCATCTGCCAGTCCGTATAACCGCCCCCACGATAGTTTTCGCAATAGGACTTGGCGTTCACCCAATCTATATTGCTCCCGTTGTCCCTCGCCGCCCACATCAGGTTCGTACTCGTGTCTAGTACCGTTCCGTCGTCATATGCTATGAAACGACCGTCTCTGCCCTTCTCTCCGGCAAAGACAAACCCCGCATACAGAACCAACACCATCGAAACAGCGATAACTTTTTTGATGCTATCCCCCCTTAGTTTCTAGCCAAATAGCGGATGATCTCTAGACGCTACACCTTAACATCGATTTTTTCCGTTACCTAGTCTATCGCGAACCTGTTGTTAAAGAGTATTTCGATAAGATGTTGCTTGTTCATGAGTAAACCATAAAATTGTCGGTCTCGTGTGTCAATGAAATTATGACCATAAAATATGTGGCGTGTTGTTGATGTTTGTCGTCGGGAGTGAAGTGTGTTTATTACGTAATGAAGTCCAGCATTTTCTTCGAGGTCGACGATTTGAGGAAGATATAGGGCGATGAACAAGAATAATTGTTTTCGATATCTGCAGGTAGTTATCACTCAACAAGTTTCTTGAAATCAACGTCACTCCAGAGCGACTGAAAGTTTTTGTTTGTTTTTGCTATTTTCTTAAGCGAGCTGTTGATACGTATTGCTTTCCCCAGCGCTGCGAGCGATTTTTCTTTCTCACCGATGAGGGCATAATACACCGCTATATTCCAATGCGTCCATGAATTATTCGGCGAGAGGCTAAGGCTTTTGTCAAAATCATCCAATGTCTTTCGTTTGTCCCCGAAGCCGTTGTGCGCCCATGCCCGCATTTGATAGACATACGGATTTTTGGGGTCCATTTGCGCAGCTTTATTCAAATCCGCGAGGGCCTGGTTGTAGTTGCCGAGGCCGCTATATGACCATCCCCGGTAAATGTATGGCCAGGCTACAGATGAGTCCAGGCTTATTGCTTTTTCTTCATCGAGAAGCCCCTGCCGGTAATTCTCGAGGAAGTTGTATGATGCGCCCCTGTTTACATATATCCACGGGTTCTTGGGGTCGATGTCAGAAGCTCTGTCAAACTCTTTCAACGCCTGATTATAATTTCCCAGTGTGTTCAGCGCCCATCCTTTGTTTATGTGGGCCCAGGAGCTCATGGGGTCAATTTCCACCGCGGTATTAAATGCACCAAGTCCCATTTCATAATTTTCCGCATTCATGAAGGCTACACCTTTGTCGATCCATTCCTTAGCCTTCAGTTCAGCGACTGCCCTTGAATACTCATTCTGCTTACTCTCAAGGCGCTTCCCCGCAACACGTTCGTCCTGCAACTGTTTTATCTTGTTTAAGGCTTCGTCCACCTTCCTTTTCATTTCTTCCAATTCCCGGTTCTCCTTACTATTTTCTCTTAACCCCTCGAGGAATCTTGTTACATCCTGAGGGGCTATGGACATCTTTGCCTTTAGATAGTAAGTTCTTCCGTCCCATTTTTCGGTCAGGATCTCGGCCTGAACGATGCCGGCAGTCAGGGTTGTGATCCTGTCTTTGGTCAACTGGAAATCCTTTACGTCAGTCTCAGAGATAAGATAGGTGCCCACTTCTTCAAGCAGGAGCCTTTTCACCTGTTCGAGAGCAATTGTGCGGCTCGACATCTTGCTGTCAAAATCACTCGCCTGATAGGTATATTCTTTTATGAAGGTTTTTGTTTCAGCGAGGGCGGATGAAAAAGATAACAAGAGGTGCAAGGCAATAATTAGCGTGATTGTTTTTTTCATCATCTACTCCTGCAAGAACAAAACCCCGCTTTTTTGAAGAACGGGGTATCGGTAAACTGTCCATGGTAGCATTGCCAATGCTAAAGGGTTTATGAATTTTAATTTCTGACATTACAGAGGTGTTTTTTAAATATCATGATTTGCATTAGAAATCTACTGTGAAAGGGGAGCCCGGATGTCTAAGACTGTCAGGAAGGAAACGGTAAATAGGAGAATGTTGAGTTCACCTTGTCACGCCTGGCTGCATCACTGAGAATCAACGATAACCGTTTGTACCGGTGAATATGCCACCATCTATGTTCTATCCAACTCTTTCTTCACGGCCAGTCCCAGCTTCTCTCCTGGAGTAGCCGGATTTATATCAGTTATTATAATTTAAAGAGAATCTGATGGGGATATCCACAGTCACAGTGAGGGGCAAGTCCGCTTTTTTTGCTGGTTCAAATTTCCATGTCCTCACTGCCTCAAGGGCAGATCTATCCAATACTGCATATCCAGATGATTTTTTAATATTTAACCTGCCAACCCTTCCATTGGCAAATATCTCCACGGAAAGAAGAACGATCCCTTCATAACCCCGCATACGTGCAATCAATGGATAGACAGGATGGGTATTTTCTCGATACCGTGGTACAATCAGGGACACCGCTCCAATCGATGAATTGACGGATGTAATAGAATCGCCCTGAGCTTTATGGTCCTGCTGCATTGAGGCTAGATCCTTCGTTCCAGAACCGGTGAATTGAGGTATCGCAACAACTATGGGATTGATTGACTGCACCTCAGCAACGGGATGGCTTCTTGTTTCTGCAGGCAATCTGGCTCTTTCCTTTTTTTCAATTGGTTTAACCGCTGCCACAGGTTCAACAACCCCTTCACTGCTTTTGCTATACCCCTTTTCCTGTATCTTAGACTCGGGCAATTCATTTGAATATGGTTTCTGTCCGGTATTCATCGGTATGAGGGATACATGAATGATTGGATCTTCGTCCAACTTTAATCTGGTAAAAATAGCAGTGCTAGTGATCAGAATCAAGGCTACACATATATGCAAGACCAATGATGCAGAGACAGCATAAAGGATGTGTTTGTCTGTGTTTCCGTTATTCCTGAACGTTTCTCGAAACTGCATTCAATAATACTTTCTCTGGCAAGGGCACTCGCCATGCTATTAATGTCACCCTATTATCACTGGACTTTTATGGCCTCTCGGGTAATTGCCTTGCAATATAAAATTTAGCATAGTCTGTTTCAAATAGACCCGGTGGAACTAAATTGTTAATGAATGGCCCCCCTTGCCCCGATCCAAAACAATCACACATTGAAACAAGGGGGGCTCTTCAGGAGATTTCAAATAGTCGACCATTTCTTTATTTTCTTATTATTTTAAACCCGTTCTGCTTTCCGAGTGCCTCTATGACAGCCTCGTGCACTGCCTTTCCTATCAGCTCGCCGATTCTGCTATGCCCTCCGGTGTAAGTAACCCTCGGCCCTGCCGTTCCTGAAACCACAATGACACTGTCTGTGCCTGTTCCTGTCGCCTGAACATTTTTTGTATAGCTGCTTGGAACGTTTAAGTCCTCAAAGGCTGCGGTCTTTGCCTCTGTTATGGTAATCATTGCCCTTGACATTGCGCCATCTGTAAGTTTTGCATTGGTAAGGATAAGGATATTCACCGTGCCTTTTGGCTCTTCGCCCTCTACATAAATGCCTTCATCGACGCCTGTGCGCAAAGCATTTGTTTTTGCACCTGCCGTAACCAGTGCAGTAACAATAAACGGCCTGTATTCTTTTGTCACCACCGCAAGATTATCCATATCAGCGGCAGTTCCCATTTCTGCGATGTCCTCACTTCTTATTCCGAGCCTTTTTGCAATCTTATTTTTTATCTTCTGCAAATAGACCTTTCCGCCATCCTCGTTCCCCGTCTTCATCTCCAGGCTTACTTTCTTCCACAATTCCGGATGGGCAGAATGATTGACGACTGCCATTGCATCAATAAAGCCGTCACCGGAGGAAAGAACTCGTCTCTTATCAGGGAACTGAACAACTAAACTCTTTTCCCATAAACCATCCCTCTCCGCGTTCACTATAAACGCCTTTGCATTGAAGTTTTGTGTTAGGGTGATTTCTCCTGACACTACAATCGATGGAACAAAAAACAATAAAAAGATTGCAATAAACCATCTCATTCTCATCAGTGTCCTTTCTTCTGCGTATATTAAAATATCCGATTCACCGCGGCTGTAAATTTTCTCCTCGGCATTATGTAACCCAGGATATTGTTTGTCTCTATTGCAGGGTTTACCATAGATGCTGTGACTTAACCGGTTTATAGGTACCCTTCTCATTTACAATTGCGAAATCACCCTTTATTAAGCTTTTCTTGCCCACTCAAGCAGCCGACAGTCCTTTTTAATGCTTTTTATACTGTCTGCCATCTCCTTCAGTGTCTTTACCGTGGCAGCATCCGGCAGGTTGGTGATTTCATCCGATTCAAACAACACCAGCTCAATGTCATCCACTTTGCCTGCCAGAAAGTTGACGTTAGGCAGGAGTTCCGACGGAATAGGGAAAACGGTTTTTCAGAAACCCGAATCCCTTAGAAGCTAAAGGAAAGCCCTCCTTTAAATGAGATACCAGGCATGGGATAGAAGGTATCGGGAGCCCCCGGTCCATATGCCGGGGCATTATACGAGCCAAATGACGCATAACTTATATCGGCCAGATTATCCACACCGATGAATGCCGTCATATTGACTTTACCAAAAAATGGTTTAGGTGGCTTATAAAAAAGATAAAGGTTGATGAGTGTATAACTTGGTAACTTCTCGTCAACGTTATAGTAGTCCTGAGACAGAAAGGCATCTCCCACATAGCGCACTTCGGGACGTAACATAAGGTCATAGGGAAGATAGATCTCCACGCCGGCATTCGCCATCCGGTTGGGTACCAGAGCCAGCTCCTTTTGATTGTAGGGTCCATTCTCATAGGTAGCTTTATGATAGGTGAAATTGCCGTAGA
Source organism: uncultured delta proteobacterium (assembly GCA_963729715.1). GTDB lineage: Bacteria > Desulfobacterota > Syntrophia > Syntrophales > UBA2185 > Fen-1135. The sequence goes on from CAVSPA010000003.1 coordinate 77,593, forward strand.
GCCTGGCCCGTTTTTCCCAAAAATAAGATAAGGAAACCTCCACACCATCGTGGCGCGTGTTATCTTGATTTTTATTATAGCCTGTAAAGGGACCTGTAGCGTACCACGAGATTTCATCTTCCATATCGATCCTGAACAGGGTCAGTCCTATTTTTAGGTTATCCAGAGGATAAAATTGCGTACCCACCTCCATACTGACTCCTTTTTCTTGTTTAAGGTTATTGTTAAACAAGATACCTCCTCCGAAGCCATTTATAGAGGCCACTTCATCCAGAAAAGGGATACGATAGACGGTGCCATATTTTGCAAAGACCTTTGATTTCTGACCTACGAGCCAGGTCAGACCCACTTCATAGGACTCGCAATCGTAAGTTTGTTCCTGGCCTGTGAAATTATTGCCTGGATTCACCATATCCGTATTGGACCCCTTGATGCTTGCCTGCTCCGATCGGTAACCGGCACTCAGAATCAGGGTTTTCAGGAGACTGAATTCATCCCGGGCATAGTAGCCCAAGCCGTCTCTTGTTAAATTGGCAGTACTGGTTTCTGAGGTTCTCTCGCGGCTACTGAAAAAGTCTTTCTGGTAGGGTTCGTGGTAATAATCCAGCCCCATAATCAATTTGTTATTGAAGCCGAAGATTTCCTTCGCCAGAATATATTTCGGGGTGATACTGTACGTATCCGTCCTGGTAGCTGAGAAGACACCCCAAGTCGTCATATTAGTCTGAATATCCTTATTACCATAAAGAAAATTGATATCGATTTCGCCCAGGGAACCTAAAAGAGATTTAATGCCCAGACTAGCATTCGTATATTTTTCGGAAGCATCATCGTTGTTAGAGGGTTGTTCAAATAACGATGGCGTAAGCGGCTGGTATTGCCGTGGGTTCTGTGCCATCTGAGCCGCCGTAAGGGTGCCCGGCATTTGATAGTCTATTTTGTTGAAGGAGACCTTTGAGGAAACACTGAGCCACTCGCTTACGTCATACCCCAAATTAAGGCCTCCTTGATCCGACAAGAATTTCGATCGTTCCCGGTAGCCGAAAGTAAAATTATTTTCCCCGGTCAACGCGTAGTTCCATTTGCCAGTGGAACCGCTAACGCTGACCCGTTCATCATGGAGACCATAGCTTCCCATCTGGACGGAGGCATCGAATTTCGGTTCGCCTTGCCCCTTCTTGGTGATGATGTTGATGCTGCCGCCGATGGCCGCATCGCCATAGAGGACGCTGTTCGCACCGCGAACGACCTCGATTCTCTCGATGCTCCCCAAGGGGAACTGCATCCAGTTAACGGAAGCCATGTCAGGCCTGTTTATCCGCATACCATCCACCGTGACCAGGGTCTTGCCGAAAGGATTATCTCCCCCGAAGCCACGCATGTCGATGATCGATTGAGTGGAGTTGCCACTGTAATCGCGAAATTGAATACTCTCCAATTTATCCAAAACTTCCACAATGTTCGTGGCTCCCGACTCTTTGATCTGTTGGGCTGTGATGACAGTAACATTGGCGGGGACCTGGCGGATGTCTTGCTGGTCCCGGGTGGCCGTCACAACCACCTCTTCCATGGTTACGGTCGTTTCCGGTGCCGGCGCTTTGGCTTCACCAAAAACGTTTGTAGGCATTAGCAGGACGGATAGGAACAAGGCACAAATTGGGAAACATTTCGCATAAAGCTTCATAGGACGTTTCTCCTTTCCCCCTCGGGAATAAAGTTATTTGGTCCATCAGAAGAGTGTCCTGGCTTGCGGCTTTCTCCTACTCTCCACGCCTTCCCGATCTTCCCTATATGGAAGACCAGTGGCATCCTGTGGATTTCGTTCCGCTCACAGTTGCGGGGCAGCGCCGGAGTTGGACCGGCTTCCTCCCTCCAATGGATGTGAACTCAGAAGAGTGACACGTGGCTGACCGGTCACCGGATTCCTGTCGACTGTTACATTCGTTTCATAAACTTCCTTAATGTTTGATTCGTCAATTACTTCGTCAGGACTTCCCATGCAGTGTATACAACCGCTTCGTAGAAGAATAATCCTGTCACAATACAGCGATGCTAAATTGATGTCATGTGTTACGGCAATCACCGTGAGCGCCTGCTCTTTGTTTAAAGTCTTTACCAGATCAAAAAAATCAATCTGATGTTTTATATCCAGAAAGGCTGTAGGCTCGTCCAGGAGCATGATCTGTGGCTCCTGCGCGAGAGCCCTGGCTATCAAAACTCTCTGACGTTCTCCGCCGCTCAAGGCATTCATGCTCCGGTTCATCAGGGAAAGGGTATCCGTCATTTCCATGGACTGGTGGGCAATTCTGAAGTCTGTTTCTCCTTCAAATCTCCATTTGCTTAAATGCGGCGCCCTTCCCATCAGAACGATCTCCTGGACCGTGAAGGGAAAGATCATTGGGGAGTCCTGAGAGACAACGGCAATAGTTTTTGCAAGATTCCCCCTTTTGAGCTTTTTACAAGTAGTACCGTTGATCCATATTTCCCCTTCCTGTGGTTTGAGGATACCGTCGATGACGTTAAGAAGGGTTGTCTTGCCGGAGCCGTTGGGGCCGAGTATTCCCCAAAACTCTCCCTTATTCACTTCGAAAGAGACATTCTTTAGAACCCAGTGTTCGTTGTATCTGAATCCGATCTGTTCAAGTTTGATTATGGACATAGATCAGACGGCCCTCCTGCGTAAGAGGTAGATGAAATAGGGAGCCCCGCACATTGCAGTAATTACGCCCACCGGCAACTCGGCGGGGGCGATGATCGTTCTGGCGATGGTGTCGGCCACAATAAGAAATGAACTGCCAAAAAGCAAAGAAGAGGGAAGCAGCAGTCTGTGATCTGAGCCTAACAACATCCTCATCATGTGCGGAATGATCAGACCGACAAACCCGATGATGCCGCTTACCGATACCGCTACTCCTGTTACGAGAGATGCGGCAAGGAGGAGAATCTTCTTCGTTTGTTCCACATTCACACCAAGTTGCATTGCTGTTTCTTCGCCGGTGACAATGAGGTTTAGGTGTCTCGAGTAGATATAAATGACGATGAACCCGGATATCAGAAAGAGGCCGGTCAGCATTATCTCATTCCATTCGGCAAGGCTCAGGTCTCCCATCATCCAGAACATGACACTATGGAGATTTCTATCGCTGCTAGTGAAAATCAGGAACATGATCAGGGCAGTGAAAAAGGCATTCACGATAACGCCTGCCAGGAGAAGGGTGGTGGAGTGGATTTCTTTTTTCGTTCTGGCAATTCCGTAGACCAGGATGATCGTGAGCAAGGCGCCTAAAAAGGCCAGCCCGGGAATTCCCAGAGGAATAATACTTATTCCCGTTATTATGGCAACTATGGCTCCTGCGGCTGATCCGCCTGATATCCCTAAGATATAAGGATCTGCAAGGGGGTTGCGGAGAAGTCCTTGAAATACAACACCGGCTACTGAAAGGGAAGCGCCAACAATTCCGGCAAAGATGATCCTGGGCAGACGAATGGAAAAAAGGATCGTCTTTTCCATCGGAAGAAGACTGGTGTTTCCTTCATACCAGCCTGACAGTAATCGCTTGAGGATAGAAAGCGTACCAATCTCGCTTGATCCAACTAACATGGAACTTGCCGAGACAACGATAATAACCGCCAAAAAAAAGAGGCTAACCCGAATGACCCGGGAGAGAGTTACAACCTTATCAGCCTTGCTATTGGTTATCGCTAAAATTGAAATAGAGGAAAGAATAAAAATAGGTGAGAAATAAGATCTAAGCAATGTCCCTCCCGCGAGGATAATCACGATGGACTGGTCTTCCGGCTTCGGGCAACCTACTCACCCGCCTTCCCATCACGAACTGATCATGACAGTGGCTCTTTGGGTTTTCGTTCCCTTCACGGCTACGGGGCAGCGGGGGCTTTTAACCCCTCTTCCGCTAATCCACGTGCATTCGCTTTTTATTTATAACAGCTCTGACATTGCTTCATAATAAAGAAAGAGCTATTTGTCAAGAGCAAATAGAAAGTTTCAATACTCTCTCAGAAAGCTCGCTATCTCATCGATTCCAGCAATAGCTGTGGGTGCCAGTCTGTATAGCGCTTCACTCGTGTAATAGATACGTCCTTTCTTGACGGCATCAAGCATGCCAAGCCTTCTTAACAGGCTCTTTGAACTTTCCTTGGTCATTATACCTTTCCCCATAAAAATGATATCGGGGGAACGGCGGATAAGCTCCTCAATAGAATATTTGGGGTATCGTGAACCTGCATCGGAGGCTATATTCTGCAATCCCAGGAGCTTGAAGGCATCGTCAATGACAGTTTTGGGTCCTGCAACAACCAGGGGTTCTGGTTGAATTATGAAAATCGCCTTTTTGTTAAAATAGCGAGGTGGGGATTTCTGGATATTCCTCTCGTACTTGCGAATCTGCCTCTCGATCTTTTCCGCCCTTTTGAAAGCCTGATCTCTTATACCAAGAACGACCCCTAAATCACGTATGCCCTGTGGCAGTTCCACAAGACGTTTTGCTCTAAATACGTACGTGTTAATACTGAGCTTCTTCAATCTACTCCTGATTTCCATAGGATTACCCTCATCGGCCATAATGACCAGATCGGGCGCAGCAGCAATAATGGCCTCCAGAGATGGATTCGAAAAGGCGCCGATTTTCGGTTTTTCTTTAGCCCGTGGGGGATAATCACAATAAATGGTAACCGCTACGATCCGGTCTTCGAAGCCAAGGTCATAGAGGATCTCTGTAATAGAGGGTGCCAGAGAGACGATCCTTCCCGGTGGGGCAGAAAAGGCAGTACCGGAAAGATAAACAGTTAAAAACATGATGAGAAAACAAGCCTTCATCATGACGAGAAGTTTGTGTGAAGTTTCCATGGCATACTTTCCTCTGCCTATCCGAACCAGCCTATCCAAAATACACATATTGAGAGCTTTAAAATAGATTGAAAGTTTTGCAGAAGGGATTTGACCTGCCCCCAGAACATTTACAACATCCGGAGTTAGAGTTCTACTTTCTCTCGCCGATCCCGGCAAGCGCAGCCCTGTAGAACTCAAAACCCTTCAGGTGACGTCCTGAAGCTCCCATGTAATGCGCCCTGTACTCAGTTGAGCCTAAGTCCGCGAGGAGCGTAAATCCGCGCTTGGTCAAATAACTGGAAAGCTCCTCGGGGTGGAGGCCGAATGTCCATTCCTCGCCGGATTTTCGGAGAGTGGCGGGCACGCGTCCCATCTCCCCGAAATTTATAGAACCGTCAAGCAGGCCGCCGTGAATATAAGTAAACAGGAGCTTGCTTCCGGGTGCTGACAGTGACTTTATTGATTTCAAGGTAATGTCTACGGCCTCCTTTGAAAGGTAGTGCATCACCCCTTCCCAGAGAAAAAATGCTGGTTTTACGCGGTCGAAGCCGGAGTTTTCCAGTGTTGTCGCGAAGTCCTGCCGGTTAAAATCCACTTCCAGCATGGTTATATTGTCCGGGATTGAATTTATAAGATGCATCAGGCGCTTGATCTTAACGGTTCGAGTGCCTGGATGATCCAGTTCGAATACACGGGTTAGCCCGATCCCGGGTAGCCTGTAGGCCCGGCAGTCATACCCGGCCCCCAGGATAACTACCTGGGTAACACCCTCTTTGAGCGCATCGCAAAGCTGCTCGTCTATCCAGCAGGTACGGCCGAGGTGTGCCGTTCTGACTCCCGGCCATTTCACGTCTATATAAAAAGGCACGAGCCAGCCTATCAAAGGCACCCGCGACAAAAGGTAGGCGTACTTCAAGCGGCCCAAAAATCCGGCGGCGAGATGGTCCTCAAAGAGGCGTTTGCCGGGTTTGCGGGACGACTCGGTGGCACGGAATAGTGCGTTGAACTCGGCGGTTCGGCTGGCTGATTTAATATTCATTGTACTGTTTCGGTCCGGTTGAGCGTGCTCAATGCTTGTGCATTTTTTCCATTGCTGATGCGGACACGGCCATCCGGAATTCCGTCTTCTTCCCATTCACCATGACTGCGATGGAATAGGTCCCATTGGGCATCACCACATTATTGCCGTAATGCGTGGATTGCGGCCCCTGACCGATGGCCTGCATGACAACAACAGGAACATCCACAACTGCGCCTTTCGGCTTTCCTTTGTCGTCGAGCAATTGGAAATTCATACTGACCGTTGCGTTGGTTATGGCTTTGCCTGTCTTCGCGTCGAATACGTGCACGACAAGATGATGGTTGGGATGCGAAGCCGCATCAATCGCGATGGGCTTGGCACCTCCCATGACCAACATCCCTTCTTTCACATGACTGACGGCAACTTCATCTGCTGTAAAGAACGGCTCAGCCGGCAGCACGTGCAACTCTACCCGAAGGCCATCCATGGTCGCTGTCTTCATCATGTCTCCGGCCCTGACAGAAACCGCGCATAGGATCATAATGATGAGTGCTGCAGCTAATAAAAGATTTGAGCGTTTTTTCATGTGTTACCTCCCTTTCACATTTGACCTTCTCCACGAAAAATAATCAAATCATAAATTCAGCCTTGTAAGCATTTGAGGGTTGTCAATTTCCACATCAAACATGAAACTCTGCCTATTATATCATGCGTGCCTAGTTCAAGAAGCCAACGGCATTTTGCATAAACAGAAAATACCCTGAATTACAATATCCTTGTTACAGCAAAACGGTTATCCCTATCTGACAGATTAAGGGCCTGTGCGGAATCCAGGCGTGAACTGGCTACCAGATTGAGATGTCGCCGGCTGACCTCCTCCGATAAGGCCATCTGTCGCTGTAAGGGCTGCGGATAAGGCTGGCCGGGCACAGGGATATATCCCATGATGTGAAACGGGATGTTCCGGTCAATTGCTGCCAACCAGGCAGCGATTGCCTCAACCTGATCGACATCCACAAGACCCGGTATAAACACCACGTTAATCTTTATGTCCATTCCCGCTCCATATGCGGCGGCAACATTTTGGAAGATGGTTTCTCTTTCCCGCCCTGTGAGTGCGAGGTGAAGATCATTGTCCCAGGCTTTTAACCCCACATTCGCCCCGTCAAGATAAGGCAGAGGAAGGCTGCTGCCGTTGGTGTGGCCAAGCTTGGTTCCGACTCCGAGTTCCTCCTTTGCGAAGCGGAGCATTTCGGGCAGGTCCTTCGCCACTGTGGGTTCTCCACCCATGAAATAAAGGTTTTTGATAGGCAGTTGGCGAAGAGCTTCCTTGATATCCGCCGTTTTCAAATACCCGTCAGGTTCGGGGTAGGCTAGACCGGGCCTTCCCGTAGGACCACTGCGGAGCCTGTAACTGCATGTCGGGCAACGGAAGGTGCACCCGTAGTTGTGGACAGTCGCGAAATTATGATGCTCATTGTAGGTGACTTTGTAAAATGCCATTATTCATTCCCTTCTATAGTCCTATAAAAAGGTCCTATGCTGTTTCATGTTTTATCATCCCTCAATCGACATAATTCAAATTCCGCCATAGCGGGAGGCACTGATGATTGGTCTGCTCAGATACAAGCCGAGGGAGGCGCCTATCATTGATCCTCCTATCCCTTGCGCCGTCTGGATGGCAATATACCAAGGTGCGTAAAATTGATGCCAGATAAAAGGGGCAGAAAAACAGTAAAAATAAAGGTAAACAGTAAGCCCCCGGAGAAACCCCGCGCCGAGAGCATTTCTTATGGTTTCCAGGTAGCTTTTAGTGACAAGAAAATACAATTCCAGGACGAAACCAGCCAGAAGGGCGTAAGGCCACCACAAGGGATTTACGCCGCTGGAGATTGTTTGGGAGAGGAGACTGTGACCGCAGATTATGAGAGTGGCCGTCCCTGCCCGTGGAATGAGGCGGATGCCGATGAATAGCATGGCCGTGTAAGGGATGGAAAAAAAGAACGATTGAATTATGGGTATCCGGCTTAGTCCGAACTTAAATGGTAAAATGGCTATATAGAGAAGGCTGCAGAAAAGGGCTACGGTTACCAATTCCTGTATGCTGAAGGACGGGATTGCTTTGCGTGTCCGAAGGAGATGAAATACTATTCCCCCCAAGATGGCAATGAAGATGACAGAGCCTATATAAGGGTTCATGATAAATGCCCCTGGTACAGAATGAGAATAATCATGCCCACTGCAGAGAAGCCTAAGACAGCCCAGTCCCGCAGGGAGAATCTCAGTTCTCTTATCTTGGTCCTCTTTCCTGTGAAGGCCCTTACCTCTGCAGCAAGGGCGATGCGACGGGCGTTCCTCAGGCTGTCTATGATGAGGGGCGGCAGGAGGTAGCGGAAGGCCCTGAACCCGCCCCGTACTCCCTTTACGTCAAGTCCCCGCAGCTTCTGGGCGAGGAGAATTCTTCCCGCCTCATCCATCAGGGTAGGGAGGAAACGGATGCTGACCGTGACGACAAACCCGATCCGTTCAGGAACGCCGAGACCCTCCATGCCGAGGAGGAGATCGGAGGGGTAGGTGGACATGACGATAGCTGCGCTCAGGAGCATTGCGGAAAACAGCCGGAGACTCTGCAGCACTCCGTAAATAATACCTTCCTGGTACAGGGCAATCCCTCCAGTGATGCTTCCCAGCATACCTGAATCCGGTGTAAGGATCGTCAGAATCGTGGTCCGGGGTTCGAGGGCATAAAAAAATCCCTGTGAAATCATTGTAAAACAGAGGGCCGTGGCCATGAGCATGATCATTGTCCGGACGGTTCGTCGAGCTGGACGAAGGTATCCGAAGGCTGCTGCAACAGTTAAAAAAAGAAGCGACAACCCCGTCGGTGTCTTCAGGACAACAACAAGAATCGCTCCCATGAATCCCAAGATGATCTTGGACCTCGGATCCAGGCGGTGTAGGAAAGTTTCTTTATCCAGATACTTCATCGCTGATAATCCTGCCATTGTCGAGAGTGATCCGACGCCCAGCTGCGGATGCGGCATGTTCGTTATGGGTTGAAAAGATAACAGTCCCCCTCCTGTTGGCATAGTCGTAGAGGAGGGAAAACAGTTCATGCCAGCTTCTGCCGTCCAGACCTGTTGTCGGTTCGTCAAGGATGAGTATTTCCGGCTCCATAGCCATAACGGACACGACAGCTAAGATCTGCCGCTGTCCCCGTGAGAGAGTCTGAGGATGGCAGCGTGAGTGGGCTTTAAGACCTGCTATGCCTAGATAACGCTCTACTTCTGGTTTCTTTCCGAGGTGGGAAGGCCCGAAGGCAACCTCTTCTGCCACCGTCTGTGCAAAGAGCTGTTCGTCGGGATTCTGAAAAAGAAAACCCACGCGGCTCACCAGAGATTCCAGTGTGGGTCCGGGAACGCCCAGAATCGCGATTCCCCCCTGGAGGGGCCGGAGGAGCCCTCCAAGGATCTTCAAAAGCGTTGTCTTTCCAGAACCGTTATCTCCCTTCAGCGCCACGACTTCCCCTCGTTGAATAGTCATATCTATATTATCTAAAATATTTTTCTCCCGGTCGTAGCCGAAGCTGATTTCTTTCAGGGATATCACCGTTCCTGCAGGTGCCGCCGTTGTTTTTCTTGCGGTCATGGGGCTGCTCATTGCCGTGCTGTTATTTACGATCCTTCCGTTTTCCAGGGTTATAATCCGGTCCATGAGGGGAAGATAATCTTCGTACTGGTGCTCTACCAGGACAATGGTCTTTCCCTTGTCTTTGAGATTCCTGATGATCTTTATGAACTCCTGCCTTCCCGCCCCATCCAAGTCCGTTGTGGGTTCATCAAAAAGGAAAACCTGGGGACCCATGGCATAGACAGAGCTAATGGCCAGGCGCTGTTTCTGCCCTCCGGAAAGCTTGAAGGTCTCGCGACGCCGCAAATCCCATAAATCCATGGATCGGAGAGCTTCGTCCCGGCGGCAGATGATCTCTTCCCGCGGCAGGAGCAGGTTTTCACAACCGAAGGCGACATCGTCCTCCACGCGCATCATAAAGACCTGACTCTCAGGGTTCTGAAAAACTGTTCCTACCGTCCGAGCGATCTCCCGGAGGGGTACCTCCGACGGCAGAAAACCGTTCAACCGGACCGATCCAATGGAGGCTCCGGCAAAAACGTGAGGAATGAGACCATTGAGACAGTATAGAAAGGTCGACTTGCCCGATCCCGAAGCACCGCGGACTAACACCGCTTCGCCCGATTCAATCCGCAGACTGATATCCTGCAAAGCGGGAGTATCCATGCCGGGATAGGTAAAGCTGAAGGAGTCAATGGCAATCATATCGAGTAAATCTCGCTGGCATGACTAAAGTCTTGTGTACCAGATTTAGTTAATCCAATTAAATTTTCACTTCCAGCCCGCCAAACCACGATCTGCCCGGCGCCTTGTAATAGTTAAAGTAAGAGTTGTCAAAGATATTATCAACGGAAAATGACAATGTGGCAAATTTGGTCACCTTATATGAAACCTTCGTATCTGCTGTAAAAGCAGGATCCATCGACGTGTAAACACCGTTTATCGTATCCCTGTTCTGGTCATCACCATAGCGTTTGCCGACATATCTGCCCGTGACAGATGCCATGAACGGTCCTATTTCGCACTCCGCTCCCACATTAACCATCGTATCCGGCAGATAAGTCAATCTTTTGCCCACTGATAATGGCTCAGCGCTGTTTTCCGTTATCCTGGCGTCCGTGTAGGTATAATTAGCAAACAGCCTTAACAATTTTTCAAACCGCTGCTCAAGCTCAAGCGTAATCCCTTTGCTTTCAGCCTTCCCTGCATTTATCTGCTTCTGTAGCGTTGCAGAAACTGTCTCTAAATAAATAAGGTCTTTCAGATAGTTGTCAAAATATCTGGCAGTGAACTTCGCGCCCTCCCACAGCACCTGCACGACAGCCACATCCCATGAGGTGTCTGTTTCGGGTTTCAGGTCTGGATTGCTGGCAAACGTAATACCATAGTATTGCCAAGTCCCGTAAAGCTCATAAACTGTTGGCCCTCTGAATGCCTGTCCCGCGGATGCCTTTAATGTGGTTACTTCAAACGGTTTATAGACGACTGCTAACTTTGGACTGAAATAGTTGTCACTCCTGGAGTCATATGTCGTCGCAAAACCTCCGGTGCCGAACTGATTGGCATAACCATCGTATGTTTCCCACCAGTCCTCTCTGAAACCGATGTATGCAGTGAGATTGGGGAGGATCAATATTTCGTCCTGGATAAAAGCGGCATATGCCCTGTCCTTCCCCCCCGAATTGTATGTGAGTGCGGTATTGGAGGTTTCATCCGTAAAGTTGGTCAGATTATATTGCGAGGTGTTAGCCGAATCTGTTTTGAATGATCCTCCAAAGGTAAGGACATGCCTGGTAAAAAGGGGTACTGTGAACTGAAGGTCGGCAGAATAATTCTGGGAAGGGGTGGATGAAACCTGGCCGGGGCCCCCGTTTAAAGTCGTAGCAGATGTATAGCCGGGGCTTACATACCATGATTTTACATAGTCATTAAGACCAAGCGTAAGCTTTGTTTTTACGTTTCCAATCTCGGTTTCATATTTGATATAATATTTATTAACTTCTTCCCCGCCTGACCCATCGACATAGCTGCTTTGATTCACGAAGCCATATGAATAAACGGGTTGGCCCGAGGCGTTACTTAAATAAGTATGAGGATCATCGTAATTATACTTGAGGCGTGTTCTCATAAAAGATAAGCTTAACTTTGAGTCAGGTGTTAAATCTAATCTCGTTTTGATGCTCAGGCTGTCGTCCCACCATGTGTTGTCTCCTTTATCACCTATGAGGTAACTGGTCTTTCCCCCGGATGTGCCATTATCGGTAGTATATGAATAACCTGTAATTCCGGCAGGGGGTTGCGTCGACTGAACGTTAAGATCTTTTGGATAGCCATTTGTTGCCTTGTATCCATAACTCACAAGCAGGCTTATTTTGTTGTTGAGTTTATCGCCGTAAGACACATAATACTTTTGAAAATCATCCAGGCTTTCTCCCCTGTGCCAGCTTGAGCCGTAACCGCTTATTACGGTGAATTCTCTCTTCTCCGGCATCTGCGTAATCATATTCACGACACCGCCCATGGCGTACCCACCGTAAAGGCTTGACGAGGGGCCCTGAACAACCTCGACCCTTCCCACATTTTCTGTTGGCAACGCTGTAAAACTGACCATTCCATCATAGGCATTATTAAGCGGCATCCCATCCATCATTATCAAAGTCCTGTTTTGTCCAGGAATTCCGTTCAATGTAATAGAGGGCAGAGCATCCATGAGATTCTGTCGATTAACAAACACACCCGGCGTTGTATTTAAAGCATCGTCGATTGTCGTTATGTTCCTTGTCTCCATTTCCTTTTTCGTGACAACATTCACGCTTCCCGGCGCCGATTGCAGCTCTTTTTCTGTCCTCGTTGCCGTGACTACAATATCCTCAAATTTCGTCGCATCTTTTTCTTTTTTCTCAGGTTCCGTCACATTGTTTTCTTCAGCAAAGGTGTTTGACGAAAATAAAATCAATAAGAGCACCAGTAAAAATCTTTTAAACATTCGTTTTCCTCCCGTTACTTTACATCCGGCCCCCTTTCTGATATAAGAGATATCAGAAGGGTGATGTTCTTTGAGTGTTATCCTTCCGAGGCGGGGAGTCCTAGCCAAAGGTAGCTCCCTGCCTCCCTTTTAATTCAATGATATCTTTAATCATCCCTTTCTCTCGGTTTGTATTGCAACTTTTTTGAACCCCCGGCTGTTCACAATATCAAGTACATCTACAAAAATCTGGAGAGCCACGTCTTTATCAGCCCGGACAATGAGGGGGGTGTTTTTATCAATATCCCTGATTTTCATGCCTAATTCTTCCAGGGCGACTTTCGTGGAGTTAAAATAGATCACACCACTTTGATCTATGGATATTATTTGCCTCTTGATGGCCTCCGTCTGTGTTTCTGATGCCTTCGGTAGAGACACGGAAATCATCCCTGTGGCAATAAATGTCGATGTCATAAGAACGATGGTTAAAAGCACAAGCATCACATCAACCAGAGGGATGACGTTGATGTAATCAAATTCCTTTTCTTCCATTTGTTATCTCCCAACGCATCATGATAACTTTCACTTTTCTCAACAGGAGGTTGTAAAAAACCACGGAAGGTATGGCAACCACAAGGCCCACCGCCGTTGCCTTTAATGCGAGGGCAAGACCAATCATTATCTTCCCCGTGTCAAGGAACCCCTCTTGGCCTATTTTGTAGAAAGTGAGCATAATGCCTAGGACAGTGCCAAGCAGTCCGACATAAGGGGCATTGCTCCCTATGGTAGCTATGATATGGAGCTTCTTTGTAAGCTGAAGCTCCAGCTCTTTTCTATCCCGGAACCGTTCTATCTTAATTTTTCTGTACGTAAGATGCCTTTCGACGGCGATTGAAACTGCAACGATACTCATAACAATAAGGAGTCCTATGACTCCATAATCAATTATTGCACCAAGATATTCCATTCTCGTTGTCCCTTAAAATTTCTTATTCTAAATTGAACCGAACAGAGAGGATTGCTTTGGAAGGCACTTTTTCCCCATTGCTATAAGCTGGAGAAAAGGCGGATTTTTTTATTGCCGCAACAGCGGCTTCTGTGAAGCCAAATCCCGATGTTTCTATAACTTCAATGTCCTGTAAAGTACCGTTTTTGTCGATCAGCAGTTTAAGAACGACCCTTCCCTCTTTGCCCAATCTCCTTGCTAATAAAGGATAAACCGGCATCTCCCGATGGATAAACGCTGGGGCGCCTGAATTTCCGGATACCGTTTCCGCGACATCCCGATTTACCGCTTTTCCTATGCTTGTGATTTCCGTTTTCGCGATGGTCAGATTTTCTGCTCTTTGCACTGCGGCCGTAACCTGCTTTTCATTCAATAAAAACTCATCTTGCCGGTCTTTTATTTCCATGATCTCTGGCTCGTTGATGCTTTGTACATGTTCTGCCTTAGATCGCGTTATCGATTTCACTTCCCTTTGGCTGGTTGAAGATAAGGCTTCCTGTTGCGCGAAACTGATATAGATGGTTTTCATATAGGGAATCGCATTCGCAACAGGTATCGTGAGAAATAAAATCAGAAACGCGGCATGAATCGCCAAAGAAGTGACTATCCCTATACGCTGCTCATTCATACTGGTTCAGCCTTGCCTCTGTTTCGCTGGTGATATTTTTACCACTATTTGTGTTACTATATTAACAACCGTGCTACCCACTGACAAAAAAATAATACCTATTTCTTTATTTGATTTTACCGGTACCGGAGATGCTTAATGATCCGTGCATGACTCCCTTATGAGCTTTTAATGTGTCGGACAGTTTGTTGACCTTCTTGGAATTCCCTTTTACCGCCACGATCTCCAGGCAATTATGATGATCCAGATGGATATGTTGTGAGGACTGGATGATGTCCTGATAGTCGTGCTGGACGTCAATAATTGCATTCAAAAGGTTGCGCTGATGATGGTCATAGATGAAAGTGATTGCCCCGGCAACTTCCCGGTCTTCTTCCAAATCTTTCTTGAGCAACTCCTGACGGATTAAATCACGAATGGCCTCCGACCGGTTTGAATACTTACGCCGCTTGATCAGGTTATCAAAATTATCAAGCAATTCATTTTCTAATGAAATCCCAAATCTGACTATATCAGACATGCCTTACCTCGGTATTACTAATGTAGCATTCGTAGCACAATTGCCTATACGTGTCAAGCAGAATATGTATGATTACTATTACATGGCATAATGTTATTTTAGCCGACAGCCGTTTATTTATCTGTCAAAACCACTGACATTGTCAGTGGTGGGGTGTGGGGGCGGAGGCCCCACACCTTAAGTGAACCAACAATGTTGGTGAACAATATTTTAGAATAGCCGTTTCAACCCTTATCAGGCAAGGCGAAGGACATTGTCCGTAGGCTTGCCGCATTTTGAAGGCCACCGACAAGGTCGGTGGTAGTTTACTCCTTCTTTTTGGTGTGTGTATGTTCGTGGATCTCTTCATCATGGAGCGGATGATCGTGCTCATGGGTACCATGATCTCCCTTATGTTCATGGTCATGCACATGAGAGTCCCCGATATGTTTATGCTCATGCAAATGTTCGTGCAGATGTTCGTGGGCGTGTTTATGCTTATGATCGTGGCTGTGCTTCGTATCACCATGGGCGTGGTCATGCTCGTGGTCATGGGTGTGCGGATGTCCATGTAAATGCTTGTGCTCATGCTTTCCTTTCATAATGCCTCCTTCCATGACTTGGGGTGTAGTAAATTTAAATATATTTCGAATGCTTTTATCAACCTTCAGTTTATAAGCGGATATTAAGTCAGAGTTCTTCATGTTTCAATATATAAATAGTGGATGGGGTTACATTTTTTGATTACTATCGATTGAAATGTTGCATGGATAATTTGACTTAGAAGAACAACAGTACAGTTACAAATACAATGTTTATCAGAAAATTTCACGCTAAGAACTATGCACCTTTCATCCCGTTATTAATAGGCTGCTCTGAAAAACCAATAAGTTGATTTGTATTTGTTATACTCAACTCCAACCACATGCAATTTCCATTTTCCCTTGACAAAATCCTTCCGCCTTTCTATCGTCACGCCACTGGATTTCTCATATGGAGCAAAATGATGAACAGCCGTGCCCCGGTGCGGCGGGAGGAACAGCGAGCATGAGCATGTGCGATAGAAACGTCGGCAGCAAGAGCGGGTTCTGTTTCCGGAGGTTTTTGCTGATTCTGCTACTGATCCTGCTGTTGCCCGTTTACTCAGTAGCCGAAAATCTTACCTGTAACCGCCTACCCATGCTGATGCAAGGGTTACTAACCAAACACTACGTAACGAAGAATATGACCGGGGAGATCAACACTCACGCCGTCGACCAGATGATCAAGAGGATTGACCCCTCTAGAACGCTGCTGTATGAGTCCGATTTGGAAAGGCTAAAATCGGCTCTAGAAGGCGCGTTTGCTCGCATGCACGCGGGCAACTGTGAGGTGCTGCAGCAGGTTTACGACGTGCTCGTCGCGCGGGCGCGGGAGAACGAGGCCATCGTCAAAAAGATTTTGGGACCGGACTATCAACTCGACGAGACGCTGGAGCTGAACGTCAACGTGGACAAGCGCCCCTATGTGAAGACGACCGCGGAAAAGCATGAGCTCCTAAGGAAAGTCGTGCAATTCCAGATTGAAAGCGCCATGCTGGCAGGCGCCGACTTGGCGGAAGCCAAGAAGCAGCAGATTCACCAGTATGAACTGCAGACGATGCGGGTAGTCGAGCGCAATCCCGAAAAGCTCATTACGAGCGCCGCCAAGGCTTTCGCCCTGGCCTTGGATCCGCACACGAACTATCTATCCCCCGAAAACCTTGCGGACTTCGACATTCAGATGCAGCATTCCCTGGAGGGGATCGGGGCCTCCCTCAGCAGCGATAACGGCTTTACCGTTATTGAGGAGTTGATTCCCGGCGGAGGCGCCGAGCGCTCGGGCCTGCTGAAGTTAAAGGACAAGATCATCGCTGTGGCCCAGGAAGGGGAAAAACCCGTTAACGTCATCGATATGGACCTGTCCGACGTTATCAAGATGATCCGTGGCAAAAAAGGCACGAAGGTAACCCTGACAATCCTGCGACAGGCAGAACACACGAACCGCTTCGACGTCACTATCACGCGTGACAAGATCGACATCAAGGAACAGGAGGCCAAGATCAACTACGAGACACGGACAGTTGGCGGCAGGCAGTACCGGTTTGGTGTGATCGATCTTCCTTCCTTCTATGGCGACGAGAAGGAAAACACGTCCTGCTATGAAGACGTGAAAAACCTTCTCGCGGAGGCCAAACGTCAGCATGTCGATGGGATCGTACTGGATCTGTCCCGCAACGGGGGCGGGCTACTCGGAGAGGCGGTGCGCCTTGCTGGCCTTTTTCTTGACAAGGGTGGAATCGTGGCGACCAAGGACAACGACGAGCAGGTGACTATTCTCGCCAACGGTTCAGCCGCATCGGGGACGGAGGGCGACAAGATCAAGGTGATTACGTTCCCCGCGGAAGACCCCCGCGCGGTCTATACGGGACCCCTCGTCGTACTGACGAGCCGCCTGAGCGCGTCGGCCAGCGAGATCGTGGCAGGTGCTCTCAAAGACTACCATCGTGCTGTGATCGTCGGATCGGACCATACCTTCGGCAAGGGGTCTGTGCAGGCACTGATGTCCCTGCCCTGGGATCTGGGCGGCATAACAGTCACAACGGCGCTGTACTTCCTACCCGGCGGCAAGTCTACACAGAAGATGGGCGTAGAAGCGGATGTGCGGCTGCCTATCTGGTTCATTCTCGAAGATGTTGGTGAAACGGCTCTGGATTACCCGCTTCCGGCCCAGGCGATCACGTCCTTCCTCGGCGTCCCGGGAAACGCCGCGCCGCTCTGGAAACCTGTGGGGCAGCCGATGATCGCGGAACTGGCAGCAAGGTCCAAGGCCCGAGTCGCCAAAGACGCGAAGTTCGCCGAGATCATCAAGAACAACAAAGAAGCCGCCGGCAAGAAGGGCGTGATACGGCTTTCAGACTTACGCAAGGGGATGGAGAAAGAAAACGGCGGCCAGAAGAAGGAAACGCTTACTGAGCTTAAGCAGAAAGCTCGGGACCAGTATGCTCCCTTCGTGAACGAGAGCGTCAACGTTCTACTCGATATGGTGACGCTGGGTCCAGCCATGCCTGCGCAGCAGTAACGGCAGGCCGAGGCGGGTATGTCGGGACGTTGAACAAGCGGCGGGCCGCCAGGCGCAGTTCGTTTTTAAAAGAGGGGCTCTCTTTTTCCTTCCAGGAATCGCCTTAATGATGAAGTCAGCAAGGGGTTGGCTGTAACAGAATTCCTCAACAAGTACGCAGTCGAGAATTGCATTGTCAGCAAGAGGACGGGCAACGTAATGGGGATAGCCTGAAAAACCGATGACTCGCAATTGGTAATGTGCAAGAGTGATCAAAGAAAAAATGAAATGCGCCGGTTATTTGGTTACACCTACAATGTCACGCAAGGCTGTCTTATCGAGAATCAATGATAACTTTTTGTACTGTTGAATATACCACCATCTATTTTCTATCCAACTCTGTCTTCACGGCCAGTCCCAGTTTTTCTATGACATAGGGATTTTTCACATTGGCGCCCGCACCGAGGGCCTGGGCAGCATGCACGCGATCAGCCTCCGGGAAACCGCTGACGATAATCGCCCGACATCCATCAGTCACGGGAAAAATATTTCTTTACGGGTCGGCCCGCATCGCGGCAGGCAAAGAGGTCCGGTGTGATCGCCCGATAGACGAAGGTGCTCTGAATCCCGATACTGGTGATGTCTGCCATCCGGGTTTCGTTTGTACGCGTAACGGTTGGGCTCTGTCCTGTTGGGCATTATGTGGGTGTCGCAGTCCTCCGGGTACGGACAATCTTGGCGACAATCCAGGTGATTGCGTAAAATGCACCCAAGAGAACGACATCCGCTGGACCGACAGGCAAATCCAATCTATATGCGATGCAGAAACCGAGGAAAGCGGCCACGCCACCGATAGAAGGGGCCAGCAGCGTAAACTGGTACATGTTGCGAACAACGAGGTGCGCCGTCAAAGCAGGAATCAGAAGGAAACCGAACGCGATCAGCGGGCCGACGCTGAGCACTGCCATCGAAACAGTCAGGCCGATCAGTAAATAGAGCAGCACGTCCCAG
The DNA here is from genome assembly GCA_963729715.1 of uncultured delta proteobacterium. Classification (GTDB taxonomy): domain Bacteria; phylum Desulfobacterota; class Syntrophia; order Syntrophales; family UBA2185; genus Fen-1135. The sequence continues at coordinate 96,280 of CAVSPA010000003.1, forward strand.
AAAATGACATTCTTGCGCAGGATGATTGCCATCTCGCGGTCAAACGAGACAAGGAGCAACTCCTTGTGGAACAGTCCCAGCACTATGATGACGAGCGTAAGCGTGGCCGCCGTCAGCCCAAGATCGAAATTGGAGATGGCGATGACCTCTCCTTTCAGCATATCGAGCCAACCGATTTCGCCGTAAGGGTTTTTTGACAGCAACAGAATGCTCATCGCGGCGGCCACCACGTATGCGGTGCCAAGTCGGCCTTCGGGTTGTCCACGCCCGCCTCTTTCCAAAAACGCCAGCACCATGATCGCGGTCAACGAGAATGTAATTGAGCCGACAAACGCAAGCGTGTGCGCGCTGTGTGAGCTATGTTCGGACAGATTGAATCCGAGCCACAATGGAAGCGAGAGGGCGATAGCAACGCCTGTCGAAGAAATCTGCGGCAGCGCCACGCCCAAGAACACCAGTCGGCGCAGCACGAGAAACACTCCCACGAGCGGGCAGGCGAGACCAACGAGCACGCTGGTGTATATCGAATTGCGCAGGAGAAAATCGGGTGAGAGAATCTGATAAAGTGTTTCCATATTAGGCTATCTCCATTTCAAACATTTTCGCCATGCGTTCAGCAGTTAGAAGTTCTTGAGTTGCGCCGTGGGACATCTTGCCTTCGTGCAGCCAGATGACTTGCTCAGCATAGTGACGCACCGCTGCAAAGTCGTGTGTGACGAGAATGACCGTAATTTTCCTTTCTTTGTGGATCTGCGAAATAAACTCCAGCACCAAATGCTTTGTTTCACGGTCCACACTCACGGTGGGCTCATCCAGCACCAATACATCGGGGCGCGTCGTCAGGGCGCGGGCAATGAGCACACGCTGTTTCTGGCCGCCTGAGAGTTCGGCAAAGCGCCGATGGGCAAGCCCCTCAGCACCTGCCGCACGCAGGCATTCGCGAGTGAAGGCGCGTTCGACCTGGGGGACGATACGTCCCGGCCGGACTCGCCCGTACACGCCCATAAGGGCGACGCCGAACCCCGTGAGCAGATAAATCGGGTCGAACTGAAAAGCTTGAGGGACGTAGCCGAACTCGAGCGGTGCACCTGTCGATCCGGTATTGATGCGACCCGCGACTGGTGGAAGCAGTCCAAGCACCGTCTTGATCAGCGTCGATTTCCCCGAGCCATTGGCACCGAGAATGGCGGTGAAACTGGCACGGGCAATAGAGAGTGAAATGCCGGACAGCACAGGTTGGTTGTTATAGCCGATACTCAGGTTGTACAGCGTGATGAGTGCTTCATTCATAGTCTGTTGTGTGTGTCCGCCCGGAAAGCACGGGCGGACACATTCTCCTTATTTTTATTTTCTCGATTGTACGGCAGTGACCGTTGTATTAATAATGTAATCCATCATCTTGATGTACGTTTCCGTATGCGGTACGCCGCCCGGCATAATGGGGAGAGTTATCATGGTTGCGCCGGTCTGCTCGGCGATTCTTTTTGGCACCTTTTCAGGAAACTGCGGCTCGCGCACGACGATGGCAACATGCTCGGCCTTCATTGCTGTGACCAATTCCTGGATGTGACGCGGGGTCGGGTCGATACCCGGCTTCAGCTCAATCGTGCCGAAATAGTTCAAGCCGAAGCGTGCCGCGAAGTATGGCCAATGCTCGTGGTAGGATACAAACTTCGTCCCCCTGAGTGGCTTAACCGCTTTCTCCCATTCGGCAATCTTGGCATTGAGTTTGGTGAGATAAGCGTCGCGATTGCGCGTGAATTCAGCTTTATGCTGCGGCGCAAACGCCACCAGTGCGTTATAGATGTTCGCGATCGCAGTCTCTGCCAATACTGGATCGAGCACGTAGTGCGGATTGCCGTAGGGATGAACGTCGCCTTCGGAATGATCGGTTGATTTGGGCACGTCGCGCGGGATGATCCCCTTGGAGCAGTCAACATAACCGGGCTTATATATCTGAATACGCGGGTTCTTGCTCGCCTCCAGGAGAGCGGGAAGGAAGGCGTGCTCGCAATCAAACCCCACCAGGATCATCAGGTCCGCCCGGTTCATCATCGGCACGAAGCTCGGTTTCATCGGCACCCCGTGGGTGTCTTCGACGCCGGTCGCCAGGCTGTGAACGTCGACCAGGTCGCCGCCGACGGCACGCGCAAAATCCGCCAGGTCGGTAAGCGTTGTAACGACGCGGATCTTCTCGGCGTGAGCGGGGGTTGCCCACCCGCACAATACACCGGTGAGCGCGATGATAAATAATAGACAATATAACTTAGATTTCATATTGAATTTCTCCTTAACGTTGCTGCCAGCCATGCGAGTGTGAGCCGATGATCCATGCCCACTGCAGATAAACGGCATTATCGTCGGGCCTGCCGGACGCGGCGTTGCGCTCGGTGTACGTGTACTGAAGGCGCAGTTGACTCCAGTGACTCATTACCCAGGTGATGTAAGGCGAGTAGGCGTAGGTTTTGTCTTCATTATTCACCTGGTTCTCTACATATTCAAACAGGAACCCGGTTGACCACTGGCGATGGAACTTGTACGTGAGATACGAGTACAGTCCGAGGGAGCCGACGGACTGGCTGGGGAGGGGGGTTCCCGATGGATCGGTTACGTCGTAGCGGTTATCGCTGTAGAGCACTTCCGTGCCCCATGTGAGGCTTTCGAACTGATTGTTGCGCAGCGGCTTGTAGCTTACAACCCAGTCTACTCCCCAAAGGCGTCGCTCGCGTTCGGTGAAGGTGTTGCCGGCTACTGTAGGAAGCGGAGGATTAACACCGCCGGGGTCTGCCCACTGTGCATCCGTACTTGGATTCCACAGGACTGAAATGCCTGGTTCGAATGAGATATCGGGAGTCAGGTCGAAATATGTGGACAAGCGGCTCCAGTAATTTAACCCGCTGCCGTTACGGAAATCGCCGACATAGTTTGGCGGATTATCGCCACCGAACTGATTGCCCACGCCGACGGTCAGGCTCACGTAGTGCTCGATCGGCACCAGCCAATTAAGCTGCAATCCGTCCGTCCTAGATTCACCGCCGATATATTGGGCGAGCGGCAGCGGACGGTTGACGAATGGCAGTTCATGGTCATGAATATACCCCAGTCGGCCGAACTCGCCGAAGAACCGTCCTGCCTTCAGCTCCAGGTTCCACGGCAGCGACGTCGTCTGCAGCGCGGCCTCTTCGACTCCCAAAGTCGCTTCGCCGGTAATCGGGTCGGCTGACGCGTTGACCACCGCGTAGGCCTTGGCAAACGGGTCCACAGCCGCCGCCACATTCAATTCCATTGAACGTTGAAACATATCAAACCCGCCGGGACGATCGCTTCCCGTCTGCGTCGATCCCTTACTGCGATAACCGAAGACTGTCTCACCCACGAGCCCGATGGAGGGATTGAAAATGCCCGGGGAAGTCCTCGTCTGAGCTTCGGCCACCTGCTCCACCTTCTCCTTCAGCTCTTGCACTTGCTGCCGAATATCGCCTGACGGCGCCGCCTGCTCGGCAGCAACGCCCTCAGGCTGTGATGAGGGATACATCCGTTTGACCTCGGCCTTCAAATCTTCAATCATCTTTCGCTGCTCATCAATAGTTTGCGCCTGCTTCTTTAGGGTTTCCTGGAGGACTTTTTGCTCCTGGATGATCTTTCCCTGCTTCTCAAGCGTTTCTTCGAGGGCTTTCAGTCGATCTTCCAAGGTTTGAGCAAATACGCCCGTGGAAAATAAAAAAACACAAAGCGTGATGAACGTGGTCATGATTTTCATTATAGACACCTCCATCGTTTTGCAAAGATAAAGTGCAACTGTTCAAACCTCTCTGTCGGTTTGGCAGCCTAAGACATTACTTGGATTGATAGATTACGCCTGCGAAGTTAAGGGAGGTGCCCTGTAGGCAAATGTGGGAAAAATCGGCCAGGAAATGTCGATTATTTCCGTGTATGAATAAAGATAAGATATATCCTGCTGGAAGGTAAAACCGGCATCACCCTCCGCACCTGCACAGCAAGACGGACCGCTTGCCACGCATATAGGGCAATCCGAATGCCGACAACTGTCTTCGTGATGATGAAATCCGATTATGATGATAGAGAAAAGGAAAATGAGAGAAAAAAGGAATACTATTTTCTGGCGGTGCAATATTGAAAACATGAATGTAAATTACAGACTATTTCCGTTTTTGTAAATACTTATTTACGGGGCTTCTTTATTTCCAATTGAAACGTCGTATTGAAAGCCAGGAAACAAAATTCTCTCTTCCCTAGAAGCAATTGACCCCGGTGCTACGCAACGGTGTTATTCATGGAAGAAACTGGCTTTATTAAATACAATTTTATAAAGTAGGCAGCGGGTGCGCCCCGGCAGTCAATATCGACTCCTCACTGGTGTTTTCATACCCGTCTAGAAGCATGGTACCGAGTTTTCTTTGGTTATTACATTGGTGACAAATCATGTCTTTTCGGCATGTCAGATCCCGTTCAGGAGATTAACCGTTTTTTACCGACTCGGGCCGGGGCATGCCCCAAAAACCAATCAGGGGGCAAGTTTATGGGGAACAGTCTTAAAAGGCAACAAAAGAAGTTATCCGTCCAATCTAAGGATTCCGGTATGCTATCCAAGCTTAATTTAAATGCCGCCGGCATAGATATCGGTGCAGAGGAGCATTATGTCGCCGTCCCCGAAGATCGTGATAAGCGTCCCGTGCGTCCCTTCCGTTGTTTTACATCCGATCTTCATGCGATGGCCCAGTGGCTGAAAGAGTGCCGAATCGATAGTGTTGCCATGGAGTCAACGGGTGTTTATTGGATCCCGGTGTTTCAAATTCTTGAGACTTACGGGTTTGAGGTCAAACTGGTTAATGCCCGGCATGTGAAGAATGTTCCCGGCCGTAAATCGGATGTTCAGGATTGCCAATGGCTGCAAAATCTCCATGCCTACGGTCTTTTAAGCGGTTCGTTTCGACCGGAAGACCAGATTTGTGTTATGAGGAGTTATTGGCGCCATCGTGACAATCTTCTTCGTTATGCATCCTCTCATATCCTGCATATGCAGAAGGCGCTTACGGAGATGAATATCCAGTTGCACAAAGTCATCTCGGACATTACCGGTGTTACCGGCATGCGTATTGTTCGTGCCATCATTGCCGGTGAACGTGACCCCCTTGTTTTGGCCGACATGAGAGATCGCCGTATTATGTGCAGTGTCCAGGACATCGTCAAATCTCTGGAAGGGGACTATCGTGAAGAACATATGTTTGCTTTAAAGCAGGCCGTTGAACTTTATGATTTTTATCACCAGAAGATTGAAGCCTGCGACCGGCAGATAGAGAATTGTTTGGCCCAATTCGACTCCAAATTAGACATAAACACTAACCCGGTGCCTCCTTCAAAAAAGGCAAACAGAAAGCGAAGACGCAACGAGCCTAAAATCGATTTGCATACTCACTTATACCGGATAACCGGCGCCGATTTAACCCGGATTGACGGGTTGGATGTAATGACTGTCCAGACGGTCATTAGCGAGGTTGGCCTTAATCCTGGATCTTTCCCTACGGAGAAGCATTTTGCATCCTGGCTGGGATTATGCCCGGATAATCGCATTACCGGCGGAAAAGTAAAATCCAGTAAAACCCGTAAAGTGGTAAATCGAGCCGCTGAAGCCTTTCGTATGGCCGCTGAATCTTTGCACAGCAGCGCAAGTGCCTTAGGCGCATATTACCGCCGTATGCGTGCGAGGCTTGGGGCACCCAAAGCGATTACCGCGACAGCCCATAAGCTTGCCCGCATATTCTATCGTCTTTGGAAAAACGGAGAAGCCTATCTGGACCCCGGAGTAGACTATTATGAACAAAAATACAAAGAACGAGTAATTAAAAATATTAAAACTAAAGCCAAACAATTAGGTTATGCCATTACTTTGGAACCTCTCGCTAGCAATGTACGTTCTTAGGAAACCCTTATTGGACGTGAAGTTTCTCAGGAGAGGAAGTAGGTGAGGGTTTTGAGTTCACATATTTATCCTCAATTTATGTGATGGGATCATACCGACGATTACCATTTGAAATGCACATATATATGTCAGGATAAGCGGCAATCCGTGAGTTTATGAAAGCCCCTACCGGAAATCAACATAGAGGTCATTTTATAGGAGACCCATCATAAAATAATTCAAAGGATTGTATCCCGTTAAGAAAACTCGGAGCGGTTCTTTGATGGTCCCCCCTGTATACGGGTTTAAATTCTAATCTTGAGATTCCGTCTTTCACAAATATGTCAAACTCTCCTGCATATTCGTCTTCCGGAACACCTAAAAATAATTTATGCGGACCTGTTGCCAAACTTATTTTCTTGTTAAGGATATATCTGGTGCCTCTGCCGCCATCAGGTATCCTTTCACCTTCTTCATCATACGGCGAGGTAACTTCCTCTTGTCCATCGATCTTCCATACGGCAGCTTGTCCGTCGATATTAAATACGAATGGAAATCGCGGTTTTCCGGAAAATGAATCGTTTGACTCCCATAGATAATATCCTGCGGGCAGAGTTTTAATAGACGCTTTAATAATGACATTCGCATGGCCGCCGGGGATCGCCTCGCCATTCTTGATCTCAATAAACACATCCGATCTCGTACTTAGAGATTTTGCATTTATTTCTTTTAAAGCGCGTCCGCACCCGGGAAGCAGGACTACCAACAAAACAGAGAAAAGAATCATGGATGTTTTCTTCATTCTGATGCCCCCGATAACGTTTTCAGATCATGACCATTCTTCTTTCGAAACACTCCAATAATGAGCAGGACTGAAAAAAAGAGTGCACTCAGTGAAGCGACTATAACGAGGGCTACAGGCAAATCCCATTTATACGAGGCGACAATTCCAAATGTGCTTGAGACAAGGCCGAGCAGCCACCCGGTAATCAGCACCTTAATAGGCTTCCGCGTGAAAAGCCGCCCGGTAAAGAATTACAGAATGTAAACTGCCCTCGTCCATTTGTCCCTGGCTCATTCTTTTCGCTTGTTCGTCAATCCACGTACGGACACTTGGCTGAACCTTTGGTGCCAACTTAGCATGAAGCGCCATTGCCTCAGGGGGAATTTCCGCTGGACGAACAGTATTAGCGGCGCACAGCATGCTCGGTAGCAACGCTAACAGCAACGATAGTAACAGAACACGAGCATTACGTAAGATACACGTTCTCATAGTCGTTCTGCCCTCCTACGGATATTTTATTGCATTCAACCTGAGCAAAAACAATTTATCCGGCAAACCATGGTTATTCATGCGCTTCATAGCATCGAGCCCTGCAAGTGTGGCTAGGCATTCTTATTTATAAGAAATCGCCTTATCATTATTTGATAGTACAAAAGAGAGATTTGCATGTCAACAAGAACAACAACGGGAAATACTGATTTGAATTGAATATCATTTGACAGGCTTGCCAAATCTCACCCAAGTGAATCTTTTCGCAGGCACAAAATGCATACAAAAATTTACGGCTTCCAGTCAAATTGTGAAAACTATCGGAGGCACCGTGAGCAAGTCAATTTATTACTTGATATGTGCGAGATGATCTATATTAATTATTCTGGATACACTTTTTTTAGAAAGTCTGTCATTATAATCACCACTGCATTCTGATTATCAGACATGCTCATCTTTGCCTGGGTGCTCACTCTGAATAATTTCACGGGTTCCAATTTTATTGAAATCGAATCAGCGTCAGAAGCGAAAGTTATTGATGCCTTACTGGGGGAAATGCCGGGTGTTCTTTTTTCGATGTCTGTTGTTAATTTTATTTCCTTTGTGCCTGTTATTCCGGTACGACCATCTGTATAGGGAACCTTTTGGATAGTGCACTCATAAGATTTGTCCTTCAGGACAGTTGCAACTTGTGCCAATACTGGATGGATTATATCTTCCACAAATTTTTCCCATTCTTTGCTTAATTCTTCTTTCTCTCTTTTCCTTATTTCGTCAGCTTCTTCTTTAGATTTCGTTTCCTCCGCTTCTCTTTTATCATGCTGATTAATGATGTCCTTAACCCAGTTCATAGTTTGACCTCCCGGCATCTTGATAAAGGAAAAGAAAGAAATATCCCTGAATGGCATAGTGCAGCGTCTTCATCTTCAACAAGCCCTTCCATTTTAGTCTCATTAGAAAGACGTTCTTCAGTAGTCAATACTGTCCGACCTTTTGAAATCCCTTAATCTCTTTTCGCAATCCTGTGTTTATACTTTGGCCTTTTTCTTATCCAGGGCGGCATTGAATTTTTCTGCATTTATCACGAATCTTTCGTGAGTCGCCTCGGATATCTTTTCCACATCGTCGTATGCTTCCATGAAAAACGTCAGTTTGCGTCCTTCCATCTTTTCCAGTTTCCCTTTGACGGTGATCGTCATTCCCGCAGGAGTGGCTGCTGTATGGGTCATATTAATGCCGACACCAACGCTCTGTTCATTCGGCCAGTCGAGATGAGGGTTCGTGGCCTTGATACAGGAAAATTCAAAGAGCGCTAAAAGAAAGCCCGTCGCAAAGACCTTGGGCATGATATGCCCCTCACTGAATTCCGGATAAATATAGGGCACGGTCTTGTTCTCCGGAACCTTGTACTTGAACTCCACGGTCAGTCCGGGCTGCAAGGAATCTTTCATGGCAAACCTCCATTTTGAAATTTAAACGGCATTGCCCGCAATAAAGCGAAATTTTCCCAAGAAGTCAAACATAAAAAATAGCCGCTCCTAGGCCATTATGTGGTAATCGGAAGTGGCAAAGACCGGCCGGAAGTGCTATTAATAATCAAGTGCGCCGGATTGCCAATGAGGAACTCTATGGACGATCATACTGCCTTGAGTCAACTTGAAGGACTGGCATATATGCTCGGCATTCCCGTACGCTATGAAAAAATCGCGGAGGAAGATGTGGCGAATGCGGGCGGTCTCTGCCGGTTAAAGGGAGAAAGCGTCATAATTGTCAATTCCAGAGCACCCCTGAAAGATAAAATCCAGACCCTCACAAAGGCCCTGAAGAATTTTGACCTCCATGATGTCTACGTACGGCCCGCTGTAAGAGAGTTATTGGAAAGATAGGCATTCACATATTTCATGTTAGCAAAGTACATGATCAACCTCTGATGCATTAACACATCCCCTGTCATCCATTCTTTTTTTCAAAATTAAACCCAATAATCACCTGCATGGCAGTCTCGCAATAATCATAGAAGGTCCCGCGTCCAACATTTAACCCTTACGTCGTTAAGGAGTTTAGAACAGGAAAATCAGAAAATGACCAATGGATGTTTGCATGGTCTTGTAATATGGTAATAAAAAATAAATGTTTACAGCGAGTCTGCAGATCTTTCTTGAATTCGGTAGCGAGCGCATTCCTCGTAGCTTGCGGAAAGCTTCAATAAACGGCAGTATGAATTAGCAAGAGACGTGACTATCCTAAGAGGGGGATGCAACATGCAGAAGGCGGGTCAAAAAGCGGAAGTCAGAAGTTTCAATAAGCCCGATGAAATAAGAACTTTTCCGAAGGAAAAGCTGGAACTGTTAAAAATCGGTGGCGCAACAATCGGACGCGCCACATTCGAACCGGGATGGAAATGGTCCACCTCTGTGCAGCCGCTTGTAAAGACAAAGAGCTGCGAAGCGCCGCACTTTCAGTATCATCTCTCGGGAACCATCAAGATTGTGATGGACGCCGGAGCGCAATTTGAGTGCAGGGCCGGCGATGTATCGTTATTGCCCATGGGTCACGAGGCATGGGTGGTGGGCAATGAACCCGTCGTGGTTGTGGATTTTCAAGGCATGATAGACTATGCAAAGGTATCCTCATAAGATCAAATACGCCGGCAGAATTTTCGACCTCCTTCGGTCGTTTCTGCCTGAAAGAGATATAGGCGGATTTAGCCATCCGTTGATGGGGAGCTGCCGGAAACCCGATGTGTTCATCTGCCCTATCCCCAGGAAAGGGCTTGATGCCAAAGTTAAGTTTCAATTTATCCGGCTTGTGCCATTTTCCGAGGTTCTCTTCGGGATGGGGAATCAAAAGGCCGCGGACGGATTAAGAGGAATATAAAGGGGCGCACCCGCGGCAGTAGAGTTCCAGGTAAAGGGGTAAAACCTTGGCTGACAATATGCCCGATATACTACTCGTAGACGACGACAGATACGCTGTGGAGTTTATACTTGAGGCCCTCACGAAGCGTGACCTCAGCTACAGGCTCAAAGTTTTTAGAGATGGCGGGGAAGTCCTGAATTATCTATTTCCGGCCGAGGCGATTAACCCTCGCGATTCATATGAACTGCCCAAGGTGATCGTCCTGGATCTGAGACTGCCCAAGGTTAGCGGGTTTGAGGTTCTCCGGAAAATCAGATCCAATGAGGAAACGAAGATGATACCAGTCGTAGTTTTCACATCATCCACTGAAGACAGAGACAGGGTGGAGAGCTACAGGCTGGGAGCAAACAGCTACATTGTAAAACCTTTTGAGTATGAGAACTTCGTCAATACTGCCGCTGAAATAGGCCTGTATTGGACGTCGCAGAATATACCCCCCTGATGAAAACGGACAATAACGAGGCGGCGTTCCCTAAGCCGTTTATCTTCCTCGTGTCTTAAAGTCCTTCTTTGACCTAAGCAAACCTTGGTCCGATTCCTATTTCAAAATCCATCTCCTCTGCGGGGTATGGCTTCAAGATGGAGAGCAGCATGGCTCTGTCTTCGATACCATCGCTCATCCATGTCTGCTCATGTTTCTTTGGCACGATTGCGGGCATCCGGTCATGAACGGGCGCTATCAATTTATTCGCTTCCGTCGTGATGATTGTGCAGGATCTAATCTCCCTTTTGTCAGGTGAAGTCCACGTCTCATAGAGACCGGCAAGGCCGAAAGGCTCTCTTGACTTCAGGTGGAAATATAACGGGGTCTTCTTTGCGCCATCTTTTTTCCACTCATAAAAACCGTCGGCAACTATGAGGCACCGTCTTTTTGAAAAAGCGTTCCTGAAGCTCGGCTTTACGTCGATAGTTTCTGCCCTCGCATTGATGAGCTTATTCCCTATGGAAGGGTCTTTAGCCGTTGACGGGATGAGTCCCCAGAGAAACGGCACCAGATAGTTCCGGCCCTCTCGGCTGATAACGGCGCCGATATGCCGGCCCGGAGATACATTCCAGTCCGGCTTGAAATCATAATAGCCATCCTGGACAGCGAATTTTTCCGCGATGGCCGCTGCCTCGGAAACCAGAGCAAACCTGCCACACATATTGAACTTCTCCAAATAGAAAAATTATAGCAGATAACAATTTCGGCGGATACGCAAATTTTTCCTTGACAATAGAACGATTGTTCTATATATGGCAGTTATGGAGAAAAAGAGAGGGGTCAAGGCAGTCGAAAAAGAAATCCAGTCCTTCTGTAGCGGAAAGAGGAGAATGCCCACATATAAAGAGATGCTCGACCTTCTCGGGGTCCGGTCGAAGAGCGTCGTCCACTATTGGATGGAGAAGCTTTGCGCCCAAGGCGCCCTCGCGAGAGATGCAAAGAGATTTCTTAAGCTTGTGAGGCCGGCTCCCTGTATCCCCGTGGCCGGAGCCGTAGCTGCCGGGTATCCGTCAGCTGCCGAGGAGGAGCTTCGGGACATTGTCTCCATCGATGAGTATCTTATAACCCGGCCGGAATCTTCCTTCCTTGTCAAAGTAAACGGGGATTCAATGACCGGCGCGGGCATCATGGACGGCGACATGGTAATCGTGGAGAAGGGGAGGGAACCGGAAAATGGGGACATTGTCCTTGCGGAAGCTGATGGGGAGTGGACCATGAAGTATTTCGTGAGTAAGGGAAAAGAGATTGTTCTTGAGGCGGCAAACCCGAAATACCCGACCATCAGGCCAAAGAATGAACTGCGGCTGGGCGGCATCGTCATGGCCGTCATAAGAAAATATCACCTTTAGCAGGAACTAATAAGAATGAACGCAAGCTCGAATTATAAAAGACAGGCAAATGCAGATATCCCGGCGTATATGCGGCGGATGGGGAAGGCAAGATATGTTTCACCGCCTGCGGGGTTCATTACGCGGGTCAGACGCTTCGTAGTGGATACCAACTGGGATCAGGATCTTTGGGGATTGGAGAAATGGATAGACCTCTTTTCTTGGACTGTTATCGCATCTTCCCTCCTCTTTCTTATCACTGTAACCATGTCTGTATTTGGGAAGTGAGAGAGGAGAAGTTTTTTGGATGTTCCTCAGATGCGGCGATCATAACGAATGGAGATTGGCGCATCACAGCTTATGGTGGCTGATAATGTGTACTCCTCTTTCGGTCATGTGCTGCAGAGCGTTCTTGATATTGTCCGCAGGGAAATCGATGCCTCTTGTCGCATCGATGATGACATACACGTTGAAACCGAGATTCCTGGCATCGATAGCGCTGAAATAGACGCAGTAATCGGTGGCAAGGCCCGATAGATATTCTCTATCTCTAATCCCTTGAGATAATAATGGAGCCCTGTCATTGTCTTCTTGTCATTTTCAAGGAAGGTGGAATAGGAATCTATCTCCGGGTTGCTGCCCTTCCGGATTATCAGGTCAACTGGCCGCGTGTCGAGGTCCTTATGGAATTCCGCTCCCCATGTGCCGGGAACGCAGTGTACCGGCCAGAGCACCTGCTCTACCCCCTTCAGACGGATGATATCATATTCCTTCAACCTGTGCTGCACGGCAAAGGACATATGATTTTTCGGATGCCAGTCCTGAGTGGCGACTACCTTGTCGAAGCGCGAGGAGATCCTGTTGATGGCGGGGATTATCGCATCGCCGTCCGGAACGGCGAGGGCCCCGTCGGGACAAAAATCGTTCTGCACATCAACAATAAGCAACGCCTTTTTCTCCATTCCTGACAGCCTCCTCACCATTTGCCTTCTACCGGCGTCGCGCAGAACTCACATTTCCCTTCCTTCACGTGGGATTCATTGACGGTAAAATAGGTCCGCTTTGCAAGGAGGGCATGGCAGTTACAACAATACGTATCCGATTCTTCATTGACGTTCCCCATGTAGACGTAACGGAGCCCGTGTTTTTCTCCTATGGCCTTCGCCTTTCTGAGAACACTTAAGGAAGTGGGCTCATGGGCGTCGAACTTGTAATCCGGATGAAACCTGCTGATGTGCCATGGGATCTCTTTTCCGGTCTCGGCAATGAAGGCGGCAATCGCGTTGAGCTCCTCCTCTGAGTCGTTCTCACCGGGGATGAGGAGCGTCGTAACCTCAACCCAGATGCCAAGTTTTTTCATGAGTCTTATGGAGTCGAGGACAGGCTGAAGGCCTCCGGAGCAGACCTTTTTGTAAAAATCATCCCGGAAGCTTTTTAAATCGCAATTGGCGGCGTCGAGGACGGGATGAATTGTTTCGAGAGCTTCTTTGGTCATGAAGCCGTTGGTGACAAAGACGTTAAAGAGGCCGTTCTTTTTCGCAAGCCGGGAGATATCATAGGCATATTCAAAAAAAATTGTCGGCTCCGTGTACGTATAGGATATGGATCTGCAGCCGTTTTCGAGCGCGCCTCTGACGATATCCTCAGGCTTCGTTTCCTGGCCCGCGAAATCGCCTTTTTTTATGGAAAGCTGCGATATCTGCCAGTTCTGGCAGAAGCCGCACCTGAAATTGCAGCCTATGGTCGCAATGGAAAAGGATCGCGATCCCGGGAGGAAATGGTAAAGCGGTTTTTTCTCGATGGGATCTATATGGGAGGCGATGATGTTTCCGTAGGCATAAGTGTAGAGCTTCCCCTCCTCATGCCGGCGCACACCGCAAAAACCGAATTTGCTTTCGGAAATCTTACAGTGATGGTTGCAGAGAAAACAATGAAGAACTCCCTCCTTATATTCTTCATAAAACATTGCTTCTTTTTTCATGTTCCGCTTCCTCACTTTTTCCGGTTTGAGGAAAATCTCTACGGGAGATATATTTGATCTATTCGTGGCGCTCGGACAGGCATGAGCGCTTACTAACCCGGTGGACTAACTATAGAAAATAATGTTCTTCTCTGTCAAGAACAAAGGGAACAAAGGGTCGCGGAGGCAGGTTTCGCCCCTTCGCATGCATCGCGGGGAACAATCTCTTGTATGAGTTTTTACCTACCATTAAACTGCTATTTAACCATCATTGCCTTCTGCCATCAACTACACTAACTCTTACAACATGATATTGAGCTCTTTTAGTGCAAAAGAATATCTTTAGAAAGAGTTATCTTCTTGCAGTCCATGGCGCTCTTATTGGACATCTGGCAAAGGCCTTCAACTCCGGCAATAAAGAGAAAGGAGGCATCCTTATGTTTGAACCTAAGAGAATATTGGTGGCGACGGATTTTTCCAGATATTCGGACAAGGCATTAAGAATAGCAGTCGATATGGCAATGGAGTATAAGACACATATTTACCTTCTCCATGTCATCAGTGAGGCGGTGTATGACTGCGGCAACGATTATTGTCTCAGCGATGCGGATCTTGCGAAGATTGAGAAATACGGTTTGAAGACCTCAACGAATAAGCTGCATGCGGGGTAAATATAACCTTTGACATAAAGAGGGGACGTCCCTTCGAGATGATATTGAATGAGCAAAGGAAAAAGAATATTGATCCCATCGTTGTTGCCTTCCACGGCAGGACGGGGGTCATGAAGTATCTCATAGGAAGCGTAGCAGAAAAGGTCCTGAGGGGCGCTAAGTGTCCCGTGCTGCTCGTCAAGTCCTGACGGACGGCTGAAAATAAAAGGGTTGATCAGTGAGGTTCCGGAGGGGGATGGTCCTGCCTCTTGGCCTTATACAAATTTTTGTACTAAATAAAGAACATTGAGGGAGGTAGTCATGAGCAAGAAAGTCATCGATTTATTGAACGCCGCGAGATCAAGAGAGCTTACCGCGATTACTCAGTACATGGCCCAGCACTATGAATTGGAAGACAAAGATTTCGGCAAGCTCGCCAAGAAGATGAAAGAGATTGCCATACAAGAGATGAAGCATGCCGAAGCGCTGGCGGAAAGGATTCTGTTCCTGAAGGGTGTACCCACTACGAAGCCGGATTCGGAAATCCAGAAAGGCCAGGATATTGAGGCAATGCTGGCCACGAATGTCAAGCTCGAAAGCTACGCGGTCAAGATGTACAACGAAGCCGCCCTCGTTTGCGCGACTGAAAAAGATCAGATCTCCAAACAGCTCTTCGAAAAGCTTCTCGGTGAGGAAGAGGACCACCTCAACTTCTTCGAGAATACCGAAGACCACGTGGAAAAGCTCGGCGCGGCTTTCATGGTGACTTTGGCTGATTAATCTCGAAGGCAAACTGCATTCTTAGAAGAACAGTATTCACGGATATTATCCCTGCATGAATCCAGTGGTATGTCCGTTCGTCTACCGGTATCAGATAGGACTAAAGTGCTGCACCGTGAGAGTGATTGCGTGGTCATCGCGAGGCATGCAGTGACGAATCAATCTCATCCAATCTGTGTTCCTGTCACAGGGGGAATTCATGGAATTTAACGTCGTCATCGGCGGGGAGGCGGGGCAGGGCCTTTTCTCAGTCGAACTCGGCCTGACGGATATCCTTTCACGGCTCAACTATTATTTTTTCGCGACCAAGAACTACATGTCCCGGATCCGGGGTGGCCACAACTTCCACATGATCCGCATCTCCGAGGAGCCTGTCCATGCCTTAAGCGGCCGGAGATGGGACATGGTCATCGCCCTCGACGGAGAAACGGACATCCGGCACAGGCCGGACCTCAGCGGCGACGGCATCTATCTTTCCCGGGAATTGACAAAAGAGATCGAAAAGGAAGCTAGGGAAAAGTTCCAAGACGTCAAGTTCGCAAACACGATGCTCGTCGGCTGCGTGCTTGCCGTAATCGGTGTGAGCCCCGACAGAATGACGGAGGGCGCCGAAGACGAAACCGCAAAATACTTGAGGGCGGGTTTCGACTACGCCATCATCTCTAACCTTGCCGGAAAATATCTTCTCCGACCTGTGGCAGGCGCCCACTGCAAATTCGACGGGAATCAGGCCATAGCCTTAGGGGCGCTCTTGGGCGGCTGCCAGTTCATGGCGGGGTACCCCATGACGCCGGCCACATCCATCATGCATTATTTTTCTACGGCAGCTCTTACGATGCCTGTCCATTTTGAACAGGCCGAGGACGAGATCTCCGCCATCAACATGGCCTTGGGCGCGTCCTATGCGGGCGTGCGATCAATGGTGGCCACTTCCGGCGGCGGCTTCGCCTTGATGCAGGAGGGGGTTTCGCTTGCAGGCATGACGGAAACGCCTGTTGTTATTGTTCTCGGCCAGCGGCCGGGCCCGGCTACAGGGCTTCCCACGCGGACCGAACAAGGGGAACTCAACCTTGTCCTTCATGCGGGCCATGGCGAATTTCCCCGGATTATTTTTGCACCGGGCTCAATCGACGAAGCTATCGCCCTTGCCCGCAAGAGCTTCGCACTGGCCGACCGCTACCAGATACCCGTTTTTATCCTGACGGATCAGTACTTCGCCGACTCCATCCAGATCATGCATGATGAAATACCCAAGGAATGCCTGAGCCGTGAGTACCCGGTCTTCGACGTTAGCTACAAACGATACATGCTTACGGAAGATGGCATCTCCCCCTTAACATATCCCGGCCTTTCCGATGCGAGGGTCAGGCTCGATTCCGATGAGCACGATGAAGAAGGAAAAATCACGGAAGATCTGGGCCTGAGGGTCCGTATGGTGGACAAGCGCCTGAAGACATTCGCACTGCTTGCGGGAGATTTCATGCCACCCACATTTTACGGTGACAGAAATGCGGCTTCCGTAATCCTCTCTTGGGGCTCGAACAAACTCATTGTGAAGGAGGCGCTGGAGAAGATCATAGAGGACGGGCAGAGCGCCGCTGCGCTTCATTTCGGTCAGGTCCATCCCCTCACGGCGGCTATGGTTGCTCCATACGGCCTGGATGCGAAGAGGCTTATCTGTGTGGAAAATAACGCGAGGGGTCAGTTCGCAGGACTTCTGAAACGTGAACTGGGTCTTAATGTTGCCCACCCCGTGCTGAAATACAATGGCGAGTGCTTCACAGTCTCAGAGCTCTATTATATATTAAAAAAATTGTTGACGTGAGGACTTAAGATGCTGAAGAGAACAGACATGGCGTGGTGCCCGGGCTGCGGCGATTTCCCCATCCGGGACGTTCTGGAAAAAGCCCTCGACGAGCTTTCCATACCCGCGAAGGACATCGTCTTCACATCGGGGATCGGGCAGGCGGCCAAGATGCCGCATTACCTGGACGTCAATTACTTTAACGGCCTCCATGGCAGGGCCCTGCCCCTTGCCGTGGGGATCAAACTCGCCAGACCTGACCTTACCGTCATCGCCTACTCGGGCGACGGCTGCAATTACGGCGAGGGAGGAAATCACTTCATCCATACGATCAGAAGGCGGCTGGATATTACGATACTGACATCGAATAACCAGGTATACGGGCTCACCAAAGGGCAGAGTTCTCCTACGACGGACCTATCCGTGATAAATGACCTCTCCCCCGCTGGGAACGAGAACATTCCCTTAAACCCCATAGCCCTGGCTATCACCATGGGAGCGCCTTTCGTAGCACGCTGCTACGCCTCCGACAGAGACCACATGAAAGAAGTTATTAAAGAAGCCATTCTCTTCAAAGGAACGGCGCTCGTCGACATTCTCCAACCCTGCGTCACTTTCAACAAGATCAATACCTACCAGTGGTTGAGGGAAAGGGCGTTCAAGATCAAGAAGCCCATAGAGGACCGTTATGAGGCCATAAAGACGGCGGAGCTATGGGGAGACAGGATTCCGATCGGCGTCATTTACAGAAACGACGCTGCCCTGTGCCGGGAAATAAAAAAAATCTTCCGCGAGAGGATAAGGGAAGAAGATATTGAAAAGCAGCTTGACATGCGTTGCGTCATGATGAGATGACGGCGCATCGTGAGGCACGCGTTGATGGTAGTTTATGCCTGTCAATAGACCTTCAATTAATCACTATTGTCTTTATCATGCAGATAACATTAGCGTGTAACATGCGGGATACGCAGTGAAGAATATTAAAAGCCTGAGGCGAATGACGGTGGTTGTCAAGCTATATGCACGTTGCGCGCGCATGGGGCTTCAACTTCAGAAAGACAAATTCCTTTCCAAAGGAGAATGCATAATGAATAACATGGGAACAGACCAGGCATGGCAGCAGATACAGGCAAAAGTCGAGGAACTGCTTCGTCAATCCCTTGCGGTAAATCCATTCTACAGGAGCGAATACAAACCTTCTGATGTAGTCCATCTCTTAGAGATGCCCCGGGAGTATGGAAAAGATTATCAAGAGATAAAGCCCTGACGAAAAATCCGAAGGGGGAAAGCGCTGCATTTAAATTAACAGTTGATTGCATTTGAAAAAAAAGTTAGGACATCCCCGCAGGGATGGGGTTTTGTGCATAATCGTCTTCTTGTTTTGCGCAGTGCGTGAAGGAGTAAGTCGTTTCTGTGGATAATGTAGATATCCTGATCATCGAAGATAATCGTCACGATGCCGAGCTGATACTGGAAGCCCTGGAAGGACTGGACATTGGCAACAGGGTTCGTGCCATACACGATGGCGTGGAGGCCTTGGATTATTTTTTTGGTCCTGACGGGTCCCTCAAGAAGGCAGACGCCCATCTGCCCAAGCTGCTCCTCCTCGATTTGAAACTGCCTAAGGTGAGCGGCCTGGAGATTCTGAAACGCATAAAGTCCGACGAACGGACCATGCACGTTCCCACCGTCATATTTACTTCCTCAAGCGAGTCGCAGGACAGGAGCGAAAGCTACAAACTCGGCGCCGACAGCTACGTCGTGAAGCCCATGGATGCTGATACGTTCTCTCGTTATGTTCATGACATCGGAAAATACTGGCTTTCGATGAACACGACAATCTATAACGGCGGTCCGGCCCGGGCTCAATAAAGAGCATTCGCCTATGCGTTTTAGCCGAGGCGATATCCCCCTTAGTCATGCTCGCTCAGAAATGAATGCCAACCCGTCGGTGTGAGGCCACAATAGTAGGTAAATACTACCAATCAACTACCAATAAATCCCTATTGTCTTTACCCCTCCGATGACAATAATCATAATCTGGTTTACGTAAATAATTTAAGTCCTTGCACCGCTAAGATCAGACTCAAGTTGAACACCATGAAATGGGATAAATCGCCTCAAGAGGAATGGAGCACATCATGAAGGTCCTCATCGTTTACTATTCCATGTACGGCCATATTCACCGCATGGCGGAGGCCGTGGCGGAAGGTGCGAGGATGGTTAAAGGGGCTGATGTTTACGTGCATCGTGTTCCGGAAACCCTTACGGAAGAAGTCCTGGGAAAGATGGGCGCTCTCGAGGCGCAAAAGGGTCTTGCCCACGTCCCTGTCTGTACGGTGGATGAAATCGCCACTGCGGATGCTATCATCTTCGGCACGCCCACGCGCTTCGGGAATATGTGCGGGCAGATGCGGCAGTTCCTCGATGCGACAGGCGGCCTCTGGGCCAAAGGAGCCCTTATCGGCAAGGTGGGGAGCGTTTTTACAAGCAGCGCCACTCAACACGGCGGTCAGGAATCCACCATACTTACTTTCCTTACGAATCTTCTTCACCAGGGCATGGTAGTTGTCGGCCTCCCGTACTCCTTTGACGGACAGATGCGGATCGATGAAATCACCGGCGGTTCACCCTACGGGGCTTCCACGATCGCGGGAACGCAGGGCGAGCGCATGCCGAGCGAAAATGAATTAAATGCGGCCCGGTTCCAGGGCCGGCATGTGGCTGAGATAGCGGCCAGACTGACATACAAGAGCTGACATAGGAGATTGCAGGTGAGCCCGACCAGAGAAGATCGGAGATTGAGGAAAGTTACTGTCAGAGGAAATTGTTTTCCGTGATTCATGTGCCGGAACGGCCTCCGAAACATAGGAAGACAAGATAGAGAGATGAGAAGAGGATATGACGCGCTTTAAATATCTCGTGAATTTTTATCACCACACCTTTTCCATCAATTTAAATTTCACCGGCTCAAGTAATAATCTATTTTTCACACTATTTCCCATGTCAGAAAAAATGAAAACCAAGGCTTGAATGGAAAAGGGGATTCATTTACATATGGCCGGAATATCTTAAATCCGGCAGGAGAAAAAACGGAAAAAGGAAGTAGGCGATAAATAGAACCATCCCTTTTTCCGATAAAATACTGGCGGAGCCATGACGAAAAGAATACCTGCAGCAGATAAGCGCATCGATGAGCTCAGGGTGAGGGCGGAAGATGCCCTGTCCGGGAAGGCCGCAAAGCGCGGTGAGCCATCCGCCGATATCCAGAAGCTCATTCACGAACTCAATGTTCATCAGATAGAGCTGGAGATGCAGAATGAGGAACTGCGAAAGTCGCAGATGGAGACCGCCGCAGAACACCACAAGTACACCGACCTTTATGACTTCGCCCCTGTCGGGTATTTCACCCTCGATAAGAAGGGACGTATCATTAAAGCGAATGTCACGGGCGCCTCTTTGCTCGGCTCTGAGAAGAGATCGCTCATAGGACAACCGTTCCGTCGTTTTATCACACCCGGGCATTTCAGTATCTTCCAGTCCCATCTTCAGAATGCCCATGAATCGCAAAGCAAACAGACCTGCAAACTGAAGCTCACCGGGAAGGACGGCAGCCTGTTCGACGCACTGATCGACACCATAGCAGTAATGGATGGTGACGGTAATTTTGATAACTACCGTTCTTCCGTCACTGACATCACGGAGATTACGAGGGCAGAGGAGAAGATGGCGTATCTGGCCTCGTTTCCCATGCTCAACCCGAATCCCGTGGCAGAAGTGGATTTTGCGGGGCAGGCCCATTACCTTAACCCCGCCGCCGAGCTTTTATTCCCGGATCTCCGCGAGCGCGGAGCGGCGCATCCGTGGCTTCACGATTGGAAAGCGGTGGTTTCTGCCTTGCGCAAAAACGGGTCAAGAGAAATCGTACGGGAAGTGAATGTTGGCGAGCGCTGGTGCCAGCAAACGTTGCATTTAGTGGAAGGAGCCCAGCGCATCCGCATCTACGGAATGGATATCACTGAGAGCAAGCATGCGGAGTTGGAGATGAGGGAAGGGAGAAGGCAATTGGAATATGCCATCAAGGAACTCGAAAGCTTCAGCTATTCCGTCGCTCATGATCTGCGCGCCCCGCTCCGGGCCATAGACGGCTATGCGCGCCTGATCCTCAAGAGGCAGGGGGATAAGTTTGACCAAGACACCCTCGATAAATTTAACGTGATCAGGTCCAGCACGCGCCTGATGGGGCAGCTCATCGACGACCTCCTGACCTTCTCCCGCCTGGGGAGGAAGCATATATCCCCCATGCCCTTGGATATGGATATCCTCATGAAAGACGCGTGGAAAGAAGTGCAGGTGAGCGACCCGGAGAGGGACATTAAGCTTGAAGTAGGGAGCATGCCTCCGGGCTACGGGGACATGGCCCTCATCAAACAGGTATTGATCAACCTCCTTTCCAACGCCGTAAAATTCACGAAATACAAGGATGCCGCAAATATCGAGGTGGGAGGCTACGCCAACGGCAATGAACACGTGTATTATATCAGGGACAACGGTGTAGGCTTCGACATGGCCTATTACGATAAGCTCTTCGGCGTCTTTCAGAGACTGCATAGTACGGAGCAGTTCGAAGGCACCGGCGTAGGCCTGGCGACCGTCGAGCGCCTCATACAGAGGCATGGCGGCAGGGTATGGGCGGAGGGTAAGGTGGATGAAGGGGCCTGTTTTTATTTCGCACTAAACATTAAGGAGTGACTTTTTTCATGGGCAATATTGATGTTCTTCTCGTCGAAGACAATCCTCACGATGCTGAGATGATCCTGGATACCCTCAGCCGGCAGGATATCTCCAACAGGGTCCGGGCCATAAGCGATGGCGCGGAAGCTCTCGATTATTTGTTCGGGCCCGAGGGATGCCTTGCGAAGGCGGAGGTTCATCTCCCCAAGGTGATCCTCCTCGATTTGAAACTCCCCAAGGTCAGCGGCCTGGAGATTCTGAAACGCATCAAGTCCGATGAACGGACAAGGCATATCCCGGTTGTCATATTTACTTCCTCCGATGAAGAGCGAGACAGGACGGAAAGCTACAGGCGCGGGGCGAACAGCTATATTGTTAAGCCCATGCAAGCGGCGGCGTTCTCGCGTTTTGTTGCCGAACTCGGGGCATACTGGGTATCGATGAATATAACGCCCTATGCGGATGCGTAATCGCAGGGCGGATGGTCATTGGCCGATTGCAAGAGTTGCCTGGCGTGAATGTTATGATTCAGCTCAATTACGTAAAAATCTTCCCTTAGTGTCGGAGAGTTTGGAGGCTTAGACGATGTCCGAGAAATTGAAAGTATTAATCCTTGAAGATGTCCCTACGGATGCGGAGTTGATGATAGAGGAGCTCGCGGATGCAGGCATGACGTTTGTTTCGAAGCGTGTCGTCACGAAGGCGTCCTTTGTCAATGCGATTGCTGATTTTTACCCGGACATTATTCTTTCCGATTATTCTCTGCCCTCATTTGACGGTCTTGCGGCCTTGAAGATCGCGAGGGAGAGATGTCCAGATGTGCCTTTTGTTTTTGTTTCGGGAGCGCTGGGCGAGGAGATGGCGATTGACCTTCTCAAGAAGGGTGCTACGGACTATGTTCTGAAGAACAGGTTATCGCGTTTGGAGCCGGCGGTATCGCGCGCGTTGCATGAGGTTGAGGAGCGGCGCGAGCGAGAGCGTGCGGAGCATGCGCTGAAGGAATCGGAGGTCAGGTACCGGACGATATTTGAGAACACGGGGACGGCGACGGTGATCGTTGATGAAGATGCGACTATAGTTTTGGCGAACAGGCAGTTTGAGAGGTTGACGGGTTTTTCCCGGTCGGAGATCGAGGGGAAGAAGAAGTGGACGGAATTCGTGCTTGAGGATGATCTTCCGAAGTTGAAGCTCCTCTCGCGCGCGGTGGGCAAGCATTCCCGGACGCCCTCTGACGGCTATGAATTCCGGATCACTAATAATCACGACGGGGTTCTGAATGTCCTGGCAAATGTGGCGTCCATACCTTCCACGAAGAGGGTGGTCATGTCTTTCCTTGATATTACAGAGCGAAAAATGGCCGAAGAAGTCCTGAAGAAAAGGGAGCAGGAGCTGCAATTGAAATCGCAAAGTCTTGAGGAAGCCAATACGGCGTTGAAGGTCCTGTTGAAGCACCGGGAAGAAGATAAGGCTACCCTCGAAGAACAGGTGCTGGCCAACGTCAAAAAGCTTGTTTTACCCTACCTGGAAAAATTGAAGGGCCCGAGGCTGGATAGCAGCCAGCGGGTTCACGTAGAGATCATTGAGGCCCATTTGAATGACATCGTATCACCCTTCTTGAGGAATCTGTCCTCCGCGTACCTCAGTCTGACACCGAGGGAAATTGAGGTGGCTACACTCGTCAAGGAAGGAAAGACGACCAAGGAAATAACCAAGCTTCTTAATATATCCACCACTGCGGTAGACTTCCATAGAAAGAATCTGCGTTCCAAGTTTGGTATAAAAAGCAAGAAAACGAATCTGAGGTCATTTCTCACGTCCCTCTATTCATAGCAGCTTGCGCCTGCCATTACCCTGTAATTTTAGCGTCGTTGGTTCGGCTGGCAGGTCTTCCGGTTTGTGATAGGCTTGATTTATGTCTCCGTGGGTAGCTAGCGCATTCCCGGTACGAAAATAAACTCTTTTATGTCATTCAGTGCCCGGCGACAGTAGTGTAATTATTTTTCTTGTCATCTAAAATGATAGTGAAACGAGAATTTTTTATGACGATAAGAATGACATGTTTTCCTGATATTACAGAGCTTCTTGGCAGGATTTAGAGATCAGTTATTTTTCCATATTGTAACACACTCGAGGAGGATGCTATGGGAAGAAGAATCGGTGCTTTTTATATTACCAAGGGTTTGTTCATTCTCGCTCTCGCTTTGATTGTTTTCGCCGCCGCTTGTCTTAATGACAAGGGGCGCACCGAGGCAGTCGGCTTTCCCCAGTCCTTTGCTGAGCTTGCCAAGAAGGTCACGCCTGCCGTTGTAAATATCAGCACAACAACGACGGTCAAGGTACCAGGCAATCCTTTCAGGCAGTTCTTCGGACCCCGCGGCGGGCCATTCGAGGACTTCTTCGGTGACATGCCGGACAAGGAAATGAAACAGCGAAGCCTCGGCTCGGGCATCATTGTAGATAAAGAAGGATACATAATCACGAACAATCACGTTGTCTCCGGGTCGGGAGAGATCAAAGTCAAGCTTACGGACGGAAGGGAATACACGGCGAAAGTGATCGGCAGGGATCCCAAAACAGATCTGGCCCTGATTAAAATATCATCTATCTTCAAAGACCTTCCGACACTTGCCTTAGGTGACTCAGACATTATGCAGGTAGGCGACTGGGTGCTGGCTATCGGAAACCCCTTCGGGCTGGAACACACGGTTACGCAGGGCATTATCAGCGCCTCCGGCCGTGTTATCGGCTCCGGACCGTACGACAATTTCCTCCAAACCGATGCCCCTATCAACCCGGGAAACAGTGGGGGACCGCTGGTGAATATGAAAGGCGAGGTCATCGGGATAAACACTGCCATCGTTGCCGCGGGTCAGGGTATCGGGTTTGCAATTCCGAGCAGCACCGCAAAGGGTGTTATCGCCCAGCTTCGGGAAAAGGGCAAGGTAGTGCGGGGCTGGTTGGGGGTCTCGATTCAGATGGTCACGCCTGAACTGGCGCCGTCCTTCGGGCTGAAAGAAGCGCGCGGAGCCATAGTTGCCGATGTTGTCAAGGGCAGTCCCGCAGAAAAGGCCGGCATCGAACAGGGAGACGTCGTCCTTGCCTTTGACGGCAAGGACGTCAAATCCTCAAACGACCTTCCATGGATCGTTGCAGAGACTCCCGTGGGGAAGACCGTTAATGTCAAGTTGATACGGCAGGGGAAAGAACTCGATGTTAAAGTGACGATAGTGGAAATGACGGAGCAGCGCCAGGCGCTGCAGGCGGGCAAGATAAAAAACGTCTTCGGCTTTACAGTCGACAACGTAAAGCCTGAGTGGAGGAGGCAGTTTGATCTGACTGCAAAGGCGGGGGTCGTGGTTACACAGGTTGAGACGGACAGCCTCGCCGATGACGCAGGCATAGAGCCCGGCGATGTGATCGGGGAAGTGAATAAAAAAGTGATCAAAGATTTAAACGATTTCAAGACGGCAATGGCGCAGGTTAAGTCGAATGAAAGTGTGGTCTTTCTTTTGAGCCGCGATGATCAATCGTATTACGTGTCCATAGCAGTGCCTTAGGTTTCTTAAGTTTGCAGAGATGAATAGCAGCCCGTCCTTGCGGCGGGCTAAAGGATCAATA
The DNA here is from genome assembly GCA_963729715.1 of uncultured delta proteobacterium. Classification (GTDB taxonomy): domain Bacteria; phylum Desulfobacterota; class Syntrophia; order Syntrophales; family UBA2185; genus Fen-1135. The sequence goes on from CAVSPA010000003.1 coordinate 121,750, forward strand.
AGTTTAAGTAAACGATGGGAAAGGAGAGAGAGATGAAAAGGCAAAAGATTCTTATGAGGTTATTTTTGGTCGCGATCATTTGTGCTTTTGTTCTGCCTGCGGGATGCGCGAAGAAGGCAGTCATGAAGGAAGAGCCCGCAGTGGAAAAAGAGGCGGCCGTGGAGAAGCATGCGCCCGCGCAAGCGGCGGAGGCCGCTCCTGCGAAGGCTCCGGAAGAACAGAAGGGTAATGAAGCGGCTATGGCGGCTGCGGCACTCGCCGACAAAGAGGCCTCCGAGTTTATGGACATCCACTTCGCCTTTGACCGCTTTGACCTCAGGCCCGATGAGAGGAAGATTCTCGATATGCACGCCAAGTGGCTTAAGGCTCATCCGGAATTCACGGCCCGTATCGAGGGAAACTGTGACGAACGCGGAACAGTTGAATACAACATAGCCCTCGGTCAGAGACGGGCAACTAGCGCAATGAAATACCTCGTTGACCTCGGTGTCGCGAAGAATAGATTAAGCACGATAAGCTACGGGAAGGAACGTCCCCTCGATCCGGGTCACAATGAAGAAGCCTGGGCAAAGAACAGAAGGGATCATTTCAGCGTTACGAGAAATAAATAATTATTGTTTTTTTTACGCCCTTCACGTTTTTTCTCTTCTTTCTTGCAAAGGGGGATCGAGGGGGATTTTGCATGGCAGAGTAGGTCCTTCATTGCCCCCTTTGTCAGAAGGAGCCGATGCCGCATATACGAGCCGCTTGCGATGTTCGTCCGTGTGGGGAGGGCTTCCCGCATGACGCGGTAGTCTCAAAACTGCAGCGGGCTGCGCTTGCAATGAGTGAGTGAGTCTGCTCCGGACAGGGAGCGGGTCTATTGATGGGGATGGGCCTTCTGTGAATCGACGGAGAGTATCTTTTCTAGCTCATCGAGAAGCCCGATCTGGCCATTGAAGATCTTTTCTCTCGCTGCCACCATGGAAAACCATGCTGCGCGGTCGATCTCCGGGAATTCGCGTGTGATGCCCGAATGCGGCGGCCATTCGAGAGGGAATGTATTGCTCCTTGCGGCGGCGGCATCGCAGTCACCCTCTATTGCCCAGGCATATACGAGTTTGTTGTTCCGTTGCCTGACCGGTGTGAGCGCCGTGAAGTGGCCTACTGCGTTAAAACCCGTTTCCTCTTCAAATTCTTTCTTGGCGGCGGCGAGCGGGTCTTCGTTCGGGCCTAACTCCCCCTTGGGAATTGACCACGACCCCATATCTCTCTTCGCCCATATCGGTCCGCCGGGATGTACGAGAAATACTTCGAGGGCGCCATGGCGCTGCCTGTAAAGAAGTAATCCTGAGCTCTTCTTCTCCATCCTGCATTCCTGCGAGTTACTCATCCGCGCATCAGCCGTACCACAGAACCTGCGGAGCCTCGAGAGGCACCATGGCGCCGCCGAGTGCAGGAATCACGCGTGGTGTGAAGTCTGCAGGCGGCCGGCTGGTCTTGATCTCTGCTTCATAGCGATATGTATTTGTCGGCGCGTCTACGACGCTTGTGCGCGTCATTACGTGAACCTCATGCGGCTTGTCTAATACGTAATCGGTATAGAGCTGCACCTCCACTGTATCGGGATTCACGGCGCCGAGTCGGAGATCCACCCTGAAGACATGCGAGTCCGTGCCCGCGTTTTCGAGTGATAGATTATGCATCGACAACTGTGGCCAGAGCATTTCCATCGACTTCTGCCATTGGCTGATCTGCTTGGCGATTTGTGCATCATTTGCCTGGCGCTTTGCAGAGGCCTCGATAGCCGGCATGTATATGCGCTCCACATATTCCCTCACCATTCTGTTAGAGCTGAAGGCCGGTGTCAGCTCCGACATGCTGGCGCGCATGCGCGCCACCCACTCCACCGGAATGCCTTTTTCATTCCTGTTATAGAAGCAGGGCACAACCTCCTTTTCGAGAAGACGGTATAACTCTTCCGCTTCGTATGCGTCCCAGTTCGGGTCATCTCCGTGTTGATGGCCGTCGCCGAGGGCCCATCCAACTTCAGGGCGATAGGCCTCGGCCCACCATCCGTCTATCTCAGACAGATTCAACCCCCCGTTGACGAGAACCTTCATGCCGCTGGTGCCGCAGGCTTCCCAGGGGCGGCGCGGCGTGTTGATCCACAGGTCCACTCCCTGTACGAGCTTCTGCGCGAGTGTCATATCGTAGTCTGCAAGATAGACGACGTGGGGCCGCACTTCCGATTGTCTTATGAACCGGGTCCAGGCCCGGATCATGTCCCTGCCTTCATCGTCCTGCGGATGGGCTTTGCCGGCAAGTATAAGCTGTACGGGCAGCTCGGGATTGGTAAGGAGACGGATAAGCCGATCCGGATCGTGAAGGAGGAGGTTCGGTCTTTTGTAGCCTGTGAACCTCCGGGCGAAGCCGATGGTGAGGCTTTTATGATCGAGCAGTTCTTTGCACTGCCTGATGTCCTTACCGGGGGCGCCTACGGAGGCGAGCTGCCGCGACAGCCGTTCCTGCACATACCGGATCAGCTCCTTCACGCTTTCCGTACGGAAGTTCCACAGGTTCTCTTCCGGCACCTCTTTCAGGTTCTGCTCAATCAATTCGAGCGTTCCCTGCCAGCGTGCATCGCCGCAGAAATCGGTCCACAGCGTATCGGCTACGGCAGAATCCCAGGAGGGCACATGCACTCCGTTGGTGACGTGCGTGACAGGGACTTCATGCTGAGGGATGCGGGGGAATAGGGGCTGAAAGATGTTGCGGCTGACCTCGCCATGCAGCCGGCTCACGGCGTTGACGGTTCCCGACCCTCTGATGGCAAGATACGCCATATTGAGAGGTTCTTCCTGATCCGAGGGGTTCTTACGGCCCAGTGCGAAGAGGCCATCAAGGCCAATTCCCAATTCATTTGCGTAAGAAGCGAGATAGTGTTCTATCATGTACGGTGGAAATCTGTCAAAGCCGGCTTCGACCGGTGTGTGGGTTGTGAAGACGTTGGCGCTTCGCGTTGCCGTTAAAGCGACGTTGAAGGTATGCTCTGTCGCAGCCATGAAATTTCGCACCCTCTCCAAAACGGCGAGCGATGCGTGTCCCTCATTGAGATGGCATATCTGAGGTTGAATGCCGAGCTTGGAGAGTACGCGCCAACCGCCGATGCCGAGGGCGATCTCCTGCTGTAGACGGAGTTCCGGCCCGCCTCCGTAAAGTTCGCTCGTGATGCCCCGGTCAATGGCGCTATTGGTAAGATCATTACTGTCCAGAAGATAGAGCTTGATCTGTCCCACTGTGGCTTCCCATACGCGGAGGCGTACCATACGTCCGGGGAACTCAAGTTCCACGTGCAGCCATTCCCCCTCCTGATCGCGAACGGGCACGACGGGCAGCTGAGTCGGATCGTTGTAGGGATAAACTTCTCTCTGGCTGCCGTCTGCATTCAGCGTCTGGCGGAAATAACCCTGCTGATAGAGGAGACCAACGCCTACGGCTGCCACCCCGAGGTCGCTCGCCGTCTTGAGGTAATCACCGGCAAGGATTCCGAGTCCCCCGGAGTAGATGGGGAGGGCTTCCCCGAGGCCGTACTCCATGCTGAAATAGGCGACAGTAACCGGCGACAGGGGGTAGGCCTGCTGAAACCAGCGGATGGTTTGCAGAGACTCCCGGTGGGCGGTCAAATATTTTTCCATCAGCTCATGAAACTTCTCATCGGTTTTGAGCGCCTCAAGCCTGGTGCGGGATACCGTCTGCAGGATGAGCCAGGGGTTGCCGGTAAGATTCCATATATCGGGATCGATATATTCCCACAGCGGGTCTGCCGTATGGCTCCATGACCACCGGAGGTTGAGCGCTAATTCCGTGAGCCCCTCCAGCCCCTCTGGCATGGGAGGTAAGAAGTAGTTTGCCGGTGCCGTTGCCATGATGCCCTCCTATGAAATGTCTATATGCGGTGAGCCGCTGTGGGATGCTCCTGAGTAAAGTTTCTTATTCCGGACAGTCGCCAAGAGGATTCCGGGAGCTCGAGCATCTTATCCCGTATTTAACTTTCAACGATCTTCCTAAAAATGATAAAAAAAATAGATTATCCAATAGTTAGATTCAATAAGGGTAAAATGGTCGTGAATTGGTAGGAAATAGCTCCCATTCCTCTTCCATTTAATACTCATTGCTTTCCCGCATGCACCGCGCTTACTTTATAGGGGACATATTGTATTTCCTATTCCTGAACGCAATCCTTGAAAATACGGAGGTCTATGATGAAGCGACAAGCTAGTCCCTCGATTCTTGCATGGAAGGCAGCCTTGATCTTGTTGACCCTTTACTGTCTGTATCCCCAGGTGTCTTTTGCCACGTCGCCTTAGGACGTGAAACTTGCATACGACGCAGGCACGCAAATGCTGACAGTCACGATCACACACCCGTCTTCCTTTCCCAGTTATCACTATATAAAATATGTCGCAATCACGAAGAACGGAGCCGACGTGATGAAAAACACTTATGAAAGTCAGCCCGACACGGATACCTTTGCCTACACATTCAAAGTGCCTGCCGCCGAAGGCGAAACGCTGGAGGTGACAGCCACGTGCAGTTTGTAAGGATACAAGACGGTGAATCTGACTGTCGGCAAAAAGTAGCATACCGAGAGCTTTCCGTCCAGAGATAAGGACGGACGTTATAAAGATCCCCTCTCTCCCCTTTGCAAAGTGGGATTTTCGGCGCGGCCCTTCTTCTGATTTCATTGAAGATGATATTTTCAAAATAACAGGCCGCAGCTATTTAATCCCAGGTCATTTTCCCATTCGTATCGACAGGTAGCTTATACCTACCATTCTTCTTCTATTTTATCCTCATTGCCTTCCTTTGCTTGGCAAAGTAGTTTACAGAAATAAAATACTCATTCGCTCAATCCGGGCATGGATATACAGATCCGAGAGAAAAGGCCAGGTTATCCGCATTATATGTCTGACAATTGAGGCGGGAATGCGAAGGGGGACTGCAAAAAGTCCGTGAGATAGTGAAGAAAAGGGGCATTGATATCAGGGTGGGCCGCAAGAAAGAGGACATGATCCGCGACTACCAGATGATCGAAGGCTATTCGCCGTGCTTCCATACGAAGGATTCATGCGCAGAGGATTGTATGTGGAAGGAAGACTGCCTTAACGTCTGATGTGTCCGGATATCTTTTTCCGCCATTTGATATGACCGCTGCGCCGGCGGGAGTTGTATACACAAGGATGGATAAGGGGAGCCGGGATCGATGGGCAATCTACACATTATATCAAGAAGTGGCCATCCCTTCTCCGATAGAAAAGAGGCGGGGGGCCTCCTCGGCGATGAACTGAAAAAACTGGGGCTCGAAAAAGCAAAACCGCTGGTGGTCGCGATTTTGCGCGGGGGAATGTTCAAGATTCCATAGAGCGCTCAAGCAGAAGGATGAGAGAATCCTTTCGAGCTACGATCACGCAGCCATACGTATGCTATGCAAAAAGGCTGAGGGAAAACGCCCTGACTATGAAGAAGTTTTGAAAATGATGATAGGACAATGTCTGTCGGAGGCGGAATTAAAGCAAAGTGATCCGGAGTCGTTCTGCTACAATCACTTTTATGCTTATAAATGCTGATCTCAACATATTTTAAAATAGACCGTGGGCACGACTGAAGAGGCCTCTAACTCTTGAAATGACCGGGACGCCGCAGGGCACGCGGGCGGCACATAAGGGCCGGTCATATTTTGAGGTGCACGCGGAAAGAACAATCCTCTATCGCCAGTTCGTGTTGTTCTTCTCTCCTGTGGCGGAGGGTGCTGCCTCTTCACCCTCCGCCAGACACATTTCCCGGAGATTCTTTTCTGAATCGGAGAACTCTGATGGGCGCGGCCGGTTTGGAGATTACGAAGTGCGGCGCTCTTTGCGGAGGACCAGCCATGAGATTTGTATTGATATTTTTTATTATTGCGCTTTTCTGTCAGGTCATCATTCATTTACCCGTCGAATCGCGGACAATATTCGGTCCGGTGCACTGGCAGTCGGAGCGTGAGAAGAAGGAATTTCATAGATTGCTCAAGAAACACGGGCAGCACAGACAGATATCCGTGATCTTTGATGACGGGTCAAAGACGTATTTCATCAACGACAAAGGCGAGAAGTGCCTCTTTAAGTAGGATGGAAAAGGCTGGACAGAAAGCACGACCTTCTTATACATATTGGTATCTGACCTACATAGAAAGGCGAGAAGGATTGTGAACATGGCCAAGATGCGTCAAAAAGAAGTTCTCATCCCGGCAGGCAATCTGAACCTGGCGGGGATTTTCAGTCTTCCTCCCAAACCAACTGGCGTAATTGTCTTCGCCCATGGAAGCGGGAGCGGCCGTCTCAGCCCGCGCAATGCATTTGTTGCCGGGATATTGCAGGAGACCGGTTTCGCGACGCTTCTTTTTGATCTACTCGATCTCTCTGAAGAACTGGATCGCAGAAAGGTTTTTGACATCTCTCTTCTTGCCGAGCGCCTTCTTACGGGTGTGAGGTGGATGCAAACTGAAAGCGGAATGCAGGGACTGAAGCTCGGCTACTTCGGAGCAAGCACCGGCGCGGCAGCCGCCCTCGAGGCCGCAGCTAAGGAGCCCAAAGGCATTGCCGCCATAGTGTCAAGGGGAGGGCGCCCCGACCTTGCCAGGGATTATCTTCCTAAGGTCAAGGTGCCGACCTTGCTAATCGTCGGAGGCAATGACAGGCCTGTCATTGCGATGAACCGGGAAGCCTTTGAGAATCTCCAGTGCAAGAAAGACATCGTTGTCATACCGGGAGCGACCCATCTCTTTGAGGAGCCCGGCACCCTCGATGAGGTGGCCAAACTTGCTGCAAACTGGTTTCTCAAACACATGAGCCCCAAGAAATAGTCCTCATGCGTTTCCTTGCAGACCTTCACATCCATTCAAGATATTCCATAGCGACGAGCACTGACCTGTCCCCCGAAACTATATGGAAATGGGCGCAGCTCAAAGGTATCACGGTCATCGGCACGGGGGATTTCACTCACCCGCTATGGCTGGCGGAATTAAGAAAGAAGCTGGAAAGAGCGGATAATGGACTATTCCGCCTGAAGAATAAATTCCACGGGCATGAAATTCCTGATGCATGTAAAGCCCCTGTATTCTTTCTTCTCTCCGCAGAGATAAGCTGCGTCTATAGAAAGGACGGGAAGACCAGGAAAGTACACTCCATCGTATTTGTCCGTGACTTTTCCGATGCCGCAAAATTGACCAGGGTGCTGACAAAAATTGGGAGTCTCGCCTCGGACGGGAGACCCATCTTGAAGCTGTATGCAAAGGATCTCTTGAAAATAGTACTGGATTCATCTGCTCATGCCATGCTTGTCCCTGCGCACGCGTGGACGCCGCATTTTTCCATATTCGGCGCGGCATCCGGATTTTCCTCTCTTGACGAATGCTTTGAAGAATTGACGCCAAATATCTATGCTATTGAAACAGGACTCTCCTCAGACCCGGCCATGAATTGGCGGCTCTCATCCCTTACCAGGATAACCTTGATATCCAATTCCGATGCACATTCTCCATACACCATCGGCCGTGAAGCAAGCATATTTGACTGCGAAGTCTCATATGCGGCGATTACGGATGCCATAAAATCTAAAAAAGGTCTTGTCGCTACAATCGAATTCTTCCCGCAGGAGGGGAAATATTATTACGACGGCCACCGCTCCTGCGCCGTAAGCATGAATCCGGCAGAAACGATCCGGCATAAGTATTTGTGTCCTGTGTGCGGCAGGAAATTAACCATGGGCGTCATGCATAGAATTGAACAGCTCGCGGACAGAAGGATGGGATTCAAGCCAAGAGGTGCACCGCCTTTTTATTCCGTAATCCCTCTCCGGGAGATTATTGCAGAAGTACTCCAGCGGGGCGTAAAAACGAAAACAGTCGATAACGAATATATGAGATTGCTCAAGGAACTGGGCAACGAAATGAGCATCCTCATAACGGTACCTCTGAAAGATATAGGGCGTGCCGGTTCGCCCCGTCTTGCGGAGGCCGTCTCACGCATGCAGAGGGGAGATATCAATATCATGCCCGGTTTCGACGGCGAATACGGGAAGGTGAAAATCTTTGACAAAGCTGACAGGTGAGCCGGGAAGCTATTGCTGGACTCCCGCCTATGAGGGAGTGACATAATCCTCTTTCTTGTCATTTCGAGTGGAATGAGAAATCTTGTTGATCATTCAATCAGAAAGGTTATTTTGTTGCTATAATATAGTGCATGAAGATGGGAGTCGTCAGAGGTATCCGCCATGGTCCTATTTAAGAACAGATTAGATGCCGGGACGAAACTTGCGGAAAAAATTCATCTCGGAAAGGACGATAAGAATCTCATTGTCCTCGGCATACCGAGAGGCGGGATCTCCGTCGGCTACCCTATGGCCCTCAAGTTGAATTGTCCTTTGGAGCCGATAACGCTCCGCAAGCTTCCCATACCGCAGAATGACCAGATGGGCTTCGGCGCCGTCACCCTGAACAGGAAGGTCATGCTGAATAAAAGATTGATTGACGTCGGCTACGTTTCGAAGAATGAAATCGAGGAAATTGTGGACGAGGTATACGAAGAGGTGCTGCGGAGAGACAGATTATACCGCGGTTCAAAGCCATTCCCCGACCTGCAAGGCCGAACCGTTATCATCGTTGACGACGGGCTTGCCACGGGATTTACCATGCTTGCCGCCATAAGCTTCGCAAAGGAAAACCATGCCCTTAAAATCATATGCGCAGTTCCTGTCGCCCATGACGATGCCTACAATCTGGTGAGTCAGGAGGCCGATTCCATCATATGCCTCCACATCTACAGGGGATACTCCTTTGCCGTCGCCTCTTTTTACCAGAGTTTCTCTGATATGGAGGATAGAGAGGTCATATCGCTATTGAAAAAGATTCACACTTAAACCAAGCATCCACAATACGATTTTTACTTGACCTGCAAAAACCACATCTCTATACTTGGCGCGCCTCAAAGACTTGATCCGCGCGATGGCAAGGCATATAAGAATTTCATGAGAAGTGGTTTGGAACATGTTTAAATCAAGAGGAACAAAAGAAGCCCTGATCTTAATTGCCCTTTCCGCGATTACCCTTTTCTTCCCGTGCTGCCAGAAAGGGAGCGGGGGAAAATATGCCGGGCCCGTCGAAAAGATCACCTTGGGTGCGGTGGCTGTAGAAAGCTCATCTCTTATGTACATCGCTGACGCACTTGGTATGTTCAAGGCCCACGGACTTGATGTGACGGTCATAGATTTCCCCGATGGCGTAAAGGCGTCAGACGATCTTCTGAAAGACAGGCTTGATGTAGCAGCGGTATCGGACTTTGTATTTGTCACCAAGAGTTTCATGCGGAATGATCTCAGGATATTTGGATCTATCTTCCGTGGGGACACGTTTGAAGTCATCGCGAGGAAAGACCACGGGATCACTAAACCCGCCCATTTAAAAGGCAGACGGATCGGACTCACGCGCGGTACCGTTCTGGATTTCTTCATGGAGACGTTCCTTTCCCTGCATGGTATCGCCCCAGGAAGTGTCAGGCTCGTGGACCTGAAGCCTTCTGAAATCCCGGCTGCCATCTCTTCCGGCGCTGTGGATGCTGTTTATGCATGGGAGCCTTATGCCGGACAGATTAAGAAAAGTCTCGGCCCGAATGCAGTAAACTGGCCAGGACAAAGCGGTCAGAGTTATCAATTCGTGCTGATTGCCAAAGAGGAATTCATCAAAGAACGGCAGATTGCGGTTGAACACCTCCTCAATGCCCTGTTGGAGGCGGAAAAATATTCCTCGGAGCACACTGCGGATGCCCAAAACATCATTGCCTCGCGACGGGGCTACGATCGTGCCTTGTTGCAATCAGTATGGAAACGGAGTGATTTCCGGGTAAGACTCGACCAGGATCTCGTGATCCTGATGGAAGACGAAGCAACGTGGGCCATGCGCCGCAGACTGACAGGAAAAATGGAAATGCCGAATTATCTTCGTTTCATACATTGGGAAAACCTTGCGCGGATAAAGCCGGAGGCAGTTAGAATCATCCATTGAGGGTATCATGTCTATAAGAACCAAACTTTTGATCAATGTTCTCCTGATGGTAGTTTCTTTTCTTGTCATTGCATTCGTCCTCAACATTGCGAGAAATGGAATAGCCGACTCTGTCAGGAGAGCCGACTTCGCCGACCAGGTCGCCATCGGCGTCTCCGACATGAACACCATCACATACGACTACTTGATGAGGCCGGGTGAACGCGCCCGGCAGCAATGGCAAATGAAGCATGCCTCGCTTGATGATCTCATGAAAGGCGCAAATTTCAAGAGAAAAGAGGTGATGGTGATCCTGCAGAGGATCATGAAGAGCCATGAAGAGACGGCCCTGTTTTTTAAACAGCTCGTTGAAAACAGCGAGAAAAAGAAACACGCCTCCGCCTCCCTACGGGCTTTTCTCGATGAAAATGATAAAAGGAACGTGACGCAGCTCATGGCCAGGTCTCAGATCATGGCCAGTGAATCGCACTTGTTTGCCCGGGAAGGCGAAGTTACAATTCAAAAAGCGCTTACACGGTCTGTCTGGTTTATCACCGTTACGCTTATCATAATGATAGTGATTTCAGGCGCCATATCCTATTTCCTGAGCGGGAATATAACGGCATCTATCAAGACCCTCAAAAACGGAACGGAGATAATTGCCCGGGGCGATCTCGAATGCAGGGTGCCCATAAGAGGCCGGGATGAGATTGCGTCACTGTCCCTTTCATTCAATGAGATGGCAGGGAAACTGAAGAACGCCAATGCAAGTCTGCGGGCGGAGATAGAGGAAAGGGAAAAGGCCAGGGAAGCGCTCCGCATCGCCAGTCTTTATATGCGCAGCCTCATTGAGGTGAGCCTGGACCCGCTGGTTACGATCAGCGCCGAAGGCAGGGTGATGGATGTGAACAAAGCCACGGAGGATGTTACCGGCGTGCCTCGTGAGAAACTCATCGGCAGTGATTTCTCCGACTATTTCACCGAGCCCGAGAAGGCGCGGGAAGGATACAATAGGGTTTTCTCTCAGGGGTTTGTTAAAGACTATCCCCTCGCCATCCGCCATATGTCGGGCCGAATAACAGAGGTTCTTTACAACGCCGCAACTTATGCGGACTATAAGGGAGAAGTGCAGGGGGTTTTCGCGGCAGCCCGGGACGTAACGAAACTCAGGGCGGCACAAAAGGCATTACAGAAATCATACGATGAATTAGAACGGCGGGTCGAGGGAAGAACGGCCGAGCTTCGGGAAAGCGAGGAACGCCTGACGCATGCGCTCGAAGCAGGTGAGCTCGGCATATGGGGACTCGACACGAAAACAGGAAAGGCCTGGCGTTCGCTCCGCCACGATCAGATCTTCGGTTACGATACAATTCTCCCTGAGTGGACATATCAGATGTTCCCCGAACATGTGGTAGCGGAAGATCGCAATGAAGTAAACGAGAAGTTCGGGTATGCGATATCGAGAGGCGCGGAATGGAATTTTGAGTGCCGCATCCGCAGGACCGATGGGGACGTCCGCTGGATATGGGCGCAGGGAATGCCCAGGCTGAACGAACGGAATGAAGTCGTTTCCATGGTCGGCCTCGTGAGGGATATTACCGGCCGCAAGCAGGCGGAAGCGGAAACGGAACGCTTGGCAACGTTTCCCAGGCTGAACCCGAGTCCTATAGTAGAGACGGATATGGCGGGCAGTATCCAGTTTCTCAATCCTGCCGCCGAACGATTGTTCCCCAATATCCGTGAGCGCGGGCTCGCACATCCGTGGCTTGCACATTGGGAGGCGCTGGTGCGCGCCTGCCGTGAGGGAGGAGTGGAATGCGGCGAGTGTGAAGTGACCGCAGAAGGAAGATGGTACCTGCAAACGATACATTTTGTAAAAGATGTTGAACGCATCCGCATATACGGACTGGACATTACCGAGCGCCGATTGGCAGAAATGGAACTCAAGGAACGGACAGTTCAGCTCGAAGCGGCCAACAAGGAACTGGAGGGTTTCAGCTACTCGGTCTCCCACGACCTTCGGGCGCCACTGCGGGCCATAGACGGCTTCTCCATAAGACTCATACGGGACTTTGAAGGCAAGCTTGAAGAAGACGGCGTGAGAAAGCTTCATGCCATAAGCAGGAACGTCCAGCAGATGGGCCAGCTCATTGATGATCTTCTTTCTTTTTCAAGATTGAGCCGTAAGGAAATGCATATGTCCCGGGTAAATATGGAAGCAATGGCGCACGATGTATGGAGCGAGATCAAAGAATTAAACCCGAACCGCGAGCTTGACGTCAAGATCGTCAATATGATACCTGTCTTTGGCGACGCCTCCCTCATCAGACAGGTCGTAGTCAATCTTCTTTCCAATGCCGTCAAGTTTACAAGGGGCAGAAAACCTGCTGCGATTGAAATAGGCAGTCGCAACGAGGGGAGTGAAATAACTTATTACGTGAAGGATAACGGTGCGGGTTTCGACATGAGATATTCCGACAAGCTCTTTGGCGTCTTCGAACGGCTGCATCGGCCGGACGAGTTTGAGGGAACGGGTGTTGGGCTCGCCATCGTCCAGCGCATTATTCACCGCCACGGCGGCCGGGTTTGGGCGGAAGGCAAAGTGAACGGGGGAGCAACAATTTATTTTACCATTGCCGGAAAGGAGAAAACAATTGCTTGACGATATAATCGATGTCTTACTCATAGAGGATAACTCTGACGATGTGGATCTGACCCTTGACGCGCTTAATGTGCATAAACTTGCCAACCGCGTTAAGGTATTGCGGGACGGTGCGGAGGCGCTTGATTATATATTCTGCACAGGGCAGTTTGCGGACCGGGACATTTGCGTCGGTCCGAAGGTGATTCTCCTTGACCTCAAGCTTCCGAAGGTCGACGGCATTGAGGTCTTGCGCAGAATCAGGTCTGATGAGCGGACAAAGACACTGCCCGTCGTCGTTCTCACTTCTTCTAACGAACAGAAGGACCGGGTCGACAGTTACGAACTCGGGGTGAACAGTTATATCGTGAAACCAGTTGAATTTGAAAATTTTGCACGTGCGGTGGCCGACATAGGATTCTACTGGGTCTTGCTGAACAAAGTGCCTTTCTGAGCTTTATCGGAATTCCCATTGCGGGCGAAGAGAAGCAACCCCATGCGTCGCAAACAGTCGTAGTGCAGGACTTTAGCCCTGGCAATTGAGCAGACATGAATGTCTGCACTGCGTTTTTTCATCTTCGTTTCATCCTCCTTTTACCCGCTTCATTCTTTTTCTCGTTTCACATAAGACATTTCGCAGTCCACAATAATGGATCCTGCCTATGGCATCTGGCAATAATTTGTAATATCCTTTGGCCAGGAGTATCGTGTGAATAGAAAGGAGAAGGGCCACATGAAAAGGCTATCCTCGAGAGATACTATATTGTTCATGGCCGGCATGCTTTTGCTTCTGCTCCCGGTAGTGACACGCGCCCAATCCGGGGGTCCGCCGCCGACTGAAAGGAGAGTCTTCGGCCCGGCCGCTCACGAGGGAGAGACTATACATCCGTCCGCCAGCGGCGGAAGTATGAGAAGATAGATGTCTGTCGCTATTTCCTGAAAATCTTGTGCAGGAATTTTTGCAGTTCCTCCCGGGATTTCATGTCCGCATCGCGGTTGTATGCAATGGGGATATTGTACTTCTTTCCTAATTCATCAGCCTCAGGATTAGTGAAGCTGTGAACCGCACCCGGATAGGAGATGAACTTGAAATCAGCGCCCGCTGCTTTCATCTCGTTTTTGAAAGCCTCGACCTGGTCTCTTGTAACGAAGTTGTCGTCCGCGCCGTGAAGGACGAGTATCTTTGCCTTGATGGAGCTCGGCTGGGCGGGCCTGACTGCCGTCAGGTTTCCATGAAAGCTCGCAACACCCTTTAGATCAACTCCCTGCCGCGCCATGTTGAGCACAATCCCGCCGCCGAAGCAATAGCCAGTGGCTGCGATCCGCGTGGGGTCGGCGGCGGGTTGGCCTTTGAGAAAATCCATTGCTGCCATGAAGCGCGCCTTCCCGACGTCGAAATTCTTCATGAGCGCTGAAGAGAATTTTCCCGCATCGTCAGGATGCTGTGCTACCTTGCCTTCGCCGTACATGTCCACTACGAGGGCGGTATATCCCAGCTATGCGAACATGCGCGCCCGCTTGCGGGCGTAGTCATTGAGGCCCCACCACTCATGGACTACCAACACTCCCGGGCGTTTCCCCTTCATATTTTCATCATAGGCTAGGTAGCTTTTCATCATGACACCCTCTGCGCTATAGGACGCTTGCTTCCCCAGGATCCTTGGATCCGCATGGGCGATACCCGCCATGCACAGAATCAATGCAAAGACAGAGAGCATTCCGAATAAATTTTTCATGACCTCCCCCTTTCGCATTTTTTGATTTGATCATTTGGATTCTGAAACTGCCGGCAACCTTATCAGCTTCAGAACTATGATTCTAAAACAAAACGTTCAACACCTTGTCCATTTCCTTGAGGGTGGAGAGGATATCCGCGGCCTCATCCGGTTTCAGGGCCTCCGGCTTGATCACCGTGAGAAGAGACTGCACGGCATCGATGGCTTCTCCGACACGCAGGTCATTATCCATATGCCGGGCAAAGGCAAGCTTAAGGCGGACGCCCGCTTGAGAACGCTCGGGGGGCTTGCCGGACGCCCTTGCCGCGATGCCATGCATGAGGCTTCTTAACTCGAGAAGATTCTCTTTTGCGCGGCGCATATTCTTCTCCGTATAGTTGATCCGCTTCCGATAGTGATTCGCTATCAGGAAGAACCTGATTTCCGCGGGACTGTATCCTTCGGCGAGTAATGTCTCAGTATAGTAGATATTTCCCTTGCTCTTGGACATCTTCTGTCCCTGTATAAACAGATGCTGGCAGTGGAGCCAGTATCGCGCCATGTCATAAGGCCGCACGGACTCGAGAATGGCGCGCGTGTAGTCGTGATGGCGGATCAGGTTGTCGATTCCTCCGCAGTAGATAGAGAGGCTCTCCTGGAAATACCGGTTTACCATGCTTGCGTCCTGAATGTTCCATGCGGGCCTGCCTTGTCCTATTGATGTCTTCCAGTAGTCCCTTTCTCCCACCTTGCGGCCGTGCCAGAGAATAAAGTCGCCGAGATTCCAGCGCATGCCCGGATAGGTGTCTTTACTGAAGCGCCTTTTCGTCTTCGGCCACCGCGACATATCGAGGCCGTAAATTTTTCCGAAACCTTTAAATTTCAACGGATCAAAATAGACGTCGCCCCGATGCCAGTATGCTGCGCCGCACGCGACAAGGCCCTTGATGATCTTTACCGCCTCGTCGACCGAGCGGGAAGCGCGGGGAAGATAATCCGGTTTCTTGATCTTGAGGAGGAACATTTCATCGAGAAAGGATTTGATATTTTCTTCTGTCAGCCGCTTTACTGTTGTATGCCTTTTTTCCGCTTCGAGGACAGCCTTATCCTCGATATCGGTGAAGTTCATTCCCCGTCTCACCTTACAGCCGGAATATTCAAGATATCTGACGAGGACATCCTCGAACGTGAATGTCCTGAAATTGCCGATATGAGCCCGCTGGTAGACGGAAGGGCCGCAGGTAAATATATTCACGACTTCCGGGTTAACGGGGTGAAAAACCTGCAATTGCTTTCCCATTGAATTGTAGAGGTGCAGCATTTATCGCTGTCTCCTTTCGCTGGTCATATAATCACGAAGCCCGACGTTTTAGGATTTCTCATTTATTTCAATTCCAGCCTCTTCCATTTCCCCCGGTGAAACCACCAGGCCATCATCAGCCCCTGGCAGGCCATAGAGACCACCATGGCAGACCAGACGCCCGGAGCCCCGAATCCCATATACAGCGCCAGGAATACGGCAAGGGGGAGCCGGATTAACCACATGGTAATAATGATGACCCACATGGTCCCCCGTGTATCACCCGCTCCTTGAAGGCCACCTCCCATCACCGTACTTAAGGCGAGGAAGGGTTCGGAAACCATGTTGAATCTGAGATACCGCGCCGTTTCCGCAAGGACGGCCGGCTCCGAAGTCAGTGTGGATGCGAAGCTCTCCGCCCAGATAAAGATGATAACGGCCATAATGCTGGTAACCACTATCCCCAAGCCGGCAAGCTTCCAGCCCATCTTTTCGGCCCTTTCCGGATCACCGGCGCCCATGTTCTGGCCCACGATGACCGATGCAGCCATATTAAAGGCAAAGGCAGGAAGGAAAATGATCGCCTCAATCCGAAGCCCATTGGCAATAGACGCGAGGGCGGTGATGCTTGCCTCTTTCAATCTTGCGAGAACATTATACAGCAGTATGCTCGCCATATTCCAGGCGACTTGAAGAAATCCGGCGGGCCAGCCAATGTTGAAAATTGTTTTGATGGTATCAAGAGATACTGCCCAGAAATGTGAAAAAACCCGGCGCCACCTCTCACTGATCCACAAGAAGACCAGATTCATCAGGGTTCCCAACAGCGTCGAAATGGCCGTAGAAAAAGCAATTCCCGCGTAACCGAGTTTCGGAAAAGGGGGAATGCCGAACACAAGCAGGAAATCCAGGGCGATGTTTACGATACTGATAATAAACATTGTTACGAGGGGTTTTTTCACCTCCGCGCCGGCACGGAAAATAGTATTCGAAATGATTAGCAGGTAATTGGGTCCGAGAGCGAAGGCGAAGATCTGCAAGAAATTTTCGGCAATGTCCGTAATCTCCGGCGGGAAGCCGGCCGCTGATATGATGCCGCGATAAAATATGAAGCAAACCGCAGTGAGGGCGACGGAAATCAAGAGTCCCAGAAGGAGCGACTGCTTTGCAGCATCAATGGCCCGCTCCTCGTCTCTGGCGCCGATGGCCCTCGAAATCACGGCCAATGAGCCTATGCTGATGGCATTTGCAACAATGATGACGAGGAAATAGATCTGGGTAATGAAGCCGACTGCCGCTTGAACATTCGCGCCGATAAGACCGGCGACGTAGACATCGGTGAAGCCGACCAGGAAACCGAAGATCATCATGATGAGCATGGGCCAAGAAAGTTTCCAGATGCCGGTCCAGATATTTCCCGTGGTAACGTCGATGATCCGGTCTTTGAACATTGCCATAGAACCCGCGCGTGAGAACTTTTTCCGCAGAATGCAGAGTAGGGGGTATGTCAAGCGATGTTAGCTATGCCGATATTGAGCTCATCAGATAGTTCTGAAGGGTTTGATACATCTCAACATCAGTGTCAACCAAAGAAGCGCCAATCTTGGTTCCTTGATCAGACCGAAACACACGTTGGGGCACGCACTGGATGCTAAGGGGCTTCTTACTTTCAGGCAGTGCGAAGGTGATGGTCATCCTGGACGCATCCCCGTCTCCCTGCTTCTTGAATTTATAGGTGCTCGGGATCGATATCTGTAATCCGCCTAGAGAAATATCTACGACCAATGCGGTTTGTAACAGCGCCTTATCCTCCAATCCACAGCCGCCCACCAAAGCGGGAAGAGAGACGGCCTTTCTCGGATGCCGGCGTTTTTCTCCCTCCACTTTCTTGTTCCGGGAAAATTCAGGATAGAGCTTCTTCACGCAATCGGGACAGATGCTGTGCGTAAAATCGAGAGCGGAATGGCTCTTCAGATAGGATTCAACTTGTATCCAGTAGCCGTCATCATTGCGTATATTCTTGCAGTTAGCGCAGATGGGGAGAAGTCCGCTCAATGTTTTTATATTATCGAGCGCCTCTTTCAGTTCCGTTATTAGTCTTTCCTTCTCCCTTATATTGTTGAAGCGTTCTATGGAATATTTTATGGAACGATGAAGCAGAGTGCTGTCCGTCCTGTTCTTATTTAGATAGTCCTGAACACTGTGCTGCAAAGCCTGTATGGCTGTGGCTTCATCATCGAGGCCGGTGAGGACGATAATGGGTGCATTCTTTTCTCTCTCCCCCATTTTTTTTACGGTGTCAAGGCCCTTGCTGTCAGGGAGGGACAAGTCGAGGAGAATTACATCCACCACATTTTCAGCCAAATATTTTAAGGCGTCACGGAGCCGTTCTTTGTGGACCAATTCGTAATTGACATCTTTAGATCCGTTTACGTCGGCCTGATAGATCATATCTTGAATCAATACGGCATCCGTTATGTTATCCTCGACGAGCAGTATCCTTAGTGCATTTTCCATTATCCTGTCCTCTTGATTTGTATTCAGGTTAGGGGTCTGCCGTTCAGCCTCTGGTAAACCTTCACGTACTCATCAACCATAGTGTCTAAACCGTATCTCTTTCTTGCCTCCCTCATGATCCTCTTTATCTGCTGCTCTCTTATCTCCAGAGGTTTCCTGTGGAACTGCACACTCATAGAGAGTCCGTGCCATAACCCGCCAGGGTCGTAATTACAGAAGAGGAATCCGTTTCCCTCGTCGCAAGAAGCGCCATCGCACCTCAATTGTAACTCCTCTATCTTATCGCTATAACCGCCGGTGTCACGATTCGTCGCCGTGGCGCCGAAGAGATTGCCTATCTGGTCTATCTGACCGCAAGGCTCGTAGAGGGATGCACCGAATACATCGCTCGCCGCTGCGTAGCCGAGCATGGAGAGGGGTTCGCTGAATCGCTGGTACGTTATCTTGCCGCCCGAGGCGCAGGCGATCCTCCCCATAATCTCCTCGTGGGTCTGATCGCCCTCAACGCCATTACCGACAACGGCAATCTGAACGTCGCCGTTTTCTATGACAAATCTAAGAGCAATGTCTTCGAGAAGCTCACATCCTTTCTGCGTTTCATCGAGCCGCGATGGCCAGTAGAGAAGTATCGCATCCGGATTCACGACGAGTCCCGTCCTCTTCTGAAATTCCACCAGGTTTTCCCTCTTTGCCGTCATGACATCGTCATCGGGACCGTACTTCCTTGCAAGGTGCTCACACCTTTCCGGATACATCCGAGGGGACGGCGCATTGATGATAGAGAATACCGCACCGTGATTGTACTTTTCCTTGACTTCCTGTCTAACGCTCGGAGGGATGAATGATCTATCCAGAAAATAGTCTTCGATGATCTCCCTGAGGAACTTTTCCCCGACAAAATTGACCAGGGTGGCGCTCTTAATGGCTGTAGCCTGGGAGTCTATGCATATCCTTCCATTTTCTTTCGAGAAGTAGATGTTCCATGTGAGGCTGTCGATATCTACGCCAAAAAGCATATCTAAAGGGACGTGGCCTGTGTGAACGTTGTGCACCGTGTGCAGTACGGGGCAGTCCCTCGATTTGGCGTAGGCCGTAACGGCGCCGCCTGCCATCCAGTCGTGGCTGTGCACGATCAGCCTCCCTCCGCACCTCGCCCGCACTGTCTTGATGGTGTTGTTTACCAGTTCCTTCTGAAATTCAGCGGCATTGGAAAGCGGATCCCCAGAATATGGGCTGAGAAGGTTCGCATAGATAGACGAGCTTACCAGGTGGATCTTGTCAGGATCAACCTTATCTCTTACCTGACGCCATGCATGTTCATCCATGCCGCTCTCCTCTTTGAAGCGTCTTCTCAGATTAATCGTCGCCAGGTGGCAGTTGATCCCCCGCGCCAGAAGCCCCTCGGAGAGCGCGGAAACTACCTCTCCCAAGCCCCCCGACTTGCCGGATATGTATCTCGCAAGACTTCCCATGTCTTCCGGCAGCCGGCCTGTCTCCGGAGCTACAAGGAGCACCGCCGTCTTTCCTGCCTTCTTCAGGATCGTAAATGTCTTTACATTCTTCATCCCCTTCACAGGACGGTTCCCTTGACGCCGGCGCGGCCGGTTTTTTACATACATACCCTGAGGGTTATCCGCCCTGTAGCCGGAAGCCATATTCATCTGGGGCTTATGAAGTTTTCTTGCCATGGTAATCTTCACTGCACGCGTCCTTCGTGCGAAAACAGGGTGAATATCCTTTCGCCCCAAGATAGATCACTTGCTGCACTGCTCCGGGTGGAAGGCCAATTTATTAGTATTACACTACCATTGGCAGCGCTAAGCAATGAGGATTAAATGGAAGAGTAATGGTAGTCATAAGCTACCTAAGAGTTTGGAATATGTAGAGGAACCGCAATGGGGTAATAAGAGCTTAAGCAAATGTTTTATTTGGAATTTTTATCCTTCAGCACGACCTCCTGCTTTTTCAGAAACAGCTCCGTATCAGGCGGCACCGAGTCAGTAATCCAAACGTTACCGCCGATCACCGAACGGGCTCCGATGACGGTCTTCCCGCCCAGCACGGTGGCATTTGCATAGATGATAGCATCATCTTCAATGGTCGGATGGCGCTTCTTGTTTCGGAGGCTCTCCAGCTCTTCGCGGCCGAGCGACAGGGCGCCGAGTGTCACACCCTGATAGATCCTGACACGTTTGCCGATGTTGGTCGTCTCTCCGATTACTACACCCGTACCGTGATCGATGAAGAAACTCTCTCCGATATCGGCGCCGGGATGGATATCTATTCCTGTTCTGCTGTGGGCGTGTTCCGTCATGATGCGCGGGATAAGGGGAATGTCGCTCGTGTGCAGCTGATGAGCAATGCGATAGACGGTGATGGCGAAAAGCCCCGGATAACTGAAGATGATTTCATCGAAGCTCTTGGCGGCGGGGTCTCCTTCATAGGCCGCCTTAATGTCCGTAGCAAGCAGGACACGCAATTTGGGCATGCCGCTGAGAAAGCCGACGGCGGCCTGCTGGCCGCGCTCTTCGCAGTTTGTGCAGACCTGATTGTGTCGGATGCAGTCATGCCGTATGGCGAGCATAATCTGTTCGGAGAGGGCTTCAAAAAGAGCTGTTAACTCCTGACCGAAATAGTATCCCACGTTGATCTCATCCACACGTGTGCGAATAAAATACCCGGGATAGAGAATGCGGCACGCCATATGTACGGCGTCGATAATGGCCTCCCGCGAGGGAATGGGTTCGGGACCCACGTGGTCAAAGCAATCGTGGCGGGTGCAGGACGCCGTCAGCTCGTCAACAATGGGCGGTATTTCGTCGCGAAATTTTTGGGCTATCCCAATATCCATTTTGCACTGATCCGTCTTAGCTTTGTCATCATCCATGGTGATTTTCCCTCCTTTACTGGACCGAGCATACCTGGTCGGCTGCATTCCAGTATGGCGACATGCTGCGCAACCTTTCGATTATGGAAGGCAGCTTTTCTGCGACAAAGTCTATTTCTTCTTCCCTATTATAGATTGAGAGGCTGAACCTGATGGAGCCGTGGGCCATGGTGAAAGGAACACCCATGGCGCGGAGCACATGGGATGGCTGCAATGACCCGGACGTGCAGGCGGAACCGGACGATGCGCATATCCCATAGTCGTCCATAAGCAGCAGGATGGCCTCGCCCTCGACGAACTCAAAGCTGATGTTTGTCGTATTGGGGAGCCTGTGCAGTCTGGTTCCATTCACCCGGCTGTTGGGAATGCGGGAGAGAGTCTCGGCCTCCAGTTTGTCCCGGAGGTGCAGAACTAATCTGTTCTCTGTATCCATGTTGCGTGCCGCCAATTCGCAGGCCTTCCCCAGTCCGATAATGCTGGGTGTGTTTTCCGTACCGCCCCGACGCCCATTCTCCTGATGCCCGCCAATAAGGAAAGGCGAGAACCGCGTTCCCCTGCGGACATAAAGGATGCCGATGCCCTTTGGCGCATGAAGCTTATGACCCGATATGGAGAGCATGTCGATGGCATTCGTCTTCATGTTTATGGGAATCTTTCCCACTGCCTGGACTGCATCTGTGTGAAACAGAATGCCTCTTTCCGCTGCAAGCTCTGCGGCCTTTTCCACGGGAAAGAGAACCCCCGTTTCGTTGTTGGCCCACATGAGGCTGACGATGGCCGTATCCGGCGTGAGAGCCCTTTCATACTGGGCCATGTCGAGAATGCCGTCCTTGTCAACAGGGAGCTCCGTGATGCGGTAGCCCTGTCTGGAAAGATGGGCACACAGAGACTTGACCGCGGGATGCTCGACGCGGCTTGTCAAAACGTGGCGCCTGTCGGGATGGGCCGCCAAGGCTGACCGGATGGCTGCATTGTCGCTTTCCGTACCGCAGCTCGTGAAGATGATTTCCTCCGGCCCTGCGCCGATCAGGGCTGCCGCTTGTTCGCGGGCCTCACGTATTTTTCGTCCGACCTGACCTCCGAAGGAATGCATGCTGGACGGGTTTCCGTAAAGGTCGCGGAAATACGGGAGCATGACATCGAGAACCTCTTCTGCAACCTGCGTTGTTGCATTGTTGTCAAGATAGATCGTCTTCATGGGGTCACCTCTTCAATAACAAGCTCCGGCGATACGAAATCACGGAGTTTTAATTCGACGAAATGTTTAAGCGTGATATCCGCCGCCTTGCAGGTTGCACAGGTTCCTCTTGTGGCAACGAGGACGCGGTTGCCGATGACATCGACGAGTTCAATGTCGCCGCCGTCCTTCTTCAGGGAGGGCCGAATCTCGCGATCGATGGTCTCCTCGATCATCTTGATCTTCTGGACGTTGGAAAGCTTCGGCCTGGCTGCGGGCGCGGCCTCGGCCCGTACCCTCTCGATAATCTCCCTGATGGCGTCATGACATCCCCCGCAGCCGCCGCCGGCTTTGGTGTAGTTCGTTACCTCTTCAACGGTCGAGAGATTATTCTCCCTCACGGCCTGCTCGATTTCCCGTTCCGTTACGCCGAAGCACTCGCAGATGATCTGCGCCGCTGGTTCCGTGGGGGGGGCGCCCTTGTAATTCTCAATAGCCTTCTCCATGGCCTGCTTTCCCATGACAGAGCAGTGCATTTTTTCCTGGGGCAGGCCCCCGAGATAGGCCGCGATATCCTGGTTTGTCACCTTCATGGCTTCATCGAGGGTCATCCCTTTGACCATCTCCGTCAATGCGGACGATGTCGCAATCGCGCTGGCGCAGCCAAAGGTCTTGAACTTGATGTCCTTGATCCTCCTATTCTCATCCAATTTGAAGGAAAGTTTGAGGGCATCTCCGCAGGCGATGGAACCTACTTCGGCTACGCCATCGGGGTTCTCAACTTCTCCGACATTGCGGGGATTGAGGAAGTGCTCCTTGACCTTTTCCGTATATTCCCACATAAGCTCACTCCTTTTCAGAATAGCAAATAATATTTATCCAGTTGTCTAAGATTAACCCTGCCTTGCAAGTGAACCACAGCACCGGTAATGCCACTTTCGGCTTACTATGTCCTTTTTCCGACGATTGCTTCAGGCCGCACCTCAAGCGTCAAGCCTTCCTACCTTAACAAGGAGTCTTTTCGCACAGAATGACAAGAAGGAAAATTGTGATACAGTCCAGGAGGAAAGGAAACGCCTTTCCTAATTCTTCAACACATGGGTCATATAATCAATTATGGCCTTAGTCTCTTCGGGCTTGAGATTTATAGCCGGCATCACGCCCTTGCCTTTCTTGATAACCTGTTCGATCTTCTGCCCGTCGAGTCCCTTCCATGCATCGGGGTCGGTGAAATCCTTCGGCCTGTATTGGCGATAATAAGCGGAAGGGTAATTATCATCACCCTTGAGGTTGTGGCAGAACTGACAGTTCTTCTTAAATAGTGTTTGCCCTGCACTGTAATCGTAACCGCCGGCATTTCCGAAAAGGAAGAGCATTCCCCCTAATGCCAATGTTATGGTAGAGATGAGAATCTTCTTCATAGTATGCCCCCTCTCATTGTCGCATCAATGTCCCGACTCTTCTTACATTTTTAGTGTTAAATTATATTATGTCAAGACTTTAATAACTTACCGGCAGAAATAATAACCGGGAGGTCTGCGTGGTGGGTCTGATCCTAAGAATATGATTTTTCTTGTATGGAGGCGCTTAAAGATTAACTCTCTGATAAAATATCTTTTTTGCGAGCTCCGCCACAAGGATATAGAGGACCACAATTAAGCCCATCATCGTCAGAAAAGAAAGAGGAAGCGACACAAATCCGAAAAGCGTCCCGATGGGAGTAAGAGGAAAAACGAGTGTGGCTATGACGGCAGCGACCGTGGCAACGCACAGATACTTTCCCGGCCGGCTCTTGAAGAAAGGCCTGCGGCTGCGGATTACCAGCACAATGATGGCGGCAGAAATGACAGATTCCATGAACCATCCCGTTCTAAACTGCTCCGGTGTAGCGTGGAGTATAAGGAGCAGAACTGCGAAGGTGAGGTAATCAAAAATTGAACTGACAAGGCCGAAGGTGAACATGAATTTCCGTATAAAAGAAATGTTCCAGCGCCGGGGCTGATTCAACATCTCTATGTCTACATGGTCCGCGGCAATGGTCATTTCCGGAAAATCCGTCATCAGATTAGTAAGCAGTATCTGCTTGGGAAGTAAGGGGAGAAAGGACAAGAAGAGAGATGCGCCGGCCATGCTGAACATGTTTCCGAAATTAGCGCTCGTGGCCATAAAGACATACTTCAAGGTGTTGGCAAAGGTTGTTCTTCCTTCGCGCACGCCTTGCACAAGGACGGCCAGATTTTTTTCCATGAGGACGATATCCGCGGATTCTTTAGCTACGTCCACCGCTGTGTCCACCGAAATGCCGACATCCGCTGCATGCAGGGCGGAGGCGTCATTGATCCCGTCGCCCATATATCCCACGACATGGCCGGCCTTCCTGAGTGCAAGGATAATCCGCTCCTTCTGGTTGGGCTCTACCTCCGCGAATATGTCCGTCTCTGTTACCCTTGATAAAAGAGCATCATTACTTGTTTCATGAAGCTCACTTCCTGTAACTATTCTTGCATCCCCCATTCCCACCTCCTCGCTGACCTTACGGGCGACGAGGCAGTTATCTCCGGTAATGATTTTCAGAGAAATGCCGAGTTGCCTGAGGCGGTTGATAGTCTCTGCTATCTCCGCTTTTGGCGGATCGAAAAAAACCAGGAATCCGAGGAAGGTCATATCCTTCTCGCAATCCTTATCAATGCGAGGTTCTGCCCCCATATCCCGAGAAGCAATTCCCAAGAGGCGAAAACCCTGATTGCTGAGCGTCTCGAATTTCTGCTGGATCTCCTGTTTCACCGAAGCTATATCCATCTTATCTCCCGAGGGAGCCTCCGCCTTAGAACAGATGCCAATCACGTTGGGAAGGGGCCCCTTGGTCACCATCAAGGAAATACCGTCCTTTAGTACCAGGATACTCAAGCGCTTCCTGAAGAAGTCGTAAGGCACCTCGTCCGCCTTTTCATACCCGGAAACATCAGGCTGTTTGTAAGAGCGAATCGCTTCATCGATAGGATTTGAAAAGCCCTTTTCAAAAAATGAGTTCAAATAGGCGTGAAAAAAGACCCGCTCACTGGAATTACCTGCGAGATCTAATGCAGAATGTAGATGCACTGTTCCCTCGGTCAGGGTTCCCGTCTTGTCGGAGCAGAGGACATCCATGCTCCCGAAATTCTCTATGGCGGCGAGCCGCTTCACAATGACCTTTTGCTGTGCCATCTTCTTAGCGCCATGAGCCAGATTGATACTGATGATAGCGGGCAGCAGTTGAGGCGTCAGCCCCACCGCAAGGGCGAGAGAAAAAAGGAACGATTCGAGGACGGGCCGGTGGAAATAGACATTGACGGCAAAAATCAGGAAGACCAGGGCCAGCGTAACTTCGAGCAACAAATACCCGAATTGCCGGACGCCGCGCTCAAATTCGGTTTCCTGGGGTCTCAGCTTCAGCCTTTCCGATATTTTACCGAACTCCGCTTCCTTTCCCGTGAAAACAACAACGGCTTGGGCCGTGCCGCTGACGACATGGGTTCCCATGAAGAGGCAGTTGGCGCGCCCGTTCAAGGACGTCTGCGCCGGTAATTGACCGGCTTTCTTGTCGACGGGGTACGTTTCCCCTGTCAGGGTTGCCTCATCCACAAAGAGATCTGTTGATTCGAGAATCAAGCAGTCTGCGGGTATGGCATCACCTGCATTCAGGATAACGATGTCTCCCGGGACGACGTCTTCTATGGGGATGTCTATGGGGTTGCCGTCACGGAGAACCGTCGTCTTGATTCTGACGATGGACAGGAGCTTTTCTACGGCATCAGCGGCGCCGCGTTCCTGCCAGAACCCGAGAAGGCCGCTCACCAGAACAATGAAAAGAATAATAGCGCCGTCCACATGATCCTTCAGGAAGAAAGATAATCCGGCAGCAAAAACAAGGGTGAGGATAATGGGGCTCTTGAATTGGGAAAAAAGAAGCGCAGCAGCGTCGGATCGCTTAGGCGGCTTTAGTAGATTAGCCCCGCAATTAACCAGCCGCCGCCTCGCCTCACCGCTCTCCAACCCTTCCTGTCGGGCATCGAGCCCTGCCAGCACATCGGCCTGTGGGATGCTCCAGAAATCAGACGGCTGCTTAATCATTTGCTTACCTGTGGCGATTGGGCGCATGAATTGTCCGCAAATTTAGCCTTGATCACGACTATATGCAATATAAGGGAAGGCAGTTCCCCTGTCAAGTACACTGAGGCAACAGTCAATCGAAATCACATCTCTCAAAGCCCCATCCCCATAGGGAGTGTCTTTCAGGAAATGCTTCAGCTGGATAAGGAACATCATCAGATCGCAAGGATGAATTCCGATAAATTGAGACGCAATGTAACCGGAAGCAAGAGGCATAAAATAGCCGTAAAATGGGAGTATAGACCTACGTAGAAAGAGCGGGCAGACCAAGTTTGTCTCTGCTGCATCACCTTGAGAAAGGGCAATGTCCGTCACATCAAAGCGCGGCTATTGTTCTGGTCTTGCTGTCTTCCTGGTATCGTAGGAGGGCGCTGAGCAGGAATCCGGCCAACGGAAGGATCATGATGGACTTGAGGGCGACGGGCACGCCGAAATGATCGGCAATGACTCCGAGGAGCGTGACACAGACGCCGCCTGCCCCGATAGCAAAACCCACCATGAGGCCGGAGGCAACGCCGAGATTCTTCGGCAGCAACTGTTGTGCCATGACAATGGTGACAGTAAAGGTTGAAATCAAGGTCATGCCGAGAAATCCGAGTACAAGAAACAGCATGTAGCCGTCAACGACGAATATCAGGGGCAGAATAAGGGTGCTGAGAAACATGGACAGCAGCAGATAGCGTTTATGACCCCACCTGTCAGCCAAAGGCGCTCCCCCCAAGGTGCCGATGACGCCTCCGAGAAGAAGAACAAAAACGAGTTTACCCGCATAAAGGGGATCTCCCTTGAGATGGTTTATGAAGTAAAAAGGGATGTAGCTCATAAGACCCATCTGCGTCCATGACCTCATAATCACGATTGCGATCACCATTGATAAAGATGTGTAAGCACCCTTTCGCGGCTCGAGTGCCACCTCTCCATCCGCTACCCTCTCCCGTTTGATTTCGGTAATGGATATGTCCCGCCAATAGAAGATAATGATTGCAACAAAAGCGACCGAAGGGACAATTATAACGGGCAGTGAAGAAAATCCCATGTACTTGATTATGTAGATTGCGATTATCGGACCTAAGGCGAACCCCACATTTCCGCCGACCGAGAATATCGCCATCCCTGTTACCCGCCTCTCGCCTGTAAAAAAATGGGCGGTCTTGTATCCTTCGGGATGGTATGACGCGATGCCGAAGCCGCTCACTATGACAAGCACGAGGATAAGCGCATAACTTGAAGGGAAGGACAACAAAGAGAATCCGGCGCCGGCGCACAGGCACCCGAGAGGCAGAAGGAAGGCCTTTTCCTGTCTGTCCGAAAGATATCCGAAAAGAGGCTGGATCAGAGAGGATGTGAAATTCGCCGCCAACAGGATGATACCGGCCATAGTGTAAGAGAGGGAAAGGTTCTCTTTCAGAAAGGGGAGTATGGCAGGAAGCGCACTCTGGTATATATCTGTTACCAGATGCCCTAATGAAAGGACCATGAGAATTTTCAGGTTGAATTTGCTCATCGCAAGTGCCCGGCAATAAGAATCAGGATGCAAGGTTTATAAGGGGAAAGCGCCTGCATGTCAATGAGATTAAACCGGGGATTTTTCTGACCGGACGAATAGATTCTCATGCAGCCCTGAATGCCTATTCTACCGGATAAACGATTGCTTTATTCACCTTCGAAGACCTCGGATCGTGTAGAAAAGGATTAGGATTTGTTTAATAAGCGATATGTCATTTGAGAAAAAGTTACATTGTCGCGGTGTCATTAATCGCCGTATCGGCTATTCGCGATGCGCTCTCATTACGGGGGGGCATTTTGCAATGCCCAATAGGAACCTATTTCGGTGACAGTCTCAACAAATTTATCATACGCTATCGGTTTTATGATGAAGCTGTTTGCTCCCAGCCGGTAGCTGTCTATCCTGTCCTGGTCGTTGGTCGATGACGAGAAAACCACTACGGGGATCATCCTTGTCGTCTCATTAGTTCTTATCATTCGCAGAAGCTCAAGCCCGTCCACCTTCGGCAACCTCAGGTCCAGAAGAATCACGCTGGGTTGTTTAAGGGAATAGCGGTCCGCATACTCACATGCTGCAAAAAGATAATCCAGGGCTTCCCCGCCGTCACGAAAAACCTTGACCCTATGGGCCAGGTTATGCTGACTCAGGGCTTCGAGTATAAACTCCACGTTGTATTTATTATCTTCCACAAGTAGGATATCAAACATTTTTTCCATCGTTAATCCACCTTTTCTTCCTGTATTGCAAAATGGCAGACCCGACTCGTTTATCG
Organism: uncultured delta proteobacterium; assembly: GCA_963729715.1. Classification (GTDB taxonomy): domain Bacteria; phylum Desulfobacterota; class Syntrophia; order Syntrophales; family UBA2185; genus Fen-1135. The sequence goes on from CAVSPA010000003.1 coordinate 150,472, forward strand.
TCACACCGCCTTCGCGGGCGCCGCACCGAATCTACCTTTTCCAGTAAGCATAGCTTACGCGCGAATAAAGGCAATGCGTCAATGACTGATTTCAGGGCACTTTATACCTTAAGATGATATAGGTGATCGATGAGAAGTTTACAGGAATTGTTTCTCAAGGCAAGTGGATGACTTGGACTATCCGGACAATTGTTGTGCCTGCCGCTCTGAAGAAGTATTGACTAGTTTGTAAGCAACGCATAAAATGAAAAACGTTGATACTACGTAGACGGAGGCGATTGTGAAAAGAGCCCATACACGAATCTCAGAAATCAGCTTCGTAATTCTGATCCTTGCGGTGGTCTTCATCTTCCTGCTGCCTGCTGCCGGGGCATCGCCTGAAGAAAGAACAGGCGATGAGAATATACTAAGAGCCACTCTGCAGAATGGATTGCGGGTGGTTATTGTCCGAAACACCCAGGCTCCGGTTGTCACGACAATGGTGAATTATCTTGTCGGTTCAAACGAGGCGCCGGCAGGTTTTCCCGGCATGGCCCACGCCCAGGAGCACATGATGTTCAGGGGCAGCCCGGGTCTTTCAGCGGACCAGCTCGCAGACATCATCGCCTTGCTGGGCGGAGATTTCAATGCGGATACGCAGCAGACAGTCACGCAATATTTCTTCACCTGCGCGGCGGAAGATCTGGACATAGCCCTGCACATAGAATCAATCCGGATGAGGGGCGTATTCGACGCTGAGGAATCGTGGAAGGAGGAAAGGGGCGCTATCGAGCAGGAAGTGGCCCAGGACATCTCCGATCCCGACTACATCTTTTACGCAAAGCTGCTCGAAATTATGTTCGACGATACCGCATATGCGCATACGCCTCTCGGAACGATTCCTTCCTTTGAGAAGACAACAGGGGCCATGCTCAAAACATTTCATGACACATGGTATGCACCCAACAATGCTATTCTCGTGATCGTGGGCCATGTCGAACCCCGGAACGCGCTTAAGGCCGTCGAGAAATATTTTTCTCCCATATCGCGGAAGAACGTTCCGCAACGTTCTGCCGTACGTCTTCGACCCGTGAAGCCGGAATCTTTCACGATGACGACGGACCAGTCGCACGGGCTTGCGGCTATTTCTTTCCGCATGCCCGGTTATGGAAGCGGCGATTACGCGGCAAGTGAAGTCCTTGCGGACGTATTGAGCAGCCAGCGGGGAAGCCTATTCGAATTGGTGGTTCAAGGAAAAGCGCTCGACATTGACTTCAGTATGCTCACCCTCCCTGACGCAGGTCTGGCCTACGCAGCGGCGTCCTTCCCGAAGGGAACCGATCCTCAGCCTCTGATTAAGGAGGTCCGGAGGATTCTTGCGGACGATGTGAAGAAAGGGTTCTCAGCCGACCTTGTTGAGGCGGCCAAACGCAACAGGCTGACGAAGGCCGAACTTCAGAAAAATTCCGTTCCTGGTCTTGCCATGGCGTGGTCTCAGGCGCTGGCGGTGGAAGGGAGGCAATCACCGGACGACACCTTAAGCGCCATCCAGAAGGTTTCTGTGGCCGACGTCAACAGGGTGGCTACGAGGTACCTGCAACTTCATCGATCCGTAGAAGCCATTCTCATCCCGGAAGCCGCTGGCAAGCCCGTCTCTGCAAGGCCGCGCGGGGGAATGGAGTCTTTTGCGCCGAAAGAGACGAAAAGCGTTAAGCTTCCCGGCTGGGCGGACAAGGCATTGAAACGGCTTTTCATGCCGGCTTCCACGGTGAATCCTGAGGTTATAGTTCTTCCCAACGGACTCAAACTTATCATTCAGTATGCTTCTGTGAGCGACACTGCAAGTATATACGGCCATGTGAAAAACAATCCTTACCTTCAGACTCCGGAGGGAAAGGAAGGATTGGATCGTGTGTTGGAACCGCTTTTTTCTTTCGGTACTACTTCTCTGGACAGACTGGCTTTCCAGAAAGCTCAGGACGACATAGGGGCGGAAATATCCGTGAACACGGATTTCTCTCTACAGGCTCTCGCCAAACACTTTGATCGCGGCGTCGAGCTTCTTGCGGACAATTTGCTTCACCCGGCGCTGCCCGGGGAAGCATTCGAAACGTTGCGGAAACAGGTGGCGGATGAAGTGGCGGGCGAAGTTGAAAGTCCCGACTACCTGACAAAACGGACACTACGAGTTTCCCTCTTTCCTAAAAAAGACGCAGCGCTCCGCGAGGCCACGCCGTCGACCATTTCTTCTCTTACCCTCGACGACGTGAAATCATATTACCAGAAGGTGTTCCGGCCGGACCTGACGACAATCGTCTTTATCGGCAAGGTGCCGCCGGACGTGGTCAGGAAGGTGATTGGGAAATACTTCGGATCATGGAAGGCCGAAGGGCCAAAGCCCGAGACACTCCTGCCTCCGGTTCCGCCGAATAGATCATCCGCCACGGCCGTCCCGGATCTCAGCCGGTCTCAGACCAATGTGATTCTCGCCGAAACACTCGGCTTGACCAGATCTCACCCGGATTACTACGCCCTGGAATTAGGGAACCACGTGCTCGGCGGCGCTTTCTACTCAACCTGGCTATACCGGGATCTCAGAGAAAAGACGGGGCTCGTTTATCACGTTTCTTCATCATTCGACGTGGGTAAAACGCGATCCCTTTATGAAGTCAGGTATTCCTGCGACCCTGACAATGTGTCTAAAGCGCGAGCCATCATCGAACATGATCTGACAAAGATGCAGGAGGAACCCGTCACGCCGGATGAGCTCTCCAAAGCTCAATCTCTCGCCCTCCGGGAGATGCAGCTTGCCGAGGCCTCCGCCGACGGCATAGCGCTGGGACTTATTTATAGGGCGACTCATGACCTGCCCCTTGATGAGCCTGTTATCGCTGCAGGAAGATTCTTGAAATTGACCCCTCAAGACATAAAGGCTGCCTTCTCGAAGTGGCTTCGCGTCGACAATATGGTTCAGGTTACTCAAGGGCCCTTTCCAAGGTAACGGCAATTTTGATATTGCCACAAGAGGATGTCTTTCTTAAACCGGCACATTTACTCCGGGAAAGAAGCCCTGAGTATGCTTAAAAGCCCATGTTGTTTATTCCGCCTACCGCATGACGGGTTGACGCGTCATATTCTTCTTTCATGCATAATCGCACAATCCTTCTCAACTGTTCCGCTGGCCCCGGCGGCAGGTGGATATGAGCCTTTTCACAGTGGCAATTTTTCTCAATATTACGGCAGCGGATAGCGCCGGCCTTGATAATGGCATTCACTGCATCATCATTAGTCGCCGCATGAACCTTTATTTATCTGTCAAAACCACTGACATTGTCAGTGGTGGGGTGTGGGGGCGGAGGCCCCACACCTTAAGTGAACCAACAATGTTGGTGAACAATATTTTAGAATAGCCGTTTCAACCCTTAGCAGGCAAGGCGAAGGACATTGTCCGTAGGCTTGCCGCATTTTGAAGGCCACCGACAAGGTCGGTGGTAGTTTACTTCATGATCACAGGGTACGGGACAGGCAAATGAGTATGTCATAGCCCTTCGCTCCTCTCACAAAAAAATTCCCTTCGTTAAACCAAGTCTAAGAAGAGTGCGTTGGATAGCCATCTTGCTGTTTTCCCGAAAGGCAGAGATCATAAACATGATCCGACGTCGAGCGCTTTTCCGACTTGTCACGGCTCCCATCTTAATTATTCTCAACACAAATTTCTATCCTGCAATCCCTGATTATCTGCACCGATATTCTTGATTATCGACGCGCATCTGACTGATGTCATGTAGAGGAAAGGAGTAAGGAATAAGAAAATTGATATCCGCATGTCGGGGCAGGCGCCGGCTTTCCCGTGATACATTACCGCTCGTAGAATGCATACGCGCCGCGGCCTCTGCGAGTAGCCGCTCTTCTTGCCGAACAGCATTTGCCGTCTTTCCTGAATTTGATCCATCTAAGATATTTTCAGGTAATAAATGAGTGAATCCCTTATGGAACTATTCTGCATATCTAATATCATTCAAATTGTGGACTGTTGCTCTGCTCGTTAGCGCAGCAAGGCCCCTACTAAACTGAAATGCATACAGGCGTACCTTGGGGAGCACAAGATGCAATATGACTTCCGGACGGGGAGTATGGATCGGGTATTGACAGGCAAGTGAGCACTTGCTATATAATTAAACATGAAGAGAGAGGGAAGAATATCGCGTGAAGAAAGGCGAAAACTTATACTGATAAGGGTTCGCGAACTCTTCGCCAAGAAAGGTCTCGATGGAGCGACTACGCGGGAGCTGGCGGAGTCGGCGGGCATTTCGGAGGGCCTGTTATTCAAAATATTCCCCAATAAGGAGGCGCTCTATCATGCCATGCTTGCTTTGTTCTCGGACAACATTTCCGAGAAGACGAAGAAAATGATGTCTCTCAAGCCTTCTACCGAGGCGCTCGTGCTGATAGTCCACTTACTGGTATCGGAACTCATATCTGTCAGGTTGGCTGAACGCGATGATTTTATCCGGCTCTACATCCGCAGTCTCGCAGGGGATGGAGAATTTGCGCATCACGTAATGGAAGAGGCTAAGAGCCAGCTGATCCCGATACTCCGGGCAAATATCAAAGCGGCCATCGCAGCTGGCGATGTCGTGGACAACCCGGTGCCGCACAATTTGCGCGCCTGGTTTACGGATCGCTTACCCTTCGTCATCATGATGGATTTTGTGCCGACGGCCCCCGTCTTGAATTACGGCGTTTCGGGGGGGGAACTCGTCAAGCATGTCGTCTGGTTTTTGCTGCGTGGCATAGGCCTGAAGGAAGAGTCTATACGCCGCCATTATAACGCCAAGGGATTGGCCATTGTAAAACGCTGATGTTTGAAATACTTCGTGAGGACATCAATATGTTTGTCGCTGCAGAAAGACCTTTGTTGTGCAAATGTGCGAAAGCCGTTTGGCGTTCTGTGACAGCAGTCTTGGCGATGAGCATCTGCGTCTTCTTGGGGTGCGCCGTGGGGCCAGACTTTCAGACGCCGAAGGCCCCGTCCACAAAAGCATATACTGCGGAGGCGCTGCCGGCGAAGACGGATGCGGCACCCGGAACTGCGGGAGCGTCACAGCGTTTTGCCTCGGGGAAAGATATTCCTCAAGAATGGTGGACTCTCCTGCAGTCGGCGGAATTGGATCAATTGATCCGGCAGGCGTTGGCAGAAAGCCCGACAATCGCGGCAGCTAAAGCAAGGCTGCGGGAGGCGGATGAAAACAGGCGGGCCCAATACGGATCCCTCTTCCCTGCCGTGGACGCCAACATCTCCGCTTCGCGTCAGAAGATCTCCGGCACCGGTTTTGGCCAGCCGGACACGGACATAAGCGTCTTCAACCTGTACAACGCCTCCGTGAATGTTTCGTATTCAGCCGATCTTTTCAGCGGCACCCGGCGTAAGCTCGAGGCACTTCAATCGCAGATAGACTACCAGCGGTTTCAGCTGGAGGGCGTGTATCTTACGCTTACAGCCAATATTGTCACTACGGCCGTGAAAGACGCGTCACTGCGCGCCCAGATAGGGGCGATGCGTGAAATCATAGAGGCGCAGGAAAAGCAGCTGGACGTAGTGGAAGAGCAGCTCCAACTTGGGGGGGCGTCGCGTTCCGACGTGCTCGCCCAGCGCGCGCAACTCGCACAGACGGAGGCCTTACTGCCGCCGCTGGAAAAGCAGCTTGCCCAGACCCGCCACCAACTTGCGGTGCTTGCAGGAAGGCTGCCCTCCGAAGCGGCGCTGCCTGAATTCGATTTGAACGATTTCCAACTGCCTGAGGAGCTGCCGGTAAGCCTGCCGTCATTGCTTCTGCGCCAGCGGCCTGACATAAGAGCTGCGGAAGAGACCCTCCACGCGGCGAGCGCGCAGGTTGGCGTGGCCACGGCAAACCTGTACCCGCAGATCACACTGACGGGCAGTTTCGGCCTGGAGGCCAGTACAGTCGGCGATCTTTTCAACAGCAGCGCGGCCATATGGAGTCTCAGCGCCGGTTTGCTGCAGCCCATATTCCACGGCGGCGCACTGACCGCACAGCGGCGCGCCGCGATCGCCGTTTACGATCAGGCTGCGGCGCAGTATCGCGATACGGTCTTGCAGGCCTTTCAGGGTGTGGCTGACGTGCTCCGCGCCCTCGCGGATGATGCGAGGACGCTGAAGGCGCAGGCAGAAGCCGAAGCGGCCGCCAGCGACACTCTTGATCTCACGGAGAAACAGTTTCAGCTCGGTGCAGTAAGCTATCTGTCGCTGCTCAATGCGGAACGCCAGCATGAACAGGCGCGACTGGCTCTGGTTCAGGCGCAGGCCGCGCGCTTTGCGGATACTGCGGCGTTATATCAGGCGCTCGGCGGCGGCTGGTGGAACCGCAGTCCTCAAGCGGAGGCGGCTGCACGGTGAGCTTAAATATATATTGAATCGAGAAAACGGCTTATTCACGGGCGCGATGTGCAGCGGAAAAATGTACTCGAGGTGTGTCCGAGTCCATGCAGTTTATAACAGCAGCGACATATATGTGTAGAGGAAGGAGCTTCTGATGGGAAGGCGAATGTTAATCATGCTGGCGGTGGTCGGCCTGCTGTTTGGCGGCATTTTCGGGTATCATGTCTTCAAGGCGCATATGCTCAAGAAATCCCTGGCCGGTATGCAGATGCCGCCCGCTACGGTAACCGCGATAAAAGCAGAACTGCATGGCTGGCAGCCGCAGCTCAAAGCCGTCGGCTCGCTCCGTGCCGTGCGGGGAGTCGACGTAACCAGCGAAATTTCAGGACTCGTACGGACCCTGCACTTCAAGTCGGGAGACGACGTCAAGGCTGGAAAAGTGCTGGTGCAGCTCAACGCCGACTCCGACATTGCCCAACTGCGGTCTCTTCAGGCCGCTGCCGAATTGGCGGGTACGGTTTACATGCGCGACCGGAAGCAATTTGACGCGCAGGCCATAAGTCAGGCCGCCCTCGACGCGGACATCGCCGATCTTAAGAGCAAGCGCGCCCAGGTTGCGCAGCAGGTGGCCCTCGTGGATAAGAAGACCATTCGCGCCCCGTTCGCCGGGCGGCTCGGCATCAGCACCGTAAATCCCGGCCAGTATATAAATCCCGGGGACAAGATTGTCACGCTGCAATCGCTCGACTCGACCTACTGCGACTTTTTACTGCCGCAGCAGGAACTTTCACGGGTATCGCTCGGACAGAAGGTCATCGTCACTTCCGACACATATCCGGGCCGCAGGTTCGATGGCCGTATAACCGCTATCAACCCCCAGGTGGATGCGGCCACACGGAATTTCCAAGCGGAGGCGACCCTTGCCAATCCGAAGCACGAGCTGCTGCCGGGGATGTATGCATCGGTCGAGGTTCAGGCGGGCGCTGTGGAGCGCCACCTGACGCTGCCGCAGACGGCAGTGACCTACAACCCCTATGGCGATACCGTGTTTATCGTGGAGGAGAGCGGGAAGGGGCCGGACGGTAAACCTCTTCTCACGGCGAGGCAGACTTTCGTAACAGTTGGGAGCACCCGCGGCGACCAGGTTGCAGTCGCTCAAGGGATCAAGGAAGGCGACGTGGTAGTTACGAGCGGGCAGATCAAACTCAAGAACGGGAGCCAGGTGATCATCAATAACCAGGTGCAGCCCGCCAATGAAGCCGCCCCCCAGCCGGTGGACGAGTAGCACAAAGGGCAGACACATGCACTTCACGGATATCTTCATTCGCCGCCCCGTCCTTGCCACCGTGGTCAGCCTGCTGATCCTCGTTCTGGGACTGCGTTCTGTGGGGCTCTTGCAGGTGCGCCAGTATCCCTTCACCCAAAACGCCGTGGTGACCGTCGCAACCGTCTATACGGGCGCCGCCCCGGCGCTGGTTGCTGGTTTTATAACTACTCCGCTTGAAAACTCGATCGCTCAAGCGAACGGAATAGACTATCTTACTTCGGCGAGCACGCAGAGTCTCAGCACCATCCAGGCCAACCTGCGCTTGAACTATGATCCGAACAAGGCTTTGACCGAGATCAACACCAAGGTTAACGCCGTGCTGAACCAGATCCCGAAAGATTCACAACTGCCGGTGATAACCGTCGCCATCGGCGAGACAATCGATTCGATGTACATCGGGTTCTACAGCAAGGTGTTGCCCACGAATAAGATCACGGATTATCTGCTACGTGTGGTACAGCCAAAGCTGCAGGCAGTCGAAGGTGTACAGACGGCGGAGGTTCTCGGCAAACGCACGTTTGCCCTACGTGCATGGCTGGACCCGGGAAAAATGTCAGCATACGGCCTGACGGCCACGGATGTCAGCAATGCGCTCGCCAACAATGACTTCATCTCGGCGGTCGGGCGGACCCAGGGGCAGATGGTTACAGTGAATCTCATCGCCTATACGGGTCTGCATTCGGTTGAGGAGTTCCGCAACTTGATTCTAAAGTCGCAGAACGGGGCGATCATACGTCTCGGCGATGTCGCCAAGATTACGCTTGGCTCGGAAGATTATGACACGGCGGTCGCCTTCGACGGGGAGAGCGCCGTTTACATCGGCATCAAAGTGGCGCCGACTGCCAACCTGCTTACGGTAATTGACAGTGTGCGCAAGGCGTTCCCCCCTATCGAAGAGCAATTGCCGGAAGGGCTGCAAGGGAAAATTGTTTATGACGCCACCAAGTATGTAAACAGTTCCATCAAAGAGGTGATAAGCACGCTGATCAAGGCCCTGGTGATCGTGACGGCGGTGATCTTCCTTTTTCTGTGCTCGATACGATCGGTGATAATACCTACCGTCGCCATGCCGCTGTCGCTTGTCGGGGCGTTTTTCATCATGCTTGTCCTGGGCTATACGATCAACCTTTTGACGCTGCTGTCACTGGTGCTGGCGATCGGTCTGGTCGTTGATGACGCCATAATAGTCGTGGAAAATGCACAACGACATATAGAGGGTGGTATGCCGCCCATGCAGGCGTCGATCGAGGGTGCGCGAGAACTGGCGGCGCCTATCATTGCGATATCGGTGGTTCTGGTAGCGGTATATGTACCGATAGGTTTCATGGGTGGCCTGACGGGCGCCCTTTTTACCGAGTTCGCCTACACTCTCGCGGGAACGGTGGGCGTATCGGCGATCATTGCACTCACCCTTTCGCCCATGATGTGCTCGCGCCTTCTCAAATCAGCGGAAGACTGCGGCCGGCACCGCCTCCTGGGTTTTATCGACAATCAGTTCAGGCGAATTCGCAACGGCTATGAAGTGCTTCTTCGCGGCGCGCTGCATTACCGGTTGGTGACCGCTGTATTTGCCGTAATCATCCTCTGCAGCAATTACTTCCTGTTCGTGAGCTCGAAGAGTGAACTCGCGCCTCTCGAGGATCAGGGGATTGTCATTGCTTTAATTACCGCAGCCCCCAACGCCTCCTTGGAGCAAACGCAATTGTATTCTCGGCAGTTGTACAAGATAGTCAGCAGTTACCCGGAGACGGACCATGTGTTTCAGCTCGACGGCATCAGCGGGCTGAACACGGGCATTGCGGGTATGGTATTTAAACCATGGGACGAACGGAAGCGGACAACCATGGATCTGCAACCGGAGGTGCAGATGCGACTCGGGGAGATATCAGGGGTCCGCGCAGTGGCGTTCCAGCGGCCGCCGCTGCCCGGCACGAGCGGCCTGCCTATACAATTTGTTATCGGTACCACGGAGTCCTACGAACGCCTGAATGAGGTGTCGCTGGCTCTCATGGAAAAGGCATATGCAAGCGGAGTATTCGCGTTCGTGGACACGGATCTGAAGGTCGATAAGCCGCAGACAACCATAGATATAGATCGCGATAAGGCGGCGCAACTCGGTCTTACGATGCGGGATGTAGGTGATGCATTGGGATCTATGATGGGCGGGGGCTATGTCAACTACTTCAGCCTTGCCGGACGCTCTTACAAGGTAATTCCGCAGGTGATGCAGCGCGACCGGCTCAATGCGGGGCAACTGCGGAACTATTATATCAATGCCGCCGGCGGGACATCCATTCCTGTTTCAACCTTCGTGCGCTTAAGAACAGAGGTAGTGCCGGAATCGCTCAACCATTTCCAGCAGCTCAATTCAGCTACGATCTCCGCCGTTCCCGCTCCCGGCGTGACTCTCGGCGAAGCGCTGAATACGTTAAAAAGCCTGTCGAAAGACGTGCTGCCCCAGGGCTTCAGCATTGATTACAGCGGCCAGTCACGCCAGTTTGTACAGGAGTCGAGCGCGCTGATAGTGACGTTCTTCTTTGCGCTGATTATCATTTTCCTGTCCCTGGCGGCGCTGTTTGAGAGCTTCCGTGATCCGTTCATCGTGCTCGTGAGCGTGCCCATGTCGGTCTGCGGAGCCATGATATTTATCAGCCTGGGCGTCGGCGGTGCAAGCCTCAACATCTATACGGAGGTGGGCCTGGTGACGCTGATCGGCCTGATTAGCAAGCACGGCATCCTGATCGTACAGTTTGCCAACGACCTGCAGCGGGAAGGGAAGGGCAAACGTGAGGCGGTGGAAATGGCGGCAGTCATCCGCCTGCGGCCGATACTGATGACTACTGCGGCGATGGTGCTGGGCGTGCTGCCGCTCATTACCGCTTCCGGCGCCGGTGCGGTGGGCCGCTACAATATGGGGCTGGTGATCGCGGCGGGGATCGCGATCGGCACGCTCTTTACGCTGTTTGTGGTGCCGGCCGTGTATATGTTCCTCGCTGCGGAACACACCGGCAAGCGGGTGACTGAAGATGCGGCCGTCACAAAACCGGCCGGGGTATGATCGCGAGAGGAACCTGCCCGGAACCAACCGCCGTCCCATCTGCCCGGAAACCCGGATCAGGTCGAGATGGGGATGAGATCAAGAGCTCTCCCTATGCTATCATCCCACCTTCTTGAAGTCGATGAATCCCGACTCCACGTCAGTATGAATAAGCCGTACACGAATTCTGTGGCCTACATCTACGCCGTGAAAGCCCTCGAGGAGTTTTCCTTCAACGGGCGGCTGGGTAAGGCGCACCCATGTGCCTTTCGGGGCGGTGCCGGTAACGATAGCATTGAACTGTTCTCCGATTCTTGACTCGAGAAGAATTGCGGCAGCCGATTTGAATACCTGCCTTTCCACCTTATTCGCGGCATTCTCTTTCTCCGTACAGTTTAGGGCCATGGTTCGAAGTTCGTCACCGCCGTATGGCACGGGCGTACCTCCCACGGCCGCCTTCAACAGACGCTGCATGACGAGATCGACATAACGGCGATTGGGGGCCGTGGAGTGAGTGTAGGCGCCGGCAGCGAGACCAAAGTGTCCCGGGGCGTCAGTGTCCCCCGGAAGCGCCGCAATATATTCACCTGGTCCAATGAGCTTGATGATGGAGAGGGAGAGGTCGGGGAAGCGCTGCGGATCTGCTCCTTTCTCCTTGACAAGGAATTCTTCCAGTGCCACAGGATCCGGCTTTTGCGGAAGCTCAAACCCGTGTTCCCCTGCTATCTCGACTATCCTTTCCCACCTCTTCGGCGTGCGGACCGCGCGCCTGAGGGAAGGGAATTTCCTTGCTGAGAGATAGCGGACCGCGCAAATGTTCGCAGCTATCATGAACTCTTCGATAATAGTTCTGGCGCGATTTTTCTTCACGACTTCGAGTTCGCGGATTTCGTCGCCGCGAAATACGGGTCTTGCCTCAACGGTTTCGAGACTCAGCGCCCCCTTAAGGCGGCGAAGATTACTCATGTTTTGTGCCGCCCTTTCCTGTAAGCGCAGATTTTCATCGAGACCTCTTACAGAGGTGAGAGCTTCGGGCGCATCTCCGATTCCTTCCAGCCAGGCCGCCAAGCTGTTATAGGCGAGCTTAGCGTGATTGCAGACACGGGCTCTGTAGATATCCGAGGTTTGCAGGGATCCGTCCCGTCCAACCAGAATTTCAGCGACAATTGCCGTTCTCTCCTCGTTAAAGGTTAACGATGTGAGGTCTGTCGAAAGCTTTTCGGGGAGCATCGGGAATATTTCGGCGGCGGTATATACGGAGGTGGTGTTGCGCCGGGCATGGCCGTCAATGGCGGAACCGTTCCTCACCATGGAGTCCACATCGGCGACTGCGACAAGAATCTTTACGGCATCTCCGGGCATCGCTTGCGCGGCAGTGAGCTGATCAATGTCGCGCGTGTCATCATTGTCAATGGAGGTCCATAGACTATCCCTGAGGTCACGAATGTTTTCATCATCGACCGCTGCGGGCGTGTGTATGCCGGCAAGTTCGGCTATTACTTCAGTGGAGAAATCGGGTAGCAATCCTTTCTCAATCATTGCCCGCCTGGCTATTTTCATAAGAAGGGATCGGTGTTCTTTATCCGTCGGACCCATACTCTATTACCTTTCATGCTTCCTATACATATATAATAGAATTAGAATATTGGGAAGGCAAAGATCAGAAGAGAAATCACCATCGTCCTGCGGTCAAAAAAAATGGGGCATATGGTTTCGCAAGGAAACCTGAGCCCCATTTGATATCGATAATATATCAAGGCATGAACAGCCCCGCCAGGCGCAACACCGTGCGTTGCCTACGGAGCAAACTTCTGATTAATAAATGTTTGTCGGCACCTAACCTTTCGGAACTACCGCGACCTTCGGGGGAAGATAAGGTTTCTTTGCACCGGCTTTTTTCCTTGCATCCTTGATGGCATCCATGGTTACGCCGCTGCGGGGAATCTTAAGTTTCTGACCCGGATAGATTAGATTTGCGTTCTTGATCTTACCCTTGTTAGCCTCATAAATGACAGGCCAGAGGAAGGCATCGTTGTATATCTTCTTTTTCTTGGCTATTGTCCACAGGCAGTCGCCCTTTTTGACAACATAAGTCTCCATTTTGCCTGCCTTGGCCTTGCCCGTTGCCCCTGCTTTACTTTCTCCCATCGTGGCTTCGCCCGCAGGCGCGACTTTTTGGCTTTCCGGCATTGACTTCTGAACGCCGGCTGCTGATTCCTTCTGCGTCGCTGCCTGCTGGTCGGCGCCAGCGTCCTTCACAGTCGCCGACTTTGTGCATGCGCCGGCAAAGATCAGCGTGAGGCCCATAATAAATACCATTAGCCCATAAAGTGCGTTTCGTTTTTTCATACGAAATACTCCTTTCTATGATTTTGGTGTACAATAATGCTCTCTTTTTACTACTTTTTAAAAAGAAGTCAATTGTTTTTTATAAAAATAATTTGTATATTAACTATCAGCATAGAAATTATACGCAATTTATCAGCGAGGAGTATGAACGTGCGAAAAAAACAAATGGCTATTGCAGACATCTTCGATAATCTGAGAAAGGTTTACCAGGTCATTAATGAACAGTCCAAGAAGGCGAAGAAACAGACGGGCATTACCGGTCCGCAGCTCTGGGCAATCAAGATGATAGCCGCATCCTCACCTGTTCAGGTATCTGAGTTGGCCCGTAAGATGTATCTTCATCCGGCAACCGTTGTGTTGGAATACTGAATCGTCTGGAAGAGCAAAGCCTTGTCATACGGACGCGCACACGTGAGGACCGGCGGATTGTTGATGTAAATCTTACGCCGGAGGGAAAAGCACTGGTTGCGAAGGCGCCCGAGGTGGCTCAGGGCCTTCTGGCTGCCGGTTTGGAAGTGCTGCCCGCCACACGACTTCTGGATATAGCTTCCTCCCTGGATCAACTTGTTCAGATCTTGGGAGCACAGGAAGTCCCGCCCCATTTGATCTTATCGCCTGAGGTGAACGTACCGAGAAAGCTCGAAAGAAGTTGATTTGCAATAAATAAGAGCAGCAGGATGCCACTCCAAGATGCTCTCAGACGTTGACACCGAGGAAAGCGCGCAGGATATAGCCAATGAGGAAACTGAGCGCAGCCACAGCAAAAGTTACTCCCGCCGTCTCGAGAAAATGCCCTTTGAAAGGCACATCCTTTGCCACTGAAATGTAGTACGTAAAAACTGCTATGATAATAGCCGCCCCGGCGAGTGCGCACATCAAACAGAGATAATAGTTTTTCAAGATCAGATAGGGTGTGATCAGAACCACGGTGGTGATCAAATAAGCGCCGACGGTATAGAGCGAGGCTCGCAAAGGGTTCTTGAGGGTCTTTTCCGTCTTTGTAGCGAGGTACTCTGAGGCCCCCATAGACAAGGCCGCTGCAATGCCTGTGATTGAGCCGGCCAGGGCAATCAGCTTTGTGTCTCGCAAGGCTAAAGTGAGGCCGGCAAGCACCCCCGTCATCTCCATAAGTGCGTCGTTCAGGCCCAACACCATGGATCCCGTATAGCGGAGCCTCTCTTCATCAAGAACTCCCAAGATGGCCGTTTCGTGCTCGCTCTCATTTCGCGCGATGGCGTCGGCTTCCGGGATTGTCCCTCGCAGATGCCCGTAACTGTCCTGAGCGCTCTCTTCGCCTTTCTCCAGCAGCTTAAGGCCGAACGTGAACCCGAAGACGCGGCTGATTAAATAATATTTCCAGATTTTTAATCTGTCAGGTTCCACATGCTGCTGCGTATATTCCTGCCACTTTCGATAATGACGCAGTTCGTCATCGGCTATATCTGAAAGTATTTTCCGGTTTTCAGATGATTTGACCTTTTGGGCGAGTTTGCTATAGATATGATGCTCGGTGATTTCGTTTCTCTGAAAACCGAGCAGTTTCTTGCGCATCGTCTCGGTGATATTCATCCTCGGCGCACCTTTTATATTCTATCTTCGTTCGAACTGACTCTTGGGACCAACCTTATCTTTTAACAAATCCGCCCTTCGGCAGGCTTCCTTAGCCCCCAGCTTGCATGCTGTTAGAAGATCTGCCTGGGCCAGACGGGGCTTTCTCATCTTCATGTAAACTCCACTCCTGATGCGATAAAGCCTCGGGCTGTTAGGCGCGATGTGCAGTGCTTTACTGACGAGGCCGAGTGCGACATCAACCTGATCCGGTCGGTCTTTTAGGATCAGCGCCTTGATTCCCATATTTCTCGGGGATAGAGAATCTATCTCCAATCCCTCATTCACGCACACAAGGGCTTCCTCCGGCTTTCTTAGCATATAGAGGGCAAAGGATTTCCCCGCATGGGCATCGACCGTGCCGGCATTGACGGCAATAGCCTGATTGAACGCATAGAGGGCATCTTTCCAGCGCTGAGTGGCGAGAGCTCCATTACCTTTCTCCACATATTCCAGTGACGACATTCTCTTGACAATGTTTTCGTGCTTTTCCTTAAGCTCCTTAGTGGGAGGTTCTTTAGCCCCCGTTGCAGTTTCCTTCTGCCTTTCGGCCTTCAGTTCCGAAAGCTCTTTCTTCAGGGTGGCCAACTGGCTTTGAATCTCCTTATAATTCTCCGCGCTCTCGCCTTCCTGCATCCCGGATATTTTGTCTTTGAGGTTGGAAGTATCGATGGTCGCCCGGATCTGAATAGTGACCACCATGTTTTCTCCTGACAGTTTCCAGTCCTCCTTGAGAACCTCCACGGACATAATACCCGAGGCCAGTGTAATTATCTGATCTTCGGACAATTGGAAATTCTTCACTTCCGTGGAGCTTGCGATATAAGTGCCGGCCTGCTCGAGCGCGAGTCTTTTTGCTTCAATGAGGGCAAGGGCCTTGGCGTCCTTCTTGGAATCGAGGTCGCCCATCACGTATTTGCCTTCAGAGACAACGACGGATGGTACTGCATAGGCCGCCTGACCGAACCATACACCGCCACATAACAGTATGACAAAAATCTGCATCAATCTTTTCATCTGGATCTCCTTGCAAATAGCCATATATAAATTGTTACGGAAGAATACCCTTGTCCCTGTCGAAGACCAGATTCCTTCGCGAGTGCGCCGCTTTAAAACTTAGGATATATTTATATATCAAACCCGGACAAACCACAAGGGGAGTCATTTATTCACGCCCGGAACACCAGGCAGAGGAGAGCAACGCGGAATTGCCCTTCGTAGAGTGGAAAATCTCCTTGAATGTAATTCCAACTTGAGGTACCTTCCACGATACACTTCGTGAGACAGATGACCGGCAGACTGTTCAATTACAGGTTCTGCCAAGCATCAAGCAACAATCTTTCATTCATAACCTACTGGGAGAATTGCCATGGCATTACGCATAATGGGTAGTATGGAAGGACGGGAGTTAAGATACAGACTCTCCATCATAGAATTCCTGATTTTTGCCCTGCCATTCCTCGTCCTTTTGTTTATCATCTATCAAAGTGACATCACTCTCAATTATGTACACGTTATTATAATCGCCGTAATCCTCTTCATTGTGTGCGCCGGGTTGATAATCCTCCGTCAGGTTTTTAACAGGTTCTTCGACGTTGCCATGTCCATGAAAAAGGCCGCATCCGGCGATCAAGTCTCCATGGAGATAAGAAACGATGTGGCGGAGTTGCGGGATATATCCGTCGCCTTCAACAGATTGATGGAGAAGTTTGAGCATACAACGGAAGAGCTCAGCCAGAAGACTTTTGAACTGGTTTCAATTAAGGAACTTACAGAGATTGCGAGCAAGATATTGGATATCGATGAGATGTTGGGCCTGCTTTTGGACAAGTCCATGACATTGACGGGTGCTCAAATAGGCTCTGTTTACCTGGTTGATGCGGCATCACAGCAGTTCCGTGTCGTGGGAATGAAAGGTCTCGGCAAAGATCTTAAAAATTATCGCATCAATATAGCGGATTCCCCGGCAAAGTATGTCCTGACGGAGAAAAAGGCTCTTCTTGTGAAGGACGCCGACAGCGACCCGAGGGTAATCAGGAAAGACTACCCGGAGTACGGATCGCCGTCATTTTTGAGCATGCCGATTTATATCAGAGATGAGGTTGCGGCCATATTGAATCTTGCATCCAAGGGAAGTGACAAGCCCTTTGATACGAACGACGAGCAGATATTATCCATCATGATCCGAGAAATAGGCTTTGCTCTCGAAAACGCCCAGCTCCACTCGAGGATTAAACTGCACATGGAAGATCTGAAAAAACACGCAACGACCCTCGAAAAAGAGATCACGGAACGCAACAGGGCGGAGCAGGCGCTCCGGGAATCCGAAGAGCGTTACCGTTCATTCCTGCAGAAGTTCCGCGGCATCGCCTTCCGGCGGACGATTGATTTTGCGCCCATCTTCTTTCACGGCGCTGTTGAGGAGATAACGGGTTATACGGCGGAAGAGTTTGTTGCCGAGAATCCGGCGTGGGACCAGATCATTCATCCCGAAGACTTTCTGAAGGTTCACCAAAGCAAGGAGAGTATCCGCTCTATTCCCGGCTATTCGACGGAGAGGGAATACCGCATAGTCTGCAAGGACGGCCAATCGCGCTGGGTTCACGAGCTGATCCAGAATGTCCGCGACGATGCGGGCAAGCCTATTTACATTCACGGCTCACTGTTTGACATCAGCGACCGCAAGCACATGGAAGAAGAGATAATGGCGCTCTCCATGACGGATCAGCTTACGGGACTGCACAACAGGAGAGGCTTCTTGACCCTCGCCGAACACCAGTTAAAAATATCAGACAGAACAAAAAAAGGGATGCAGCTCTTTTTTGCCGACCTTGATGGGATGAAATGGATCAATGATAAGATGGGTCATAAAGAAGGGGACAACGCACTGATGGAAGTGGCTACAGTACTCAAAGACGCCTTCAGATCATCGGACATCATCGCGCGCATGGGAGGGGATGAATTCGCCGTGCTTGCCATCGACACATCTAAATTAAATCCGGAAATTCTTACCAACCGGCTGCACAACCAGCTTGAAGCGCTCAATAACAGGGAAAACCGGAAATTCAGAATTTCAGTCAGCGTCGGCTGTGCCTACTATGACCCGGAGAAGCCGTCTGCTATCGACGAGCTTATGGCGCATGCGGACAAATTGATGTACGAAGAGAAGAAGAAAAAGAAATCCTGATACGCCAGGTAATGGGGCTCTATATTGCAGCAGAAAAGGGATCAAAGATAAGAGAGAAGGACAGACAGCCTTATTCAGGAAAATCAAGTAACCTCTTTTCTGAGGGTGAAATAAAAACATGCGCCCTCATCAACCTTACCGTCAGCCCATACACGACCGCCATGCCTGTGTATGATGCGTTGAACGGTAGCCAGACCCACACCGGTCCCTTCGAAAGCATCGGCGCTGTGCAGGCGCTGGAAAACGCCGAACAACTTATCATAATATTCCATGTTGAAGCCGACGCCGTTGTCCCTGACAAAATACACGATCTCATTTTCGTCTGCGTAGCCCCCGGCTTCAATGTGGGCATCGTCCCGGTACTTAGTGAATTTGATGGCA
The DNA here is from genome assembly GCA_963729715.1 of uncultured delta proteobacterium. GTDB lineage: Bacteria > Desulfobacterota > Syntrophia > Syntrophales > UBA2185 > Fen-1135. The sequence goes on from CAVSPA010000003.1 coordinate 168,740, forward strand.
TTGGAAAGCAGGTTGATACACACCTGTTTGATGAGAGCCCTGTCTCCATAGCTCAAGGGAATATTCTTAACTGTAAGCATCAAATTCCTATCCGGGTTGATTACCTCCAGTTCTTTCCATGCGTCTCTCATCAGGGCGTCCATGTCCAGCTCACTTACAGACATATGCTGCTTTCCGAGGCGAGAGAAGGTCAAGAGGTCGTCGATAAGCTGGCCCATCATCTGCGTGCTGTTTCTTATTACATTAAATTTGTTCAGCGTCTCTTCGTCGAATTTATCCCCCTGTTTCTTGAGGATCAGACGCGTATATCCGTCTATGGCGCGGAGCGGTGCGCGCAGGTCATGTGAAACGGAGTAACTGAAACTCTCCAGTTCCCTGTTTAGTACTTCAAGCTGCGCGGTGCGCTTCTTTAATTCCTCTTCGGCATGCTTGCGCTCGCTGATGTCTTGAAAGACAGTTGCAAACTGCCCTTTGGCCGGGGAAAAGGCAGAGATGGAAAAATGCTTTCTCATCGGCGGAAAGTAAGCTTCAAAGATTTCAGGTCTTCCCGAAAAGGCCACTCTTGCATAGACCTCCAGGAAAGGCGGTTCAGTTGTGCCATATACTTCCGTGGCTCTCTTGTCCGCAATCATTTCCTTTCTTAGCCCCATAATAGACTCATACGAAGGGTTAACGTCTGAGATGATGTAATCGACAGCTTCGCCGGATGCGGCATAGATAATTTTGTGGAGGGCCACTCCTTCGACCATCGTAGAGTATAAGCCGGCAAATTTATCCTCACTCTCCCGCAGCGCCTCCTCAGCCCGGCCCCGGAGCTGCTCATGGTCAAGGGCATCAAGGGCATATGAAATATCTGCGCTCAGCGACTCGAGCAAGCCGACCTGCTCTGCATCAAAGACACCGGGCTCGAGGGCGTAAATTGTGAGTGAGGCTGCGGCTCTCCCGCGGCGGCGCAAGGGGAATGCAGCGGAGGCGCGGAACCCGTAACTCCGGGCCTTTTCGCGCCATGGCGAAGTGGCAGGATTGGTCGCAAAGTCGTCGTTAATCACCGCGCGGTTCTCCCGGATGCTGGTGCCCGTCGGACCCTGGCCCAACTCGCCGTTGATTTCCACTTTGATCTCTTTCACATAGTCGCCGGCCGGTCCGTACCAGGCTGCAGGAACAACCTGCTCTCCATTCACCTTCCCGATCCAGACCAGTGGGAAAGTACACTCTTCAGACACAATCCGGCAAACCTCATAGTACAATGACTCTATGTCCCGGGTCCGGACGATAGTCTCGTTGACACGGCTGAGCGCGGCATAGAGGCAGGTCAACTTGGCGATCCGCTCCTCCGTCTGTCTGCGCTCGGTGACGTCTATGCCCATCCCGATGAGATACTGTTTGTCCCCTATGACAGCGCGCGTTCCTGTCAAATAGAAAGGGATCTTATGCCCGCTTTTCGCCATTAAATGTACTTCCGCAGTCGCTGTGCCTTTGGCAAATCCCTCCTTGAACTCGTGGACAATCAGATCTCTGTCCGCTTCGGCAACGATGGTCATGATGCCAATGGAAGAGAACTCCGCTCCCGAATAACCGGATATTCTTTCCGCATTTCTGTTCCAATTAATAAGGCGGCCTTTTTCGTCAATCATAAAGAAAATACCCGGCAGGCTGTCTATGATTGCGTCGGAAAATAATTTCTCCTGTGCTAAAGCCTCCTCCACCCGCCTGCGCCCGGTAATGTCACGAATGATGATCTGGACGGCGCGTCTTCCCTGGTAGTATACCGTACCCCCGACGGTCTCGACCGGAACCACCTGTCCGTCGAGACGCAATAGTCTGGCTTCCCTGAGCGGCAACCTTTCTCCGTCCTGTCCCTGCTTCATGCGCAACGCTGTAGAGGCGCGGTCATCCGGGTGCACCAGATCAAGGACGGTTTTACACTGGAGCTGTTCGATGGAATCCGCGCCATATATCCTTAGCGCAGCGGGGTTGGCGAAGAGGAACATGCCTTCGCGGTGCACGATTACGGCGTCTGGCGATGACTGGACGAGTTCGCGGTAGCGCTGCTCGCTCTCCCGCAGGGCCTCTTCCATCTTCTTCCGCCCCGCTATTTCGGCTTGCAGTTCGGCAGTCCTTTTCTCAACCTTCTTTTCCAGGGTTCGATGGGCTTTACGCAGTTTTTCTTCCGCATCCTTGCGCGCCTTGTGTTCTTCCGCTTCCGCGAGGGCTCTGTGGACGGCAGGCACAAGACGGTGAAGACGGCTCTTCATGACATAATCCTTTGCTCCATGCGTCAGGATTTCAATTGCCCGGTCTTCACCGATGGCGCCTGTCACAAGGATAAAAGGGACATCGGGGCATTTCGTTTTCGCCTCGGCAAGGGCCAGGAAGCCGGTGTACTGGGGAAGGTCGTAATCGGAAAGAATGAGATCGGGACAATATTCGTTAAGTTCATGTATGAAGGCATCCTCCGTCATGACCCTTTTTGAGATAAAGGTGAGGCCTGCCTCTTTGAGCTCAAATTCCATCAGCTCTGCGTCGGTCGGCCTGTCTTCGAGGATCAGTATGCGGAGGGGTTTGTCCATGCTCTCATTCCTTGCAGGTTCTAAGCATTGCAATCGAATCCTTGCCCCTCCGGAATCCTGAAGACGCTGTCAGGTTACTCGGAGGTTGTCGTTACATTATTGCCTTGTCTTATAATCCTTTGACCCTTTTTCATACAATTTAGGATGATGAAATTATATAGGGCATTCTCTCATTTTTGGCACAAAAAAACCTTAGGTCACTCTGAGAGAATCCAGCGTAAGGAAAATATAAAAGATAATCGATAGTTGTTAACCGCAATCCCCAAACCTGTAGATAAACTTGTTTATAACCATGTTGATAATTTTTGCTGTTGCTTGTCTGGTCTACATTCCTACCGGATTGCACAAAATATGGGCAACGATAACTGAAATAATATAGATAGCTTATAATATAACCACCGATTCTTGCATCTCTTAAATGGTTCCGCACAAATTATGCCATGGACGGCCGCATGAGAAAGAATTTTTTAACGGGACAAATAAAAAAGAGCCGCCTTCCATCATAGCGAACATGCTTATTTATTTCCGATGGAGATACTGGGTGGGTGTGATGAGTACGGAAGGTGTTATTGCAGGAAGACAGGTTGCCGATGCCACCTTGTGTTCTTATTGATTAATGACATTGATCTGCTCTGCAGGTATCGTCGTTGCCCGTCAAGATGGTTAATGCCGACGCCGAGGGTAATGTAAATATCCCTGGTCAGGCGCGGTTCCCCGTAAAGAAGAACGGCCTGTCCGCGCCCTCCTCGTATTTTCAAAAATACTATTTATTCTTCTTGTCCCGTTTTTCCTGTCTTCTTTCCTTTGCTGATTTAGTTGGCTTCTTTTTAGTATTTTTCTGAGCGTCCCTTGATTTTGCCATTACAATCCTCCATCATTAATTGTCCGATGAGACTTAATATCTTCTTAAGAAACAAATATCACAGTGCTTGTGCCGGGTCAATCAGAGAGAGATCCGTTAGAATGCATAAGGATAGATTTGGATAGGAAGCCCCCAGTAGCATTAAAATTTGAAGAATAAGCGCTCGGAGCGGCATGGCCGCAGCGAGAAGAATTTCTCGACCGGACAAACATAAAGAAGAGCCGCCTTCTGTTATAGCGATCATAATTATTTATTTCCGCTGAGAGATACTGCATGGGTGTGCTAAGTACAGAAGTCATGATTGCAGTAAGAGGCCGATCAGTGGTGACACCTAAAACTGCTCAGTAATGGATCCTCATCAGGACCGAGGATTACAGATCGTAATGTTTATTACTGCATTTCTATTTTCACGAATATTAGTTTGAGAAAGATTGTCTTGATTTTGACGACGAATTCGGTCTCATACTGAGAGAGTAGTGCATCAAAAACAGGAAGTCAGGCTGGAGATGGATTTCCAATATTACCAGGCTATTGAATTTGATAGCGAGCGCATTCCCCGTAGCTTGCTGCGGAGAGCTTCAATTGCCTCTTGTATTTTTAAAGAAAACTGTCTAAGAAGGCTATGCGTATGTACAATGCATCTTAAACGAAGGAGGATCACCATGAAGGTAGTAGCGTTGAACGGAAGTGCCCGTAAAGACGGCAATACGGCAATTCTAATCAACTTGGTTTTCGATGAGTTGAAAAAAGAAGGAATTGAGACGGAATTAATACAGCTGGCGGGAAATCCCATTGCTGGATGCGTCGCCTGCTATAAGTGTTTCAAGAATAAGAACCGCCGGTGCTCTGTTGACAAGGATATGCTCAATGACATTATCGAGAAGATGCTCAAGGCAGAAGGAATAATACTTGGATCGCCGACATACTTTTCCGACGTTTCGTCCGGTATGAGGGCGTTTATAGAAAGGTGCGGCTTCGTTGCGCGTGCGAATGACTACATGTTCAAGTACAAGGTCGGGGCAGGCGTCGTTGCCGTCCGCAGGGCAGGCGCAATCCCGGCATTCAACTCCATGATGCTGTTTCTGCATTATATGCAGATGATGATTCCCGGCTCGAGCTATTGGAATATAGCCATAGGAAGGGATCCGGGCGAAGTCTTGAAGGATGAAGAAGGCGTTCAGACCATGAAGACCCTTGGGCAGAACATGGCATGGCTCCTCAAAAAAGTCCGGGCATGAAATGCCACTGTGCCATTTAGGCGACCCACTGCACGTATTCGCTTATATCCACCCTTTTTCTTTCGAAGTTGTTGAGAGGAAAATCTTCATCTGGATATCCCATGACTACCCCTATGACGATTTTCCGATCTGCCGGGATGGATAGAATGTTGCGCAAGAGACCTGGGTTGCGGATAGACATGGCCATGATGCAGGTTCCGATACCCTTGTCATGGGCAAGAAGGCAGATGGTCTGTAATATGAGGCCTATGTCGAGCATGGCGTATTCGACAAGAATGTCTCCGGGAATGCAGGCTACAATCAGGCATGGCGCGCCGAAGAGCAGTGTCATGTCTTCATATAACTTATGACGGGCATCCTTGTCATCACGTTTGACATTCAGGGCGGCGAGCATGATCTTTCCCAATTCCCCGTACCTTGCTTTCAGGTGCTCGGGCCAGACCTCGTGCATGGGGACATCGAGGGGAAATGTTTGGCCATCGACGAACGACCGGTGATTCGCATCTCTGAATTCATCAAGCCTTTTTCCGGTCAGCACATAAAATTCCCATAGCTGGGTGTTTCCCCAGGACGGCGCCCAGCGTGCCGTCTCCAGGATATCGCGAATTGTCTCTCGGGAAATCTCTTTTGCCGTGAATTTTCTTATGCTCCGCCTTCCTTCGATTGCAGCCCTTAATTCCATTTTATAGCCTTTCTGAGATCATTTGATTAATGCCACTTTCCATCCGGCAGCCCGTCATTCTCAATTAGAATATAGCATGGGTCCCCGGGAAAGGAGGTAAAACCGGGGACCCTTAACCCGAGAGAATGAAGGGGAGAGGATGACAAACTCACGCTTCGGGTTTTTAAAAATAATCTACTTGCCGCCCGATGTGTTCTCGGTAATGTCTCTTGCGCCTCAGGCAGGGCGATCTCTCAATCAATATCCGCTCACTATCAAAAATTGCGATCATCATGATGCCGCATTATCTGCCTCTATCATTTGCTTCGGGTCCGAACGTCAGTTGGTAAGCTATGTAAAAGGAGTAGTAGTTAGGGCCGTAAACGTCCTGGCCTGCGGAAAGCAGCAGGTGGTGATTGTCAGTAAAGTTTATGATCGCGCCCACAGTGTAGCCTTTGCTTTCATCGATGTCGGCCTTACTCGACGTCATGTAGTAGAGTTCAGCACCCAAAGTCAGTTTCTTATTGATGTCCCGCTGCAAGAGCCAGCCGAGCTGCCAGTAGTCTCTGTTATCCGAGCCGGATGTAAACCAGTAGCCGCCGCCTCCATAGGTAGTCCACGGTCCCCAGCTCTTCTGCAGCCACAGTGGCAGGAAAAATTGTGTCTTCCCATTTCCCAGCCCTCTTGCAACATCGCCGGTCGGTATCTCGATGAGAGGGAATGTCCCCACCTGAGGAACGTACTTCGATTCCTGCACGAAACGGTACTTCACGCCGAACTCCGTATCCCCGTAGCCGTACTGCGAACCCTGTTCTTCCGGCTTCACATATTGGAGGGGGGCGATTAAATGGACCTGGAGATTCGGCACGAGCCCATAGTTCACTTCAACATGGGGCAATGTGGCGGAGACTTGGTCCCGGTCTTTGGTGTATTGTGAAGCGAGATATAATTCCCAATGCTTGTACTCCACCGGTTCCGGATCATCCGTCTTAAACGGGGGACCGGCCAGGGGCGCCTTTGGCGCTAGCATAATCACAAGAGAAAGCACAGCGATAATGAATATTTTTATTCCTTCCATTCTCATCATATAATAATATTTGCAGCCATTTTAACGGAAAAGGTACAAGATACAATGGTAGTTAAAGGATTGTAAAATAATAGGTCAATGCTCTTATCCACATTTCGGCTGTTTTACTTTTATCTTGTTTTTATGTAAGATAAAGCTATACGATGTCTTGCGCGGGTTGCATGCAATTGCACGGAGCCGCAAGACAGAAAATCTTCATTTCCATAAGAGGGACCGGAACGACAACTGCTTCTACGTAAAGGTAGATTGCACCATTCGAAAAGGGGGAAAGTTATGGATATCTTCACCGCCATGAAGGATAGGCGAAGCTGCAGGAATTTTATGCCTGATCCGGTGAGTAATGAGGTGCTTGATAAGATACTGGAGGCGGGCGCGTGGGCGCCGTCAGCGGCGAATAATCAGCCCTGGGAATTTATCGTTGTTACAAATAATGAGATCAAGAAGAACATATTCACTGAATCTGAAAAATGCAGAAAAATCCTGTTCGAAAAAAGCGGGTGGAAGTGGGTTGACCGCTATAAGATCGGGTTTATTAATGAGGCGCCGGTCATTATAGCTGTGATCGGAGATCCCAAGAAAACGGGAGCGGATATGTTCCTGGAGGGAGGAGGGCTCGCCTACCAGCACGGGTGTGCAGCTGCAATACAGAACATGCTTCTTGCGGCCCATGCCTTAGGGCTGGGGACCCTCTGGTTCACCCTCTTTGAGAAGGAAACTATAAGGACGATCCTGAAAATCGATCGGGCGAAGGAACCCCTTGCGCTCATTTGCCTGGGCAAGTCTGCAGTTCTTTCTTCCCCTACTCCCCGCAAGGGCGTAAAGGAGATAACGGCTTACGTGCGCTGATTCATAGTCACTCGGGTAGAAATATATTATGGAAGACGAAGTTCTCTGCAGCATCTGCGTGAAAGCAAAGGTTTTTGCACAGTGTCTGGGTTGCTCTGTGTCTATGTGTGAAAAGTGCGCCTGCTTCGAATTGATAGGCTCCGGTTGCGGCTGCGTCTGGCCCGCTTATTACTGCTTTGCGTGTGCCCACGATCCTTTGATAAATCCAAATGCCGCATTTAGAGAGCCGGATAGATAGATAGCTTCAAACCTTCTTGAACAATCGGAGTGCAGGGCAGGCGTCTCATCCTTCTGATATAGGAGTCAGTATGGAATTTATCGTAAAGATATTAATAAGCGTCGCCACCATCGTTGTCTGTACACAGATCGGCAGAAGCTTTCCCTCGCTGAGCGGCTTGATTGCGACAATGCCTATTGTCAGCGTCATCATTCTGGTCTGGATCTATTCAGATAATCCGGGAAATTTTGAACTGATGGAAGATTTTACGAAGGCCGCTATTTGGGGAATTATACCTAGTCTCCTTTTTTTTGTGGTTGCCTATATCTCGTTTATGAAGCACTATCCCATCGGTATTGTGCTGTGCGTAAGCTTCGGCACGTGGGTGGTGGGGGCTTTCGTCCACCAATGGCTCCTAAGATGAGGTTGAGACAATGGTACTCTCTCACAAATATAAAAGCATCGTTTTTTTTACCGGTGCGGGGATGTCCGCCGAAAGCGGCGTCCCCACTTATCGCGGCAGAGGCGGTATCTGGAGCCAGTACAACTGGGAGGAATACGCCTGTCAGGAGGCATTTGACAGGGACCCGCGGAAGGTGCTCAAGTTTCATGAATTGAGGAGACGATCCGTATTGGCATGCCAACCGCACTCGGGACATTATGTTATAGCAGAACTGGAAAAGACTAATCCCCAAGTGAGGGTAGTAACCCAGAATATCGACGGAATGCACCAGCGGGCGGGAAGCCGGAACGTCACGGAATTGCACGGCAGTCTCTGGCGCGTGCGCTGCCCCTCTCACGGAATATTCGCGGATATCGGAGAAACATTCAAGAGCTGCAAGTGCAAACAATGCGGCAGTTGGCTCCGCCCCGATATAGTGTGGTTTGGGGACATGCTGAATCAGGATGTCATCAGCGAAGCTAATTTGATTGTCAGGCGAAGTGATCTTTTTATCAGCGTCGGCACGTCCGGTGTGGTTTGGCCGGCAGCTGGTTTTCCAAAAATGGCGCAGGAGAGCGGAGCTTACTGCATAGAAATCAACCCGGAACCAAATGAAATGTCATATTTGTATGATGAAGCCGTCCGGGAGAATGCCGGAAGAGCCTTACCGGCTCTTTTTGAAAAGGATAAATGATGACTTACACAAGCCGTTAACGATTGTTCCTTCCACACGGAGATACCGTACACAACTGCCCGAAATGAGCGCTCGGATTCTCCGCTCACTTTGCACAATTCATTCAATGCCGTTTAATATTTCTTTAAATAACCCTCCTGTTTCAAGTCTCTGATAGCCGACAGTGAATTCATCTCAATTGAGAATAGTCCGGCATAATCAATATGTTATAATTTTTTATACAGAGACTCGCGAAGTTGGCATGGATATTTCATTTGTATAAGGCAAAACAAATCAGAAACAAAGGAGTAAACAGATCATGAAAAAAATATTTAAGACATTAGTCCTCGCGGTATTTGTAGTTCTCTTGACGGCAACATTCGGCTTCGCCGAGTACACAGCTACAGGCGTAAGCGAATTCCCGTATTTTCAGCTTGGTTGTCTGATTGTTGGCGGGATGACGATCATCTCTCTGAAGCAAAAATATCAGAAGATATATACCGGCGAATTGATGGGCGTGTTCACGATGTATACTATTCTCATCGCCCTCTTCACGGCGCCGGTTTTCAATGCCATCAAAACTTTGGTAAGCTAAGGAAATTAACGAGCCCGGCGTTTAGGGCGGTTTGGCTATCGATCTTGGAGGAAAGGAGGTTAAGGCCATGTTAATGACGAACAAGACACAACAAGACCGCAAGATGTACAGCGCGATTTTCATGCTGAGTTCGTGGGGGTTTGTCATCGTGATTGCCTCATTCCTCTTTCTCTATATGGGACACAAACTGGACGAGCTTCTCGGTACCTCTCCCAACTTTATGCTCGGTTTGTTTTTCCTGGCCATATTTGCCTGCATCGGCAGGTTGTATCAGGATGCGTGGTTGAAGCGAAAGGATGTCTGAGATCATCCTCCCCCTGCGGAAAACATAAAAGATATTTTCACGATCTGTGATCCTCGTCAAAGCCCCTCTGCTACCGAATAGAGGGGCTCAATTTTTTTGTCCCGGACCGGAAGCGCTTCCTTCATCCATTCCGCCTCTGCTCTCGCGTCTCCACAAAAATTGTCTTTCATTGCCCGTACTGACTCTGGTATATTTAATTCATGAGACGTGTCTTTTCCAGGCGACTAACTATTTCAAGATGATAATTGAAACAGACTAAAGCCGCAGCTGGGGCAATATCACATACAATCAGGGGGAAATGGCTACATGGCCAAATCATATCTGGCGATTATTACCCAAAGGGAAATGGACCGGCGTCCGGGAGCGGCAGGATGACAGCATCCAATGGATGTCCGATCCCGACACTTGATGCAGGAGTTCTGCTCTCTGGATTCCGTGTCCTCCGCGTTCTACAGATCCCGGAAATACGAATAACTGCATATGAACTGGAGCATTTAATAACAGGCGCGAAAGTCCTTCACCTTCACTGCGATGACCGCGAGAATCTCTATACCGTGGGTTTTCGCACACCGCCGGAAAATTCCACGGGCGTTCCCCATATTCTTGAACATTCTGTGCTTGCCGGTTCAGAGCGATATCCGCTGAGGGATGTCTTCAACGAACTGCACAGGGGGACGCTGCAGACATTCATCAACGCCTTTACGTATCCGGATAAGACCATCTATCCTGTAGCGAGTCAAGTGAGGGCCGATTTCTTCAATCTCGCCCGCGTATATACGGATCTGGTGCTGAGACCCCGACTGTTGAAGGAGACGTTCCGTCAGGAGGGGCACCACCTGGAATTCTCCAATCCGGAAGATTCGGCAAGCGAACTTATCATCTCGGGGATCGTCTTCAATGAAATGAAGGGCGCTTATTCCTCCCCCGAGGCCCTGATGTACAAGGCCATTCAGCAGCATCTCTATCCAGACACCCCGTATTCTTTCGATTCGGGAGGAGACCCCGATGATATCCCGCTTCTCACCTACGAGCATTTCAAGGCATTCCATCGCGCCTACTACTCGCCGACAAATGCACGCTTCCTTCTCTACGGCGATATTCCAACGGCGGACCATCTGGCTTTTTTGGAAGAGATGCTTGCAGGCTTCGATCGTGTGGAAGTGGACTCGACAATAAAGAGTCAATCAAGATGGCAGGAGCCGGCGTCCATCCACGGCTCCTATCCTATCGCTAAAGAAGACGACCCGAGAAAAAAAACAGCCGTCAACATTGGATGGATGATGGCGGAGAACGTCGAGTATGAAACAGCACTTCTCCTTCAGATAGTTTCGGGTATGCTGGTTGGAAGCGCTGCCGGCCCCCTGCGCAAGGCCCTCATCGATTCCGGGCTCGGTGAAGACCTGTCTCCGCTTACGGGAGTAGAGCCCGATCTCAAGCAGATAGCATTTATCGTAGGACTGCGGGGTACGGATCCTGATAAAGCGCGGCGCATCGAAGCATTGATCATCGTTACGCTAAAGGATATTGCAAAATCCGGCTTTGACCGTACCCTCGTCGAAGGGACTCTTCACCAAGTGGAATTCAACGGCAAGGAGATTATACGCAGCACGTATCCGTACGGGATCAGACTCATGGGAAGGGCCTACCACACCTGGCTGTATGATGGTGATCCCCTCGATGGCATGAATTTCCCGCGGGCCATCGAAAACATCCGCGGGAAATGGGAAGCGAACCCGGAGCTTTTTCAGGAGATCGTGAGGAAATGGTTTCTTGACAATCCTCACCGATTGCTATCCGTCATGGAGCCAAGTACGACCTACCAAGCGGAACAGGATGAAGCCTTCAAAAAAAAGATGGCTTTGCTTAAGGTATCACTTTCCAGCGACGATCTGAATAAGATCAGGAGGGACGCCCAAGCCTTGAAAAAATTCCAGGATGAGACGGATGCACCCGAGGCTGCGTCGGCCCTGCCAAGACTCAGCATCGGCGATATATCGCGTTCGATAGAAACGATTCCCACGACAAAGGCGGCAATGGAAAATGTCCCGGTCATGATGCATGACATTTTTGCCAATGGCATAGGATACCTCGACCTGGCGTTTGATGTATCTGACGTATCGGAAGACCTTCAGCCCTATCTACCCCTCATGGCAAAGCTGATTGTCAATATGGGGGCGGCAGGCCTCGACTACGAAGAAATGGCAAAACGCATTATGTTGAAGACGGGGGGAATAGGTTATCATCTGTCTGCAGGCATGACCATGGACGGTAGGAATAGCTGGCAAAAGCTGATCTTTAGCGTTAAGGCCCTGCACAGAAATATCGCAGACGCAGTAGGCATAATCTCCGATATCCTTATAGCAGGGGATATGTCGAATGAAATCAGGATGCGTGAGCTGATTGCAGAAAGGAAAAATGACCTTCATGCTTCTGTTATTCCTTCGGGCCATACTTTTGCACGGAGGTCCGCAGGTCAGGCTTTATCCATAGCGGCATACAGGGACGAACAATGGTACGGCAGGACGCAGCTTAAGTTCGTCAATATGATAGCTGATAAATTCGACGAAAGAAAAAAGGAACTTCTCGAGCGGGTGACTTTTCTGCAACACATGGTTTTCAGAAAAGACAGGCTGCACATTAATTTAACAGCAGACGCAGAAGGACTTTCTCTTCTGACAGAAAGTGCGGCTGATTTCGTCGGGCGCTTATCCGCTGGCGGCGGTACAGGAAGCTCGAGTGTCCCGTCTTGCTCTACGGTTCATGCAGGCATTGCCATTCCAGCCCAGGTCTCGTACGTGGCAAAGGTTCTTCAGGCGCCTGCATACGCCGACCCGCTTTCCGCCCCCATGTTTGTTCTGGCCCGGGAATTGTCGAGCGGGTATCTGTACAAGCATATCAGGGTTCAGGGGGGAGCCTATGGGGGCATGTCGCAGTATGACCCGACGAGCGGCATCTTCGCCTTGCTGTCATACAGGGACCCCAACATAATCAACACCCTGAATGTTTACCACAGGGCGGAGGAATTCATCTCGCACAACAGGATCTCCGCGGAGGAACTGGAGAAGACCATTATCGGAACAATAGGTTCTCTCGACAAACCCATGGATCCTTCGAGTAAGGGATATGTCGCAATGATTCGTGGCTTCACAGGTCTCACAGATATAGATCGCCTGAAGTTCAGGCACATGATCCTTGACATGACTCCGGAACTGTTGTTGGAAGCAGCCTCGCGTTATTTCGCAAGGGCAGCGGAAACGGCGGTCATTGCCGTATATTCTTCGTTTGAAAACCTTCAAAGGGCCAATGAAATCTTGGAGCCGAAGCTTGAAATAGAGCCGCTGGTTTGATTTTCCATGGGATATCATAGCCGGCGCCAAAAACAAGAGCTGTATAGGAGCTTTGGAGAGCACCTAAGCAGCGCTCGCAAGTAAAGTTGACAGCGATGAAAAGGAACCGTGACTTCCTCAGAGATCTGAGCAGTGTCACACACAGGCCATGCACGTATTTTCCTGAAATCACGGCCCCTGTGGAAGAGGCCTTTTTGTGGGATGCAAATCTTTCTCCCCGGCAGACTGACGAATTTCTTGCGCGGGGTTGGCGTCATGTCTCGTCGTATTTCTATCGTAACAGCTGCAGCAATTGCCGCCGCTGCCTGCCCATCCGCGCGCCTGTGGAGAAGTTCGCACCTTCAAAGAGCCAGCGTCGCGTCCTTAGAAAAAACGCAGAGACTGAATTCAAGATGTTTGAGCCTGCGGAGTTTGCCGTCAAGCATATCAAGAAAAGCCTTTCGATCTATAACAGGTTTCTGCGTATCCGGTATCATAGACCTTCGTGTGATTTGGACGGATACTTCAATGAATTTTTTGTGTCGCCAACGCGGCTTCTCGTCTCTGCATTGTTTATAGACGGCAGGCTTGCAGGGAACGGATTCCTTGATCTCGGAGAAATATCCCTCTCCACCATCTACTTCTCTTTCGAGCCGCGGTTCAGTTCCTTCTCTCCCGGAACCTTTTCCATCATGAAGGAGATCGAGTGGGCCCGCGACAGGGGTCTTAAATATTACTACCTGGGGTATTGTATAAAGGAGATCAGCGCGATGCGATACAAGGGATTATTCCGGCCGGCAGAACTCCTCGACTTTGATAAGGGGGAATGGAAAGAAATGCATAGATTAATGGAAGAATATAAATCAGTTTGAGTCAAGTATTTCTTTCAAGCTCGCCGCATTTTTCGGGGCGTAGCCGCCGAAGTCATTGTCGAAATAGACATAGGTATCTCTCTTCTACTGCCTTATTTTTCCCGCCCACGCCTTGAGTTCTTCTTCCGTGTAGTCGGATGCATAGAGTTTTCTGGCGCCGTGGAGGCGGATGTAGATGAAATCGGCCGTTACAAATTCGCCGTATGGATAGCGGCCGGCCGTATCGGATATGCAGAAGGCGATGCTGTGTTTTCCAAGCTTTGTCATAACCCTGTCGTTGAGCCAGCTTTTGTGGCGCACCTCGAGAGCGCTCAGGTGATTGTATATTTCGAGGTTCTTGCAGAATTCGTCAAATATGTCTTCGCGAAAGATGAGGCTAGGTGGAAGCCGAAAAAGGACGGGCCCGAGCTTTTCCTTAAGTGTCCTGGCGGCACTGAAGAATTTTTCTAAAGCTTCGCCCGTATCCCACAACCGCTTGACGTGCGTTATATACCGGTTGGCTTTGACGGCCCACAGGAACCCTTCAGGAGTTGTACGTCTCCAGTTCTTAAAGGTTTCCGGTTTGGGAAGACCATAGAATGTGGCGTTGACTTCGACAGTTGCGAAGTTTTGGGCGTAGAAACGAAGCCATGCCGATTTAGCAAGTGTGGCGGGATAAAAAACACCTCTCCAGTGCTCATAATTCCAGCCGGATGTGCCGATATAGATACAAGGGATCATTTTCTTTGACATAAAATCCTATTTGTCCTATAATCAACAGTAATATTGCACTATTTTTAACACACAGGTATAACTCTTATACAAAAATCGGATAAATTAAAAAAAACCACAATGAAGGGAGATGGGGCAATGAGAAAGGTTCATTCATGTTTACTGTTGATTTTTCTACTTGCTGCAACGGGTTGCGCGTCGTTACAATCGCACTATGTCGGCATCAATCCCCAGAGCAGCGATGAGGCTATTGCCTATTACACGACTGGTCTAACCTTCGCCTCGCAGGGTCAGCACAGAGACGCAATTGGAGAGTTCAGAAAGGCCATCGCAGCCGACCCTAATTTCGCCGAGGCTTACCTTGGTTTGAGCAAGTCCTACTATGCCACTAACAATTACGACTTTGCCCTCTATTACAACGTTAAGCATTATGAGACCGAGGTCTCTCGGGATTACACATACAGCTATCGCCTGGACGTAGACTGACAGCCGGAATCTGATAGAGATAGATGGGATCCGCATGGATGGGTGATTCGGGATAAAGTAATTCTGTGTGACGCCATCCCGGAAGCGGGAAATTGCAGGAAATAACGCGGGTCCCCGGACGAAGTTCTTTCTCGAGTTTGTGAGCGAGCCTGCCCATGACGTCGGGGAAAAGATAACAGAAAACCACATCGGCATCTCGGACATTCACATTCCAGAAATTCTTGAACCTCACCTCAATCCCTTCCATCCCGATAGTGCGCAGGCGCGCCAACGTATAAGCGAGAGGATTTACCTCGAACCCCAGCGCCCGGACACCATAGCGCTTCTTCGCTTCCCTGAGAACCCTCCCATCCCCGCACCCGACATCAACGAGAAGATCACCCACCTTCATCGGTACGTGATCGAGGAACGTCCTGACTCTGACCTGGGCAGAGGGGTGGAACATGGCTCCCTGCGTAATCGGAAATACGGAGACAAGGGAAAAGGCTAAGAGAAATTTGCAGACAATGAGAATCCCCATAGTCGTAAGAAGTATTATAATCCAGTATGGCATATTTTTCCCTATGTCATCGTGGCAGCGTCGGAGCTATGGTCATTGATTAGTGCAGCGTCCCCGAGATACATTTTTCTACTTCAGTATGCGCTCCAGTTCTTCACGATAGAGCGCGAAGTCGCTTAGATTGTTATGCCCGCCTCCGGGAATTGGAATTAACCGGCTTTGCGTTCTGATAAGCTTGAGGAGGCGCTCACTCGAATTGTAGGGGACAATATCATCTTCCGTTCCGTGAAATAAATAAACAGGGCAAGGGACATCAGCAATCCACGAGTCCGTGCGCATCGGATACTTAAGGATCAAAGCTACAAGTACTCCCGGCATCAAAGGATAGTGATACTTGGCGAGGTCCCGCATGTTGAACATGGGCGACTCCAAAATGAGCATGCGAGGCCGGGTCTCTCTCGCCAGATGGACTGCAATCCCCGTCCCGATGGATCTGCCATAGACTATAATCTGATTTTCACGATAGCGTTCCTCAAGGTACGTGTAAGCAACTGCCGCATCCCGGTGCAGCATTGCCTCGCTCTGTATCTTTCCCGTACTTTTTCCATAGCCTCTGTAATCAGGTATGAGCACATCGTATCTCAGCCTCGTGAAATCAAGGGCAACTTCACCCCAGCCGCTTAGGTTTCCCGCGTTTCCGTGGAAATAGATAATGACCCCTTTGGGATTATCTGTTTTGAAATGCAAGGCGTTAATGGCAGCGCCGTCAACACTGAGAGTCACTTCATCAAGACGGGCGGGGAAACTGTATTGGAATTCCGGCGGGAGGACTTCCGGATAAAAGATCATGTTCTCCTGGCGGAAGTAAAAGACGCCGCAGCCTACGATGAAACCCAAAATAACTACCAATAAAAATTTCACGAGTATCATCTTAAATATCCTGAAAGCGGAGAAGATAAATCCGGTTGCGAGCGAATTCCCCGCAGCAAGCTGCGGAGAGCTTCAATGAACTTATTTATGGTATTTCCTTATCACTGCCACAACAACGCCGCCAAGGCGCAGCTGTGATTTCGGTCTGATGGTCTTATATTTCGGATTGGCTGCCTCGAGGACTATGTTTCTTCCTTCTTTCCGGAAATATTTTATCGCCCATTCACCATCCACTTCCGCTATGACAATATCGCCGTTTCGCGGCTCCCGCCCCCTTTCTACAATGACGAGGTCGCCCTCCATGATGCCCGCTCCTGTCATGGAGTCGCCACTGACCGTAAGGAGAAAGGAAGAACCCGGCCGGGCAATAAGGTACTCATCGAAGGAAATGACATCACGGATTTCCTCTTCGGCAGGGGAGGGGAAGCCAGCGGCGATGTCTCCTACCATAGGTAGTGCCAGCGAGCGGCGCGTTGGCCTTAAATATCCCCGCGCATCCTTTTCCAGCAATCCTTTGGCGAGGAGTTTGTTTACCCAGAAATGGACAACGCTCTTAGACCTCACACCAAGGATATGGAGCATCTCGGAATAGGTCGGCATCCGCCTGTTCTCCCGGAAAAAGGCGGCGATTTTTTCCTCTACAGTTCCGATTGTTCTCTTTCCTTCTTCCATGGCGGAATTATATTAGAACTGGCGTTCTAATGTCAAGAAAAATGTTCCTGCGAGTATTGCATTGCCTCCATGAGGAATGGCGTGATAAATAGTCATCTGCTCTTGGGAGAAAGATCTATTAATGATGGGTCCATCACTGAGGATCTTGATACAAGATAAAATATCGGCAACAAATTGGGCGGCTATTCCTGGTGAAATATTTTAACAAAAGAGCGGTAATTAAGCCGATTGAAGGAATGTTTGACCGCAGCCGGAATTATCGGCGGGCAGTAGTGATCCCGTCATTGGCGGAAAGGGTGCACCTGCCCTTGACTATCAAATCGCTCTCGAACAGTATGCCGCGTGATATCCTCGACGATACCCTTGTTCTGGTGGTCGTGAACAATCGCCCGCCGGAATCGACCGACTCGGCAAATCAGACTGAACTCATGGAACAGATATATGATAACGCGCAGACGCTGAGGTGGCTGGAAGACATGAGTGCGAAGGGAGCGCTTCCGCTGGCTTGGATCGATACGTCTTCCCCAGGAAATGAACTTCCTCCCCGGGGGGGTGTCGGCCTTGCCCGGAAGATCGGATGCGACAGCGTGCTTGCTTTCTTATTGGAGCTGAGCAAACCGGATGCCCTTGATGATTTTGTTTTCTTCAGTCTTGATGCGGATGCTATCGTATCTCCCGACTACCTGGAGACTGCGGGGCGCGAGCTCATGAAGAGTGGATGCACGGGAGGGGTCATTTCTTTCAAACACCAGGAGGCGGACTCTCCTGAGAGTCAGGCTGCCATTGACGAGTACGAGGCATTTCTAAATTACTATGTTAAAGGTCTCCGCTGGGCCGGTTCGCCATATGCCTTTCACACCATCGGCTCCTGCCTCTGCTTTACCGCTTCCGGTTACATCCGCGCCGGCGGCTTCTCCGCCCGCAGGCAGGCGGGGGAAGACTTCTACTTCTGCATGGAACTCGCCAAAACGGGCGCTATCCGCGAAATACAAAAGACCATGGTCTTCCCTTCCGCGCGCATTTCCCGGCGCGTGCCGTTCGGCACGGGTAAGCGCATGGCGGAAGCAACCTTGGATGGCAGGAAGCCTCCTCTATCGTATGATTTTCGGGTGTTTGTCTGTCTGCGGGAACTCCTTACAGCGGTATCCACCTATACTGATGAAGGGGCTCCGCGAATATTCGCCGAACTTACGAATCACTCGACCAGGGAATTTCTGGAAAGTCGCGGATTTCCGAACATCTGGGGACGTTTCCGGAGACAATATAAAACCGAAGACGCAATGCTTACCGCCTTCCACCGCTGGTTCGATGGATTTGTCACGCTTAAGTATATCCACCGGCTCACGGAAAAAGAATGGCCCCGGCGGTCCCTAGAGGAAATTTATCAGACCGATTGTTACCGGAGCAGCATTACTTAATTTGCATCCGCGCCTGCCGTACCGGTCATATATTCTGTTTCCACGTTTGCGTCTGCATCGTAGGCTTTTGTCGCGATGGCACAGCGCGTTGAGGCTCTCTGCAGCAAGCTACGGGGAATACGCTCGCTACCGAATTCACAATCAATCGACCCGCCGGAACATTGATCCCTTGGTTCCGCAGACGGGACATATGGCCGGCGCTTCCTTCTCCGCCGTCATTCCGCAGACGGGACAGATATAATAGGGATAGGACTCCTGAGGTTTCCCCAGGCTATCCAGGATAGCTTGATAAAGCTGAGCGTGAATTTTTTCCACGTCATTGGCATAGCTGAATGACCTTAGACCCACCTTGTGTCCTTCCGCCTTAGCCGCTTCGATCATTTCCGGATACATCTTCGTAAACTCATGGGTTTCCCCGGCGATGGCCTCCAGTAGATTTTCCTTCGTGCTCCTTATGCCATTGAGCGCCCTAAGATGACTGTGAGCATGGATCGTCTCCGCCTCCGCTGCAGCCCGGAAGAGACGCGCAACCTGGGGATAGCCTTCCTGGTCGGCTTTGGTTGCAAAGGCCAGATATCTGCGATTTGCCTGAGACTCGCCTGCAAATGCTTCTTTTAGATACTGTTCTGTCTTCGACATCATTCCACCTCCTGAAAATTATATTTTGGACTTTCTCCCCCGGTTACACTTCGGACAAACTCCGTAAAAATCGACATGGTTTCCCGTTATTTCGTAGTCACACCTTTCGCCATCCGTTAAATCGAGCGCAAAATTCCGGTGAACATCAATAATCGCCCTGCATCCCATGCATATTAAATGATGGTGTGGTTTTGTATTCGAATCGAAGCGCTTTTTTTGGGGATCAATGGATAATTCACGAACATGCATTTTCTCCCTCAAGGTCTCGAGGGTATTGTATACCGTGGCGAAGGACATCATCGGGTGTTTTTCCGATACAGCTTTAAATATATCGCTTGCGGACGGATGCGATTTATTGCCCTCAAGGTATTCGAGGATAGCGAGCCTCTGAGGGGTAAGTTTTATCGGATATTTCTTTTTGTGTGTCATCAGCGTTACTTCTAATTTAGAATGATTATAACATAAGAATTATTCTTGTAAACAATTTTTTTCAGCGGTCGCGGCAGATGCGATGGTCGCAGATTCTGCACGTATTACTCGTGGTTATGTGTTTTCTGACATATTGACAAGCTTTGCTACATAGGTAGAATATAAATGTTCGTGCGTCTCGTTTATCAGTTAATTTCTTCTTTTCATATATTCGTCGTTTGAATGTGGGTCGTGAATCCGGCAGCGAGCGCAAACGCCTTCGCTTGCTGCGGGGAATGCGAGCGAATGGGGTAGACTATTGTTCCTTAAGGATCGGAGATTTTCCGCAGTTTACTGCGGAGAGCTTCAATTTACTCTTTTGTTTACCTACAACTCTTGCTAGGATTCAGGACGGGCAGTCCTTGAGTCTATGCGAGACCTCACCGGGAAAGGAGGTACTGTATGAACATTCTCAGAATCGATATGGGGGCCAGCGATGGTCCAAAAGTAAGTGTCGTTCCATCGGGGGAATATGCCGGATTAGGAGGACGGGCGCTCACCTCTTCCGTTATCTCCAAGGAAGTACCCCCGCTATGTCATCCATTGAGCGAGGACAATAAACTCGTTATCGCGCCGGGACTGTTGAGCGGAACCGCTGCCGCCCAATCGGGCCGCATTTCCGTGGGTTGCAAAAGCCCGCTGACGGGTGGCATCAAAGAGTCAAACTCAGGAGGGCAGGCCTCCCAGGTACTCGCGAGATTGGGCTATCAGGCGATCATCCTGGAAGGAAAACCCAAAGAGGGGAATCTCTATAAGATCTTCATCAATAAGGACGGTGTGAAGATAACGCCCGACAGCAGTCTCTGCATGCTCGGCAATTATGACCTGGTAGAAAAGATGAAGAAGGAGTATGGCGACAAGGTGGCCTGCATCTCCGTCGGGCCTGCGGGCGAGATGAAGATGTCCGCCGCCTCAGTGGCCTTTACCGATATGGAACAGCGGCCTACACGCCATGCCGGGAGAGGAGGTCCCGGGGCAGTCATGGGCTCCAAGGGTGTGAAGGTAATAGTCCTCGACGACACGGGTTTGTCGAATCGCACTGCCAAAGACCCGGAGAAACTCAGAACGGCCAATAAAACATTCGTCGATGGTCTCAGGAAACATCCGGTTACCGGCGAGGGGCTTCCTGCTTTTGGGACCAACGTACTGGCCAACGTAATCAATGAAGCGGGCGCATATCCGACGCATAATTTCCAGTGGGGACGCTTTCTCGGTACTTCCAAGATCAGCGGCGAAACGCAGGCCGAAACGGAGAAGGCACGCGGCGGCATTCCCACGCATGGCTGTCACCGGGGATGCGTGATCCAATGTTCGGGTATATACACGGATAAAGATGGTCATTACCTGACCAAACAACCGGAATATGAGACGGTCTGGGCCCATGGCGCAAACTGCGGGATCGACGACCTCGATGCGATTGCTAATCTTGACCGCATGGATGACGATTTTGGTGTCGATACCATAGAGATGGGCGCGACCATAGGCGTGGCCATGGAGGCGGGTCTGGCGAAATTCGGTGATGCCGAGGCGGCTATCAGGCTTGTTAAGGAAGTGGGGAAAGGCACTGACCTGGGACGCATCCTTGGGAACGGGGCCGCTGTGACCGGCAAGGTGTTCGGCATCGAGAGAGTCCCTGTGGTCAAGGGACAGTCCATGCCGGCGTACGATCCGCGCGCTATTCAGGGCATCGGGGTCACTTATGCCACGAGCACCATGGGCGCCGACCACACGGCCGGATATGCTGTCGCCACGAATATCCTCAAGGTGGGGGGATACGTGGATCCATTGAAGCCGGAAGGACAAATCGACCTCTCGAGGAATCTTCAGATCGCCACTGCGGCCATTGACTCCACAGGCATGTGTCTCTTCATTGCCTTTGCGGTACTGGATCAGCCGGATACATTCCAGGCGCTTATCGATATGCTCAATGCCTTTTATGGCCTCAGCCTGACTGCCGACGACGTGGTCGCGCTCGGCAAGAAAGTGCTGAAGATGGAGCGGGATTTCAATGCCCGTGCGGGTTTCACGGCAAAACATGACCGGCTGCCGGAATACTTCAAGAAGGAACCCCTTCCACCCCATAATGTGACGTTCCAGGTGACAGATGAAGATCTGGACAAGGTGTACAACTGGTAGGTGAAAGCCTCTCATAGCATGCATTTGATGGGGTGGCCCGAAATGGGCCGCCCCGGCAGTTTATCAGGACGAGGAATTGTCAAAGATGATCCGTCGTGAGAAATCCCTTGGCAGGACGATTCCCGAGAGTACCTCCCCAAGGCACATTTCACTGACAGTCGAAGCCGGTCTGATTCCGGCCTTTTCACAGCTTTTACAGAACGGATTTTGGATCAAGGGAAATGTTGGATGCAGCGTTAAATCGTTTCTCTGTGAACAATTCGGCATGTCACCTGAATATCTTGAAAAGAGAATCCAAACGATATTCTTGAACGGCGACGCGGTCGATGATGTGGAGAAAGCCACAGTACAGGACGGGGCCACGCTTTCCCTTTCCGCCGCCATGCCGGGTTTGGCCGGGGCGGTATTGCGCAAGGGCGGCTACTACGCGGCCATGCGCGACCAGATCTCCTGCAAGGAAGAGCAATCGTCCGCTTCCGGTAAGGCTGGTAAGGTTTTAATAAAACTTTTCAACATGCCGCTTCAGGAACTGGGGCCGATCTTTTTGGAACATGGCATCTGGGTCGAAAGCAACAAGTTTAAGGATGTCCTCAAAGCCCGGGCGGATGATTTCCAGAGAGACTGCAGGGGGGTACTTGCAGACGGCCGGAAATTTGAGTTCAAAAAATTTTTGGAAATGGATTGGGGAATAAGAGATATTTTCTTAGAGGTCAAAACAATCTAACCCCCGGCTACGGGCGGAAATACACCCACCCTGTCTCCGTCTCTTAAGATTTCATCGCCCGTGGCGTGCAGACCGTTCAAAAAAACCATTTTGATTTTATCAATGGGGAGTTCCAGGCGCTTTAGGAGTTCCATGATCGTTGTGCCTTCGGCTGCGTCCAGAATAAGATGCCCGTGGCTTCCGGTCTTAGCCGGTGCATAACGTGCGAGAGAAGCAAATAGATTTAGTTCAATCTTCATACCGTGCGGTGATAACAGTTTCTTTTGAGTATGCATCTATTATAAGTCGTATCTTTCCATACCTCAATCATTTTGTGAAGTGGAGTGGTTAACCGAATTATCTTGTTGCCCATCGGACAGGAATGGTCTATGAAATATCCGGATGGTGGCGTCCCCTGCACGAAGAGGAATGAAAGTGGATCAGAATAAGAAAGAAGAATTGCAAGGATCGATTCAGGATAAAGCCGCAGGCATCACGGACCCTGCGGGACGCCGTCTGCAAACGCTGAAAGATCATGACGTCTTTGTGATTGCAGATGAATACGACATCAGCGTTCATGATATCTATGTGGAGATGCTGAAAATTGGCGTCTATCCGTACCGCTACATCCGGAACCTGGATGCAATATCTCCGGAAGGGCAGCTTAAGCTGGCCGAATCAAAAATCGCTGTAGTCGGCGCCGGTGGCCTGGGCGGCAATATTATCTTGTTGCTTGCGATGGTTGGCGTCGGTTCTCTGGTAGTTGTCGATCAGGATGTTTTTGATGAAACGAACCTGAATCGCCAGGTCCTCTGCAATATGAATACTCTGGGAATGCCGAAAACGCACGTAGCAGTCTCTGCTGTGGGAGCCGTCAATCCGGGTGTAAATGTTTCTCCCCACCAGATCAAGCTCGATGCTTCCAATCGCGAAAGGATTCTTGCCGGATCGAATGTAATTGTCGATGCACTGGACAATGTGCCGGATCGATTTCTTCTGGAAGGGGCGGCAAAAAAGCTGGAGATCCCGCTCGTGCACGGCACGCTGGCAGGTTTTGAGGGCTGGGTCATGACGATTTTCCCCGGCGATCCTGGACTTAAGAATATCTACGGGTCCGAGGAGGTAAACCGCGTCGACCGAGAAGGTCCGCAGACTGTTCTCGGCGTCCCCGGTGTTACGCCTTTTCTCATAGCCGCCTTTCAAGTAATGGAAGTCCTGAAGATCCTGTTGGGTCGCGGGAATATTTTCCAGGACAGAATGATCCATGTTGATCTGGAGCGCGGCTGTTTAAACGAGTTTTTCTTTCGCGTCCCTGATTCCTCAAAATAAGAATGCGGATGCGGAATCCGTGATAAGGATTGATTTCATGGAATTTAAGTATGGCCTTGAAGATCGGCCGCCGCTGGGAGAGTCTCTGCTGATGGGACTTCAGTGGTGCGCCCTCATGCTGCCTTTCCTGATAATTTTGGGTAAGATCGCTGCCGCCTATCACTTGGCCGATCCCGCCTTCCAGACGGTGTACCTGCAAAAGATGGCCTTCATCACTGCCGTCTTCCTCTGTCTCGAAATCCTCTGGGGCCACCGCCTGCCTCTCATCATGGGACCTTCTTCGGTTATCCTCATCGGCATTATTTCCAGTCATGGGATCGACGTCGATGCCGTATCTACGGCTATAGTCAGCGGAGGAGTCGTTCTGGCCTTCGCGGGCATGGCGGGTTTTTTCGGGCATCTCCAGCGGCTCTTTACGCCCCGTGTCGTGGCGGTAGTTCTCTTGCTGATTGCCTTTACGCTGACACCGACCATCCTCACGCTTGTGTCGGACCCACAGGGGACGACGCCGCAGGTGAATATGGTTTATGCCCTGGCTCTTACCTTTCTCACTCTGATTTTCCACCGGCTCCTTGCGGGAATATGGAAATCCGTTCTGATTATGATCTCAATGGTCGTCGGGAGTGTAGTCTATTTTCTTATCTTCCCGGAGAACCTCAACATGACAACCGTAGCGTCCTCAAAATTTGTCGCACCATTTTTTACGGGTATGATCGGCCATCTGTCTTTCGATGCGGGACTCATGATTTCCTTTTTTGTCTGCTTCGTGGCCCTGTCGATTAACGACCTCGGCTCGATGCAGTCCATGAATGCCTTGGTGAACACCGGAGACATGGCAAAAAGGCTCAACCGGGGCGTCTTCTTTACAGGCCTCGCTAACATCGCGGCAGGAGTTCTCGGCGTCATAGGACAGGTTAATTATTCCATGAGCGCAGGCGTTGTCGCTGCTACGGGCTGCATGTCACGATTCACCCTGCTCCCGGCGGCAGCGATTCTGCTCTTGATATCCTTTTCCCCCATGACGATAGGCTTTATGGGGATCGTTCCTCCGGTTGTGATCGGGAGCATCATGTTTTACGTGCTGTGTTCGCAGGTCTCGGCAGGCCTCCTCGTTGCCTTTGAATCTCTGCGCGAATTGACATTTGACGACGGCATGATTATCGGCATGCCCATACTGATTGCGACAGTGATAGCTTTTCTGCCGGCCGCCTTTTTCCAGGAATTTCCCCAGATGTTGCGGCCCATTATCGGAAACGGGTTTGTCGTGGGGGTCATCATCGTCCTTCTCATGGAGCATGGCATATTCAGAAAATTCCGGAGTCAAGCGAACTTCAGATGAAAGTGGTTCAATGCTGGGATGACGGAATAGTCGATGACATCCGTCTGACTGAAATACTGCGCCGCTACAGTGCGAAAGCCGCATTCAGCCTCAATCCGGCGCTGAACCTTGAAGAGAGATCGTTTGGTTGGGTTCATGAAGGGCGCGAGGTATGGCGGCTCTCCGCAGGCGAGTTGCCCGGCGTGTACGATGGATTTGAGATATGCAGCCATTCGATGGCCCACCCGTACCTGACGGAGGTTTCCGCGGAGCGATTGGCCTGGGAAGTGGGAGCGAGCCGCAATATCCTACGGGGCATTTTCAAAAAACCTGTCTTCGGATTCTGCTATCCTTTCAATGCACACGATGAAACGGTAAAGGCCGCCCTCCGGTCTGCCGGTTATGTCTGGGCCAGAGGCGGTCAAAATGACGAGGGCATCTTCCCGCCCCGCGATCCTCTCGAATATAATTTTAGTTGTCATTTTCTATCTTCAGATTTCTGGCCCAGGTTTAATGATGCGAAGAGGAGGAATGCAGTTTTTTCTTTCTGGGGGCACAGCTGTGAAATTAAGAACGAAACCATGTGGCAGGAATTCGAGGCGATAATAGAAGAAATTTCGTCGGATACGAACACGGCGTGGTCATTCATCAATGATCTTTTTGTAAAGGATCTTTCCTGACGAAATTCTTTGCACAATACTACTGGCCGAGGGTGATTTCGAAAGACCTTCCGTTATGTGAGAAGCGTACACGGGTGGGATGGATCTCGACTACCTTCACCCCCTCGACCATAGACCCTTCCGTGGCGATATGGCCGTTGATCATGGCGCGGCGCTCTCCCGGCTCTTCCTGCCAGACGATCCCCGATAGTTTCATTGCCGGCGGAGGGGCTGCAGATGCCTTCGGGGCTTGTTCGGCAGGTTTTATGATAGGTTCCGGAATGGTGTTGGGATCTTTGGTGAATATATCCCGGCCTGCTTTTTTCGTGGCCGAGGGCGTCGCTGATTCCTTGCCCTCCGCATTGCCCCCGACTTTCGCTGTCGTTTTGCTTATCTCTTCTCTGGGGTTAACGGCGGGTTACTGGGAAGGCAGAGCCGATGCAGTCTGCTGAGCCGGCCCTGCAAGGAGATTGATGTCGAAGAATTAACGGGCGTCAAAAAGAAGATGCAGGAAGAGACGAGAGTCTGCAATGTCTGCGGAAACGAAGCCAACATGATAATTGATTTTGGCTCCTAACGGCGACGTTTGCCCTCACAATAATCGAGGTGTCCCATCCAGGGGCGAGATGCCGAGTTACGCCCGAACCGAGCCCGCTTCTTTTTCCTTGCCATATAAACCATCCATAGATATCCTGCTGTCATCTCCGATACGGTAAGACGTACAAATGAAAGAATGCCCTTTCTGCAGAGGAACAATCGAAAAAGATTTGCGGGTCTGTAGGTTGTGCGGCAGTGGCTTGCTGGGAACTAACGTCTATAGCAAGAGCATTTTCTATTGCCCGATATGCGAGACGGAAGATACCTATTGCGACTCCACCAATAGGATATTCTGTCCTCGCTGCAGGAATTACGTGAAAGACCAGGAATGACGAAGCAGAAGAGTCACATCATGGAAATCAGTGCTTGAAGGTGCCGTCTGCGTAGATGGGAAGCTTTTCCCCTGTGGCGAGGGCCGCTGTTACTGTCTTGTCTTCCGTATTGACGAGGTCCCAGTGAAGAGCTGAGTCATTGAACCCCATCTTCCTTTTTGCATCTCCTGTGAGCTCTGCCGGATCTCCTTTGTACGTGACACTGTAGGAAGAACCAAGAGCAAGATGGCAGTTTCCATACCTGCCGCCATGATTTTCATCGTAAAGCGTGTCGGCCATGAAACGGTCGATCCGGGAGAAACGCTTATCCGTAAGGGAAAACTCCCCGACCCGTCGCGCTCCCCTGTCCATGGAAAGCTGCTTGACGGTGAAATCCCCGCCCGTATCCGCCTCGATCTTCGTCACCGCGCCTTTGTCAAAGGTAAGGCGCACACCTTCTACATAATTGCCGCTGCGGAAGGAAGGCAGATTCGCAAAATAACGACCTTCCGTTCCACGCCAATCAGGTGAAGTGAATATTTCAAAGCTCGGTATATTATGCCCGGATACGCCTATCCAGAGTCTTCTGTCCCCCGGCTTTATCGTGAGATCGATATTCTCGGATTCTATATAAAGGGATTTCACGTTGAGGCTGTTCAGCCATCTCTTGATGCCGGTGACCTCTTTGAGAATTGCCTGCCAGCGGGAAACGGGATCGTCAAAATCAAGGTAGCAGGCCTTGACAATCTGCTCCGTGTACTTGTCAATCGACATCCGTGCCTGCTTCGCGAGTTCGTCTGTAGGAAGGGTGCTGAGTGTCCAGCTGTAGAGGCCCTCCTCCTCCCGCTTGTTAAGGATATCCCGGAAAGGCTTTCTTGCCACGAGGACCTTCCCGATTCTCAGCGGATCAACGTCTTTCAGGTGGGTGAGTGCGTCCGGTGCATGGAGAAATATCCTGCCATTTATGCCATTGTATAGTTCCTTATCTCCCGGAGGCAGATAGACGAGCTGTCTCCCATTTGCAACCCCGTAGAAGCCGCTTTCCATGGGAACCGTCATGCCCATCCTTTGAATCGGATTCATGCCCATGTGCAGTATCCTGTTATAGAGGATTTCGGCGAGTCTGAGGGCCTGGCTGTCATACTGGAGGAGAATGGTATCCTGTTTCTTGAACTGTTTTTTTCTCGCCACCCTCAATGCCCAAACGAGCACATCCGCATATCTGTTAAGTTGAATTTCCGACAGCATGATATCTCCTCTTTCCGGGATCAGTAAATTCTAATGTGTTCGATAGCCGTAGCGTTCCTCGAAGATCGGGGCTGTCAGATTGTCCACCGGCACATAGTCATCGGTGAGGACAATGGAAGGCCGCTCGGCGAGATACTGCTGGAGCCGGTCCTGGGGCATAACGTGGGACATCACACCCTTGCCGTCCTTTTCCCCGATGAATTTAACGAAGTCATTCATGTCAACATGGCTCTTGCTCGCCACGATAACACGGGTGCTGATGCCCTTATTTTCTTGATCAGGCTTCGAAGAGACAAGGTGGACATTTCCCCTGCCGAATACTTCTTCGAGCGTCCGGATGTAGGAAGGCATGAAGAGCCCCTTCTCGTAACTGTCAATTACATTGGCCATGAGTATGCCGTCCGGTTTCAGGAGCCGGGCCATCTGCAGGGCGAATTCCTTAGTAGTCAGATGGTAAGGAATGGAGAGATCATTAAATGCGTCTCCCACAATGAAATCATATTTTCCCTCGTCGGCTGAATTCATGACAAACCAGCGGCCGTCTTCGTTGAAGGACCTGATCCGCGTATTCTTGGGCACTCCGAGATATTCATGAGCCACCCGTGTTATTTCCGGATCAATCTCCACGACGTCGATCTCCGCCTTAGGATACATCAACTCCAGGGCGCGGGGCAGGGTATAGCCCCCGCCGCCGATGAACAGGGTCGCGAGGGTTCCCGACCTGTTCATCCTCCATCTCATAAGTTCTTCGTATATCCTGATGTATTCATAATCGAGATGGAAGGGGTCGTCATAGACATTTATGGAGTGTATGAGATGGTCCAGGACCAGCGCATCCGCCCAGGTCTGCTGGTCTCGTGTGAGGCACTTCCTTATCTGGAGGGTATAGTAGTCGCTTTCCTCGAAAAAATAGGTCTTGTCATCGACGGGCATTTTGAAGGCATAACCATGGAATACCCAGGTGAGTGAAAGAATGATCACAGTAATAATAACAAGGAAAACGGTGGAGGGTTTTCTTCTCGTGACAAGGCCGCCGAAGATCATGGCGGAAATTATCAGAATAATCCCTACGGTCAAAAGTAAATTTCTTGTTCCCATCCATGAGATGAGGAAAAAGCCTGTGGCAAAGGTTCCGATGATCGAGCCGAGTGTGGAAAAGGCATAGAGCTTTCCCACCACATTGCCTGTCTTTGCGAGGTTGTGAAGCGTAAGCTTGACGACGACAGGAGAAATCATGCCGAGGATGCAGGAAGGGATGAAGAAAATAAATGTTGTGAGGATTAATATCCGTATCATCAGGGTCGTCTGAAAATGGGCCGCGCCGAGAAGATTTGTGAGCGGTGAAATGGAAAGAGCCCCTATGCCGGAAGCAAAAAGGAGCCAGCCGAGTGTCGAAGGCCGGGGAAACCGGTCGGCAAGCAAACCGCCCACATACGCACCTATGCTGATACCGGCAAGGACGACGCCGATAATGCTTGTCCATGTATAGAGGGACACGCCCACATGGGGCGCCATGATCCTTCCTGCAACCAGCTCAATAACCAGTGTGCAGAAGCTGGCGATAAAAATGACGATGTTTGCTTTGATAACTTCTTTTTGCATGGATAGACCTCTTTTTAAAATTGCAATGAAAAAAACTCTCCGCGTTCGGGCACATTTGTGCCGAAAAGCTGTTCCGAATCAACGGCGTCGATATATAGCACGCAGAAGCAAATATGCAAAGTCGATTTATATATGGGTCATGGGAGGGCAATTCCTATTGATCCGCTTTGCTTCTTGACATCTTATGCTGATTTACCTACGATGAAGTTCTGGAGGAAAATAAAAATGGCTAATTTCAAGGTTCCTCATCCCCGTATGCAAAACTTCAAGGTCGTGCTTCTCTTCATCGTTGTTTTCGGCGTATTCACCCTCTCCATGCAGGCGATCATGCTTATTACGGACTGGCTCTGGTTTCAGGAGGTGGGCTATCAGGATATTTTTTACATCACCATTTTAACAAAATTGAAGATGGCAGCCCTCTTCGGCATGGCCTTTTTCATCATCTTCTATTTCAACCTCTTCCTCGCGATGAGACTGTCCTCCCCGATAGTTGTCTTCGACGCGGGCGACACCGTCCAGGCGCCGCCGTGGGAGATAGAGGGCAAGAGACTGCAAGTGCTCATCTTGGCCGCTTCCGTTTTGCTGGCGCTTTTTGCCGCTTCGTACGGAACCGGCCAATGGGAGAATTTTTTGCTCTTTACGAACGCCACTCCCTTCGGTGTCGCTGATCCGCTCTTCCAGAAAGACGTCAGCTTTTATATCTTTAGCCTGCCCTTCTTGACGCACATTTACAGCTGGCTCGTGTTCACGATTATCGTCACGATTGTGGCGACAGGATTTATATATCTTACCCGCCGTTCCTTCCGCTTCATACCGCCCAGGACCTGGCAGGTTGCACCGCAAGCCAGAATGCACCTCGCCATGCTTGTGGCTGTGCTCTTCTTCTGGGGCATATTTGGCGTATGGCTGGAGTTGAACGAGATACTCTTTACGAAACGTGGGGTGGTTTTCGGTCCCGGCTATACGGAAGTCACTACTCAGCTTTGGGTCCTCAAGACCCTGATGGTGGTCTGTATCCTGTGTGGTCTGTCGGTGATTTATTATGCATTTCGCCCCGACTGGCGCGTTCCCGCGGCAGCCATACTCGTATTTCTATTAGTTGCCATTGTCGGCCGAAACATATATCCAGCACTCGTACAGAAATTCAAGGTTATTCCCAATGAGATAGTCCTCGAAATGCCGTACCTTGAAAAGAACATACAGTATACAAGAATGGCATATCAGCTTCATGATATTGAGGATAAGGAATTCCCGGTGGAGGAAAACCTCACCAGGGAAGACCTGAGAAAAAATGACATTACCATGAAAAATATCCGCCTGTGGGATCATGGCCCTCTCCTCCAAACGTACAGCCAGCTTCAGGAGATGCGAACATATTATAAATTTACCAGTGTCCACAACGACCGCTACATAGTTAACGGGGAGTACCGTCAGGTTATGCTCTCACCCCGCGAGCTTTCCTACCAGGCGCTGCCGTCAAAGACGTGGGTCAATGAACACCTCACATACACCCATGGCTATGGCGCTGTTCTTGGCCCCGTGAATCGCATATCCAGTGAAGGTCTTCCGGAATTCTTCATCAAGGATATCCCGCCGGTCTCAACAACGGACGTAAAGATTACCCGACCCGAGATCTATTTCGGCGAGACGTCCAATGAATACGTCTTCGTCAAAGGAAAACGGCAGGAGTTCGACTATCCTGTGGGAGACAAAAATGTCTACTCCAACTATGGCGGCACGGGCGGCGTTCCCCTCTCATTCTGGAAGAAACTGCTTTTCGCAGCACGTTTCGGCTCTTTCACCATTCTTCTTTCTGACGACATCACTTCCGACAGCCGTGTGATGTACTATAGGAAAGTCACAGAACGGGTCTCCCATATTATCCCCTTTATCGAGATAGATGGTGATCCGTACATGGTAATATCCCCGGAAGGTCGTCTTGTCTGGATATTGGACGGCTATACCGTGACGGATCGTTTTCCTTACTCCGAACCGAGCGCTCAGATGGGCAACTACATCCGCAACTCTCTCAAGGCAACTGTTGATGCCTATGACGGCTCGGTAAAGCTCTATGTAAGCGATGCAAAGGATCCTATTATACAGACCTACTCGAGAATATTTCCCGGGGTCTTCAAGACAATGGATGAGATGCCCGGCGAATTGAGAAGCCATATCCGCTACCCTCGGGCGATGATGGCTCTGCAGGCGCGCATGTACGGCGCATACCACATGCAGGATCCCCAGGTATTTTACAACAAGGAAGACCTCTGGACGATACCGGGTAAACATGTTTCTGGTCATGACTCGGAAATGGAGCCGTATTATACAATCATGAGGTTGCCGGGGGATAAGAAAGAAGAGTTCATCCTGCTGTTGCTTTTTACTCCGAGCAGGAAGGACAACATGTCGGCATGGATGGCGGTTCGCTGCGATCCCGCGAACTACGGCAAGATGATCGTTTACAAATTCCCCAAACAGAAGCTGGTTTACGGACCGAGCCAGATCGAGGCCAGGATAGACCAGGATACGGAGATCTCCAGACAGCTTTCCCTCTGGAACCAGAAGGGTTCGCAGGTCATACGGGGGAGGCTGCTCGCTATACCGATCGAC
This sequence comes from uncultured delta proteobacterium, assembly GCA_963729715.1. Taxonomy (GTDB): domain Bacteria; phylum Desulfobacterota; class Syntrophia; order Syntrophales; family UBA2185; genus Fen-1135. Next base: position 200,769 of record CAVSPA010000003.1, read on the forward strand.
AAGGCAATCATGTATTTTGAATCCCTTTACCTGGCGGCGGAAAAGGGGCAACTACCTGAATTGAAGAGAGTCATCGTGGCTTATGGCAACTCCATCGCCATGGAGGACAATCTCGAGACATCCCTGCAGCGAATCTTCGGTGCCAAGGTGATGAAGGAAGAAAAATATCCCACTCTTGAGACAAGAGCTGTTCCTGCGGGAGAAAAGACGGACAGGCAAGCGGCCCTCGATGCGCTCGGTCATTACAGGAGGGCGCAGGAATACCTGAAGCTCGGCAACTGGGCCAGTTATGGAGAAGAGCTAAAGAAAATGGACGAGATCTTGAGAGCGATAGAAAAAAAGAAATAAGATATATTTTTAGAAGGGATGAGAGGGCGATGCAAAAAAATGGAAACGAATTCCTTGCGCTTTGTGCATTTTGATCCTGCTTTCGTTTGCAGGGTGTGCCACTATAAGTTTCAAGAATTATGGCAGTATCGTGCCTGACGGGGGCGTCACGGATGCTTTTGACAAGTATCAGGTCAATCCCAGCTATAACTATTATTACAGTGGGTCCGAAGTCTATCCCAGCGCGGTTATAAGTCTGGACAAGGCCTACGCACTCGATTCCGATCTTTGGAAGAAAGTCGATATGACGCCCGCGAAGCTCCGAGAGATTGTGATGAACATGAAGAACAAGGCCGCAACCGTGAACTTCATGGCGCCTCTCCACGGGTTTGTGATGTTGGATGACAGAGGCAAACAGATCGGGGTCTGGTAGTCCATCCTCGAGGCCAAGACATCCCTGAAAATGAAAGACAGCAGCACCGTGATAATTGATACGCCAGACATCAATACATGGTTGAGATTTGAAGACGGCAGCCGTCTTCAAACGAAATGAGTATGATCTGACGGCTCATAATTGCAGAAGTGATAAAAAACCCCCTTGCTCCTAATTTATATCGTAATAGGGAACAAGGGGTTTCCTCAATCTGAGAGCCTGCATTGATACGGGCGTCAGATCATCTTCGCCAGCTTGTCTATGGCCTTCTTTACGTTTTCGGGCTGCGGCCCTCCGGCTTGGGCCATATCCGGCCTGCCGCCGCCGCTGCCGCCGATGACGGGTGCGATCTCCTTGATGATATTCCCCGCGTGGTATTTGTCCGTTAGGTCTTTTGTCACCATACAAAGGAGCGTGGCCTTATCTGCGGCCTTGCTTCCGAGAAGGATGATGCCCGACTGGATTTTATCCTTAAGTCTGTCGCCGAGGTCGCGCATGGTCTTCGCGTCAGTCGCGTCTACCACGGCGGCAAGGACGCTTATTCCTTTTACCTTCTTGACCTTCTTGACAAGAGCCGCCATGTCTTTTGCGGCAAGCTTGACCTTAAGCGCTTCTATCTCTCTTTCCATATCTTTCTGATGCCTGAGTAGCTTCTCAACTCTTTCTGCAAGCTCCAGGGGATTCGCTTTCAAAAGCGACGCCGTTTTCTTCAACTCCCCTTCGACATCATGCACGTATTTCAAGGCCGCCCTTCCCGTCACGGCCTCGATTCTCCTCACGCCGGCTGCTATGGCTGATTCATGGATGACCTTGAGGAGACCGATGTTCCCTGTGTTCAACACATGGGTGCCGCCGCAGAGCTCCATGCTGACGTCGCCCATTTTGACGACTCTGACCTCTTCCCCGTACTTTTCGTCAAACACGGCCTGGGCCCCCGTCTTCATCGCCTCTTCGCGGGCAAGAATATTGGTTTGAACGGGCACATTGCTCCTGATTATTTCATTGGCGATGGACTCAATCCTGTCGAGTTCTTCCTCTCCGACCCTGGAAAAATGGGTGTAGTCGAAACGGAGCCGCTCCGGGTTGACGAGGGACCCGGACTGTTTGACATGATCGCCGAGGACGCTGCGGAGCGCGGCGTTCAGGACATGTGTGCCGGAGTGATGGGCCTCCGTCGCCCGCCTCACCCCTCTGTCCACCTTCAGGGTTGCGTCCTTGCCCGTCTTTACTTCCCCTTTCTTCAGCTTCCCTATATGCGTAATCAAATCCTCGACGGGACGCTGCGTATCCCATACCTCAAAGACAAATCCATCTCCTTGAATGATTCCGGTATCGCCGACCTGTCCGCCGGCCTCGCCGTAGAAGGGGCTCCCCGCAGTGAATATCTCTGCCTTTTCCCCTTCTTTCAGATTCTCCACCAATTCATCATTTTTCAGGATGGCCAGGATATTCGAACGCGCCTCTGTCACGCCTTCGTAGCCGACGAATTGCGTCTTGATCCCTTGGAGGGAAAGTTTCTGGTAGCTCGCGGACACGGCCTTTTCGCCGCTGCCCTTCCATGATTCCCTTGCCTTTTCCCGCTGAACCTCCATGGCTTGCTCAAATCCTTCCATGTCGACGGTGAGGCGGTCTTTCTTTACGATATCCGCAGTCAAATCAACGGGGAAGCCGAATGTGTCATAGAGTTTGAAAACGACATCTCCCGGGACAATTGTTTTTCCCGTTTTCTTGAGTGCCGAGACTTCATCGCTCAGTATTTTCAAACCCGCATCGAGGGTCTCGATAAAGCGCTGTTCTTCATTGAAAATGACTTTCTTCACATATGCTTCTTTATCGATCAAGTCGGCATAGACGTCCTTCATCCCATCTACAACCACAGAGGCAACCTCATGCAAAAACGGCTTGTTTATGCCGAGCAGCTTGCCGTGGCGGGCGGCTCTCCGGAGGATCCTGCGGAGCACATAGCCTCGCCCCTCGTTGCTCGGAAGAATCCCGTCTCCTATCAAAAAAGTTACTGCCCGGCTGTGATCGGCAATGACCCTGGTCGAAGTATCGGTCTCCTCGTTGGCGCCGTATTTCTTGCCGCTAATCTTTTCCACAAACCGAATAATGGGCTGGAAGAAATCCGTGTCGTAGTTGCTCTTCGCTCCCTGGACCACTGCTGCCAGACGCTCCAGCCCCATACCTGTATCGATATTCGGTTTCGGCAGGGGATTAAAATTACCATCTTTATCACGATCGAACTGCGTAAATACATGGTTCCAGATTTCCAGATGACGATCGCATTCACAGAGCACGCTGCATTCCTTCCTGCCGCAACCAACCTCCGGTCCCTGGTCATAAATAATTTCCGAGCAGGGGCCGCACGGACCGGTTTCACCCATCATCCAGAAGTTACTATCCATCCCCATACGGACAATCCTTTCGGCAGGAACGCCCATTTCCTTGTTCCAGATCTCGAAGGCCTCATCATCATCTTTGTAAATGGTAATCCAGAGTTTCTCCTTGAGAAGACCCATTTTATTCGTGAGGAAATCCCATCCCCAGAAAATGGATTCCTTCTTGAAATAGTCGCCAAAGGAAAAATTCCCGAGCATCTCAAAAAAGGTGTGATGGCGGGCCGTATAACCGACGTTTTCCAGGTCATTGTGTTTTCCGCCGGCGCGGACGCACTTCTGGGAGCTTGTCGCCCTTGTGTAACCTCGATCCTCCAAACCCAGAAAGCAGTTTTTAAACTGTACCATTCCCGAATTGGTAAAAAGGAGCGTGGGATCATCCTTAGGGATAAGCGATGAACTCGGCACAACAGTATGTCCGTTCTCCTCAAAGTATTTTAAGAACCTCTCCCTGATTTCACTCCCCTTCATCAAGTAAACCCTCCTTCGATCTATTCAATATCTCAAAAATCAGGCCCGGCGGAAAACCCTTTCCCATCAGGCTCTGCGCTAATCTCCTTCTTTCTCTATCATCAATCTTCCAGGCGCCGCTGTCCAGCTTTTTTCTGATCAAAAGAATGACAGCCTTCTGCTCCGGCAGTTCTTCCCGCACCTCAGTCAGAACCTGCCTGATCAGAGGCTGCGGAATCCCCTTTTCCACGAGACTTGCTTCAATCCTTCGGTTGCCAAAAAGCTTGTTCACCGCAAGATTCCGGGCCCACTGTCTGGCAAACGATTCATCATCGAGATAGTTGAGTTCCCGGAGCCTTGCTGCTACTTCCTCCACTATGGATTCGTCAAACCCCTTTTCTTTCAATTTGGCCCGCAATTCTTTTTCACTCCTTGCCCGCATGGCAAGGAGCCGAAAGGCCCGTTGCTTTGCTTTTTCCAGAGGTGGGGCTTCCTTCGGCATGCCTTCTTCGACCCTTAGCCCGCAAGACCGATCTTTTCCCGAACTTCATCTTCAAGCTGCTTTAGAATATCCTTATTCTCTTTGAGGAAGACACGTGAATTATCCCTTCCCTGGCCGACCCTCTCGCCTTTATAGGAATACCAAGCCCCGCTTTTTTCGACAATGCCATTTTCCACGGCAAGATCGAGAATATCCCCCTCTCTCGAAATACCTTCCCCAAAGATAATATCGAATTCCGTTTCCCGGAAAGGCGGGGCGACCTTATTCTTGACCACCTTGACCTTTGTTCGGAATCCGATGATCTCCTGCCCTATTTTGATGGATGTCATCTTCCTTATGTCGAGGCGCATGGAAGAATAAAATTTGAGGGCATTGCCTCCCGTCGTGGTTTCCGGACTGCCGAAGAACACGCCTATCTTCATTCTGATCTGGTTTATGAAGATCACCGTGGTCTTGGACTTGCTGATACTGCCTGTGAGCTTACGTAGCGCCTGCGACATTAGCCGGGCCTGGAGCCCCATCTGGGCATCCCCCATCTCTCCCTCGAGTTCCGCCTTGGGCACTAAAGCGGCAACAGAATCGATGACGAGGATATCCAGTGCCCCGCTTCTCACGAGCGTCTCTGCAATCTCCAGGGCCTGCTCACCTGTATCCGGCTGGGAAATGAGGAGATCGTCCGTATTGACACCGATCCTTTTCGCATAGCCTACATCGAGGGCATGCTCTGCGTCGATGAAGGCAGCGAGGCCATTTCTCTTCTGAGCTTCCGCGATGATATGGAGGGCCAGGGTTGTCTTGCCGCCCGCCTCAGGGCCGTATATTTCTATGACCCTCCCGCGGGGAACCCCTCCCACGCCGAGGGCGAGGTCAAGGCTCAGTGATCCCGTCGGAATAACGGCGATGTCAGATACGTATTCACTCCCCCCCAGTCTCATGATGGAACCTTTTCCAAACTGCCTCTCGATCTGCGTGATAGCCAGTTCTACCGACTTTTCTCTATCGATATCTGATGCCATAATCACCTCCATAAAAAATAAAAATAAATCATATTACCAATCCTCAATCTGCCTGCTCATTCGGGGAAAGGGAAGTATGAGAGTTTCGTGTAAATCGCCCCCGTTGGCTTCAGATCACTCTTGAAGAGCGTGAGGCCACTGACAGTAAAGTTCCCCGCAACGTAATCTTCATTTTTTTTCACAGTTTCTGCAAGTCCAACCAATCCCTTGGGCTCCTTAACGCGCGCGAGGGTCAGATGCGGCTGGAAGGGCCTGTCCTCTTTCTTAAAACCATACTCCTGAAACCCTGTATCAATTTCTGCCTGAAGGCTGATGAGCGCATCTGTGTCGCCGTCAATCCCCAGCCATACAACCCGGGGCCGGTTCACGCTCGGAAATGCCCCGATATTTCTTACATTCAGCATCAGCGCCTTCATGTTTGCCAAGCCATCTTTTACCACACGGGAAATATGTGCAATATCCGATTCATAAACATAGCCAAAAAATTTCAGTGTCAGATGGATGCCCTCCGGTCTCACCCAGCGTATGTTCCCGTGTATGACTTTTATTAACCGTTCCTGAATCTTGATAATCTCTCTGAATATTTCCTCAGGAGGGTCGACAGCCAGAAACGCCCTTATGGCTTTCTCATCGCTCATGTTGAAGCTCGCCTGTCAGGTATCTCTTAAGCATTATGAGTGCCGCCTGGGACATCATCGTCTTGTTTCTCCGTCGGTCCCACCGGAAGGTGTGATGCCGGCAGAAGGTTATCGTTCCATCTGCGAGGGCGATAAAAACAGTTCCCACGGGCTTCTCCGCCGTTCCGCCCGTAGGGCCGGCGATCCCCGTTGTTGAAATTCCGAGATTACATTTCCCGAGTTTTCTTACGCCCTCTGCCATTAAGACGGCGGTCTTCTCGCTTACGGCGCCGAATTCTTTCAGCACATCTTCCGGCACTCCGAGGAGGTCGGCTTTGCAATCATTGCTGTAGGCAATGACGCCTCTTTCGAGAAAGGCGGAACTGCCGGGCACATCCGTAAGACGATCGGTGATAAGACCACCTGTGCAAGACTCGGCAACGGCAAGGGTCAGTTTCTTGTCCGTCAGGAGCCTGGCAACGATGCCTTCGAGGGTATCTTGATCATATGCGAAGATATATTGCTTAAGCCTTTGTGATACGCGCCCAGCGGCGGCTGTGATGCTTTCCTTCGCATCTTTTTCCGTTGCGGCAATCGCCGTGAGGACAATCTGTATCTCCGGGAAGTTCGGATAAAAACCGATATTCACTCCGAGGCCGGCGAAATCAACATCCGCAAGAAGCTGATCCACATTAGCTTCGGTAATGCCGGATAATTTGACAGTCCTGCTTTCCACATGCCCTGCTTCGTCCTTAAATTCCTTCCTGAGGATAGGGATGACGCCGTCGGGGACCATCCTCTTCGCTTCCGAGGGCACTCCGGGAACGACAGCTATTATCTTCCCATCTCGCTTGAGAGCGTATCCCCAGGCCATTCCCACAGGATTCTTTATCGTCTCCGCTCCCTCCGGAACGTGGGCCTGCTTCTCATTATTTGCCGTCCATTTGAGCTGAAATGTTTCAAATCTGTCCCGGATATGTTTGAGGGCAGCCTGATCGGTATAAATGCCGAGACCAAAAGCCCTGGCTACGGCGGAAGTGGTGATATCATCTGCCGTGGGACCGAGGCCGCCTGTGACGAGAACGGCATCGGAAAGGGACATGATGTGATCAAGTCCCGTCTTTATTGAGCCCTCATCATCGGGAACGGACATTATGATCGATGTCTGCCACCCCTGTGCTTGCAGCTGGCGGGCAATGAAGGAAGAGTTTGTATCCTGTGTCTTCCCGCTCGTCAATTCGTTGCCGATGGTCAATATGCCGACTTTCATACGAATATATCTTCGATCAGAAAAAATATTCTGCCATACAATCTGAGATTCTATATGCCCCAGAATTTAATGATAAGGAGCAGCGCGATGTTGGCGTACATGCCTGCAACAACATCATCTATCACCACCCCATAGCCGCCGGGGAGTCTCTTATGGAAATACCCTGCCGGGAATATCTTGAGAATATCAAAGAAGCGGAAAAGGATGAAACCGATAAACACATGCAAAACTGTCGATGCAACCAGGAACATGGTCCATTGAAAACCGACCATTTCATCGATAACAATGCAGGATATATCCTTTTCGCCGAACATTCTTTCGGCTCGACCGGATACATAACATGCGAGTGCGGTGAAGGCCACCACAAATACGAAATAGAGTATCCACGACAACCGGGAAAAGGCCAGATATATCGGTATACCGACAATCGTGCCGGCAGTGCCCGGAGCAAAAGGGACAAGCCCGCTGCCGAAACCGATTGCAATAAACTTAATTACTCGATTGATCAGAAAGGCACCTCTTCTTAGCTGAATATGTGACACGTCTATTTTTTTAGGCAGCAACAATACCTTCTTTTCATAACCCTGTCAACGGCATTGAAAAACGATTCGGCATCCTTTTCTTGACACAAAGAGGAATTTTCCCATATACTTGGCTACTATAACTTTTATGCGTGAGAGATGAGAATCAGGATAACAACCGAATCACTTGATACCTTGGGGCGTGAAGGCTTGGCTCTGGGCTTCTTTCTTGATGAAAGGCCCCCGAAGGGTCACTGCGGCTTCGTGGACTGGCGCCTCAACGGCATGATATCCAGAGAGCTCGCCCGTGGTCATATCGCCGCAGCATTCATGGAGAAAATCATGATTGCCTCCCCCCCGCGTATTCCCGCCTCCAAAATTTTGCTTCTCGGTATGGGAACTTTGGCTGAACTTACTGATGATAAACTTTATCAGGCGGGATATCATCTGTCGGAGATAATGGATAGTATCCTCTGTAATGATTTCGCTTTTGATCTTCCCGCCGCCGGTCGGTGCCATTTGCCTGTATCTGCAATAACAGAATCAATGATTCGCGGATGTTTTGATTTTCTGTCCCGAGACATTGAAAAATGGGCGACCTCTTCTACAACCATCATTGCAGATGAGTCCTATCTCGACGACGTTGTCAGCGGTTTGCATAATTTCAGGATCAACGCGAGAGACATATCCATCATCGAAATTGAAGGTTCTCCGGAGAAAACAATTATCTGATCCCTGCCGGCGCACCTGACCCTCACATACGTTCCCCAATGATCTTCATGGTTTCTTTCCTTTCGAGAAAATCTTCTTGACAATAGAACGATAGTTCTATTAATCTGCTTCTGTGGAAGAAAAATGGAGGTTATCCTGTGAGCGAAATCCTTTTTAGCCTTTATTCATGGCCCCAGGCCATTATTCATATCGATGGCGACGCCTTCTTTACATCCTGCGAGGAAGCCATTCATCCGGAGCTTAAAGGGAAACCCATCATCACAGGGGGAGAGCGGGGGATTGTGGCTTGCGCCAGCTATCCCGCGAAAAGGCTGGGGATCAAGCGCGGCGTTCCCCTCCATGAGGCAAGAGCCCTCTGCCCGGAGCTTATCATCCTACCCTCCGACTATGAGACCTACAGCCTTTTTTCCCGGCGGATGTTCAACATCATAAGGCGCTTCACCCCCCAGGTGGAAGAATATTCCATCGATGAGGCCTTTGCAGACATCACCGGCATGCGCAGGACCCATCATGCCTCATATGATACCATCACCCTCCGGATAAAAAGCGAGATCCAACGTGAGCTGGGCATTACCATATCGGCAGGGCTGAGCCTCACCAAGGTGCTTGCCAAGGTGGCTTCCAAGCATAAGAAGCCGGACGGCTTTACCGCCATTCCCGGAAGATTGATTGCCTGGTATCTCAAGGACCTGCCGGTAGAAAAGATATGGGGCATAGGTCACGCCACAGCCAGTTATCTGGAGAAAATGAAGGTCAGAACCGCCCTCGAATTTGCCAGGCTCCCGGAGAGCACCATGGAAGAACGCTTCACGAAGCCCGGCGTGGAGACATGGAGAGAGTTGCGGGGCGAATCCGTATATCCCGTATCACCGGAAGAGAAGAGCACCTATGCCTCTATCAGCAAGACAAAGACCTTTTCTCCCCCGACGTCCGACCGGGAATATCTCTTTGGCCATCTTCTGAGAAACATGGAATCCGCCTGTATCAAGGCAAGGCGCTATTCCTTGGCCGCCCGGAAGATCATTCCCTTCCTGAAGAAAAATAATTTCGATACGGCAGGCTGCGAGGCAAAGCTGACGCGTCCCTCCGTGTATCCCTTGGAACTCTCCCCCCTTCTCCAGGAACTTTTTGACGGCCTCTATGAGGAAAAGGAGATCTACCGGTCCACAGGCATCGTCCTTGTTGACCTTGTACCCGATACCCCCGTTCAGTACACCCTCTTTGAAGATCCGCTGAAAGCGGAGAAGATTAGGCAGCTCTATGACGCGGCCGATACCCTGAGCGGGAAGTACGGCAAGCACACCCTCCACTTGGGCGGCTCGCACGCAATCGAGGTCTTCGGCAAAGGCAGGCGTGGAGCGCCAACGGTCAGGCAGCAAACCCGCATGTACGGTGAGACGAAGCGCAAACACATAGGGCTACCCATCCTGCACGTAAAGACTTAACAGGCCGTTGAAGAATACCCTCCACCTTTTACTCAAATGCCAATATGGACACCAGGCTGTCAGCTACTGCGAGACCGGTACGGGTAGGCTGCAGATAACCTTCATTTATTTCAATGAATCCTGCTTTAACGAGTCTTGCCAGGGCATCAGCTTTTTCTGATATGAGATCATAACCATACCTGCAGGAATAATTGTGCAGGTGGATGCCCCTCTTCGTGCGGAGACCGAGGAAGAATGCTTCCAGATGCAATTGGTCTCTCGTCAGTATCTCCGAGGAATTTGGAGGCAGCTTTCCCGCCTCGATATCCCTGATATATTCCTCAAGAGAACTATGATTCCACCAGCGCTTATGTCCCATAAAAGAATGCGCAGCCGGGCCCAGACCGAGGTAACATGTATGGTTCCAGTATTTCTGATTATGCTTTGATGCGAGGGAAATGTCCCTTGCGAAGTTGGATACCTCATAGTGGACGTATCCGGCATTTTCAAGGATTTCTGAAGTCTTCATGAAGAATGCATGCTGCAGCTCTTCGTTGGGCAAGACAATTTTTCCCCGGCGATACCGGAGGCCAAGGGGTGTGCCGGCTTCGATGGTCAACTGATAACAGGAAAGGTGCGCTAACTTAAGAAATAGTGCCTGCGATACGGTGTCGAGCCATGAAGTCATATTCTGTCCGGGTATGCCATAAATCAGATCGATTCCGATGTTTTCAAATCCGGCGTTCCCCGCTGCTTCTATAGTATTTAGGGCCTCGCGGACGGAGTGCCTGCGCTTCAGGAATGTCAGAACCTTATCGTCAAATGACTGGACGCCGATGTTGAGGCGATTGAATCCCAGGTGGCGAAGTGATTCAAGATATTCCTGCGGACTATCTGCCGGATTGATCTCGACGGTGATTTCCGGGTTAGGTGAGAGGATGAAGGTATTTCGAATATTCGACAGAATGCTGTCGAAGTGCTCTATGGCAAGGAGAGAGGGAGTGCCGCCGCCGATATAGACAGTGTCAACGCGGGTGAACGCCTCCCGGTACATTTCCATTTCCCCGAAAAGTGCGTGCAGGAATTCGTCGACCATGGTGAAAGAGGTAACCGAATAGAAGTTGCAGTAGGGACATTTGCTTTTGCAGAAGGGTATGTGAATGTACAGGCCGGGAGTTGTATCTGTTGTTGAGATGTCTATGCTGGATTCCATATCAAGAGGTTTAGAAAAGTGAAAATTGATTTCGTGAGGGGTTAATCAAAAATTTTATCATGGTGCATCTTCATTCAGTGCCGGACTTCAGGACGGCGAGAAAGGCGCTCTGTGGGATGCTGACCGAGCCGATCATCTTCATGCGTTTCTTCCCCTTCCTCTGTTTTTCGAGAAGCTTTCGCTTCCGGGTAATGTCTCCGCCGTAGCATTTCGCAGTTACGTCTTTGCGGAAAGCCGAGATCGTCGTTCGGGCGACAATCTCCCCGCCGATTGCTCCCTGAATTGCGATTTTGAACATTTGCCGGGGTATTTCATCCTTGAGGCGTTCGCAGGCTAGAAGCCCCCTGGCACGTGCGCGATCCCGGTGCACGATCTGCGACAGGGCATCCACTTTTTCCCCGTTAACCAGGATATCCAGGAGGACAAGGCTTCCTTCCCGGTAATCGATCACGTCATAGTCAAAAGAGCCGTAGCCTTGGGTGACGGACTTGAAACGGTCATAATAATCATAGATAACCTCGGCGAGGGGTATTTCATAGATGAGTTCCGCCCGCCCGGGACCAGTGTAGTTGATAGTTGAATTCACCCCCCGTTTTTCCATGCAAAGCTTCATTACCGCGCCGAGGTATTTCTCCGGCATCATCATAGTGGCGCGGATATACGGTTCTTCGGATTTCATAATGGCAGATGGATCGGGATAATGCGCAGGGTTGTCCACGTCTATCACCGTCCCATCTTTCAAGGTAGACCGGTAACGGACACTGGGAACGGACAAAATGATGGAAAGATCATATTCCCTCTCCAAGCGTTCCTGAACGATCTCCAGGTGGAGAAGGCCGAGAAAGCCGCATCTGAATCCCTGGCCGAGGGCCACAGATGAATCTTTTTGATAGATGAACGATGCATCATTGAGTTTGTATTTTTCAAGGGAGACAGCTAGCTCCTCATAGTCATCAGAGGCAATCGGGTAAATGGAGGCAAAGACGACAGGTTTGATCTCCTTGAAACCGGGAAGCGGTTTTTCGCAGGGCCGGTTATGGAGTGTGATTGTGTCACCGGTACGGACATCCGAAACCGTCTTCACGCCGGCTATGATATAACCTACCTCGCCGGCGCTGAGATTATCGCGCTCTTGGCGGGTGAGGAGAAAATGACCGACTTCTTCAACCTTGTAAGTTGCGTTATTGAACATGAAACGTACGATGTTTCCCCTTTTCACTGCGCCGTCAAAAACGCGGCAGTGAATGACCGTGCCGCGGAAAGGGTCGTACTGGGCATCAAAAATGAGGGCGGCAAGGGGCGCTTGCAGGTCGCCCTTCGGGGGTGGAATCCTCTCCACGATGGCTTCCAAAATCTCTTCGATACCCGTACCTTCTTTTGCGGAGCACGTTAGATGGGTGTCAGGGTCCAATCCCAGCTCCGAGTCGATCTGTTCGATGACCTTTTCAACATTCGCGGAAGGCAGGTCAATCTTGTTGATGATGGGAATGACTTCCAGACCGAGCTCCATGGCAAGATAGAGATTTGCTATAGTCTGGGCCTGCACGCCCTGCGCGGCATCGATCAGGAGAAGGACACCTTCGCATGAGACCAAGGCGCGGGAGACTTCATAGGAGAAGTCGACGTGGCCCGGTGTGTCGATCAGATTGAGGCTGTATGCCTTGCCGTCTCTGGCCCGATACGGGAGGGAAATCGCCTGGCTCTTGATCGTAATTCCCCGCTCACGTTCAATATCCATATTATCCAGTATCTGGTTTTTGAAGGTTCGCTCGTTGCTCACACCGGTATACTGGATAAGCCGATCGGCAAGGGTCGACTTTCCGTGGTCAATGTGGGCGATAATGCTGAAGTTGCGGATATTTTCCATATTCTATATTTAATAGCCGGCCCTTTTACGAAGCGTCACAGTTAAAAAAGCCTTCCGGCATTACTGTCTCAGGAAGGCTTTCTTTCGTATTTTGTCTGCTGTAAATTATGATAATATTTTCTGACAGAACTTCCTTTTCGATGTGAGAAGTATAGGAGAAGCAGTCTCGTATGTCAATATGATTTTAGGCAGATGGTTTAAGATTTTGTAGTCAGGATTTTAACTTGAGCATAGCCGTATAGAATTTCATCCCGATCTCGATGCCGAGGTCAATAAAATCGGGGCCATATATTCTACCCGTTTGGGTGCGGAAAGTTTCCCGGATGCGCTTTATCCCTTCCATGCCTTTCAGGAACCGCGCGAGAAGGGCATCCAGTGAGGTCTTTCTGTATTCCAGCATGTCCCAAAGCATCTCCGTAAAATTGTCCGGCCCCCAACGGAATTTATCGGCGTCGTAGAGGGCATCGGAAAGAAACTGGGCGAGAGGGTCTGCGAGGGTCTCCGCCATGCGAAAAGCCTCGTGATTCCTGATGGCGCCGGTGATGGCCGCAACTTCTGTCTCTGCGAGGTCGAAGCGGGTAAGAAGCAGTACCGCTTCCCCGGCGCTCGCTCGGGCGTGATCCTTCTCCAGCCGCCTGATGTCATGAAGTACACCTGCCACATGGGCGAGAAGAACTATCCGCCGGACTTCGGACCTCTTTCGGAAAGGGGCAGACTCTACCAGGGAAATAGCGCCGGCATCGATGGCTACCTTCCTGCTGTGGCCGATCCCATGGCCGATTCCGCCTTCCCGTTCGCTCACAAGATTGAGGCACTCCCTGACAAGAGGAGAAAACCTAAACAGCCGTCGCGAAGCCTCGACCTGTCTTTTCTTTTCCGTGTAAAACGCAGGAGACCCTGTGGAGCGGGCAATCCGTCTGGCGAGTCTCTTCGCTTCCTCAAGCTCCCTGTCCAAACTTCACCTTTTGATAGATAACGAATCCACCTTTTTAGGCTTGGTATTTCCTTCGGGACCGACGCATCCGATTTGCAGCGGCGTCAACTGCCATGGGCCGGCTGCCAGTATTCGCAATCCCGCGAGTTCTCGTTTATCAAGTGATAGACGAAGCGGGCAAAGCGTAAACATTTCTCTTTCTCCATGGCGCCTTCCCCGCAGGCGAGGTACAGACATGTTGCGCAGTTGCGGCTGTCCTGATGTTCATTGAGACCTGTCATCTGTTTTAGACTTGATACCATTATCACCGGTTATGTACGCGGAGGAGATATTCCACGACTCTCTCCAGATGGCGGAGCGTGCTGCATTCCCGCGCGATGCTGCAGTAGGGGAGATATTTTTTCATCTCCGAATCACCCGATCCCCAGAGGGAAGGCGTCTCGGGATTGAGCCATATTAACCTCTTGCACCTTTCGGAAATCATCCGCAGCACTTCGGTGTGCGGTTCCGCATAGTTGTTGCGGGCGTCCCCGAGGATGATCACCGTTGCTTTCTTTGTCAGGCAATCCGAATATTGATCCCTAAAATCAATAAGAGAGCCTCCGTAATCGGTGCGGCCGAGGAGAATCGGAATACCGGCCCCCGAGCGAAGCACCGCGAGAGCCTCGTGAAGCGGGTGCATTTCAAACAGAGGGCTTACGTCCACAAGGTTTGTACAGAATACGAAGGAACGGATGCGGGAGATAACCTCATTCAAGCTGTACAGGATGAGAAGAAAAAAACGCACTACGTTCGAGACAGAACGGCTCACGTCACAGATGACAACGATTTCCGGGCGATCGATCTTCTTCGATTTCCAATGGGTGTCAAATGGAAGTCCTCCGTAGCTGATGCTCTTTCGGAAAGTCTTCCGGAAGTCCAGGTGCCCTCTCCGGGCAGTCCTTGGTCTCCGGGAATAGCGGTCCTTCAGGTGCTTTACCATCCTCTGTATAATCTTATGGATGCGGGCTAGATCCCGCTCATCGAGCGCAGAGAGCCTTGCATTTCTGATGTAGCTCTCGGAGAGCTCATACGATCGCCGCGCGGCGTAGAGTTCGAGTTGTCTTTCAACCAGATTTCTCACCCTTTCCATGAGATTGTCACGCATGGATTCCAGGGTCTCCGCCTGATGGAGGGCGTCCTGACCGCCGATTTCGGCAAGCATTCGGATGTCCCTGTTTAGACCCTCCAGGCCGAGCTCCTGAAAAAGCCTCTGCATGAAAAGGCCCTTCTGCGTCCATGATTGAATGCTGCGGATATCTGCCTTCTCTCCGGCAGCCCTGAGCGCCATGGCAAGCCCGCCTACATCGCCTGACATGAATATCTGCGTCAGGGGCGCTTCCCCCTGGAGGGTCGGGGGGAGGCTTTCATTCTTCAGGAGGAAATCTTCTCCTATAATGTAATCGAGGGCAAAAAAGCGGCTGAAACAGACATCAAATATCTCTTTCTCCGGCATGGACTTGGCGAGTGAGGCAGACAGAAAATCTTTCAACAGCCGCCTGTCCCCATAGCCTGACAGTTCCACGGCGCGCAGGGCATCCATCGTTTCCGCGACGGATATCCTCACGCCGGAGCGGCGCAGGGCAGTGATAAAGTTCTCCAGAGTGCGATCCAATCAGTTTGCCTCCCGGAGGGCCTGCTCCGTTAACGCGTACAGTTTTTCTTCGGTGACCCGGATGTCTTCCTGGGCTTTGAGAAATGTGTTCAATGTGTCCCTGACCATATCCTTATCCAGGGTTTCGGCATGGAGTATGACAAGCGTCTTCGCCCAGTCGATGGTTTCACTTACGGACGGCAGTTTTTTAATATCAAGTTTTCTGACCTGGTGTATGAAGGATACCAGTTGCCTGGTCAGCCTCTCCGATATGCCCGGGACGCGGGTCATGACAATTTCCCTTTCGAGTGCCTGCTCGGGAAACGAGATGTACAGATGGAGGCAGCGCCTTCTTAAGGCCTCTCCGAGTTCCCTTGTGCTATTACTGGTGAGAAAAACGAAAGGCTTCGACGTGGCCTCTATGGTACCTATCTCGGGGATGGAGACCTGGAAGTCAGAGAGAATTTCCAGAAGAAAGGCCTCGAACTCGTCATCAGACTTGTCCACCTCATCGACGAGGAGGACTGCCCCGTCCTTCTCCTGGAGGGCCTTGAGCAACGGCCTCGGTTCGAGGAACTGTGGCGAGAAAAAGATGTCATCGTATTGGTGAAGTTTCTCGATGGATTCGGCGAGCCCCGTCTCTCCCTCGATGACGCGGTCGAGCTTGTCTTTCAAAAGCTGGGTATAGAGAAGCTGCTTTCCGTATTTCCATTCATAGAGGGCCTTCGATTCGTCGAGCCCCTCATAGCATTGAAGCCGGATAAGGGGAACTTCCATGAATACAGCGGCCGCTTTGGCGAGTTCCGTCTTTCCCACACCTGCGGGCCCTTCCACGAGGACAGGCTTCCCCAGGTGGTAAGCCAGATATACCGTGTGGGCGATCTGCGTCGTAGCAATGTAGCCCACGTCCTTAAGGCCCCTGCGAACCACCTGCACGGTGGTAAATTTAGTGTCTAATGCGCTCATTTGACTCCTTCCTTACAATAATCTTTTCGCTATTTTTTTCTGTCTTGACGGGTCTGCGCCTCGCAGCAATTCAAGTGTACGGCAGATATCCTTTGTCATGGTCGCCAGTTCTTCGTCCATGCCGATGCCGGACCTCTCCATGACTTGCCTTGTGAGGGACTGGCAGTCCGCCGCCATGGTCCGAAAAGAAATGAGTAATGTCTCAGACTCGCGCTTACCGCCCCTTTCTTCCATCCGTTTCGCTGCTTCACGGGCCATCCAACGCAGCGTCTGCCGCCGTATCTCCATTTCACCAAGACCTCTCATTACTTCATCAGTCGGCGTGCCGCCCAGTTTACGGAGGTCCGCCAGCATTAGCTCCACCTGCCGGTGCATGCCCCCCAGGATGGGACCGTTCAAGAGTGCATCCTCCAATGTACGGCAAGGCCGCGCCATTTCTTCGAGAGCCGTTCCCTCCCTGCCAAGGATTGCAGAGATCGGCACGGAACAGTTTTCCAGTCTGATCATGCAATGGGGGGACGGCCTGAGGAAATCCAGTTTCATCGTTTCCGTGACTGTCAAATTCGGGTTATCCCTCGAAACAAGAAAGGCCGTGAACTGTTTTTTCTCTGCGGCCGCACCGGTTACAGCATAAACCACAAAGAAGTCAGCCAGGGGTCCGTTGGTCAGATAAGCCTTTTCGCCGTTTAAAATAAAATGATCCCCTTCCCGATGGGCCGTTGTGCCGAGATGGCGGGGGTCTGCCCCTGATCGGGGTTCGGAAAAGGCGATGGAGGCCGTAATTAAGCCGTCTGCCATCTTCGGTAGATATTCCGCCCGCTGAGGCGGAGTCCCGAATTTCCCGATCATGAAACCTGAAGCCAGCAGATGGATAATCCAGGACAGGGCCAGCCCCATGTTATGTCCATGATTGACTAAAGCCTCGCCGACAAGGACGAGCGCGTCATAAGAAATTCCTGTCCCCCCGCATTTCGTGGTGATCCTGAGGCGGAAGAGGCCTTCGTGGGCCATCTTTCGCCATACATTGAGCGGGAAATCATCGCTGACATTCATATCAGGCCTGGTCGCAATTTCCTTCCCGGCAAATACGGCCACCTTCTCCAGCAGCGAGGGGATATCTTTTTTATTGACTGCGTGCATCTTTCAACTCTCAGGTCGGACCGGAATCGAATTTATGAAAGAAACTTCTCAGAATCCTGTTGAAGGATTCGAGTTCTTCCGCTGAAAACCCATTTTTTATTTCCTGGTTAACCATTCGGATAACCCTTTTTGCCTTGTCCACTTCTTCCAACCCTTGCGGATTGATAAAGACGTGCGATGCCCTGCGATCATGAGCGCTAGCATCTCTCCGGACCAATCCCGTTTTTTCAAGCCGGTCCACCAAGCCGGTGATAGTCGAATTGTCAATCGAAAGGATCTGGCTCAGCTCACTCATGATACGGCCGTCCTTCTGCTTCAGGAGAAACAGGATACCGGCCTGTGCCGCTGTCGCTCTGACATTCTCTTTGGTCATCTTCTTTTTCAGGTAAGTGCGGAGTTTCTGCTGGGCTGTAAATAGCAGATATATGAGTCTATCCTCAGGGGGCATCTCCATAACCTCAACGGAATACATCCATCTGGTTATTTGTTTGGCACACCAAGTAATAAATGTCAACCAAAAATATTTATGAGACACATGGCGGAAAGGTAAAATGTGGGACTATGGTGATAGTTCAACCGGTGATTGTTACAAAAATATGCAACTGCTTCCATTCCGGATGCAGTCTGAAGTCTATTAGAAAAATGCGCGAACTTGCGCCTGCCACTCATAACGGAGGATACAAGAAATTATTCTTCCACGGTGATGGTCCCCGTCATTCCTTCATGACCGAGTCCGCAAAAGTTGTCGCAATGGAAAGGAAAAGAACCGGCCTTGTTGGGAGTGAAACGCAATTGGTTTATCTTTCCGGGAACGATATCGGCGCGTATTGCCAGTTCCGGACAATTGAATCCATGCAGTCTATCCAGTGAAGTGAACTCCAGCACCACCGGAACGTCCTTCTTCATCTTTATGTCCTTAGGTGAATACTCAAACTTCTTCGCCGTTATCCGTATTACCGTTTCTTTTTCGTCAGCCATTATGTAGCCGCCCATGAAGTGGGCAATGACGACGAACAGGAAAATCGAAAGAATGAGAATGGGGATGACATATTTTGCAGATCTCATGACCGTTCTCCTTTAACGCCGAATTCAGTGATATTATATTTGGCTTTTTTGACATCCGCATTTATGCCGCGGAATCCCAATCCCTTGTATGGCACTTTGTCATCCCAGGGAACCGGCTGTTTCTTGGGCACAGAACCCGGGGCCGGCAGGGGGTACATCAGCCCTTTCGCTGCGTGATGGGCGATATGCCCTGTATTGTGATGGTGTTCCTGATGTATATGACCGTAAAAGACAGTCACATTCGCATAGGGCATGAGCATATCGAGAGCCTTGGATCCGTCCCGTGTATGCCAATCCCAATCCGGATAGAGATTAAACAGCGGGCGGTGGGTTAAAACTACGATCCCAGCGCTCTTGTCCACTTGCTTTAATGTCCCGCTCAGCCATTGCAGCTGCGCCTCCCCGATACTTGAGGTAGGGTCGGAGACATTGTCCAACACTATGAAATGGACCCCTTTATGGTCGAAGGTATAATGGGTTATTTCAAAAAATTCTTTGAATGCCTTGCCTTCATCCAGACCGGCACCGTGTTCTCCGGGCATAAATCTGACGTTCTTCACTTTCAGCTCGCTGACAATCTTCCTGAATTCGGATAGACGATTTCGTCTCTCTTTTTCATCTTCGGTCACATGGGTCAGGTCACCTGTGAACATGACAAAACCCGGTTTGCTCGTAAGACTGTTTACAGCTGCTACGGCTTTCTTGAGGGTACCCGCCGCATCCGGGTTTACCGCCGGACCGGCGAAGCCCCAATGTGTATCCGACAACTGAACGAAAAAGAAATCATCATTTCCCATTTTGGCCCCCTCGGCGACGTTCAGTAATTTTCCAGGACCGGCAACAAAAACGACGCTCCCGATTCCCGCCAGTTTCAGAAATTCCCTTCTATCGATCTTCATCGCTTCCTCCTCTGATTAGAGTGACCTCGGCTTCTTAACTAATAAGTTGACTGTGCCATATTTAATCAATTATGCGATATTGGGTGTCGATGTGCTATATGGAGATATCTGATTTTTGTCCTCAATAAGCCTCAGTGGCACTAAGGAAAGAGATGAGACAGGGAAGCCGCGGCAGGTCCGATAGTGAGGCTAACGGTCGGGCAGAATATAACATCATTATAGCCTGGATTTAGCACGACTGACGGAGAAATATTTTAAGATCGTCTTAAACTGGAAGGTTATCGCAAGATAGAAATGCTGGGAACGAGATTTTTTTGCATGGAAATATTTAGAACCGCCTGTAGGTATCTGCGGCCGTGAATAAGTGCACGACCTCTTCTTTTTGGGGATCCCACATTATTTTTATGTAATCGCGGCTGAGCACTTCATTACCGTTAGGCAAGGTCATGAACAAAGTCCAACCCTGCTTCACTAAATCTTTTCTGCTTATTTTTTGTCCGATCTTCAATGTCACATTTTTCTTAGCCATCGTTATCAGACCTTATAAATCTACCATATTTTCGATTTGAGGCACTCAATGACCCCCGCGTCGTTCGCACGAAGAAACGACGAATACAAGGGAATCAGGCGTGTTTCAGGACGATTCCCTCCACAATGTTAGCGACATCCTCACAGACGTCGATGGCCTCTTCTATCCTCTCAAATATTTCCTTCCACTTGATCAGTTCGATGGGATCTTTTTCCTGCTCGAACAGGCGGGTCATCGTCATCCTCATGATAATATCGCCTTCGTTCTCCAGGGTGTTTATTTCCACGCAGGCGTCGATGATCATCTTGGCGTTTTTCATATTCTTCATGGCTTGGACGATATATTTCACCTTCTTGATCGCCTCATTCAGTATCTTAGCCTGATCGATGATTTCCTTGGCAGGAACCTTAACCTTGTACAGAGACATTCTGGCCGCAGAGGCTTCAATCATGTCAAGGATACTGTCCATCTTATTGACCAGGGCATAGATGTCTTCACGATCGATAGGGGTAAGAAAAGTCTTGTGCATCTTTTCATAGGTTCTGTGGGTGATGACGTCGGCTTCATGTTCCAATTCTTTCAGTTTTACGATCATCGGTTCTGAATATTCATAATGCTCAACCAGGTCGAGAAAGAGTTCCCCCCCCTCTTCGATTTTGGTTGCCAACTCATAAAAAAGATCAAAAAACTTTTCTTCTTTGGGGATCATTCTCATTTTAAATACTCTCTATGACTTATTTATCAGGAATTAAGCTTGATTGGTACGGCCGTAATTATGATAACGGTCTCAATATCACAGACACTATTTTTTATCTATACCACATTTCATTTCGGAGTTCCGCAGTTTTTAACGCAATAAGACTTTGTCTGCTTAGGGCTATTGGGTTGTGGATGAAGCATGACCGCAGCAATAATTATTTATCTCTTTCACCGAAAAGAACGCCCCCGGAATTTCCTGGGCGAGTTTGTATCTCCTCTTCCTTGTCGCGTAGCCTGATAATTATTCTGCGGATCAGAATATCTGCCGGCGGTTCGAACAATCGCCGGAATGTGCCTGAGAAGTTTCTGGCAGAACTTTCGGCATAGGAAAAATTAACCTCCTTGAGATCCAGCGAGCACTTATAAAGATCAAAGTCCTTTTCCTCTTTGAGCACCTGCCAGAAGGTCCTTCCGCCGGAATTCAAGGCGGAAACCGTGAGACCCGCAAGAAAAGAGATATTCGGCAGGGCGGAAAGGATGACGCCGCCGCTTAATCCCGCAGTATCCTTCATGTCCTGATCGGCTTTCTTAGCTGCTGATCTGTCGCGAGCCTCTTCCATGGTAAGTTCAATCTCTATCTGCTTGTTGTCGTCCTTGATATACTTGGGATAATCCGTCGCAATTTCTTGCAGAATGGGCAAAGCCTTTTGGATCGCTTCTATGAGAGCTCCTATATAATAATGCCGCGGTAAGGCAAATTCGCCCCGGTCGCGCTGCGCTTTGGCAGTCCTGAAGAAGTTGGACTCGTCTTTCTGTAAACGAATCTTGACATGATACAGCACGCGACTGTGCAAGACGACCGTATCGTCCGCATATATCTCAAAATCAGCCAGCAGCTCCAGGCCTTTGCAGTGCTTGAAGTTGGTATCCAGATTGCAGAGAGGTACACCGGGTTGGACCGGAAGGTAAAGCTGCGGATACGAGATGCGAAAGAGTCTTTCCAGCCCTGGTACGTCAAAATCCTCGAGATCGGGATTCTCGGATTTTTCATTTAGCAGATATTCAGCCAACGTACCCCGGCCGTCTAAGAGGAATTTGAGATGGTGACTCCCCGGGTTTGCAAACCCCGTTTCCTTATAGACTGTAGCCACCGGGGAACGGGCCTTCGCCGCACACCCGGCAATCAGGCACAGCAACAGGATCAATCCAGGCAGCAACACCATTTTTGTTCGCACGCCTAAACCCCCTTCATATATCCATATTGAGTCCGCTTGAGACGTTCGCAACCCTGTATAGATATTATTTCACGGTTCTGCCGCAATAAGTTCAAAAACAAAATACCCTACCCTTACCTTGCTCTGGATTTTTACGGGGATCCTTTTATCATCGGCAGTAAACCAGATTACGAGCTCGGGCACATCGCCGTTCTTTACCACATGTTGCGCTTCGAGCTTTTCCATGTCGGGTATGACCACAAAGGTGTCATACATCTTTTCATCAATCTTGATCGTTTCCCGCCTGGCTACGCTTGCCTTCACCATTATAATGTTATCGCCTTCGGAGATAGGTATTTCGATCAGGCTGTTCTCCTTTATGTCTTTAAGGCGGATGAGGTAATAGAGGGATACTGTGTCGAATGTCCCCGGCACGATATGAACGGGCGCCATCTTTTCGCCGAAATTAGAACGTGTGGCTTCAAGTTTGTCCCAGTAAAAATTTACGATGACGTCACGCGGGTGCTCCCCTTCACTCACCTTCTTATACAGGAGGCTATGGGTCATGCCGATGTCGCAATAGGAATCCTGCCTTTCACGAACTTTATATATATGATCGATAGTGGGACTCGTTTTCATGATCATGGCAAAGTGGTATGCCTTGGCACCATCGATAGTTTCTATGGGGAGTACTTCCAGTGTAAGCTCTCCAGCCTGTATGAAGCCCCACTTAGCGCGGTAAGTCAATTTCTCGCCGGGATGAAAAGGGAAGGGCTTGGTGGAAGCTACGGTGCTACCGGTAGTAGGGGTAGATAGCGAAAGTATTACCAGGACTAAAGCAAAAACAAGATACCTTACATGATTTCTGTAGATTCTGCTTCCTTTAGAAACAGTCATATTCTCTTTGATATTTATTAAGGCTCGACGTCTAAAATCGTAGCGTAATGTACCTTGCTACTTTTTTCAAGCGCCGTTCCAGCAACGTTTAATCAGCCTTTGGCAGCTTTGAAATAAGATCGTGTGCGGCCTTTTCTATAATAACTCTCTGTGTTACCGGCTTTTCCGTTACTCTATCAATAGCGTAGTGTATTTCCTGGACGCCCTCCCAGGCTATGGTCCCATCCGATGTGTTCCAAATTTGAAAGAACAGCCTCACGTCCGCAAACTTTGTATCAATCAGACGGAGACCCAGGACGCCGAACCGGTTATCCGATCCTTGAGAAAAGGCCATCAGTTTAAGCTGCGCCACATACCTTGTTTTTGTCGCCTCGCCTACTTTCTTGAGAATGTCACGATTGAAAATCCCGGTGTCACGGTAATCGACATACATGCGCTTATAATCTTCTGAGAGTCCTGCCCGGTTTATGGCATTGAGTGTTTCTGCAAGAGAAAGACAGATTATTGCAGGGCGTTCTTTTCTTAGAACTTCCGTAAAGGTGAGGGCAACCTCCTGCTTTTCCTCTTCCTGGCCGGTCACAGTGGATGGCGTAATAAATGCCATCCCGTACTTAGGAAGGTCTTCAGCTTTTAGTGAAATTGAGCGGTTCTGGGATGTATCATGGACCTGAGGCACAACACAGGCACAGAGCAAGACCATGACCATTGCTAACAGCAACCATCTATAGTTCATAACGTACCCCCTAAAGCCACAACAAACATGCGGAACTTTCGCATATGGGAATTTGCAGTAATTCACAAAGGAAACACTTTTTTTTAATATAGCATTTTAACATATGGTTCCGCAATTATTATTTCTTAAATCGCAACCGGCCTGCCGCTCTTAGAACAGCCATTTCATGGATCTTCCGCTATTAAACATCTTCTTACATCATCACTCGAAAGAAAATCAGGTTTTCGGACAGTCAATATAGGGGAACGGTGTATAGAAAAACGGCTTATATGCGATATACTGAGATTGGTAAACTTTGATAAGAATCCAGTATACGGGGAATCCTTCCTGCGGCGGCGTTTGTAAGAGAGATAAGAATGAAAAAAGCGGCGACCATGTTCTTCTTGATCTTGCTTGTGGCATCGACTTTCGGATCGGTGTGTGCAGGGGATACAATAACGGGTTCAGAGTTGAGCGCTGATACTCAGGCTGCCGGCCGCGCTGGCTTCTGGATGAGTCAGAAGATCGACGCTCAATTTATAGGGATGAGCATAGGTGATGTTGACAATGACGGTAAAAATGAAATCGTGATTATCGATATGAGCAATATCATGATCTACCGGAAAGAAGGCAATTCTCTTAAGCTCCTTCAAAAAATTCCAGGCGAATCCCACGACCAGTACCTTTCCGTGGATGTAGCGGATATCAAGGGTGACGGCGTCAAACAGATCATAGTCACCAGCCTGTTCCGGAATTTCCCGGACTCCTTTATACTCGAATACAAAGATGGGAAATATGTGAAGATCGCTTCGCATCTGAGATGGTTCTTGAGGGTCATAGAGATGGATGGCAAATCCTTGCTGTTGGGGCAGGAGATGGGGATCGATAATCCTTTCGATAATCCCATTTACGAAATTGTTTGTAAGGATGGAAGCTGCCGGCAGGGCCGGCGCATGAAGATTCCCCAGGGGCTTTCCGTCTATGGCCTTGCCATCGCGCCCCTGGAAAAAAGCGGTCCCAATCGGATCATTGCCCTCGATAGCTACGACTATCTTCGCGTCTATGAAGAGACGGATAAGTCGATTGACAGGATCGACGTCCTGGGTGAAAGCAGGGCGACGGTCTGGAAGAGCGGCGAAGTTTTTGGCGGTAGCAATAATTACTTCGACCGCACAATGTCGCAGTTGTCCCCTGCAAATCCCGAAGACAAGAACAAAATGCCGTACGTGAGTCTCAGAATTATTAACTGCGGCATCGGCAAAGAGGGAAGCGCGGAACTGATCGTAGCGAGGAACTTTTCTCAGGAGAGGCGGTGGTTTGAGAATCTCAGAATCTTCACTTCCGGCGAGGTCTATAACCTGGAGTGGGACGGTCTCGGCTTTACGGAAAAGTGGAGGACGAAGAAGCTCCATGGTTATGTGGCGGATTATCAGATTAACGCGATTGACAACGATGGAAAGCCAGCAGTAGTCATAGCCCTTGTGACGTCTGGCAACTTAGCGTGGAAACCGATGAGCGTCGTTGCTGTCTTCACCATCGGTGACAAGTAGAAGTGTTGTCGGTAATTAGGTCATTTCCTGCAGGTGGGTATTTCGTTTGGCTTGAGCGACGCGTCCCTGTTAAACAATATGGACTCATGAGCGTCCCCCGCCCGTATTGGCGCAGGTTCTGAGGAGATAATTGATGCTAGTGTGAATACCGCTTTTCCGTGGATTCTCACACGAAGAATTATCTGAAAGCATGTTCTAAAGCTCATTGAAGAAGAAAAGGCGCCATCTCACCAATGCGCGAGATCATCCAAAATCTGATTCGCCATGGTTACATCCTTCTCTTCCTCTGGATGTTTTCGGAAAGGCTCGGCATCCCCATCCCCGCAACCCTCCCCCTGATTGCTGCTGGCATCCTTGCCGAGATGGAGTACATGCAGTTTGCCTATGCTTTGACTATAGCTTTTGCTGCCGTCATGCTTGCTGATTTCGCGTGGTTTTTTCTCAGCCGGATTCGCGGGCTCAAAGTGCTGTCTTTCCTCTGCCGCATCAGCCTTGAACCGGATGCCTGCGTGAGGAAAACACAGAATTTGTTCGCAAAGCACGGGCCTGCCTCTCTTTTGTTTACGAAGTTCATTCCGGGACTCAGTAATCTGGCGGTTCCCCTTGTCGGCATTGTGAGATTAGAGCTCCGAACATTCATCCTCTATAACAGCATCGGATCGCTGCTCTGGGTGGGATTCTTCATGGGCGTAGGTTATCTTTTCAGCCGGGAGATACAGCTTGAAAGGATTGTTCTCCCCGGCTGGGGACAAGGAAGTGTTCTCATAGCCGTCCTTCTGCTCGTTGCCCTTTGTATTGCGTGGAAATATTTACGCAGGAGGCATCTTCTTAGGGAACTGTCTTCCAACCGCATGACACCTGAAGAACTTAAAGGGAAGATCGATGCCGGTGATGAGGTCGCCATTTTAGATGTAAGGCATCCCCTGGAGTTTGAGGCCGATCCGTATGTAATACCCGGCGCCCTTTACTTTACCCTCGAGAATCTGGAGCGGTTTTCTACGGTTCCTGTGGAAAGGGAAGTCGTGACTTACTGCTCCTGACCGAACGACGTGTCGGGTGCTCGGGCGGCATTAATACTGAGGCAGAAGGGATATATGCGTGTGCGACCGTTGGACGGTGGATTCAGCGGTTGGCGGGAACAAAATTATCCTGTCAAAGCTTACCATGAAAGCGGAAGCTCGTGACAACCGGCAACAACAAATGGAGGAATAATCAGCGGTGTTGCCTGCGTACGGATTCTTTCAAAAAAATGGCGGCTGAAGAAAAATCTGCGGCCGCCGGTATTGCGAATTACCCGCAATGTTCAGTTTTAGGAAAGAAGACTCTTACGAATCTCCCGCCTGTAACGAAGTCACTGCCTGCACTCCCCGACAGATCCTTCCTTACACGTCGTGCCGTCAATCCAGGAAGCATTATCCATTCTGGCGCCAGTCAGTCTTGTATTAGTAAGATTTGCACCCCTTAGAGACGCACCGTTCATCCTTGCACCGGTCAAGTTTGCGTTCGTCAGATTTGCGTCGGTCAATCTTGCGTCAATCAGCTTTGCATTGGTAAGGTTTGCATCAGTCAAATCTGCAGAGGTGAGGCTTGCCTTTATCAGGCTCGCACCGCTCAAGTTGGCATTGTTCAGGTTCGCGCCGCTCAAGTTTGCATTTGAAAGTTTTGCGCCCGCTAATTCCACATTCCTCAGGTTTGCACCGGAAAGATTTGTTGTAGAGAGATTTGCACCGGTCATGTTTGCACCCTGCAAATTCGCTCCATTGAGATCCTGGCCGCTCAGGTCCGCGCTGATTAAATCGCAATTCTGGCATTTTTTCAAATTGCTGACTTGTAACAAACTGCCCGGTCTGAATGCAAATGCACCTGCGGTTGCGAGAATAAATGCGATAAGGCTGACGCCAAGAATGATAAGAGTCTTTTTCCCAGTCATGGAGATATCTCCTTTTTATCTTTTTATAGTATCGAAAGCTCTTGCTGAAAATGTGACGGATTTATATCCGGAAAAGCAATTACGTGCAATGGCATATCCGGTTCCTTAATTTGCGGCACCCCGGCCATGACCAAAGAACATAAAACAGGGTCAACGGGGCTTTCGCGCCTGTCCAGCCGGCCATATAGAATCGCTGCCCTTCCACCGAAGAGACTAAAGAATCAATTGACTTGTCGGTTCATATATTACATATATGACAAAAACTGTCAACTTGATACTTCGGTACTCGGAGTCAGCAGCCGCAAAAGCGAGGATCCCAATCCGGACGCGCGAATATTGCCAAGGTGAATATTTCTTTCCGTAGATTGTCACGCCCCGGATGGGTGCAATGGAAAAGCGTAACCCATTAAAAAACAGGCGTCGGTCAAAAAAATGAAGAAGAAAAGCTTTCATAATAATGGCGGGCCCGCAAAAATACGCGAGGGCGAGCAGCTTTTCCGGACATTGACGGAGAGGTCCCTGGTAGGCATCTACGTAGTGCAGGATGGTCAGTTCCAGTCGATAAACCCCAACGCCGCTTCATATTACGGGTGCGCACCGGAAGAGCTGATGGGGAAAAAATCTAACTCCATTGTCCATCCAGAGGATAAGGAGCGGCACAAGCAGTGCGCAATAGATATGCTCAAAGGGAAACGCTCTTCTCCTCATGAATTCAGGATCATCAGCCGGAGCGGTGATATTCACTGGATCATGGAGACAGTAACACCTATCATTTATAAGGGCAGACCGGCCATTCTCGGGAACTCCATGGATATTACAGAACGCAAGCGGGCGGAGGAGGCGCTGGAAAAGAGGGAGATGGAGCTCGAGGTCAAGACGCATGAACTTGAAGACATGAACTCGGCACTAAGGGTCTTGATGAAACAGAGAGACGAGGATAGAAACGAACTGGAACAAAAAGTCTTAACGAACATCAAAGTACTCATCCTGCCGCACATGGAAAAATTAAAAAATCATGTGGACCTGCAGGGGACTTCTTATGTGAATGTCCTTGCCTCCAATCTAAGGGATATCATGTCACCCTTCGCCCAGAAATTGTCAGTTACTTACTTGAATCTTACCAAAAGAGAAGTGCAGGTTGCCAATTTAATGAAAGAGGGAAAAACATCTGAAGAAATATCGGCATTCTTAAATATTTCTGTCAGTGCCGTCAATGTGTACCGCTACCATATCAGACATAAACTGGGCCTGTCGAAAAAACAAAATCTGCGTTCCTATCTTTCGTCCCTAACTTAATAAATTAATACTAAGCGGAAAGGAATATATCTTGCGAATGACGAGTTTCATGCGGGGTGACTTTGATGATTAGATCACTTGACGATGTTTCCAGGATTGCCGGGGAAACAGGGCCGAAAAAGCTTGCCGTTCTCGCCCCTGAAGACGAGGAATTCATGCTGGCTGTGAAAAGAAGTTGGGAAGCCGGGTACATCGAGCCGGTCCTCATCGGTAATTCGGAGAAGATGGATGAACTCGGGGCAAAGGTCGGGTTCGACATCAGCAGGTTCGAAAGGATTATTGAAAACGACAGGCAAAGGATATCTGATCTCGGCATCGGCATGCTTTTTTCAGGGAAACTGTCTATTGTGAGCAAAGGTCAGATTCCGACCGCCTATGTCTATCGCTCGATCATCAGGGCGGAAGGGAAGGCGGCCTCCGGCATGACGGTGAGCGTCGTGTCCTTCTGGGAGATTCCGGGAGTGAGCCATTTGACTGCCTTCACAGACACCGGTGTCAGCATAATGCCCGATTACAGGACGAAGGCGGATATTTTAAGGAACGCCGTCTTTCTTTATCATTTGCTCGGGTATAAGAAACCAAGGATCATTGTTATTTCCGGCCAGAGGAAATTCGGCGGGACCCTCGATTCTTACCGGGACTACAAATTGCTCAGGCAGGCCGCGAATGCGGGAGAGTTCGGGGAATGTGAGATTGTCGATGCAACCTCCTTCACGGAGATATTCCTGGGACCGAGGGGACGCCTGAAAGATTACCGGGATATCGATTTAGCGAAGATTCCGCATATCATCCTCGTCCCCCGCCTCGACACGGGCAATATAATGTGCAAGCTCGATTTCTTTCTCGACGTGACTCGCTGCTCCATAGCAGTGACCTCGAGAGGAGCGGTATGTATTCCCTCGCGCGCGGACTTCAGCGATTCCATTATTACCGAGCTTGCCATGGGTGTTGTGGTGGCAGACAGATTGGAAAAGGAGGTGAGGTGAAATGGCCGGCGCATTCGCGGAAATTATGGAAGCGGCGAAGAAAAAGGCTGTGAAGAGAAGGATGGCCATCTCATCGGTGAAGAAGCCGGATATGGAAATCGTCTTTCGGGCGGCGAAAGAAGGGCTTATCGTTCCCGTGCTGGTAGGCGACGGCAAAGTTGTGGAAGCCCTGGTAAAAAAGAGCGCCCTTCAATCTCTCGAACATGAAATCGTGGATGTGAAAGATTCCGGCGGGTCTCTTCGAGCGGCGGTAGCGCTCATCCGTGAAGGGCGTGCGGATATGCTCATGCAGGGAGCCGCCGATCAGAAGATATTCATGAAAACTGTTCTCGATGCAAAGACAGGCATTTTGAAGGACAAGCTGGCAAGCTATATATCGGTCTTCCGGTTGCCAAAAAGTGACAAACTGATTCTTGTGACGGATACGTTGGTGAATAACTATCCGGGCGTAACTGAAAAGCAGTTGATCCTTGCACAAGCAATAAGGCTGGCGGGCCTGCTCGGGATCGCGGCGCCGAAGGCGGCGGTCCTTGCTGCCATCGAGCAGGTGAATCCGAGCATCCCTTCGACGCTGGATGCCGCCATCCTCTCCAAGATGGCGGAGCGGGGACAGTTCGGAAACGCCGTAGTTGACGGTCCCCTTGATATCGATTGTGCGCTAAGCCACGTTGCAGCGGAAAGAAAAGGGGTCAAGAGCGCCGTGACCGGAAGTGTAGACATCTACCTCGTGCCGGAGATAGAAAGCGGTTATCTTCTTGCCCAGTCCCTCGTATTCTTCGGGCGGATGGAAATGGCCGGTGTCCTCATGGGGGCGACAAAGCCCGTTATCCTGAGCCTTCCCTTCGTGTCGAGAGAAAACCGGATTGTGGAAATCGCCCTCGCATCCTTGCTCTGAGGAAATAAATGATGAAGAAAGAACATCACCTCCTTGTCATCAACGTAGGCTCGACATCGACTAAGGTGGGCTGGTTTTCGAGTAGAGACGATGCCGTGCTCGAAACGATTCGATACAGCAGCGAAGCGCTGTCTTCGTATAAATCGATCGGTGAACAGCTTCCACACCGTAAGGATGACGTTCTCAAATTTCTCGCAAGGAAGGGGATCAGCTTAAAAGAGATCGATATGGTCGTCAGTCGCGGCGGGCTGGGGAAACCGGCGCCCGCGGGCGCTTACACGATAGATGACGACATGTGCAGGGATCTCCTCGAAGGGAAATACGGAATGCATCCTTCGGCCCTCGGGCCGGCCATGGCCCTCGATATTGCGAGAAAATACGGCATGCCGGCCATAGTCATCGACCCGCCGAGCACGGATGAATTCCAGCCTCTGGCGAGAATATCCGGCCTTCCCGAAATTGAGAGGAAGAGCGCCTTCCACGCGTTGAACCAGAAGATGGCTGCAAGGCGGCTTGCTCGGGAGATGGGGAAAAAGTATGAGGAGATGAACCTCGTCGTGGCCCACTTGGGCGGGGGCGTCACCATCGGCGCCCATCAAAAAGGCCGGGTCATTGACTGCACCCATGGACTCGGGGAAGGGCCTCTCACGCCAGAGAGGGCCGGCGCACTTCCCACAATAGATCTGCTTAATCTCGCATTCTCGGGAAAGCTCGACAAAAAGGAGATGCAGGCCCGGCTTGTGGGGCAGGGAGGCCTCGCGGCGTATCTTTCCACAACGGATGGGCAGAAGATCCGCAACATGATCAATGCGGGAGACGAAAGGGCGAAACTCATTTATGAAGCCATGGCTTATCAGATTGCGAAAGACATCGGCGCCATGTGCGTTGTCTTGCAAGGCGCAGTCAACGGCATCATACTGACAGGCGGACTCGCCCATTCAGAGATGCTCACTGAATGGATCAGGGAGAGGGTCGCTTTCCTCGCACCTGTCTTCGTCTATCCCGGTGAAGACGAGATGTCGGCCCTGGCCGAAGGCGGCCTGCGGGTTCTCTCGAAGGAAGAAGACGTAAAAAGCTACCTGCAAAAACAGGCGATAAGATAAAAGCGAATGCCCGATTCTACCGGGCAGGAACTTTCTATACGGTAGAGATATTATTATTTCAGACCCGTGGCCAGGAAGGCGGCGCCGATAGCCCCGTTCACCTGAGCATATTCCGAGACCTCAACGGCCATTCCGATCTTTCTTTCGAGGGCCTTCACAACACCGATATTCTTTGCCACACCGCCCGTCATCACCACGAGAGGTGCAATCCGCAAACGGTTTGCCATGGCAGCTATCCTTGCGGCAATAGACTCGTGTATGCCGGCAATAATGTTCTCCCGCTTTTCGCCCTTTGAGATGAGCGAGATGACCTCGGATTCTGCAAAGACCGTGCAGAGGCTGCTGATTCTGGAGGGATCGCCTGCTCTCAGGGAAAGGGCTCCAAATCCGTCGAGGTCCACCTCCAACGCCCTCGCCATCACCTCCAGAAATCGTCCCGTGCCGGCGGCGCACTTGTCGTTCATCGCGAAGTTCTTTACCTTCCCCTTTTCATCGAGGACGATGGCTTTGCTGTCCTGCCCGCCGATATCAATGACGGAGCGGGCACGGGGATTCAGATAATGGGCGCCCGCGCCATGACAGATGATCTCCGTCATAGCCTTGTCCATGAACTTCACGCTGTTCCTGCCGTATCCTGTGGAGACGATTCTCCCGACAGCGGCCTTCTCCATGCCGAGTTCCCCCAGCAACTCCTCGTACACCTTCGTACCGGCCTGTTCCGCGTTGTACCCCGTAAAGATGACCCTTGTGCCGCGTATCTTCCCTTCGGCTATGACGGCCGCCTTTGTGGTGATAGACCCGATGTCAATTCCTACTGTAATCATCAATTGCTCTCGTCCGTCTGCTGCCTAAGCCCCTTTCCGCTGCTTGATGATTTCCATGAAGGCATCGATGCGCGTGGAAATCTGGCTCTCCGAGAAGCTTCGCTCATCCACCATATCCGCCTCAATCATCAGGCAGGGAATCCCTCTTTCCTTCTCTACGATCTTCTGGATATCGTACTGACCCAGGGAGTAAGGTTTGCAGCTCCTGTTTGAATGCATCACAATGCCGTCGACCTTATACGTGTCCACCATCTCAAGCACTATACGGGCCATCTCATCCACGCCGATATTGAGGTAGATACGCGTGTAGGCCTCGGCCATGGAGTCAAAGAAATTATTTTCGTCGATGTACTTCGTCGTGCCGCACCAGGCGGAGGTATAGGTATCCGCGACGAGGCAGGCGTTGTGTGCAGCCAGCTTTTCCGAGAGCCAGCGCGTCCGAGGCCAGATGGGTATATTGTCCCAGAGGAGCCTGTACTTCTCATTGGGGATAGCCCCGATCCCTCTGGCCACGCGGTTTTTCATCTTCTCTAAAAGCTGCGTGTAATAGTCGATGACCAGCGGTGTTCCTCTCAGCGTGACGATTAGCGCCAGGTGGTAAAAGGCATCAAAGGCCGTCATGGGTGCGGGACTGTTTGCGGTCGTCGCGAGCACGGCCTGCCAGAGTCGCTGTCCTTCAAGGGAAAGCTTTCCCACAGCCTTTAGATGGTCGCTATCCATTTTCTTTCCGCAGACCTTTTCGAGGAAAAGCACATATTCATCGAGTTGCCTGCGGACATATCTTCGGGCCTCTTCGGCATAGCCTACATGGCAGAAGGGCGTATCGAAGATGAAAAGGGGGACGTTGAAGTAGCGGGCCTGAACCTCATACCATTTGATAACGGTCCCGCAGATATTGTTGCAGCATATGAGCATGTCGGGACGGGGAAGACCACCGATAGGGCCGCCGTTCACCGTTGCGCAGGCGATATCGGAGCGCGCGTAGGAACAGAGGTCGCTCGAATATCCCATGGACTCGGACTTTTCACAAAGGTCCGTCCCCATCTTGCTCGCCCCGATCATTGCCCCGTGGTTTTCCGGATAGACGGGAATTACATCCATCGCAATGAGGGGCTCGACGGGGCCACCGCTCGTAATCCAGGCAATCTTCCTGCCGCTGATGCGGGCGCTCTTTGCCTCCATGTAATAGACCATCATGATCTCTTTCATCTTCTTTTTCTTCTTGAAATGAAGGGCAAGTTTCTTGATCTTCGCAAGAAAGAAGAGCACGATCTCCGGCATCTTATTCATAGACGTCTCACTTTGGGTTTTTTCATTCCAGAAAATATTTCATAACATATCGACGAATGTCTCAAACCGCGTGCGCAACTGGCCCTCCGAAGGGAGCTGATCCTCCACTTCGAACATCATACTCGGCATGCCTTCCCTGTCGAGAATCTCCTTCATGTAGGGATAGTCAAAGGCATGGGGGTCGCAGAACTTGAGGAAAAAGAAGACGACACCGCGGGCGTCTTTCTCTTTTACGATCTTAAGAAGATTTTCACCCCGTGTAAATATCCCGGCATGCTTTGCCGGGCATACGGGCCTCTCAATATAACGTCCGGCAATTGCGGCGATGGGGTCTGCGTTAACTTTTGCCGATTCCTCAAAATATCTTGAGCCGGTGCAGAAATCATCCCAGACGACGACCCCGCCGGCTTCTTCTATGATACGGTAGATATCCGGGTGGTTGCAAACGCCTCCGGCCAGGACTATACGCTTGCCCGCAGATAGATTTGCATTTCCCTTCTTCTTTTCGAGTCCCTCGATAACTGCAGGAAGAACCTCGGCAAGATGGTCACGGTCCATCATCATGGAAGCCTTGACAATCGCATAGAGATCACTGCCGCTGATAATTCCGGGATCTTCGGCTTTCAGTTCGTATAGCCTCTTGAGAGAACCCCTGATGATGTTGAAGGTCTTAATGGCGTTCTTCAACTTGTCGTCGGTGATCTGCACGCGCAGGTGCGAGGCAAGGTCATCCCTGAATTTTCTCAGGACATCGATCATGTATGCCCTGGCGCTTTCTGCATTTAGCTTCACGGGCAGCACTATGTCTGCGTGAAAAGGCCCTTTCACATTCATACGCCAGATATCGGAGAGCCGCTGGATAGAATCGCAGGTGTGCGGAAAAATGGCCCCGTCGAGGAAATCAAGATTGCCTGCCAGGGCCCCTTCGAGGGCTCCCCGCACCAGAGAGCAGCAGTAGGATTGGAAATGGGCGTCAGCAAAGTGAATGCTCTCACCTTGCGCGAAAATCCTGAAAGGATGCACCCCCGCGGCGTAGATGATTTCTTCCGGTGTATAGGAACAGAAGAATCCTACGATCTTCCGGCCTTGCGCCTTCATCTTTCTGCCGTATGATACTGGGTCTTTCAATATCGCGTAGAATTCATCCAGCTCTTTCATTTATGAAGCTCCTCGTTTCACTCTCCCGCATATTTCCCTGTATTCTTTAAATATGCGATCTCTTCCTCTTCCAGAACCTTATAGGCGATTTTGCCGACAATGGTCTTGGGCAGGGTCTTGCGGAATTCAATTTCACGCGGGCAGCTCCACTTGATAAGATGCTCGCGGCAGTGATCGATGAGCGCGTCCTCCATCTGCGGGCCTGCCTTTCCCGGGTCCTTCAGGACCACGAAGCCCTTTACGCGCTGCACCTGAGCTTCGTCCGGAACACCGATGATGCACGCCCCGTCTACCTCGGGATGCAGGCACAGGACGTCTTCCACCTGGGCGGGATAGACGTTCATGCCCGAAGATTTGATCATCCGTTTCTGTCTGACCTTGAAATAAAAAAATCCGTCCTCGTCCATGGTGCCTATATCGCCGGTGTGCAGCCATATCTTTCCATCGGGATGCGTCTTCAGTGTCTCGGCCGTTTCTTCCGGGTTATCGAGATAGCCGAGCATTACCGCCGGGCCGTGGATACATATCTCGCCTTCTTCCCCTGCAGCGGCTTCCTCCAGTGTTCCGGCTCGCACAATCTTGGCTAACATATCCGGGAAAGGCACGCCGATACTTCCTTCCCGGTAGTGGTCAAACGGAGTAACCATGATGGCCGTCACCGCTTCCGTGAGGCCGTATCCTTCGAGGAGCTGGCATGTCCCGCCCCGTTCTTTAACGATCTTTTCGAAGCGCTCCTTGACAGCCCGCGGCAGGGTATCGGCGCCGCTGAAGGTGGCCCTGAGACAACTCAGATCAGCCTTCTGGAAACCGGGATTCCTGCCCAGGGCGTCAAAAAGGGTGGGCACTCCGATCACGAAAGTGGGACGCCTCTTCTTGATCAGTTTGGCCACATCATCCGGCGTGAACTGAGGAACGAGGAGGCTTCTGGCGCCGCCCATGAAGCAGGCGTTTATGCAAACGCCGAGGCCGAAGCCGTGAAAGATAGGGAGGATGGCGAGAATGGTATCCTTTTCCGAGAGGCCGCCGATAACAGAGACCTGCATGCCCTCGCTGATGAAATTCATATTGGAAAGCATAATTCCCTTGGGGATGCCCGTCGTTCCTCCGCTGTAGAGGATTACCGCCACCTCATCCGTGCCCATGTCTGCTTTGGGGGCCTTCGGGTAATGGCCTTTCATAAGTTCTCCCCACCACTTCACCATGGGGTCTTTGGGAACCTTCGGGATCTTACGTCCCTTCGTAAGATTAAAGCCGATTTTTTTTATTCCCTTGAGATAATCGGGTATGCGGGTCAAAATCAAAATTTCAAGTGGTGTCCTGTCTTTGACCTCCCTGAATTTACCGTAGAATGCGTCGAGGGTCATGGCAAAGCGACTATTGCTTGAATTCAGGTAGAACTCGATCTCCTTTGCCGTGGAGAGAGGATGAATCATGGCCGCTACGGCTCCGAGCTTGTTTGCCGCGTAAAAGCAGATGATCCCCTGAGGCGTGGTAGGCATGGAGATGGTAATCCTGTCCCCCTTCTTCATGCCGAGTGCGGCTAGCGCATCGGCGCACCGGTCGATATCGTGGCTGAACTGCCTGTAAGTTGAGGAGTACCCGGAAAAATCGTAGGCGGTGGCATCCGGGCACCGTTCCACGGTCTTCATGACCGCTTCATACATGGTCACTCGCGGATAATTGATGGATTCTGGGATGTCACCGTAAAATTTCAGCCAGGGTTTCTCTTCGTACATGCCGCGATATCTTCCTTTCGAATGGATGTGTGCTGTCGCCGTGGGAGACAATAATGCAGAAGATAAAAAAATGTCAATGAAAAAGGCTCCATAAAATTCTGGCGAACCAATATTTATTTAGGCCTTTACGCGAGTTGGATATGTGAATGTAACTGAACCTGAAATCAATACAAAAGCGCCGGGAACGAAGAAATGCGCGAACATAAGAGGGAAGTTACGATGGTGTGTCAACAGCAAAATGGGGAAACCCGGGGATGTAGTACCAGTGCTGGGAAATTGGTATTATGCCCCCGGGGGTTTTTTGCGCCATTAGCTTTCGATCAGAGGAGAACAACGGCTGCTGACCGGAGTCGGCACTGATCTCAGCTCGGAGGTCTTACTTAGTGCAGGGGCCTATGTACTTGCCGCTCATCGTGTTCTTCACTGTCATCGGCTTGCCGCCCTGACTCGTTATCGTAGTCTGGGTTCCGCTGAACGAGGTCTTGCTGTAGGTTATGTCACCCTTGCTGACCATGCCATTCTTGCAGGTCATGGTCCAGGAGACCTTGTTGCCGACCGTCTTCTGGTCTGTCATCTTACATTGCTGCTCACTCTTTTGCTGCGGCTGCTGCGGTACAGCATTCTCCTTGGTCATGCAGATCGTATTCGTGATGGGGCGCAGCATCTCCTTCGGCAGACCGGGCATATTCATCGTGGTTGTCATCTCCCAGAGCCCCTCCTGATAATTCGGCGCCGCAAATGCCGACACAGCAAAAATAAGGCTCACAGCAGTTGCAAGAACCAAACTTCTCTTCATCATAATAAAACCTCCTTTTCTATTGCACGTTCATCGTGATGTTCGGCGCAGTTTCATCCATTAAACTCACTTGCAGGGCGGGAGCCCTCCGGAATTCGAGCATGTCGGATCCATCTTAGGGTCGCACTTGTAGCACGCCGTCATGCCCGGCGGGTTGAACGAGGCCAGATACCCATTATCATCAAACGTGACGTACGACAGCGCAGGCACTGCTTGCGTTCCCTTGGTGGTAGCAAAAGTCGCGGCTGTGCCCACAAAGGCGGACTTGACATAGCCCCCGGAACGGAACGCGACGAATGAACCTGCCATGAATGGGGCAGACTTGCCGGAGCTGTAGTCGAGAGATTGGTTACCTGCTAAGGATAAATAACCGGAGCTAACGTAGCCATTGCTGACGTTGACAAATGAACCGGCGTAGAACCGAGCAGATTTGCCAGACGCGTAATCGAGAAATTGATCAGTTCCCAATGCCAAATAACCGGAGACAACATAGCCGTTGCTCAAGGTAATCTTTCCGCCGGGCAGGAAGGAAACAGCCTTGCCGGACTTGTATTCCAGAGACTGATTACCTGTCAAGGATAACAACCC
Organism: uncultured delta proteobacterium; assembly: GCA_963729715.1. Taxonomy (GTDB): domain Bacteria; phylum Desulfobacterota; class Syntrophia; order Syntrophales; family UBA2185; genus Fen-1135. Next base: position 238,377 of record CAVSPA010000003.1, read on the forward strand.
GGAAGTGACATAGCCGCCGCCGAACGTGACATATGAACCGGCATAGAATCGGGCAGACTTGCCGGAACTGTAGTAGAGGGATTGATCCGACTGGGACAGGTAGCCGTTCACGGCATAGCCGTTTCCGTCCAGTGTGACCGTAGTTCCTGCAAAAAACGTCGCTGAATTGTTGGAATTATATTTGATGGTTGTATTCTGTTTTAACTGTTTGGTGGTTGTGCTACCGCCAGTAGCCGTACCGGTAGTACCTGTGCCGGTAGTAACTGTACCTGTAGTGCCCGTACCGCTGCCTGTGGAGCTGTGGTCTGCAATCTGGTATTGGCGACGGTCCCATACACTGGAGTTTTCAACCCCTGTGATCATGATATAGAATTGCTTGCCGAATGGTCTGTCGGTGGGGGTCCAGGAAAACTGGCCCTGTCCCCACTTGCCACTGGAACCTTGTACTGCCGTGCTTTGAGCCGGCGTGTTATAAACCTTCATGTTGTAGCCACCGGCATCGGATTGAAGAGTGTCTATGCGGACATGAGGACCGGGATCACCCTGATACTGCCAGCCAATTTGATAAGTCTGGTTTAGCACCAATATCTGCTGCGGGTCAGGGGATGTAAGTTTTATTCCGGGCGCTTCGCAGGTAAAAGCGGGACTCGTGCCCTGAACGGTAGGGAAATCCAAGCTGGTAACGCGTATAGCCAGTGTATTAGTCCGGTCAAGAGTAGCGTTCATGCTTGGCACAGTCCAGGATATGGAGTTGCTGGCCTGGGAGGGAATGCTTGACTGGATAGTTTGAACCACTGGCCCGCCGTATGCCGGAACTAGTTCAACCTTAACCGGCCTCCCATTGAGTTGGCTGTCCCAGGTTATTGGGTACGTTCTGCCTGGAGAACATTCCGCGACATTCTGACTTAAAATGAAGGACCCTACCTTTATTTGAGGAAGGTTAATGGTGACTAAGAAAGTGGAGTCGAAAACAGTATCGGCTTTGGCGTCGCTGGTGACGCTGGTTGGCAACATGGCGCTGATCTGGAAACGGCACTGGTTGTAAACTCCGGGAGCAGGCACAGACCATGACCAACTCCCTTTCCCGCTGCTCCCGATCGGGATGTTGCGTGCTGACTGCACGACTGCGCCGGAAGGGTCGAGTATAGTCAGGTTCACGGACGACAGATTTCCGGTATAGGACCAGGTGATCGCGTAAGATGAGCCAGTCATTAGCCATGACGGGGGACTGTCCAGTTTGATAGAGGTTTGCACGATACTAACCGGCAATCGGGCTTCAACCCGCGTATCGCCCTCATTGGTTACACGCACCTCATAATTGGTTGCAAAAGCATTCAGGGGAACGATATAGGCGTAGTTCCCTGTTGTCTGTCCAGTGGCTATCAACGCTGTCTGAGCCTTACCGTTCTCCCACAGGGATATGGTGACCGAGTTGGAGCGAGTGCCGTTGCAGGTCCATCGTATGGGATAATACATTCCCGTATACCACGTCGCCCCGCTTTGCGGAGTGGTTATCGTGATAGTGCCCTGCGGTGGAGCGTTGGGATTCAAGATATTAGATGCCGCGCCTCCCGCAGGTTGGAACTGCTGTGTACTCTTCTGGGTAGCAGCCGGCGCTGCGTATGCCATGCATGTCAGCATAAGCAGGCAAACCAGCAATACCGGCGTCAGCACCTGAACTAAGTATTTTCCTCTTGCTCTCATCTTATACCTCCCGGTCAATTTATATCGTCAATGATTGCGCAGCACTGTTTTGCTCGGAGCTGCGGCAGTAATGGTTTATGACCCGCGTGGCATCGTCAGGCGTGGCAGAGCCTTCAAGGCGCACTACTGACGGAGATGAACATAATTTTTCTTGAGTACAATGGAAGTTCTATTCTTCAGCAGAGCTCTTGGCGTCGCCGACGGCCCTTTCAGATTTTCAGGAGACACGCGCCTCGATGAAAATCATGCGATCGTACAAATTACTCACGTATGCTGAATGTGAAGAGGGGACTTTCGGCTAAAGCAGTATTCGAACTGTCGAACCCTTTCACTTTCCATGAATACGTCTTGCCCCGCGAGAAGAATGCCTTCATTACAGAATCGGGGAGCCTGTATGCCGAATTCTTTGCATAAGCGGAAAATATAGGTTTCTCTTCGCCTTTAAGAAAAAATTCGAGGAAATAAACCGATATACCTTCCGATGCATTCCACGCGAAGGTTGTCGGTTCATAGCCTATGACACCCTGATCATTGGGGGAGAGGATGTTTAAGGACGCGAGTATTCTCGCTGCCGTCTCTTCGGGGGTGACATAGTAACTTATGAGGGGAAAGGAGATACTCTGAAAGGGAGCCGTAACGACAAAGCGTATCTGATGATCACCCGGAATAAAAGTGGAAAGAAGGGGCGGAGACGGCGACTCAATGGTGACGGTCGTCCCGGTTGTAATCATTTGCTTCACATTGGCAAGGAGGCCGCCGTCCACTTCCCAATAGCCCTGGAGCAGTCCTGATCCTACATAATTGATGTCTACGTATGCCCTCAGCTTGGGGTCATCCCGCTTGACAGTTATAACAGGCATGCGATTCTGGAAGTAAATCTGCATTCTCGTAATGAGAAGGCTCGCCCCTGCCGTGGAAGTTATGCTGATCGTTACCTGTGTATTGACAGTATTGGTTCCATTGGTAAACGTTCGGTTGTAAGTCATTCTTGAGCTTCCCATGGACAGGGCTTGCTGTATGACTGACGGAAGGACGGTGATTGCCTCTGATATGGAGCCTCTCCCGTTAATTAAACTGGCGCTGATCTGAGAAGGGTTCGTGCCTACCTGAGTGCCGCCGACATTGAAGGTTCCCTGCGTGGAGGTCATCGTCGTGCTTAACGCTGACGTTGCCGTAAACGTATATGTGATTCCCTGGGTAGTGGTGATATTACTCGGTACGCTGTAAGAACTAATCGAAGCGCTTCCCGTGATGCTTACAGCAGAAACAGTCATTGCATATAGGGTTGCAAAGTTCTGGCCGCCGGGAGGCGGCGAACAATTCTCCGTCGCTCGGACTGTGATTGACGGGGCAGATCCTGCCGTTGTCGGTGTTCCTGTTATAAGGCCTCCCGCGCTCATGGTAAGCCCGGCAGGCAGGGGGGCGCCGACGATAGTATAGGCGCCAAACGTTGCGCAACCACCGACTATGCAAAAAACTGTAACCTGCTGGGAATATGGCACCCCCACGAAAGCCGTAGGCAGCGTGACTCCTCCGGGGTTCCACACTACCGGGTGGACAACACATGCTTGACCCATTACAGGGACGGCCGATGCCAGAAAGCAGGCCATCACCAAGAGCTGGATCCATATGAATCGATATTTCTTATGTGTCAGCATGTTCATTCCCCGCTTTCTTTCCATGCATCGGTGGTGACGAAGTATATTGCAGTCGGAGATGATGTACCCAGCGAGGGGTTCGTAATGACCAATCTTATTCTGTGGGTCCCTGAAACAAAGGTCGGTATTTGTGGAATATCCGGAGACTCTATAACCAGCCTGTTTCCGGAGGAGATTGTCATATTTACATTGGCGAGGAACTCTCCATCCACCTCCCACTGACCCACCAGCAGACCATCGTCGGTGTATTCTATTTCAGCATACACCTTAAGGGGGTAATTTCTCTTTACCGTTATTTCCGGCCTGTCATTGTCGAAGTAGATACTCATTCTTTCTATTTTCAAGCCCGCTCCCTCCACAGCAGAAGGGATCATTATGGCAGCGAGCAGAAGAAGCAAATAAATATTTTTAGACTTCGGCATTTTTAAGTATCCCCTTTAGAAAGAAACAGGCATATTTGCAGACAGGAAAATGAATACAGAAAATTTATCACTGAGCGTATCTGCCACCATATCTCTCGTCAAGTTGTAGTTGCCTCTTATTCCGACCGTCGGATTGAGCAGCCCATATTTCTGCTTGGCTATAAGCCAGCCCGTTCTGAAGTTTATATTTGTCGATTCCGTGTTGGAGGTGTCATCGGACGCCTTCACCTTATTGTAAACGTAAGCGACTTCATAATCCAATTTCTTCAACACGTTTCCTTTGACTGCTAGGTTTGTCGTGTAGGTGTCCGTCACGACGTTGGTAAAATCATTCCTAAGTTCGTTTACGCTCAGACTCGGTACGACGGAGAATGTCGGCGTGGTATAGGTAGGGGTGAAGGTTGCCGTCATGTTCCTATTATCATTGGTACTATTGATTTGATCTTTCTGGCTGGCGTAAGCCACGTTGAAACCGAAATTCCAAGCGTCTTTAATGTAATTTATTTTTCCTGAAACGGTCTTCGTGTCAGTCCTCTTGGGCAATATCCCATCCGGCTCATTTACGCTCTCCGCACGCGTTAACTGCAGGTTCAGTCCCATGGGCAGGGTCTTGTACTTGCTGAAATTATAATCCGCCATCCCCTGATATGTGTACGTCCTCGGGATGAGGCTGGAGTTCTCCACGTTGTCATTATACCGTGAGAGGGAAACGTTTATGGCGTGTACATCAAGAAACTTGCCTCCGCCTTTCAGGGCGACACCCTCCTTATCCTTCAGAGCCCCCGGACTCGCTATGGAACCATATTTCGGACCTGCGTATTCATACAGGCCTTCATAAGTGTAATTGCTTGCCTGTCCCCCCATGAGTAATCTGTATGCCCTGTCGCTTTCCTTCGGGAGGGTATCCTGCGTGTCCTGGTCAAAGTGAGAAATGTCATATTCCATTTCTGTTTTCAGCTTTTGCTGGAAGAAATCAGTTTTAAATAAAAAGCCCGTTGTGTCGCCCTGGGATCCGCCTCCCGCGGAAAAAGTTCCGGCGGATGTGCCGGGTGTTTGACCGGTGACATAGATGACTTTGAAATTGGCCTTCTTGCTGAAAAGATCGACGTCAGCTGACATCCCTTCAATCTTATCTTGCGGGTCAAAGGCGAGGCCGGAGTCGTCCTTGAAAGCCCTCAGTCCTGTGACTTGTTGACCCTTCACACTGAAGGTGTTGAAGTGGAAGTTTTCGAATCCCGCATTGAATCTGACGCCCCGACGGGACAATCCTTGGATCGTATTTTGAGATTCATTAATCGATACGTCCCCCGTTTCAGCAAGCATCTCCCCCTGCTCTCCCTTGTATTTCATGCTCAGGAGATAGTTGGGGATGGTAAAGCCCTTGTAGAGGGGGGAGTCGACCTGAGTATTTTGTTCAAGATAACGGATATTCGTGGAAAACGAGGCTTCGAAGCCTTTTTCCCTAATCTTCGAATTGCTGGTCACGTTGCCCTCAAACTTCGAATAAGGTGTTTCGTCAGTTGTTCCTTCGGGCACGCGCCTTTGTGCCATCGCTTCATAAAGCACGGTCACATCATTTGTAGAAGACAATTCTTCAAATTGCTTGGAGTGTCTTACAGTGAAAGAAAAGTCCTTCTTGTATTCTTTCTTTTCCGGGGTCGTGACAGTGACGCCTATTGTATGCGGGCCGGGCGACAGGACTTGAAACGGCTTGAATATGAAGCCGTCTTTCGATACCTCGACAAGTTCCGTTATATCGGTGCGGTCGAGAGTGACGAGGAGATTCTCTTTTGCAAAGGGGATGGTAATGACGCAGTTGATAACGGGTTTCTTACCGATAAACGTAGCACCTTCCTGAGGTGAGGACAATTTAATCCAATCTGTGGCCTTATCTTCCTGTTTGATCTCTGCTTTTGCTCCGGGAATGAAGATAAGAAGAATTGCTAATATGACAGGGATACAGTGAATGAATCTGCGGAGCATGATTTCGCCTACCGGAACTATGGATAATTTGTCGAGAATTCGTTAAACGAAGAACAGACGAAAGGTGTAAGCGACCACCATTCGCAGTAAAGAGTTTCCAAAATTAATTCACGCCGCCTTATCATGAACAAGATTACCCGTTACATGAAAAGCCGGGTTTTACAATCATCTACGGACAACAAGAGGTGGTAAAGCTGTCATGAATTTCAATCTCATGCATTGCATTTATAGTTTGCATATCACCATTTTCTTGAGATGTCTACACCAAAAAATAGGATGCCTTAACTTTATGCACTGAGGAAGACGTCAGCAAAATATCTGTGGCAATCCATCTCTTCACATATGATTTGGGATAGGGGAAAATAGATAGAGACAAGCAGCCGTTGCGGTCATCCGATTTCTCGTTTCATTCAATAGTGTTGAATGTTTCATTAAATACTTCGCCCTTTTCAGGGCTCCGACGTTTCATCTCAATATCTCGGCATGTCGAGATACCCCTATATAATAAGCATGTTACAGATAATTACATAGCACCTTATCAAACTGGCACGGATATTTCATTTATACAATTGCAATTAGATCAGAAACGCAAGGAGGAAACAGATTATGAAAAAGGCAGTTAAGACATTAGGCCTGGCGGTATTTGTGGTGTTGATGACGGCAACATTCGGCTTTGCCGAGTATGCAACAGCGAGTGTGAGCGAGTTCCCGTATTTTCAGCTTGGATGTCTGATTGTTGGCGGGATGATGGTCATCTCCTTGAAGCAAAAATATCCGAGGTTTTATGCCGGCGAGCTGATGGGCGTATTCACTATGTATACGCTTCTTGTTGCCCTGTTTACTGCGCCGGTCTTCAATGCGATCAAGAACCTGGTAGGCTAAGGAGACCAGCGAACCTCACGTTCATGAGAGTATGCTGATCAACCCCGGAGGGAAAGGAGGTTAAGGCCATGTTAATGACGGACAAGACACACCAAGACCGCAAGATGTACAGAGCGATCTTCATGCTGAGTTCATGGGGGTTTGTCATCGTGATTGCGTCATTCCTCTTCCTCTATGTGGGACACAAACTGGACGAACTTCTCGGCACTTCTCCCAGCTTTATGCTCGGGTTGTTTTTCCTGGCCATATTTGCCTGCATCGGCAGGCTGTATCAGGATGCTTGGTTGAAGCGAAAGGATGTCTGAGATCATCCTCCCCCTGCGGAAAACGTAAAAGATATTTTCACGATCTGTGATCATCGCCAAAGCCCCTCCGCCGACTTAGCAAAGGGGCTTATTTTATGGTGCACGACTATTGAGAGTAAACACGGGATATATTAGGTTCATGATCTGTCAAGTTCATTTCTCACGGCCAAGCCGATCTTTTCCAGTACGTAGGGTTTCTTGACATAGGCGCCGGCTCCCAACTCCTGGGCCTTCTTGACCCGATTCGTTTCAGAAAATCCGCTCACAATGATGGCCTTCTGCTTCGGGTTGATTCTGACGACCCGTTGATATGTCTCGAGCCCGTCAATACCGGGGTCCATAATCATGTCGAGGACCATAAGATCAACGCGGTGCGTCTTGAGGTAATCAATAGCTTCTTCTCCGCTTGCCGCGGCGTTAACTTCGTAGCCGAGCCTTGTCAGCATGCTCGTGGCCAGTTCCCTTTGCTCCTTCACATCGTCCACTACCAGAATTGATTCTCCCCTGCCCGCGTATGATTCAGGCAATACCGCCTTCTGATCACTGACCATGTCCTCTCTGGTAACCGGGAAGTAGAGCATGAAGGTGCTTCCCTTTCCTTCCTCACTCTCGACGTCAATATATCCTTCATGGTCTTTCACCGTTCCCCAAACCACGGCTAATCCTAGGCCGGTTCCGCTTCTCCCCATGACCTTTTTTGTATAGAACGGCTCGAAAATACGCTTCAAATCGGCGGCCGGTATGCCTTCCCCCGTGTCCGAGACGGAAAGAACAACGTAGTCACCCTCTCTGACAGCGTCATATCCTTGGATGGGTTTATCGAGGTACTGGTTGCTCGTGGAAATAGTCAACCTGCCTCCCTTCGGCATAGCCTCGGCGGCATTGGAAACGAGGTTCATTATAGTCTTCTCGAGATGGATAGGGGAGCCTATGATGTTTAACAGGTCTTCCCCGATGCTGGTCTCTACATGAACATCCGGGTGAAATGAGCACATCTTCTCAAACTCGGGAGACTTTTGAAAATCAATCACTATGTTGTTTAGATTAATAACCTTGCCGGTATGGACCCCTCTTCGCGCCAGGGTCAGTAGATCCTGAACAATAGCAGCGGCCCTCTGGCCGCCGCTCATGATATTCACGACATGCGGTCTTATGGTGCTTGATTCATCGATTCTCTCGAGAAGCAATTCTGAATAACCGACTACGATGCCGAGAACATTATTGAGATCGTGTGCGACTCCGCCTGCCAACGTGCCTAATGCCTCCATTTTCTCCGCTCTCTGCAGGCGCTCCTCCAGCACCTTTCGCTCCTGTTCGGCTTGCCTGCGCTCGGTCATGTCGAATAGGGTGGAACGGCTCATGACGTAACGACCTTTGTCATTTTTAATGGCCGTGGCATTCAAAAGCACGGGCAGCCTGGTGCCGTCCTTACGGATGAGTTCGAACTCAAGATTGTCCATCCATCCCCGTTCCTTTAAGATAGGAAAGGTCTTATGGTAAACGCTCAGATACTCCGGGGCCAACAAATAGCTCCATTTCATCTTGCCGATGACTTCCTCCCGGGTATAGCCTAGCCATCGAAGCTCTGTCTCATTCATCTGCAGGAAGGTGCTGTCCGGACCTAGAGAATGATAGCCGCACGGGGCGTTATTATAGAGATCGCTGATTTCTTCGGAATATTTTCTCAATTCATCTTCCGCCTGCCTGCGTATCACCGCCTCCTTGCGCAAGTCCGCATTGGCCTGTCCCAGCTCGGCGGTACGCTCGTCGACGCGCTTTTCGAGTGAGGCATGAGAGGCGCGCAATTGTTCGAGCAGTTTGTTGAAGGCGGAACCGAGGACGCTGATTTCGTCGGTCCCTGTGACCGTGACCGGCGTCATCCACGGACTCTCGGTGTGCGAAGCGATATCCTGAAAATGTCCGGAGATAGCCGCCAGACGCCTCGTAACCAAGACTCTGAAAACGACTATGATCAATCCGAAGAGGAGGGCAAGACCTGCTACCAAAATAATCGTCTGGTGGCGCATCTCGGCGGCGAGGGCGGCATTCACCTTCTCGATGGGCACTGCGACCATATCGAGTCCTGCCACATCTCCTACCTTCCGGTAGAAACTTGCTTTTGATCCATACCGTTTTACAAGTTCCGCCGGTGCGTCCTTCGGGTCGCCATGGCAGCGCATGCATTCGCCCGTCAAAAACCTGGGTGTGAAATGAACGAGGTAAAGCCTGCCGTTAATCTCCACCTTGTCGGTTCGTCTTTTGAATTGTGGATTCGCGCGGAAGTAATTGATCATCTTCAGTTCTTCCGTGTCGGCCAAATTCGCAGGGTTCCGCGGGTTTTCGGACGAGAAGCGGATGATGTAATCGGGGAATTTCTTTCTCACGTCCTCAAATATTTTTTTCGAAATATAGGAGGTGGACATTGTCTCCGGGTTGAAGCCGTCCCTGCCCATGAATTTCTCCACATTGGGTCGGATCTTCTGTCCCACATAGTTGCGAATCGCCAGATCAAATTCGAGAGCAAGGTTGGCCTGCTGATTGACAAGTTCATTGGCGTGCTTTCGGCTTGCGTCGTAGGTTTGATAAAGGATAAATACGGAAAACAGGACTGCGAGCAATCCAAAAGGTAGAAGGAAACGCGTTCCCAGACTTTTCATGGCTTTTCTCCCACGTGCTCAGACATTTCCGATGCTCCTGGAAAAAAATATTAGCAAGAGTATAAAGAGAAGCCGATTGTATGTCAAGGAATGCCGGCGAGAGTCCTTTCCTCTTGACGCACAACCGACTTTTTCCTATACTCCCTCATCAAGGGAGCAGCTTTTTCATCAACGCGTGTCGGTACCCATATGATCCCGAAACGAAAACTCGGCAAAACCAACGTGGATGTGACCATCCTGGGCCTCGGCGGCGAGGGTGTCCTTCGGACATACGGCAACGAACAGGAGGCTTATGAACTGATCAACCGGGCCATTGATCTCGGGATTAATTACTTTGATTCAGCCAAGGCGTACGCGGGATGCGAATCATACTACGGGAAGGCGTTGAAGGAGAGGAGGAAGGATATCTTCCTTGCGGGCAAGTCTCACGCCCGCGACTGGAAGGGTGCTCATGCGCATCTACGCGATACCCTTAAGACCATGAACACCGACCATCTCGACCTCTGGCAGATGCATGACATGAGAACTCAAGAGGACATTGACGAGGTCACCTCGCCCCGAGGCGCACTGGAAGCGTTTGTAGAGGCGAAGGAAAAGGGTCTTGCCCGTTTCATCGGTGTCACCGGTCATGAAAATCCGTCGATCCTCAGGCGCTGCATTGAGCTTGCCGACTTCGATACAGTACTTATGCCCGTCAATCCCGCAGAACCGCAATATCTAAATTTTATCGACGGCCTCATACCGTTTGCGCTGCAAAAGAATATGGGGATCATTGCCATGAAGGTCTATATCAGAGGAATGGCATCAAGAATTCCCGGAATCGGTACGATAGAGCCCTTCTACCGTTTTGCCCTCTCTCATCCTGTGACAACGGCGATCATCGGGTGCGATACCATCGCACAGCTTGAAGAGAATGTAAGGTGCGCCTGGTCATTTGCTCCGATGAAAGACAGGGAGATGGGCCGTATCAGCGAACTCGTCGCTCCCTATGCCCGTCAACTCATGTACTACAAGCCATAAAAACAGTCCCATTACACGATCACAAGGAAGAAGCCACGCCTGTAAAGCTTACTTAGTTTGCTGACCAGGCATCACGCCGGCTGCGGCATGATGCCATGGATAGGGAAGACATTTGTCTCAAGGAAGGCCATAACGCGGCTGGCCTCGGCGCGTGCCTCGGCAATTTTGGAGGGAGAGATGAAAGGATACGGATCACGGAGAGATGAGCCTTCGATGGCCGCGGCGCCGCGGGCGCCCATCTGGCCGAAGTAGTCTCCGTCGGGTTCTGCATTGTGCAGCACAGCCCAGGCGAGTGTCCAGTCGCGGGCTATGCTCTTCGGGTTGTAGCCGCCCGCGCCCAGCATGAGCATCTTGGGCACGAGCCGGCGAATCCCGTAAATAACTTCTGCGTAGATATTATTCGTTAGAGAGAGATGCGACATGGAATCGGTGTACATGGCGTCAACACCGGCGGAAACAACGCAGACATCGGGTTTATACGTGCGGGCGAGCGGCGAGACGATGCGGCGGAATACTTCACCGTAGATTTCGTCTTCTGTGCCGGGTGCAAGCGGGACGTTCACATTGTAGCCGTAGCCTCCGCCTTCACCAAGTTCATTCTCAAAACCGGAGTTCCAGGGAAAGAGGGTGCGCGCGGATTCATGGAGGGATATCTTGAGGACGCGACTCTCGTCGTAGAAAGCGAACTGGACGCCGTCGCCGTGGTGCGCATCGATATCGAAGTAAAGGACACGGCGTCCCTGCTGGAGAAGATACTTGATGGCGATGACAACGTCGTTGAGGTAGCAGAATCCGGAGGCGTAATTGGGGCCGCCGTGGTGGAAGCCGCCCGTGGGACTAAAGACGAGGTCGATGTTCGGCTGCGAAATCAGCAAATCTGCGCCCATGACGGAAGCGCCGACGGCAAGCATGGAGTATTCGAGCACGCCTCGGGAGACAGGGTTGTCGCTGGTGCCGATGCCGTAAGAGAGCAGGCGGGTGTTGAATACGCCCATGGAGGCCATGACGAGGTAGTGATAGTAATGAACGTCATGGAAGGCGAGGACCGAATTTTCATCGATGGGTGCGGGCTCCATGATCTGGACGCCGCGCAGGTGGTGGAGGTCGTGGCGCTTGCACATATCAAGGAAGAGCCGCGAGCGGGCCGTGACGAAGGGATGGTCTTGCTTGATGGTGAATTCCTCGAAGCGTGGTGAGTAGATGATGACGGAGCGCGTTTCGGGCAGCACTCTCTCGCCTTCGAGGTAGTCGGGCGATTTAATGAATCCCGTAGACGGCGCCACGGGCGTGATAATGTCGGAGAGGTCCGGCGTTTCAGGGACGCCCGCAAGGTCGAGTTCCAGTTCCAGTTCGTTACCATCGCGACGGGCCTCGCGGAATCCGACTTTATAATAGATGCGCAGGGCGCGCGCGTTGTTGCGGCTTTCGAAAACCCAGACTTTTCTGTACCCGAGGCGTTTGGCAGCGGCGAAAAGCGGGTAGGTGACGATGCTGCCGATGCCCCTGTTCTGAACCTCGTTGTGGACGAAGAGGGTAAACTCAACTATATCCGGGTCCGGCATGGGGAAGAGCATGCCGTGGGCGACGGCGGCGCCGCCCAGTTCGGCCTTGAGGTTCATCGCGGTACGGAGGCAACTGCGAATCCATTCGAGGCGCGTTTTCTGGTCGACAGGTGGCAGACCCTGGATGGCGGCCTTTGGTTCATAGGTGTCGTACATCCGCGCGAGTGCTTCGAGATCAGCATCGCCGCAGGGCGATACGGTCACGACATCTTTTTTCTTATCGAGGGCCGAACAGGGCCATAGGTCGAGTTCGGCGAATTGCTTCATTATGTCAGGCCAGTTCACCGTTCCTCCTGCATTTCATCTATCATGTCCGCCCCGACAAATATGCTCGTAGACGGGATCTAATCGGGAATCCAGTCTTTGCGACGTCCTGCGTAAAAGTATAGGAGAATATGTTCCTGCCTGTCAACATTATTAAACCAGCATGAAGGTTTCTCTGCTTTTCCAAGTGCTCAGGCATGCATCTCAACGTGCCCCGGAAATTATATTGTGAATAGCAACATAATCAAGTACACTGCTTCGCATATGCAGTCATCATAATCACATAATTAAGAATAGGAATGGCTTCACATGGTCGAAGAAAAAAAGAATGAAGAAAAAAGTTTTGCGGAACTGTTCGGAGAAACCGAGGTGCGAAAGGATTTCCTGGAGCCGGGTCAGAAGATTGAAGCCACCATCGTCAAGATCACTCAGGATTGGATATTCCTCGACCTGGGAGGGAAGAGCGAAGGCTATCTCGACAGAAAAGAATTGGCCGATGAAAATGGCAATCTTTCCGTAAAGGAGGGCGATTCCATTGAAGCATATTTCCTTTCGTCGAAGCATAACGAGAAACTTTTTACGACGAAAATAGGAGCGGGAGATTCCGCGAGAATCCATATAGAAGAAGTCTGGCGAAGCGGAATACCCATTGAGGGTGTTGTAGAGAAAGAGATCAAGGGTGGATTTGAGATCAAACTGGTAGGCGATATGCGGGGCTTCTGTCCATATTCCCAGATAGACATCAGGCGTGCTGAGAATGCGAAAGACTATGTCGGCCGCCGTCTTCCTTTCAGAATTACGGAATACGGAGAGCGGGGGCGCAATATCGTTTTGTCTGCGAGGGTCATTCTGGAGGAGCAGAAGAAAAGAGATGAAAAGGCGCGGAAGGCCGAATTACACGAAGGGATGCTCGTAAAAGGGACCGTAGTGTCCATCCGGGATTTTGGCGCCTTTCTGGATATCGGTGGTTTGCAGGGCCTCCTCCCGATCTCGGAGATCGGCTGGGACCGCGTGGAGGACATTTACACGCGCCTGTCCGTCGGTCAAACATTCGATGTAATCATTGCCAAGATGGATCCGCAAAACAACCGTGTCAGTTTTTCTCTAAAACAGACATTATCCGATCCCTGGAATGAAGCAGAGGCAAAATACCCGGAAGGGACTTTTCATACAGGAACCGTGGTGCGTCTGATGAAGTTCGGCGCCTTCGTCAATCTGGGGCCGGGGGTTGACGGCCTTCTTCACATCTCCAAACTGGGAAAGGGAAAGAGAATCGTTCATCCCAGTGATGTCGTCAAGGAAGGGCAGGTCATGGAAGTCAGGATTGATACGATAGACAAGGAGCAAAAGAGGATATCCCTTTCCATACCGGAGGCAGAAGCGCGTGATGACGCAGAGCGAAAGATAGAGAAAAAGTCTGCAGATGACCATCAAGAATATGCCGGGGAGGTTCCCACGTCGCTCGGTTCATTGGGTGATATTATGATGCGGAATGTGGGGAAAAAGAAGAAGAGCAATGGATGAAGCCCTCGCGAGAAGTGAACAATACCATCATTCCCGGACCAAGATTGTCACTGCTACGCGCAAATGGCCGTGGCGATTTTCCCCATTTGTCATTTCGAACCCTTCGGTTTACTCAGGGTAAACGCCGTGAGGAATCTTAAGATCCCTCCCTTTACTCGGGACAGGGATTTCTCAGTCTCTGCGCTCCTTCGAGATGACAAGCGAATTAGGTCATGCACACGCCCGAAAAGAACATTTGCGGGCAGGCCCTGATCTGGGAATCCAGACCCGCCCGTGATGAGTCTTTCTTAATCACCCTCTCTGCATCCTCTCACTTTGCGCTTTCGTCATCCTCCCAGATGCCGAGGATATTATTTTCCGTATCTCTGAAGATAGCAAAATATCCCCATCCCTTGACGGGCATTTTGGAAACGAGAATCTTTCCACCGGCCTTTTCGACCTTGATGCTGCTTTTCTCTACTGAGTCGACATCAATATAATTGACGACCGCCTTTTTGGTCTTTTCCCGTTTCGTCAAACCACCGTAAAGCGCATCCTTGCCGCCCGTCTTGATCATCCAGTAGTCCCATTTGGGAACTTTCTCGAATTCCCAGTCAAAAAGTTTTTTGCAAAATCTTTTCGCTCTTCTCAGGTCATCCGCCGGTAGTTCAAAATAGACTAGGTCTCCCATACCGATCACCTCCATTTGTAGATTTCTGACAATTAGCCTACATAGTACCCTCAGCTGATGCCACCTGATTTTCCGGTGAAAAAAAATCTTATCCGGCATGGGAGAAAGGATGATCGTGCGGCGGTCTCAGGAGCGCTTGCCTGCGGGGTTCTGCCGTCTGTATGTCTTTTACCGGTGGAGAAATGGTTTCTCAACGATGGCAGTGGTTGGAGCCACTATGATGCAAGCAATGCCGCGATCTCCTCTTTGCGGGCGTTGGCGTCGGCAGCGCCGATTTCCATGAGCCTTCGTATATAGCTCGGCACGAACATCACCATGCTCAGCCAATCAAAAGTTTCCGCTTCACGGGTGCCGAGTCCCCGCATTAAGAAACGAAACAGCCCCGGCAGATCGCGTTCATATTTTCCTGCCATCATTCCTAAATCGACGGAGGGACGCAATACGAATGCCCGCACCAACCGGAGATTAAGGTCTTCTCTTGATGATGCGCTGTCAAGGACACGGTTGACGCGCTCCAGTCCCAGCACATCCTGGTCCAGGAAATCCAAAAAAATGGCATTCATCAGGACGCCCATGATCTGCGCGATGGACGGATAACGGCGACTCGCTTCAGAACGTGCCTCTTGTACAAAGGGCTTATAGCGGGTCGAAATTGCCAGGATTCGTCCTGCGCCGAGATGAAGAGAAGGCGAAAGCGGCGCTGATTGGCGAATAACACCATCCCCGTACCATGAACCTTCCACCTTGATGGCCGAGAAGAAAATAGGCAAAGAAGTGGAGGCCATGATCTGGTCAACGGTGATATCCGTCATGACGCTGTGTCTATCCGGCCTTTCCCACATTTCGATATTCTTTCCCTGGACCCAGGTAATGGTTTGACCTGTTGCATAGTTTGTGGCTGTGATGGCAAGGGCTTTTAGTTTTTGCTGTCGTATATTTTCGCGTATCCCTATCATTCCGCCATCCGCCGATTTGAAGCCCTTCTGCAGCATTTTTCTGAGAGGCGTAGTATCCACCAATCCTTTCGGAGCCTTTGTCCCGGACATGCCTCCTGAAAAAAGAGAGAACCCCCAACGGAGAACATTTTTTGAGAGTGTCCATGCGTTTACATTAAAGACATGATCAGTCTGAAGTTTGAGCCAGAACTCGCTCAGTGCGTCGACAGCTTCCGCAAAGGTGCCCTGATAATTGGCAATAAACGTTGCATTGATGGCGCCCGCGGAAACACCTGTCAGTATCGGGATATTGAGGTGAGGAAATTGATCTGCGAGGGAGCGCAAAAAGCCCACCTGATAGGCGGCATGCGCCCCCCCGCCACTTAATACGAGCGCCAAATCATTATTATCGCTTTTCAACGACCACGCCCCTTCTTAATGGTTTGATAAATCAACCAGTCCACTATTGAATAGTTATCATATTTGAAGCTCGACGTCTGTGATAATTTTACTGGGCCGATGACCTCCGGCGAGAATGTTACACAGCATAATTACCGGATTCAGACCAGGGCCTACCCTCGAATTCGGAAGCGAGCGAATGACGAACGATACTGTTCCCTAAGAATCGAAGATTCTCCGCAGCTTACTGCGGAGAGCTTCAATATTTTTATTGGTGCGGGAATGAGGGAGGCGTTGAGGTCGAAATGACGGGCATTGACATAAGATTAAACCGTATTAACTGCTCAATACGCTGAGAATCTATACGACGATATTTCCATTGACAGTTGGAGAGAGAAGTTTTAAATAAGCCTGTAACATCGAACCCATGAATTCATCGACCCGCTTGCTTTTAGGGGAAGTTTTCTTGCGAGAATGATATGGATATTTCTGTAGACATTAACTGCGACATGGGGGAATCCTTCGGAGCTTACAAAATTGGGAGAGACGAAGAGATCATACGGTACATCACCTCTTCCAATATCGCCTGCGGATTTCATGCATCGGATCCTAATGTCATGGAAAGAACGGTGCGACTCTGCAAAGACCGCGGGGTCAGGGCAGGCGCGCATCCCGGCTATCCCGACTTGCCGGGTTTCGGAAGGCGGTTCATGGACATGGACCGGAAGGAATTGATAAACGCCATCGTATATCAGGTGGGAGCCCTGCAGGGGTTTCTCTCCTTTCATCAAATGCCATTGCAGCACATAAAGATGCATGGCGCGCTCTATAACTATCTGATCAAAGAGGAAAGCCTTTTTCTGGAGATCATGGAAATGGTGAAGAGCGCCTTCGGGGACGTGATCTTTCTGACGCTGACCACGCCGCGGACGGCGGCGCTGAAGAAGGTCCTCAAAAATAAGGGCGTGAGAATCGCGCTCGAGGCTTTTCCGGACAGGAACTACGGCGATGATGGGGAACTTCTGTCGCGAAAACACAAAGAGGCCGTGTTGAAAGATCCAGACCTAATCGCGAAGAGAGCGATACTCATGGTCAAAGAGAGGGGAATCAAGAGCGTCAGCGGCAGCTGGCTGGATATGGAGGTTGATACATTGTGCATGCACGGTGACAACCCGGAGAGCATTGATGCTGCCAGAATGCTGAAGACGCATTTTGCACAGGAAAAGATTCTCGTTAAGCCACTGGCAGAGATCTTATAGCGTATGAACATTTCAAGGTACGGCGAAGAGGGGATACGGATCTTATTCGGAGAAAAAATCGATTTGGAGATCCATGAAAAGGTAAGGCGATATTATTTTTTTCTGAAGTCCCACCGATTGGAAGAAATAACCGACATCATACCCTCCTTCAGATCCTGCCTGATTCTCTTTGACAGGAAGAAAACTTCATACGAAGCGCTCACTGCCTTTTTACGGGGTAAGGAATTCCTGATTGCCCATATCGATATTCCGGAACCAAAAACCCACGATGTTCCGGTTGAATACGGAGGGAAAAGCGGCTTCGACATTGATTTTGTGGCGTCCCACACGGGATTGTCTGAAGACGAGATAATAGAGATCCATACCTCAGTCACATACAAAGTTTTTGCCGTGGGGTTCATGCCCGGGTTTCCCTATTTGGGAATCCTCGATCAGAGGCTGTATGTGCCGAGGCTGGAGACGCCTCGCTTAAGAGTTCCCGAGGGCTCCGTGGGCCTTGCTCAGCTTCAGACAGGAATATATCCCTTTGAGTCGCCGGCGGGGTGGAGAATAATAGGAAGGACGAAGCAGAAGCTCTTCGATTACAATAAAGAGCCTTACAGCATCTTCCGGATTGGTGACAAAGTGAGATTCATACGCGCATGATCGAGATCATTCATCCCGGAATCATGGCCATTGTCGTTGACGGAGGCAGGTTTGGATACAGGGAAGTGGGCATACCGACTTCGCCTGCCTTGGACCTGTATGCGTTCGGTGCTCTTAATAATCTCCTCGGCAACAAAGGCAATGCCCCGGCCATAGAGGTATTCGGCGAAAAATTTTCTCTGCGATTCGGCAAGGATGTCTGTTGCGCCATTACGGGAGCAAAGGTGAGAGCCAGCCTTGAGGGCAGGCCTTTGCAATCATGGATGTCTTTTACGGCAAGGGCCGGGGAGGTATTGACGGTAGACGAGGTCAGGGAGGGGTTCAGATATTATGTCGGATTTTCCGGTGCTCCCGTTCTCGAGAAAATCATTGGAAGCTATACGACCAATCTCGAGTGCCGGTTCGGCGGTTACCGGGGACGGGCTCTTCAGAAAGGCGACCGCGTTGATTTAGAGGACATCAGGATGGTAGATGTTAAGCGCATTGCCGAAGAGTTTGTGCCGTCCATGATGCCGCGGCATACGCTGAGAGTAGTGGAAGGCCCTGAAAGCAATTATTTCACTGACGAATCCCTGGCGGAATTCCTGGGCGGCAGGGGAAGGACGGCTTTCACGGTCTCCATGAAGATGAACAGGACCGGTATCCGGCTCGACGGCAAACCCCTCGCATTCAGAGCGGATGCGGAAGAAAGCATCATATCAGAGGGATTGCTCCCCGGCAGCATCCAGGTTCCGGGAGACGGCCTGCCCATCATACAGCTCCATGAACGCACCCTCGGGGGATATGCGAGGCCGGCCCTGATAGCCAAAGTGGACCACGACCTTCTTGCCCACCTGAAGCCGGGCGACTCCGTGATCTTCGAAATGATAGGAATGGAGGAGGCGGAGCGCCTCTTCGATAGGAAAATAGAAATCGTAGCATCAATTAAGAACTGATATAGGAGGCAGCCATGTGGAAATTTCTGAGGATTTTTTTTGTGGCAATCATGGTCTTATCGTTCACCTCTCTCGCAAGCGCGCAGAATGAGATCCGGATCGGGGTTATCTTTCCCCTGACAGGGCCTCTGGCAACCACGGGACAGGGTCTGTTAAAAGGTGCCGAGTTGGCAGCCGACATCATCAATAACAAATATAATCTGAACATGCCGCTGGCAAAAACTGCAGGACTGCCGAATCTTAAAGGCGCCAAGATAAAGATTATCCCAGGCGACCATCAGGGCAAGCCGGAAGTCGGCATGGCGGAGGCGGAGCGTCTCATCACGCAGGAGAAGGTCGTTGCCATCATCGGCTGCTATAACAGCGCGGTCACGGCCACTGCCGCTCAGGCCGCGGAACGTTATGGCATTCCCTTTCTAAACGACAGCTCCTCATCACCCAGTCTGACTGACAAGGGCTTCAAGTGGTTCTTCAGGACGACGCCGCACGATGATATGTTCAGCGAAAACTTCTTCATCTTTCTCAACGATCTGAAGAAGAAGAAGAAAATTACCGTGGGGCCAATTGCACTCCTTTATGAAAACACACTGTTCGGCGCGGACTCCCGCAAATACCAGGAAATGTATGCAAAGAAGTACGGGTACCAAATCAGCGGCGCCGTGCCTTATCCCGCCAAGAGTACCCAGTTGACGTCGGAGATTCAGAAACTCCGCAGCTATAATCCGTCCATTATCATGCAGACGTCGTACACTGCGGACGCCATCCTGTCCATGAAGACATATAAGGAACTAAATTTCGCGCCTACAGCACTGATCGCGAACAATGCGGGTTTCAATGACCCTGATTTGATCAAGTCCCTTGGAAAGGATGCAGACTACATCCTGAGCAGAGAAGTGTGGGCGAAGGATCTTTCCGCGAAAAAGCCGATGATCAAGACGGTCGCCGACATGTTTGAAAAAATAGCCGGAAAGCCCATGTCGGGCGACTACGCCCGTTCGTTTACGGGTATGATCGTTCTCGCGGATGCCATCAACCGCGCAAAATCCACGGAGCCCGCGAAAATCCAGAAGGCACTCCTGGAGACGAACATCAAGGCCGACCAGTTGATCATGCCGTGGGACGGTGTCAAATTCAACCCGAAGACCCACCAGAACGTACTTGGCAAAGGGATCATTGTTCAGATACAGAAGGGTGAGCGCTACACTGTATGGCCCTTCAATTTGGCCACGAAGGATGTGATCTGGCCTTTCCCGAAATGGGAGGGCAGGAAGTAACATCTCATCCACCCGGGTTTCATGCTTTAGGTGCAGGCAAAGAAGATAACGTAAAGTAGGATACATCCATGGAAGGCGTCTTTACGCAAACCCTGGTGAGCGGCATCCTGATCGGTTTCGTTTATGCACTGATCGCCGTTGGTCTCACCATGATTTTTGGGATGATGGATATCGTCAATTTTGCCCATGGCGAATACCTCATGGTTGCTATGTATTTCGCTTACTGGTTTTTTGTTCTCTTCGGTATGGATCCCCTATACTCCCTTCCCTGGGTGACGGTTCTGCTGTTCCTTCTGGGAGTCGTCACCTACTACGTCTTCATCAGGCCGATCATCAACGCCCCCATGCTTTCCCAGATATTCGTAACCTTCGGCATTCTGATTCTTCTGAGAGGCGTGGCCCAGTATTTGTGGAATGGAGACTACCGCATGATCCCCCAGACGTTGACAAGCGGCAATGTCAGTATCTTCGGCGTCTATGTCGGTGTCTCGCAGCTTGTCGCAGCAGCGGGCGCAATCATCTGCAACGGTCTTATCTTCTGGTTTCTTAAATCTACCAAGGTAGGCATGGCCCTGGAGGCGGTTTCCGAAGACAAGGAAGCGGCAAGACTCATGGGGATCAACAGTGACCGGATGTTTGCCCTTGCTTGGGGCATCGGCATCGCCACGGTCGGCGTGGCCGGCGGCTTGCTTTCGAGTTTCTATTATGTGTTTCCGGAAGTAGGCTCCAATTTTTGTCTTATAGCTTTTGTTGTTGTCGCTCTCGGCGGCTTCGGCAGTGTGCCGGGGGCGTTTATCGCGGGGATCATCGTCGGGCTGGTTGAGGTGCTCTCCGGCTATCTCATTGCGCCTTCTCTGAAGTTTATGTTCGTCCTGCTCTTGTACCTGGGCGTGGTCTTCATCAGGCCCCAGGGATTCATGGGAAGGAAATGATGCGGTCATGAAAAAGGGTCTGTTCGTATTCATATTGTTCATGTGCGCTCTCGCGGCGGTCCCGCTGTTTTTGAGCGACCCATTTATGTGCCATATCCTCATCATGATCATGATGTACGCCACCATGAGCATCGGCTGGAACATCATTGGCGGATATGCGGGCCAGGTCTCGTTCGGCAATGCCGCATTTTTTGGTGTAGGAGCTTATACGACGGCTATCCTCCTCGTGAACTTCAGCGTCAACCCCTGGCTGGGAATGCTGGCCGGCTGCGTCATTTCCGTAGGTCTCGCCGTGGTCGTCGGATACCCGTGTTTCCGTTTGCGGGGGCATTACTTTGCTATCGCCACCATTGCAGTGGGCGAAATCATGGTGGTGATCTTTACAAACTGGGACTACGTCGGCGCCGCAGTGGGCATCTACATGCCCATCCTCGAGGAGTCGTTTACGAACTTTGAATTCCACTCTTCGAAGATTCCATACTACTATATAATCCTCTGCATGCTGCTGTTTGCCATCGCCGTTTCTTATGTCCTCGAGCAAAGCAGGCTGGGTTACTATCTCCGGGCAATCAAGGATGATCCTGACGGGGCGCGGAGTCTCGGGATCGATATACAGAAATGCAAAATGATCGCCTTCTCCATCTCGGCCGTATTAACCTCCATATGCGGGACGTTCTACGGCCAGTACGTGTTATATATCGATCCGTCGAGCACGATGGACCTCATGATGTCGATCCATCTATGTATCATCGCGCTGATCGGCGGCATCGGAAAACTCTTCGGGCCCGTTATCGGGGCCTTCGTGTTCATCCCTCTCATGGAGCTAACCAGGGTGTATCTCGGAAGTGAAGGGCAGGGAATCGATATGATCATCTACTCCCTCCTAGTCATTATGATCGCCATCTGGCGGCCGCAGGGGCTCTGGGCATTGTTTTCAAGAGGTGAGAAATGAGTTCCGAGATCCTCGTAGTTGACAATGTGACCAAACGCTTCGGCGGGCTTACGGCCAATGCGAATATTTCCTTCTCCATGAAGGAAGGGGAGATCATCGGTCTCATCGGACCTAACGGGGCGGGGAAATCCACGCTCTTTAATTGTATATCCTGTTTTTACAACGCCGACGGCGGGAGAATCGTCTTCAAGGGACAGGAGATTACGCGCAAAGACCCGGAAACGATCTGCAGGATGGGTATCGGCCGGACATTTCAGATCGTCCGGATCTTCAAGGACATGAACGTGCTGGAAAATATCATGATCGGGGCATTCCTGAGATGTCCGAGACGAAAGGATGCGCAGGCCCGGTCGGAGGAAGTGGCGGGCATTTTCCGGTTCACGGACAAATTATATTTGAAAGTGACTTCTCTTACTATTTCTGAACAGAAAAGATTGGAGGTCGCCAGGGTCTTCGCAACAGAACCGAAAGTCATGCTGCTCGACGAAATGATGGCGGGCTTGAATATACATGAGATCAAAGAATCGGTTGAGCTTGTCCTGCGGCTCCGGGAGATGGGCATATCGCTTGTTCTTGTCGAACATGTGATGGAAGGCATCATGCCGATTGCAAATCGCATGGTGGTTCTGGACTACGGGGAGAAAATAGCAGAAGGAACCCCCGATGAGGTCGTTAACAACGCGAAGGTGATTGAGGCTTATTTCGGAAAAAAATATGCTGAACGTAGAGAAAATAAAACTCGGATACAATAATATCCCTGTGATTCATGACGTTTCTTTCCGCATAGAGAAAAGCGAAATAGTATCTCTCATCGGCGGCAATGGAAACGGGAAATCGACCATATTGAAGGGTCTCAGCGGCATCATGCACCCTTCATCAGGAAATATTATCTTCAATGGCCAGGACATCACAACGGCTGAGGCCCACAAGGTTGTAGCTTTGGGCATGTCCCACGTGCCGGAAGGGAGGCGGCTCTTCCCCAGCTTGAGCGTATACAAGAATCTGCTCTTGGGTGCCTATCTTACGGATGACAAGAAAATTATTGAAGATCGGCTGGAATACGTCTGCAGCATCTTCCCGATCTTGAAGGACAGGGGGCAGCAGAAGGCAGGCACCCTCTCCGGCGGTGAGCAGCAGATGGTGGCCATCGGTCGGGGCCTGATGAGTAAGCCCAGGCTCCTGATGCTTGACGAGCCGTCCTGGGGCATCGCACCGAAGCTTGTCGAAAAGATATTCTCGGTGATTCAGGATATTCGGAAGGATGGTGTAACCATTCTCCTTGTCGAACAGGACGTTCAGGAAGCCCTGGATATCTCGGATCGGGCCTACGTAATCCAGACGGGCAGGGTCGCCCTCGAAGGAACAGGCAGAGAGCTGCTTTCCTCAGAACTCATACAGAAGTCATTCCTCGGCTTGTAATCCCAAAGACATTGTTGATGCGGGAAACGCAAAAGTCTGCTCCAGGCGCAGTTGTATAATTTGGCCTCTCGTACTGGTCTCTATTCCCTGTTCCTTTCTTCCTTGTTGCTTTTCTTATTTTGCCAATTCACACAACATTTCCCCTGTAAATAGAAGCCTAATAAGTTGATATTATTACACTCACCATTAAGGTATCGACAAGGCTATTTTCATTCTTTTTTGTGACGGCTGGCCGTCATGAATGTTTCAATCGGAAATAATCAAAATACTGCTGAACTCTAACTTAACATGTGGTACATGTATCGGGGCAGGTCAGTGAGGACATCGTTGGAATAAGCACGTGATTTCCAGTTGAAATCTTCAACGGAAGTGTTTAGACTAAATGCAAGAATCTTTGCGGTGACGCTTGCCTTCCTACATCGTTTAACTGTATGTAATGGTACTGCCATTAATGATGAAAGCAGGGTATAAGAAATTACAAGTTGAGAACAGTTTAGTATTCGAGGCACCTTGGACGAGGGAAAATCGCACCTAAGAGACCTCTTGATTAATCGTCAATGGTGCAAGGGATGCGGCGTGTGCGTTGCTTTCTGCCCTAAGCGCGTCCTGTTGCTCGACGACATGGGGAAAGCCGTTGTTGCGAGGGGTGAGGACTGTATTTGCTGCAGGCTCTGTGAATCTCGATGTCCCGATCTGGCCATAGAAATGCCGTTTATCCTCCAGTATGATTGGCGGGATGTTTCTCCTTGATTTCTGGTGTCCGGATATGGCCATAAATCACAATCGAATAGGAAAGATGACATGAAAGGCAAAGTGAAGTTTGTACAGGGAAACGAGGCGTGTGTGGAAGGTGCCTTGTATGCGGGGCTTGATTTTTTCGCGGGTTATCCCATCACTCCTTCCACGGAGATTGCCGAACTTCTTGCTTTTCGGCTTCCTATGCGATGCGGCAAGTTCATACAGATGGAAGATGAAATCGCCTCGATGTGCGCCATTATCGGAGCCTCCCTTACGGGACGCAAAGTCATGACAGCCACAAGCGGTCCCGGCTTTTCGTTAATGCAGGAAGCGGTTGGCTACGCGATCATGGCGGAAATCCCTTGCGTGATCGTTAACGTGCAGCGAGGGGGGCCATCGACGGGAATCCCGACTCATGTCAGCCAGGGCGACGTGAATCAGACTCGCTGGGGGACGCACGGCGATCATTCCATTGTGGCCTTGACTGCTTCAAACAACCAGGACGTTTTCGCGATGACCGTGGAGGCGTTTAATATCTCCGAGACCTACCGGACGCCGGTGGTGCTTTTGTTCGATGAAGTGGTAGGCCACATGCGTGAGCGCCTGGTTCTGCCAGAGGAAGGAGATATCCCCATAGTGGAACGTCTGAAAACGTCGGTGAAACAAGGGGTGGATTATCATCCCTATCTGCCACGTGAAGATGGTCGGCTGCCCATGTCCGATTTCGGGGGCGTTCATCGATATAACGTGACAGGTCTATACCACGACATGTGGGGATTTCCATCAGATGATCCGGGTGTTGTGCACGGGCTCATCAGGCATTTGATGGACAAAATCGACAACAGAACCAACCAGCTTGTCAGGTTTAAGGATTTTTACACCGAGGATGCCGAATTCTTGCTCATCTCTTACGGTTCCGCAGCGCGTTCCGCCCGGCATATTGTGGAAAGACACCGCAGGCGTGGAGAAAAATACGGACTGTTGGAAATGCAGACCCTCTGGCCGTTTCCATACGATCTGGTAAGGCAGAAAGCCGCCGGGGCAAGATACATTGTTGTCGTGGAGATGAACTCAGGGCAAGTCTGTCAATCCGTCAGACTGGCAGTGGACCGTCCGGAGCGGGTCTCTTTGGCCAACAGAATTGACGGTGTTTTAATCAGCCCGACGGATATTCAAAGGATGCTGCATGTGATCGAGGGGAAGGGGGTTTAGGCAATGGCGGTAAAAGATTACATTCGTGAACGATTCTTTCCTCACATCTGGTGCGCGGGTTGCGGGCATGGCATTGTTTTGAACGGTTTGATACAAGCGATCGAGAAACTGCGGTTGAATAAAAACGACATCGTCATGGTGTCGGGCATTGGCTGTTCCTCACGAATTACTGGCTACCTTGATTTTCATACGATGCATACCCTGCACGGTCGCGCTCTGGCTTTCGCTACAGGGATTAAACTGAGCAGACCAGAATTGAAGCTAATTGTGCCCATGGGCGACGGCGACGCCCTTGCCATTGGAGGCAATCATTTCATCCACGCCGCCCGGCGCAATATAGATATTACGGCCATTGTGATGAATAACCAGACCTATGGGATGACCGGTGGTCAGTACTCCCCCTTATCCGGTTACGGAACCATGGCGAGCACCGCCCCTTACTCAAATATCGATCAGAGTTTTGATGTGGTCGAGTTAGCCGCCGCTGCCGGTGCGACTTTTGTGGCTCGGACCACCACATATCATGTGCAGGAGATGGTCGAAATGATCCAGGAGTCAATCGTGCATAAAGGATTTTCTGTGGTGGAGATCATGTCCCCGTGCCCCACCTACTTTGGGCGCAGAAACCGGCAAGGCGACGCTGTGGACATGCTTAATTATATGAGTAAGACAACAATCCCTGCCGATTCCATAGCTAAAGAGGATAATCCCAATCTAATTGAGCGTGGAATTTTTATTCGAAAAGAACTGCCCGAATATTGCTCCGCATATGATACAATCATTCAACGTGCCAAGGAGGGGAAATGATGGTGGAGCGGACCAGATTTGTATTTTCCGGAGCAGGGGGCCAAGGGGTTGTTACAGCCGCCATCATTTTGGCTGAGGCGGCTGTGCTCTTCGAGAATTTAAATGCGGTTCAAACCCAGGTCTACGGCGCTGCCGCGAGAGGTGGGGCGACTCGTTCCGAAGTTATTATTTCCGACTCGGAGATATTCTTTCCAAAGGTCAACCAGCCAAACGTGCTGATTTGCCTCACCCAGGACGCGTACAACAAATTCTCTCGCGTTATCCGCCCCGGAGGGCTGCTGATCACGGATACACATTATGTTAAGACTGAGCGGACGGTCGATGCTATGCTCAAAGAGTTCCCCATGTATCAGACAGTGATTGACAAAATAGGAAATCAGATCGTGTTCAATATCTGTGTGCTTGGGGTTGTGATCGGCCTGACAGGGATTGTCCGGTCAGAATCTGTCATGAAGGTACTTGAAAAGCAGATCAGCCCAAGTTTTATCGAAATGAACCGTAAAGCCCTCGATTTGGGACTGAATCTATCGGAGGGAAAGAGAAAATAAAGAACCACATTGAGCACTGTGATCTGATATCCCTACCAAACTGCAACAAAGCCATCCGTTCGCGATTCCGTTGCACCGGCCAGTACACCTTCACTGTTTCGCCAGATAATCTGCCCCGCCTGGGCTGCAAGCGGCTGCGAAGTTGCAACCATGCCTTTCCTGGCGAAAACCATGCTTCGCCGGGACGGATAAGGATGATACAAAGGGTCATATTGCATTTTCTTCAATCCTTTATAGAAATTTTCTATACAGGCTTCCTGAGGCTTATACGTATCCAAGCCACTTCCAGTATGTGGCCCCTAAGAGAAGAATGACGAGATAGGCGATGATTGTTAAAGGAATGCCTGTCCGCATGAAATCTTTAACTTCAAATGTTTCTGTGCTGTATGCCACCATATTTTGTGGCGCATTTACCGGCAAGATAAACCCGAAGCTCACCACGTACTGTAAAATCATTGTCATGCCCCATACGTTCATGCCCGCCATCTTTACCTCCTGCAATACCGAAATCACAATCGGTATCATAGCTGACGCCAAAGCGGTGGCACTGGCAAACCCAAGGTGGATGATAATGAGGAAAGCGGCAAGGACAGCCAGAATTGTCAAGGCAGGCATGGTCTGTAAGCCAAACCAGGTGACAATCATTTTAGCCAGCCAGGCAGCGGCTTTCGTGGAAAGAAGAGCCGATCCAAGGCTTATGCCTATCCCGAACAACATCAGAGTACCCCAAGGGATTTTTGCCTGTGCTTCTTTCCATGTCATTACACCTACAACAGGCATCAGCATGATGGCCACGGCAGCGAGGGTCGTAGAGGCGGTATCGAAATTGTGGAGGACCATTTCGGTAGACCAGAAGAATAGCAGTGTAAGCGATACAGCGAACAGCTTCTTCTCGTTCAGTTTCATAGGACCAAGGTCAGCCAAGGCTTTAGCGATAGTTTCCCGGCTGCCTGGGATTTCCTCGGTGTCAGGCGGCATGACCTTCATCAAGACGTAATACAAGACCACAGACATAATCACGGCGAAGGGAGCGGCGGCAATAAACCATTCGAACCAGGTAATCTGTTTGTTAAGAAGTTTATCAATAAAGCCGATGGCAACCATATTTTGTGCGGCTGCCGTTTTGATACCGACATTCCAAATACTATCAGCCTGGGCGGTGGCGATCATCAGGACGCCGGCAAATTTGCTCTTTTTATCCACATTAAGCGCCAGGATAATCCCCATTACAATAGGAACCAGACAAGCGACCCTTGCGGTTGTGCTGGGAATGAAGAAACTGAGAACGAAACCCACAAAAATTACTCCAATCAGAATACGGTTAGTCTTCGTCCCTATTTTAGACAGGATGGATAAGGCGATCCGCTTGTCGAGGCCGGTCTGCATCATCGCGGCGGCGATAAACAGCGCCCCGCCCACTAAGGCAGTCGCGGGGTTGCTGAATCCGCCCAATGCCAGGGAGAGACCCTTGGAAGTTCCCATGACGCCCTTGGGATTGGCAACATCGGGTGATGTGCCGAGCAGGAAGACCATAATCGCCAGGATTATGGCGGCGCTGATCGGGTAGGAAACAGCCTCGGTCATCCAGATTATTATCGAAAAGATAAGCATGGCGATCATTCTCTGACCCGCTACCGTTAGTCCTTCCGGCGTCGGCATTGCAATGATCCCCAATAACACAACAACACTGATAATAAGGCCATAGCGCTTGCTGAAGGAATCCTGTTCTGCTTTCATAATTAACTCCCTCTAAAAAAGTTAATTGACCCACGGCTGATATTGTTACCATATTTTTATATAGAGTTCTGTAGTTATTTTGATTATCACAAATTGTAATCTGTACTATTTCTCTATGCGATGAGGTGAGGATAAGTAGGGTATGCCGTGTAAAACGTATGACTAGTCGGTTAAAGTCCGACGGTGGGAGTTCTGTAGTTCGCCCACGTAGCTGGAGGGAAGTGTTAAGGGTAACCTGAAGCATTAAGTTCCCTGACAAAGGTTCCTATAGGGAGTCGAGCAAACCTGCGGGTCGCAGCGTGAGCGAACCTAGATGTAGCCTCAAAAATCACAATGGAGTTGTCGACCCTCTCCTACACAGGGGAAGACCGGAGCATCTATCCTGACGAAAACCACCAGAACCGATAGATGGACTTCCGTGGTAACAGGGGTGACACGCAGGGGCAGCCAGACGAGAATGAACGCGGGAGACCCTTGTCGATGCTGCGAGAGCGGCAACTGGTGGATATAAGGAAACGAAGTTTCACTGGGTCGGCACGGGAGTCGGAGTTGCCCATAGTGTGCGCTGGGCAGCGCACTGATCAGGAAGGTTAGAGTCCCTCTGGCACCCGGATGAGGGGTGTCATATCCAAAGGCGGGGGTAACGCCTCGCTGGACGCGGAGAACAGATAAGGAGAACCCTAAATAGGGCACGAAGCCGGAAACGGTGGAAACAGACAAGGGGATGCACCTAAGTTTGATCTCTGTCGACAGACAACCGGAGGACAGGGTGTCCATCGTGAGATGGAATCCGAAGGGTTTGCGGAGAAATACCGGGCCGTAGTCGAGGGAGCCATCCCAAGGACGAACCGGTCGGCCAAGGGTGGGGCAAGGTCGAGCCTGCACTATGGAGGCGAAGGCGTTCTCATCCACCCGCCGCACCAGGGTGTTTGCGGGCGGCATGGTAGGGAAGATCAGTGAGTGACCCCAGGAGGACTCACATGGTTTCCGGGTGGCACCGGAATAAGTGACCCTATAAGCATAAGCGAAGTGGGAAGCGATGCCATGTGAGTAGTCGGACAACCGAATAATACCTGAAGCACGGTGAAAGCCATGTGACCGAGGAATCGGCAGAAGAGTGATCTGGGGAAGGCGGTTGACAAGGGTGGTCGGGGCGAAACGAGAAGCGAGATAAGGAAGGATGATGACGAGGATAAGTTCCGTCAGTGAAAAACCCATAAGTGATCATTCGAGGAGACTCGTGGACTGGATCAAACCGACCGGTGGAAGGAAGGCCCACTCATTAGTGGACAAGGTTTACAAGATGAAGAAGAGCCGATCTTCGATCCGGTATTCGAGGAAGCCAACTTCGGGTATCGGAAGGGGAGATCATCGAAAAATGGGTCTTGTGAATCTTGTATCGCTAATACCTTCTATCACATCTGCCAGAAAGGCAACTTTTGTGAAAGCCGGATGCTGGAAAACTGCATGTCCGAATGTGTGTCCAGCGAAGGCTGGTATGTTCAGCAGGAGTTAGTCCTGCCGGGGAAAAAGACAGAAGCCCCGTAGCTTGGATAGCAGGGTGGCGGGAAACCAAGACTCTGAAGCCTATCGACAAAGCCACCGAAAGGGTGGTTGCGAGTTACCAGGCCGTAACGAGAGTGAACGCAGAGGTGGCCCCGAAAGTGTGAAGCCCCGGAAGCCGAGCCTGCATCCGTAAGGCGAAGGCAAGATGAACAGACGAAAACTGGATGATACGTTTGATTCATTCCGGCGGGGTGATAGCGACAGCATGGTAGCAAGGACAAACCAAGCAACTGGAGAAGCCCTCCTCGTCCCAGGGAGAAATCTCTGGAGCAAGGTAGATTCTATAACCGTGAACAGCGGGAAGTGGATCGAAGGCGAGAGGGTGGCGGATGGGTTCGTAAGAGCGATGAACCGGAGTAATAGCCGGGGAGCAAAGGAGCCCTGCTGTTAATGATCTTCCGACAACACTGGGAGGTAAGGGCGAAATGATGAAGGCGCCCGTTAGTTTACAGGACCTGAGGAGGAAGATGTACTTAAAGGAGAAGTCTGAAAAGGCGTGGTGATTCTGCAAGGAACCGCTGTGGTTTCGGCTGGGACAGGTGGAATAGGGACTGATTATCAGGCCTGAAAGCGCTGCCAGACTGATAGGTCACATAAACCTTTAGGAGAAGTTAACAGGAAAGCATAGTGCGGGAAATCCGCATGCTATGATTGACGAGGCGGGGGCTGGAAACGTACTGAAAGTGCTCAGTGACGCGCCAGTCCTCGACCCTACGACAAAATTCTTGCACCCGACGGATCGAAAGTCCGGTACAGCACCTTCAGTAGAAAAGTTCTTTGATAAGGACACGACCGGAAGGGTCGAAAAGAAAGCCCTCCATCTTCAGTAAGGCCCGTTTCATTTCGATACCGCCCTGATATCCGCCCAGTGTTCCGTCAGAGCGAATGGCACGATGGCATGGTATTATGATCGGAAACGGATTGGTAGCCAAAGCTCTGCCTACGGCGCGTGCACCATAGGCATCACCGAGATGATTGGCGATCCGATGATATGTACTCACACTGCCGCGCGGAATTCCATGTTCAGCAAGCAAGACCCTTTGCTGAAATTTCGAGCATAGATCCAAACGAACAATATCGAGAAAGAAGTGGACGTCTTCGCCCGTCAGGAATGCTGCAATCTGGTCGGCAACAAAATCAACCTCGGCGCAGGAAGAAGGTATGAGATCGGGAAAGGATGTCTGGACAAGCTGCCTGGCCGACACTTTGGGCTTGGAAAGCAAGGCACGCCAGATTTTCGGCTGACCTCGATGTACTTGCCAAAGGACGGCTACCGAACCGAAGGGTGTCCTGCGAAGGCAGTAGGATGACGGGGTGTTTTCTGTCTTCTTCATGTGTTTAACAATTATTGCCGTTTGAAATACAGCAGCCTCGTCATGGTTTAAGAGCCGCTGCTTTCAGGAAGGGATGACCAGAAGATCAAATCCTGATTTTGCAAAATCGCGCAACCGGCCCGATCGCCAACTGCATCAGTGCCGGGCCCTAAGGTGCTGTACTGCCTTTTCCAGGCCGTCCAGTGTCAGCTCGAACATGGGAAAGACCTGGCCGATCATGCCGACGGTAAAAGTATGGCGCCAGTCATCTTCAGGCTGGGGATTGAGCCAAACGGCATGGTGAAATATATTGGCAAGATATTTCAGACGCTCCAGGCCGGTCCCAACCTCCACCTCATCGATGTATATCGACCCGGTGGTGTGGATCAGCTCATAGGGAGCCATGCTCGCATCGCCAACGATGATGAGCCTTGTTTCCGGATCTTTGCGGATGAACTCTTCGATAGGCTCCGGCTTGTAGCGCCGCTGCGCGTCCTGCCAGACACGGCTGTAAATGGTGTTATGGAAGAAGTAGATTTTCAAGTCCTTGAACTGGCTCCGGGCATAATGAAACAGGGTCTGGACGACCTCGACATAGGGGTCCATAGACCAGCCGCCGTTGTCGATCATGAGGATGATCTTGAGACGATCCGATAACCGGCGATCGAAGATGATCTCGATTTCTCCGGCGTTTCGCATTGTCTCATAGATGGTCTCATCCACATTTACAAGATCTTTCGGACCGGAGGGAATCATGCGGCGCAGCCGCTTCAAGGCCTCGCCCATCTGCACCTCTGTCAGAGGGCCTTCCTGTGAATAATCCTTATATCGCCGTTCCATGGCCACCTTGACGGCCGATTTGTTTCGGGACTGCCCACCCACGCGCATCCCGCCTGGATGATAGCCAGAATGCCCGACCGGCGAGGTACCTCCCGTGCCGATCCAGCGGTTTCCCCCGTGATGGGCTTCCGTCTGATCCTTGAGCCGGTCGAGAAAATATTGGATAAGCTCTTCGGGCGTCATCTTTTTCAGTTCTGATGCGTCGAGACCAAGGGCCTCGGCGATTTGCTCCGGGTTCCTCAGCCATTCTTCGAGAAGCGCCTTCACGATTTCCGTAAGCTCAATTTCTTCCGGCGCCTTGAGGGCAACGCCGCGGAAGAAATGCGCGAAGACCTGATCGTACATATCGAAATAACGCTCGCTCTTTACGAGGATTGCACGGGCGGTCGTGTAAAAATCATCGACGGACTGGATCATGCCGAGGCTCAACGCCTTCTGCAGCCTCAAGAAAGACGTAGGCGACACTGGAAGCCCGCGCTCACGGAGCGTATAGAAAAATTCGATAAACAAATCCGGTTCCTCTCAGCGCATCCTCGCCGACTGCTGGGTGGCGGCAGCGAGATCTGCGCTCTTCTTGAAAAGGATGCCCAAATAGGGCGTGTTTCCCCGCGAAAGCGATTTTATGTGCATATCGGGGTCCGTCTTCAGGGCGCGAATCCAGTTGATCAGTTCCCGCGTGGCCGGCTTCTTTTCAATTCCCTTGAAATCGCGCAGGCGGTAGAAGGCCTCGATGCAGGCCTCGGAGAGATCCTTGCCGAGATTGGGGAAATGAACGCCTACGATGAGCCGCATCGTCCCGGTATCGGGAAAGGCGATGTGATGAAAATTGCAGCGGCCGAGGAAGGGATCGGAGAGGTCCTTCTTCGCGTTGGAGGTAATGATGATCACAGGCCGGTTGCGCGCCGTGATGGTCTTGTCAATTTCTATGATATCGAACTGCATCTGGTCGAGGACGTCGAGCATGTCGTCCTGAAAATCGCTGTCGGCCTTGTCTATCTCGTCGATCAAGAGCACCGTCCGGACCTCCGATACAAAGGCTTGGCCGATTTTTCCCATCCGGATGTATTCCTCGATATTGCTGACGTCCCGCTTGGAATCACCGAAGCGGCTGTCGTTTAAGCGCGTGAGGGTATCGTATTGATACAGGGCGTCCACAAGCTTCATGCTGGACTTTACATTCAGCACAATCAGGGGCATCTTCAGGCTTTCGGCAATGGCATGGGCGAGCATCGTCTTTCCCGTGCCCGGCTCCCCTTTGAGCAGGAGCGGCATTTCCAGGGCTATGGAGACATTCACAACTTTTGCCAACTCGTCATCGAGAACGTACTTGGACCCGCCGCGAAAAGAATTGTTATCTTTGGTCATGTATAAACTCCTTTTATAACTGCGTCGTTAAACGCCGGATATTTTTTGAATCGTGTTTTCCTATTTCATCTGTGGAAAAATTACCAGCGTTTTTTTCAACGCAGCCGATAGTGCATCAATATTGCCCGGCATATTGCAGGCCGTCATCGAAGACAATCGAGGATGGCATCCTTTGTCTTTGTCATATCGGCAAGCTTGACCTCTAGGGTCATCGTTGACTTGTAGCCTTTCTCCGCGAGGAGACTGAATATCCGCCGGTAGTCCACGATGCCCTCTCCGAGGGGCAGATGGATGTCATCCTTTGGCGATTTTCCGCCGCGGTTGTCATGCACATGCACATGCTCTATCCGGGGGAAACAGTTTTCGATGAAACCGAAAGATGTGTTCTCCCTGGAGAGGAGCTGGCCGTGGCCTATATCCAAGGTCATTTTCAAGTCGGGAACATTATCAAACATAGGCATGAAATGATAATATCGTTCACTCAGGTTTTCAATGCATAAAACTATGCCCGCGTTCCTGGCAGATGCGACCATCTCCGACGCCAACTCGATCTTGCGTGCGGCCGCTTCATGCGGAACATACCTTTCGTCCATCCAGAAATGGAATGTTCCCTTCGCGATGCCAAGCGCTCCTGAAAGTTCGAAGAGTCTCTTCATGCGGGGGACGAATCGCTCCTCAAGAATCTTCGTATCAAAGGTGTTATCTTCATTGGGATAGTGGGCAAGATACGTGATACCATAAAGGCTCTTCAGTCTTAGAAGCTCGTCGAGTTCACGCTCGACATCTTCCGGGACATAAAGCGAAATCTCGGTGAAAGGATATCCGAGTTTTCCGACTTCGTGAATCTGCCCTATCGAGTGGGCTCTCCCGCCGATGATGAACATTCTGTATTCCCTGATGCCTTCGTTTAGGGATTTAAGCATAGACCGGTCTTACCTGCAGGGCAAGGTGAGGTTTGCTTCCTCCGGCCGTTTCATGACCATAGATATATCAAACCTGATGAGAAAACGCATATCTATTATTATCGACTATCACAGGCGAACTACATCAGGGGCCGCTATCAATTGTTTAAGCATAGAGTATTCGGACGATTTTAGGACGTCACGCTCATAGGACGAATTAGCTTGACTTCCTCCAGATTGAGAGTATTCTAAGATTAAAACCATGTAATAGACATCACTGAAAAAGCTGATGAGCCCTCTTCCCGAGTAGGGAAACAAAGAAACTATTGAAGCCCTGTCCATTACAGTGACACAGGGCTTTTTGTTTTTTTAGGACGGAAAAGAATCCGGGGCATTAATTAGATGATATTTAACGCAAGGAGGTTGCAAGGTGAATATACACCTGATCGAACATTTAAATAATTTTGCCAAGCTGTCGGATAATGTATGGGAAAGCGGCTGGTGGACACTGGATGAAAATAAAGCTCAAAAACTGGTTGGCGGTGAGATTTTTTTTCATAAGAAGAAACAAGAGCCTTCCTTTTACGGCGGAACCATACTTGGGTATAGAGTGGAGCCGGATGGCGAGTATCAGGGGAAAATTATTTTCAAGCTCCAGCATAAAAAATCATGCAGGGATGTCAGGACAGACAAATCCGGATGGTCTAAGGAAATGAAGATAATAGGGATGGAACAGTGAGTCGAAAAGGATAAAGACCATGACCGAAGACTTGATGGACTATTGGGTGAGGCTGATAAAGCCGATTTTCCCGACGAATGCTTGGATTGTTCCACATTTCGCCGACAACGATCACATTATACAAATTGATTGGAACCTCGACAACAATACAAAGCAGTCAAACAAGCGCTCTAAGAAAATTGAGATAATAATCAAAGAGGATGCAATTGACCTGTATCTCGACAAAAACAAGCAGGATCGTGAATTATATGGTGACGCACTAAAGCTGTTTATCGGCGAGCGGTATAACCATTTTAATCCTGATAACGAGGCTCTCACGAACAGATCTGTACGCACAGAAAAATGGTTAGTCTCAAAGGCTATCCTTAATACATTGACCCCTTCACATAGCTTGATGTAACTTTTAAAAATATAGTTCTGCGGTCAACACAACCCATCTTCCGTAATTTCCACTTTTCCAATGTCATTCCCGCCCCCGATAAGAACATTCGAGGGCAGGCTCCCACTGGAATCCATCCACCTCCTGTCATTCCCGCGGAGAGACTGTGTCGTAATAGGTTAGTGACTTTGTAGCATAAGCGCTCTTTGACAAAAGAATATTAGGAACTCGTCACGATATTCAACCTGATAATATTTAAGACACCTGTCAGCACACATTCAAATGGATATTCTGTCGGGGCAGACGCACACGCTGATTTCTCTGCTACATTGCGCTGTGGCCGTAATCATACTCAAGGCTGCCAGCTTTTCTCTCATTACTCCAACGCCAAAGATCGTAATCATGCGTGCAACATTGAAGCAGGTTGCCAACAGTGAGGTCTCGGCTTGCACTCCATCTCGCCCGCGCAACAGAAAGGCATCGGTTTTTAGATTCCGCTTAATGTGCCCAAAAGGATGTTCCACCCTGGTTTTCCTTCTGGCGTAAATCTTCTGAGAGGCTGCCTCCTGATATTGCACCTCCAGTTTCTGCTTTACCTCCTCACTACGCAGCCGTACAATCCTGCGCCCTCTCTTTGACTTGGTACACTGGCCGTAATGCTTGCAGTTATAACACTGCTGCTTGTCCGCTATCAGATAATTCCGTTTGCCTTTCCTTTTATTCGTGCCTTGATAACGCAACCGCTGTCCTTCAGGACAAAGGTAGCAGTCCTGCTCCTTGTCATAGGTAAAATGGCTCTTGCTGAAAGCGCCCTCTTCCTCGTGCAGCGCCTGTCGCTGAGATGGAACAATCACCTTTATCCCTTGTCCGTCAATCTTCTCAAGTTCGTCGGTGTTGGCATATCCGGCATCGGCGCAGGCTGCATCGCAGGGATTCTTAAACAGCCCGTTTGTCCGCTCAATCTGTCTGGTGAACTGATTCATATCGCTGTTTTCGCTGACTGCCTCGGCTTGCACGATCAGCCCATGTTCATCATCCACCACACTCTGTACATTATAGCTGGCATGACTGCCATGAACACTCCTCATGATCGCACAGTCAGGATCGGTTTGATTGACCACCTTCCGGTCATTCGCCTGAAAGGTGTCCAGCACCTCTTTAATTCTGCCTTTTAAATCATGAGCCTTGGCAAGCTCCTTGTCCATGGCCACATAAGAGCCTGACCCTTCCTCCTGCCGGTCTACGGACTCGCAATCCTCAAGTAACTGCTCAATCCGACAGTCTATATCGACCAAAAGCTTTTCATAATAAGCCCGGTTATGGGTCCGGTCACGTGATGCATTAGCACGGATCTTCGTACCGTCAACAAATAAGATATTACCCGCGATCAGTTCCAGTTTGATGCATACCTGGGCACAGTGTCGTAAAACCTTTTTCAACGCTTTCTTGTTCCGGCGCCGGAACTCCGCTATCGTCTTATGGTCAGGTTTCAAACCGCCCATGAGCCAGATAAAGGCTATGTTATGGTAACACTCCCTCTCCAGCTTACGGGAACTCTTCACGCCGTACGAATAGCCATATACAAGCAGCTTGAGCATTGACCGGGGATCGTATTCGGCATTGCCTACCTTGTACGGATTGATATTGATTCCCGGTTCATGGAAATCAACAGCTTCGACAAAGGCGTCATAGGCCCTGACAGGATCATCCTCAGCCACATATTCTTCAATGCTCTGGGGAAGTAAACTCATCTGCTGACGATCGCCACTTCGATATGCCATGCTGTTTCTCCTTTCGGAAAAACTCTATCATATCAATGTGGCTTGTGTTACAGCTTTTTCTCCTAAACCTAATATCTTTTTGTCAAAGAGCTTGATTATGCATTTACCTAATTACGACACAGTCTCGCAGGCAGGAATCCAGTATTTGTTCTTTACTGTATCAGACTTAAATAATTGCCATTGTATTTATAATAAAACTGATCTCATCTAAAATTTATAAAATATCTCCTGCACGCATACATTTAAATCTCTATTCTTTTCTCAATTCACATATAGCATTAGTGCTACCCTTCTCAACCTCTCCGAGCCCGACGTCTCTCATGATGTTGTTCAATCCGAAACGATAGCCTGAGGCAATCACCAGGGAGCCCTTGGAAGCTGATCCCGATGAGGCCTTTAATATTGGAGATAGGGATTGACGCACATGTTTTTAAAATGGCTCTTGAAAAGAGATATAAGCAGCACAAGCGGTGTGATCTTCACGAAAATCGAGCTGCCTGGACATGACATCGCTGTTCCGTTCATTTGCCGGAAATGCGGAATATGCTGCATGACTCACATCCCGAAGTTGGCGGCGAAAGATTTAATGAACATCTCCCGCTATTTGAAATGGTCACCGGCAGATTTGATTTACCATCACACAGAGGGTTACCTGAAAAGAATACGAGGCAAGCAGAGGCCTGCATATTCCTGAACGAGCAAAAGCTCTGCAGAATTTATGACCACCTCCTCCGTCCTGCTGATTGTCGGCTCTATCCCTTTTCCTATGGCGGTGCTGACGCTGATTGTGTAGCATATCTCGAGCATGCTCGAGTCGTTAAAATTCTCCTCATGAATGAAAGGTCTTTTGAGATTTATGATGCGAGTTTCTGTCCCAACCCGGATGTCCGATTAATCCCTTACTCGAAATGGCCGGAAATCCGTCGCACACTGAGACTGTCAAATGTGCCAAGAGAGATGATCAGAGCTCTTTTGATTCTGAAGGATGCGCCTCTCATGTCCGTGATAACGTTCTTTCTACTGAACAGATGAAGTGTTAAAAGAAAAATCCCCTTCACTCCATTTGCTAAAGGGGAAATTGGCACATTATGCATCGACACCGAGGTAGGCTTCGCGGACGCGCGAGTCGCCGAGGAGTTCCTTGCCCGGGCCGGAAAGGATGATCCTTCCCGTTTCGAGCACGTAGGCGCGCGCAGCTATGGAGAGCGCCATGCGGGCGTTCTGTTCTACAAGGAGGATCGTAGTGCCCGCCCGGTTGATATCGCAGAGCACCTGAAAGATGTCGCGCACGAGCATAGGCGCGAGGCCCATGCTGGGTTCGTCGAGAAGCATCACGCTGCTCCTGCTCATCAGCGCCCTTGCTACGGCAAGCATCTGCTGCTCACCGCCTGAAAGCGTGCCGCCCTGCTGATCCTTTCTTTTCTGAAGCTGTGGGAAGATGCCGAAGGCCCTCTCATAATCCTTCGCAATCTCTCCCTTGTCTTTTCTCTGCCAGGTTGCAAGCTTGAGGTTTTCCATAACCGTCAGGTTTCCGAAGATGCCGCGTCCTTCCGGCACCTGCGCCATGCCCATGGCTACTATCCGGTGGGCGGCAACGCCGCGCAAATCCTCTTGCCTGTATCTTATCAGGCCGCTGTAAGGCACTATGCCGGATATGGCGCGGAGCGTGGACGACTTGCCTGCGCCGTTTGCGCCTATCAAGGTGACGATCTCGCCCTCATTAACCTCTAAGGAAATATTATCCACAGCCTTTATGTTGCCGTAGGCGATGGTAAGATTCTCGATTGAGAGCATGATTCCGTTTGCGCCCATCAGCACTTCACCTCGCCAAGATATACTTCCAGAACGCGCGGGTTTTTCTGAATATCGCGCGGCAGTCCCTCTGCAATAGTCTCACCGAAATCGAGGACAAGAAGCCTTTCGCAGATATTCATCACCAAGTGCATCTTATGCTCGATGAGGAGAATGGTCAGGTTGAACTCCTTCCTGATCCATTTGATAAATTCCATGAGCTGTGAAACCTCGTTGGGATTCATGCCGGCGGCAGGTTCATCGAGGAGAAGTAGCTTTGGTCTTGTTGCCAATGCCCTCGCAATCTCCAGCCTTCTCTGCAAACCATAGGGGAGGTTCTTCGAGACTTCATCCGCGTACGTGTCCAATTTCAGGAAGGCAAGGAGATCCATGGAATGGCCAATGATCTCTTCTTCTTCTTTCTGGAAGCGGCCCATATGGAGCAATGCCTCGACGGGACTGTATCTCACCCGCGCGTAATGGGCGATGCGGACGTTATCGAGCACGGAGAGTTCCTTGAAGAGGCGGATGTTCTGGAACGTGCGTGCGATGCCGAGGGCAGTGATCGCGCTCGATGTCCTGCCGATAATTTCCGTTCCGTCGAATGAGATGCTGCCACGGGTCGCTTTGTAGACACCGGTAATCAGGTTGAAGATGGTTGTCTTCCCGGCGCCGTTAGGGCCGATGATACCCACGAGTTCGTACGGCTCGAGGTTCAGGTTGAATCCGGAGACCGCTGCGAGCCCGTCAAAGTAGTGCGTAACATTCTCTGCTTTCAGGACGGACATCAGGTACCTGCCTTCTTTTCACGCCAGAGCCTGCTGGCGAGCATGTCGCGCACGGGCACGAACCAGCGAAATTCCCGGAGTCCCATAATGCCCTTCGGCCGGAAGATCATCAGCAATACCAGCACGAGCGGCATGAAGACCATGCGCCAGATTCCCATGGGCCGCAGGACCTCGAGCAATACCGTGTACACCGTGGCGCCGATTACCGAGCCTGCAATCGACCCTATGCCTCCGAGGTAAACCATTATCAGAATGTCCGTCGATTTGATTATATCAAAGGCGCGGGGGTTGATGAACTGGAGGAGATGAGCAAAGAGCCCGCCTGCAACGCCCGCAAAAAAAGAGGAAACTGTGAAGGCGAGGACCTTCACATGGTTGGTATTGACGCTCATCAGGTCGCTCGCGATTTCATCCTCCCGGATCGAAAGCACGCCCCTGCCGAAATTCGAGTATATAAGATTGCGTATGACCCACACGGAAATGAGAACCCAGAAGAATACCCAAGGGAGGGTGGAGAGCTTCTCCATGCCGAGAAAGCCGCGCGGCCCGCCCAGGGCATCTATATTTTCAATGACGGACTTGACGATCATGCCGAAGGCGAGTGTGACGATGGCAAGATAGTCGCCTCTTGTCTTGAAGGATGGAAAGGCGACGACCAGGCCGACAACGCCTGCGACCATTCCGCCCGCGATGACAGCCAGGGGAAATAACCAGGCCGCCATATGTGCAGGAAAAACCTTTACGGTAAGAAAGGAAGCGACATACGCGCCGATGGCCATGAATCCCGCATGCCCCACGGAAAACTCTCCCATGTAGCCGTTTATAAGGTTGAGGCTCAATGTGAGGATGATATTGATGCCGACGTACATGATGATAAGCTGGACGTAGGGATCGAGAAGCTCGAACTGCTGGATGACAAGGGAAAGCGCAAAGACGAAGATCAGCAGGGCCGGTAACAGCCAGCGCTTCGTCTCCAGCTTCTCTTTGAATTGTTTTATGCGTGATGTGTTTATCATTTATTCGTTTTTGTCATTCCGATTCTCCCCATGTCATTTCGACCACAGGGAGAAATCTTACAAGTATGTAGTGCAGACCTTCAGGTCTGCCGTGCCAGCAGGAATAAAGTACTGCACTACATGTTCTCTCTTCCTCACACCTTCTGCGGGTGCGGTTTACCGAGCATGCCGTAGGGTCTGAATATCAGCAGCACCAATAAGAGCACAAAGGCGATAAAATCGCGATACGTGGAAGGCAAGAAGGCGACCACCATGATTTCCACGGTGCCAAGGATGTAGCCGCCGATCATGGCGCCGCGTATATTGCCTATGCCGCCCACGACAGCCGCGATGAATGCCTTCCATCCCACCATGATCCCCATGTACGGATCGATTACCGGATACGCAAGACCGTACATCACGCCCGCAGCGCCGCCGAGACTCGTGCCGATGGCAAAGGTCACAGATATAATCATGTCCACCGGTACACCGAGAAGAGGAGCGACCGTCTTGTCCCAGGATATCGCACGCATTGCCATACCCACCATGGTCCGCCTGACTATCAGATCGAGAATCCACATCAGGACCAGCGAAAGGATTATGACAAATACCTGCAAAGATGAGATGGATAGATCAAAGAATGTCCATGTCGTATTCTCGAGGAGTTGAGGAATCTGCTTGGGATACGGGTTCAAGGCGAGGGTAAAATTTTCCAGAAACAGGCCGACGCCGAGGGCCGTGATGATAGCGGAGACGCGCGGCGCCTGGCGGAGCGGCTTATAGGCGAAGCGTTCGATCACCACGCCGAGGAATGCAACGCCGGTCATGGAAAGGAGAAGTACCGGTACAAAGGGGAGATGAAACGATACAGCGGCAACGAAGCAGAAAAATGCGCCGACCATAAAGAGATCGCCATGAGCGAAGTTTATCATGGTGAGTATGCCGTACACCATGGTGTAGCCCAGGGCAATCAATGCATAAATGCTGCCGACTTGGAGCGCATTCAGTAGCTGCTGGAGGACGTACGTCATTCCGTTACACCTTGCTCTCCCATCGAGGGAGAGGAAAGGTTCTTAATCATCATGGGTTCGCAGTTGCGAAATACACGAATTTTCCGCCCTTGATCTGCACGATCACGGCGCTCTTTGTGGGATCGCCGGAACCTTCCTTAAACTGCATATTCCCTGTGACGCCCTCGTACTTCGGGATTTTGGCGAGAGCATCCCGGACTGAATCTCTGTCAAGCTTGGCGGCGGATTTGAGCGCCTGGAAGAGGAGGCCGAATGAATCGTAAGTAAGTGCCGCGACGTCGTCAGGCAATGTTCCGTACTTCGCTTTGAATCCCTCGATGAACTTCGTTGCCACGGGCGTCGCCGCGTCGGCGGCATAGTGGGTGCTGAAATAATATCCCTCGCAGTCGTTCCCGCAGAGTTTGTGCAGCTCCTGGGAGCCCCATGAATCGCTGCCCACAAAGGGCACGTTGATGCCCAGCCTCTTTGCCTGCTGGATCTGGAGCGGTATCTCGCTGTAGTAGTTCGGCAGGAACATCATGTCGGGCTGCGCCTTCTTGATCTTTGTGAGCTGTCCGGAGAAATCCTTGTCGTTCGTCGTATACGTCTCAAACGCTACGACCTTGCCTCCGGATTGCTCGAAGGTGTCCTTGAATATCTCTGCGATGCCTTTGTTGTATTCAGAGGCGACGTCATAGAGGACGGCGGCTTTCTTTGCCTTGAGAGTCTCCAGCGCGAATTTCGCTACCACACGCCCCTGAAAGGGATCGATGAAGCAGGCGCGGAACACATATTTTTTGGGGACATTCGTCTTCGCGTCGAGGGTAGTCTTCGGATTTGTCGACCATGGTGTTATCATGACGACTTTAGAACTCTCTGCGATCTCCGAGGCGGGAAGCGCATAGCGCGTGGCGTTCGGGCCGATGATGGCGTGCACCTTCTGCTGCGTGATCAGCTTCTGGGCTGCGGAAGCGGACTGGTCTGGCTTTCCGGCATTGTCTTCGAGAAAAAGCTCCACCTTGTATTTCTGTCCTGCTACGTTTATCCCACCCGCGTCATTCACCTCCTTGACGGCCATCTCCGCGGCCTTTTTACACGACTCACCCACGGCAGGCATGTCGCCGGTCATCTCTGCATTTACGCCGATGCGGACAGTATTGCCTTTCTCGCCGCAGGCGACAAAGAACGCAATTACGACAACGCATAAGATAAACAACAGGCCGAATTTTTTCATACTACCCTCTGTATAATAAAATTACTTAAAGAAGCGATGCTCAGAATCCGGGAGCGAGCACATCCCGTAGCTTGCTGTGGGGTAAGCGAGCGAATGGGGAACATTGTTATTCCTTAAGGATCGAAGATTCTCCGCAGTTTACCGCAGAGAGCTTTAATTGTTTATGGATATTTAATGTAACTCCCCGTCAGGTGCGGGAAGTATAGGAGATGAGGTCATGTAAGTCAATATAATTTGGCGGCGAAAAATTACCGGCACTACCGTGTATTCCTCGAAAGCGCAGGAAGATTTTTTGTACGCTCATTCATGACCGCGATTTGACGGCCTGATAGACATCGCTGATAATCTGCCCCGACAAGCGCTCCAGAGATTCGCTCAATCCTACGGCCAAACCCTCGGCGCTATTTTCCGTGCATGGCGCCGCACGGGAGTAACTTTTCTGGAAGACGACTTGTTTCGTGCTGTCCGTCTGATTCAGATCCAGCAGCGTGACATAGATGGTAAGCAAGGCCTTGCGGCTGCCTTTTTGTTCGACGGCGAGGAATTCGGTGATGTTTCCTTCGAGGAGGAAGCGGACTAGGTCAGTATCCTGGTATGAAAATATACCCCGGAAGAGGTTGGTCTGCCTGAAATCGCGGACCAGGTAGTCGGCGACCATGTATCCCGGGTTTGCGCTCCAGCGGTCGTACGGAAACTTGTCGAGACCGATTGAACCGGTCCTGAATATCATGGAGTTGCTGTTGTAGAACTGGGCGACAGAAAATCGTTCCACCTTGAGAGACGCTGCGAGACGTACCGTATCCTTAACGGCAGGTGAGGCATAATCCAGCATGTAGTATTGTGTCCTGCTCGGCGGCTGCGCGCCCGTGCAGCCTGCCATAACGAGAATCAGCACAGGAATAAATAGACCTTTTCTTATCATTCCGTCCTCCCATTCAAAGTGTAATCTGCCGGTTCAACGCATTTAACTGGCTGCGCGACCATTTACTGCCGTGATGGAGCGGGCTTGCTGAAAAAAAGATCAGAAGGATTGGCCTCGA
Organism: uncultured delta proteobacterium; assembly: GCA_963729715.1. Taxonomy (GTDB): domain Bacteria; phylum Desulfobacterota; class Syntrophia; order Syntrophales; family UBA2185; genus Fen-1135. The sequence goes on from CAVSPA010000003.1 coordinate 282,563, forward strand.
TCCTTTCCAGAAGCCTGTCCAGACTCTCCGATGCCCGTCTCAGGTTTTCCGTGGCGGTTTGTATATCTACCGCCGATGTCCGGGCAGTCCTGCCGAGGGCATCCATCACCTGATTTGCCTTCACTGCTGTGTCTTTGAGCCTCATGTCCTTGACATCGCTGTTCAGTTTAGTGAGGAGGGAACGCGCCTCAGCTAGCGCCTGTCTCGCTTCTGCGATGGCTCCTCCGAGGTTGCCTTCGGCCATGATTTTGTCCAGCCGCTTCATGGATTTGTCGAGGGCCGCTGTCGATGATTCGAGGTTAGACATAATCCGTTTCATTTGGGCGCTGGCGAAGAAGTTATCCGCGGACTCGGCTGTGGTCTTGATTTTTTCTGAGATGCCCTGGAAGTCGACATGGTTTATTTTCTCAATAACCTCATAGATGCCGGAAAGAATCTGCTTCGTTTCGGAAGGCCTGGACGGGATGACGGGATATTCAGCGGCAAAGCTGATCTGGGGTGAGAGTTTCATCGCTTCGGGTTGCTGCTGATCCAACTCGACAAAGACGATGCCGGTGATTCCCACTGCCTTGAGCTGCGTCACCGTATTCCTTGCCACATCGTCCTTCAGGTTGATCTTCATTACCACCTCGATGAGCTTATTGTCGGGGGCCACGCCGATCTTTGCAATCCTCCCGACTTCCACTCCCCGGTACTTCACGCTGGAGTCTTTCTGGAGACCCTGGACGGATTCGTCAAAATAGGTTACGTACATCGTCCCCTTTTCGAAATATTGCGAGGCGCCGATCCACACGACAATGCTTACCCCGACGATGATGCCTATGGTGACAAAAAGACCTATCATAAAAGTTGATGCCCGCCTGGCCATTGCTACAAACCTCCCTCTTCTACACCTGTTGCTTTCCTGTTGAAGTAATTGACGACCCTGAGGTCCTGGGAATGTTCCTTGAGTTCTGCCGGGTCTCCCTGGGCTATGATGCCCCGGACGCTCTTGTCCAGGATGATGACCCTCTGGGCGAGACCAAATATTGACGCAAGTTCCTGAGTGACAATAACCATAGTCGTTCCCATGGCAGTGTTGATGCTTCTTATGAGGATGTCCAGTTCCGCTGCGGTAACCGGGTCGAGCCCCGCCCAGGGCTCGTCGAAGAAAAGAAGCAGCGGGTCAAGCGCCATGGCCCTCGCGAGGGCAGCCCTTTTCCTCATACCACCGGAGAGTTCCGAGGGCATATGGTTCTCATGTCCGGGCAGATTGACCAAGGCGAGTTTCATTTTCACAATGCGATCAATCATGGCTGGCGAGAGATCCGTGTATTCATACAAGGGCAGAGCGATGTTTTCGAAGAGCGTCATGGAGCCGAACAGGGCGTCCGCCTGGAACAGGACGCCGATTGTTTTTTGGATCTGTCGCATGGTCTCTTCATCGGCTTCGGTTATATCCGTCCCGTTGATAATAATCCGTCCTGAAGAGGGTGTTAGGAGACCATTGAGATGCTTCAGGAGGGTGGACTTGCCGCACCCGCTCCCCCCGAGGAGCATGAATATCTCGCCATGGCCGACCCGGAAGCTGACGTTTTCCAGAATAATGGTATCGCCATAACGGGCGGTGAGATTTTCCACTTCGATGATGGATTCCTTATTCATGCGGTCTTTCTCGCTATTCGTTATTCTGTCCTTTTGATCGTTATCTTACGTAATGAAGGATGATGGCAAACGCCGAGTCCGCGACAATAATGAGGAATATCGCTGATACGACCGCCGATGTAGTAAACGTGCCCACCGATTCCGCCCCTTCACGAACCTGGAATCCTCTCTGACAGCCGATTCCGGCAATAAGTCCGGCGAAGACGGCAGACTTAACCAGACTCGATACGATATCGAAGACGGCAATACCTTGCCGGGTCTGCTGGATGTAAGAGTAGGTGGTAAGATCGAGCCCCACGACACCGACCACGAGGCCGCCCAGTATGGCGAAAAGATCGGCATACAAGGTCAAAAGGGGTACGACAAGGATAGTCGCCAAAAATTTGGGCACAGCGAGGAACTGGATTGGCTCAAACCCCATGGCCTTCAGCGCATTAACCTCGTCATTCACAATCATCGTACCGATCTCAGCCGCAAATGCCGATCCTGAGCGTCCGGCCACCAGGATGGCGGTCATGATGGGCCCCAGCTCCTTCACCATGGCAATTGCCACGAGGGATGCCACGTATATGTTCGCGCCGAACTGCTTGAGCTGTAATGAAGACATGAAGGCCATGATGAGTCCCATGAGAAGGCCGATAAGCCCGACAATGGGAAGGCCGTCGACACCGGCCCTCTTCATGTAGTAGAGGACATCATTCCACCGCATCGAGCGCGGTTTGCGGAGACTGCTGATAAGGGCGAGTATAAGCTCGCCCACGAAACTCATAACCTCGACGAAATCATTAAGAAGGAACCGGGTGGCTTCTCCCATCTGCTCCAGGACATTCGGGGGTTTCCGCTCCGGGACAAGGGGCGGGATGTGATGCGCTTTTTTGTCAAGCAGATTCAGGATGCCTTTGACGTTGTCGGTGATACCATGAAAAGTGACAGAAGCTGACCGGGCCTTCTGTTCCTCCTCCAGTTGGAATAAGGCGAGTGTCCCTGCACTGTCGAGGTACGTGACTCCAGCGATATCCACCATCAATTTCTTCAAAGGCTTATCTTGCAGCATTCCCCTGGCGTCAGACGTGAAGTCATTCAGATCGTCAAGGGCAATACGGCCTGAGACGAAGAGAATCACATCCCCCGGCTCGCGGTCTTCGCTACGGAGGTCATACTCTTTTTTCCCGACAAGAGGAGCTTTCATAATCTTCCCAAAGAGTGATGGTGTCTGCGCCTTAACTATATAAAATATAGATTAAGCTTAGTCCGGGTGTCAAGGAGAAGTACCTGAATTTTGTTGAATTATATTGTATCGGGAAACATAGACCGTTGAGGCTTGGCCTGATAAATAATGGGGTGATGCTTTTTTAAAAGCTATCAATTACCCAAGAGGACGCCCCAAGATGCTGATGATAACGCGTCTCAAAAAATTATATTCTTATCTGCTGATAGTACTCTTCTTCGCCCTGATTTCGGCGTGCGCCGCCCCCAAGCATCATATCCTGCAAACTGAAAAGGATTATCAGCAGGCCTTCAACCGCGTCTATTTCCAAGGCCATGCCCAGATGGAAGTGCCTGTCAACTATGGCCGAATAGATCTGTTAACAGGAGACTATGCTATGGAAGTGGAGAGGATCGATAAATTCCACGAAGGCATAGGCCAGGCGCTGCGCTATGCCAAGGAGACGGGCAGAAAACCCGGCCTCGCCGTCTTTATCACAGATCCCACGGAACATGAGCTTGAGAAATTGAAATACGTGCGGAAGCTCTGTCAGTCCCTCGCCATCAAGGTATGGTATATCAACGAGGAATTCGAAAAGGCGCACAAAAAAAAGTGAGCGCCACTTGTGAGGATGTCCATCCATACCGGCTCCCCAGTAAAGAGGAAGTTAGCAACAGGGGTCGTCTGTTTCGTTAACTTACGAGTCCCCGCCGGATCGTGTCTCGTAGCTTTTTCATTAATTTTAATCCCGTGACGACAATAAGACTTGACAGCATTATGGAGCGCGTGTTATTTACCAAACGGTATAACTAACTGGTTAGTTTATTATCGACTCTTTACGGAGGTGCAAGAATGTATCTTCCAGCATCAGCCGGTAAAAAAGGCGTAAGTGTCAAGCGCATCCTCAAGGCCGCGGCGAGCGTCTTTTCGGAGTCCGGCTTTTCCGGGGCGCGCGTGGATGAGATTGCGAAGCGCGCGGGTGTCAATAAAGCCATGATTTATTATCACATCGGCGACAAGGAAAAGCTTTATGCGGAAGTCATCAGCAACATTATCGGCAACACAGCAGAGATGATCGCGGGTAAGATAAGAGACATACGCGACCCTGAAGAAAAGCTACGCGTCTATGTACGCACCTTTGCCCGCAATATAGACGATAATCCTCAGGTTGCTCCGGTAATGATGCGTGAAGTAGCCTCCGGAGGAAAACATCTTCCGGAAGTAGTGGCGCGGGATATTTTCCATATCGTAAATATGCTCAGAGGGATCCTTAAAGAAGGTGTGGAAAAGGGAATCTTCATAGAAACGGTTCCCTTCCTCATACACATAATGGTTATGGGCGCCATGATAACCTACAAGACCAGCGCACCTATAAGGGCCAGGTATAACTGGCTGCCTCCCGGTATAAGGAAATTGGATGACAGGATATCCGGAAATATTGCCGGTGAAATCGAGAATCTCATCTTAAGAGCCGTGAAGACATGAAGGGATGGGGAATATGCGGACGAAGAATGTGCATGTGATTTTTTCTGTGACGATATTGCTTTTTTGTATTACTCATGAGACAGCTCTATCTGCGGAAAGGCTGACTCTGCAGCAGAGTATCGATCTGGCCTTAAGGCAGAGTGTTCTTATCCAGTCGGCTCAGGAAGGGGTAAAAGGGGCGGAAGCCCAGAAGCGGGAGGCTTTTACGGGATTTCTGCCGAAGTTCAGCACCTATTATAGTTACTCGCGGCTAAATGTGGACCCGACGCTGACTGCCACGCTTCCAGGCGCGCCGGGTCCCGTTACACTGGTCACAGGGACAAAGGATAATTACAGCTGGGCTGTGGAAGTAAAACAACCCATCTTTGCCGGCGGAGGAATACTCGCAAATTATGAGGCGGGCCGTCTCGGCCATGAAATCGCGTCGCTGGATGAAACGGCTGTTGTTCAGGACATAGTACAGGAGGTTAGGGTAGCCTATTTCAATATTCTGAAGGCGGAGAGGGGCCTCGACGTGGCAAGACAATCGGTGGAGCAGCTCGAAGCGCACCGCAGCATGGCCCAGGATTTTTTTGATGTCGGTGTGATTCCCAAGAACGATCTCCTCCGCGCCGAAGTGGAGCTCGCGAATAGCAGGCAGAATCTCGTCCGGGCGGAAAACGCCTTGGAGACAGCAAAAGCTAAATTCAATACTGTCGTCCGTAGGGAAATAGATACTCCGACTGAAGTCGAAGACATTCTTGCCCTGAAGCCGTACACAAAGACCTTCGATGAATGCCAGAAGCTTGCCATGGAAAAAAGGCCGGAAGTGAAGTCCTACACCCGGAAAGTCGAACAGTTACAGAAACTGGTAAAACTGGCCAAGAGTGAATATCTCCCTTCTATAAATGTCGTCGGCCATTTTGAACGCTACGGCGACAACGCCAATGTTAACGGCAGCCCCTATAAGAATCAGGACAACACGTATGTCATGGGGATGGCTACCTGGAATTTCTGGGAGTGGGGCCGAACAAAAAACCGGGTAGACGCCAGCCGCTCCCGGGAGAATCAGACGGCATACGCATTGGACAATATAAAAGATCAGGTCACTCTCGAGGTAAAGAACACCTGGTTGGCGCTCCATGAGGCCGAAAAGCAGGTGGCGGTAACAAAAAAATCAATAGAGCAGGCGGACGAGAATTTCCGCGTCAGCACGGAAAGATACAGGGAGCACGTGGGAACGTCGACGGACGTCATCGATGCGCAGACCCTGCTTACAAAAGCGAAGACGGATTACTTCAATGCCTTAAGCGACTACAATATAAGCATAGCCAGACTGGAAAGGGCGATGGGCGTGCGGGAGGTTTTGCCATGAAGAAGAGGATAATCGTCGTAGTTTTTGTCGTTCTCCTTGTAGGTGTTAGCGCCCTGGTCTATTTCGGACAGTGGCAGTCACAGCGGGGTGAACTTTATTATTCCGGAACGATTGAGGCAACTAACTCCAATCTCGCCTTCCAGGCAAGCGGCCGCGTCATCAACGTAGCTGTCCGGGAAGGTTACGCCGTAAAAAAGGATCAACTCCTTGCCGAACTCGATCCCACGGAGTTTCAGTCAAAGAAAGAGCAGGCACAGGCTAATCATGCCCGGTTGATCAAGACACGGGATCAACTCACAACAACTCTTAACATATACAAGAGCACCCTTCCGGCCGATGTCGTAAGGGCGGGGACAAATGTCACAAGCGCACGGGACGTCATGGATGACGCCCAGAAGAATTATCAGCGGTACGAGCAGTTGTTCAAACGAGGCGTCGTTACCGAGAAGGAAAGGGACTCCGTAAAGCTCAGCTATGATACGGCTAAGTCTAGACTTGATGATGCCGAAGCTGCCTTGAGACAGGCGAAGAGCAATCTGAAAAAGGTTGAAGCAACAGAGCAGGAAATAGAAGCAGCCAACTCTCAGATCAAACAGGCCAAAGCGGCTTTCGAACAGTCCGACATTCAATTGCAATATACCCGGCTGCTCGCGCCGTACAACGGAATCATCACGAGCCGCAACGTTGAACCCGGAGAAGTGGTGAGCCCCGGCCGCGAGGTGCTTTCCATGGCCGATCTCGAGACGGTAGACCTGAAAATATTTGTGGACGAGACTGAGATCGGAAAGGTGAAACCGGGGCAGGATGTGGATGTGAAAATAGATACCTTCCCCAATAAGGTTTACAAAGGGAAGGTGACGTTCATCTCACCCGAGGGCGAATTCACCCCTAAGATAATCCAGACCAAGAAAGAGAGAGTGAAACTGGTGTACCTCGTGAAGGTCTCCATTCCTAATCCTTCTTTCGAACTGAAGTCCGGCATGCCGGCGGACGCCTGGCTGCGGTAGAAAAAACTCTTGAGGCAGCGTAAGCATTGTCTTCAAACGGCACATCTTTCATTTCTATTGAGCACGTTTCCATGCGCTTCGGCGATGTGGAGGCAGTGCATGATCTTTCCCTATCCGTCGAACCGGGAACCATCTTTGGTCTCGTAGGGTCCGATGGGGCGGGAAAATCAACACTGCTGCGGATGGTGGCGACCATGATCCGGCCGGCATCGGGGAACATTCTGATCGGCACTCTCGATGTGGTCCGGGACAAACAGCGGGTGAAACCTTTGATCGGCTATATGCCGCAGCGTTTTGGCCTCTACCAGGACCTGACAGTCGACGAAAACATGCAATTCTTCATGGATGTTTTTAATGTCCCGAGGCAGGAACGTGCTCAGAGAAGACAGAAGTACCTCGGATTTTCTAATCTGCTCCCCTTTGTCAGTCGTCAGGCAGGCAACCTCTCCGGTGGAATGAAGCAGAAACTCGGATTGGCCTGCGTTCTGGTCCATGAACCGAAGGTGCTGATCCTCGATGAACCGACGAACGGCGTGGACCCTGTTTCACGGCAGGAGTTTTGGGAAATACTCGCCCAGATGCGCGCGGACGGCATGACCATCATGGTATCCACCGCCTATCTCGACGAGGGAGAAAAATGCGACCGTCTGGCGCTGATGCATCGTTCCCGTGTTCTTGACGTCGCCGCGCCGCAGGAAATACGCGGCCGTTTCGCAAGCCTCGAAGAGGCCATGATCAAGCGCATCCAGGAAGTGGATGAGGAGATCGTTCATGATTCCTTCAAACGCTGAGGCCGTAGCTGTAACGGCTCTTGAGAAGCGGTTCGGCGCCTTCGTCGCGGTGGATAAGATCACCTTCTCCGTAAGAAGGGGAGAAATCTTCGGTTTCCTCGGACCCAACGGTTCCGGGAAATCGACGACCATCCGCATGCTCTGCGGCATTCTGACCCCCACGTCCGGGAGCGGCCATGTGGCAGGACACGACATCGCAAGAGACCCTGAGGAAATCAAAAAATCCATCGGGTATATGTCCCAGAAATTTTCCCTCTATGAAGACTTGACTCCCTACGAAAATATCAGATTCTATCTGGGCGTCTACGCTGTGCCCGAGGACCAGTGGAAAGAGCGCATCGACTGGATACTGGATATGACACAGCTTGCAGAGGTGCGTAATCGATATACCCGGGAACTGCCGCAGGGCTGGCGTCAGCGTCTTGCCTTGGGCTGCGCCCTTCTCCACCGCCCGGAAATTCTTTTCCTCGATGAACCCACGTCGGGCGTGGATCCAATCACACGCCAACACTTCTGGGATTTCATCCGTCAGCTCGCTGCGGAGGAAATCACCGTATTCGTCACTACACACTATATGGATGAAGCCCGGCATTGCGGGCGTATCGTAATGATCAACGAGGGTAAAATTGTTGCCGTCGGCAGTCCCGCGGAAATAATTGCTGCCACGTGTCCGGGGCGTCCTGATGCCGACCTGAATGAAGCCTTTATCATTCTCATGTCCGGGAAAACAACTTCTAACGAGGTATCTCACCATTGAGACTGAGAAATATTAAAGCTGTAACCCGCAAGGAGTTCTATCATTTGATACGCGATTTCCGGAGCCTGTATCTGGCATTTGCCCTGCCGCTGCTGCTCATTCTGCTTTTCGGCTATGCCTTGAGTCTTGATGTAGATAACGTGGAAACAATCGTGGTGGATCATGACAATACGGATCTGAGCCGTGAGTTTATTCTGCGCCTCGAAGGCTCGCCCTATTTTCATGTTGCCGCCCACCTGCCCAATATAAATGCCGCCACCGATTATTTAGACCGTGGAAAGGCGATACTTGCGATCATAATACCACCGAACTGGGCAAGAGACATCCACTCGGATCGTGCAGCGCAACTTCAGGTCCTTCTCGATGGAAGCGACCCGAGCTTTGCCAATATCACGCGAGGATATGTGAATGCCTTCATCTCACAGTACAACCAGAAACTGCTTATTTCATTCCTCAACCGCCAGGGGATGGACCAGATAAGGCCGCCCATCAACGGCCGCGTGCGCGTATGGTTTAACGAAGACTTGGAGAGCCGTAATTTCATCGTTCCCGGAATCATTGCCGTCATCATCATGATCGTGGGGGCCATGCTGACCTCCCTTGTCATCGCACGGGAGTACGAGAACGGAACAATGGAAACGATCAAGTCTCTGCCGCTCTCTGTCGGTGACTTGCTGATCGGTAAGGCGATCCCGTATTTCTTTGTCGGACTGACCGATGTCCTTATCTCCATTCTCATGGGTCAGGTTCTCTTCGGCGTCGTCATGAAGTCCAGCTTCTGGTTGATGATCTTGGCCTCTTCCATTTACCTGGCCGTAGCATTGACGCTCGGTCTCTTCATTTCCTGCGTCACGAAAACACAACTGCTTGCCAATCAGGGCGCCATTCTTCTGACATACCTTCCTTCACTGCTTCTCTCCAATTTCGTCTTCCCTGTGGTCAATATGCCGACGGTCCTGCAGCTCGTGACATACGTCGTTCCCGCCACCTATTACGTCAATATTCTGAGCGGCTTATATCTGCGTAACCTTGGGTTCGCCCATCTGTGGCCGAGCTATCTGGTCATGCTCTTCATGGCCGCCGTTCTTGCGGTCCTGAACTACGCCTTGCTCAAGAGGGAGGGGCTGTAATATGAGCTGGCTTCGCATCCGTGAACTCGTCCGCAAGGAGTTTATTCTGCTCTTCCGCCACAGGAGAAGCAGGCGCGTCCTCATCGTTGCGCCGCTCATCCAGTTACTCTTGTTCGGATACGTCGTGAATTACGACATAAGGGTGATCCAGATCGCTATTCTCGATCAGTCCCACACACGGGAAAGCCGCATGGTAGCTGACGCCTTCAGTGCCAATAAAATTTTCAGGATCACCCAGATTTTGCAGAACGACCGTGAACTGGAGCAGACTCTTTTAGATACAAAGGTCGATATGGCGATCAAGATAGGGCCTGATCTCAGCAAGAAAATCAGAAAAGGAGAAACGGCCGAGATTCAAATCATTGCCGATGGAACCATGAGCAACATGGCCTCCATCCGGATAGCTTATTCTATGCTGGTCATTGACAAGTTGAACCAGGACCTACTCAAGGAGCTGTATCCCCAGCATCTGGATTACGGCAAAATCGACGCGAGAATCAGAACGTGGTACAATCCAAACCTTGACAGTCAGTATTTCTTTGTTCCCGGCATCGTCGCTTTTGTGATTATGCTGATCGCCCTGCTCTTGACCTCGATTGCCATCATCAGGGAAAAAGAGGCCGGCACAATTGAGCAGTTGATTGTGACGCCCCTGAAGCCCATTGAACTCATCGTGGGGAAAACGATTCCCTATATCATCATCTCGATCCTGCAGATGGTCGCAGTTACGATCATCGCCGTTGTCTGGTTCGAGATACCGCTCGCCGGGAGCGTTATCCTGCTCTTTGTAGCTACATTGCTCTTTCTTCTCTCCACTCTCGGCGTGGGTCTCTTTATCTCTACCGTTTCTTCAACACAGCAGCAGGCCATGATGACCACATTCTTTTTTCTTCTTCCCTTCTTCATGCTCAGCGGCTTTGTCTTTCCCATTGTCAACATGCCCGTTTTCGTTCAGTGGTTGACATACTTGAACCCTTTGAGGTATTTTCTGGTTATCATCAGGGGCATTTTCCTGAAGGGCATTGGTCTTGAAATTCTCTGGCCCCAGTGTGTGGCATTGACCATAATCGGCCTTGTGGTGTTTACTGCTGCCGTAAGACGTTTCAGGAAGCGCCTTGACTAAAGACGGGACAGGCATCATGACAACTTCTGATTCGTCTCTAAAACATAACCCCTTCGGAGAACTGAAGAACTGCGTCGCACGCAAGACGCAGCCTAAGCCAACGTCAGCGCGCGTATCCAAATGCGAGCCGGAGCCTGCATGCGATCCAGAAATTGAAGAGCAGGTTTTTCTCGAAGCCGTTCAGGATGTGAAGCCGATGCAGCAAGACAAACGCGCAGGGAAGAAGATCAGGAGCCGGCCGCCGAAGGCCGTCAAAGAGCTCCCGGAAACGGCAATCGTCGGTCAGCTTACGAATCTCGTAAAATACGGAGAGGGTTTCGTCATTTCGGATACGCCGGAGTATATCGAGGGCACAGGCTATGATGTGCATCCGGAGTTTGCCGTGAGACTCCATCGCGGGGATTTTTCCATACAGGCCCACGTTGATCTTCACGGGCAGGGCGTAGCGGAGGCAAAGAAAACATTCGAAGAGTTCCTGACCGGGGCAGTCAAATCGGGCAGGAGGACGGTCCTGATCATCCACGGGCGCGGTCTCTCATCGCCCGGTGAGCCGTTGCTGAAAAATAACGTCCGTGAGTGGCTTACCCGCGGTCACTGGCGCAAGTGGGTGATCGCTTTTTCAAGCGCGCAGTCCTATGACGGCGGCGCAGGTGCAACGTACGTCCTCCTCCGCCAACGGCCTGTTTCAAAGCGCGTGCGAAAGGGACGATGAGCGGAATAATTCATTGTAACTCCGGCAAATGTCCTTATCGTGGGCGGGAATAATGGAATGTAGTGCAGACCTTCAGGTCTTCTTTCATCACAGTGTGCTCCCCCTTTCTTAAAGGGGGATTCGGAAGGATTTTAAATGCCCATACGCGAGGTAGGTTCTGTGACGCATACTTTCTTGTTACAAGAGGGAGTCTGGATCGCCCGCGGCCATTACTTTGATGACATGGAGCGCATGCTGGCGCTCGAGGGAATGGTCAGAATCACGCACCTAAAAGGTCTGTGGCTGAATGAAGGGGAGGCGGAAATCAAGATGGGAGAGAATCCTGTCAATATCCACAGTCGCTACGAAATTATTCCTTTCGAAGAAGGCATGAATCAGACGACCTGGGAATCCGTGAACCCTGACCTGGGAATTCTACGGGGCCAAGTTATCATCGTTGCCGATACGATCATCTCTACCTGCCGCTCGGAAAAAGGTGAATCCACCGGCGCCGAATTCCATATAAGAGTGAGTGACGTTCATTATAAGAATCGAGGTATTTTCTTGAAAGGAAATGACAAGTTGTCATCCTGGAGCGTCGATCTGAAAAAATCATCCGAAAATTTATGAAACTATTGTTTTCGAAGTCATGAGACGGTTTAGAAAACGGCTTGATTAAGTGGGGCGTTTCCTGTAAATATTCTGAACATCACATCCATCAAAAAAGTTCGCCGAAGCCTGGTCAATGGAGAAGGGACAATGCTGAGAGTCCTTGACGACGAATCCGCCATTAAAAGATACAGGCGACAGTTTATAAAAAGCTTCAAACCTTTCATCGATGAAAAAATCCCTGTGAATCTCGGCCATCCCGGTGCGACGGTCAAGGCAAAGGTCTTGTGGTCGGAGCGCCTCGGCATCTGGATGGTGAACGAGAAGACGTCGGGAAACAGGTACGGACACGCCTTCGGAGCGGAAAAGCCGGCAGGTACATCTCATATCCCGATTACATGTGAAATCAATTTCCCCGTAAAGGGGATTGACAGGCGCATGGGCGGGGCGCTGGCGGAAGACCGCAACGGCCGCATCGTCGTGGTGCACCGGGGCAGAATCGGCGGCGGCAAGAAAGGTGTCGGCAAGGCCCTGTTCGATGACCATTACAGGGGCGTTTGGGCAATCATGGAAGACGGTTCCGCGGAAACCACGGTAGCTTTAATAGGCGTTCTGAATTCACCCCGTTTTGTCAGGCAGGTCAGTCAATTTGTCCGCAAGGTTGACAGGCTGAAAGATCTTTTTTCGTCCCGGACTGCTCAAGTGGAAATGTCTTTCGACGAACTTCATTTTCGGGAAGAGCTTATCGGTGTGAGCTATGCGGATCCGCTGACTGATCCCGCATCTATGTGCGACCATGGTCTAATCATAAAGGATTTATACGATGCGCTTTCCCACCTCAGTCTTAGAGCGGGGAATGATCCAGAACGGGACCTCCTTATAGTAAATGCCAGGAAAGAGATAACTGCCGTTTTTGAAGTAATCACCGATGCATCAATACACAGTATACAGTCTGCCGCCGCCCGGCTGCTCCTCGCCAACACCGAACTCCCCAAACAACCCCGTCTGATTCTTGCTGTTCCGGAGGCTGTCGATGAAACGCTACAGAGAAAACTAAAGAAACTTGGCGTCGATGTGCTTCCCTACAATTGGAAGCATGATGAAACCGTCTTCCTCGCTCTTCCTGCGCTGATTTCCGAAGCCTGATATGTGACGGGAGACAGAGCGCAAGAGTGCAATACCCTCTTCTTGAAGTCCTTTCGAAAAAGAATATTATGCGCATCAAAGAAAAAGACATTAAATTACTGTGGGGTCGAGCTGCAAGTAGGTGTTCTTTTACAGAATGCAGGATGAAATTGAGTCAGGACAAGAAAAGATCAACAAAGGCTTTTCCCATAGGAGAACAAGCGCATATAGTTGTAAAAGAAGAAGATAGTGCACGAAGTGTCAGTATTCTATCTATAGAAGAACGAGATTCATACCACAATCTCATTCTATTGTACCCCCCTCATCATACTATCATAGATAAGAATCCCGAAGATTATCCAATTGAAGCATTACACATGATAAAATCTCAACATGAATACTGGGTAGAAAGCGCTCTTTCGGGATCATCTGATTTGAAAGATCAAGCTGACGCTATTATCTACGGACATTTGATTGATATGGCTGTCGAAGCCTGCTCATTTGACAATTGGGAAAATTGTGTTAGTGGTTTAAACATGCCTGCGCATAGACTGAAGATCGACGTTTATGAAAAAGCAATCAAATCACAATAAAAATGCATAAGGCTGTCTTTCCTGGAACTTTGATCTAGCTAGAATCCGCAACGAAATTGTTTTCACGTAGTATGAACATAATGCTTAATTTGTATATGGAAAACGCCGAGAGTAAGGGTGATGTATTTGTTGAGGACAGGACTTACAAAAGGACATGGCACGATCAAAAAGTATTTAGGGAGATAGTCACTCGACGAGATAGTTGGGAACGTTGTTTGGACGAGCTTGTACGAGAGGTTGTAAAGGCTGCTAATTGGCTTGCTGATATAGTACGTAGGGACATTAACCCTCTATTTATGGCAACCCAAGGTAAATTCTCTTTAGTTCATGGACCAGATGAGCGCTTATCATTTCAGACGACTATTCCAGAGTATTCAGCCGATGAAAAAATGGACTAAATTACTTCATATAAAGAGAAGTGTATCTCTCTTAGAAAAATGTCTGATTCAATTGATATCTGAGACATTGCATTTGCAGAATAAATGATTCTATCCGACGCTTATAATACTGAGCTCATTTTGGGAGTTGTAGGAACAGGGTAGGGCAATCATCAAGTCGTAACCACTTTCCACTTGCCATGAAAGAATTCGTCTGTTTTGCCCATCGAGGTGCATCGGGGCATGAACCGGAAAACACGCTGGCAGCAGTGGAGAAGGCCATTGCTCTGGGCGCTGATTGGATTGAAGTGGATGTGTATGCCGTTGCGGGCGAGTTGATTGTCATACACGATGAGCGACTCGAGCGGACGACAAGCGGCGCCGGTTATGTCAGAGATGCATCGCTGGCCTACCTACGTTTCCTCGATGCGGGGAAAGGTCAGCGTATCCCCACCCTCCGTGAGGTCTTAGACTCTGTAGATGGCAGAGCAGGGATAGATGTCGAGTTGAAAGGGCCGGGGACCGCGGGATTGGCGGTTTCCCTGATCGAAAAGTATGTCAGGGGGCGGCAATGGAATTATGAACAGTTCATCGTATCATCATTTAACCGTCGCCAATTAAGGAAGGTTAGGAAACTCAATCCCCATATCAGGATCGGTATTCTCATAGATCGTCCCCGTCGCCACTACGCGATATTTGCCCGACGATATCATGCGTACTCTGTACATGCCCATATCAATATCGCAAGCACACGATTTATTGCGCGAGCCCACGAGCGGGGACTGAAGGTATTTATGTATACGGTTAATAGTCCGGAAGACATTGATAGATTGCAGGCATTAAGGGTTGACGGGATATTCACCGACTTTCCTGAACTCGTTGTTAAAAGATGACGACCTTACATTTGTTCAGAACGACGGTACCTCTTGATTCCCGCTTTCGGGAATGACAAAAAGGGGAGGAAATGAAGATTTTTCTTGAGTGACAGACGCAGGAGCGACGTCGTGGAATAAGGGTAGCCGCCGCAGCCGCCGTAACCCCGAAGGAAGAGGGGATTACGAATGACTGCGACGGAGGATATATCAGAAGCTTAAGGTGACAGTCAGGCCGCCGTAAAGGTAGTTGCTGTCGTTATCGCCCGGACTAGTCAATTTGCCGCGGGCCTTAATCTCATTTTTTGCATCGTCAGATAGAGGGAAGGAGTAGGATACGGTCGGGGCCACGGTAAGATACTTTGCCACACTTATGGGGAGGCTCGCGGTGAGCACGCCGTCGTGGAAATTACTGAATTTGTCGTTTGTCGCCTGGTAATTGTCATTAAACTTCGGATATCCGCCATAAGATGGATTCACATTGTAGAGGGTTGCATCGGCATAGTCACTGAGTAAGTAGCTTGCGGATGCACCGAGTTGCAGAGAAACGGTCTTGTTTAATTCGAAAGTATGGGAAATCCCCAACATGAAATAATACTGGTGATAATGATCAATCTCCTTGTAGACCGTAAGAGTCGGCGTGAGGAGAGTATTAATACCTAAGGTGATAAATACTTCTTCTGAATCAAGAGGTTTTGGAGCGCCGGCATTCGGGGCCTGCAAGCCATAATAGATGTAACCAAGACCTGCGTTTAAAATGCCAAAAGTTTTGGTATAAGAGAGTGTAAGATCCGTTTCCGTCCAGGTGCTAGAATAACTGGCGCTTGTTGTCGAGTAGGGCTGTGTATCAATGTTCCCCCATATATTGGCGCTGAACCCTTTATAACCGACGGTCAGAGAAGGTTGAATCACAACGCTGTTTTTGGTGTTTTCATATCCCCGCCACACATATTTTGACAAACCGGAAATGGCTAACGAACCAGTGGGTTTATCTTCCCCAGGCGCAGCCGGAGCGGCAGCTTCTGTTGCAGGGGCAGATACTGCAGCAGGTTTCTGATCTTCAGCCAAGATGGAGGCCACACCCACTGTCAAAAAGAGCAAGGTCACAATCACACTTAAAAAAGCATTTCTCGCGAAGATATATTTTTTCATCACAATTCCTCCTGATCTGATTTTCGAAGTTATGTAACTCAAGATATGTGCCAGATGTGAAAAGGTGGGTTAGCATCCATAATCAATTGAATGTGGGGAGTATTTGCCTTCTCTCCACGTTGGTTGAGAATGCGGCAAAGAAACAAAAATGTGATTTCTCTATAGAGTGACAACAAAATTGTATGTCCAGTGAAGTCGCGATGATTGCAGGATAAGCTGCTTGCAAGATTACTTAAAACAGGCGACCATCTTTTTTCCTTGATAAAACGAAAGCGAATCCTCTATGGTAGCTTTGCTTTCTTGCCATAAGAAGTAATCCGATTTGAGGAAATAAATGAATCTTCTGACCAGTCCGCTTCTTACCGATCTTTACCAGTTAACCATGATGCAGGGTTATGTGGATGAGGGTATGCAAGAAGAGGCAGTCTTTGAGTTTTATGTGCGGAGCCTGCCCCCGAGCCGCGGTTTCCTGGTCGCGGCCGGTCTTGATACGTTGCTCACTTTCCTCGAAGACATGCGATTCACTGAAGAGGAACTAAAATACATTGCAGGTACGGGCAGGTTTTCCCAAGCTCTGCTGAATTATCTCGCCAAATTCCGCTTCCGCGGCGATGTGTATGCGATGCCGGAAGGAACAGTCTTCTTTGAAAACGAGCCAGTCGTGCGCGTAGTTGCCCCCATGCCGGAGGCGCAACTGATTGAGACGCGCCTGATTAATATCGTGCATTTCGAGACGCTCATTGCCAGCAAAGCGGCCCGTTGCATGCTGGCTGCAGATGACAAGGCTGTGCTGATCGATTTCGGGGTCCGCCGATCTCACGGGGCCGAGGCTGGGCTCCTGGCGGCTCGGGACTCATACATGACCGGCTTCGCCGGCACATCAACCGTGCTGGCGGAGGCCATCTATGGGATACCTATTTTCGGAACGATGGCCCATTCCTATGTTGAGGCCCATGGGGACGAGTTGGAGGCGTTTCTTAGTTTTGCCCGTGCGAATCCGAACAATACAACCCTTCTTATCGATACGTACGATGTCCATAACGGCGCAAGAAAAGCGGTTGAAGCGGCGAAAATATTAAAGGAGACAGGAATAAGTGTTCGAGCCGTGCGCCTTGACAGCGGTGACCTTTTGATTCTCTCGAAAGATGTCCGCGAGATTCTCGATCAGGCAGGTCTGACAGATGTCCGTATCTTCGCAAGCGGCAATCTCGATGAGTATGCGATCCGCGATCTATTGTCTTACAGGGCGCCCATAAATGGTTTTGGCGTAGGTACAAAGCTGGATACCTCAGAAGATGCGCCATACCTGGAATGCGCTTACAAGCTGATGGAGTATGCGGGCATGCCGCGATTCAAGAAGTCACAGGGGAAAGCTACCATTCCGGGATGCAAACAAGTCTTTCGCCGCTTTGAAGACCGGGCGATGGTTCAGGACATTCTGACTGTTGATGGGGATGAGATAGAGGGGACCCCGCTTCTTGCCAAGGTGATGAGCGGCGGTAAAACTATTTCCAGGCGCCAGGATTTGAAAGAGATTGCGGTGTACACGCGGTCGCAGTTGAAGTCTCTTCCTGCTCATTTTCAGAGACTGGAGACGACACCGCCGTATCCCGTAAGAATATCCCCCGCGTTATCAAGGATTGAACACGAAAGCGAACGGCGGTTGGGTTTGTAGACTGTTCGTGATTCGTTATGCGTGACTCCGGGGTGCTCTGCGGAGAAGACTCTTCAGATTTATCTTCAATTTTGATCACAGAAAAGAAAGTTCCCCGCGAATTCTCTATTTTTTCAAATTACACTTTAGGGCCGCACCGATAAATTTGCCGAAGAGCGGATGGGGGCTAGTCGGACGCGATTTAAATTCGGGGTGAAACTGGCATCCGAGAAACCACGGGTTGTCCTTGATCTCGACGATCTCGACAAGGCGGCGATCAGGCGACGTGCCGGTAATATGCAGACCCTTCTCAACGAGGATATCTCTGAAAGTGTTGTTCACTTCGTAACGGTGCCTGTGTCTTTCACTGATTTCACTGATACCGTAAGCATCAAATGCAAAAGATTCGGACTCCAAAAGGCAGGCATAGGCGCCCAGCCTCATGGTTGCGCCCATCTCCTTTATGCTTCTCTGCTCGGGCAGATAATCGATCACCGGATACGCGGTGTCTTTGTCAAATTCGGAACTGTTCGCCTTTTCGAGTTTACATATGTGCCGGGCGAATTCCACAACGGCGAGTTGCATGCCCAGGCAGATACCGAAATACGGGACCTTTTTTTCACGGGCAAATTGAATGGCGGTAATCATTCCCTCAATGCCGCGCTCTCCGAAGCCTCCGGGTACGAGGATGCCATCAGCGCCTTCGAGAAGGTTGCCCAACCCTTCTTTTTCGATCTTTTCCGAATCGACAAAACGCAGGTTCACCCGGCAGTTATTTGCAATGCCCCCATGCACGAGAGCTTCATTGAGGCTCTTGTAGGAATCCGTCAAATTCACGTATTTACCCACTATGGCGATGCACACTTCGTGGGGAGGATTCTTGATCTTGTCTGCCACATCCTCCCATGCCTCGAGATGCGGCCTGCCCGTCCAGATATTCAAGAGGTCGACAATTTTATTATCGACCCCTTCCTTGTGAAAAACTATTGGCACTTCATAGATACACTGCACATCCTTTGCCGTAAATACGGATGAAACTTCCACATTACAAAAAAGAGCTATCTTGGCCTTGATTTCTTCCGGGAGAAAATCTTCCGTACGGCACAAGAGAATGTCAGGTTGAATACCGATTTCACGGAGGGCCTTCACACTGTGCTGCGTCGGTTTTGTTTTAACCTCCCCGGCAGTCTTTATGAAAGGGACCCAAGTTAGGTGTATAAATATGGCGTTTTGTCTTCCGACTTCATTACGGAATTGCCTGATTGCCTCCAAGAAAGGCTGGCTCTCAATGTCTCCGACGGTTCCGCCGACTTCTATAATCGCAACGTCGAACCCGGCCGCGCAGCTCTTGATGTAATCTTTTATTTCGTCCGTAACATGGGGAATCACCTGCACCGTCTTGCCCAGATATTCACCCTTCCTTTCCTTTGAGATTACCGAAAAATATACCTGACCGGACGTGAGATTGTTGCACTTCGCCATGCGGGTCGAGGTAAATCGCTCATAGTGCCCCAAGTCAAGGTCTGTTTCAGCGCCATCGTCCGTCACAAAAACCTCGCCGTGCTGGAATGGACTAAGGGTGCCGGGATCGACATTGATATACGGATCCAGCTTTTGATTGGTCACCCTGAGCCCCCGGCTCTCGAGAAGGGCTGCAATAGAAGCAGCCGCCAAGCCTTTGCCAAGGGAAGAGAGAACACCGCCCGTCACAAAAATAAATTTTGTCTTCTTCATGATTGCTCCTGAAATTTACTTGCCCGAGAGTTATTGCTGTTCCCTCCCAGAGATTTTTTTATCTGACCCGCAATAACCTCCACCGTCTCGCCGAGGAGAATTCCTGTGGAAATACTTTCCAGATAGCGGTCATCCCACGGCAGATTATATTCGTTGACGAGATTGCGGATGTCGTTGAATTTGTAGCCTAGGACATCTTTCTTTCCTTTCACGGAAAGTGATTCGTTAAATTCCACGTGGATCAAGAGCAGGCTCCCTATGCCTCCCCCCTCCCCGAGAAGGGGAATAACGACGATGGAAGCGCCATCGGATTTTCCCCGGCCGAAATATACATGGCCGGTACTCACTATCGTCCTTTTGGTTCCCATGAGATTACTCGAACCTTCCGTCCTCGACTTCATCGTGAGTGAGACGCCCCCTCTGTCTTTAACAGTTATCGTTGAAGTATCCACGGGATTTCCTTCAGCGTCCAGATTATTAATGTCATAGAGAGTGTAACCGTTCAACGCGGCAATGGCCGGCTGAATCCTTGCGATGGTCAAGACATTCTTGGTGACGATGGATTTGGTCGAGAATTCAAGTTTCCTTAATATGTCAAAGACAATGCCTCTGAGAGGCTGTTCCTTCCTGCTTGTTCCGACTGTCACTGTCTTGGCCTGATGTCTGATGGCGTCTATCGGTCTCGATAGCTCATCTACCGAGTGGCCGAGAGAGATATCAAGCATCTCAACCGGGGACGGCAGCCCCTCCTCATTCCTGAAATCACTCCAGTAGTCTTCAAGAGGCAGCTTTCCGGCTGCATATTTGAGAAGAAGAACTATATCAGATATGGTATTGACATTAGTAAATGAAAAGGCGCCGTCCGTTCTTTTTTGATTGAATTCGGACGAGAAATCCCTGACGATCTTCCGGTAGTTTCTGTCTGCAAGCCTCTCGTAAATGGAATAATTTTTTTTCTCATGTTCCGCCATTATAAGATCGAGATGGCTCCTGAATTCCCGCAAGAAAATTGCGTCTTCGTTAATGCTGCAGGCGGCATAGTAACCCCATAGATGTCCTGCTAGGGTATTTAAGATTACAGGCATGGGCATCGCCGCCCTCGGCACCTCAACGACCGCGTCGGCCACTCCGTCGAACCTGCTTTCACCGTCATCTGCAAAAACGACAACACCCGCTCTGTGCGCCTTGAAGATGGCTACATCTTTTATGATGTCTCCCGTCACAGTTTCCGGGCTGCCCGCTGCACAGACTATGATCAAGGGTTCGGCAGACAGGTCAATATGCTTCTTGTTTTCTATAAAATCCGATGATATCGTTTTGTAACATAGCTCGCTTAGTTTTATCCTGATCTCATCTGCCGCCGCCTTGTTAGGCCCGTCTCCCACTACAGCCCAGTACCTTCTCTTTTTTGCGAGCATATCGACTGACTGCTTGATTTGCTCCTTCTTCTCTATCACCCTGTTCATCATGCTGGGCGCCTGTTCGAGGTTGTGAAGCTCATCGGCGATAAAGTCGTCGGAGAAATTCGCAAGTAGCTGGCCAAGACAGAGCGCGAGTACATGACCCGCCACAACCTGAGAGTAGAATGCCTTGGTTGAGGCTACGGACATTTCTATATCCCTGCCGTCGCTCGTATAAAACACTCCGTTTGCCTTCCCTGTTATGTCGGACTGCCTCCTGTTGACGATGGCGATAACAGTCGCGCCCCGTTCCACGGCCATCGCCACGGCACGGTTGGTGTCTGTCGTCGTTCCCGACTGCGTGATGGGGATTACGAGTGTATCTTTCAGGTCATCCTCCAGGAAGAAGCCGCTCAATTCCGATGCGACCATGGCGCCAATCTCGATGTGAGTGCCCTTGAGATACCGCTGCAGGCCGCAGGCAACCGCCTCTCCGGCAACGGCGGCGGTACCATGACCGATGACAATGATTCTCTTTGTCTCACCGCGGGCGAAGGCCTGTCTCCACCCCTCCGGTATGATGTCCCGGCCAAGATTGAAGACAACTCTATATCTTCCGTTTTCCTCTTTTGAGATTCGATATTTGCCGCGCAGCGTTTTTCTTACGGAGAGAGTTGCTTCGGAAATTTCTTTCAGGAAATAATGCGGATAATTACCCCGATCTATATCACGGGTGGTGATTTCCGCCTTGTGCACGGAGTCGTTTCCCAGGGAGAGAGAAGTTCCGTCGTAAAAAAACGCGCTGATCCCCGCAAGACCCCCTTGAGAGTTCTGCTCAAGGATAAATATCTGGCCTGACACTTCAGGATCAGCGTCTGAAGAAGATCTTTCGCCGTCCATCTTCACGAAAAAAGGAGTGCCCTCCACGAGACCATAAAGTTCCGACGAAAATATGTAGTCTTCGGGGGCAAGGCCTACATAAATGGATTGCCCGCTGCCCTTGAGGGCAAGAAACACCTTTCCCGGCTCCGTATTGCAGGTCATGGCAATGGCATGCGAGCCTTCAAATGCGTTTACGGCCAGTCTGAACGCCTCGGCCAGATCATGCCCGGCAAGCAAATGTTTTTCAATTTGCAGGGGTATGATCTTCGTGTCGGTCGTAATATGTGGAGCAATGAGGTCTTCTCCCTCTTCAATCGCATTTCGGAGCGATTGATAATTGTCTATGTCTCCGTTTAAGATGACGTTAATGAACCAGCTTCCCTCGCCATAGACAGGGTATTTTTTTGTGATCTCCGGCCAGAGAGCATCTTCACGGCCGCCGTTGCTGTTCATCGTAAAGTTATTAATCGGATGGCAGTTTTCTTCCGTAATGGAACCCACTGATGCCCACCTCGTGTGGGATATGGACGTCTCAAATTCCGTCTCGTACTTGGACAATTCATAGAACACCTTGTCATGGGAGATGAATTTTCTCAGATCTCTGACGTTTTGACCGAGTTCGCCGATAATGGATGATGTCTTGTATACGAATGCGATATCAATCCCTTTGCCCCGCGGACTATTCACGGCTGTTATCGCATGAGAGACACAGATCGAACCGTTAATAAGGTCACCTGCGCGGATCCTCGTGGAATAATCATCGTACAGGCCTTTCTCTCTGAGCACTCTTAAGATATTCTCAAAAGAGGCCGTATCGGAGAGCCAGAAGGATATCTGCATCCCTGCCGAGTCCCGTCCCCTTACCTCCAACCTGTCGAGGCAGTTCAGAAGAAAATTTATTTTCCTATATTTTATAAATGATGCGGGAGAAATTTCTTTGACGCAGCCCGCTCCCGAGAGCCGCCTGATTTTTTCTACATTCTCGAGCACATCTTTCTCGAGACCCCAGATAATATCCTTCATCAGGATATGTCTACTGTTTATCGTTTCCGTCTCCTCCGTCGGGAAGTTACCGGCGTTTTCTTCGAGGCCTTTTTCTTCGACGAGGAAAAACACCTTCATCTCTTTGGTAATGTCCGACAGTTGAGAGGCAGTGAGGGGCTTGAAATAGATTTCCTGAAATGCAGCGTCTGTCTTTAACTGGAAGAGAGTTTCTTCCATTTCCTGAAGCTTTCGGGCACCCCCCAGATATTGGCCGGGTGTGATAGAGCGGGCAGAGAGCGCCTTCATGTTATTTTTCTTGATGTTCCGGAAGAGTTGGGCAAGCTGCTTTATGAGGTTGCCTTCTTCACGTTTGCCTGCCCCTTTTATTGCCAGGATTCCGGCGAAGCCGCAGCAGACGACATCAGGAATTATCGGGAAAAAGACTATCGAGTATTCGGGAACCGCATGTGCATTAACGCCGACATAGATATTCCATTTCATGAGATAGCTGCTTACTTCAGCACACCATTGTCTTAATATCTGCATATGAAAATTATCAAAGTCCCGATTTCGTTTGATTGATGGCGTCAGGAATTGCAGGACGGCAAATGGATTAATGCCTCATGAATGACCTGATCCACAATGTTTTGCAGCCATGCCGTTCCCTTGATTGATGCATTTCTATCCAAGCCCTGAATGACTTTTATATAATCGCCTTCGGCCTTAATTCGGTTATGAATAATCTTGATGAAGGCATCCCTGTTCTTGAGATCAACAGATGCCTCTTTTCCGGCTGCGAAAGTCTCCTCAAGCCTCGGCCAATTTTCGCTCAAATCCTTTTTCTGTTTGAGAAGCTCTTCCTGCGTGCATTTTTTCATGGCATCCCTGCCCAGTTCTATGGAGGTTTCCATTTTGATAGATAGGTCTTTGAAGCGCTTCAATCTTTCCTCAATGGCCATTTCAAGCTTGTCCATGGCCCCGACATACAGATCTCCGCCCATATGCTCCTGTTGAAAGAATGGTTGCCGGATGTGGGCATACCACTGTCTTAACGCTAAGAGGTTGGCGATGTAGCAGATGTTATTATAGACACGATGCTTGATACTTCTGTAAAAACCTGCACGAAAAGATTTGTCATGGGTGGAGATGTCTCTTTCCGTTATTAATCTGTTTCCTTTAGGATAATCCCTCCTGCAAACCACTCCCGCCGCGGTCACGCTGCCATAACCGATTCTGACAGGACCGACCAGCCCCCCCTGACCACCCAGGAAAATGGGCGGTTGGTTTAACATGACGCCTCTCGGCACGTCGCCGATGAGTGAAGGTGTGGCTTTATCCTGGTTGGGTGTGTAATTGAAATGTATATAGGAGCTTCCGACTTCGCTGTGATTTTTCCTGCTCGTTCCGCCTGCCATGAAACAGTCACAAAAGTTGATGAGGCTGCCCAAGGTTACAAACGGGAAGAGTATGGTCTGCTTTAATCCGACTGTATGATTCGCAGTGGCCTCTTCTTCTAGGACACATCCTTCACGGACCTGCGCGCCGCCTGCCACGGCCGCCTTTCGCAGAAAGACGGATGATTTGAAAAATCCCCCTCGCAGCTCGACATCCGGTCCTGTTTGACAATCGACGATCGTTGCCGGCGCCTCATATCCCAGCTTAGTTCCCTGAGAGATCAGGGTTCTTGACCCATAGATCCTGGTTCCGGGATAGATGGCTACGCCGTTGCCGGAAATCCTCTCAAGGACTATCTCTTCTCCGATATCTATAGAAAAGGGGCTCGGTATATTGACCCCCTTCTCCATCAATTTAACTATGTTATCTGACAGGCTAACTTTTGTTTTCACGACTGATGCCCAGCTTGGCCATTTTTTTCTGGAATGTATTTCTGTTGATTCCAAGGTAATTGGCTGCAGCACTCTTGACATTACCATTCCGCTTAAGGGCAATTTTGAAAAGACATCTTTCAACCATGATCAAGACTTCTTCATGCAATCTGCTTTTCCTCTTTTTTCCGTCACCGACTTGACAGAGGACTGTAGAAACGTCTTCAAGCTTCTTTTCCATAGCCTCTTCAATAAGCGCATATGGCTTTGCCGGAACATTTTGATCCACAGCTGCAGATTTTGTTTTCTTACGTTTCATAATAACGACGCGCCCCTTCTCCCATTCTTTTGTCGTGAAGAAAGTCTGTGACTCTTAACTTAGCTTATGACTTTTTACAAGATAAGAAAATTTACGAGGTAAACAGTTTTATTGTTATGATCCCTGCAAGAACCGCAGCCGTAAACCAAGTCATAATGATATCCGACATATTCTTTGCGGGATGTTCAATCTGTCTCCTGACTTCTTCTTCCACCTTTTCATTGTCCATGTGAGAGGCAAGATCACCTACGAGAGTGGAAAATCTTTCATATGCATTGGATAGAATATAAAATCCCTTCACTGTAGTCAACAGGATATATACCCTATTTCTCAGGATCAGGGCGCCTATATGAGTGATATCCTCCCAATGGAGTTCTTCTCTCCGCATGAATTTCCTGATCATGATGCCCTGGTCACCCGTTTTGACCATGCGGAATGCGGATTCGATAAGAACATAAAGAACGGGTATAAAGATCGCAGTAAGTAATATTCTTTCTAATTTCGACCCGCCCAGGAAGTACGACAACAGGAGAAGAAAGAAGAGGAGAATAAAATCAGCGAAAAAGGGAATGAGAAACGATCTTCTTATTCTATAGACGTTTTGATACATAGCTTCTTATGGGCAGACAGACGGGGATCTTTCATCTATGCATCTCTAATGAAGAGACCACTCTTGCCGCCTTGTTTTGTGATTAATTTGACGTCCGAAAGAACCATGTTCTTGTCGGCGGATTTGCACATATCGTAAATTGTGAGAGCCGCAACGCTGACGGCGGTCATGGCTTCCATCTCCACCCCGGTTCTTCCCACAGTCTGCACTGTCGCTTCAATGGTAATTTCACCGAGATCAGCATCTTTCGTAAACATTATGTCAATCCCTGTCAATTCCAGGGGGTGGCACATGGGGATCAATTCGCTTGTTTTCTTCGCCGCCATGATCCCCGCAATCTTGGCAACAACGAAGACATCCCCTTTGGGTATTTTTCCCCTTTCGATGAGATTCAACGTCTCTTTCTTCATCAGGACCTTGCCCCGGGCAACGGCCTTTCGTACGGACCGTTCCTTTCCCGTCACATCAACCATCTTGGCCTTGCCTTTATCATCGAGGTGGGAGAACTTAGTCATTATGATTTTCTGAACCTCTCAGCCGGAAGTTGCGCCGAAATTAGCATAGCGCCTTTCCCCAGTCAAGAGAGTTAAAAAAATACTTTTCCGAAAGAAATATCTTGCTATTAAACGACTAATTTTATAATATTTTCGCCAACTTTTGCGAAAATATCGGGGGGCACGAATTGATTGTAAAAGTAATCAGCAGCACCGTTGTCGGTGTGGATTCGTATCCAATCGATGTGGAGGCAGACATATCGCTGGGACTTCCTCAATTTTTGACGGTGGGGCTTCCTGACATTGCAGCCAAGGAAAGCAAAGACAGAATCAAGGCAGCCATAAAAAATTCCGGCTATAAATTTCCCAAGAACCACGTTACCGTAAATCTCGCACCTACCGACATTAAGAAAGAAGGAACCGGTTTCGATCTTCCCATTGCAGTAGGTATCCTGACAGGCGAAGGTTGTATTGAACTTACGGACGCCCTCGATTACATCCTCATCGGTGAACTGTCCTTGGACGGGGGCATCAAGGGCGTCGATGGAGTCCTTTCCGCGGCCCTTCTGGCAAAGGAAATGGGAAAGAGGGACATAATCGTGTCAAGGGAAAACGCCAACGAAGCCGCCATGGTGGAAGCTGTCGAAGTGATTCCTGTAGACGTCCTTTCCGACGTTGTTGAATTTCTTAACAGCAGGAAGAAAATAACACCACTTACGCTTGACATAGCTGATCTATTCAATAAGAGCTGCAATTATCCTTTCGATTTCAGCGAAATCCGCGGTCAGGAGCATGCAAAAAGGGTGTTGGAAGTTGCCGCAGTCGGAGGTCATAATATAATATCATTATATCCTATTTAACCATTTGATATTACTTCTTTGTACCATTTTCTCCCAGTCTCACTCAATAAACAACTACCCAGATCATCCAATCTATTTAGAGAGTCCTGCCGACAACATGGATTGAACCTGTTCCTAGTAAGACTTACAATGGCTGTGTCTGCCCGATGTGTGTCATCATAATTGAATCAGGCGGCAGCAAATTTTCAAAAAAGAAGGAGGAAGATATCCTTGACAACCTACTTATCATCAAGATTTTGTTTCAGTAATAATATCGATTACTGTTTGAAACATGCATAGAACGTTTTGTTTTTCATCCCTGCAGCTCATCGTGAAGGCGTGATCTAATCAATCATTGTAGGACCATCGTTCCCGATCTTTTTTATTGCTTCTTTTTCGAGAATATCGAGTGACGAAGCTTTGATCTCAGAAAAAGATGTTCCAAGATAGGCTTGCTTCGGTGTTGCTCACGCTGTAGGCCCTTTGCCAGGTAATACCAACCCTGAGACTCCTGTTTGTCATGTAAGCGAAGTCTGTCTTCAGCGAAAGTTCGAGTGCATTGTGACTGTCCCCGAGAACGTAGTCGATATCACGGGCATATAGATGGAACTTCCACTGGTCCCCCATGGATCGTATCATCCCTATAGACCCTCCCGTGCCGATGGCATAGAACTCATCCGAACGCCCGCCCAGGTCGGCCTCCACCTCGCCCATTATGTACAAGAGACCGAAAA
This sequence comes from uncultured delta proteobacterium, assembly GCA_963729715.1. Lineage (GTDB taxonomy): Bacteria > Desulfobacterota > Syntrophia > Syntrophales > UBA2185 > Fen-1135. Next base: position 309,956 of record CAVSPA010000003.1, read on the forward strand.
GTTCATTTTTCCAGCTAAAACCACCTCCCGTGGTCAAGTCGTAGATGAGCTGGTCTGCGCCGTCCGAGCCCAACCGCTGGCTGAATCCTGTCCGAACCTTCCAAGAAACAGGCGTGAAAAAGTCATCTCGGGGCGAGAGCGAGATTATGTCCACGAGATCGAAATTCTGAAGCTTCAATCTTGCACTCTCGAAATAGTATCTTAACCCCAAGCTGGTGAAAACGATCTGGCTCCCTTCGACATATCCCCGGTCGTTGTCAAGAAGGTCGTGGTAAGCCGGTCGATAAAGAACCTCCATGAAGCTATCGTCTTCCCTGATCCCCATACCGACTGAGAACTTATTCGAGAGATGGCCCTCGTCAGGCCTCTTTGGGATAGGAATCACGTAGTCTTCTTCTCCCGCTCCGCCAAATTGGCTGCGCACTTCGAGGATTTTCAGGAAATGTTCCGAAAATGCCTCGTTGGTGAGGTTCTTAGTCGCATACCGGTACTGTAGATACTCGCTTGCGAGATCTGTAGTCACGATCTTTCTTTCAGGAACAGCGTCAAGGGAAATAATCCGCTCCGGCGCCCATTCTCCCAATGCGATACTGCGGGCCATCTTTCGGTTCTCTTCAGGAAGGAGCGAGGAAAGGTGCCGGATCTTCGTTGCCAGTGACGGGCGGTATGTCACGCCGACTACAAGCCCGTTTCGTTGCACAACCCGAATACTATCTAATGGGATCACCCAAGGGCTGCACTGGTCCGTGAGCAACAGGTCCGGTCGGGCGGCATCGATGAGAAAGAAGAGAACATAGGAGCAGTTCTCATCGAAAAAGTAATAGTCGGCGTAGATCTGATCCATTTCGTAGGCATGCATCAAAAGGCGAAGGATCTCTTCACGGTTGAGATTGAGACGGTATTCCCAGATGTCTCGCTGCTCAATGTCGTTATACTCCTTAAGCTTTGTGTAATAGGGCATTATGGAAAAGTAACCGGGATAGAACCCGAAGATGCCTTTGACGGCATAGAGGGGACCGAAAGTCTCGTTCGTGACGGCGGTGTAATTGACAGCATAGGCCAAAAGGCGGGTATGGTGGGCCGTATCGACCGTTAGAAGGGTGTGACCGAACATCGATGCAGGGCTGTTTATATGCGCTGAAGGAAAGATGAGGCTTACCGCTTCGGGCTGCATCTCCTTTATAATTGTATTGAAGCGCCCGCATTCGGACAAGGGGAGTTTCGCCGGGTCGATATTCAGTTTTTCTTTAAGCCAGGAAAAGCGGGCGACAAACCGGCAGATGGGATGTTTCGCTTCGTCCTCGAGAGGCTGGAAAAAGGCACGGATTGTCGCATCGAGTTCGGCATCCGGGTTGCTCTTTCCCAGGGGGGAAAGGAAGAATTTTGGGTCATCAACAAGGCTTCTAAACCCGCTGACTCCCTGCCTGTAATGCAGGAGAATAAACCAGTAGGGATCTTTTGCAAGACCCGAGTCGCGGGCCTGATTGACGAGTTGTTTGATGTAGATTGACTCATCCGCCCAGGCAGCCGGCGAAGCGGGCATAATGACCCAGAACAAAACAAAATGAAAGAGGATGCAACCGTTCTTTCGTAAAAGCCGCATCCCCTTCAGGTTCATCATGAAGCGACCCGTTACATGTAGGCTACAAGGGCTTCGATGTTGTTTAGCACGTCGATGTGCGTAACATTTTTAGAGGTGTAGATTTTGGAAAAGTTCGACTGGAGCGTTTCGCAGAAAGGAGTGCGTTGCCCTTCGGAGACCCCAATCAGCACCGCCAGGGTATTCACGTATTCGCCATTTCCACGGGCAATGTCTCTGGCCAGGTTGTCCATGTTCGCCGCCACGAAGTCGAGCAACTTCTGGTTGGAGGTATAGTTCTTGGGACGCTCGCAGTTGGAGGTCCCGGACGTAATACCAAAGGTCTGGTTGCCGAAGGTACCGTTAGTCGTAACAGCAAAAGTCTGGGAAGACAAGCCGTCCTGATTTTCGAAGAGAATGGAGCCTAGGCCACACCCCGTGTTCTTCTCGTTTAGGGCAAACGCCGTTCCGGAAAGGACTATGACGAAAGTAATTACCATGACTAAGACGACACTTTTTCTCATTAGACCCTCCTCCTTTTTAAGTTGATGTACATAGAGCTATCACAGGATTCAAATCTTGTCCAACCAAAATATCCGGTTCACCTGAGGACGCTGTATAAGCTACTTTTTCTGTGATAGTCGATACAGACCTCCTTCTTATCTTGACTGGAAGTTCTTCAAGTGAAGGTTGGATGATACTGACTCTGCCTATTACTATTCTCCATCGTAACGATATGAAATATTTTTACCGACAGCAATTAAAAAAGACACCATTACAGTAGTCAACGATCTGAAAATTCATGTTTCAAAACCTTTGTTGGCCGTCTGCTCGTCATTGGCTCTGCTTTTTTACGTGTCAACGATAACCGATTGTAATCTTCTACTCGATAAGCAATTGGCATTTTGACCAAGGAAGGCAGCCGCAGGCTGCATGTGATGGGAATAAGCTGCCAAGGAATAGCATGTTTACACTCGGTAATGCGCAAGCGTGATCAATGAAAAAATGAAACAAGCCGGTTGTTGGTGCCACCTACCTATACGTAAAAATGTAAATCTTAAAAATTAATGAATACTGTTTGTACTGTTTAATATGCCGCCATCCATTATCTATTCAACTCTTTCTTTACGGCAAGCCCCAGTTTCTCGATGACATAGGGCTTTCTTATATAGGCGCCCGCACCGAGTGACTGTGCAACATGCACCCTCTCCGTTTCCGAAAAACCGCTCACAATAATTGCCTTCTGGTCCTTGCGTATTTCAAGAATCCTCTGGTACGTTTCTAATCCGTCGATACCGGGATCCATGATCATGTCCAGGATGAGCAAATCAACCGGCTGTTTTTTCACAAACTCTACTGCCTCTTTACCGCCTGCGACAGAGTCTACCTTGTATCCGAGGCTCTCCAGCATTGCTGATGCTAAAAGGCGTTGGCCTTCCACGTCATCTACAACCAGAATGTGCTCGCCCCTGCCCATGTATTCGCTCTGGGGAAGGGTCCGTTCAATCTTGGTCAAGGCTTCTCTGGTCACGGGGAAATATAGAGTAAAGATACTCCCTTCACCCTCTGTGCTTTGTACATCAATGTACCCATCGTGATCTTTCACGGTGCCCCACACAACTGCCAGTCCGAGCCCCGTGCCGCTCCTGCCCATCACCTTCTTCGTATAGAAAGGCTCGAAGATCCTTCCGAGATCCGCTGGTGATATTCCCGATCCCGTATCCGATACGGTAAGCACAGCATATTCTCCTTCCTGTGTGGTGTCATACCCGTGAATCGGCCTGTCCACGTAACGGTTCTCAGTCCTGATCAGCACCTCTCCCGACCCGGATATCGCCTCCGCAGCGTTTGAAAGCAAATTCATGACCGTCTTATTTAGATGTGTAGATGAACCTTTCATATTCAAGAGCTCGGCGTCCAGGGATGTTTTAAATTGGACGCCAGGATGATGTGACTTAATTGCCTCAAACTCTGGCATCTGCAAAAAATCCGAAATAACCCTGTTCAGATTCACTGCCTCTGAGACCAGCACGCCTCTCCGGGTAAGTGTAAGCAAATCCTGGATGATTGCCGCTGCACGCTGTCCTCCTTTGAAAATCTGCATTGCGTGTCTTTGAAAGGGGCTGTCCTGGGGGACGTTTTGCATAAGAAGCTCAGAATACCCCACTAGGACTCCAAGAACGTTATTGAGGTCATGGGCCACTCCGCCTGCCAAAGTCCCTAATGCCTGCATCTTCTCGGCTCGCTGCAGACGCTCCTCCAATAGTCGCCGTTCGCCCTCCGCCCGTTTCCGCTCGGTGATATCAACGTTTACGCTCATGACACCGTACACAAAGCCTTGAGAATCACGCAGGGGCGCTGTCGAGACGCTGATATCTATGGGAGCACCATCCTTCTTCCGGCGGCGGGCCTCAACATCGGTGAAGCCTTCGCCCAGCAGCACACGCTCGCGAAGTTTGAGATGCTCGTCTCGTTTATCTTCAGAAATATAGGGGAGAAACTGCCCCAAGACTTCGCTTTCAAGCCAGCCAAACATCTTTTCTGCAGCGGGATTCCATCTCGTAACGTTCCCTTCAGGATCAAACGATATGATAGCAAGCGGTGAGGATTGGATTATTGCGCCAAGGGTTTCATTCGTCTCATTCAGAGCTTCTTCAGCACGCTTGCGGTCCGTGATGTCGCGTATGGATTCTATGGCCCCAACGATATTCCCCGCAGCATTGCGCAATCTCGAAGCCGCGCCAGATAAATAAGCGCCTTTCCCTCCGTATGTTTTTGGAACATAAGTTTCCCCGTAAATTGTATCCGTACTCCTTTGAGCAATATCATACTTTCCCTTCTCAAATTCAGCATCCGGTGAAAGGGCAAGATCGATGAAAATCGGCCTTCGTTCACCATAAAAGGGGAGCGCATATTCATATTCTCCCTTGCCAATCATCTCCGCCTTGGGAACCCCGGTCATCTGTTCTATGGCTCTGTTCCAGGCGATGACTTTACTATCCGCGTCAATCACGAACGTGGCATCCGGTAAGAACTCGATGATTTCATCCAGGCGCCTGTGCGCTTCACGAAGTTTCTCCTCTGCTCGCTTGCGTTCAGTGATATCATCAACCATTCCTTCATAGTAAAGTATCCTTCCTTCATTATCACGTACCGTGCGGGCGTTGTTGGATACCCAGATGATGTTCCCATTTTTCTTGCGAATCTGATACTCATACTTCTCAATGCGGTCATGTTTCTGAAGCGTTTCCTTAAAAAACTCTCTATCATACGGATTCTCATATACCTGTGTGGAAATGTCAGTGACGATTTGGACCATGTCCTCAGCAGATTCATAGCCATAGATACTGGCCATGGCAGGATTCACATGGAGGAACTTTCCATCCGGCGTGCTCTGATAAATGCCTTCCGAGGCGTTTTCGAAGATGCTACGGTAGCTCTCTTCCGCTTTTTTGAGTTCCTGTTCGGCCAGCTTGCGCTCGGTGATATCGCGGGCAATGCACCGAAAACCAATTGCTTCTCCTTCCGAATTTTTCATGAGATTCAAGGATAATTCCATGTTGCGGGTTTGTTTGTCTTTCCTGATCAACTCAAAGTCATAGAGACTCCCCTTTTCTCCTGTCTTGTAAATATTGTTATAGACAGCGCGCAGTATTGTCACTGTTTCCGGCGAGGCATATTGCCTGTAATTCATATTCACTAATTCGCTTTGGGAATAACCAGAAATACTACAGGTGGAATCATTGCAGAACTTCATATTTCCCTTCAAATCGATCTCAAAATAGCCCTCAGCCATATTCTCCAGAATGTTGCGGTACTTCTCTTCGCTTTCACGCATCGATTGCTCACTCTTTACGAGGCTGTTATATTGCGCTCGCATTTGCTCATCTGCCGCTCTGAGCTGTTGGTAGGCCTTACGCAACTCGTTATCTGCCCTCTTGCGCTCAGTGATGTCATGCACGATGCCCGTCGAAAGGATTCGATCGTTCGGTTCATGGAAGTAGCGACTATTGAGAATACCACAGAACTCACTGCCGTTCTTGCGCTTTATCTGTAATTCGATGCTATCCGGGACCGGCTCACCCGCAAGGACTTTGGAATGCCTTTGTATAAGGGATCTCTGACTTTCCTCGGTGAGGAATTGCACGGAGTCCATCGATAGAAATTCTTTTCTGGTATAGCCGGTGTACTGACACATGGCATCGTTTACGCTCAAGAACCTTCGCGCTGTTAAATCGATCTCGTAGATACCGGTAGGCGCATGCTTGACAAGATACCTGTATTTCTCCTCGCTCTCGAGCAGCGCTTTCTCTGCCCGCTTGCGTTCGGTGATATCCTGGTATGTTACCTGAAACTGTCTTTCACCGTCCCACAATATTTCCTTGCGGTAGACCTGGAGATTGCGGACTTCACCATCTTTTCTGATAATGCTTATCTCGTATTCGGACGGGACATAATCGCCTCGTTTTCTTTTTTCCCTTCTTATCTTGTACTCGGCATAGCTCTCAGGGGTATAGCGCTTCTTTAGGGGGATTGTGTTCAAATCCTCATAGCTGTAGATATCCAAAATCGCCCGATTGGCATAAATGGTCTCACCGTCTATGGTCACGATACGTATCCCCAGCGGGGAATCATCCAGAGAACGGCGGAAGTTCTCTTCAGCTCGGCGTAGCGCTTCCTCATTCCGTTTTCGCTCTGATTCTGATTGTTCCAGTTCTTTGATTCTCCGCTTTAGAGAAGCCAGTTCCTGGATCAGTACCTGCTTTGTCTTGAATTGATCTTTCATCGGGTTGCCCCCGTATTAGAAAATCGGCGTAGGTTGGGAAAGAAAGGTGAAGTATTCTTTTGCGAGACAATTAAATTGCTCGAAAGCTACCGGATACTTGTTGAGATGTCAAATGGAATATAGTCCATCAGATGCTGTTTACCACTTGATATCAGCAATATTTTTTGACTCTACCAGGTTATTGATAGATAAAGGAAGGTCTCTATTTTTGTCGTCAGTAAAGAAATGGAAATTTTAGGTCTGCATGTTTCAACCGGTACTGCCTGAGATAGATCAATGGAAGTATTAAATGTACCGGCTCTCGTGTCCACCTACCTATACGTAACTCTACGTTATCTATAAAAGATAATGATTATTGGTAGAAATGTGCAATAAGAAAAGGCAGAGCCGAGTTGACCCTGCCTTTCCAGATTTAGCTTACAATCCTCTCACAAAATATGTACTGACTGCATGTCCTCTTCACGGTTCATTTCTCATCCACAAAAAACCGACCTGTTTCTTTCATGGCTGGGGTGAATATCGAAAGTAATACAGGATGTTCTTTGCCGGGTTTCACATCAACGTTCTCCCCGGTCTTCGGATTCCTTCCCGTATAAGGTTTATAATCCCTCACAGAGAAAACCCCCAATCCCCTGAGGTCAATTCTCCCGCCATTTTTTAGAGTGTCGGTAAATCCGTCAAAGATGAGATTGATGATGTCATCTTTTGTTTGTAATATCATGCCGCCTCTAGTCTTTTGCGGGTCATCTCCCTGTTTTCGTCGGAAGAGGTTCCCCCGCTCGGTCCAAGTCCATCGGCCGATAGGATGGATCATCGTATCTGTAGACGTCCTTGACGAACTTCCCGACTTTTCCGAGAGAGGCCGCCACTCCCAGCGTTGCGAGAATAATGGCAAACAGGACCGCTAGGATGCGGATCGTTATCTTTTTTCTCTTCAGTTGCCGGGTGTATTCAACGAGCCGGATGTTATTTTCATTCAGCTTTTCCAGATTCTTCTTAAGCATCGAATCGTGCCACTTGATCGTCCGGTATTTGTCATCCAGTTCTGCCGTGAGTGCCTGACATTCGTGGTTCCTGTTTAAAAGCTCTTCTTCCATCCGCTTGAGCTCGGCATCTGATTTTTCCAAGGCGGCAATTTGCTCGCGCATCTCTCGCAGTTCGCTTATCAGCTGCTCTCTCGTTTTATCCTCATCTCTCATGCTCTGTGCCTCAATTTCTTCGCTTCGGGTTCCTGTGTCTGCCGGCTATTAAGCATCAAATCTTTATACAACATAAAACCTAAAAAAGACAAACCAAGGATCATGATGGTGAAAGTGTAGAGTTTCATGATTTCTGTCCTCCATTAGTGGGGATAGAAACTCTATGTTGACTGCGGTTTCCATTTGAACTTTGATTATTAGTGTTTTCATCAGAAATCTACAATAGAGATGAGTGATCATAGGTTAACGCTTTCAGTCAATATTGAATGCCGTTTGAAACAAAGTATGCCTGTGAAAATCGTCAGAGGCTTGACTTCAGGAAGATAGGGAGATGTAATATGAATGGAAAATAAGCCGTTAAATCTTTGCGCCTTTCATCCCGTTTTCAATGAGCTGCTCCGGCAATGCGGCCAGCACATTTGTATTTGCTATACCTAAGTGTGCCACGAAGGTGCATGGAAGGTGAGGGAAGGCCCCTCGGGGCCGGCTTACCGGCAAACTCCTGGACGCTCATAATTTTCCTACCTATTATCTTTTCACCTTCGCCTGTACCGCCGCTGCCTCAATCGCCTCCTTTACCTTTTCAGGATCGCCGAGATAGTAATGTCGTATCGGTTTCAGGGCATCGTCGAACTCATAGACAAGGGGCATGCCTGTGGGAATATTCACTCCTGGAATGACGTCATCGGGGATGTCGTCCAAGTGTTTGACTAGGGCGCGGAGGCTGTTCCCATGGGCGCTTACGAGAACCCTCTTCCCTGACCTGACCGCAGGCACGATAAGATTATGCCAGCAGGGCAGAAAACGCTCTACGGTATCTTTCAGGCATTCCGTTAAGGGTAGCTGCACCTTCGTGAGTCCTTTGTATCGAGGGTCGTGGCCTGGATAACGTGGATCGCTTTCTTCCAGCGCCGGGGGCCGGACATCATAACTTCGCCGCCAGAGTCTCACCTGATCTTCCCCATATTCCTCCGCCGTCTGAGCCTTATTGAGTCCCTGCAGCGCCCCGTAGTGGCGTTCGTTCAACCTCCAGTCGTGATGGCTGGGGAGCCACATAATGTCCATCTTATCAATAACGAGCCAGAGAGTCCGGATGGCGCGTTTCAAAACGGACGTGAAGGCAATATCAAATGCAAACCCCTGTTCTTTAAGGATACGACCGGCCTCTTTTGCTTCCTCGAAACCCTTTTCCGAGAGATCCACATCGGTCCATCCGGTAAAGAGGTTTTCTTTATTCCAGGTGCTTTCGCCATGACGGAGCAGTACGATCTTTTTCATTTCGCATCTTCCTTTGTTTCACCTCTAAGCTCAATGATCTCCATGCGGTTGTTTGCCTCCGAGTGTCTCGATGATGGTCCTTCTGTCAGTATCACGAGATCTCCCTTCACCTCGTGGGTCAGCAACCAATCCCTTACATAAGCATTCCAGCCTTCAGGATGCTCGGGCTCGTACACCGGATAGACTCCACTGGTGAACAGGAGTCGCTGACAGGAATCCTCCCGGGAACTTACCCCAACAATCCACACGGGGAGCTTGAACCGGGCTATGGACCGCGCCGTTGTGCCGCTGTGGGTCGGAACAAATACGGCTGCGGGGGTGATGCGCTCCAAAGCCGCTTCGACGCTCAAGGCGATCAGATCCGTGACACTGACCGGGCCAGTACGTTCATGAGTTGTGAGAGCCTCTTTGAGACCGTGGCGGGAACGGTATGGCTCTGTTGCTGCGGCAATCTTCGCCAGCATGGTTACGGCATCCACGGGATATTTGCCCATGGCTGACTCTTCGGAAAGCATGACGCAGTCCGTGCCGTCAAGCACCGCATTGGCCACATCGGTAGCCTCCGCTCGAGTGGGACGTCGGTTATCCGTCATAGACTCCAACATCTGCGTGGCCGTGATGACTGGTTTTCTCGCTCTGTTTGCACTGTGAATGAGGCGCTTCTGAACAATGGCAATCTGCTCAATGGGTATTTCCACACCGAGGTCTCCTCGTGCGATCATGATGGCGTCCGCTGCTTCGATGATATCGTCCATGTGTTCCAATGCTCTTGAGCGTTCAATTTTCGCAATTATGAAGGGGTTGTATCCCAACTCAGCCGCGTACTCCCGTACAGCAACAACATCCGCAGCACTTTCCACAAAGGACTGACTGATCGCATCCACTCCCTGTTCAAGAGCAAATGAAAGGCATTCGCGGTCGTAATCGGTGAAGGCGCTAATCCCGAGGTCGATGCCGGGCAGGTTGAGTCCCTTGTGGGAGCGCAATTCTCCACCTACAAGGACCCGGCAGATGACCTCATTAGCCTCCACTTTTACTGCTTCAAGCTGTATAAGGCCGTCATTCAGAAACAGGGTATCACCGGGATTAACCGATTCCGGGAGACGGTCAAAGCTAACCGACGCCCGTGTGGCATCTCCAACAATGTCCTGGGTCGTAAGGGTAAAAGAAGCCCTAGGCTGCAAATTAACCGGTTCATTTGCCAGATGGCCTATCCTTATCTTCGGGCCAGGCAGATCTGCCATGATGGCGATTCGTCGTCCCGCTGCAAGGGCCGAGGCGCGGAGGTTGTCGATAACCTGCTTATGACCGCCAAAATTGCCATGCGAGAAATTGAGCCGGGCCACATTCATACCGGCCTGTATCATCTCTGCCATGCATTCTCGCGATTCCGATGCCGGTCCAATGGTGGCCACAATTTTAGTCTTCTGTTCCGGAAGCTTCATAATAAGCCTGCACCTCCCCGGACACGATCTGCCCGTTAATTCAATGAGACTTGGCCTTTTTCAGGGCAACGCCCAAGAAAAAGGCCATGGGCGCATTGACCTCGTAAGATAGATCACCTTACCTCTTTACTGCAAAATTATATCTTTTTTTCTTTAAGAGTCAAAACATCTTGGACGTAATATATAAACAGATATGCTGTTTTAGTTGACAAGGAATGCCATTTGAAAGGGCGGATGTCCATCAAAATTGAACGATGCTCGACTTCAGCTTACTATAAGGAAGAGAAGTGAGGACATGGTATTCTCGATCTGTTAAAGTTGAATATCCCAAACAAAAATAACAGAAAGGAGAAGTGACCATGTCCGAAAGAGATTATAACAGGCAGGCAGCAAGGCGTCAAAGGATCAGTAAGACAACACTGATAGTCGGGGTGGATGTCGGCAAAGCATTCAATGCAGTGGGATTTATGAATAAGGACGGCAACGTATTGGGCAGCTGTGCGAAGCTGTATAACAACCGGGAAGGGTTTGAGCAGTTTGTAAAGATGATCGAAGGGTTTAAGGCAAGACATCGTCTCAGAGACGTCCTCATCGGGATGGAGCCAACGGGGCATTACTGGAGGAAGCTTGCCTATTTTGCGAAAGAGCATGGCTATGAGGTACGCTTTGTGCGTACCACGGCGCTGAAGCATCACCGGGAGCTGGATGAGAGCTCCTCTGCCAAGAGCGACCGGAGAGATGCATTAACCATAGCGAACATTACCCGCGAGGGTAAATATATTGACACAGTCATCGAGGATGGAGTGCTGAGACAGCTGCGGACATTATCAAAGGCACGGGAGCGACTCCTCCGGTACAGTGTGAGTGCAAAGAACTCCCTGCATGCGGCCCTGGATGACTATTTTCCCGAACTGCATGAGATATTCCGGTCAATGGGGGCGCGGAGCTTGTGGGTGATTCTTGAGAAGTGTCCTTTCCCTGAGGACGTTGTGTTGATGGAGACGTCGATTCTTCAGGAATTGATTGCACGGAGTTCACGAAAGAAAGCGGGATCTGCCGGGAAGGCAAAAGCGCTCTGCGAGGCAGCTCAAAAGAGTATTGGAGTAAAGCAGATCGGCACTGCTGACCGGTACCGGGTATGGATGTGCCTGGAAGAAGTGAAGCGGACGGTCCTGACGCTCAAGGATATGGATCGACAGCTGAAAAGCATGGTGAAGGACATTCCATCAACGCCCTATCTTATGAGCATCCCGGGCATAGGTTACCTGTCTGCAGCTGTATTTCTGGGAGAACTGGGAAACCCTGCGCATTTTCATAATGCCCGCCAGATTGTGAAGTACGCCGGGTACGATCCCCAGGAGAGTGATTCGGGATCCCGGGTAGGCCGGAAGTTCATTTCCAAGAAGGGGCGGTGGCTCTTACGGAAGTATCTCTTCTTTATGAGTATGAGAGTGATAGTTTTGAGTAAATATTTTCAGGAGTATTATCACCGCAAATTAGAGACAAAGAACAGAGTGGGTCAGCAGCCCAGAAGGAAGGAGATTCTCTGCGCAGTGGCTATCAAGCTGATCAAAGTGATCTTTGCGCTGTTACGGGACAAACGGGGATTTGAAGATATGGCGCCTGCTGTAGCAATTGCATAAAACAAAAAAGTGGTTGTGGTGGAAGGAAGGACCGAATACCTTCGTAGGTCATAGGGCTTGCCTGATTCAGCTTGGTCAACTTCCACCACCCTTTTCGTCCTGCATAAGGTAAGTTGGGCAGAAGGCCCGTAGAATAAAAGAGGTTAGGTGAAAAGGAATAAAAAGGTTGAAGTACCACCACAACCATTTACAGCTTTAACAGTGTGTCACAAGAAAATACTTGACTCTCTTCTCTAGAAGCAATTGACCCCGGTGCTACGCAACGGTGTTATTCATGGAAGAAACTGGCTTTATTAAATACAATTTTATAAAGTAGGCAGCGGGTGCGCCCCGGCAGTCAATATCGACTCCTCACTGGTGTTTTCATACCCGTCTAGAAGCATGGTACCGAGTTTTCTTTGGTTATTACATTGGTGACAAATCATGTCTTTTCGGCATGTCAGATCCCGTTCAGGAGATTAACCGTTTTTTACCGACTCGGGCCGGGGCATGCCCCAAAAACCAATCAGGGGGCAAGTTTATGGGGAACAGTCTTAAAAGGCAACAAAAGAAGTTATCCGTCCAATCTAAGGATTCCGGTATGCTATCCAAGCTTAATTTAAATGCCGCCGGCATAGATATCGGTGCAGAGGAGCATTATGTCGCCGTCCCCGAAGATCGTGATAAGCGTCCCGTGCGTCCCTTCCGTTGTTTTACATCCGATCTTCATGCGATGGCCCAGTGGCTGAAAGAGTGCCGAATCGATAGTGTTGCCATGGAGTCAACGGGTGTTTATTGGATCCCGGTGTTTCAAATTCTTGAGACTTACGGGTTTGAGGTCAAACTGGTTAATGCCCGGCATGTGAAGAATGTTCCCGGCCGTAAATCGGATGTTCAGGATTGCCAATGGCTGCAAAATCTCCATGCCTACGGTCTTTTAAGCGGTTCGTTTCGACCGGAAGACCAGATTTGTGTTATGAGGAGTTATTGGCGCCATCGTGACAATCTTCTTCGTTATGCATCCTCTCATATCCTGCATATGCAGAAGGCGCTTACGGAGATGAATATCCAGTTGCACAAAGTCATCTCGGACATTACCGGTGTTACCGGCATGCGTATTGTTCGTGCCATCATTGCCGGTGAACGTGACCCCCTTGTTTTGGCCGACATGAGAGATCGCCGTATTATGTGCAGTGTCCAGGACATCGTCAAATCTCTGGAAGGGGACTATCGTGAAGAACATATGTTTGCTTTAAAGCAGGCCGTTGAACTTTATGATTTTTATCACCAGAAGATTGAAGCCTGCGACCGGCAGATAGAGAATTGTTTGGCCCAATTCGACTCCAAATTAGACATAAACACTAACCCGGTGCCTCCTTCAAAAAAGGCAAACAGAAAGCGAAGACGCAACGAGCCTAAAATCGATTTGCATACTCACTTATACCGGATAACCGGCGCCGATTTAACCCGGATTGACGGGTTGGATGTAATGACTGTCCAGACGGTCATTAGCGAGGTTGGCCTTAATCCTGGATCTTTCCCTACGGAGAAGCATTTTGCATCCTGGCTGGGATTATGCCCGGATAATCGCATTACCGGCGGAAAAGTAAAATCCAGTAAAACCCGTAAAGTGGTAAATCGAGCCGCTGAAGCCTTTCGTATGGCCGCTGAATCTTTGCACAGCAGCGCAAGTGCCTTAGGCGCATATTACCGCCGTATGCGTGCGAGGCTTGGGGCACCCAAAGCGATTACCGCGACAGCCCATAAGCTTGCCCGCATATTCTATCGTCTTTGGAAAAACGGAGAAGCCTATCTGGACCCCGGAGTAGACTATTATGAACAAAAATACAAAGAACGAGTAATTAAAAATATTAAAACTAAAGCCAAACAATTAGGTTATGCCATTACTTTGGAACCTCTCGCTAGCAATGTACGTTCTTAGGAAACCCTTATTGGACGTGAAGTTTCTCAGGAGGTAAGTTGGGCAGAAGGCCCGTAGAATAAAAGAGGTTAGGTGAAAAGGAATAAAAAGGTTGAAGTACCACCACAACCATTTACAGCTTTAACAGTGTGTCACAAGAAAATACTTGACTCTCTTCTCTAGAAGCAATTGACCCCGGTGCTACGCAACGGTGTTATTCATGGAAGAAACTGGCTTTATTAAATACAATTTTATAAAGTAGGCAGCGGGTGCGCCCCGGCAGTCAATATCGACTCCTCACTGGTGTTTTCATACCCGTCTAGAAGCATGGTACCGAGTTTTCTTTGGTTATTACATTGGTGACAAATCATGTCTTTTCGGCATGTCAGATCCCGTTCAGGAGATTAACCGTTTTTTACCGACTCGGGCCGGGGCATGCCCCAAAAACCAATCAGGGGGCAAGTTTATGGGGAACAGTCTTAAAAGGCAACAAAAGAAGTTATCCGTCCAATCTAAGGATTCCGGTATGCTATCCAAGCTTAATTTAAATGCCGCCGGCATAGATATCGGTGCAGAGGAGCATTATGTCGCCGTCCCCGAAGATCGTGATAAGCGTCCCGTGCGTCCCTTCCGTTGTTTTACATCCGATCTTCATGCGATGGCCCAGTGGCTGAAAGAGTGCCGAATCGATAGTGTTGCCATGGAGTCAACGGGTGTTTATTGGATCCCGGTGTTTCAAATTCTTGAGACTTACGGGTTTGAGGTCAAACTGGTTAATGCCCGGCATGTGAAGAATGTTCCCGGCCGTAAATCGGATGTTCAGGATTGCCAATGGCTGCAAAATCTCCATGCCTACGGTCTTTTAAGCGGTTCGTTTCGACCGGAAGACCAGATTTGTGTTATGAGGAGTTATTGGCGCCATCGTGACAATCTTCTTCGTTATGCATCCTCTCATATCCTGCATATGCAGAAGGCGCTTACGGAGATGAATATCCAGTTGCACAAAGTCATCTCGGACATTACCGGTGTTACCGGCATGCGTATTGTTCGTGCCATCATTGCCGGTGAACGTGACCCCCTTGTTTTGGCCGACATGAGAGATCGCCGTATTATGTGCAGTGTCCAGGACATCGTCAAATCTCTGGAAGGGGACTATCGTGAAGAACATATGTTTGCTTTAAAGCAGGCCGTTGAACTTTATGATTTTTATCACCAGAAGATTGAAGCCTGCGACCGGCAGATAGAGAATTGTTTGGCCCAATTCGACTCCAAATTAGACATAAACACTAACCCGGTGCCTCCTTCAAAAAAGGCAAACAGAAAGCGAAGACGCAACGAGCCTAAAATCGATTTGCATACTCACTTATACCGGATAACCGGCGCCGATTTAACCCGGATTGACGGGTTGGATGTAATGACTGTCCAGACGGTCATTAGCGAGGTTGGCCTTAATCCTGGATCTTTCCCTACGGAGAAGCATTTTGCATCCTGGCTGGGATTATGCCCGGATAATCGCATTACCGGCGGAAAAGTAAAATCCAGTAAAACCCGTAAAGTGGTAAATCGAGCCGCTGAAGCCTTTCGTATGGCCGCTGAATCTTTGCACAGCAGCGCAAGTGCCTTAGGCGCATATTACCGCCGTATGCGTGCGAGGCTTGGGGCACCCAAAGCGATTACCGCGACAGCCCATAAGCTTGCCCGCATATTCTATCGTCTTTGGAAAAACGGAGAAGCCTATCTGGACCCCGGAGTAGACTATTATGAACAAAAATACAAAGAACGAGTAATTAAAAATATTAAAACTAAAGCCAAACAATTAGGTTATGCCATTACTTTGGAACCTCTCGCTAGCAATGTACGTTCTTAGGAAACCCTTATTGGACGTGAAGTTTCTCAGGAGGCAAACAGAAAGCGAAGACGCAACGAGCCTAAAATCGATTTGCATACTCACTTATACCGGATAACCGGCGCCGATTTAACCCGGATTGACGGGTTGGATGTAATGACTGTCCAGACGGTCATTAGCGAGGTTGGCCTTAATCCTGGATCTTTCCCTACGGAGAAGCATTTTGCATCCTGGCTGGGATTATGCCCGGATAATCGCATTACCGGCGGAAAAGTAAAATCCAGTAAAACCCGTAAAGTGGTAAATCGAGCCGCTGAAGCCTTTCGTATGGCCGCTGAATCTTTGCACAGCAGCGCAAGTGCCTTAGGCGCATATTACCGCCGTATGCGTGCGAGGCTTGGGGCACCCAAAGCGATTACCGCGACAGCCCATAAGCTTGCCCGCATATTCTATCGTCTTTGGAAAAACGGAGAAGCCTATCTGGACCCCGGAGTAGACTATTATGAACAAAAATACAAAGAACGAGTAATTAAAAATATTAAAACTAAAGCCAAACAATTAGGTTATGCCATTACTTTGGAACCTCTCGCTAGCAATGTACGTTCTTAGGAAACCCTTATTGGACGTGAAGTTTCTCAGGAGGAAGAGGTTAGGTGAAAAGGAATAAAAAGGTTGAAGTACCACCACAACCATTTACAGCTTTAACAGTGTGTCACAAGAAAATACTTGACTCTCTTCTCTAGAAGCAATTGACCCCGGTGCTACGCAACGGTGTTATTCATGGAAGAAACTGGCTTTATTAAATACAATTTTATAAAGTAGGCAGCGGGTGCGCCCCGGCAGTCAATATCGACTCCTCACTGGTGTTTTCATACCCGTCTAGAAGCATGGTACCGAGTTTTCTTTGGTTATTACATTGGTGACAAATCATGTCTTTTCGGCATGTCAGATCCCGTTCAGGAGATTAACCGTTTTTTACCGACTCGGGCCGGGGCATGCCCCAAAAACCAATCAGGGGGCAAGTTTATGGGGAACAGTCTTAAAAGGCAACAAAAGAAGTTATCCGTCCAATCTAAGGATTCCGGTATGCTATCCAAGCTTAATTTAAATGCCGCCGGCATAGATATCGGTGCAGAGGAGCATTATGTCGCCGTCCCCGAAGATCGTGATAAGCGTCCCGTGCGTCCCTTCCGTTGTTTTACATCCGATCTTCATGCGATGGCCCAGTGGCTGAAAGAGTGCCGAATCGATAGTGTTGCCATGGAGTCAACGGGTGTTTATTGGATCCCGGTGTTTCAAATTCTTGAGACTTACGGGTTTGAGGTCAAACTGGTTAATGCCCGGCATGTGAAGAATGTTCCCGGCCGTAAATCGGATGTTCAGGATTGCCAATGGCTGCAAAATCTCCATGCCTACGGTCTTTTAAGCGGTTCGTTTCGACCGGAAGACCAGATTTGTGTTATGAGGAGTTATTGGCGCCATCGTGACAATCTTCTTCGTTATGCATCCTCTCATATCCTGCATATGCAGAAGGCGCTTACGGAGATGAATATCCAGTTGCACAAAGTCATCTCGGACATTACCGGTGTTACCGGCATGCGTATTGTTCGTGCCATCATTGCCGGTGAACGTGACCCCCTTGTTTTGGCCGACATGAGAGATCGCCGTATTATGTGCAGTGTCCAGGACATCGTCAAATCTCTGGAAGGGGACTATCGTGAAGAACATATGTTTGCTTTAAAGCAGGCCGTTGAACTTTATGATTTTTATCACCAGAAGATTGAAGCCTGCGACCGGCAGATAGAGAATTGTTTGGCCCAATTCGACTCCAAATTAGACATAAACACTAACCCGGTGCCTCCTTCAAAAAAGGCAAACAGAAAGCGAAGACGCAACGAGCCTAAAATCGATTTGCATACTCACTTATACCGGATAACCGGCGCCGATTTAACCCGGATTGACGGGTTGGATGTAATGACTGTCCAGACGGTCATTAGCGAGGTTGGCCTTAATCCTGGATCTTTCCCTACGGAGAAGCATTTTGCATCCTGGCTGGGATTATGCCCGGATAATCGCATTACCGGCGGAAAAGTAAAATCCAGTAAAACCCGTAAAGTGGTAAATCGAGCCGCTGAAGCCTTTCGTATGGCCGCTGAATCTTTGCACAGCAGCGCAAGTGCCTTAGGCGCATATTACCGCCGTATGCGTGCGAGGCTTGGGGCACCCAAAGCGATTACCGCGACAGCCCATAAGCTTGCCCGCATATTCTATCGTCTTTGGAAAAACGGAGAAGCCTATCTGGACCCCGGAGTAGACTATTATGAACAAAAATACAAAGAACGAGTAATTAAA
This sequence comes from uncultured delta proteobacterium, assembly GCA_963729715.1. Taxonomy (GTDB): domain Bacteria; phylum Desulfobacterota; class Syntrophia; order Syntrophales; family UBA2185; genus Fen-1135. The sequence goes on from CAVSPA010000003.1 coordinate 327,984, forward strand.
AATATTAAAACTAAAGCCAAACAATTAGGTTATGCCATTACTTTGGAACCTCTCGCTAGCAATGTACGTTCTTAGGAAACCCTTATTGGACGTGAAGTTTCTCAGGAGAGGAAGGTAGTCTCACCCACCACATCTATCATAACTGAAGTTGTTCCTAGAAGGATTACAACCCGTTATCAATATCGATGCGGAAGATCGTACACCTCATCTCTGTACGAATGGGTGTAAACACTATAATGGTCTCACTGATGTCAATGATGGGAAGTTCAAGGAATTCTGTTGGGAAGATGGATGCAAAAAAATTTACGAAGGTCATTATTGTAGATTGCATGATAGTAATAAACCCATATTCTAGTCAGGATCTCTGTTCAGTTCATACGGGGTCGGAAGACCAGTAACTTTTGAGGGAGGGGGAAATTTGGTCTGTATTTGAAGACCAGCATGCTTTATAGTGTATTAAACTACTAATAGGAGGAACAAAATATGCCCACTGTGATTATCGAAGCAGATGAAGGAAGAACAGTCGAGCAAAAGAGGGGTCTGGTGAAAGACATTACCGATGCCGTTTGCAGGAATTTCAAAGTCCCTCCGGATGCTGTGACCATTTTTATTCACGAAGGGAAAAAGGAAAATCGCGGGAAAGCGGGAAAGCTCGCTATAGACTGAGGCCTCCACCACATTTATTCTCCCTCGTTCGAGCCGCTGTGTTTCGGGAATTTCTTCAGTACGCAGACGTCTGCGCTTTTTAGTAAATTCAGACCTCACCTGTCCGATAGGCGTAGTCCTTATGGAGATCCTCATAACTTTATCTGATTAGTACGCCCGTCTTTAGATGAAGAGAAGTCGCGGCTGCCGAAGGTCGTTTCAATAGAGGCCGTTCCTTCTATTTTGTGAGGGGTTTTCCATGATCCAGCTCAGACAGGATACAAGACACATGGAAAGGGTGAGCAGGAACAATATACTAAGATCCACCATCCATTTTTTTGCTTTCAGATTATTCATGCATAATGATTTATCAACAATGACCAAGGCAGCTCATTTGTTTTTCATGCTTGCCATGGGGGCTATATATGCATAATGATAGGTCCGCCGGGTTCAGGAAAGGCGATGCTGGCACAGAGGCTTCCCACCCTGACCTTTCCTGAGGCCATTGATATTACCAAGATATTTTCCGTCACAGGACTGCTTAACAAGAAAGAGACAATGCTGGGGACAAGGCCGTTTCGAGCGCCCCACCGCACAATTTCAGATGCCGGACAAAGAGATAAAGCTGTATTGCAGTGTAGATGAGGAATCGCAGAAATTGATCGAAATGGCCATAGAGAAACTCGGCTTCTCAGCTCGGGCCTATACCAAAGTACTGAAGATCGCCAGAACCATCGCGGATATTGAGGGAGATGAGAATATCCGCTCCCGCCATGTCGCTGAAGCCATCCAATACAGAAGCCTTGATAGAAAAATGATTTAGTGATAAAGAACTCTACCTATGCCGATGGCAGAGCAAAGGGGGGAATGAATGTATGGAGATTAAGATTGTTCGAGCTAAACCGAAGCAAATGAAGGCGAAGCCCGGGGACGAATCAAAGCTCGGGTTCGGGAAAATATTCACGGATCACTTCTTCACAATGAAATACCATGCGGATCGTGGCTGGTATGATGCGATGATAGAGCCCTATCGGCCTTTGTCCCTTGATCCCACGGCCATGTGCCTTCACTACGGACAGGAAATTTTTGAGGGGCTGAAGGCGTACCGGGGAAAGAACAACGGCCTCTTTCTTTTCAGACCGGACCGGAATATAAATCGGATGAATAACTCCGCGGATAGACTGTGTATGCCGCAGGTCGATCCCGATCTGTTTCTGGAGGCCATAAAAAAACTTGTTCTCTTCGACAAGGACTGGGTGCCGAGATCCCACGGAGCGTCCCTTTATATCAGGCCGACGATGATTGCTACTGAGGCGGCCCTAGGCGTGCACAGCTCCAATGCATACCTGTTTTTCATTGTCATTGGTCCAGTTGGTCCATACTACGCCGAGGGATTCAGTCCGACAAGCCTCTATGTGGATACGGAGTTTGTCCGTGCTGTGCGGGGGGGCATAGGGTTCATTAAGGCTGGGGGCAATTATGCCGCCAGTCTCCTGGCAAGTAAATTGGCCGCTGAAAAGGGATTCACGCAGGTGCTCTGGTTAGATGCCATCGAGAGAAAGTATATCGAAGAGGTGGGGACGAGCAACATCTTTTTTCTCATCGGCGATGAGTTGATTACACCTCCCCTCACGGGAAGCATCCTGCCCGGTGTGACCCGTGATTCGGTGATACAGATGGCCAGGAGGTGGAATATTGCTGTTTCCGAAAAACCGATATCAATAGATGAGCTCATGGATGCTTCCGCCAAGGGCACACTGAAAGAGGCCTTTGCCTCCGGGACGGCGGCTATCGTCTCACCCATAGGGGAGATATTTTACAAGGGGAAGCCGACATCGATAGGCGGCGGGAAAATAGGGGCGCTAACCGAAAAATTATACAATGAAATTCTCCAGATACAATACGGCGAAAAAGATGATCCCTTTGGCTGGAGGGTGTCTATCTCGGACTGAGATATGTATTTTGAAAGATATTCCCCTTGAAACAAGCACTTGTGATTCAAATCCACAGGAGTGTGGATGAGGTTGTTGATAAACTTGTTGATAATATACGTAAGTCCTCAATTGTGACAATTTTATACCTCATTGCATGCTATTGAGGCATTAAATAAGCTAAGCAATTACAATATGATAGATAAGTGGTCTTTAGTTCCTGCTACTTAATGCTCGCTTCTTGTGTGATATGAACTTTTGAAAAAAATATGCCATTCTTGTTCTTATTTGGTGGAAAAAAAATGAAAAGAAAATGCAAAAGAAGTAATCGTTACTTATTAAAGATAGCAATAATCTTGAATTTACTTCTATTTTTTGGTTCCGGAGTATCATTTGCGGATACCAAATCTCTCGACAAGTTGATTGCCAAAACGCAGGAGAGATATGAAAAAACTGGGGATCTCAAAGCGCAATTCATACAGGAAGTGACGATCAAGGCCATGAATAAGACAGAAAGGGAGGAAGGGGTTGTTTACGTAAAAAATCCGAGGAGAATGTTATGGGTCTATTCGAAACCAAAGGCAAAGAAATTAATCATCAACCCCAAGAAAGCCTGGTTATATATTCCGGAGGACCATGCGGCCTACGTGCAGGATACGGAAAATATCTATAAGTCGAAGCTGGCCGTAAAATTTCTTTCAGGCATAGGCAAACTGAGCGAGGATTTTCACGTAGGCTTTTCCAAGCCTGATAATTTGGATAGGAATGGCAACTATCTCCTTACGCTTGTTCCTAAGGTTTCGGACACAGGTGTCGATAAGTTGTATGTCACTATTGATAAGGAAAACTTTCAAATCATACAATGCAGTTTTACAGACCTGTATGGAAATCTTACCCGTATCAGGCTCTCAGATATAAGAATCAACAACAATCTTGACGATAAGCTTTTCAGCTTCAAGCCGCCGTCAGGCGTAGATGTATTCAATATGCCATGATTGATGGCCGCGCCGCCTTTTCTCCAGCCAACTTCTGGTTTTTTTTGCAGGTAAGTGTAATTCTTTCTGTAAGAGTATGTTTGCATGAATATTGAAGGTTGACACAGATGAAACAATTTGCCCTTGACGATCATTCTTGCTCGAATCTTGAAAAGGCGCTGACCTTGGAGTGGCTTGATACCAACGGTTTGGGGGGGTATGCCTCGAGTACGATCCTTTCTTGCAATACGAGAAAGTATCATGGCCTTTTGGTGGCAAATCTCAGGATGCCAAAAGGTAGGCATGTCCTTCTTTCGTGGATCGAGGACGCGGTCATTTCACGCAAAAAGGAATTATTCCTTTCCTGCTGTCAATATCCCGGCTTCTTTTTCCCCCACGAGAAACATTTCCTCACGGAATTCAGCCTCGATGATTCACCCCGGTTTACCTATGAGGCGGATGGGATATGCATCCATAAGGCAATCATGATGATCCACAACGAGGATCGCGTACTCATCCGTTATGATATCGAAGATTGTCAGTCTCCGGGCCTCTTGCGCCTGAGGCCATTCGTTGCGTTTCGGGGTTACCATGCCTTGACCAAAGAGAACATGTTCCTGCAAACGGAAACAGAGAAGACGGAAAGGGGATTCAGGCTGCACCCTTATGACGGTATGCCTCCCCTGGTTATGCAAACGAATGCAGAAGCGAAATTTTTTCCTTCTCCTTTATGGCACAATAATTTTGAATACAAGAGAGAGGAAGAGAGGGGCTTCGACTGGCATGAGGACCTCTTCTGTCCAGGCGCTCTAGAGATTCGCATTGAAAAAGGAAGTGCAGTCATCATCTCCGCATCAACGGATGCCTGCCGGGAAAAGCTCGAAGACATATGGATGAAGGAAACGGCGAGACGCGCCAAGGAGGCGTCAAGAGACGAGAAGATTGCGGACAAGTTCGAAAATGAGGATAGGGTTCACGTCCGAAACCTGATTGCTTCGGGCCGGCAATTTCTCATCAGCTCTCCCACAGGCAGACCGGCGATCATCGCCGGATATCACTGGTTCGGCGACTGGGGGCGGGACACGCTCATCTCACTTCCCGGTCTGACATTTTTAAGCGGCCGTTCCGAGGAGGGGGTGGCCATACTCAACTCGATGGGTGCATACGAGAAAAATGGCCTGCTTCCCAATTATTTCTCCGATGACGAGACGGAAAATGCCTACAATACTGTTGATACTTCACTCTGGTATTTCTGGGCCGTTCAGCAGATGCTGAAGTGCACAGGCGACATAGGGTTTATTAAGAACCGGCTGTGGCCGGTCATGAAGAGGATTCTGAAAGGGTATATGGATGGCACTGCATTCAATATCCATATGGGAGAAAACGGTTTGCTCCACGCAGGCGATAAAGACACGCATATCACATGGATGGATGCAACCGTGAGAGGCACGCCTGTTACCGCGCGATGGGGATATCCCGTGGAGATCAATGCCCTCTGGTACAACGCCATCTGCGTTGCCGAGGACCTCGGGAAACTTTTTGATGACCGTAAGCATTCTTTCCGGGACCTGATCCCGATGATAAGGAAATCATTTGTCGATACCTTCTGGATCGAGAAAGAAGCCTATCTCGGTGACGTCTTCCGCGACGGTATCCTGGACTGTGCCGTCAGACCGAATCAGATTCTGGCCGTCTCGCTTCCCTATTCACCGTTGGACGCCGATAAATGGCAGGGTGTCGTTGATAAGGTCAAGAAGCATCTTCTTACCCCGGTTGGCCTGAGAACCCTCTCACCGGAAGATAGAGACTATAAGGGGAGATACGAAGGCGACAGCTTCACGAGGGATGCGGCCTATCATCAAGGCACTGCATGGCCCTGGCTGATAGGACAATTCGGCGAGGCATATATGAAGGCCGCAGAAGACAAAACAGCAGCGAAGACATTCCTCCTTGATTATATGCGAACATTTATCCGCGGGCATATGCCGGAGGCCGGCATCGGCTGCATATCTGAAATCTTCGACGGCGATGTCCCGCATCGCCCGAATGGTTGCATTTCGCAGGCCTGGAGCGTGGCCGGATTTATCAGTTTGTATACGCTGCTAAAACGATACTCCTGATACTTAGCATGCCGTAAAGGCGTTCGCTGGTAAATCAATGAAAGGATTTTCTGGTTTACTTTGACCCGGCCTTATGACATTATAAAAATATATTCCAGCGGTATCGTGCAAGAGTCACCCCTGTAATAACATTCCGGTACAGACACATAATTGTTTTATGGCAAGGAGGCGGAGAGCCTTGAGAATCCTTATGTTCGGGTGGGAATTCCCGCCCCGTGTAAGCGGCGGTCTCGGAACAGCCTGTTTCGGTATCACAAAGGCTCTCGTCGCGTTGGGTCACAAGATATCCTTTGTCATTCCCAAATGGCATGGTGAAGCGTTGCCGTCACACGTGGAATTGATTTCGGCGCCGGCAATTCCCGTGAGGGCGGAGGATGTTGGTGCGCTGGATATCTTTGCCGGACTCCGCGTGAGGTTGATTAATTCTGCTCTTAGACCTTATCTGAACGACGGCCAATATGAAAAGCAGTGGCGACAATCAGACCTGCCGTTAAACGAAAAGGACTGGATGGATAAGGAAGGCTCCCGCGTCTTCGGAGCATCAGGGCCATATGGTCCGAATCTGATTGCCGAAGTTATGAGGTATGCAAGGGCGGCCGGTGTCATTGCCGGAGATCAGCCGTTTGATGTCATTCACGCCCATGACTGGATGACCGTCTTTGCCGGTCTCTATGCCAAGAAGGCGAGCGGGAAGCCCCTTGTGCTTCACATTCATTCTCTGGAATTTGACAGGAGCGGCGAAAACGTGAATCAGGATATCTTTTGTCTCGAGCGCTCGGGCATGGTGTTGTGCGATCATATTATTGCTGTCAGCAATTATACGAAAAATTTGATTATCAAGCGCTATGGTATTGACCCTGACAAGATATCGGTGGTTCATAACGCCGTTTCGCGCCGCGAAGCACCGCGGGTCTACCATTGGGAAAAGAATCCCGACAAAAAGGTTGTGCTTTTTCTCGGCAGGATTACCCTTCAAAAAGGTCCTGACTACTTTGTCGAGGCAGCGGCAAGAGTCTTGAAAGAATTTCCGGAGGTCACGTTCGTCATGGCGGGCGCAGGAGATATGATGCCCCGCATGATTGAGAGGGTCGCCGAACTCCACATAGGGAAGAATTTTCACTTTACCGGTTTCCTTCAGGGAACGGAAGTCGAGCGTATATTTTCCATGAGCGACATGTATGTCATGCCCAGCGTGTCGGAACCTTTTGGCATATCTTCTCTTGAGGCGATGGTTTACGATGTGCCTGTCATAATCTCCAGACAGTCAGGTGCAGCGGAGATCCTGGACCATGTCTTAAAAGTGGACTTCTGGGATGTGGATGAAATTGCCAATAAGATAATCGCTATTCTAAGATACCCGAGCCTGGCAGAAGAGATTGTCAAAAGGTCGCGTGGACAGCTGCGAAGCGTTCACTGGGGAAAGGCTGCTGAAAAGATCGCCGATGTCTACAGGCTCGTGACACATTGAAAAGGTGGGAAAATGCCAAGTATCTGTCTTCTCTTTCACGTGAATAAGCCTCGCTGGCTGAAGCACTATACCTTCTTTGATATTGACCATGACCACATCTACGAGGATTCGGAAAGAAACCTCGAGAACCTCAACATATCGGCTGAAAAATGTTATCTTCCTGCCAACCGCATCATGCTTGATCTGATCAAGAGCTATAAGGGAGATTTCCGGGTAGCGTTTTCGATAACAGGCGTTCTCCTTGATCAATTTGAAAAACATCGTGTCGACGTTCTTGAAAGCTTCAAGCGACTTGCTGATACGGGATGCGTGGAGTTTGTCAGTGAGACTTATTACCATTCCCTCGCATATCTCTATTCCGTCCGGGAATTCAGAGAACAGGTCATGATGCACAGGAAGAAAATAAAGGCCCTGTTCGGTCAGACTCCGAGGACACTTCGTCACACCGAGCTCATCTATAACAGCGCCCTCGCGAAATTGGCAGAAAAAATGGGATACCGCGTCATTGTGGCCGAAGGGGCGGATAAGATTCTAGGATGGCGGTCTCCCAACTATGTTTACCGACCATCAGGGTGCAAGACCCTGAAACTGCTCTTGAGAAACTACCGCCTCTCCGATGATATTGCCTTTCATTTTTCGGACCCCAAGTGGTCTGAACATCCATTCGCGGCCGATAAATATGCCAACTGGATTCACAGTATGAACGATACCGGGGATGTCATAAACCTTTTCATGAATTATGAGACCTTTGGTGAACATAATCCGGATGAAACGGGGATACTTGACTTTCTCCGTCTCCTGCCCCGCGAAATTCTCGCGCATCGCGAGTTCAGGTTTCAGACACCATCGGAGATTGTCGGAGACTACGCTCCAGCTGACGAGCTTAGTGTGGAGGATTATATCTCATGGGCGGATGCGGATAGGGATTTGGAGGCGCGGCTGGGAAATGCATTGCAGAAAGACGCGATCGATGCATTGTACAGTATGGAGTCGAAAGTGAGGCGCCGGAAAGACGCGATATTTCTCCACACGTGGCGCATGCTTCAGGCATCTGATCATTTTTTCTACATGCGCACCAAAGAGCATGCCGAGGGGGACATGCATAAACATTCCAATCCCTACGGGTCGCCTTATGACGCGTATATCAACTATATGAATATCATCGACGACTTTTCCGGATTCTTAGGCAAGAAAGAGGAGCGCAATTCATGAAGAGGCAGACTAAGGGCTATCTATTTGAGGTCAGCTGGGAGGTATGCAATAAAGTCGGAGGAATATACACCGTTATTGCCAGCAAGATGAGGGAGGCCATTCGCAACTATGGTGAACGGTACTTTCTTCTCGGACCCGACCTCAAGACGAACCCCGATTTTGAAGAAACAGACGAAGACTGCTGGGTCAAGATCAGGGAAAGTACGGCCATTAAAGAGATACCGTGCCGTTTTGGCAGGTGGAAGATTCCCGGCGAGCCGAAGGTCATCCTTGTCAATTTCGGAAAGAAATATGACAAAGACCAGTTGCTCTACAGGCTCTGGGAAGATTACGGAATAGATTCCATAGCCGGCGGATGGGACTACGTGGAACCCTTGATGTTCAGTTACGCCTGCGGTGAAGTAATCGAAACGATCTACAACCTGATGGTCAGACCGCATAATAACGCGTCCGCCATCGCCCAGTTCCACGAATGGATGTGCGGTGCCGGCCTCCTCTGTGTGAAAAAAAAGGTTCCCGAAATAGGCACCATATTTACGACACACGCAACTATTCTCGGAAGAACACTCGCAGGTTCAGGGGTGGATATATACACGGATATGGACAACATATCGCCGCTTACGGAAGCGAGCGCCCACAACATCAAAGCGAAATATTCCATGGAAGTGGCCTCCGCAAGGGAGGCGGACTGTTTTACAACAGTCAGTGAGATAACCGCTGCCGAGGCGAAGAATTTTCTGGGCAGGTACCCGGATGTTATTACACCCAACGGCCTCGATGTGGACCACATCCCCGATCTTACGGCAAACAGAGCGCCGGCATTGAAAGTGAGGGAAAAGCTCCTCGCCGCGGCTTCACGGTTCTTGAGAAAAGATTTTCCTGCGCATACGAAGATATTGATCATATCAGGACGCTACGAATTCCATAATAAAGGCATTGATATTTTTCTGAATGCGTTAGGACGTCTCGAAAAGGACATGACCAAAGATGAAGAAGTTCTGGCCTGCCTTTTCGTACTCGGAGGACACATGGATCTGATTCCCACCCTGCAGTGCGAGCCCGGAAGAGTCGAACCGGGCAACCCTCCCATTGCCACCCACAGGCTACATTATGAGGCATCCGATCCTATTTTGCAGACATGCAACAGATTGGGACTTATGAATACGTCCCAAAACAGGATTCACGTCATCTTTGACCCGGCGTACTTAAACGGTCATGACGGACTGATCGACATGACCTATTATGAAGCACTGTCGGGATGTGATCTCGGGGTCTTCCCGTCATACTATGAACCGTGGGGATACACGCCCCTCGAGAGCGTAGCTCACTGCGTACCTACGGTAACTACCGATCAGGCTGGTTTCGGTCTCTGGGTCCAGGAGAAGGCGGGTGAGAGCAGCGGGGTCATCCTCTTGAAACGTAAAGGGCAGAAGATCGATCTGATTGAAGAAGACCTGTATAACATCTTCAAGGGATTTCTATCTTGGAACGATCAGGAAATAGTAGAGAGGCGGAAGAGCGCGAGACATGTAGCCCTTCAGGCAAACTGGAGAGACTTCTTCAAGTTCTATCTCCAGGCCTATGACAGGGCCATCTCCACTGCCCATGAACGTGCGGAAAAGCTTGTCCTCATTGACGACAGGGTGGAAAGGAAATATGTATTCGCCGGCAGTGTATCTACGCAGCCACATTTTCGCGCATTTACGGCCGTGGTAAATCTTCCTCACAAGATTGAGCGGCTGCGGGAGCTCGCCTACAACCTCTGGTGGACGTGGCACCCCAACGCACGCAGCCTCTATATTTCCCTTGATCCAAAAGTATGGCAGCAAATGGGAAATAACCCGGTTCGTATGTTGGAAAATGTGTCTCCGGAGAAATTATTGGAGGCGTCGGAAAACCCCAGCTATATGACAATGTATGCGCAGATCATGCAGCAGTTCGACGAATACATGAATGACAAGACTACCGACAAAAGGGTACAGGCCTCCCAGGCAATCAAGTGGTCTTCGCCGATTGCCTATTTCTCGGCAGAATACGGCCTGCACGAATGCATCCCCATCTATTCGGGGGGATTGGGTACGCTCTCCGGCGATCATCTGAAAACCGCGAGCGATCTCAATATGCCGCTTGTGGGCATCGGTCTTCTCTATAAGAACGGCTATTTTAGGCAGGTCATTGATAAGAACGGCATTCAGATAGAGGAATATCCGGAGAATGAATTCTCTATGATGCCTGTGCAAATTGTCAGGGACGACATGGGCAATGAGGTTCAGATATCTCTCGAATTGCCCGGAAGAACGCTGTATGCGAATATCTGGGAGGTCAAGGTGGGGCGCGTATCGCTATACCTGCTCAACGCAGACGTTCCGGGGAATACCGTGCAGGACAGAAAAATAACGGAGCGTCTCTACCCGGCGGACCAGAGGATAAGGATTGAGCAGGAGATCCTTTTGGGCATGGGCGGCGTCAGGCTGATAAAGAAGCTGGGCATCCGGCCGCGTGTCTACCATCTCAACGAGGGTCATTCCGCATTTCTTATTTTCGAACGCATCACCGGTCTGATGGCGGAGGAATCCCTTTCCCTCGATGAGGCCATTGAAGTCGTTTGCGGAAGCACGGCATTCACCACCCATACGCCCGTTGAAGCAGGTATTGAGAGGTTTCCGAGGGATTTGATGGAACATTACTTTTCCAGCTTCATCAAGAAAACGGGCATGTCCTGGTCACAGTTCTGGGAACTGGGAAGGAAGGAGGGTGGAGAAGAGCGAACGTTCTTCATGGCCATTTTTGCATTGAAGATGGCCCACATGAGCAATGCCGTAAGCCACGTTCATGAGGAAGTGTCGAAACGCATGTGGCGTGATGTGTGGAAGGGTTTTAACATCTCGGATATCCCCATCAGTCACATTACGAACGGCGTCCATGTGATGTCTTATATCTCGCCGAGGATGCAGTCCCTCTTTGATAAATATCTCGGGGATTGGGAAAAGGACATAGGGAACCCGGAAATCTGGGAAAAGGTTCAAGACATCCCCGATTCGCTGCTGTGGGACACGAGATACGAGCTCAAGCAAAAGACCATCAACTTCTTGCGGGAATATCTCTCCAAACACTGGGTGAAATATGGTTATACGAAGACATGGCGGGAAGAATTCTTTTCTAAGATCAATCCCGCCGCCCTGATGATCGGATTCGCAAGACGCTTTGCTCCTTATAAGCGCGCGGACATGCTCCTGTCCGACTTGGACCGTCTCGACAGGATCCTGAATCATCCGATGCGTCCCGTTCATATAATTATGGCCGGGAAGGCGCATCCCAACGACGGCATGGGAAAAAGCCTCATCAAGAAAGTTATAGACGTCTGCAGGGATGAAAGATTCAGAGGCAAGATATTTTTCATCGAAGACTATGATATCAGCATCGCTCGGCGTCTCGTTCAGGGCGTCGATGTGTGGCTGAATACTCCCCGAAGACCCTATGAGGCAAGCGGCACAAGCGGTCAGAAGGTCGTCGCAAACGGCGTGCTCAACATCAGCGTGTCCGATGGCTGGTGGTGCGAAGGCTATGACGGAACCAATGGTTGGACCATAGGACCCGCCTGTAAAGGTTTTGTCGAAGAGAGGGCGAACGCCGACGAGGAAGACAGCCAGTCGCTTTATGCGACACTCGAGCATTCAGTTATACCCGCATTCTACAGCCGGGAAATATCCGGGCTGCCGGAAAAGTGGATCAGCATGATCAAGAGATCGCTGCAAACACTCATGCCCAAATTCAACACGGAAAGGATGCTGCTTGATTATTACAACGATATGTATCTGCCCACGGCAGAGAGGGAACACGAACTTTATACGGACACGCACAAACTGGCGCGCGAGCTGGCGGACTGGAGGCGCAAAATTCCCATGCGTTTTTCCTCGCTCAGGCTCCTGGATGCCAGCATCGAAGGGATCCACGGGGATACAGTGCTCGTCGATCAGCCGCTGATCATCAGCGCCAGGGTTGATCCGGGGAAGGTGGAGCCGGAAGAAATATTGGTTGAGCTGGTAATAGGAAGAAGGGAGGGGTATGAATTTGCCGATTCCCCCGATTGTATTCCTTTGAGCATAGCCAAAAAGGGATCGGATGGAATCCTCACATATTCCGCGGAATACATCGTGAAAAATAATGGGCCCTATGCATACGGTATCAGGGTGCTGCCGCACCATAAGAATCTTGCCGCCAAGCACGCAACCGGCCTTATCCTCTGGGCGTGATTCGCGCTGTTTGATATTCCTCTTAGGATAATTTCGTTCCCTCATTGTGGAGTACTGGGAATGTGTTCTATCATCTTCGAGATTGCAGCGGTTGACACATGACTGGCCTGCTGTTTCGGCATGGGCAGCCCAATCTCTTTTCATGATCGGGTTCAGACCTGCTAATTGACCTTGATAATAACCGGTGCTTGTCACCGGTTATTCTATATGTGTTGAGGTTTATCATTTTCAATTAAGTCCCCGCCCCCATTCCGCCGCGTTCAGTCGGCTGTTACCACGCTGCCCGCGTGAATGTGTATCACGGCGTCAGCGCTGCCTTTCGGGGCCGCATCACAATTATATTTTGAGTTTTGTCAGTCACATAGAAGCAGATCCTTCCATACTCCCTGTATGGGTGAGTGTTTGCCTGCTGGCAATCATGGCCGGGTTGTGAAATTACACCATTGTGTTGCCGTTTATTCTTATCACTCACCATTAGCATTTCGAAAATAAATCTATTCCAACATTCCTCGAAACACAGACTGAGAGCGGAAAATAGCGCTCTGCCTGTCCTAAGATGGCAGTGAGGCGCATGCACAAAAATGTACATCAATTACGTATACTATATTGTTCCTTTCACAAAATAATTTACCATAATTGTTCATTATGTCGTGAGAGCGGAAGAGACATTGAGCACGCATTATCCAGTCAAATAGGCATGTTGAATCTTCAAGGGCGCTTGGCATCGTAATTGCTCTTTATACTTGGCACTGGTTGTTCAATCTCTAAAATATGAACACGGAGGTAACAAAAATGAATACAGGAGATACAGCGTGGGTATTGACTTCTTCAGCATTAGTTCTACTCATGACAATGCCGGGGCTGGCCTTTTTCTATGGGGGCCTGGTGCGGAGAAAAAATGTTCTATCCATCTTGATGCAGTGTTTCATTATCTTGGCCGTGATTAGTCTGCAATGGATGTTGTGGGGCTACTCATTGACCTTCGGTCCTGACGTGGGAGGAATCATCGGCAACCTGGATTGGTTTGCCCTAAAAGGTGTGGGCGGGACTCCAAACCCGGACTATGCAGCCACAATCCCCCATGGGGCATTCATGATCTTCCAGTGCATGTTTGCTGTAATCACACCGGCCTTGATTCTCGGTGCGTATGCGGAGAGGATAAAATTTTCTGCTTTTCTCGTTTTTACTATCCTCTGGGCCACTCTTGTCTATGATCCGCTCGGCCACTGGGTATGGGGGACCGGCGGTTGGTTAAAAAGTCTCGGCGCCCTGGACTTCGCGGGCGGCATCGTGGTTCACACCAGTTCCGGCATTTCCGCCCTGGTCATGGCTATCCTGCTCGGCAAAAGGATAGGGATGGATAAAGGGATGACATATAAGCCCCATAACATGCCCTTCGCAGTACTCGGTGCGGGACTTCTCTGGTTCGGCTGGTTCGGTTTCAACGCGGGCAGTGCGCTGGCGGCAAATGAACTTGCTACCAGTGCATTTATTGCGACCAACATGGCTACTGCGGCGGCTGCGTTTACATGGCCCATGATCGAATGGATAGTTGGCGGCAAACCGACGGTTTTAGGTGCTGCCACCGGTGCCGTCGCCGGACTCGTTGCCATCACGCCCGCCTGTGGGTTTGTGAACCCCGTAAATGCGCTGTTCATAGGCATTTTGGTAAGCGTCTTCTGTTACATTGCTTGTGCGAAAGTAAAAGCTATATTCAAATATGATGATTCTCTCGATGTCTTCGGCGTCCATGGTGTAGGCGGTATCTGGGGAACTCTTGCAACCGGACTCTTTTGCGAAAAGGTCATAAATAACGACGGTGCGAATGGACTATTCTTCGGCAATACGCACCAGTTCTTAATTCAGTGCCTCCTCGTGGTAGTGGCTGTAATTTTTGCTGTAGTGATGACTGTAATTATCTTCAAACTGGTCGATGCTATCATCGGAGTAAGAGCTGAAAAAAAAGATGAGGTGATCGGACTTGATCTAACCCAGCATAGCGAATCAGGCTACACCCTGATTGAATAGGAGGTACTAAAAATGAAATATATAGTTGCTATTATACAGCCGCATAAACTGGATGAGGTGATGACGGCGCTCGAAGAAGTTCAAGTTAATCTGATGACGGTATCCAATGTTCTCGGCCGGGGCACGCAGAAGGGGCTTACAGAAGTTTACCGCGGCGCCAAAGAAGTGGGGAGCCTCTTGAAGAAAATCAAACTGGAAATCGCCTGCAATGAAGATTTTGTGGAACGCACTACTCAGGCCATTATCAAGGGCGCCAGAACGGGCGAAATCGGCGACGGCAAAATATTCATCTTTGACCTTCCCGAGGTAATCAGGATCCGTACCGGAGAAAAAGGCGGCAAGGCGATTGGGTAGGAAGAGGTGAAGAGCATGTGGCTCTATTTAACCAAAATTGACAGACAGATTATATCATCTATGCTCCTCTACAACATAATAATTGTCATTGAAATCATAAGAGGTATGCCAAGATGTCTGCAAAAGAACTCAAAACTGAACAGGATGGCCTAAGAGATCTCATTGAGTCATATGAACGGGACCTTATTGTAGACGCCCTGAAGATCACGTTCGGGAACGTGTCACACGCCGCCAAACTTCTCAAGACAACGAGGCGAATATTCGGCTATAAGGTTCATAAATACGGCATCAATCTGACGGATTTCAGGTTAACACGTCTTAGGTCGCGAAAAAGCATACAGAAATCCACGCTCGGAGGCGACAAAGACAGTGGCAGTCATGTATCTAACACTCATGACCGCAGGCCGCAGCAAAATGATTTCCCCTGACGGGAATCCATGCAGACGTCATGTGAAGACATTTTTGAATCGGGTGGTTATGAAGTTCATTCACCATGAATTTTAAAACTTGTTAACAGATTATTAACCAATATGCCTTAGAGGATATCTATGGCCAATATTATACCAGGAGGTCTGAGATGGCGAAGAAAGCAATGAAAGGTGCATTCGATGAGAAAGCAGTCAAGAATGTTATAAAGATGGTTAAAGAAAATGACATCAAAATCATTGATCTTAAATTTAATGATTTGCCGGGTATGTGGCAGCATTTTTCAATTCCGGCAGCGGAGATAACCGGGATTGATGACCCAGCAACGAGTATCTGGGTAGAAGGCATTGGCTTTGATGGATCATCCATCCGGGGCTTCCAGAAGATTCACGAATCCGATATGGTTTTGCAATTAGACGCGGGCACCGCTGTCGTTGACCCTGCTTGCGATGTGCCCACCTTGAGTATTATCTGTGATGTCTATGACCCCACAACTAAGAAGCCATACTCCCGCGACCCCCGCTATGTGGCCAAGAAAGCTACTGGCTATTTGAAATCCACCGGTATTGCCGACACGAGTTATTGGGGGCCGGAGATGGAATTCTTCATCTTTAATGACATCCGGTTTGCCCAGACGACAAACGCAGGCTTTTACTTTATTGACTCCGTAGAAGGAGAATGGAATTCAGGAAAAGATGAAAAGCCGAATTTAGGATACAAGCCGCGTTATAAAGAAGGGTATTTTCCTGTTCCTCCGCATGATTCGATACAGGATTTAAGAAGTGAGATGATGCTGGCGATGATTAAGACAGGCATCGGCATAGAGGTTCACCACCATGAGGTTGCCACTGCCGGCCAGTGCGAGATAGACATGAGGTATGGTCCCTTAGTAAAAATGGCAGATAACTGCCTGATGTATAAATATATCGTCAAGAATATATCCAAGAAGCACAATATGGTGGCTACCTTCATGCCTAAACCGCTCTTTGGCGATAACGGCTCAGGCATGCATACGCACCAATCTCTCTGGAAGGGAGAGAAAAATATCTTTTTTGACCCCAAAGGATATGGGCTTATTTCCCAGACTGCCAAATACTATATCGGAGGCCTGTTGAAACATGCACCTGCCCTCATGGCTTTCTGTGCCCCCACCACAAACTCCTATAAACGCTTAGTGCCGGGATATGAGGCGCCGGTTAATTTAGCCTATTCGCAGAGAAATCGTTCTGCAGCTATAAGAATTCCGGTTTATTCCGAGAACCCGAAGACAAAACGCATTGAATTCAGGCCGCCGGATAATTCCTGCAATCCGCATTTGGCTTTTGCCGCAATGCTCATGGCCGGTCTCGATGGAATACAGAATAAGATAGATCCGGGTGAACCATTGGAGAAGGACATTTATGAGTTGAGCCCTAAGGAAGCGGCGAAGGTTCCCACTGTTCCGGGCTCTTTAGACGAATCCGTCGCTGCCCTGGAGAAGGATTATAAGTTTCTTCTCAAAGGCGATGTTTTTACACAAGATGTAATTGACGTCTGGATTGACTATAAGAGAGCAAAAGAAATAGATGGATTGCGCCTCCGGCCGCATCCATATGAGTTCTATCTTTATTTTGACGTTTAAGAATCGCGTGATCTTGGAAAGACCCGTGCCGAAGTTACCCGGATTCATCCGAGTGGCTTCGGCACGGCAGTGATATTAAAAATAGAGGAGATTATTTTCTGTTGATGAACATCAGGATAATCGTGAGGATGATACTGATGATTATGCACGTGGCGAGTGGAAAATAGAACGAGAAATTCTTGCCTTTGTAAAAGAAGTCACCGGGAAGTTTTCCAAACCATGGTATCTTCCCTCCCAAGAGGAGCAGGAATCCCAGGCCTGCGATGACCAAGCCGATAACAATTAGAATCTTGCCGAAGCCGGAAAAATCAAGCATATAAATTTCCCTTGTATACTGACTCTTGTAAAAGAGATTGCATGTCCATTCGTTCGTCGCAATGACAGCAAGTCGATGTCGATGCATGATTTGTCACTGCGAGTATGGAGAAGCAATCGCATTGCCGCTTTCAATGAATTATATCACATTTATGACCAGTTAAACGGCGCTTTCTTTCTGAAATCCGGAACCAGCGCCTTGTCGTCAACATCTTGGGTGAAGATGTTTTCAAAACCCATATCGAGGGCATGATTTATGATAAGCTCATATTCGTCGCGCGTAATTCTTCTTTTCAAATGGGGATGATTCTTAACAGAGGGCACGGGCGTATACTGGGACATGATGCTCAGCGGTACGGAAACGGATATATGCTTTTTGATTAAGCGGAGGACTTCTAGGCTGTTCGATATGAATCCGGGGATGATGAGATGGCGGATGAGTGTGCCCCTTTTTGCTGCGCCCTCTTCCATTAAAATTTCATCTCCTACCTGACGCACCATTTCTTTGAGGGAAGGGATGGCATGCGCGGTGTAATCCTTCACTCCGGAAAGGGCAAGAGCGGCATTCTCCGTGCCGTACTTAAAATCCGGCAGGTAGATATCCACCATGCCTTCGAGGATTTCCAGGACTTCCGGGTTCTCATATCCGCCGCAATTGTATACGAGGGGGAGATGCAAACCTCTTTGGCGGACGATGAGAAGGGCCTCCATGATCTGCGGTATCTGGGGAGTGGGCGTAACAGGCTCGATGTTATGACAGTTCTCTTTCCCGAGTGCCAGCATGATTGCGGAGAGTCTTTTAATGTCTATCCTCTCCCCGGAAATTTCACGGCTTAACTGATAGTTCTGGCAGTAGATGCATTTGAGATTACAGGAAGAAAGGAAGATTGTTCCGGCGCCCTGTGTACCCGAGATGGGAGGCTCCTCGCCATAATGGGGCAGGGCGTGGCTTACTGCGACGTCGTCTGCGAGACGGCAGAATCCTGGTTCACCTCTTGTCCTGTCGACGCCGCATTTTCTGGGACACAGTGTGCAGCTTTTCAGGATTCCCTTCAGCCGGTCAATGCGTAGCCGCAAGATAGTTTCAGCGTCCACTTCCGCTCATGCCTCACTGAATTTCTATCTTTTCCACAACGTTCTTGATCTTCTTGCTTTCTATAAGCTCGAGGAATTCTTCTCCGAGAGGTTGCGCACGGTCCACCACACTCCACCAGTTTCTGATCCTGGTAGACGGGTCATCGATGTGGATCGCGAAATCGTCCCGGTCAGGTACTTTTCCCCCGGGGAGCTGCGCGACAAAGCCTTGGGAGGGATGAATCATCAGGACATTATCAAGATCATCTGCCCGCGGGAGGCGGTAGGAGAGTTTTTTATCCAACCATCCCGGTATAATTCTCTCCTGATGGTTAAAGAACAGTACGATGTCGTCATCTTTTGCGGCGTAGTTGTGGGTGAGATGATAATCGATCAGACCACCGTCACGGTATACTCCTAAAGGCGCCCCGTAGATGTTTCTGACACCGGCAACAACCAGAGGAATGGCGCCCGAAGCCACAAGGGCATACTTGAAATTGATCTGGTTGAGCGGAATGTACCGTCCGCGGAAACCGGGCCTGAGGCAAAAAGGCGGCGGCTTCGGCCCGTTATAGAATACAACCCGCTCGGCAAAATAATGGATGTATGATCTCTTAATGGCATTGAGGAGAAAGCCTATACCGAGGCCGAGCTGCTGCGCCCACTTCGATTCAGAGGCCACAAGGTTCTTTGCACGAGCTGTAATGATCGCAAAACGGTACTTTTTATTGGCCAGCGCAAAGGGCAGGGCGTCGTCCTCAATATATGAATTTACAATGCCTATCAGGGACGCCTGAACACTGGCCGGCGTATCGGCTCTCGTATAAGTTGTGCTGATGTAGGATTCCATGAGAGTGCGGTAACTCTTTTCCGGCTCAGGTTGCAGCCAGGCGGCAAACCGCATTGCCCCTGCCGATGAACCGACGAGGTGCGTCGCCTTTGCGCATCCGAAGAGGCCCTTCGTCAGGAGAGTGAGGTCGAAGCCGCTCGCCACCAGCCACCGGGGACCAGTCGCCGGGGCGAAATAGGTCGTGACGCGGTCGAAATTAAAACCGCCGTCCTGGATGATTTCATAGGCCCGCTTGCCTGCTCTTATACAGATATCGTTCATTGTTATCGACCGTGGGTAACTTCTAAATCCTGCAGCCCTGGGTAAAATTTCTTACAGATATGCTGAGAATCACCGGGGATTGCAACAACAAATGACCTTGACAGTATCCCGGCCGTTCGGTAGAGTAACGCATCTGAGAGGGGTTTACCCGCTTGCTCAATGTGATGGCGGTTAATACATAAACTCTGACTGTTTTGTCAACGTCTATTGTTGGATGTATCCCCCCCCCAATATGTGCCGATGGTCAGGGAAAGTATTCGTATGGATATCAAAACCCGTGTGGCGGAAATAGCAAAAAATGCAAAAAAGGCGGCCGTGTCGCTTGCCCGTCTGCCATCGGACCTGAAAGACAGGGTTCTCCTCGACATGGCCGAGGCACTTACCAGGCAAACCGGCATTCTCATGAAGGAAAATGCCAAGGACCTCGAAAAAGCAGCCCAGATGGGCCTTTCCGCCGTCATGATGGACAGGCTCGTATTGAACGAAAGTATAATTGAAGGCATTGCAAAGGGTCTCACGGAAGTGGCCTGTCTCCCGGACCCGATAGGAAAAGTAACGTCCATGTGGCGCAGACCGAACGGCCTTCTGGTCGGCCGCAAGAGAATCCCTCTCGGTGTAATCGGCATCATCTATGAGTCCCGCCCCAACGTGACTGCGGACGCAGCGGCCCTCTGTCTGAAATCAGGCAATGCGGTCATCCTGCGCGGAGGGTCTGAGGCGATAAACTCGAATATTGCGATAGCAAAAATTCTTCAGGGCGTCTTGACGAATCATGCCATTCCCGAAGGGGCCATTCAGGTAATCCCCATGATCGAGAGGGAAGCGGTCCGGGAGATGCTGCAGCTTGAAGAATATATAGACGTGATTATCCCGAGAGGGGGCGAAGATCTGATCAGGGCTGTTGTCAATGAATCGAAGATTCCCGTCATCAAGCATTACAAAGGGGTCTGCCATATATTTGTGGACGCCGGCGCCGATATTGAGATGGCCGTAGATATTTGCATGAACGCAAAGACCCAGCGTCCGGGACTCTGCAATGCCATGGAGACTATGCTTGTCCACCAGGACATTGCAGGGGAATTTTTGCCGCTTGTCGCCCGCCATCTCAAGGGGGCAGGTGTTGTCCTCCGGGGGTGTGATAGGACAAGACGAATCGTGAAGGATGTCGAACAGGCAAAAGAGGAAGATTGGTATCAGGAATACCTCGACCTCATTTTATCCGTGCGCGTCGTGGATGATCTTGATGAGGCTGTGGCCCATATTGAAAAATACGGTTCTCTGCATACGGAGTCAATCATCACGAACAATTACCAAAACGCGCAGCGCTTCTTGGATGAAGTCAACTCGTCCACTGTCCTCGTCAATGCGTCCACCCGCTTCAGCGACGGGTTTGAGCTGGGCCTCGGCGCGGAAATAGGAATCAGCACGACAAAACTTCATGCCTTCGGTCCCATGGGACTCGAAGAGCTGACAACAACAAAATTCATTATCTATGGGAATGGACAGGTGAGAACATGAAATGGGGATTATTGGGAGGCACATTCGATCCGATACACAATGGCCATCTCAGATGCGCCGAGGAAGTGCTCGAAATTTTTGATCTGAACAGGATCATCATTGTTCCCGCTGCGAAACCGCCGCACAAGATAGACGGCGATATCACATCATTTCATCACCGGGAGCAGATGATCAAGCTGGCTATTGAGGGGAACCCGGTGTTTACGTTCTCCGATGTGGAGAAGCAGCGTGAAGAGAAGTCTTACTCGGTGGAAACTGTTGATTACATCCTCAAGAAATACATGACAGACCTGCAATTGTATTTCATCCTCGGGCAGGATGCCTTTCACGCCATTCATAGCTGGAAAGACTGGCAGAGGCTGCTGCTCTTGTGCAATTTTGTCGTTATGACAAGACCCGGTTACGAAGACAAGGGCCTGGATGGAATCCTTTCCGCCGATTTCGCTTCCCAATTTAAGTACGACGACAGTGTGAAGGGTCTCAGAGGGCCGACGGGGCACGTCATTTATTTCAGGGGTGTTACCTTCCTGGATATCTCGTCGAGTGATATCAGGCAAAGAGCGAGAGAGGGGAGGTCCATTAAATACCTCGTCCCTGAGTCGGTCCGGCATTACATCGTAAAGAATTCTCTGTACAGAAACTCAAAATAGCAGGTACTCATACGTCTAATCCTAAGCTTACCGCCAATCGGTCTCACTCCGTACGAGCCGGGAAAATTATCCTTGCACTGGGCATTATCGCACTTCTTTTGGGGGCCGCCGCATCAGGGGCCGCAGAGAATTTTCCTAAACCGGCAGGCGCAGTCAATGATTTTGCACGCGTGATCCCGCCGGAATATAAAAACCGCATGGAGAGTCTCTCTCGAGAGGTGCTCGAAAAAACAGGAACTGCCATTGTTGTTGTCACGATGGAAAGCATCGGGGATAACGAACTGAACGATTATGTCAACAGCCTGTACAAGGCGTGGGGCATTGGCAGGAAAGGCGAAGACAAGGGCGTTCTGATTTTCCTCACCTTGAAGGAGCGGAAATTCAGGATCGAAACCGGATACGGTGTGGAAGGCATCCTCCCCGACGGGCTCGTCGGGGAAATTCGTGACAGGTACGCAATCCCTTTTTTCAGGAAAGGTGACTTCGGGCAGGGACTTTCCAATACTGTAACCGCCGTGGCTTCTGTTGTGGCGAAGGCAGCCAATGTATCCATCACAGGCGGTGTACCCGTCGCGCAGCCGGAAGAGAGAAAAGTCAGGCAGAGGGGCAGCTATTGGCCGCTTATCATCCTTGTTCTGATACTGGCTGCACTTTTAGGCACGAGGCAGGGACGGGACATGCTCCCCTGGCTGCTGCTCTTTGCATTTACCGGCAGAGGTGGAGGCTATGGCGGCGGCGGTGGAGGATTTGGGAGTTTTGGCGGCGGCGGCTTCGGCGGTTTCGGCGGCGGTGGAAGCGGGGGCGGCGGAGCAGGCGGCGATTTCTGACGAGAGGTGATCGACATGGCAAAGGTACCGAAAAATCCGGAGGAGATTTTTGAGGAGTTCACGGACGATTTCAAGAACGTTTTCGGCAGTGATCTCGTTTCCATTATTCTCTATGGCAGCGGGGCGAGCGGCCATTACGTCCCCGGGAAATCGGATCTCAATTTTCTCATAGTCCTCTCCGAGGGAGGGATTGATAATCTGGATAGGGCCTTCAATACTGTGTCGCGGTGGCGGAGGCGCAAGGCGGCAATTCCCCTTTTCATGACGAAGGCGGAAATATTGTCTTCCCGCGACACATATCCCATTGAGTTCCTCTCGATGAAGAAACATTATGTCCTTGTAACCGGAGAGGATGTCCTCGGCGGGCTGTCCTTCGAGCTGGCCCATCTCCGCTTGCAGTCTGAAAGAGAATTCAAGGGGAAGCTGGTTCATTTGAGGAGGGGCTTCCTTGAAGCGGAGGGACGCACGCGGCAGATGCGCGAACTGATCAAAGCCTCCTTCACGGCATTCATCTCCATATTCAGAGCCCTCCTGTATATCAAGGGAATTGACATACCTCAGGCGCGAAGAGACATAATCAATACCGTCGCCAGGGAATATTCTGTTGATCCTGCGATCTTCCTGAAATGCGCAGATATCAAGGAAAACATTGACCGGATTACCGCGTCCGAGATTCAGAATGTTTTTAAAGATTACGTAAGAGAGATCGAAAAACTATCCGCCATCGTCGACGGCATGAGTGTATGAAAACACTCGAGACCGCAAAACTTAAGTGAATGCGATTCCTAAAAAATTGCACAATATCGGGAGGTGCGACATGACCAGCGGGAAAAAAATTCTCATTATTGCAGGAGTAATTGTTCTTGTCCTTGTGCTTTTTCTATACTCCAATTACAACTCTTTCGTTTCTCTTGATGAGACTGTAAAAGCTTCCTGGGCGCAGGTGGAAAATCAATTGCAGCGACGCTACGACCTGATACCCAACCTTGTGGAGACGGTAAAGGGGTATGCCAAGCAGGAAAAAGATGTTCTCGTCGAAGTTACCAATGCCAGGGCCAAGGTGGGCGGCGCGGTTAACGTGCCTGATAAGATCAGCGCCAATAACGAATTGTCCGGTGCCTTGAACAGACTCCTGGTTGTCGTCGAAAGATATCCTGATCTCAAGTCCAACCAGAATTTCATGCGCCTTCAGGATGAGCTTGCGGGCACGGAAAACAGAATTGCCGTGGAAAGAAAGCGATACAATGATGCGGTGAGAACTTACAATATCGCGATCAGAAGCTTCCCAGGGAATCTGTTTGCGGGGATGTTCGGTTTCCATAGTGCAGCCTTTTTTGAGGCGCCGGCACAGGCCAAGACGGCCCCACAGGTCAAATTCTAAAGTTATAGGTTCATCTCCGAAAGAATTGCCGGCATCTTGGGGATTCGTGAGGCCAAGGAGTCGGGGAAGCGAGTGACGACAAAAAACGATCGAGTCCTCCAATCCCGGAATTCTTACACAGGAGAACAGGATGGACAGAAACGTTACGACATTCATCGACAGTGAGAAGTGTATCGGGTGTGGTTTATGTGTAAAGGTTTGTCCGCGCATAACCATTTCCATGCAGGACAAAAAGGCGGTCGTTACCGGTGACAGGTCAATTCAATGCGGACATTGTGTCGTTGTATGTCCTGTGGAGGCCGTTACGGTGAACTCAGTCGATAAGGAGTCTTCACGGTTCAGTACTTTCGCACAGGAAGATTCATGGCTCCCCTTTGGCGAATTTGATACGAAGCAGCTCGTGAGGCTCATGGGGTCGCGACGTTCGTGTCGCAATTACACGGACAGACCTGTGGAGCGCGCTATTCTCGACGATCTCATCAAAATCGGCGTTACGGCCCCTTCGGGGACAAATAGCCAGTCATGGACATTCACGGTGCTCCCCACGCGGAAGGGTGTTATAAATCTGGCGGAATGCGTTGCCATCTTTTTCAGGAAGCTCAACCGAGTATCCGAGAATAGATACCTCCGAGGATTTATGAAGCTGATCGGCAGACCGGGGCTTAATGAATACTACCGCGAATATCACGATTCTGTTTCGGAGGCGCTCGCCGATTGGAAGACTTCCAGTATTGACAGATTGCTTCATGGGGCAACGGCTGCGATAGTTGTAGGATCAAGGCCGGGAGCATCCTGCCCCGCGGAAGACGCCCTTCTTGCCACACAGAATATACTCCTAGCTGCCCACAGTATGGGACTGGGCTCCTGTCTCATCGGTTTTGCCGTCGAGGCCATGAGATGGGATAAGAGAATCAAGAGGTCTTTGGGCATTCCTGATGACGAGAAAGTGTATTCCGTGATCGCTTTGGGATATCCCGATGAGAGATACAGGCGCGTGGCGGTCAGAAAGAAATATGTTCAGCGTTATTATGAAGCATAATGAGAGTGATATTTGCGGGCATTCTTCCGAGATTTTCAATATGAGCAGGATTGTTCGACAGGTGAGCTATTGAAGCCGCGTCCGATCCGCTTCATTTTTCATGAGACGCAACATCGATTGCGGGACAAGATAGTCGCGCATTTTTGAGACGATATAGATCAGGATCCAGATGTCGTCAGGATTTCTCTTGCCCCTCTTCCCGATGATCTTGCCCTCACAGCCATAGAGAGGGTGTCTCGGATAATCGACAATGACCATATCTCCTAATTCCATCTTCCCTTCCTCCTTGTTTCTCACGGCATCATTAATCGGAAGTAGTCCCCTGCCGTTTTTTAATTCGTAACACAATTTAAGTAAGAAGTCCCATCTTTTTAGATTATCAATACATTCGGTATTGCCTGTGTTTTCCCGCCATAACGAGTTAATCATCATTGAAGAAAATATTTTAGAAAAAGCTTGACATCTTGCCGGGTATATAATAGTCAGAAGCACGTGGTAAGTAAATGTTACTTACCATCCTTTCAACCATCCATTGTCGGTAGTCTTTCATGTACTCGTTAAATTGCATCAGGTAATTAAAGGCTCATATTCCGGGGGTATGAACCCTTCCCGTACACTTTCGATCACGAGTTAGCTTGTTCTTGCAAATAGTTCGGCTGCGAATCTGAGAGATAGCCCTCTGTGGGATATTCTTGTAAGCATGACTTGTCATGGTTACTGAGAAATATTGTCAATTTGGCGACACTTCTGGGGAAAACCAAAATTAAATGAGGAGGCATGTATATGGGCAGGAGTTTGTTCGGAGAGGAGCATGAGATATTCCGTGATTCATTCAAAAAGTTCCTGGCAAAGGAGGTAACCCCCTTCATAGAAAAGTGGGAAGAGGAAGGTATTGTACCCAGAGAAATGTGGAACAGGCTGGGTGACAATGGATTTCTCTGCCCGTGGCTTGACGAGAAATACGGCGGCTCCGGGGCAGGCTTCGAATACTCCGCCATCATCATTGAAGAGCTTGCCTACATCGGAAGCCATGGACTCATAGCGGGCCTGCACAGCGATATTATTGTTCCCTACATTTACAGTTTCGGAAATGAAGAGCAGAAGATGAAGTGGCTCCCCGGCTGCGCCTCAGGCGATGTTGTGACGGCCATAGCCATGACCGAACCGGGCACGGGGTCGGATCTCGCCGCGGTCCGGGCTACGGCGGTGAAGGACGGCGATTCATATGTGATCAACGGTGCGAAGACTTTCATATCCAACGGCATTCACTGCGATCTGGTCATCGTGGTGGCAAAAACGGACACCCATGCCGATCCGCCTTTCAAGGGCATCAGTCTCATCTGTGTCGAAAAAGGAACCCCGGGTTTCCAGAAGGGGAGAAAGCTCAATAAAATGGGATTTCACAGCCAGGACACGGCAGAGATGAACTTCGAAGACTGCCGGGTGCCCGTGTCCAATCTATTGGGGAAGGAGGGGCAGGGCTTCTATTATCTGATGCAGAAACTGCAGGCGGAGAGGCTAGTGGTTTGCATTATGGCCCAGGCGATGGCGGAGGCCATGCTGGAAATGACTATCAAGTATTGCAGGGAGAGAACCGTTTTCGGAAAACCCATCAGTTCTTTTCAGCATAATACGTTCAAAATTGTGGAGATGGCTACAGAGATTGAACTCGGAAGGACTTTTGTCGATTCTCTCCTTTTGGATTATTGTGCAAAGAAAGATATCGTGAAAAGAGTTTCCATGGGCAAGGCCTGGCTTTCAGAGATGGCGAACCGTGTAGCCTATGACTGTTTGCAGCTTCACGGCGGCTACGGCTACATGGAAGAATATCCGATTTGTCGTTTTGCAAGAGACGTGCGGGTCATTCCCATATTTGCAGGTACCACGGAGGTCATGAAGGTAATCGTGGGCCGCATGATGGGACTGTAGTCGTTAAAAAAGGAGGGAAAGGAAGGAGGGAGGGACAATGAGGACTTATATGTCGTGGCAGGATGAGTACAAGAGCAAGCTCATGACGGCGGAAGAGGCAGTCAAAAAAGTGAAATCGAATGATGTAGCGGGATTCGGACTTTCATTGGGCGCGCCTACAGCTCATCTTGTGGACGCCCTCTTGGCGCGTGCCGGTGATTTAAAAGGCGTTCGAATCTTGGATGCTGTGCCGATCCGGCCGATGAGATTGTACGATCCCGATTTCATGAACAGCATCCGGGAATCTTTCACCTACAGTTCATTATTATACAATCCGCTCAACCGGAAATTGGCTCAGGGCAAAAATGTGGATTATCAAAGTGTCAACAGCTCTGATGCAGGCGAGCGGATGGGGCGGATTTGCAATGTGGCCATGGTCTGTGTGTGCCGTCCCGAGGCGGGCATGGTCAATCTGGGACTGACCAACTTCTTTTCTCCGGAGATGATTCGGGGAGCTGAAATCGTGATAGCAGAGGTTAATGACCAGATGCCCATGGTCTATGGTGATAACTGGATGCCGATATCGGAATTCGATTGCTTTGTCGAACATTCCAGCGCGATTCCCGAATTCAAACGCAAGGGCGAGCCCTCCCATCTGGAATTCGCCATCGCGGAAAACGTAGCCTCGCTCATCAGGGACGGGGACTGCCTGCAGATGGGGATAGGAACACTGCCGGAGGCCATTGTCCGGCTTTTGCGGGATAAAGGTAAAAAAGACCTCGGCGTGCATACCGAGATGTTTCCCATGGGATTGCCGCATCTCGTGAGGGAAGGGATTGTCACAAACAAGTTAAAGAGGGTTCACACGGGAAAGACGGTCGCGAGCTTCTGCATGGGAGACCGTGATATGTATGACTTCGTTACGCGCAATCCGGACTGTGTCTTTTATCCCACCTCCTATATCAACGCTCCTCACCTGCTGCGGGAGATAGACAATCTGGTATCGATAAACATGGATCTGGAATGTGATTTCATGGGCCAGCTAAATGCCGAGAGGGTTGATTTCCGTATGGTGGGCGCTGCCGGAGGCCAGCTGGATTTCGTTATCGGAGCCGTCTGGTCAAATGGCGGGAGGGCAGTCAACGTCCTGCCTTCCACGCGGACCCTGAAATCCGGCCAGGTTGTTTCTACTATTGTACCTCAGTTATCACCGGGCTCACACGTCATCGTGCCGCACATGTACAGCCAGTTTGTGGTAACAGAGCACGGCATCGCTGATCTGTATTACAAGTCCATGCGTGAGAGGGCCGATGCCCTGATTGCCATAGCCCATCCAGATTTTAGAGCGGAGCTCCGCAAGGAAGCCAAACGAATTCTTTATTGAAGAGGAATATGATTTTAAAAAAGTTAAGTCTCATGTTGAAAGGAGAAAATTAAATGGATGTTAAAGGTTGTAAAGCAATTGTAACAGGCGGTGCATCGGGACTCGGCGAAGCGTGCGTCCGCAATCTGGTGGGCCTGGACGGGAAGGCGGCGATTCTGGATTTTGATGCGACGAAGGGAGAGAAACTTGCCGCAGAGCTGGGAGGCAACGTCATCTATGCCAATACGGATGTGACCGGCGAGGAAAGCGTGCAGGCGGCCATCAAGAAGGCGATGGATGCCTTTGGAGCAATAAATGTTTTGATCAACTGCGCCGGCGTGGGAGATCCCGGGAAAGTTCTTTCCAAGAAAGGCCCCATGGCGCTCTCATACTTCAACCGCGTGGTGCAGATCAACCTGGTTGGCACCTTCAATGTCATCAGGCTCGCGGTGGAGCAGATGGTCAAGAATACCGGAAATAAAGACGGTGAAAAGGGTGTTATCATCAATACCGCCTCGGTTGCTGCCTTCGACGGTCAGATCGGGCAGCCGGCGTACAGCGCCTCCAAGGCCGGTGTCGTCGGCATGACACTGCCCATTGCCAGGGAGTGCGCCGAGTATGGAATCAGGGTAATGACGATTGCGCCGGGACTCTTCAACACGCCGATGCTCGCGCAACTGCCTGAGGCGGCGCGCGAAGCTTTAGGCAAGATGGTTCCGTTCCCGCAGCGTCTCGGCGATCCCATGGAATATGCAAAGATGGCCCAGCATATAATTGAGAATCCCATGCTCAATGGAGAGGTCATAAGGCTCGATGGCGCTATCCGGATGGCGGCGAAGTAATAAATTTCAAACAACAAAATCCAGCATCGCATTGCTGGGATTTTGTATGCAAGGCTGAAAAGAAACCAAGAAGGAGAATAGAAAGAGATGGAAAGCAAAAATGGTATCGTGATGGTAAGTGCGGTGAGAACTCCGTTCAGCAAATTCGACTCCGCCATGGCGGATATACCGAGCATCGACCTCGGTGTAATGGTCATGAAAGAGGTGATCGAACGCGTAAAAATCAAGCCCGCGGAAGTGGATGACATCAGTTACGGGAGCTGCATTCCCGCGGAAGTAGCCCTGGAAACGGATGTGCCGGCAAGGCAGGCGACGCTCCTTGCGGGGTTCCCGGCGGATAATATTTCCCTGACCCTTGACAGGGCATGCTGTTCGTCACTGACCTGTCTCCGCTTAGGCGTCAGGGCGATCAAGGCCGGAGAGGCGGAGATCGCCATGGCCGTGGGTGCGGAGAACATGCCGCGTACACCCCATCTGGCCCCCGGTTTGAGAAAGGGAGCAAGGATAGGACATATCAAGCTTATCGATTGCCTCTTCGAGCTTGGCTATACGGCAAAGGGGTTCAACCCGGTTGCCAAGGACGCGGGGGAAGTGGCGCTGGAGTATGGAGTGACAAGAGAGATGCAGGACGCCTGGGCGCTTGGGAGCCAGGAGAAATATGCAAAGGCCTTTGCGGAAGGGAAGTTCAAGATCGGGGAGGAACTCATGCCCGTGGTGATTCCCCAGAAGAAGGGTGATCCTATCGTCATCGAAAAGGACGAATCGCCGAGGAAGACGAACATGGAGTCCTTGGCGAAGCTGAAAACCATCTACGGCAGTCCCACCGTGACAGCAGGAAACGCGCCTCCCATCAGCGCGGGGGCGAGCGCGATCCTTATAATGACCGCCAAGAAGGCTAAGGAGAAGGGCCTTAAGCCCCTGGCAACAGTAATTGCAGTAGCGGCATCGGCTACAGTCCCCCGTGAAATCGCCGTCATTCCGGCTTATACAATTCAAAAGGCCCTGAAGCAGGCAGGTCTGACACTCGACGACATGAAATTGATTGAAATAAATGAAGCCTTTGCAGTTCTGCCCCTTGTTTCCACGAAGATACTTGCTAATAACGATGAGAAAAAGTGGAAAGAGCTTCAGGCCAAGACCAACGTGAATGGCGGAGCCATCGCCATCGGTCATCCCGTGGGAGCAAGCGCCGCAAGGCTCATGATGACTCTCGCATACGAACTGAAACGTCGCGGAGGCGGTTACGGCGTAGCGGCTATCTGCGGCGGTCTAGCGCAGGGCGAGGCGGTTATCATCAAGGTGTAGGAATAAGTTCAACTCGCTCAACCCGTCATAATGATTGCGAGCGATAGAAGAGCAAAGGAGGAAGAGGATGGACTATCAGACGATTCTATATGAGAAGGGCGAAGGGATAGCCGTCATCACCTTGAATCGCCCCAAGAGCATGAATGCCCTCAACAGCCGGCTGTTCAGTGAACTGGATCACGTCTTCACAGAGATTGACGGTGCTGAGGAAGTGAAAGTGGTAATCCTTGCGGGGGCGGAAAAGTTCTTCGCCGCAGGTGCCGATATCACCGAGATTGGAGGAATTGCTACGCCTGTAGACGCGCATCGGTTTCTGAAGGATGTCCAGGCGGTATTCAACAAGATCGAGGACCTCGAAAAGCCTGTTATTGCGGCAGTGAGCGGGCTGGCATTGGGCGGCGGCTGTGAACTTACGCTTGCCTGCGATCTGAGGATCGCCGCGGATAACGCAACCTTCGGGCAGCCGGAGATCAAGATCGGCGTGATTCCCGGGGCAGGGGGTACTCAGCGGCTTCCCAGGATTATTGGCATCACCAAGGCCAAGGAACTTCTCTACACCGGCGATTTCATCGATGCACAGGAGGCCTATCGTATAGGCCTCGTGAACAAGGTGGTGCCTGCTGCTTCCCTGATGGACGAAGCCAGGAAGATGGCCAGGAAGATCGCCCGCCAGCCGGGCTTCGCCTTGAAGATTACGAAGATCGCGGTCAATGGCGGGATGAATATGGACATGAAGTCAGCAATGGCCTACGAGGCGCGATGTTTTGAAATCCTCTTTTCCACTGCGGATCAGAAAGAAGGGATGAAGGCGTTCGTGGAAAAGAGGAAACCTTCGTTCACGAACAAGTGATATGGGCAAAGTTGTTTCATTGAAAGATGCCGTCGGCTGCATCCGCGACGGGGACGTCCTGTTCTTAGGGTCCCTCATCGAATGCCGGCGTCCCATGGCAGCCGCATATGAGATCGTCAGGCAAAAAAAGAAGGGGCTGATCCTCCTTGCGGAATGTTCGCTTGCGGAAGATATACTGGTGGGCATGGGCTGTGCTGCGGCCTGGCGCGGCTGCTATACAGGGATGGCTAATTTCGGACTTTCTCCGGCAACTCTAAGAAAAATAGAAACTGGTGAATTCATCATCGATGATATCGGTCATATTGATATCATCCTTGGCGCCATGGCGTCCATGGCCGGGAGTCCCTTTGTCGCCACCCGCGCCACCTTAGGAAGCGACGTTCTCAATCCCGAGTTCTCGCGGACGGAACAGATCCGAAAGCTGGCGCGTGATCCTTCCATGATTCCAGAGAAGAAGTTTGTGTTGATGGATGACCCCTTTTATGGGAACGGCCCCATAAAACTTCAGCCCGCCATGCCCGCGGACGTGGCTGTCATCCATGTCCAGCAGGCGGGAGAGGACGGCACTGGGCGGATAGAAGGCAGCCTCGCCTTCGACCATTATTTCATCCATGCCGCCAAAAAGGTTATCCTGACCGCGGAGCAGGTCGTCCCGGAAGCCTATCTCAGGAGAGATCCGAACCGCAATCAGATTCCCTGCACGAGCGTGGATATGGTCGTGGAAATCCCATGGGGCGGGCATCCCAGCCAGGTACAGGGATTTTACGACGTCGATATGCCCTTTATCAGGGAATATGTGAAAGCCGCAAAGACCGAGGCCGGCTTGGAGAGCTGG
Source organism: uncultured delta proteobacterium (assembly GCA_963729715.1). Classification (GTDB taxonomy): domain Bacteria; phylum Desulfobacterota; class Syntrophia; order Syntrophales; family UBA2185; genus Fen-1135. The sequence goes on from CAVSPA010000003.1 coordinate 360,034, forward strand.
GTCCATGAATGGGTATTTACGATGAACACGCACGATGAATATCTGGACAGGATAGGGGCGTCGCGGCTTCAATATCTGCGGTCGATTCCACCTTATGGATACCGGCCCCGCAATAATTGTGAGAGATCGCATAATCATAAAAACATGTTGAATGAGACGGGAGGTGATGCATAAGAACCGGCATTGGACGATCACGAACGGTTATCTGGTCACAATTGATTGAGATACGCTGAAGGAGGAAAAGTATGCAGAAAAGCAAGGTCGTCAGTTTGAAAGAAGCAATGCAGGAAATACAGGAAGGTGATTGTCTTGTCATGGGCGGCGTGGTGGAGGATCGTCGTCCCATCGCCGCTGCCCTGGAACTGATACGGCAGGGCAAGAAAAATCTCATCATGCTCGCGGAGTGTTCTCTTTCGGAGGACATGCTCGTTGGCGCTGGCTGCGTCTCGGCGTATCGCGGCACCTACACGGCGATCGGGGCCTTCGGCATCTCTCCTTCCCTGAAGAGAATGTCGGAAGCGGGCCGCATCGTCATCGATGACATCGGCCACACGGATGTATGTCTGGGCGCGATGGCAGCCATGGCGGGCGCGCCGTTCATCGCATCGAGAACGACATTCGGAACGGATGTGCTGAATCCCGCGTATGACAATGTGGCCAAGATAAGGGCATTGGCGAGAAACAAGGAGATGATTCCGGAGAAGAAGTATATTCTCATGGAGGATCCTTTCTATGGCCGCGGCACGGTCCAGCTCCATCCCGCCATGAAAGCGGACGTTCTCATCTGCCACGTCCAGTATGCGGGCGAAGAAGGAACGGCCCGGATCGACGGCAGTCTGGTCTTCGACCATTTTGCCGCCCACGGAGCCGCAAAAGTCATTATTACGGCAGAGCAGGTCGTCCCTGAGGAATATCTCAGGCGCGATCCCAACCGCAATCAGATCCCCTGCACGAGTGTTGACATGGTCGTTGAGGTCCCCTGGGGCGGTCATCCGGGACAGGTACTCAATTTCTATGACATGGATATTCCGTTCCTCATGGATTATGTCGGAAAAGCGAAAACGGAAGCGGGATTTCAAGAATGGGCCGATTCCTGGGTTTATGGGCTGAAAGGCCACGACGATTACCTGAATAAGCTGGGCGCTTCACGCCTGGAAAAGTTGCGGGCCATACCGCCGTTCGGCTATCGTCCAAGACCGAAAGGAGGGACACGATCATGACAGAACAATACGCAAAAGCGCAAGACTACAAGCCGACGGAGGCAATGGTTATTTACGGCGCACGGATGCTAAGCGAATTCAACGGCAAGACCGGGATCATCGGGATTGGAGCGCCGCTTCTCGCTACACACCTGGCAAAGATACTTTATGCGCCGGATATGAAGATGATCGTGGAAACGGGTCAGGCGGATGCCGACCCGATCGAGGTACCGCTCTCCATTATGGACAGTCGCCTAACCTATGGTTCGTCCTGGCAGATGGGCGACCCGGAAGGCCTCTTCCCACTTATGCGGGGAGAAATCGATTTCGGTTTCATCGGGGGGGCGCAGATCGACAAATACGGCAGCCTGAACTCGACCTTTATCGGCACCGACTACAACAAGCCGACGAAGAGACTGGCTGGCACGGCAGGCGCAGTAGATATCGGCGGCTTCGCCAAGGCGACAATTATTACCATGGCTCACCAGAAGCGCCGGTTGTTGGAAAAGGTGGATTATCTCACTACGCCGGGCTGGATGGTGAAGAAATGGCCGGAAGGCAAGATGGTCAGAAGGGAAGAGATTGGTCTCCCCGGAGGGCCTATCGCTTTTATTTCCTCGATGGGGATTATGAGATTCGATGCGAAAACGAAGGTCATGTATGTGGAAAAATATTTCCAGGGGGTAACGCCCGAGGCGATCAAGGAGAACACGGGCTTTGATATCGATATCTCCCGTGCTACGGAGGCAGACCCCTTACTCCTGGAGGAATTGAAGGTCCTGAGGGAAAAGTGCGATCCCTTGAACATATACCGCACACGCTAAGCGGCAGAGAAGCACGGAGATAGAGAGACACGGGGCCGGGCGTGGGCGACACAGCGCGACCCGCGCGCGGCCCACGCTCATGGGGCGGAGTAGAAGCCATTTGCTTCTCTATCCAAGAAACATATAATCAGCTAATAAATAATTTCCACTGGAGGACATATGCCGGCGGTACGTGAAAAGATCAAGAAAGGGTCGGGCAGATTGCTTGTAAGGCCTTTGCCTGTCGGGGGCGTGAAGATCAGAGAGGCCTTCAAAGCGCTCTTGGAAGAAAAGGAATTCAATGCGATTACGACTGCGCAGATATCCAGAAAATCCGGCGTCAACGAAGCCCTCATCTACAAGTATTTTGGCGACAAGCGAGGGCTCTTGCATCAGGTCCTCCGGGACTATCTCGATGAATATCTCGGGGTGATGGAATCGGAGCTGAAAGGGATCAAGGGCACCTTCAATAGATTGAAAAAGATCGTCTGGTCCCAGATGAACCTCTATGAGACGAAACGGGTGCTCGCTAAAATTCTCCTTCTCGAAGTGAGAAATTACCCGGGTTATTTTGAAAGTGAAAGTTACGGTCAGGTGCAGAGGTACAGCGGAATCGTAACGGAGGTTCTGAAGGAGGGGATAAAGAATGGTGAAATCCGCAGCGACATACCGGTCACGTCCATGAGACAGGTGATACTGGGCGGCGTAGAGCACCTATGCCTGCCAAAGATCATCTACGGGAAGCCGTATTCTGCCAAGGAGCTCACGAAGGAATTATGTATGGCCGTATTTCAGGGGATAGCAAAACGTTCATCGTAAAGGAACGAAGAGACAAATTCCTAATGATCGCTCCACACATTTCGCAGAAGGAAATCAGACACAATGAAGAACCGTGTAACCGAACTCTTCAAAATAAAATATCCCATCGCTCTGGGGGGAATGGCCGGTGTGACGGATGCCAAACTGGCCGCCGCAGTCAGTGAGGCAGGAGGGCTCGGCACAATTGCCGGTGCCACGGAGTCCGCCGAAAGCCTCACTACGGAAATCCGCCGTTTAAGGGACATAACGAAGCTTCCCTTTGCGGTAAATATTCCACTCATGGCTCCCCAGGCGAAAGACCTGATTCAGGTGGTGATTGAAAGCAGGGTTCCCGTCGTAATCACCGCCGCTGGCAGTCCGGCCATCTTCACAGCGGCTCTGAAGCAAGCCGGCAGCCGCGTGGTGCATGTCATACCTTGTGTAGATGCAGCGAAGAAGGCGGAAGAAGCCGGAGTCGATGCCGTCATTGCCGAGGGTTTCGAATCCGGGGGATTTGCGTCTCCTTTTGAAATAGGCACCCTTGCGCTGATTCCGCAGGTCGTCGACGCCGTCCGGATACCGGTTCTTGCAGCCGGGGGGGTGGTTGATGCGCGAGGATATGCGGCCTGCCGCATTCTTGGCGCGGACGGGGTCAGCGTGGGTACGGCTTTTCTGGCTACGGTGGAATGCACTAAAATAGGCAGTGCATGGCGGGAACAGATTTTAAGTGCAAGGGACGTCTCTACCAAAATCATGGGCCGCGGAATCGCTCCGCTCAGGATGCTTGTAAATCGATGGACGGAAAAATTGGAAACACTTATCTTAGAGGGCGTGACAAAAAAAGACATCATGAAATTTATTTTTTCAGGCAACCCGCCGAGAAGTGAAGACGGCCCTTTTCCCTGCGGACAGGCGGTAGGCCTGGTCGGGCGGATTCGGACTGTGAAAGAAGTCATGGAAGATTTTGTCGTCGGCTCCGAAGAACTACTGAAGAGAATGGCAGCGAGCGATTAGATTCTTATTCTCGAATAAATCACAATACTGACGAATAGAGTCAGTCCCGCATCTTAGATTTATTAACCATATAGATAAATCTGAACGGTTGAAAACTGACAGAGTGGGAACTGATTCTGGCTATTACAAGTTAGAATTTTATGATCTTAGAGAAATTGTGATTCCTCGACAAAGATTTCACAATAGCAAGCTTGATCGTCTGGATATGTGACCGCATAAGCCGCTCGGCTTGGGCGGAGTCCTTCTTCCCGCAGGCAACTAAGATCGCCGCGTGCTGCCCGATGTATGTTTCAAAATTGGGAGAATAGTTGAAAGACAAGGTCTGATAATGATACGTCCTCCGTCTGAGCATAATGATAAGCTGGCTGAGATTCTCGTTATCCGCCTTATCTCTAAAATAGCCGTGGAAAAGCGAATTATTCTGGAGCCACGCTTCTATGTTGTTATCCCGGGCGGCTCTAATTAGGTTCTTATGAAATTTGGTCAAGTCGCTGACGTCCTTTTTATTCATTTGCCCGACGCTGAGACGCACAGAATATCCTTCCAGCAATTCTCGAATGTTGAATATCTGTTCCACCTGCTTTAGTGTAGGTTTGGAGACCTCGATACCCTTATTCCTTTCAAAACTGATTAATCCTTCACTTTCAAGCTGTCTCAGCGCTTCGCGGATAGGGCTGCGACTGGCTTTGTATATATCGGAAAGCTTTTTTTCTGTCAGCCGCTCTCCAGGCATGAAATGCCCAAACGTGATATCATCTCTCATCGTCTCATATATATCTTGGCGTACAGATCTATCAGCTTTTACGGAATTCATCTTCTACCCTTAATGATAAGACCTTCCTTGCCTGCCACGCTTAGAGACTTGGTCACTACTGCCCTCGCATTTTCCCGTAAATTTAGTGCCGTCAACTGCCATTTCAGAAAATTCTCTCCGGTTTGAAGCGCAGAAGCATAAACGTGTTATGTTTATCGTGCTTACAACTTAACCAACTGATTTTTTATCATTAAATATTAATGACATCAATACCGATTTAAATATGGAAGCAAGCAATCTTTTATTCTAATTAGCTTCGCAGTTTATCTCTATCGTCCAATTCCGATATGAAGATATGTACGGGAACGGAATTTACGGCACCAAACCGAGATATCTCCATAGCGGGACGGACGCAAGAAGGCCGATCAGTGACACGCCCATGAACGCATAGGACAGACGAGCCATTTGCTTATGCGTCACCATTTCTCCGCCAACGGCGTAGAAAGAAGTTAAGAAAGTTGAATTCTGATAGAATACATTCCATAATTGTGTTGATGTCCAAACCGCGAAGCCCGTGACCCATGGGTTAATGCCTGCCCTTACTGCGAAAGGCACGAACAAGACAGTAAAGATAGCCGTCGTTGCCGTAAAGGAAACAAGCAAGTAACGAATCGCATAGATTGCAACAGCGAGGACAATGATGAAGAGATATATATTGGAAATCAGGGGGGTGATCACGGGACTACACGCATCTGCAATCCACTTATCAATTTTCAGCGCCGGAAGAACAGATCCCAAATTAATGATCCCACCTATGAAGATGATATTGTCCCAACCCATACCCGTACGGAAATCAGGCCGGTCATAGACCCTGCAGCCCAGCAAGACGATAAGTCCCACTAAAGCGATAATTGTAGCATTGATACCGTGAAGCGGCTCAGTCATCCAGCAGAGAAGAGCTATGACCAGCACTACCGTTGTGATTTTTTCATTTCGATTCATGGGACCGAGCTTTGCTAATTCGCCGGCAGCATAACCTTTTGGGAGGATGTCCTTTTCTTTCGGCTTGTACAAAAGCCTGATGGCTAAAGACATGAGGACGAGTACTGTAATGGTCCAGATGCCGGCAGATATGAACCAAAAAGTCCAATTGAACTGGGCTTGAACGTCAGCAGGCAGTAATCCTCGCAACATATAACAAATAAAGGAAGCGCTTATAAACATCGGCCCGGTTAATATGAAGCCAACATACATGGCGCCGAATAATCCGGCTGCACCGGAGCTTTTTCGCTTATAGCCCATGGCATCACTGATACCCATGCTGATCGGGGCTACGATGGCTGCTTTCGCCGTCATGCTCGGAATCAATGGCGCAATGATGGTACCGGCAGCGATCAGCCCCAGTGTCTGGCCATTAAAAGTAGCTGGGAAAATGTTCATCACCCAAAGAGATATACGCCTGAGTAGACCGCTTCTCGATACAGCTAATCCCATGCCCAGTGCGCCCACAAGCAGCCACCATACAGTACCACTAAAAGTCGCAAATGCCGTTTTGAATGGAACACATCCAAATAAAGCCCACAGCGTGCACATTGCCATTGCGACCACATATTCAGGCGCAACATCACATATCCAGTAAACAACAGCCCATGTAATAATGCCGAGAGCATACATGGCCTGCGGAGTCAGGCCTTGAGGCGGCGCTATAAACGCCACTATTATACCTAATACAATTCCAGATATTCCCCCGATGATTTGCTTTTTAGACATGACTCTTTCCTCCGTTATCGTATTTAAGAAACAAATGTTGCGGTTAGTATCTCTGAAAAGTATGATTCGATGCGAAATTTATGCTTGCATTGTATACAATATTTGTATATAAAAATGTATACTAATGCTGCGCCAAAGTCAATTCAAATTTGCAGGTAATTACGCTTTCAAAAAACATCCGTCTTCTTAGTTGGAAGGTTACAGTTTATAGGTCATGCGAAAAGTCATCATCACCGCCGCTTTAACAGGCGGCCTGCATAACAAAGAGAATGATCCATATTTGCCGGTGAAACCGGAAGAGATTGTAAAAGAGGCCGTTGAATGTTGGTGGGCCGGCGCTTCAATTGTTCATATTCATGCCAGGGATGAGCAAGAAAAGGTGACAGCCGATCCCATTGTATATAAGAAGATTAATCGCGCCATTCGAGATCAATGTGATGTAATCATCAATAATACAACTGGTGTCGGTCCGGGCTTTGCGGCTGAAGATAGAATAAAGGTTTTGGATGCTCAACCGGATATGGCTTCGTTTAACATGGGTACAATGGTGAGAACAAAATTCAATCCCGGCTCCATATTCCTTAATACCCGGTCTCAAATAGAGGCGATTGCCCAAGGTATGCTGGATAGAGGCATTAAACCGGAATTAGAAATCTTCAGCCATCCAATGTTTGTGGAGGCGAAGAACCTAATCGAAAAGGGATTGGTTAAGAAACCGTATTTCATAAATATTGTTCTGGGCAGCAGTAACCAGGGCGCTATTCCGGCGAGTGTTCACGACGTGCTCTCGATGCATGACTACTATCTAAAATACATAGGATCTGAGAGCAACTTTGGAATAACCATTATAGGAAAATCACAATTGCACCTAACCACCCTCGGCTGCATTCTCGGAGGACATATAAGGGTTGGAATGGAAGATAATATTTATCTCGAAAAAGGCGTTTTGGCTAAGAGCAATGCTCAGTTTGTATCCAGGACTGTGAAATTAATTGAAATGCTGCAAATGGAGCCTGCGACCCCTCATGAAGCAAGGGCTATCATAGGAATCTAATCCGTGTTCTCTTATGAGCATGGAATAGGGGCTATCATTTTAACTTGTAATAAGAAATGAATTTTTAGAGCAAGGAGATCGAATTATGAAATTAGAGCATCAGATGTCGGTCGTGGATAAGGAAAAGTGTACCGGATGTAAAACATGTGTGCAGCTCTGTCCGGTTGCGGCCATAGCACTCGTGAATGATAACGGCAAATCCAAAGCGTTTATTGACGGGAAATACTGTCAAGCCTGCGGAATCTGCGTATCGCGCTGCCCGGAAGAAGCGATTGGAATGCAATTAAGAAGCTCACCTCTGGAGATAGGCATTGATGCCACAAAGATATCGGATGAAGAGATGCATATAATCTGTCAGGCTGCACATATGTATCCCGATCAAATTATCTGCTATTGTCGTCGAGTACAGGTGAAAGAAATAGTGGCCGCCATTTTAGCCGGAGCAAAAACACCCGAAGATGTTGCCCGAATGACGGGAGCACGGACCGGCTGCGGGGTGCTATGCATAAATGGCGTGATAAGATTACTGCGGGCTTCCGGTTTGGAGCTTAAGCACGCTGTGGGGAACCAATGGTACGGAAACACAATTTCAATATGGAGTTTGTCGGATGATATAATGAAAAAATTTGATAAGGAGTTTTACCTTATTAGAGATCGAAAAGCGATAGATGAAGTTTTTCCGGGAGGTGAACAATGATAATGAGAAATGCAACTTTTACACCGTCGCCAGTGCGAAGCACGCCGTATTCTATTGACCCTTCTCTTTTAGGCGAAAGGGCGGCAAGTTTGCCAAATATGACCGGGGTCTTAATCAGCGATCTTTTCCCGGATGTTCCCAAAGCAATCTCTCTTAATTCTCCGGAAATTATTCGCAAACAAATACGGAAAGCTACTTTAGACACGTTGGCAAAAGTGGACTTAAGCAAGATTCAGCCCCAGGACTCGGTTAATATCATGGCATCACACCATGGTTTTAACCTTTATGGGGGTGAAGCCTATGCGGAAATGATCAGGACGATCAGGGACGAAGTTGAACGCCGCTGCCGCACAAACAATGTCCACCTCATCGTTGGAGCGGGAATGCGCTTCAGGGAAACAGAAGCGCAACTTCAAAGGTATGAACTGGACAAATATTTCAAAGGAAAAGCCGCAGGCATGGCGCCGGTGGATCAAGGGATTCCTATCGAAACCGAGATTGGAACTTTTTACGGCGTCAAGCGCGGCTATTCAGCGCGATGGATAATTCATGCACACCATAGTGATATCAGGGAAATTCATTATCACAGGCTGATGGGCAGGCTCTTCAAGCCGTTCGCCATGTCCTATGCAACAATTGAGACTCGATCGATTTATCACCAGAGTATGGGACCACGCGCGGCAAACATCATCCCTCGTATGATTTTTGAGTCGCCTTTTGTTCAAAATAAATTCGTCTGTTCTGTAATTCTCCAAATAGCGCCGACTGGAATCGTAGGCGTTGATGCCAATAATGATCTGGTGGAGCAGGATAAGCTATTCACCCGGCTCAACCTGTCCTGGTACGCCAAAATCATTACATTGCTGAGCAGCATTAAAGATGTAATTCTGATCATAGACTATCCCAACTCCATTCCCTATACAACCTCCGGTGGAATACTGTTTTGCAATCTTCTCAACGCCAATGTAGACGAATTTGATTTGGATGTGCCATTCACTCCGTTCACACGTTACACTGATATGTTATACCCAAGCGCCAAGCCTTTATATAAAGGAAAATTGTTACCACCCCCTAACCCTGCCATTAAGGCGTTAATCATAAATTATTGCTTCATAGGCTATCCGGGCATCTTCTTTGCCCAGCAATTACCAACGCTGGTAGTGGGAGCCCAGGCTGACAAATTAAGAAGTTGCGTACAAAACACGACTTTTATGGATTATGCAGTGCAGGTCGAGAGTTTAAGAAAAGCCGTTGATTTTGCGCGGCGTTTTTCAAGCACCGATCAGATACTGGCTTTCGATGGCGCTCTGGGAGGTCTCAATGTCAGCGATGCACTGGCGGAAACGCTATTCAAACAAGCTCCGGATGTGAGCCGGGAGGTTGACGAAGTATTGATGAACAAATGGCTAAAACAACGTGGGTTACTTCAATAGACAAAGCGTCGAACGGTCGAAATCACGTGCGGTTCGCGATTGGCTCATCCCTGCGCGTTCTTGCCGTAAGGGTAGCTTTCCTGCCCATCCGAGCCCTGGGCCATGCAGGAGACGAGTCGCCAAGTGCCGATAATATTGGATGTAATGTCAGTGTTCATGTCGTGACTCCTTGTTAAATTTTGAGATACTCTTCATTGCTCACATCTCATAATACTGAGGCTATGCGATAATAGCGACAACAATTTGTGTTATGATGGCGATGTTGCATATATATCTGAAATGGTCAATGGAAGATTACAGAAAGGAATGGTTATTGATATCCATAGAAAAGCCTTATTCCACAAGTGCATCACTCTAAAATACATATACAAGGTTGAAACCAGATTAAGTCCCGGCCAATTTCACGACCAATCTTTTTTCCTGCAGTATTGTTTTTTTCATTATTTCCACCCAATGCGATATTTCAATCAGTAAGTGCGCCACGAGGCTGCACAAGAGATGAGGGTAGGTCCCTCGAAGCCGGCTTGCAGGGGCTGGCTTCAAACCACCTTAAGCTGCAATGGTAAAGAGTCATTGTGGTGAGCATTAAGGAAAAGGCATGGCAAAAGACCATGTCAGGTGAGGTTCAGGGAGGCGAGCGCAAGCGAACTACTTCTGAGGTGTCGAAATGAATTGGACGATGTCAAAACTGGAGGGCTTACTGATCTCCAGGATAAGTTCAAGGGGAACCTGTTTACTGATTGGGCGGCATCCGGCATAAAGGTAGCGCGAACCTGATCCGGGCTTTTGTGTGGAACGTGGGAACCTGTCGTCCCGATGCTAAGGGAGAAATTCAAGTGGAGGAAACCACAAGAATGAGAGTACCAATGCGGGACACGGGGGCGGAGCAGCCAGTATTAGGGATGAAGGTTCTGTAATGGAACTGGACTGAAGGGGCTGCGTTGTTCAGCTTTATTTTCAAGTCAACCAGAAATGGGAGGAGCTTCGTGAATAAAGCAAAGCCGTTTTGTATTTCGAAATGGGAAGTATGGGAAGCCTACAAACTGGTGAAGGCAAACAAAGGAGCAGCCGGAGTAGACGGGCAATCCATTGCAGAATTTGAAGAGGATGTGAAAGATAACCTTTTTAAGATCTGGAATCGGATGTCCTCAGGCAGCTATTTTCCACCACCTGTACGTCGGGTCGATATACCGAAGGACAATGGGAGAACTAGGCCACTGGGAATACCAACAGTGGCAGACCGCATTGCCCAGACGGTAGTCAAACGATACCTGGAGCCGATCTTGGAAGAATATTTCCATCCGGATTCATATGGGTACCGTCCAGGGAAGTCCGCGAGAGAGGCCATAGGGGTTGCACGTCAGCGGTGCTGGCGATACGACTGGGTACTTGACCTCGACATCAAACGTTTCTTTGACAATATCGACCATGATCTGTTGATGCGGGCGGTAAGGAAACATACTGATTGCAAATGGGTGCTTCTGTACATCGAAAGATGGCTGAATGCCCCGGCGCAATTGGCAATTGGCAGCCTGATTAATCGGGATAAAGGGACTCCGCAAGGGGGAGTGGTTAGTCCATTACTTGCGAATCTCTTTTTACATTACGCGTTCGATACGTGGATGAAGAGGCAGTATCCTCAGATTGCATTCGAGCGGTATGCCGATGATGGGATATGTCATTGTCGGAGCAAGGCCGAAGCTGAGAGGCTTCGTGTAGCGATTGAAAAGCGTTTTGCTGAATGTGGGTTGGAGCTTAACTTGCAGAAGACGAAGATTGTTTACTGTAAGGAAGATGATCGGCGAGGAAATTATCCTGAGCAGAAATTTGATTTCCTGGGCTTTACATTCCGGCCCCGGAGAGCGAAAAATCGAAAGGGTAAATTATTTGTCGGATTTATGCCTGCAATCAGCAACAAAGCCAAGAAATCGATATGCGATGCTATGAGGCAATGGAAAATGCACCGGCAAACAGACAAATCTCTGGATGAGCTGGCTCGAGTGGTCAACCCAGTGTTAAGGGGTTGGATTAACTATTACGGCAGTTTCTATAAATCAGCTCTTTACCGTGTTTTTCAGCAACTGAACAATATTCTTGTTCGGTGGGCATCCCGGAAATACAAAAGATTGAGGAGGAATAACCAGAGGGCGAGGCAATGGTTGCAAGGCGTATTTCACAGGCAGCCTAAGCTATTTGCTCATTGGCAACTCTCAAAAGGTAAGGCTGGACAATAGGAGCTGGATGACGGGAGACTGTCACGTCCAGTTTTGGGAGAGCGTGAGGGTGAAATCCCCTCGCGCCACTCGACTATTCTAATAAAAATGCAGAACTCTAACTCTTAATGTGGTACATATTTTGGCGGCATGAAATGGACAAGAAGTGAGAAAAAAGGCGGAGCGTAAGAATTAAGATATGGAAAGTAAGGACAAGGTGAAGATCCTGATCACCCAGCCGATTCACGAATCGGGGGAGAGATTACTCATCAAGAAGGGTTATGACGTACGGTTTGCCTCAGACATAACAGAGTCGACACTGGCGAGGGAGGTCCGGGATGTCTCCGGGCTGCTGGTTCGTACTGCGGGAATTCCGGCATCGGTGATCGAGGCTGGGCGAGCCTTGAGAGTGATTGCGCGCCACGGCGTCGGCTACGACAATATCGACGTGGTCGCGGCGACCCGTAGAAAGATTCCCGTGTGCATCACGCCCCGTGCCAATGCCGTTTCGGTGGCTGAGCACGTCCTCGCTCTGATGCTTGCTCTGACGAAGAAGATCGTACCCTACGACCGGGCTACGCGGAAGAACAACTGGGAAATCCGCAACGACTTCGGCGCGCTGGATCTGGATGGGAAGATCCTCGGGGTTATCGGGATGGGCCGCACAGGCACCCTTGTATGCCAGAAAGCCAAAGCGGCATTCAACATGGAAGTGCTGGTTTACAGTCCGCGGGCGTCGCGCGAGATGATAGAAAAGGCTGGGGGCAAGAAGGTGTCCGGTATCCCCAAACTGCTGAAAGTCTCGGATATCGTCACGCTGCATGTTCCTTTGACGGGGGAGACCGGTGGACTCATCGGCAAGGCGGAATTCCACATGATGAAACCGTCCGCCTTCCTGATCAACTGCGCCAGGGGACCTCTTGTGGACGAGAGGGAATTGTTCAGGGCGCTCAAGAATGGCATCATTGCCGGGGCGGGACTGGATGTGTTTGACCCCGAGCCGCCCAAGGATGATAATCCGCTGTTCGGGCTGACTAATGTGGTGCTCAGCCCTCACTCGGCAGGACTCACGGCAGAATGCGTCATGAGGATGGCGTCTCAGGCGGCGCAGACCATCATAGATGTTCTGGAGGGAAGGCACCCGGAGGGTGTCATCAACCCGGAGGTTTTTAAGTAACATGTACGAACGGTATTGGACACGAGTACGAGCCTGATCTGCGCGGCTACGGACAACGGTAGCAATTTAAACAGGGCGGACGCCAAGTCCTATTGCGAGAGTCATATACCTCCGGCAAAGCCGGAGGCTTGAATGTATGAACCGCTCAAAGCGGATTTAATTTACTGAACCACCTGAAGGTGGTTACTCCTCAAACATGTTGAGCTGATCGAGACGCCGGTCTTCTTGCTCTTGTTTTCTGATGTATTCTCGAATGGTGGCTTCATCTCTGCCAACGGTGGAAACTTCATAACCTCTGGCCCAAAAGTGCTGACCGGTGAAATTCTTGCGATGACCCATAAAGTTTCTCGCAATATGTATCGCGCTCTTGCCTTTGATGAAACCAACCACTTGCGCTACCGCATGCTTCGGCGGAATGGAGATCAACATATGCACATGATCAACTCGAAGATGACCCTCGATAACCTGACTCTCTTTCTGAATCGCGAGGTCCCTGAATGTTGACCCCAAATATCTCCGCAGTTGCTCGTAAATCGCTTTCCTCCGATACTTCGGTATCCATACCACATGGTACTTGCATTCCCATGACGTATGGCTTAAACTCTGCCTGTCGTTCAACTGAAACCTCCTTCCCCGTAAACTTCGAACGGTTCACGGATAGGAGGTTTCCTTTATATTCCCGGAATTGTCAAACTCTGGGAGTCCCCCGGCAGAGCCGGGGGTTTACCCAGGATTAATTATCGGGACGGCGGCTACGCGGACTGGCGGATGCCGACAAACGATGAGTTCGCAGGATTGCATGAGCCGAGCAAGAAGGATCGACTGGGTTTCCAGTTAACAGAATTCATCGACCTTATATCTTGCTTCCAATGGGCCTCAGGCGGCCAAATGATTATAAATAAAATTGGTCTCTTGACTTTTCAATGAATTAAGCGCACAAAGTGAAGCGCATTTATATAGGACATCGGCAAACGGTTAACAACTAATCTGAACCCTTTTTACAAGGGCATTGCCATGAGGAGATTAACGAAACCCCGTTTCTCAAAAGAGAGCGGGTTTTTTTATTTTACACTGAGTTCTCCAGGTGATTAATTATTCAATCAGAAAGATAACTTAGCGGTTGAAAACCTATTGAGTCCCGATTCCTGATTTTCACCTTTCACGCTATGTTGCAGTAATGATCGATTTCTTGTTCATGATTTATCATGATGAAAAATAGTTGGTAGAGAAGGTCGAGCTGCCTATATTCCACCCATAATCATGGGAAATATGGATGAGCGTCAAATCCGTAACAAAGCAGAAGAATACAAGCAAGAAAGCCAGCGGAACATCTTCCTGGGATGAAAGAGCATTCCAGGGGTTGGCTGAAAACGTCAGTGACGGTGTCTACTTCATCAACGCTGATGGATATTTCCGCTATGTGAACAGGATCCTCTCCGAGAGGTCAGGCATTCCTCAGGAGCGATATCCGAGTTTACACTTCCTGGATGTGATCCACCCTGATTACCATGAACTTGCAAAGAAGAACTTTCAGAGAGTGTTAAAAGGAGAGGATGGGATCCCGTATGAACTGAGGTTCAAAGACACGAATGGGCAGGTTAGGATTGTTGAAGTCCATTCAAGACCTGTCCTTGACGGGAGAAAGATTATCGGCATCTGCGGCATCTCGCGAGAAATCACTAAGCGTAAGCTGGCAGAGGAATTGTTGCATCGGAGCGAAGCCCGCTACCGCGCTGTTGTTGAGGACCAAGCAGAGTTAATCTGCCGCTATCTTCCTGACTGCACGCTGACCTTCGTCAACAATGCGTACTGCCATTATTTCGGCAAGGCCCGGGATGAATTGCTCGGACAGAAGTTTCAGGCGCTGATTACCGGACAGGAACGGAAGATGGTGGGACAGAAGCTTGCCGCATTGACTCCGGAGAGACCTACCACTATGCATGAACAAACAGCGCTTGCCGCAGGCGGCGAGATTCGCTGGCAACAGTGGGTTACACGGGGGCTGTTCGATGAGAAGGGCGCTATTAAAGAACTTCAAGCAGTGGGACGGGATATCACCATACAAAAGATAGCTGAGGATGCTCTAAAGGCGTCTGCGATCAGCCTGGAAAAGCTGGTTAAGGAACGGACGGCGGAGCTGGAGAACAAAAGCAAAATGCTGGAGGAGCTAAACATAGCATTGAAAGTGCTCTTACGACAAAGCGGGGATCAAAGGACCGAGATGGAAGATCGGTTTATATCACACGTAAAGGGCCTTATTCCCTACGTAGAAGAAATAAAAAGCGGGGCTCTCGATACGCACCAGAAGTCCTATTTAAGCATGATAGAATCGAATCTAAACGAAATCATCTCCCCTTTTGTGCGAAGAATGCGACATTACAACTTTACCCCGAAAGAACTTATGGTGGCATCCCTTATTAAGGATGGCAAGACTACCAAAGAGATAGCTAAAATCCTGGGAGTAGGAACCCACGCAATCGACTCACATAGAACCCGTATCAGAAAGAAGACCGGTCTCAGAACGAGAAAATCAAATCTTCAGTCCCATCTCCGCTCCCTCGAATAGTGCATTAATAGTAATATTAATACAGCAATTATTCAGCATTGTAATTTTGTCTATTTCCAAATAGTAAATCACACCAGCACTTCCCACAGTATTCAAAATACCTATATCTGACTCAGCCATGGATAAGGTCTTCTGCACTCTCTGTAATAACGAAGTCAAACCTGAGAAATTTGGGGGCGGATGGGTAGGTATTTGTTGCGATAAGGTTGTGTTTAGCTATTCTGACCAGCCCGAATCTGATTTCAAGAATCCTAAAAATGAGAAAATCCCCATAGGGGATCGACGATCGTGAGCCATACTTAGACTCTCTTGAGATATTGCGTCAATAACGTGCGGTATTCTTGCTGTCTCTTGAGAAAGATAACTTTTTGAGAATAGGAGGGTGAAGGAATGAACAAGGAAGAATTGATTGCTGAAGTTGCAAGAATCACCTGTACCAAGTCAGAGGCCGGGAAGGCCGTGGACGCGCTTTTTGAGGGGGTTAGAAAGGCGTTGAAAAAAGGAGAAAAGGTGACCTTGGTCGGTTTTGGAACTTTTTCCATTGCGAAGAGATCTGCAAGAATGGGAAGAAATCCCCAGACCGGCAAACCAATCAAGATTGCGGCAAAGAAAGTGCCCAAGTTTGCCGCCGGCAAAGCATTAAAAAACGCCGTGAAATAATATGTAACTGTTAAGCAAAGAGCGTTACAGACCGCGAGACCCGGCCACATTCACAGGCGATGATTTTCTGGAGCAGCTCATAGTGTTGCCGATACATCCTTCCATGCGTTATATAAGAGTAGAAAAGCCCACAGTTGATTGGAAAAGTGTGAGGATTGTATAGTCAATACCCTAGACGTTGGGCATTACTGAGGGCTTTATCTTTCCAGTCACCTATATATCCTGCACTGACAAAGGAATTATAAGCTTTTCTGTAATATCTCCCTGCCATCCCTCTCTCGCCCTGTTTCTCATATAGAAGCCCAATATTAAAGAGAAGCCCCGCATATCCTGACGTATTTTGCAATCCGATTCTTTCCTGTATGGACTGAGAATCTGTGTAGTATCTTAGGGCACGGTTAAGGTCGCCTATAGAGTTATAGACATTACCGATGTTCATAGTGAGCGTGGCATAGTCTGCCGTATCCTGCAATCCGATTCTTTCCTGTATGGACTGAGAATCTGTGTAGTATCTTAGGGCACGGCTAATGTCCCTTTTGGACCAATAGACTACACCGATGTTCGTTATGAGATTTGCATAGCCTACCGTGCTTTGCAATCCGAGACTGTCCCGTATTTTCTGAGAATTCACGTAGTATCTCAGGGCACGGTCAAGGTCTCCTTTGGAGTAGTAGACAGCACCGATGTTCTTCATTAGCATGGCATAATCAATCGTTTTAGTAGTCTTTCGGGATTTCAGTGTTTTATCGGCACTATTGAGGTAGTATAATGCCTCATCAAAGAGGTTCAGCTTTTCAGCGGTGAGTCCCGCTTTAATAAGAGCAGAAACATAGTTTTCATTTATGTAAAGGGCTTCCTTGTAATAGTCGAGAGCCTCCTTCGGGTTCGTATCATCACGTTCAAGGCCCTTGGCGTATAATTCATAAACAGTAGTTTTCGGCCTTGGCTTTTTCGCTATCTTTTTCCTCTCGGCTTCTGTAACCTTAACCTTTGTCACATCTGGGATAGTGACCTTAGCGGTCTCAGACAGGAGTGTAAGGACGACCTTGTCCTGCAGGTCAAAGATTTTTTTGAGGCTACCATCGAGACAGGCAGAACTCTCTTCTCTCCCTGTCTCCACATTGATGAGGCGGGCAATCACCCTTATGTGATTCTCTGAAACCAGATAGCTTCCGGTAAAGATGACATTCGCACCGGCAAGTTTACCCACTTTTAACATCGTCTTTTCGGCAACAAGCTCGGAGAAGATCAACTTCATTTCCTCAATAATATTCCTTCTGTCTGCATTGGAGATGACGCTGACCTCTCTTATGTCCATGAGGTCATTGATTACCGTTTCGGTCATTCCCGCGGAGATCCAGGAGTATTGCTTGTCCCCTATGTTCTCGAAAGGGTAGACGAGGATGTTCATCATCTTTGCTATCGCTGGGATGGATAAGGACATGAAAAGCAGAGAGAGAATGAATATTCTATAGAAAAACAGCTTTTTCATCGCACTCCCTTCTCAGGATTGAATGTGTTTTATTTTCATCCAATAAATCGGATAATTCAAGGAGTATTTGATAACAGGGGTGATCATTGGTCAGTTTAGGAACTGATGGTTGATGAGATGTAATTAATCCTGGGTAAACCCCCGGCTCTGCCGGGGGACTCCCAGAGTTTGACAATTCCGGGAATATAAAGGAAACCTCCTATCCGTGAACCGTTCGAAGTTTACGGGGAAGGAGGTTTCAGTTGAACGACAGGCAGAGTTTAAGCCATACGTCATGGGAATGCAAGTACCATGTGGTATGGATACCGAAGTATCGGAGGAAAGCGATTTACGAGCAACTGCGGAGATATTTGGGGTCAACATTCAGGGACCTCGCGATTCAGAAAGAGAGTCAGGTTATCGAGGGTCATCTTCGAGTTGATCATGTGCATATGTTGATCTCCATTCCGCCGAAGCATGCGGTAGCGCAAGTGGTTGGTTTCATCAAAGGCAAGAGCGCGATACATATTGCGAGAAACTTTATGGGTCATCGCAAGAATTTCACCGGTCAGCACTTTTGGGCCAGAGGTTATGAAGTTTCCACCGTTGGCAGAGATGAAGCCACCATTCGAGAATACATCAGAAAACAAGAGCAAGAAGACCGGCGTCTCGATCAGCTCAACATGTTTGAGGAGTAACCACCTTCAGGTGGTTCAGTAAATTAAATCCGCTTTGAGCGGTTCATACATTCAAGCCTCCGGCTTTGCCGGAGGTATATGATTGGAGGCAGCAAACACTTCTTCCTCTTGTTTTTGGCCATTTCCTTCAGAATGCAACATTTCAAATGGAAATCTTTGATTTTGTTCTTTACATAATCGTCAGTCTTTATAAATAAGAGCAGAAAAGCCCAAAGCGATCAAGTTGGCAAAATCTCGCTTTGGGCTTCTCTGGTAATAACTTCTCTCCATAAGGAGGAAGCGTATGTGATAGTGAGTATTCCGGACCAAATCGGCCACTGATTCCGTTTCAAATCGGCCACCCATTCCGTTTGAAATCGGCCGGCGATTCCGGAGCAAATCGCCACCCCCTGTCAGAGCGAAATAGACGCTGGATAATTCAATTGAGAGCCATTAAAACTCCTCAAAAAAAGGAGATTGGGAATGGCCAACAGGAGATTATCCATGCGAAAGATAAAAGAAGTATTGCGGCTCAAATGGGGGAATAACCTCTCTGTCCGCCAGATTGCCATAAGTTGTGACATTGCCCGCAGCACCGTTCGGGATTATCTTCATCGCGCTCTGATAGCGGGACTTGCATGGCCCGTCCCCGATGAACTCGATGACACCACCCTCGGACATCTATTGTATCCTCCCGCATGTTGTGTGTCTGCGGGTAAGAAGCCTGTGCCCTCCATGGAGGATATCCATCAGGACTTGAAAAAGAAGGGGGTCACCCTTCAGCTCCTCTGGTATGAATACAAACGGGCTCATCCCGACGGGTACCAATACAGCCAGTTCTGCTATCTTTACCACCGATGGGCGGGTAAACTCGATGTATGCCTCAGGCAGACCTACCGTGCCGGGGAAAAACTCTTTGTCGATTATGCCGGCCGGACAATGCCGGTTACCGACCCGGTCACCGGCGGGATCAGGGATGCCTATCTCTTTGTGGCCACCCTTGGCGCCAGCAGCTATACGTATGTCGAGGCAGGTTTTGCTCAGGATCTCCCTTCCTGGATTTCTTCCCATGTGCGGGCATTTGCTTATTTTGGTGGCGTCACCGAGATTACTATCCCCGATAATTTAAAAGTTGGTGTTGCCAAACCCTGCCGGTATGAACCGGACATCAATCCGACTTACCATGACATGGCCAGGCACTACGGGACGGTAGTTATCCCCGCCAGGGTTGCCAAACCCCGGGATAAGGCCAAGGTCGAGTCGGCCGTCGGGGTCGCTGAAAGATGGATCGTTGCCGCCTTGAGGAACCACACCTTCTTCAGTCTGGAGGAGTTGAATAAGGCCATTGCCGAAAAACTAGGCGAGTTCAACGACCGCAAGTTCCAGAAGATGGATACCACACGCAGGGAGCTGTTCGAGAAGATCGACAGGCCTGCATTAAGGCCGCTTCCCCTTGAGCCGTATGAGTATGCCGAATGGAAGAAAGCCAGGGTCAATGTCGACTACCACGTTGAGGTCTTCGGGCATTATTACAGTGTTCCTTATCAGCTTGTCAAAGAGCAGGTGGATGTGCGCCTCACGTCAACTACGGTGGAGATCCTGTTCAAGAATCGCCGCGTTGCCAGCCATCAGCTGAACGACCGCCGGGGCATACATACGACACTGGAAGAGCATATGCCGAAAGCCCACCAGAGATATCTTCAATGGACGCCTTCCCGTATCATCCGCTGGGCTGGTCAAAACGGCCCTAACACCCAGAACCTGGTGACCTGCATCATGGAAAGGAGAAAACATCCTGAACAAGGCTTCCGTTCTTCCCTCGGTATCATGAGGCTGGGGAAGCGTTACTCGCCGGAGCGGCTGGAGGCGGCCTGCGGCAGGGCGCTCGCGCTCAAGGCCTATAGCTATAAAAACGTGGAATCGATCCTCAAACAGGGTCTCGACCGGCAGGCCTTGCCGGAACATAATGCCGAGGTGAAACCGGTCCTCCATTACAACATCAGGGGAAAAGAATATTATCACGAAAAGGAGACAGACCATGCTTAATCAACAAACAATCGAAAAACTACACATCATGAAACTCACCGGCATGGCGGAAGCGTTCCAGGAGCAATCAGCACAAACTGATATGGACAGGCTCTCATTCGAAGAACGCTTCGGGCTCATCGTTGACCGCCAGTGGACATGGAAAGAAGACTGCCGCCTGCAGCGCTATCTCAAGAATGCAAAACTTAAACTCAATGCCTGTGTTGAAGATATCGACTATAAAGCATCCAGGGGCATCGATCAGTCCGTCATGATGAAGCTCATCGCCTGCGATTGGATCAGAAAGCATCAGAACATCCTCATTACCGGGCCCACCGGCGCCGGGAAAACCTTCATCGCCTGCGCGCTCGCCAACAAGGCCTGCCGGGAAGGATACCGCAGCTTCTATATACGAAGCCCCCGGTTCTCCTATCAGATGTCCCTGGCCAGAGGAGACGGCAGCTACGGAAATATTATCAATAAGCTCTCCCGGGCCCATGTCCTGGTGATTGACGATCTCGGCCTTGCTCCCCTGACGGATACGGAAAGAAGAGACCTTCTGGAAGTTATCGAGGAAAGGCACGGCCATGCATCAACGATCGTCGTCAGTCAGCTGCCCATGGATCACTGGCACGAGCAGATCGGGGATCCCACGATCGCCGATGCTATCCTCGACCGCCTGATCCACAACGCACATAAAATAAACCTGAAGGGAGGATCACTGAGAAAAAAATACGCAAACTTGACCTGAACAATCGTTTATGAGAAAGAACTAAAAAACCAGCGTCGCTTCGCTCCGGCAGGGCGGCCGATTTGGTCCGGAACAGCCGGCCGGTTTGCTCCGGAACAGGTGGCCGATTTTAGCGGAATACACAATAGTATACTTATACTACCCTAGAAGCAATTGACCCCGGTGCTACGCAACGGTGTTATTCATGGAAGAAACTGGCTTTATTAAATACAATTTTATAAAGTAGGCAGCGGGTGCGCCCCGGCAGTCAATATCGACTCCTCACTGGTGTTTTCATACCCGTCTAGAAGCATGGTACCGAGTTTTCTTTGGTTATTACATTGGTGACAAATCATGTCTTTTCGGCATGTCAGATCCCGTTCAGGAGATTAACCGTTTTTTACCGACTCGGGCCGGGGCATGCCCCAAAAACCAATCAGGGGGCAAGTTTATGGGGAACAGTCTTAAAAGGCAACAAAAGAAGTTATCCGTCCAATCTAAGGATTCCGGTATGCTATCCAAGCTTAATTTAAATGCCGCCGGCATAGATATCGGTGCAGAGGAGCATTATGTCGCCGTCCCCGAAGATCGTGATAAGCGTCCCGTGCGTCCCTTCCGTTGTTTTACATCCGATCTTCATGCGATGGCCCAGTGGCTGAAAGAGTGCCGAATCGATAGTGTTGCCATGGAGTCAACGGGTGTTTATTGGATCCCGGTGTTTCAAATTCTTGAGACTTACGGGTTTGAGGTCAAACTGGTTAATGCCCGGCATGTGAAGAATGTTCCCGGCCGTAAATCGGATGTTCAGGATTGCCAATGGCTGCAAAATCTCCATGCCTACGGTCTTTTAAGCGGTTCGTTTCGACCGGAAGACCAGATTTGTGTTATGAGGAGTTATTGGCGCCATCGTGACAATCTTCTTCGTTATGCATCCTCTCATATCCTGCATATGCAGAAGGCGCTTACGGAGATGAATATCCAGTTGCACAAAGTCATCTCGGACATTACCGGTGTTACCGGCATGCGTATTGTTCGTGCCATCATTGCCGGTGAACGTGACCCCCTTGTTTTGGCCGACATGAGAGATCGCCGTATTATGTGCAGTGTCCAGGACATCGTCAAATCTCTGGAAGGGGACTATCGTGAAGAACATATGTTTGCTTTAAAGCAGGCCGTTGAACTTTATGATTTTTATCACCAGAAGATTGAAGCCTGCGACCGGCAGATAGAGAATTGTTTGGCCCAATTCGACTCCAAATTAGACATAAACACTAACCCGGTGCCTCCTTCAAAAAAGGCAAACAGAAAGCGAAGACGCAACGAGCCTAAAATCGATTTGCATACTCACTTATACCGGATAACCGGCGCCGATTTAACCCGGATTGACGGGTTGGATGTAATGACTGTCCAGACGGTCATTAGCGAGGTTGGCCTTAATCCTGGATCTTTCCCTACGGAGAAGCATTTTGCATCCTGGCTGGGATTATGCCCGGATAATCGCATTACCGGCGGAAAAGTAAAATCCAGTAAAACCCGTAAAGTGGTAAATCGAGCCGCTGAAGCCTTTCGTATGGCCGCTGAATCTTTGCACAGCAGCGCAAGTGCCTTAGGCGCATATTACCGCCGTATGCGTGCGAGGCTTGGGGCACCCAAAGCGATTACCGCGACAGCCCATAAGCTTGCCCGCATATTCTATCGTCTTTGGAAAAACGGAGAAGCCTATCTGGACCCCGGAGTAGACTATTATGAACAAAAATACAAAGAACGAGTAATTAAAAATATTAAAACTAAAGCCAAACAATTAGGTTATGCCATTACTTTGGAACCTCTCGCTAGCAATGTACGTTCTTAGGAAACCCTTATTGGACGTGAAGTTTCTCAG
>CAVSPA010000004.1:0-704960 GCA_963729715.1 uncultured delta proteobacterium
AAAGACGATATCGATGATATCATCGGCAGTGCCGCCCAGAGGTTCAGTGTTGACTCTGACTTGATAAGGGAAATGATAAAAGCGGAGAGCAATTTCAATCGGAACAGCACATCACCCAAAGGAGCCATGGGGCTTATGCAGCTCATGCCGGAAACTGCCAGAGATCTTGGCGTCAAAATTCCCTACGACCCTTATGATAATGTCATGGGAGGGACACGCTATTTGAAAGGCCTTCTCGATCGATATGACGGCGATGTCGATCGTGCACTTGCTGCGATAACTGGGGTATGGGAAATGTGGAGCGAAATCCGGGCAAACTACCGAAGGAAACCAGAACGTATATATCACGTATCAGGCAGTATTACTTTGATGCAAAGGCTTAGTCAGAGCGAGTAAGACGTATGACGCATCTTTCCCGCCGCTTTCAAGATAAACTAAGATCAGTACCCTGCCTTTCTTTCCAATCCCTCAGAGCCTTGAGTGAGCGCTCCGCATAGTACTGCCCTCTGTCTTTCTTGAGTGCTTTCTCTGTAAGAGGCGGGAATTGCCGAAATTGATATTCATGGGCTGAAAATTTTTTTGATCTGCATGAATGATATAGTGCAGTATAGAGCCCAGCGCTGTTGTTGCGGGTGGCGGCGTCATAGTCCGGCCGGAAAGACGACACGAGACGTTCAGTCCGGCCATAAGACCGATTGCTGCGGATTCTACGTATCCTTCCCCCGTAATCTGACCGGCGAAAAAGACATTATCCTTCGTCCGCAATTGAAGCGATTCTCTGAGGAGCGCGGGTGAGTTGATGAACGTATTGCGGTGGATGCTCCCGTATCTTGCAAACTCTGTATTTTCCAGTCCCGGAATCATTCTCAATATGCGACGCTGTTCCGACCAGGTTAGCTTTGTCTGAAATCCCACCATATTGAAGAGTCTGCAGCCCTCATCTTCCTGCCGCAATTGCACCACTGCGTAAGGCTCCTTGCCTGTCTTTGGGTCTAACAGTCCCACCGGCTTCATCGGTCCGAACGCCAGCGTATTTTTTCCGCTTCGGGCAAGAACTTCAATGGGGAGACACCCACTGAAGAATTTCAATTGTTCAAACGGTTTCAGGGGGACTTCTTCTCCTTCTATCAATGCGTGCCAAAACTGCTCATATTCTGCCCTTTCCATGGGGCAATTCAGATAATCGCCTTCTCCTTCGTCATACCTTGATGCCCGGAATACTTTTGTATAATCTATGGAGTCCCCGTTAATTATCGGGGAGATGGCATCGTAAAAGTAGATGTAGTCGCTGCCGGTAAGTTCTGCAATACTCTTGGCAAAGGCATGAGACGTGAGAGGTCCTGTAGCGATAACTACCATATGGTCGTCGGGGATCTCCTCGAATTCCTTCCTGATGATGGTAAGCCTCTCCTGCGAAAGAAGCCTCTCTTCCACATACATGGAAAAACGTGCCCGGTCCACGGCGAGGGCCCTGCCTGCAGGAACAGCCGTTCTATCCGCCGCCTCTATGATGAGAGAGTTCATGATACGCATCTCTTCCTTGAGGAGACCCACAGCGTTCCCCGGCATGTTAGACCGAAGTGAATTGCTGCATACCAATTCTGCCAGGTGGGGTGATTTGTGGGCGGGAGAGAAAACCTCCGGTTTCATTTCATAGATGACAACCGACCGACCCCTGATTAATAACTGCCACGCTGCCTCACAGCCGGCAAGGCCGCCGCCGATAACAATGATGGGTTTGTCAGGGGGCATCTCTATTATATGGGGGCTTTGTATCGGCAATCCGCGGCACGGCAGGCCTTATGACTGCCTCCTCGCGGAGTGCGCTTTTCGACGAGAAAAGGTGCGCCGCACTGGGGACATGGCTCTGATACGGGTCTATCCCATATGGCAAATGTACAGGTAGGATAGTTGGTGCAACTGAAAAATACTTTTCCTTTCTTCGTTCTTTTTTCGCAGATTTTCCCGTGCATTCCTTTTCCGGGCAATCTATGCCGAGGTTGATGGGCATAGTATTCTTGCATTCCGGATATCCGGAGCATCCCAAAAACTTTCCAAACCTTCCCTCCTTGATGACCATGCCTTTACCGCAGTGACTGCAAACCGTGTCGGTGGACAGGGTCTCAGCGGGACTTGCATTTTCCTGGTTGCTCTCGGGGACATTCATTGTATTCTTGCAGGCAGGGTAGTTGGAACAGGCGATAAACCTGCCCCTCTTGCCCCATTTTATAATCATCGGACTTTGACACTTGTCGCATATAATATCTGTTGGTGTTTCTTCCTTCTTGATATTTCTCATATGCAACTCGGCATTCTTAAGCTCTTTTTCAAAAGAGGAATAGAAATCATTCAATGTGTCAAACTTCTGCGTCTTTCCCTCTTCGATCAGATCCAATTTATTTTCCAGAGATGCCGTAAATTCGACGTCGAGTATCTTGGGAAAATTTTTCACCAACAATTCCGTAACGAGCGTTCCCAACTCCGTTGGGATAAACCTTCCTTTTTCCAGACGTACATACTCTCTGTCCTGGATAGTGCTAAGAATGTTCGCGTACGTGCTGGGTCTGCCAATACCGTTTTCTTCCAGTTCTCTTACGAGGGAGGCTTCTGTAAATCGGGGCGGAGGTTGAGTAAATTTCTGTTCCGGCTTCAAAGAAATAAGGTTGAGTGTTTCGCCTACCGAGACATCGGGAAGGGACTTACTGAAATCGTCATCGCCCTCGCCGTTTTCTTTGCCTTCCGTATAGACAATCGTGTATCCGGGGAATTTCATCACCGATCCCTGCGCGCGGAAGAGGTATCTCCCTGCTTCCGTATCGATTGTCGTCTGATCAAGTACGGCGGGATTCATCTGGCTTGCCGTGAAGCGGTTCCATATCAGCTGGTAGAGGCGAAATTCATCGTTGCTCAAGTATGTCTTTATATCCTGGGGTCTATAAGCCATGGAGGATGGTCGTATCGCTTCATGGGCATCCTGGGCAGTTGCAGAATTCTTGAATGTCCTTGGCTTGGGAGGCAGGAAAGCGGAGTCATAATTTTCCCCTATATATTTTCGCACGTCGCTGATCGCTTCTTCAGCAGTACGGAGAGAATCGGTTCTCATGTATGTAATCATCCCAACCGGGCCTTCTGGGCCTAACTCTATTCCTTCATAGAGCTTCTGAGCAACGCTCATGGTTTTTTTTGCAGAGAAGCGAAGCCATCGCGAGGCTTCCTGCTGCAGTTTGCTTGTCGTAAAGGGCGGCAGCGGAGACCGCTTTATCTCTTTCTTTTCCTGCTTTGCAACAATAAAGGGAACTGCTTTCAGGTATTCCAGAATTTCTGACGATTGGGATTCATTGACTATCTGTGACTTTTTGCCATCGGCCCTAATAAGTCGAGCCTCAAAGGGAGGGGGATTCTTTCCTTCCAGTTGCGCCGTGATGTGCCAGTATTCCTGCGAGACGAATTTCCGGATTTCTTCTTCCCTGTCGCAGATAATTCTCACTGCAACAGACTGCACCCGGCCGGCGCTTAAACCACGCTTCACCTTATCCCATAGGATAGGACTGATCTTATATCCCACCAACCGGTCGAGGATGCGCCGCGTCTGTTGGGCCTCGTACTTGTTTACGTCCAGTTCCAGCGGGTTGTTCATTGCTTCGAGGACTGTTTTTTTCGTGAGATCATTGAAGAGAATCCTGTGGATGTCCTTGTTCTTCGTCCCTATCTCTTCGGCAATATGCCAGGCTATGGCTTCGCCTTCCCTGTCCGGGTCAGGCGCTAGGTAGATGTGTTCCGCGTCCTTTGCCGCTTTCTTCAGATTGGTAACGACCTTTTTCTTTGACTCAATGACGGTCAATGTAGTCTCAAAATGTTTTTCCGGATCTATACCGAGCTTGCTCTTGGGGAGGTCCTTAATGTGTCCCATGGAGGCATGGACTTCATAATTCGAGCCAAGGAACTTTCTAATAGTTTTTACCTTTGTAGGCGATTCAACAATAATGAGGGAATGCGGCATGACTACTCCTTAACCATAAACTTTTTTCTAGGGAGTTGCTTGATAATCCCTCTTAGCTCCAGAGTCAACAAAATATTTAACGCTTCGTTTAATTTTAACCCTGTAGCAGCGATTATACTGTCAATATCTAAGGCTTTTGGGGATATACTTTTCAATATGGACTGTTCTGTATCGGTTAATCCATGAGAGGCCGTTATTCGTTCAGGTTTTTTCTCTTTGGCGTCATCCGGCTTCAACATTCTTTCTTGTTGAGGCGAGTCTTTGGAACGCATTTCCAGCTGCGGGAGGATCTCATCCAGAATATCATAGACATTTTCCATGAGGTTTGCCCCCTGTTTGATTAATTTAAGGGTTCCCCGAGATCCTGCTGAATCGATGCTGCCCGGTACGGCGAACACTTCTCGCTCCTGTTCGAGCGCCAGTTTTGCTGTGATAAGAGATCCGCTCTTTTCGTTAGCTTCAACTACAACAACGCCGAGAGAGATACCGCTGATTATCCTATTTCTTGCCGGGAAATTCGATCCGCTGGGCGGCGTACCGAAAGGGTATTCGGCGATACGGCGCCTTTGGCGACAATTTCCTCACAGAGTTCCTGATTCTCGGGAGGATAGATTGTATCGAGGCCGCAGCCAAAGACGGCAATGGTTCTGCCCCTGCCTGTGAGGGCGCTTTTATGCGCGGCCTAGTCAACTCCCCTGGCCAAGCCGCTCCGCGGAAAATTTGCCATACGTGCTCGCCATTCAGGAACCGACGACAGCGATGTTTACGTCGTCTTCTTTAAAATGTCCCTTGGTGTACAGAAAGGGAGGAAAATCATAGATATTTAAAAGGCTTCTTGGATATAAGGAATCCTGATATGTGATTAGATGGGCATCATATTTTTTGAGGAGGTCCAGTTCCTCTTCTGTCTTATGCCAGCCGTTAAAGTCTTTAACATTTCCGGCTGTCTTGGGCCCAATTTCCGGAATGGCCGTAAGGCTCTGAAGAGAAGCACTGAATACTTTCTTGGGATGACCTAAGGCATCAACCAGGTTCTTGAAGCCGAGAATTCCTACTCCATCGATGGATTTTAATGCCATCCAGTATTTCCGGTCGTTCGCGATCATATCTTAGGATGTGTGTTCCGTTTGGCGATAAGAATTAAGGAAAGTCGCAGATAGTGGTCAAAATATACCGGATATCAAAAATGTGTCAAGCGATTTCATTGTTAAAAACCGTTGCGTTCTCACAATCTTTGGGTTAGAAAACAGCAGATTTTCTTATGGAGTTGTTTATGGCCCGCCGCATGTCTTTGCTTATTATTCTGTCTGCCGTGCTCATAAATTTATCCGGGGTATGGGCGCTCGACAATTTGCCGGATACAGAAACTAAAAAGAAGGTGACATCTGATCAGGGAAGGACGAATGGGGAAAGCCCCGTCCTGAATATTTCGCCGAGAGAAATAGATCTCGGCGTCATTGGTCCGGATGAAGGTGTCAAGGGCGTTTTTGTTCTTAAAAATGTCGGTTCAGGTTCATTGAATTGGCATGCAGATGGGTCGGAAGGGTGGTCATTACTCGATGAGAAGAAATTGTCGGGTGTATTGAAAAACGACATGGAAAATATCCAGGTTCACGTCAGTTTTCTAAAGAAGACTCTGAACTCAAATGGCGCCGAGACTACGGGGAAGAACCTGATTCAAATGAGTCTTGAAGCGGGCAACCGTATCAACATTTATCGCAAGAATCTGCCATACGGTAATTACAGGGAGGCATTGACATTTGCGTCAAACGGAGGAACGAGGACCGTATTCATAAGGTTTGAATTGGCTTCCCGAGATGTAGAACCTAAGATTGATGTGGATCCTGCGAGGATCGATTTTGGAGCCGTCAAGCCGGGAGATTATGCAAGCAGGAGGCTAAAAGTTACAAACAAAGGTCAGGAAATACTGCGATGGCAAGCATCAGTCAAAAGCAATGTCAAAGATACATCCCCTGAAGCCGGCAGATATAGCTCGTTCTTTAACGGAGACATCAAGGGAAGCGGTGTTTATGCGCCGCCGTCTCATTTAAATGATATTATGGATATGACGGGCAAATGGGTCGAGAACAATGGCCTTCCCGCGAGCTCGACGGCATCCAGCTCCATACGATATCGTTTTTGGGGATCAGGGATAACAGTATTTTTATTGGTGGAAAACGGTGAGGAAGGCATAGCCTTCCATGTAGACGACAAGCATGGAGTAGAACCTGATTGCCATGAAGGACAAAAAGAAACGATGGAATGCGTGGCTGCCGGGGGCCTTCCGCATGGGCAGCATGTCCTTACCATCATCAACAAAAACGGCAGCGTGGTTGTTCAGGGCGTGAGAATTTACAGCAGGGATGTGAAGAAGGGAACCCCGGGCTTGATAAGCATATTTCCGGATTCAGGTGATACGACAAGGCAAATAGATTATGTCAATGTCATAGTGAATGCAAAACAGCGTACTCCGGGCTTTTATGATGAAAATATAATTTTCAATTCCAACGGCGGGAAAGCGGTCATTGAGGTATCCCTTGAAATATCGGCAGACAATAAAATCACGAGGGCTGTGGATGTTTATCGCTACGCGGCAGGGAGTGATTATTTATACACATCAAATCCTGAGGCGGAAGCAAATATAATTCACGCTAAAGCATATAAGAAACAGGGCATCGCATACAGACTGTTCGCTCAAGGAACGCCCGGGACAACACCCTTTCATAGATGGTATAATGCCGAGAAGAATGACCATTTCTACTCTTACGACATGCATGGAGACGGAAGATCCCTGAAGGGCTATGCATACCAAAGTGTCATCGGAAACATAGCGACCTCCAGGCTGACAAATACGAGAGAACTGTATCGCTGGTATAATCATTCGTCGGGCCGCCACTTTTATTCTACCGATCCGAACGGGGAAGGCGTCAGCAAAAAGGGTTATCGCTTTGATGGTATTGCCGGATATGTGAGATAGAATACATACATTTTGTCCTTGCTTATGGACAGCATTTAGCTTGACAAAATTTTTCAAAGGGGTTATTAGCTTCAACCTTGTACGGTTTAGATATTGCTGTATTATGCGCCTGTAGCTCAGCTGGATAGAGCAACGGACTTCTAATCCGTAGGTCCTGGGTTCGAATCCCCGCAGGCGTACCAGAGATAAATGGTGGGTGTAGCTCAGGTGGTTAGAGTGCCGGGTTGTGGCCCCGGAGGTCGAGGGTTCGAATCCCTTCACTCACCCCATTTCTAATACGATCGTAGAGATGAATAAAAGCGCCCGTAGCTCAGATGGATAGAGTGGCAGACTTCGAATCTGTTGGTCGTACGTTCAAGTCGTACCGGGCGCGCCAGATTATTGGATTATTTGTGAATCTTTGAAAAAAACGTGTGGGCCCTTAGCTCAGCAGGTAGAGCAACTGACTCTTAATCAGTAGGTTGTCGGTTCGATCCCGACAGGGCTCACCAGATATCAAGGGGTTAGCGATTTCGCTAACCCCTTTTTGTTGGTGCGCCCGGCAGGGCGCACTCACTTGGAGGTGTAAGTCCTCTACTCGCCCGGCAAGGGGAAGAGTTAGCCGAACGGCAAGGGTGTCGCGGGCGACTGCGAATCTGGAGGAAGCCGAAGGCAAAGCGCTGGCCTGACGAAGAGGAAGCGGATAAGAGGCGGCACGGCGGGGTAAGGCGGCCAATATCGTCAAAGCCCGAAACTTGCACGGGACGCCGTAGCGTATATCCGACAGGCATAAGCGTGAAGGTGGGTGCATCATACCCGGGGAGAGCTGCATGAGTG
Source organism: uncultured delta proteobacterium (assembly GCA_963729715.1). Lineage (GTDB taxonomy): Bacteria > Desulfobacterota > Syntrophia > Syntrophales > UBA2185 > Fen-1135. The sequence goes on from CAVSPA010000004.1 coordinate 7,794, forward strand.
CCAGGGGCGACCTTAGTGCTACCGTCATCGAGAGGTGTCGGGAGGCTCATGCAGAAGTCAGCAGAGGCCATATTAGGCGCCAATCTGGGCTGAAGGGCCGAACATTGAAAGCCGCAAGTAGGCGGCGGGACCACACGGACAGTTGATGAAGACAGAAGCACCACAGCAAGTGGTTACCGACAAGGAGTTGCCGGCGCGGAACGCCGGTATGGCCTTGCCTGGCGTCGAGGCTGACGTGACGACCCACCGGCGGACGAAAGCGGAGTTGGAGCAGACAAGCGTGCTGATGGACACCGCGTGCGAACGCGGTAACCTGAAGCTCGCCTATCAGCGGGTGGTTGAGAACAAAGGCGCTGCCGGAGTCGATGGCATCGGCATAGCCGAGTTTAAAGACCACCTCAAGCAACACTGGCCGACGATCAGGGCCAAACTGCTGGCGGGGAGCTACATTCCCTCGCCGGTACGTCGGGTGGACATACCGAAGCCGCAAGGCGGGGTAAGGACACTCGGCATTCCGACGCTGACGGATCGACTGATCCAGCAAGCGTTGCATCAGGTGCTCTCGCCGATTTTCGAGGCCGACTTCTCCGCATCGAGCTATGGCTTTCGACCGGGGAGGAACGCCCATCAAGCGGTCAAGGCGGCCAAGCAGTATGTCGCCGAAGGTCGCAGGTTTGTGGTGGACATGGACTTGGAGAAATTCTTTGACCGCGCCAATCACGATCTTCTGATGGAGAAGCTCTCGAAGAAGATCGGAGACGGGCGAGTACTGCGCCTCATCCGCCGGTACCTCGAAGCGGGCATGATGGCAGAGGGGATCATCTCCCCGAGGACGGAAGGCACTCCGCAAGGTGGGCCACTCAGCCCGCTGCTGTCGAACATCCTGCTGACGGGACTGGATCGGGAACTGGAGAGCCGGGGCCACGCCTTCTGCCGATATGCGGACGACTGCAATATCTATGTCAGAAGCCGACAGGCAGGGGAGCGGGTCATGGCGAGCATCACCCGGTTTCTGGCGGACACGCTCAAGCTCACGGTCAATGTGGCCAAAAGCGCGGTAGCGCGTCCATGGGAGAGGAAGTTTCTGGGCTACGGCCTTACTTGGCATAAAGCCCCGAGACTACGGATTGCACCAGCCAGCATCAAACGGCTGGAGGATCACATCCGGGTCGTGCTCAAAGGATCGAGAGGGCGAAGCCTGCCCCACACCATTGAAGAACTCAACCCGGTGTTCCGAGGATGGGCGGCGTACTTCAAGCTGACCCAGACCAAGGGCGCCCTGGAAGAGTTGGATGGGTGGATCAGGCGGAAACTGCGATGCAGCCAATGGCGACAGTGGAAACGCCCCTATACTCGCGCCACGAATCTGATGAAGGCAGGACTGACGGAAGAACGGGCGTTTCGCTCGGCCTTCAACCAACGCGGGCCGTGGTGGAACAGTGGTGCAAGTCACATGAACCAAGCTTTCCCGAAGTCCTACTTTGATCGTTTAGGTCTGGTCTCGCTGCTCGATACTATGCAACGACTCCAGGGTGTTCAATGAACCGCCGGATGCGGAACCGCATGTCCGGTGGTGTGGGAGGACGGCGGGGGTGACCCCGCCTCCTACCTGATACTATATTGACCATTATTGACTACGAAATTTTTGAACGTATCACCCATCACTGCGAGATCATCGAAACCGGGAACGACTCCTGGAGAATGAAACACAGGTCCTCCTGAAACGATTGCTCAGGAAGGTTTAACAGAAAACTTCTTTACGGGGGGTGGGTCAAAATTGGATGCCTATGATGGGTCAATTTTCAATGCCGATTGACATCACCTTACTTTCCGTAATCTTCAGTTCTTATATTCGTCCGCTGCTGAACTGTTGTAGGTGGAGGACACAATAATAACCACCGATCTACCATAGGAAAATTATTTAAAGCTTTTCCCACTGTGTAATCCCTGTAACAAAGCATCCTGCGATTTAGACAAACGTCCATCCTTTCAAATGATAATCTAGTCGAATTTGTTTCAATTGACATTATCCTTTTTAGATACTATCACTTTTCAGATACACGCAAAATCAAAATTAGTTTTAAGTATTTTTTGACATCATTTTATGAGTGAACTTTCTCCTGTTTTATTCAGTGCCGTAATGATTTCGATTTTGGGTGCGATCGAAATCTTCCTGATCTGGTCCCTTAACCGTCTCTGGTGGAAAAAGAGATGGATACGGAACTCGGCGATCTGTCTGCCGGTTAGCGGCATGGGAGGCATCCTTTTCTGGGCACTGGCGGTCGTTGCCAGCCCCGCCGGCTCGCCTTTACGCTCCATCGGAGCAATTATTACTTCCGTAGTGGTGATTTTCGAACTTGCATTAATGTTTTCTTTGCCCATTTCCGGAATACTGCATCATATCCATTTTACCCAGGAATGGTTGAGCAAAAAATTCCGCAGTGCAGACCAACATGAAGCGAATATGAATCGCCGAACTTTTTTAAAAAGTACCGCTGCTGTCGTACCGGTATTTACGATCCTGGCGAGCGGAACCGCTGTTGCGAGCTCATTTGCCGCTGTGCGAACGCCGTTGATTCGGTTATCCTACCACAATCTTCCACCAGCTTTAGAAGGATTTAGAATTCTCCACCTGACCGACATGCATTTAGGATACTATGTTGGGTTACAAGAATTGGAAGCATTTCTTCTTCGGTTGCAGGGACAGAAGTTCGACTTGATTTTGCTGACGGGTGACATTTCGGATAAATATGAAATTCTTCCACGAACGCTCAAATCGATTTCAGAATTGAAGCCGGCTTATGGAACGTTTGCGTCAGTTGGAAATCATGAGTATTATCGGGGAATAAAAGAGGCGCGAAAAATATTTAAAACCAGCCCCATTCCTTTATTGTTGAATCAGGGAGTCGTCCTTCCCATCCACCAGGCATCGTTATATATTGCCGGCACGGATGATCCTGCATATCTCGGCCGAGATATCAGTACTTTTATGAAAAACACCGTAGATCAATCATTAGTGGGAGCTCCTTCGGATGTGTTTCATTTATTAATGAGCCACCGTCCTGATGGTTTCAATCGCGCTGCTGAGTTGGGTGTTCATCTTACTCTGTCAGGCCACACCCACGGAGGACAGATCGGGTTTAATGGGAGAAGTGCATTTGAATCAATGATGCCTCAACGGTATTTATGGGGACATTATCAAAAAGAGGGTTCGCAGCTCTATACCTCAGCCGGGTTCGGCCATTGGTTTCCGTTTCGTTTGGGTTGTCCTGCCGAAGCTCCAATTTATGTTTTGACTAAAAACCTTAGCCCCTCTCAGAGTTAATAAACTTCTTTCTTGTCTGAATCAAAACCACTGCAGTTGATGTCGGGTAGATTACTGATAGCTAGTTGTAATCCTTATATGAACAATTTCAGTCACGATACCGGGGGTGGTGAGCACAACTTTCTGTAAAGCATCCGGCAATTTTGGAGGGCATACTTTCTTTCAACCGGTATTCAACATCGACTAATTGGGATTTGATAAAATTAATGTATTTCAAAGCTCAAAATACGGGAAAGCCTTATATTCATCTGCCACGTCATGCTTATGGAAATCGCCAGCGATACTTGCTATATTTTGTAAGAAAATTGAATTGACATAGAAGAAAAGTTATTTTTACGATATTCAAATAAAGAAGGGATTTCTTACCAATAAAAAGAGGTCCATGATGAGACATTTTAGATTCTTTGCTTTAGTCATCGTGATCGTGACAATTTCCGTGTGGCTTTCCGCCGCTGCCGAGGCAGATTCCAAAGAATCAGTGGAGCCGTACTTTCAGAAGGTACGGCAGGATTATCTGCAGAAAGATACGAAGGCCGCGGCCGATGAAGTTCGGAAGAGCGCCACCTACGTGAAATCCGAGGCCTCTGCCGCCAAAGGCAAGGAAGCTCGCACGGCATCCCACCGGGAGCTTGAGAAGCTGTCCGGGGAACTGGAAAAAGGGACCGTTAAGTCGGTGAAAAAAATGGAGATGGCGTTTGCCCACACCTACAAGGCCCTCGCAACGAATTCGCATGTGAAGTCAACGGAGGCATGGTCGAAGAAGGAATTCAAGAAGGCGGGAGATGAACTTGAGGCGACCGGTGACGAGTTGGAAAAAGGCTTTGCCTGGGGTGGGCAGAAAGCGGACGCCGGCACACAGAAGGTGATCAGTAAATGGAAGGAGCTATCCCAAAAGCTGAAGGAAGGCGCCGGCTGGGCCTCCGCCGAAGCCAGCAAGACCCTGAAAGACATGGAGGATGAGATCAAGACATTCGGGCGAAGAATCTCCCCAAAATAATAATGAATGAATAGCATGATGCCGGATGGATATTGATAACGGGTTGTAATCTTTATAGGAACAATTTGAGTTGTGGTAGATGGGATGGGTGAGTAGAACTTCCTTGTTGTTTCTCTTTCTTCACCTCTCCATAGCATATTTCAAACGGGAAGAGATGGTCGTTGCAGTTTCCTCTTGTTTAGCTATAATTGGCAACAGAGTATCTTCTGAGTTCCATGAGACGCGCCGCCTACAGAAAGGGAGACTGTGAAAAACTCATCTGAATATAGAGGAAAACTAAAGGAACTATTCATTGTTGGAGACATGAGCAGAAGGGCCTTTTTGAAGAAAGGAATTGGCTTTGCAACGATCGCCGCCAGTCTCGATACGATCGCCGGTTACGCTGCCGAGCAAAACAAGGTGCAGGAACTGGTTTCTCCGACAGGGGTGGAACCGAGACGGATTATTTTACCGAAGCTTCCATATTATAAAATACAGCCCCCTCAGGAGGGTTGTCTTGTAGGCTTACGTAGAAATACACTTTATGGAGACAATCCTGAGGCACGTTCAAAATATGAAGAACTGGAATCAATTGCGAAAGATTTAAACGAATTAAGAGAAAAACTTAACGGTGAGATATACTTTGAGAACACGGCGAAAGAGCGCGTGGTCGTGAATATTAGATACTACGCGCAGCATTTGGGCATAATGCCTTCCATAATCGTTCTGATGGACAGGCCGAAGTTGTTTCTTCCTTTCCCTAAAGCAGAATCGATTGAACTCGCCAGAAAAGGCATTATTCCCTATATCAATGCTTGTATCGGAAATCATAGAGTGGGAGGACGAGGTCAGGCTATGGAATTTGAGGGAATACCGGCGGGACAATATGACCTCTACATCCGCGAATTTGCAAAGGGGGCTCTGGAATTCGGGCAAGAATACGGCGGTTTCTTTTTCACCACAATGGAGGAAGCGAACGGGTACTGGTATAAATGGGCAGGGAAAAGTTCGACCTATATTCCCGCATGGAGACACATATGGGAAATTTTCGATGAACTGGGAACGAACCGGTATGCCACATGGGTTTGGGAAACATTTTGCCCCGAAGGAGTGACTCGCGTCAATAATCCCGAATATTACTATCCAGGTGACAAGTATGTCGATTGGATAGGCATCAATGTTTACTCGGTAGCGCTTAATCCGAGTATGGACAAGTCACTTTATGCATTAATGCATGAAACATACAGACAAATGCAAAAGAATCATCCTCAAAAACCAATTATGCTATCAGAATTCGCAAGGACAAACCAATATGAACAGAAATGGTGGATTCAGGATGCTTACAGCAACTTGAAAAATGATTTTCCGGCGATCAAGGCCGCTATTTATTATGATAACATATGGACATTGACTAAAGACCACACGCTGAGCCCGGGAGGTTTGGCGGCGCTGAAGGACATTTTCAAGGACCCTTACTGGATTACGGCTAAATGATGGGAATGTCAGCGACCTTGTCAAGAGACTTAATCAGATGAAAGCCACGGCGGCCTACTTATCAGAACATAAGTTGCTAATAGTAGATAGATGGATCTTTCCGTCTGTAATATATACTCTGCATCACGAGAAAGTGGAGCATACTCATATGTTACATAACTGACTGACCGCTCTGTTTCTTCCTGTAAGTAAGCATCCGATTATTTTGGTAAACATACACCCTTCAATTCGTAATAAACACAATTCACGCACGACGACAAATATTTGCACCACACTTTACATTTTGCGGTCGATATTTCTTTGACATACAAGACCGAAATTATTATAGTTCACCCATGAACAAGCAAGGTCTTATCAAGATGAACGTAAAAAAGGAGGAATAATAAAAATGCGCTGGAATCATTACCTATCTTACTTTTTCGGCGGTGCCTTTCTCGCCAATGCTATCCCACATTTTGTAAACGGGGTTATGGGGCATCCATTCCAAAGCCCATTTGCTTCCCCGCCGGGCCAAGGGCTGTCTTCCGCAACAGTGAACGTGCTGTGGGGTGCCTTCAACCTCGTTATGGGCTACTTACTCGTGTGCCGCGTCGGAACCTTCGAGCTACGCGCGACGAAGCATGTCATTGTTGCGGGATTGGGTGTATTGCTAATGGCATTGATGTTGTCCCGAGCGTTTGGGCGGTTCTACGGGGGTATCTAAGAGAATTTTTATGTTTAGATGAGCGAGGAAAGATTTAACGGCGTGCCGCTTGCTTTCTTCTGCCTTTTCTGCCAGCGGTATGACGATGGAGCCATGTTCGATAAAGCAGGGTTTATCAGACATGCCGAAGTTTGGCGACTTCACGCAAAACTATACCGCCAATCAGCCTTGAACGCAAAACGCAACTTAGCTCCAGTCCGTCACTCTTTTTCAATTCGTAATCCTCCTGACAACTTCCCGCCACTAAACAGTAGGTAGGTGGCACCAACAACCGGCTTGTTTCATTGATCACGCTTGCGCATTACCGAGTGTAAACATCCTATTCCTTGGCAGCTTATTCCCATCACATGCAGCCTGCGGCTGCCTTCCTTGAAGTCAATAATGAAACTATGGTGACAGTTATCCACCCTTTCTATTGGTAATCATTTCTTAACCATGCTCAGATTTACTACTTGACATTATATACCGATTGGTATATGTTGGGGGTGTAGAGAAAAGATCATGGGCAAAGCAGAAGAAACAAGAAGATTTATCATCGAGAAGGTGGCACCCATTTTCAACATGCATGGTTATGAGGGCACATCCCTGTCTCAATTGATAGAGGCCATCGGACTTACCAAAGGAGCTCTATACGGCAACTTCAAGAACAAGGATGAAATCGCCCTGGCTGCGCTTGAATACAACATCTCAAAAATAAAAGATGAAATATCGGATCGAATTAGACCCATTGACAATTCATGCGACAAACTTGTCGCGTTGGCTGAATTTTACCGAGATACGTTTGACAGGATTTCTCAGCGGGGAGGATGTCCGATCCTGAACGCCGCCATCGACACTGACAACACTGAGCTTCCCCTGCGTGACTTTGTGATCCGATCGATAGACGACTGGATGCGCATGATCATCTTAATTGTCAGGCGGGGTGTAAAAAGGCGAGAGATCAAGGAAGGCATCGACGCAGAAACGTTTGCCACGCTCTTTGTTACTTTTATTGAAGGCGGCATCATGCTTTCAAAGGTTACAGGCAAGCGGATTCACTTGGATAGAAACATCGATTACCTTATAAATAAAATCAATGCTGAGCTGAGGATTTAGCTTTTTAGAAGTAGTCGTCGGATTGCAGAGGGAGGATATCATATGGAGACAAAAGACGTTTATGGGCGGTTTATGGCATGGCTGAAACAATCCTGGTACGGCGTGCCTCGACCGGAAGAGGCCCTGCCATTGATCCGAGCACGCTACACGAAAGAAGAGGCCGCACTGCTCACTGGGATACCGTTTGCGCCGAAGCCCTTGGAAGAACTGGCGGTCCTGAAGGAGATGTCACCGGAGCGTCTTCAGGAAATGCTCGATCGGACGGCCCGGAAGGGACTGGTCTACCGGGATGAGAAAAAGGGAAGCCTGCGTTACGGACTGAACGATATTTTCTTCGGCATGCGGACTTTCGGCTGGCCGGGACGAACCGATGAAACCAGCCATGCTGTGGCACCTCCTGCGAACCATTACTGGGAGCACGGCTTTCTCGATCCGTGGGAGCCGGTCCGGGAGAAGGGATTGCGTGTCCTGCCTATAGGGGAAACTATCAAGGACACCCGCGAGGTACGGCCTTACGAAGATGTGGTCAGGCTCCTTGATTCCTTCAATTATTTTGTTGTGACTGTCTGCCCCTGTAAACACATCAAGAATCTCGATCCAAACGAGCCTAATTGTCCTTATCCCGCAGAGGTCTGCCTGCATTTCGATAAGCTCGGTCATTACATTGTTGATAACGGCCTCGGTCGCGAGATTACGCGGCAGGAAACAGAAGAAATCCTCAAGAAGAGCGCCGAGGCGGGCTTGGTGCACGGCATCTCAAATCAGCAGGAAGGCATTGACACGATCTGCAACTGCGATCCGTGCTGCTGCATGTGGTTCTCCGCTCTTTACAAGATGAAGCATGCGGGCAGCCTGACCCCTTCCAACTATCGCGTCCGCACCGATCCTCGGATTTGTCTGGGCTGTGGGCTGTGCGTCAAGCGCTGTCCTATGAAAGCCTTGCACCTGGAGAATCATCCCGAGGCAACAAACAAAAAGGGGGTGGCCGCGGTGCTTGACCCGGAGATGTGTATCGGGTGTGGCGTCTGCGTCTACAAATGCAAGAGTCAGTCCCTCAAGCTTGAACAACGGGAAGCTGTGCATGACCCGCCCCGAACGGGGAGAGATTTTGCGATGCAGTTCATGATGGACTATCAGGCGGCTCAAGCCCGTAGCGATGGGAAGTCCTGAGAATATGTCGATGCATGCGGGATGGGCAAAAAGAATGCCCAGAAGGGTGCGGCGCATCGGTCCGATCGCCGACAGTCACAGCAAGAATAAAGGGAGGGATATAGATCATGAAATGTAACGTGGGGCGAACCGATAGAATATTCAGGATCATCTTAGGGGTCGTCATCATCTTGGCGGGTATCTATTTCAAAAGCTGGTGGGGCGCTGTTGGCCTTCTTCCTATCGTGACCGGTTCTATCAGATGGTGTCCGGCATACGTTCCATTTGGATGGTCAACATGTAAAGGTTTATAAGAGAGAACATTAGGTAAATATCTGGATATCTGGAGGGAAAGTAGCGGAGTCAGTCCATGGCAGTGGACAGGATGAAAACCATTAACCATTGCCCAACAAGATAATCCAGCGGACGTCTTACAGTCGCCGCTGATTTTTGTGTTGAGGTTACAGGAAAAGTCCCGACCAGTTTTTTGCGGGAGACACGCACAGAAAAGTGCTCTCGCAAGGGGCTCCACAATCGACGATCTCATGCTCGGAAAGAGTAATGCGACCCCTTGAAAATATCGTCGGGGCGATTTTTTCTACAGACTCGTTGCGCCAACATACAACGAACTGAGCTCTTGTAAGAATTACAAGGAGGACAAAATGAAGAGATTTTTCTTGATATTTCTGGCGACAGTGTTATTGAGCCACATAAAACACCAGACTTCTGTCTGGTGATGTAGTGGCTATCCAGACGAGTGAGTATTTGGTATGATAGGGCATGAGATATCGTAAAAGTGCCCATGCTATCTATAAAACAGAATATGATCTCGTCTGGATAGCGAGATATCGGAGAAAAATCTTCGTAAAAGGTGTAAAGGAATATGCGGAGGAAACACTTTCGCACATCCCATAACTTGATCCCGATATCGAGGTAATAAAACTTAGTGTTCAGTTAGACCATGTTCACATGGTGGTCGTGATACCGCCAAGAATTGCAGTTGCCGACGTAGTTCAGTTCATCAAATCGCAGTCGGCAAAAAAGATAAAGGCGAAATTTCCTTTTCTGCGTAAGACGTATGCAAGTAAAGAAGGCATCTGGTCACGAGGCTACTGTGTATCGTGCATAGGCTTAAGTGAAAAGGAAATTATCGCCTATGTTAAGTATCAAGAAAAAGAAGACAAAGGACAACTGCAATTAACGTTGTGATTTAAGAAGCCCCCAGCTCCTGCTGGGGGAGGATCACTGAAGGAATGCAGCTGTCACCTACAAAGGGTGAGTGTTGAATAGTTGCCAGGATTACTGATCGAAACGGAGTAAAAGATAAAGCTCAGCCGCGTCCACTAGAGCGTATTGATGGAAGATTTTTTTCAAACATTTCGCGCATCATTTCTCCCTCGCAGACTTTAGTCACAGGTCCGGTCATTGTTGCTAGAAAACCTTTGCTGAAATGGATATTAATATTGCCGCCTGGCATATGAACTGTGATATCTGAACCGCATAACCCAAGTTTGTGAGCAACAGCAGCAGCAGCAGTACTGCTGCTTCCAGATGCCAATGTGTAACCAGCACCACGTTCCCAAATTTCAATTTGAATATTCCCTCGGTCAATAACCTTCATGAACTGGACATTAGTCCGCTTGGGGAAGCGAGAGTCATTCTCGATGAGTGGGCCGTAGTGATAAGCATCAGCCGATGACGGCTTGTTAGTGAGCACAACACAATGAGGATTGCCGATGGTCGCTGCACAGAACTTGAAAACCTTTCCGCTTATGCAAATGTCTTCATTCAGCACCTCACGCGGTGGTCCTGCTACAGGAATACTCTCACTGTTGAAACTAACTTCTCCCATTTCGATAGTAACAATTCTCCCTCCATTTTCAACCTTGCACGAAACAGCACCACTGAGAGTTTCAACTGAAAAAGGCTGTTCACTCACAAGCCCTTCGTCATAAAGTGATCGTGCAAAGATACGAAGGCCATTCCCGCTCTTTTCCGCTTCACTTCCATCTGGGTTTAATATACGAAGGCCAAAATTGCATAACTTGCTATCCACTGGACCGTAGAGAATACCATCTGATCCTATACCGTAGTTGCGATGGCATATTAGACGTACTATGTCTGGAGACAACTCATACTGAAAAGATTTTGGTCGTAATACTATGTAGTCATTGCCTAAGGCATGATATTTCAGATATCTCATCTTTTCTTCCAACAATAAATATACAGTCTGTATAACACGACTTAAAGTCCGTCTACTGGACTACGTACAACCATGCCTCCTTATTTAAGTACGTTGATGTAAATCATCGTCGTACTGATGTGTTTCCTATCATAATCAGGCAGAAGATGCCCATTAATTATTGCCGTTTTAAATGTAGCATCACTATCATGGTAGGAGGAAGGTATCTATTTTTGTCGTCAGTAGAGAAATTGAAATTTTAGGTCTGCATGTTTCGATCGGTACTGATTAAGATCCATCAAGGGAAATATGAAATGTACCGGCTCTCGTGTCCACCTACACTGTTCAGTCGTGCGTATTCATAATAACTGATCGAAACAAACGAGCCACGCCTCGGCATTACGGAGAGTATGAACGACCAAGCAGTCGTCGGTTTCTTAATGAACTCTAACATGTTTTTTGATACCAGACTAACTGCTGAATTAATTTGCCGGGTAGCATTGTAACGATCTGATTTTTTCTTTCCATTCTTTTTCACTCAGGTTTGGGTAATTACCTTCTCCAAGAGGACCAAGCTTATTACCTTTGAAATTGACATCTTGATAAAAGTCGCATTTTAGCCCAGCCCCTATGCGAATCGAAGAAATCGTGTCAGTAAAGCCTCGGCCCTTTATTTCTTTGGGATCTCCAAAGTACCATTCTTCTGGATGCAGAATGTCCGGTTCATGAGTTCCCGCAGAAAGAAGGAATGACCGGCCCGCATAATTAATCTGCTCATAGGCTATCCCACTTCCGTAATCTATTGGCTTCTGCGATGATTGATTGCAACTCGTTAGACTTATAAAAACCACCAACAGAAAAAAAGTCAGTTTATAAATATTCATACAAGCACCTCCTCAAGATCGTATTTAATATGTTGAATACTGTTAGTACATTTTATTAGCAATCCTTTTATAGAGTTCTATAGTCTTGAGAGCTCCTATTGGAGCCTTCTATACTTCATGACGTGATCGCTTTTCCCCTTACAGGGTGATGATCATGTCTAATACTCTATCATATTTTGTGCATGAGGTGGGTTCACTCCAATTACTAATTATTTCTAAATGTAATGTAACACAAAAGGGTAAAATAGAAAAATAAATACAAGGAAGGCAGCCGCAGGCTGCATGTGATGGGAATAAGCTGCCAAGGAATAGGATGTTTCATCCCGTAATGTGCAATGACGATCAATGAAGGAATGAAATGTTCTGCTTATTGAGAACATCTACAAACAAACGTTTTTGAAAAGTCTTGACGTTGTGAACTACGATATGAAACGGCGTAAAGCTCGGTATCAGCTATGGCCGTCGACTGCACGCCGCGGTTCGGCCGCTACCCCAGATTTAGTTCCAATCGCTGTTCGTTGACCTCGCGACCCCACCGAAACCCCGTCTGCTGGTCTACAAGCTTGAAGCCATTTTTCTCGTAGAGGTGTCGTGCCGCGTTGAGGCCTTCAAATGTCCATAGGTAGATCCGTCTATAACCTTGACTTTGACAGAAGCCGATTGCAATACCCATCAGCTGATTACCGACGCCCTTTCCCCGCAACGCATCAGACATGATGAACCAGCGCAAATGTGCGCCCTCGACTGCGGCATGGCTGCCATCTATGGTAATCGATCCCTCAATGCCTCCCGCCACTACCGCGGTCCAGAAGGAATCCCGTTGCTCGTCATATCGGCTAAGGAATGACGCCAACTCAGTGGCAACCTTAGCCTCGAAGAACAGACCAAAGCCCCAATGCTGTTGGTAGTAGGTGCCATGCAGCGCGGCCACTCGTCCGATCGAGCCGGGAATGTAGCCCCTGATAATCTGTACATCTGACATAGCGTATACCTGTTGCTTGCATCTGTGCCGCCGAATCATTAATATACCACGTTGTTTTTTTGCGATATTTTACGAAAGATTCCTTGCACAAGAAATATTGCATAATGATTGAGCATAGTCAATTTTCTGTTTCAGCAGGTAAGGAATGCTATTTGAAATAGTTGATACCTGCCATGATTAACAAATTGTTGACTACAGTCAACTATCATCAATTCATGCTTTCATTAAATTGAGTTTCATTGGTCAACATAGCAAACATTGTCCTGATGAGCTTATGTGCTGTAGCCAGCACAGCCATTTTGTAGGGCAGCCCGTCCTGCTTTCGCTTCAGGTAATATTTCTTGAATCTAGCGTTAAACTGGATGACCTTAGTCGTCATTACCCAGATCACCCGCCTGAGATGCCTGTTGCCTCGTTTGGTAATCTTTCCCTTTCGATCTATCTTCCCTGACTGGTACAGGGCTGGATCGAGGCCTGCCATGGCTATCACCTTTTTGTGACTCTCAAACTCCTTGACATCCCGTCCTACCTCAATCAGGAAATTCATGGCCGTCTTTTTTCCTATGCCTCTCATAGAAGTAAGGATGTCCATATCCCTCCTCATCTTCCCCTTACACTGTTCGGTGAGTATATCCGTAAGCTCCTGGAGATGCTGCTCCAGTTGCATCAGTAAGGATACTTTCTGTTTGAGAATGATCTCTTTGGCAGAACTTGACGTTCCTATGGACGTTTCGGCTGCCTTGACAATACGCTCAACCGATGTATCCGTTTGTTTACCGTATGATCCCGGTATCAGTATCCTGGCTATCTTGGAACGCTTTGCCTGTCTTATCGAAGCAGCAGAAGGATATTGACAGAGCAACCGAAGCATGGATTTGGTAAATATACAGGCAATGTGTTCCAACTCAGGGAAAGTCATGGTCAACAATCGCTTGATTTCAATCTTGTTCGAAGTCATCTGGTCCACAAGGCTTTCCCGTTGCCTGGAGAGATCCCTGATATCGGTAAAATCAGATGATCCGACGGTTCGACCAAGGGAATCACGGTTCAAAAGAAGAAACTGCGCAATCACATAGGCATCTTTCTTATCCGTCTTGGTTTTCCTCAATTGGAGTTTAACAAAATTAGAAATAAGCAGGGGATTAATCACGATCACGGTATACCCTTTCGAGATAAGAAAAGAATATAGATTCACGTGGTAGCAGGCCGTCGACTCCATACCGACCAGTACAGACTCTTTAGGAGCTGATAGTGAAGAAAGCTGTTTAATCAGCTCCTCAAATCCTTCCCTATCCATCGACGTCGAGATGCTGAAATGCTTTTCCCCTTGAACGCTGATACAACACGCATCGAATGTCTCCTTGGAGATATCGATGCCAAGAAACCATCTAAAACCCTTTCTTTCATCCATATACGCACCTCCAATTAGTACACGGCAAAAGCAGGATCCGCCTCCCAACCAATCCTCCATCGTTACAAGGATTCTCCGATCCCATCAACCTATTATGGCTTGGGAGGCAGGGGACAGACTGTAGTAAGGATTCTTCGACCCGGGAAGAACTGAGTCCTCCTGCCTTTCCATATTCAGTTGTTAATTATATACCCTATACCTGAATTGCTGGTAGGAGGAAGACTTGCACTTTTTTCGTGAGAGGAAAGAAGACAGTTCATGCCATGCATGTTTGAAACTGTAATGAGTGGTCTTGTCTGGTGATCGGACTTGTCCCGCCTATGGTTTAAAGTTACAAATAAACATTTTATCTGAAAAGTGAAATTGTTATTACAGGTGGTCTGGTTTCTTAGGACAGGGGACAGGGATTTATAAGTGGGAAACTGCTCCGGGTTGATGTTCATGCTGCAGCCTGTTTCTGCAGTTGGGTGCTGAAGTAAACCATAGCCGGGGTCTTCCTGTCAAAGTTTTGATGCCATCTTCTTTCGTTATAGAATGTGAAATAGGCGGCTAGTCCTTTTTTAACCTCCACCATTGAACCATACGCTTTCAGATAAATATCCTCATACTTGACGCTTTTCCACAGCCGTTCGATAAAAATGTTGTCCATCCACCGGCTCTTTCCGTCCATACTGATTGAAATGCTATTTGAACGGAGGATATCCGTGAATGCTTCCGCGGTGAACTGGCTGCCTTGGTCCGTGTTGAATATCTCCGGGCAACCGTATCTGGTGATAGCCTCTTCCAGGGCGTCCACACAAAATGTGCTGTCCAGTGTGTTGGACAGCCGCCAGGAAAGCACCATCCGGCTCGCCAAGTCCATAACCGCTACAAGATAACAGAATCCCTTTGCCATGGGAATGTAAGTTATGTCGGCGGCCCACACATGGTTTTCCCGCGTGATCTCAATGCCGCGGAGAAGGTAGGGATACTTCACATGCCCAGGATGCGATGCCG
Organism: uncultured delta proteobacterium; assembly: GCA_963729715.1. Taxonomy (GTDB): domain Bacteria; phylum Desulfobacterota; class Syntrophia; order Syntrophales; family UBA2185; genus Fen-1135. Next base: position 22,991 of record CAVSPA010000004.1, read on the forward strand.
AGAGTTTCGGTTTGACGTACAGCGCCTCGATGCCCATCCTACGCATCAGCCGTCGCACCCTGTCACGACCAACTTCATAGCCCCTTGCCCACAGCTCGTCGCGAATCTTCCGGCTTCCGTAAAACGGATACGCTAAATGGATCTCGTCGATCTGGCGCATAAGCTCTATGTCTTTAGCGCTCAGAGGCACCGGAGTGTAGTAGACGCCAGATCTGCTCAGATCCAGAAGATCGCCTTGCCGTGTCACAGGAAGTTTATCTCCCTTGTCGATCATCACTTTGCGCTCGCATCGTCGATGCGACCGAGCGCGACGGATAAAAAATCGTTCTCCATCGATAACTGCCCGATCTTGGCGTGAAGATCCTTGACACTTGGCACTTGTTCGGGCTTCCTGTCCTTGTTGAAAATCTCCGGGGCATGTTTAAGAAGCTGCTTCTTCCACTCCGTGATCTGGTTCGGATGTACCTGGTACCGCTGGGATAGCTCAATGAGCGTCTCCTCGCCCTTCAGGGCCTCCAACGCCACCTTCGCCTTGAACGCCGGTGCATGATTCCTTCTCGGTCTTTTGCTCATAACCACTCCTCCTTGGGTCCATTATAGAGCAACTTTACCACTTATGCACCTGTCCAGTTTTTCCAGACCAGCTATATTGACTATATAGTCAATACTTTATTTTGTAACTAGCAGAAATAAAAGGACAATACATGTTGGTATGCTATCTCTTAATCAGTAGGTTGTCGGTTCGATCCCGACAGGGCTCACCAGAAAAATAAAGGGGTTAAGTTAATTCTTAACCCCTTTATTGCTTTTGCAAACTAAGATTACTGGCCAATACATAATTCTTGGCTTCCGGCCTTCAATATTTCATTGGATGCTTTTGAAGACCCCATCTATTTTAGCCATCAGTTCTTCAGGTGTCACCGGCTTGGCTATAAAATTCCGTCCCCCGATGATTCCCTCTTGTGATTGAACCTGCCTTCTTGATGCGATGGCGGTAATGAATAATACGGGAATCTTCCGCGTTTTCGGGTTCTCGAACAATAGCTCCGCCACCTGGCCGCCACCCATTTCCGGCATAATTATGTCGAGAAGAATTAAATCAGGACGCTCTTTCGAGGCCAGGACTACGCCTCCGCTTCCGCTCGTAGTTGTCAGTATCTCAAATCTCCCTGTCTTTTCGAGGTTGAGCTTGACAAAAAAGCAGAAATCTTCTTCGTCATCGATGAGCAATATTTTCTTCTTTTCAAGTGCTGCTTCCGATTTAATCCCTTCGTTCATGGTACTCTCCTGCATTGGTGGATTGGAATCGCCTACGTTGTGCTATACGGGATTGCCGGCGGGCAATTCGATGATGACACATGTGCCTCCTTCCGACTCACTCTCTATCTGTACCATTCCATGATGTTTATCGATGATCCCTTTTACGATAGAAAGTCCTAAACCTGCATTCCCGGTGCTGTCTTTAGTAGTATAGAAGGGATCAAATACTTTTTCAATTCTATCTTTCGGGATTCCGCACCCGGTGTCGGCAATGGTTATCTGCAGGTGGCTTTCTCCAGACGCGCTCTCAACTTTCTCAGCGCTAATGGTGATAGTTCCTCCGTCCTCTATGGCATCAATAGAATTTAATAGGAGGTTGAGAAATACCTGCTTGATCTGATTACTGTCAACTGTCACCTTCGGCAAACCGGGAGAGAATTGTTTAGCAAGCTTTATATGCTTTAATTTCAACTGATGATCTATAAATGACAGCGTTTCTTCTATGACAGGCGGAATCTCCATCTGTTCCGTCTGAATCGGCACCTGACGCGTGAAACTCAGAAGCCCTTTTATGATGGAATCAGCACGGAATGCAGATTTCTTGATCCTTTCTAAGGCATCCGCAATGTGACTATCAGAATCAGCTGATGTCCGTAGATACTCGATGCCCTGGATAATGATTGCGAGCGGATTTTTCACCTCATGGGCGATACCGGTGGCAACAATGCCTAAGGCTGCCAGTTTCTCGGACTGGATCAGCTGTTCTTGCGTCCTTTCTTTTTCCTCAAGCGCAGCCTTACGGGAGTTGATGAGGGTTTGCGTAAAAATTCCATATATTATGACAAAACAGGCAATGAGGACACGCGTCAGCACCTGATCGGATGCCAGAGAATCCAGAATCCAGTATATCAAGATCAGAAAGAGGGCAATTAGTATCAGGCCGTTGCGTTCGATGTGCTGGCGAAGAGTATATTCTTTTGCCATTGTGCGTCTCAATGCCTCTCCGAAGTCAACGCAATGCGTGCTCCCGGAGCTGTAATGCGAATACTAATCTTTGTGTGGTACAGAGGGCTATTTAGTTCTTTGAAGTCATCGGTAATTCGATGACAACTTCGGTTCCTTCCTGAAGCTTACTATCTATCAGGATAGTGCCGTGGTGCTTGTCAATTATCCCTTTCGTGATGGAGAGTCCCAGTCCTGTGTTTCCCAAATTATCCTTTGTTGTGAAAAAAGGATCGAACACTTTTTCAATCTTGTCTGCCGGGATGCCGCAACCCGTATCGGCAAACGAGACCTGCAGATGCGGCTCTCCAGCTTCATTCTTCATCTGCCGGACGGCGATCGTTATCGTTCCACCGTCCTCCATGGCCTCTACCGAGTTTGAGAGAATATTGGCGAATGCCTGTTTGATTTGATCGGTGTCAATGCTTATCGGTGGTGCATCCGGTGCGTATTGCCTGATTACCGTTACGTGTTTGGCGTTGATCTGATGTTCTACAAACGACAGAGTCTCCTCTATGACGGGAATAATCTCCGTTTTCTCCGTCTGAATTGATATCTGACGCGTGAAACTCAGCAACCCTTTCACTATAGTATCCGCCCGCTCTGCGGATTTCTTGATTCGTTCCACGGCGTCAGCCAGGAGAGGATCAGAGCCGGAGGATGTTTTCAAATATTCGATGCCCTGAATAATGATTGCGAGAGGGTTTTTCACTTCATGGGCAATTCCGGCAACAAATGTGCCCACAGCGGCTAATTTCTCCGCCTGTATCAGTTCTTCATGAAGTCTCTTCTGGATTTCCTCTGCCCGCTTACGATCGGTAATTTCCTGCTCCAATTTGATATTTCGCTCTTCTATGTCTTCTATATAATCTGCAATCTGTGATTGGAGCAGTGCGTTCTCGAGAGTTAACTTGATCTCAATAAGCATGGTTGATAAGAGATTCTCATCCTTGGCATCGAAAGCCCCTTCTGATTTCTTGCGCGACAGGTTAATAACAGCTGTGACATCACCTTTGTGCCTCGCATAGATTGGTATGCTGAGAAAGGAAGGCGAACCGTATTTGGGATCGTTTTTCTTCTGGGTTCTCGGATCCCTCTCGATATCTTTCACGAGGAGAGGTTTTCTTTGGGTAATTGCATGCTTAATAACAGAGTCGTCGATGTCGATATATTCGCCTTTTTTCAAACCGCCCTTTATGCCTCTCGATCCGACAAGACGAAGGCGTTTAGTATCGGGATCGACAACAAATGATGAGCCTATCTGGGAATTTGTCACTGCGAGCGCAGCATCAAGAAAAGTATTAAGAAGATCTTCGAAGTCCCTATTCTGGAAGGCTTTGTTTGCAACATCCTTGATGGCAGTGAGTTCTATGTGGCTTTGGGACGCCTGTTCCGTCAGTTCTTGTATAACAGATTCCGCGAAAGAGAAGACGTTGTTGAATATGTTGAAAAGTATATATAAGCCTGTAAGGACGATGAGAAAAATAATGATAAAGAGAGTGCTTACATAGTAAGTATAAGTTACATCCGCATCATAATGCATGTACACGAGGATCAATGCCGGAAATACAATAATCGATGATCCCACGAGGACAAATTTTCTCTTCACATCCCTATTTATCGTGCTGAATCTTTCATCCACGGTGACACCCCTCTTGTCAGTTAAATGATTATTACTTTTAACTCAAAACGCCTCAAGACGCAAAGATTTTTCATAAGGATTCCTTTATATATAAGGGATGTCTTTGGGATGACGGTTCTTCCCTTTTCAGAGGATGCATAAACCACCTTAAGCGATTTATCTTCAAGGCTCACTGCGGGTTGTTTGCTCAATTTCCGTCCGTCCTGACTGCGCCCCGTTCTTCCGGGTGATAATTAATATTTTATATACGCTGTATTTCTCAGCCGTTCAAGTGTTTTCGGAGATTATCACCATTATTTACCCTATTTACCCTGATGCTTCAAGACGGGAGCGGCATAGGCTAAATATTTGCATCAAAGACCTGGATCATAAATACTCAGGAAACGCCGTAGTAATAAATTGAAATATCTTTCTTTCTTTGCTACGGTTACAATTATAAGATCTTTATCTCCGAAGTCATTCACATATTGAAAAGGGGCTAATGAAGTTAGAGTGGAAAAGTTGAAAGATATCAATCCCGGAATGAGCGTCAATATAGTTGCTGATGTCGATACGGACAAAGAGATAACAGAGGTCAGAAATGCCATAGTTTACGATGTCGACGGTGCCAGACTTGTACTGTCTCAGACAAATCCGCCCTTCACAAAATACCACCTTGATAAAGAGATTACAATCACCTACATTGTAAAAGGAAACGACGGTCTCAGCAGAATAGGTTTTACGGGGAGGGTGGTCAGCATCTTGAATGACTACAGCCTGTACTCATCAAACGTCGTCCAAGCCCTCAATGTGTTGCGGAAAGGTGGGCTCAAGACATATGACTTGAGAATGCACTACAGAGTTAGCCCGAAGTCAGACAGCGGCATCCATATTTATGTAAGCGACGAACGGGTCAGCCTCATAGATATTTCCATGGGCGGTGCACGTTTTTGTCATTCAAAAGACCGCCCCATCGAATCGAGAACCATAATTAATATGATTTTGGCGCTTGACCAGCAAAAGTTCAATCTTGAAGCGAAAACAGTGAATGTCTGGTATCCTTCCGAAGCCGGAAGACGGGCAGATCTGGAATACGTGTCAGTTCAATTTATGAAATTGGATAAGAACTGCAGTCACAATTTAAGCGGGAAAATCCTTGCCATCCAGCGCGAACTCTTGTCTAAAGACGGAGAGTAGATGCGCCGTTTTATATCCGTTTCTACCTATGCCTTCCACTTTAATTTCCTTCCACCCCTTTCGGATCTCCCGAACTATTGAACATCTTGGTCAAAAGTAAAGTTTTTGCAGGAAATGACGATATAAGTATTGAATACCTTTGTGAAGACCTGAGAGTCGTACGAGTTATTAATAATTGCCACGGATAAGGAACCGAGCATGGGAATAATAAATCTGGAAGATATTCAAGTGGGGATGGTTCTGGCCGGAGACATAAGGGAGCGGAGCGGCCGTATTCTATTAGCGGGCGGAAGTGAAATCACCGAAAAGCATCTGAGGGTCTTTAAGATGTGGGGAATCACAGAAGCCGATATCAAGAATGTCGAGAAAGCGGAAATCGCCGCAAATATTGTGGCTCAGCTTGACCCTTCTCTTTTCCAGAACGTACAAAGCCAGGTTCGCGAACGCTTCTGTCTTGCAGATATGGGACACCCTTTTATCGAAGAACTGTTTCGTTTGGTCACACTTCGTCAGGTTAGGCATAAGTCGAAAGGACAGATCAATGATTGACGGCAACTCCCGAAGTCTCCTTCGATGCGTCGGCCATGGGACACGACGTGCTTCACGCGCTTCCGTAGAGTGCATGCTCAGGGCGAGCTTATGGATAACCTTCGGAGGCATACGATTTCCTCTATCAGATCCATCTTGCGTTTTCCATTCTCCAATGAATCTCCTATATTCGGAGAGGCCGTCATGATTGGGAAGCCGGAGGATCTCTTGAAGGGCTTTGTGCAGTTGTCTTCACTGCCTGTCATATACACCAAAATTAATGAGGCAGTTAATAACCCGCAATCCTCTATGAAGGATATCAGCGATATAATAAGCGATGATCCCGGCCTAACATCGCGATTGCTGCAGGTTGTCAACAGCGCATTTTATGGTTTTCCATCAAGGGTGGAGACTGTCAGCCGTGCCCTCTTTATCGTGGGTACACGTCAGATACGCGATCTTGCCTTGGCGACTTCGATCATGAACGCGTTTGAAGGAATACCGGAGGTTCTCGTCAGTATGGAGTCGTTCTGGAGGCACAGTGTGGCCTGCGGGCTGGCTGCCAAAATACTTGCGACTTACAGACGCTGTGAAATGAATGTGGAGCGTTTTTTTGCGGCCGGCATCATTCATGACATAGGCAGACTCGTTATCTACAAGAAAATACCGGAGACGGCACAAGCAATGATCTTACGCTGCAAGAACCAGAGGGAACCATTATTTTCAGTCGAAACAGAAACAATAGGTTTTGACCATTCGGAATTGGGACGAAGGCTTGTACAATTCTGGAATCTGCCGCCGTCTCTCGAAGAAGTTGTGGCCTGTCATCATTCGCCGCAGGAGGCGAGACGATACCCTGTGGAGACGGCTGTTATTCATATAGCGGACATAATCGTCCACGCCATGCAGTTGGGTAACAGCGGAGAGCAATATATTCCATCTGTGGACGAGAAGGCATGGCAACTCATCGGCATTCCCACAAGCGCTTTGTCTCCCACATTGGATCAATTGGAGCGGGAAGTCGGCGATGTCGTGCAGTCTCTGTTCGGTAAGGCCTGACCATGCGAAAGACGGCAAAAAATAAGAAGGCTCCTCCCGAACTGGGCGAACGGATAAGACATCTCGAGGAAATCAATCGTTGGACATTGGATGCCCTGGATATGGCCGTTTCTTTTGGTGACTTGCATAACAGCAGTCCTCTCGATCAGGAACCGGCCGCGATTTTCAGAGCAACGAGGGCGCATCTTGAGCGTCTGCTGTCCTTCAGGTTACTCGCGCTTTTTATGGTGGACGAGACAAGTTCTGATTTCGTCCTCGTTGATTGCGAACCGGAATCGGGTTCGTTCATGATCAGAAAAGAGGTTGACTTTCACATTGCCGAGGGAGTTTTTTCCTGGGCCTTGTATCAAAACCGGGCTGTTACTGTTCCTGCAAAATACTTCAAGAAGACGGTAGTATTTCATGCCTTAGTTACGCGATCACAGGTAGTAGGGATGGCGGTGGGGATTCTTGCAGACGATGAACTCGTAGTCAATAACGTATTATCCAACCTCCTTACCATAATACTGTCTAATACGGCTCGGGCCTTGGAGAACGCCATTCTCTACAAGAAAATAAATGATGCGAACAGGGAGCTTGAAGATATTGTCAGAAAGCGTACGCAGGAATTACAAAAGGCATTGGAGACGGCAAATGTATTGAATATTGCCAAGAGTCAGTTTCTCGCGAACATGAGCCATGAGATCAGGACGCCCATAAATGGCATCATTGGCTTTACAGGGTTGCTGCTCTCCACAGATTTGAATGAAGAGCAGGGCAGCTATGTGGACACTATCAAGAAAAGCAGCGACGCATTAATGTTTCTGATCAACGACATTTTGGATTTTTCAAAGATCGAAGCGGGCGAGTTGAAGTTGGAGTATATCGATTTTGATCCCGAAGACATTGCCTACGACGTGTGTGAACTTATTCAGCCGAAGTATGGAAGCAAATCCATCGATTTTCTGTGCCGGATTGGAGACGGTCTTCCTTCCAGCGTCAGGGGGGACCCCTATAGATTTCGGCAGGTCTTATTAAATTTAGTGGATAACGCAGCAAAATTTACCGAGACCGGTGAAATTGAGCTTTACCTTGATCTGGAGGAAAGAAGAGACCACCAAGTGAAGATTCGATCGATAGTGAGGGACACGGGTATCGGTATTCCTGCAGATAAGTTATCCACTATTTTTGATTCGTTCAGACAGGTTGATTGTTCATCGACCCGGAAGTATGGAGGGTCCGGGCTTGGTCTATCCATATGCAAACAACTGTCAAGATTGATGAATGGCGATGTGTGGGCTGAGAGCAAGACGGGTAGCGGTTCTCAATTTCATTTCACTGCCTGTCTCGATGAGCCTTTCAGTGAAAAAGTTGAAGATCATGTTTCTCTTGCTGGCAGAAAGATACTTATCGCTGGCAGAAACAGGACAAATCTCGAGATTCTCTCACACATGGTTGCATCTTCCGGAATGGGCTTCATGACGACAGAAAAGGGAGATGAGGTCTTGCCCTCTTTAATCAACGCCCGCAACTATGGCGATTTTTTTGACATCTGCATGCTTGACGTCAGACTATCGGACATAAACATCAATAAGATTATTGAAATGATCCAGGCTGCGAGAATCAAAGATATTCACATCCTTGTGTTCGGCCCGCTCAATTCGAGAGTTGTCCTGGAACATCGGACATGGGCCACAATTTCCTTCATTCAGACCCCGATCAGAAAGCGCAGGCTGATACAAACGATAGAGGAAATGATAAAGGTCACTGAAAACAGGGGAGATGGTAATATTATTCGTAATAAAGAGAAAAGTCACACTTCGCAAACTGTTGCATCAGCCGGCCTTCAGTTGAGAATACTTCTTGCCGAAGATAATATAGTCAATCAGAACTTGGTAAAGATCATGTTGGGTAAAGCGGGGCACTGCGTCGAACTCGCAAACAACGGCCGAGAGGCAATTGAAAAACTCATCAAGACAGATGATCCGTTTGACTTGATTTTCATGGACATTCAAATGCCCGTCATGGATGGTCTGGAAGCCACAAAAATCATCAGAAGCAGAGGGTATGGAGACATTCCCATAATAGCATTGACGGCGAGTGCGATGGAGGAAGACCGCCTTAGTTGTCTTAAGGTCGGCATGGATGATTATCTTGCAAAACCGGTTAGAACGGAGGTCGTAAAGGAGGTAATAGAGAAATGGGCTCCTCGAAGGAAGAATCAATCAGTCTGAGACAGATGGCAGAAAATGTTGGCCTAAAAGAGGAAGAGTACCTGCCGCTCTTGGTGCTCTTCATAGAAACGAGCATTTGTCATTTAAACGAACTCAAATCAGACATACTTAAGGGAGATTCAAGAAAAGTTTATGAAACAATTCATAACATAAGGGGTGCCGCAGAGAACCTCGGCATACCGGAAATGTCGGAAGTCGCAAAAGCAATGGAGCTTGAGGCACGGAAAGATGTACTCGCAGGCGCGGAAGAGGCGAGAGAAACTCTGGTTGAGAAACTTGGATATTTAACAAAAGTCTCTCATTTGAGGTACAATTAATGCATATTAAATTGCAGTTATTATGTAGTCAACAGAGAATGAATTATCTTGAGTGATAGCCAAGGAGGCTGACAGCGTATCAATGGCGACCCAGATTCTCGAAACTACCAGTAAGGGCTTAAATAGAGAGAAAAAGGTGTTGGTTGTAGACAACAACCCTGTAATGCTGAGCTTTATGAACAACTTACTGGTGAGCCACGGGTACCAGGTATCAACTGCAGAAGATGGTCTGGCCGTCCTGAAGATTCTGGAAACCCAGAAGCCGGACGTCATAATTACTGACCTTATCATGCCGAATATCAGCGGTGAGAAGCTATGCCGGACGATAAGAAAAATGCCGCACATGAACGATGTCTACGTCATTATTTTGTCAGCTGTTGCTGCCGAACATGAAACTGACCTGGCTGACCTCGGCGCTAATGTCTGCATTGCCAAAGGCTCCTTCAATAAAATGTCGGAGCGGATCCTGGCAACTCTGGACAGATTAGATTCTTCTGCACCACATGTGTTCGCGAATGAAATTATAGGAATACACGATACGTCACCACGCGATATTGCAAAGGAATTACTTTCTTTGAAGAGCCACTTGGAAGTTATTTTGTCAAGCATGTCAGACGGAATCTTCGAAGTTACCTCTGAAGGAGATATTATCTACGCCAACCCGACCGCCATTTCCATTGTCGATTTACCGGAGGAAACGCTCCTGGCCTCAAATGTCCTTGAGTTATTTCACGAAATTGACCGGATGAAGGTGGACAAACTCTTTAAGAACGGGGAAAAGACCGCTCCAAATGCGAACGGTTCTTCCTATCGACTCGTAAATGGTAAAGATGTTTCCCTCAGCATCCTGCCGATTAAGGACGAAGAGAATAAGGTAATCGTAATACTCAAAGACCTAAGCGATCGAAAGGTTCTTGAAGCAAGGCTGAGACAGGCTCACAAGATAGAGGCCATCGGCACATTAGCCGGTGGCATCGCCCATGATTTCAACAATCTTCTTATGGGTATCCAGGGGTATGCATCCCTCATCCTCTTCGATATGAATACAAACCATCCCCATTACGAAAAGCTAAAAAGAATTGAGGATCATGTGAGAAGCGGTGCTGAGTTGACCAAGCAGCTTCTCGGATTCGCCCGTGGCGGGCGGTACGAGGTTGCGGTTGCAGACTTGAACGAGGTTATCGATAAGACTTCGACGATGTTTGGCAGGACAAAGAAGGAGATAACGATCCACAGAAAGTTTGAGGAAAATCTCTGGACGGTTGAGGTTGATCGCGGGCAGATCGAGCAGGTTTTCCTGAATCTCTACGTAAATGCCTGGCAGGCTATGCCGGGAGGCGGAGATATATACCTGGAAACAACTAATGTTACTATCAATAAGGGATACATGAAACCCTTTTATGTGAAACCGGGAAGATACGTGAAGGTTTCTGTGACGGACACTGGTATGGGCATGGATGAAAAGACGAAGGAGAGGATATTCGAGCCGTTTTTCACGACGAAGGAGATGGGCAGAGGCACGGGCCTCGGGCTTGCATCCGTTTATGGCATCATCAAGGGTCATAACGGCATAATAAATGTCTACAGTGAGAAAGGGCACGGTGCGACATTCACCGTCTATCTTCCCGCTTCGGAGAAGGAGTTTGTAAAGGAGGCTCACGTCCCCACAGACGTGGTAAAGGGCGAGGGCACGATCCTCCTCGTGGATGACGAAGAGATGATCGTTGAAGTGAGCCGCGAGCTGTTGGAAGTATTAGGATACCGTGTTCATGTGGCAAAGAATGGCAGGGATGCCGTAGAAATATATAAAGAGAAGCAGGCCGAGATCAATGTGGTTATTCTAGATATGATTATGCCAGGTATGGGAGGCGGGGAGACATTCGAGGTTCTTAAGTCAATAAACCCTGACGTCAGGGTGATCCTGTCGAGCGGGTACAGCATAAACGGCAAGGCAAAGGAAATTATGAAACGCGGCTGCAAGGCATTCATACAGAAGCCATTCCAGATGGGCGACTTATCCGACAAAATAAAAAAGGTCTTAGATTAAACAATCATTAAGATACAATTGATTTCGAATCTTTCAATATATGCAGCTGCCTGCAGCTGCTGTTAAGTATGGCTCTGCATATCCCTTTCGGTCTCCCACGAACAAGAAACTAAAAGAAGTATCTGCGGAAATCAAACGCTACGAAAAATGAGACTGTAACAATGTCCTGCGAGGGGAAATGTATTTCCCCCGCGGCCCCCGTCCGCCATTGATTGCCTAAAGCTCACACGTCTCTTGACCTCACCGCGGAAGACGCAAATGAAATAATTATGCGAAACGCTCTCGCCGTAAAAGCGCCCGGACTGAATTTTTCGGAGTTAAAAATTTGTTGACTATAAATTGCCCTTATATTAGTTGTTTAACCTTATCCGAAGTTTGCTACGGAGAATCTTTGGTTCTTAAGGAACAGTATCGTCCGCATGCGGCGAACATGGCCTTTCGCGGCTACTCGAAGGATTGAAGTGAATGGAGCATGGGCAATCTTATAGTGCCCGCAATAACTATTTAGGATGATTGTAGAGATTGCAGAAAAAATTATTTATCTACACATTTGGCTGTCAGATGAATGTCCACGATTCTGAAAAGATCGCGGCATTGATGGAGAAGTCGGGATACGCCAGCGTGGACGATGCCGGGAAGGCCGACCTTATCATCATCAACACGTGCAGTATTAGAGAAAAGGCTGCACAGAAGGTATACAGTCAGCTGGGCAGGCTGAGAGAATTTAAGAAAAGGAAACCCAAACTCATCATTGGAGTGGGGGGGTGTCTTGCTCAACAGTGGGGATCGAAGTTCATCGAAAGAGTTCCTCACCTCGATCTGGTTTTCGGGACACATAACATACACAGTCTTCCCGATTTGGTAACGACGATTGAAAAGACGAGGCTTCCTGTAGTTCGCACGGAATTTCATGAGAGAGTGAAGTCTCTTGGCATCCTGGCACCAACTGAAAATGGCAATGTGACGGCATATGTAACCATAATGCAAGGCTGCAATAATTTTTGTTCCTACTGTGTCGTTCCTCATTTGCGGGGCAAAGAGGAGAGCAGATCATTGCCGGAGATTGTAAAGGAAGTGGAGGTGCTGGCCGGTCGCGGCATTAAAGAAGTTACACTCCTTGGGCAGAATGTCAATTCATACGGCAAGGCCATCGGCAATGGACATGACTTTGCAGATTTACTGCACGAAATCGGGTCGATCACGGGTATCGAAAGGATAAGATTTACTACCTCGCACCCGAAGGACCTCTCTGACAGACTGGTACGCTGTTTTTCAGAGGTCGATAAATTATGTGAACATATTCATCTTCCCGTGCAGACAGGTTCTGACAGAGTCCTTGAAATGATGAACAGATGTTATACAAATGCCGAATATTGTGAGAGGGTGGATAAGCTCAGGTCCGTATGCCCGGAGATCAGCATTACTTCAGACATTATTGTAGGATTTCCCGGCGAAACAGACGGGGATTTTCAAGCAACAATTGACATGATGGAAAAAATCAGGTTTGATAACTTGTTCTCTTTCAAGTACTCGGAACGGGATGGGACTGCCGCAGTAGAACTCGGCGACAAGGTGAGCGAATACGTTAAAAATGATAGGCTCAAAATTGTCCAGGCCCTTCAAGAAAAGCATACCTTGGAAAGAAATGAGGCGATGATAGGGAATAAGGAAGAAATTCTCGTTGAGGAAATAAGCAAGAACTCCAAAGAAGATGTGACAGGCAGAACACGCACCAATAAGATTGTGAACTTCAGGGGAGGCCGTGAAATGATCGGCAACGCTGTGCCTGTTTTGATTACCGGCGGGTATCAACATTCTCTGAGGGGGAGGTTACTGAATGTTAATTAAGATGAAGGTTGCAGGATTAACGATAGACCCGCTGACGAATACGCCCATCGTAATTTTAAAGGATATGGATGAGAAAAAGGCCATTCCTATATGGATAGGTCTTTTTGAGGCAAGTGCCATTGCGACGGAGTTGGAGAAGATCACTTTTTCCAGGCCCATGACTCACGATCTCATTTATGAAATTCTGAAGGCTGTCAATATAGAGGTAATCCAGATTGAGATCCATGACCTCAGGAATAACACCTTTTTTGCCAATGTCCATCTGTTAAGAAGCGGCGAGACAGTAGTTGTTGACTCCCGGCCGAGTGACGCCATTGCCCTCGCCTTGCGCGCCAATGCCCCCATATATGTGGATGAAAAGGTCATCGAGAAATCGAGGAATGTTGACTTCGGCAAGAAAATAACGGACCTCGATACTTTAAAGGATGATAAATTGAAAGAATTTTTGGAGAATCTTTCTCCTGACGATTTTGGAAAATATAAGATGTGAGGCCTTTGCGATATCTGAGAGTTAAGAACACTGATCAATATAATAGGCTGCAGCCTTACAGGATTTGATTTCCATCAATAAGTGACTGTAACAGTTTTTATGTTCGCCACGAGAGAGTACGGACGTGCTTGTATTTGAAAAAACTTCGTGGCTCTTATTTTTTGAGAGATATGGAAAGGGAAATTGCAAATTTTGGGATTCACATGGAGGTTGAGAGGAATCTCTCGCCGAATACAAGAAAGAATTACATTGCCGATCTCAGGCAATTCAAGGCCTTTCTTGACGCGAACAACATATCTGCGAAGGTAGATGATATGGAAGGCATGATTGACGTTGACCACATGGTCATCAGAGCCTTCTTGGGATCTCTCTATCGTGAAAAGCTCAAGAAGGTAACAATATCGAGGAAGGTTACTGCTCTCAGGACTTTTTTCAATTATCTTGAACGCAAAGGAAAGATAAAGGTCAATCCCGGGCAGATGGTGCAGGGTCCAAAGATAGAGAAATATGTGCCTCAATTCCTGTCGGTGGAAGAAATGTTCAGTCTGCTGAACTCAAAAATCCCGACACACGCCTTTGGTTTGAGGGACAGGGCCATTGTTGAGTTATTTTATTCTTCGGGTATTCGCCTCTCTGAACTTGCAGGCCTAAACAGGCGTGATGTGGATTACAGCCTGGGCCTCATGAAAATCAGGGGAAAGGGAAAGAAAGAACGGATGGTCCCGGTTGGCGATAAGGCAGTTGCTGCCCTGAAAACATATCTTGAAAAAAGAAATGAAATCTCTCCGGGAAATACAAAGACTGGTTCGGATGAACCGATCTTCATCAACAGAGCAGGCACGAGGCTGAGTACGAGGAGTGTGGCAAGGATCCTGGATAAACTGGTGCTTGCGAGCGGACTGGGGAAAAAAATAAGTCCCCACATGCTAAGACACACCTTCGCAACGCATATGATGGAAGCAGGCGCTGATCTCAGGGCCATTCAGGAATTTCTCGGTCATGAGAGCCTTTCGACAACGCAAAAGTACATGTCTGTCACCGTCGGCAGGCTGCTGGAGGTTTACGATAAGGCCCATCCGAAGGCCAGAGGTAATAAACCCGAAAAAGAGGAAGTTCACGCAGGAGAGAATAATGCAACAGAGGCGAAGTGATCAAGAAGACTCTTCGCGGGAGGTCTAAAGCGCTCATGAATATAAGAGGAACAACGATATTGGCCGTCAGGCACAATGGAAAAGTCACAGTCGCCGGCGATGGTCAGGTTACAGTTGATGTCACGATAATGAAGCACGGGGCCAGAAAGGTCCGCAGACTATACAATAATCAGGTCATTGTCGGTTTTGCGGGTGCAACGGCTGACGCCTTCACCCTCTTTGACCGCTTCGATCAGAAGCTTGAGCAGTACAAGGGCAATCTATTGAGGGCCGCCGTTGAACTCACGAAGGACTGGAGGACGGACAGGGTATTGAGGCATCTGGAGGCATTAATGATTGCCGTGAGCAAAGAGCACTTCCTGATCATTTCAGGAAACGGAGATGTCATCGAATCCGATGACGATGTAATGGCGATAGGGTCCGGGGGGCCTTACGCTCTCGCAGCGGCGCGCGCGCTTATCAGGTATTCGGGTTTGACGGCAACGGAGATAGCAAAAGAGGCCCTTAAGATAGCGTCAGAAATATGTATTTACACAAATGACAATATTACCGTCGAGGAGTTGGACGTTAATCCGAAACCGGACGGTAGGAGCGACAGGAAATCGAAGCAATAAATTGGTTGGAATAGGGTCGAGACTTTTACCGCAGTGACCATGATCTGTGGTGCAAGCTGTGCTTTGAATTTGTAAAGAAACTGTCATGGATGGGAAAAGGCAAAAATTATTATGTCATCTAAGGAATTAACGCCGCGGCAGATCGTGGAAAGATTGGACAAGTACATCATCGGTCAAGGCGAGGCCAAGAAGGCGGTGGCGATCGCGCTCAGAAACAGGTGGAGGCGCCAGAATGTGACGAAAGAACTGGCAGAAGAAATATCTCCGAAGAACATCATCATGATCGGGCCAACCGGCGTAGGCAAGACGGAGATCGCCCGGAGACTGGCGAAGCTCGAAAACTCCCCTTTCCTGAAAGTGGAGGCGTCAAAGTTTACCGAGGTCGGTTACGTCGGCAGGGATGTGGAATCCATGGTTCGCGATCTCGTTGAACTGGCCGTGAACATGATTAAATCGGAAGAGCAGGAGAATGTAAAGCCCAAGGCGGCTGAGCTGGCGGAGGAAAGACTTCTCGATGTTCTGCTGCCGCCAAAGCCTGTGGAGAGGAAGGTGGAAGATCTCATTTCCGACAGACACCTGGAATTGCACGAAGCCGGAGAGCCTCTGCAAATTGATAATACTCGTGAAAAGATGCGGAGACTTCTCCGCGAGGGGAAGCTTGATGGCCGCTTTGTGGAATTAGAGATATCGGAAACGAGAAGCGGCCCGATGATAGAAGTATTTACATCTTCCGGCATCGAGGATATGGGTTTGAACATCAAGGAGATGTTTGGAAATATCTTTCCGCAGAAGAAAAAGAAGCGAAGGGTGAAAGTTCCCGAGGCGCTGGAAATATTGGGACAGGAAGAGGCCCAGAGACTGGTGGACATGGACAAGGTTACAAGAACCGCCGTCGAAAGGGTTGAGCAGTCGGGCATCATCTTCCTCGATGAGATTGATAAGATCGTGGGTAGCGATTCAACGCACGGCCCGGATGTTTCAAGAGAAGGCGTTCAAAGGGACCTCCTCCCCATTGTGGAAGGTTCCACGGTAAACACACGCTATGGAATGGTTAAGACGGACCACATACTTTTTATCTCTGCGGGTGCATTCAGCTCCTCGAAGCCATCCGACCTGATCCCTGAGCTTCAGGGGCGGTTTCCCATCAGGGTCGAGCTGGATTCCCTCGGGAAGGAGGAGTTCATCCGCATCCTGACGGAACCGCATAATGCCCTTATCAGGCAGTATATAGAAATGATGGCCACCGAGCAGGTCAAGCTGTCATTCACGGACGATGCAATTGCGGAGGTCGCCGAAGTGGCGGCAGTGGTGAACGAGAGAACGGAAAACATAGGGGCCAGGCGGCTCTACACCATTATGGAGACTCTCCTCGATGACATCTCCTTCGATGCCCCCGATATGGCGGGGAAGGAAGTAGTCATTGATGCCAATTATGTGAAGGAGAAACTCGAGAACATCGTCGAGGATGAAGACTTGAGCAGGTACATCCTTTAACGGGAGATTAGTATGGATACTATAGGGAAGTCCATTGAGCGGGCCGAAATTTTGCTGGAGGCCCTCCCTTATATACGCAGGTTTTATAACAAGACCGTCGTCATCAAGTACGGCGGCCATGCCATGGTCGATGCGGAGCTGAAGGATCAGTTCGCCAAGGATGTGGTTATGATGAAGTATATAGGCATCCATCCTGTGGTTGTTCACGGGGGCGGCCCGCAGATCGGCAGCTTCCTGAAAAAACTGGGCAAGGACTCTAAGTTTGTCCAGGGCATGCGGGTAACTGATGAAGAGACAATGGACATTGTAGAGATGGTCCTCGTGGGCAAGGTTAACAAGGAAATTGTTGGTCTCATAAATCAACACGGCGGCAAGGCGGTGGGTCTCAGCGGAAAGGACGGCAATCTGATCCGGGCGGAAAAATATTATCTGAGTGAAGAGAAGGCAAAGGCTACGCCTCCGGAAATTATCGACATCGGCCTCGTAGGGAAGGTCAAGAGCATCAATGCAGAGTTGATTGTTTCCCTCGAGAATAATGGTTTTATTCCTGTCATCGCTCCCACCGGCCTGGGAGACAATGGCGAGACATATAATATAAATGCGGATATCGTTGCCGGCGAAGTGGCGGCTGCGCTTAAGGCGGAGAAATTGGTTCTCTTGACTGATGTGGAAGGTGTTGTCAATGCAGACGGGCATTTGGTCAATACCATGACGGACAGGGACGTTGTGAGCATGATAGATACCGGGACTATAAGCGGAGGCATGTATCCTAAGGTTAAGTGCTGTCTCAAAGCGCTTAACGGTGGTGTAAAGAAAACCCATATTGTGGACGGGCGTTTGAAGCATGCAGTGCTTCTCGAAATGTTTACGGATAGAGGCATAGGAACAGAAATAGTTTTGTAAGAGATCTTTGAGATTGCCTTCGAAGGTGCTCAGGGCCAGTTCTCAGCTTAGTAAAGTATTTTAAGACTAAGGTGGTTGATAAATGACAACAGATGAATTAATGGTGCTATCAGATAAATATATTATGTCGACTTATAAACGCTTTCCCATAGTGCTCGTGAGGGGCTCCGGCGCAAAGGTCTGGGACAGCAACGGGAAAGAATACCTTGACTTCGTTGCAGGGATTGCCGTTTGCAGCCTGGGACATTCGCATCCTAAAGTGGTTGAGGCAATAAAGAAGCAGGTGGAGATTCTTACCCATGTGTCCAACCTCTACCATATAGAACCGCAGATTCTTTATGCACAGAAACTCATGGAAAACTCTTTCGCCAACAAGGCGTTCTTCTGCAATAGCGGGGCTGAGGCAAATGAAGCAGCGATAAAACTTGCCAGGAAGTATGCCTATGAGAACATGGGCGCGGGAAAATATGAACTGATTACCATGAAAGATTCTTTCCACGGGAGAACGATGGCGACGGTGACTGCGACCGGACAGACTAAGTTTCAAGTCGGGTTTGCGCCGCTTCTGGAGGGATTCCAACATGTGCCGTTTGACGATATTTCTGCGCTCAGCCACGCAATTACGGATAAAACATGCGGAGTCATGCTGGAGCCGATCCAGGGAGAAGGGGGCGTAAAGATTCCTGATGACAAGTATCTTTCAAAAGTGAGAAGAATCTGCGATGAAAAGGGAATACTCATGATTCTTGACGAGGTTCAGGTGGGGATGGCAAGGACGGGAACCCTTTTCGCTTACGAACATTATAATGTAGAGCCTGATATCGTCACGCTGGCAAAGGCCGTCGGCAATGGCTTCCCCGTAGGCGTGATGATGGCCACCGATCGTGTTGCATCTGCGTTTCAGCCGGGCAGTCATGCCTCAACCTTCGGCGGAAATCCTCTCGCCATGGCGGCAGCGCTGGCAACCCTGGATGCCATCCTGAAGGATGGTATTCTCGAAAATGTGAGGAAGGTAGGGGCTTATTTCATAAAGAGGCTGCACGAGCTGAAAAAAAAGTCATCCATCATAAAGGAAATAAGAGGGAGAGGTTTGATCATCGGCATAGAGATCAGCATCGACGGGTCGCCGATAGTCAATGCGTGCATGGACCGGGGCTTGTTGATCAATTGCACCGGTGGAAGCGTTCTTCGATTCGTCCCGCCATTGACTATTACGGAGAAAGATGTAGATGCTGCCGTGGCAATTCTGGGCGAGGTGATTAAAGATAAATGAAAAAGGATTTCCTAAGCCTCTATGATCTTGATCGGGATGATTTTGAGGCGGTATTCGAAAAGGCTGATAAGGTCAAAAAGATGCTCAAGGCGGGTGTATCCCATACGCCGCTTACCGGGAAGACCCTCGGGATGATTTTTGATAAATCGTCCACGAGAACCCGAATATCTTTTGAGGTTGGCATCTATCAATTGGGAGGAATGGCTTTATTCCTGAACAATCGCGATACCCAAGTCGGCAGAGGTGAGGATATCTCCGATACTGCACGGGTCATCTCGCGGTACCTTGACGCCGTCGTGATAAGGACATATTCCCAATCCTTCGTGGAAGACTTCGCCCGATACGCGACTATCCCCGTCATTAACGGCCTGACGGATGAGCAGCATCCCTGTCAGATCTTGAGCGACCTTTTCACCATCATGGAGAAGAAGGGTAGATATGAGGGGTTGAAGGTTGCCTATGTAGGAGACGGCAACAATGTCGCAAACTCGTGGATTGACGCGGCAGCCAGGCTTCCTATCCGGCTCAGTATTGCGTGTCCGGAAAAATACGAGCCTGCGCATGACATATTGGAAAGAGGCACGAAAAAGGCAGAGGGCAGCATAACTCTCTATCGTAAGCCCGCTGATGCCGTCAAGGATGCAGACGTAATCTACACGGATGTCTGGACTAGTATGGGTCAGGAGGCGGAAAAGGAGGAGAGGGGAAAAATATTCAGAGGTTATCAGATCAACGAAGAAATGCTCGCCCGTGCACGGAAAGACGCTATTGTCATGCACTGCCTGCCCGCCCACCGGGGCGAGGAGATAACGGACGATGTTATCGATGGTCCCCATTCTGTGGTGATTGATCAGGCGGAGAATCGCCTGCATGTGCAGAAGGCGGTAATGGAGATATTGATTTTAGGAGGATAAGGTCTTGGCAGATAAGGTGAAGAAAGTAGTGCTGGCCTATTCAGGAGGATTGGATACATCCGTCATTCTGAAATGGCTGATTGAGACGTACAAGTGCGAGGTAATTGCTTTTGCGGCCGATATAGGTCAGGAAGAGGAGCTCACCGGCCTCAGGGAAAAGGCGCAAAAAACAGGCGCCAGCAAGATTTATATAGACAATTTACAGGAAGAATTCGTGAAAGACTTTGTCTTTCCCGCTCTCCGGGCTAATGCCATCTATGAGGGCACCTATCTCATGGGCACATCGCTTGCGAGGCCTCTTATCGCAAAAAGGCAAATTGAGATTGCGAGAGCGGAAGGGGCTGACGCAGTCTCCCATGGTTCCACGGGCAAAGGAAATGATCAGGTGCGATTCGAGTTGACATACACGGCCCTGAACCCAGCCGTCAGGATCATTGCGGCATGGAGGGACCCGAATTGGTTCTTTGATTCCCGAGGCTCCATGATCGATTATGCTAAGAAGCACGGCATCCCTGTGGCCATAACGAAGAAAAAGCCGTACAGCAGCGACAGGAATCTTCTTCACATTTCTCACGAGGGCGGGATCCTCGAAGACCCCTGGAGGGAGCCCCCGGAAGACATGTTCGTGTTGACGATGGCCCCGGA
This sequence comes from uncultured delta proteobacterium, assembly GCA_963729715.1. GTDB lineage: Bacteria > Desulfobacterota > Syntrophia > Syntrophales > UBA2185 > Fen-1135. The sequence continues at coordinate 43,567 of CAVSPA010000004.1, forward strand.
GAAAGCGCCTGACCGCGCTACATACGTGGAAATCGATTTCCGGAAAGGGAATCCCGTGGCGATCGATGGGGTGAAGTTGAGTGGCGCAAAGCTTCTCCGCAGGATGAACAAATTGGCGGGGGCCAACGGCATCGGCAGGGTCGACATGGTGGAAAACCGTTTTGTCGGCATGAAATCAAGGGGCGTTTATGAAACACCCGGCGGTACGGTGCTCTGGGCGGCCCATCGCGCCGTAGAATCTATTACGATGGATCGCGAAGTGATGTTGCTGCGTGATTCCCTGATTCCCAAGTATGCACAGCTCGTCTACAATGGTTTCTGGTATTCACCGGAGATGAAGGTGCTGCAGAAGTTCATTGACGAAACGCAGGAAAATGTCACGGGGACTGCGCGTCTGAAGTTGTACAAGGGGAATTGCATCGTTGTCGGACGCAAGTCACCGAACTCGCTTTACAGCGAGGAATTTGTTACCTTCGAAAAAGACAGGGTCTACGACCAGAAGGATGCCACTGGCTTCATAAGGCTCAATGCTCTGAGGCTGAAGATTCAGGCGTTTATGAAAAAAGGAAAAGTGTAAGGACAAGCTGATGCCAGGAAAACAGAAAAAACCGTGGGGCGGGCGGTTCAGCCGGCCGACAGCCAAGATGGTCGAGGCATTCACTGCTTCGATTCACTTTGATAAACGCCTCTATCGCTATGACATCGAGGGAAGTATTGCCCATGCCCGGATGCTTTCCAAGCAGAAAATTATCTCCAGGAAGGATGAGAAAGTCATAGTTAAGGGGCTTACGGTAATCCTTCACGAAATAGAAAAAGGCCGATTTGCCTTCAAGCCTGAGGACGAAGACATCCACATGGCCATTGAGAAGGCCCTGATAGAGAGGACAGGAGCAGCGGGCGGAAAGCTCCATGCAGGAAGGAGTAGAAACGATCAGGTCTCGCTCGACGTCCGGATGTACCTGAGAGATGAAATCCGGCAGATTGTCGAAATCGTGTTGCGGCTGAAGGCAGCGCTCCTCGAGTTGGCCGGTAAGGAAGAAGGCACAATCCTGCCGGGATATACTCATATGCAGAGGGCGCAGCCCGTGCTCTTAGCCCATTATCTTCTCGCGTACTGGGAAATGCTGGATAGGGATGAAGAGCGATTACGGGAATGTCACAAACGGGTGAACATCATGCCTTTGGGTTCGGCCGCCCTCGCAGGGACGGGTCTTCCCATAGACAGGGCATATGCCGCGAGACTGCTGAAATTTTCGGGAATATCTCGCAATAGTATGGACGCCGTATCGGATCGTGACTTTGTCGCAGAATTTATCTTTGTTGCTTCTCTTCTGATGATGCACATGAGCCGGTTCTGTGAAGACCTCGTCATCTGGTCAACGGGTGAGTTTCAGTTTGCGGAGATTTCTGACGCTTTTACTACAGGCAGCAGTATTATGCCGCAGAAGAAGAATCCCGACGTGGCCGAGCTTATCCGGGGAAAGGCAGGACGGGTATATGGAGATCTCGTTGCCGTGCTGACCATGATGAAGGGGCTTCCCATGACATATAACAGGGACCTTCAAGAGGATAAGGAACGGCTCTTCGATGCAGTGGATACGGCAAAGAGTTGTGCCGGCATTTTGTGTGAGATGGTGCCGCATTTGAAATTCAACAGGGAAAAAATGCTACAAGCAGCCTCGGGCGGATTTTCCACGGCGACGGACGTGGCAGAATATCTCGTCATGAAAGGTGTTCCTTTCCGGGAAGCACACAGGGTGGTCGGGCGGCTCGTTGCGTATTGCATTGAGAAGAAAAAGGACATGCCCGCACTAACGCTGGCGGAATTCCGGCGGTTCCACAGAGGCTTTGGGGAAGATGTCTACGCGCTTCTCAAGGTAGAGCACGCGGTGCATTCAAAGAGAAGCTCCGGAGGGACTTCGAAGAGAAATGTTTCGCTGCGACTCAAAGATATCAGAGGCAAGAAGAAGTGATACGATTTGTCAGGGTGCTGATTGCAGTTTTGTGCTCTGTGCTGGTCCTCGGGGGAGTGTTTTACGGATGCGGGAAAAAGGCTGATCCGCGGCCTTCCGGCTCTGCCCCTCCCAATGCCATTTCGGACCTCAAGGCGAGTCTTGCCGATTACGGGGTTGTTCTCCGCTGGACCATTCCGGATGCCAAAGGCGGCATTCAGAAATACAGGATCGAGAGGAGTGAACTTCGTGCGAAAGGGGCTACGTGCCCGGATTGTCCGCTCCAATATGCCGTTGTGGCGGAACTTTCATCCAATGATCCCAAGCTTGCGAGGGAAGGGGAGAATACCGTGCTCTATCTGGACGCCGGAATTAAGGCTGGGTATCTTTACTCGTATCGTATTGTAACATGCGATTTGTCGGGTCTTTGCAGCCAGGCCTCGAATATCGCGGAAGCTGTGTTCAGCCCTGGTTTTCCGCAGGGAAATGAAGGACCTGGGAAAAAATAAATCGACCCTCGCGGGAAGAGTATTGTTTTCTGAGATCAGAGATAAATGAATTACTTTCATTATAAAAATAAGGCGCTGTGGTGCGAGGAAGTGCCTGTCACAGAGATTGCCCGGAAAGTAGGGACGCCCTTTTATCTCTACAGCGAGAGGACGTTGAAGCACCATTTCCGCGTGTTCGATGTGGCGTTTGCCAGCGTCCCGCATATTACATGCTTTGCCGTTAAGTCCAATTCAAATATCGCCGTCCTTAGAATTTTTATTGCCGAGGGAAGCGGCGTAGATATAGTCTCCGGAGGAGAGCTGTACCGGGCGCTTCACGCGGGAGTTGACGCGCGCAAGGTCGTTTATTCCGGCGTGGGGAAGAAGGTCGATGAAATCGAATATGCCCTCAACTCGAATATTCTGATGTTTAATGCGGAGTCTTCCCAGGAGCTTGAGGTGATCAATAGCTGTGCAGAAAGGCTAAGGAAGAAGGCTCGCATCGCATTGAGGGTCAACCCGGATGTGGATCCCGAAACCCATCCCCACATATCGACGGGGCTTATGAGCAATAAATTCGGGATCGACATTAAGAAGTCTCCCGAAGAATACCGCCGGGCGCGGGCACTGAAACAATTGGAAATTAGAGGCGTGAGCTGTCACATCGGATCACAGGTGACAAGGATTTCCCCCTTCCTTGACGCCCTCGAGCGTATCAAGAAGCTTGTACGACTGCTCCGGGACGACGGCATGGATATCAAGTATCTCGATCTCGGAGGAGGCCTCGGCATTACCTACGATAAGGAGGATGTCCCTCATCCATCTGAGTATGCCAAGGCCATTATCGATGCTTCAAAGGATATAAATTGTACTTTCATTTTTGAGCCGGGAAGGGTAATTGTAGGTAATGCGGGAATTCTCGTAACTGAGGTTCTCTATACGAAAAGCAATGACGCGAAAAACTTTATCATCATTGATGCCGGGATGAACGATTTGGTACGTCCCAGTCTGTATAATTCGTACCATCGGATCCGGCCGGTGATTGAAAAAGAGAGAGAGGAAATCATCGCCGACGTAGTTGGTCCCATATGCGAGTCCGGCGACTACCTGGCGAAGGGAAGAAAGATTTCCAGATTTGAAAGAGGGGAGCTGATGGCTGTTATGAGCGCCGGTGCATATGGCTTCACGATGTCATCCAACTATAATTCAAGAGGCAGGATACCGGAAGTTCTTGTCAGCGACAACAAATTTTTTGTAATTAGAAAAAGAGAGGTTTACGGGGATTTAATCAGGGGAGAGGTGATACCCGAATTCTTAAGATAAGGAGCGATTATGTTTAGTGGAGCAATTGTGGCGATAGTCACGCCTTTCAAAAAAGGAAAAGTGGATGAGAAATCCCTGAGGGAACTTATTGAGTTTCAGATCAAGAATGGAACTGACGGCATTGTTCCGTGTGGAACCACAGGCGAATCCTCGACCCTGTCTCATGAGGAACATGACAGGGTAATTGAAATAACGATAGATGCCGCAAGAAAAAGGGTCCCGGTCATCGCTGGCACCGGCTCGAACAGCACGGAGGAAGCCCTGCGGCTGACGAGGCATGCCCATGAGGCTGGCGCAGACGGGGCGCTGCTGGTCTGCCCGTATTATAACAGGCCGACCCAGGAGGGCCTTTATCAGCATTTCAAGACTATCGCGGAGAGTGTTCCCATTCCGATTATCCCGTACAACATTCCCAGCAGGACTGGTGTTAATCTCTTGCCGGAGACGGTTGCGAGACTCGCGAAAATAAGCAATATCGTGGGAATCAAGGAGGCGTCAGGCTCTTTGAAGCAGATGCAGGATGTGATCAGTCTCTGCGGCGATAAATTTGATGTCCTCTCAGGCGATGATTTTTTTACCTTTCCCCTGTTGGCGATAGGCGGCCGGGGCATCGTTTCCGTTGTTTCCAACATCGCACCTGCCGACATGGCGGCCATGGTAGACGCCTTCGCTGGGGGTGACGTCAAAAGGGCGCAGCGGCTGCATCATAAGCTGGTTCCCTTGATTGATGCACTCTTCATAGAAACGAACCCGGTACCGGTCAAGGCAGCGCTCTCGATGATGGGCAAGATTGCCTACGATGTGCGGCTTCCCATGTATAAGATGTCGGACGGCAACTATGAGAAGCTTAAGGCAGTGATGAAAAATTACGGGCTGATCTCATAATGTGAGATGCTTTTGTCATACCCGCAAGTATTTATCGGGTATCCAGTTCTTGCAGATATCGCAAGATCTGGATTTCCGCTAAAAAGCACTGCGGGAATGACAGGTGGTACGAGAACCCTGACGATGATGTGCTTTGGTTTTCGCTCGTGATGACAATATAAATGATATTGCGGTGTAGGTTTAAGAAGTCCTTAAGAGATGTTTTAGCAACACAGGAGATTAGAGATGATCAAAGCCATCGTTACCGGCGCTGGCGGCAGGATGGGAGGCAGGATTATAAGCCTTCTGTCTGAGTCTGATGAGATAAGATTGGCGGGCGCCGTGGAGCAGAAGGGGCATCCTACAATCGGCCAGGATATAGGGGAGAAGCTCGGCCTCGGCAAAACAGGAGTTCTTGTCGATGATCATCTTGCGGCATGCATCGAAAAAGGCGACGTGGTCATCGATTTCACCCATCATGAGGTATCAGTGGGACATCTCGAGGTAGCTCGCGAAAAAGGCCGTGCCATTGTTATTGGTTCTACGGGCTTTACCGCCGATGAAATGGCAAAGGTCAGGAAGATTGCGGCCGGAACCCGCTGCGTCCTCTCGCCCAATATGAGCATCGGCGTAAATGTCATGTTCAAGGTTCTCGACTATGTGGCCGGAATACTCGGGGATGATTACAATGTAGAGATAGTGGAGGCGCACCACAATTTAAAAAAGGACGCTCCGAGCGGGACAGCGATGAAGATGGCGCAGATCATATCGGAAAAACTGGGACGTGATCTTGAGAAGGTTGGTGTCTTTGTCAGGAAAGGCATGATCGGTGAAAGGACCAAATCCGAAATCGGGATTCAAACACTGAGGGCCGGGGATATAGTTGGAGAGCATACGGTCATGTTTGGTGGAGTCGGTGAGAGACTGGAATTCATTCACCGCGCCCACAGCCGGGACAATTTCGCGAGGGGCGCCATACTGGCGGCGAAGTGGATCGTGAATCAGAGAAACGGTCTCTATGATATGCAGGACGTCCTGGGGATGAGGGGGAAGTGACTTTAGGTGCACGCTCAATTGTCAGATGATGTCCGCGGAGTTATCGCCTTTATCGGTATCGGCTCCAATATGAACGATCCTGCGGCAAGGTGCAGGGAGGCTCTTTGTTTCCTGTCTCAAGGAAGCGGCATAAAAGTCCTGCGGCAGTCGTCTTTCTACCGCACCGAACCTGTCGGATTTGAAAAGCAGGATTGGTTTATTAACGCGGTAGCGGAGATAAGAACGGACTTGTATCCCCGTGAGCTGCTGAGAACCACGCAAGAGATGGAGGAGAAGATGGGACGGATAAGAGGACCCAAGTGGGGACCGCGTGTTATGGATCTCGACATCCTTCTTTATGGCCAGGAGGTACTAAAGGATGATGACCTGGTAATACCCCATCCGGATCTTCACAAGAGGCGATTCGTTCTTGAACCTCTGTGTGAAATAGCGTCGTATGCGATTCACCCGATCTTCGGAGTTTCCATGCACGGACTAATGGAGAGACTCGATGATGAAAGCAGGGTTTACCTGCACAGTAGAAATGGAGAACCATGCTTGGCTTAATTCGCTTACTTATTTTTGCTTTTATCATTTACCTTGTCTATAGGCTCGTTAAGTGGATAGTCCAATCACCGGGCATCAAGGGCCGGGACATGCCGGGGCATCAGGTGCCTGCCGCGCCAGGCGAAGATCTGGTGGAGGACCCGTACTGTCATATATACGTGCCGATGAGCCAGGCCCATAAAGCCGTGATTGACGGGCAGGACTTATATTTTTGCAGTGAAACGTGCTTGGGAAAATACATATCGGAGCACTCAACAAAGAAAGCGCAGGGGGCCGCATGAAATTTTTTATCGATTCCGCAAATATTAACGAAGTCAAGGAAGGCATCAGCCTGGGGATGGTTGACGGGGTGACTACCAACCCGTCATTGATTGCGAAGGAGAAAAGGGGATTCGAAGAGGTTGTAAAGGAGATCCTCGATGTGGTGGACGGGCCGGTGAGTTTGGAGATCATCGGCTTGGAAGCAAAAGGCATGGTCCGCGAAGGGAAGAAGCTCGCGAAACTGGGCGCGAATGCCGTGATAAAGGTTCCCATGACCACAGAGGGGTTGAAAGCCACAAGGATTTTTGCAGACGCCGGAATCAGGGTTAATCAGACGCTGATTTTTTCAGCCGTACAGGCCTTGATGGCGGCAAAAGCGGGTGCTGCATATGTCAGCCCCTTCGTAGGCAGGCTTGATGATATTTCCCATGACGGGATGGGATTAGTGGAGCAGATCATTACCATCTTTGATAACTATGGCTTTGAAACGGAGGTCATCGTGGCAAGCGTAAGACACCCGCTGCATGTCCTGGAAGCGGCCCTTATGGGCGCTGATATCGCTACCATACCATTTAACGTGATCGAAAAGCTCGCCAAGCATCCACTGACGGATAAAGGGATAGAGATGTTTTTAGCTGACTGGAAGAAAGTTCCCAAGAACAGATAACAGGCATGGGCATGCTGATATGATTGGTTTCATAAAAAAATCTTTTGGCCGGCTGCCGGACCTGACGGAGAAGGGGGCGCGCTTAAACTTTCCCAACATAATAACCCTGCTCCGGGTTACCGTCATTCCCGTATTATTTTTTCTCCTTCTTTCTCCCGGCCGGGATGGGAGTCTCGTAATTGCGGGATTATTTATTCTTGCTGCGCTTACGGACCTCCTTGACGGGTATCTGGCCAGGAAATATGAGATCGTCACAGTGATGGGGAAATTCCTGGATCCCATCGCGGACAAGCTCATCGTGAACACGGCGATGATCCTGATGATCCCCATAGGACGTATCTCCGCATGGATTGTCGCCATCATAATTATCAGGGATTTTGTCGTCGATGGCGTGAGGGCAATATCCCAGTCGGAGGGCTTTATCATTCAGGCAAGCAAGCTCGGCAAGCAAAAAACCCTTTGTCAGGTGTTTGCCGTATCCGCCCTTATGATTCATTATCCCTTTCTCGGCGCAGATGCCCATGTAGTCGGGACCGTGATACTCTATATTGCCCTCGTACTATCCGTCACGTCGGGCATAGATTATTTGATAAAGTTTTATGAGAATATCTCAAGCCGATAAGAAGGATCGCAATGATCGATACTTCCAAATCAGATTATTCATCCTTTGATAGCCCCACGATCTCAGCCTCTTTGTTTTATCCCCGCCCCGAGTATGGTGCACCCGCTGACGATGAAGAAGTCGAGTCGATCCTTATTCCCGTTGAGAAAGACGTGGTGGTTGGCGCCCGGTTTTACATGGCTGGTCCGGAGGCGGCAACGATTTTTTTCTTTCACGGCAATGGGGAGATCGTTGCCGATTATGACGAGCTCGGGATAGTCTATAACGATATGGGTATAAATTTCTTTCCCATCGATTACCGCGGCTACGGCCGCTCTACGGGTAGGCCTACAGTCACGGCCATAATGCGGGATAGTCACACCGTTTTCGGCTTTATGAAAAACCATCTTGCGAAGAAAGGATACACCGGCCCGGTCATAGTGATGGGGAGATCACTCGGCAGCGCTCCCGCCCTTGATCTGGCATTTCATTACAAAGATGAGATTGATGGACTCATCATTGACAGTGGCTTTGCCTACGCAGGCCCGTTGCTGCTTCTTTTCGGCATTGACATGCAGGCCTTGGGCATGAGCGAAGAGCAGGGATTTCGCAATTTGGATAAGATGCGCAGCTTCGACAAACCCACGCTCGTTATTCACGCAGAGTTCGACCATATTATTCCTTTTTCAGAAGGGCAGCTTCTCTTTGAAGCGAGTCCTTCCCGGCATAAAAAATTTCTGAAGGTTCCGGGGGCGAATCACAACGATATCTTTGCGCATGGCATAGCGGCGTATCTCGAATCCGTAAAGTGGCTGGTGGAGGAGAGCACGGGGCCTTTGGCAAAATAATGGCTTAAAATGAATTTTTATTGACAAACCTGTTCAATTTGATATAGGAAACGTACTTCATGAGCGGGCGTAACTCAGGGGTAGAGTGCCACCTTGCCAAGGTGGACGTCGACGGTTCAAATCCGTTCGCCCGCTCCATTTATTTGGCGGCATAGCCAAGTGGTTAAGGCAGCGGTCTGCAAAACCGTTATTCATCGGTTCGAATCCGATTGCCGCCTCCAGATAAGATTGAGGGGTTATCCATTTCAGGTTAGCCCCTTTTTAAGTTATGAGAGCATCTTTCCCCAAAGCCTTCTTTCCCAGTCAAGTTGACTTTCCTAATAGAGTCGTAGCTTTCGCTTTTCATATTCAAAAATGGTCATAGATGTCAATTGTGGTGCTTATGCTGCCATCTAATAGTCGACTGAGGAAACGCCTGCAAAGCATATTACCTGCGTTTTCGACGGTTCCATCATCGGCATAGATTTAGAGAAAAGGAACATACAATAATCTTCAATTATTGACACATTATGCAAAAGTGATTAATGAAAGATTTAAAAGTGGTTTGGCGGTCTTCTAAGGTCGTTTACTAAGATTACTAGACAGGCGAATTACTAAAAGAAACTTTTATTCTGGGTCTATTCCATATTTTCGTATTTCCTGTACCATTATTTGTTGCCACTCGGACATACGATCATATAAATTGATAGCTTCATCTTTGTTCTCAACCATTAGGATTGCCCAGGAGAGGTTTAGGGGATTAACGTTATGAAGCATACGGAGAACTTCTGTTGCTAAATGTAGATCCCCGTTCCCCTTGTAACGTTTCCTAACATAAGTATTCGCAATATCTATTGGGTTCATCCTTGGGTTTCTTTCCTTTATCGTCTTCCAGCCTTGTGCAACAGTTCTCGCTGTTTCCCCGATACGACCCTTTCTTGCCAACCACTTAGCAAAACCCATATTGCCCAATAATCCTTGGTCTTTTATTGTTACGGTTCATTACTGAGGAACACGCTCTCAGTACTCTATATATTCTGCTGAAAACAACGCGAAAAAAATACGGGGAGAATGGCCGGTAAAAACTATTATTCGTGATAATGAGCATACTGAGGAATGTTTGGATTTTTTATTTAGAGAGGTTATGCAGTTGGTTGTAATATCGTAGCAAGAAGACGAATAGGAAAGTGAGGACTTCAGGATGCGATAAACGGGGTAGTGTAGACTTGACATACCTGCTGTATGAAATTGCAGATTCTAAATCTTAAATTTTACCTTTTGTAATCTTCGATGCGCAAGAAGTCGATACACTATCAAGGCATGAATAATACGTCGAGCATTCTTGTCCGTTTTCATCATGGAGGAATGTTCTGCAACGCCCAGTAGGAACCGATTTCGGTGACTATCTTGATGAAATCCTCATAGAAGACAGGTTTTGTGATATAGCTGTTGGCACCAAGCCGGTAGCTCTCCAATCTATCCCGGTCTTCAAATGAAGATGAAAAAACCACTACAGGGATCATTTTTGTCATTTCGTTCGCTCTGATTGTCTGAAGAAGCTCAAGCCCGTCTATTTTCGGCAACCTCAGATCAAGCAGGATCACACAGGGTTGTTGATATGAATCACGACCAGAAAATTCTCCGGTTGCAAAAAGATAGTCTAAAACTTCTTCGCCTTCTCGAAAGACTTTGACCCTATCGGCCAGGTTATGTTTCTTAAGAGCTTCAAGCATGAACTCCACGTTATATTTATTGTCTTCTACAAGCAAGATATCCAGCATATGTCCAAGCAAATATACTTCTTCTTGAATACTTTTTTAAATTAATAGTATGGCAAGACTGGGTGAATGTCCATCGGGCAATACACTATTTGAATGTTCTAAATTCCTCAACTTAATAGCAATTAAAGGATTAACTGAAGATCTTGCCGGAATGTCCCATGAAGATGGAATTTACGAGAAGTATTCCAGCCGCTGCCGTAATCTTTCTGCTGGGACTTAATTTCGCACAAATGCTATCTCAATCCTTGATATTGTAAGCGGGAGGAATGCATGTCCTGCTGTTATAACTTTCACATTTCACTAAACAATTTGCCTAATTGTGCCGCAAATAAGCTGCGTTTGCAAAAATTTGCTCAGAAAATGTTGTATAGGTGCGAGAGGTGTGATATGTTCGTACCCAAGTAACATTACAGACGGCTGCATATGCATTTAGAATCTTGATTCCTGAATGCGTATATCCATTTGCAGACGTAGGGTGGGCTGCAGGGTATGTCTCTGTTTAGGCCTCATTATCCCGGTTACTTAATTTTCCTGCCTGTTGAAGGAAGCGCTTTGGAGCACTTGCTTTTTTGTGGGGCCGTTCAATTCTATTCGTCTTCTTTTTTTTGACGGGCGTTTAGCGAAAACTAATTCACTGAACATTGCGTGTGTGGGGGCATGGATATGATTATAGTGAAGGGGAAAACGCATTACACAATTGTTGATGCTGCTGACCGGTTGGGTGTCTCAGCCAAGACTATCAGAGATTATATTCAGAGGGGCATTATTCCGGAACCGCCGGAAATCAAATACGGCGTCCGGATACTGAAACATTTCCCCATTGATTACATTGATTTGGCTAAAGTTCATTTAGATAATTACCGAAACACCAAGAACGAGAAAAGGCGTTAAGAGACACTCTTTCTGCCTCGTGACACGATTTGCAGCAGGATCGAATTAACCTAAAAAGAGGAGCCTTCCCTTGGCCCGTTTGAAAGAAATCAGTTCCACAGAACGACTTCTTGATATCATTCGCAACAAAAAAGATGATATAAGGACTGGACCTCTGGACACATCCAAGATTGATCCGCCCAAGAAACTATTCAGATTCTCCCGCCCAAGAATTGCTTCCGGTGAGAAGAAGGTGACTATCGGCATTGATATCGGCCATGAATACTTGAGAATGGTAAAGACTGCCAGATCAGCCGATAATCGCTGGGAATTGCTTGATTACAAGAGCGTGCCATTCGCTCATGTAACCACCCGGAAATCACCCGAATTCAGCGATTTCTTAAGATCTGAATTGGGTAAATTCTACGGCAATATCAGACATGCAAATCTGTGGGCTATCATGTCCGCAGCAAGGGTGAATGTGCGCCACATCGTTATCCCCAAGGTGGCCAAGAAACAAATTGAAAATGCCGTTTATTGGACGATAAAAAAGGAGACGCCTTTTGACGATAAGGATACGGTCTTCGATTTTGAAATACAGAGGGAAGTTACCGAACAGGGCATAGGCAAATGGCTAACAATGGTTTATACGGCGCCCCGGGAGGAAATTGACGAATTAAAGGGGCTGTTTTCACAGATCGGGTTGCCGCTAACCGGCATATCGATCACGCCCTTTGCAATCCAGAACTTATTCAAGACGGAATGGATTCCTCCGGCTGTTGAAGGCACAGTGGCGAGTCTTTTTATCGGCAATGATTTTTCCCGTATCGATATATTTTCTAAAGGGAAGCTTATTATGACCCGTGGCATAAAAGCGGGCATAAACAGCATGGTCGAATCATTGATGGAAAGGTTTGGCACGGAGCGTAAAGAAGCAGCGGGGAAGGATAGGAGCCTGCCGCCAATAAGCTTTGAACAGGCGAAAAAGGTGCTCTTCAGCCTGAGTCCTGACTCTGCCCCTTTAATCGAGAACGATATCGGCTTCGGGCTTGCAGATGAAGAAAAATTCGATACCATTCTGCCTGCCCTGGAGAGGGTAGTCAGACAGGTGGAGCGAACCTTTGAGCATTATACAGGCGGTCACAATTATGACATGGTCAGCAGAATCTACGTATCGAGCGCCATGAATATTTCACAGCCTGTCATAGAGTATGTAGGTAATCAATTGGGCATTAAGAGCGATATATTGAATCCCCTCAAGTTCAAGATATCCAACATAGGCAGAAGCATGGAGCAAACCAGTGTCTCTGAAATACTTGCCCTGATTCCGGCTTTTGGGCTTGCACTGTCCGACAACGCTTACACACCAAACCTGATGTTTAGATTCAAGGACAAGGAACGGGAAGCTAGTATCACACGCGCCAACCGAGTCATTTTTGCCGTATTCCTTGTTGTTCTGGTCGTATGTTCTGGCTTCTTGTTAATTGAAATTGAAAAGACCCGTGAAAGAGAAACTGTAATAGCACAACTTGAAAAGCAGTTGTCGCAGTATAAACCCCGGGTCGACCAGAACCTGATATCGGGAATGCTCTCGAGCTCGGGCAGACAGCATCAGCTTGAGAGGACTTACGTAGACAGATATCTCGGCATGGCGGTTATCGGTGAATTGTCTTTGATGACCCCGCCAAATATCCGTCTTATTGACCTGAAGGTGCGAATGGGAGCCGCTCAGCCGGGCAAGATAACGGCGAAAGAGACTAAGAAAGAGGCCGCTCGTCCAAAAGAAGAAGCGAAGAACGTCACGGTTGAAGGGGTTGTCTTTGGCGACCGCAAAGCGTTGGAGTCGTCGTTGGCCGGATATATAATGAAGTTGAAATCGTCACCTATGTTCAGTCAAATCAGCGTACAAAAAAACAGCATAGAGCCGCTTAGAAATGATGATGTCCTTTATTTTGTTATTGAAATAAAACTGGCTTAGAATTGAGTTATGGAAAAAATATACGCAATAATTCCGAAGCGGAGCATCGTCATCTTGATTGCATGCATATGCGGTGTGCTTCTTATCGTTCTCGCCGGAATCGTGCCTCAGCAGATGGCCGTAGCACGCTTAGATAATAAGATTGCAGGTATCCAATTTCAGATCGAAGAGCAAAAGAGGCTTTACCCTTATTATCAATTGCTGCACGCGGGGCCGCCATCCGGCAGGTCGAAGGTCTTGCCATTCCCTGCAAGGAACCCCCTTTCACGGACGAAGATAGATACAGTGCCCTCGATTATCAGAGAGCAGGCCCAGAAGGCCCATATCGATATGGTCGCTGCTTCTCCGGATCTGAATGCTTTAGGGGGAGAGCAAAAGGTTCTTCTGGTTAATGCAACTCTCAAGGGTGACTTTTTGAATTTTCGCAAATTTCTCATCGGTCTCGGGGGAGTGTCTTGTCTCGAGTCTATTGAAGAAATACGTATCCAGCAAAATGAAGACAGCATGGAATTCAGGATGAAAATCTGGCTGGCCATTGCGTAGTACACCGGTTCATAAATATGGATTAGTCACGTGGGTCCTAAATTACGCAGGAGAATATTCGAAATGAACACATCATTCCTGTCATTTCGAAGGAGCAGCGCGACTGAGAAATCCTTGTCCCGAACGAAGAGAGGGATCTGTTCCAAAGAAAGAAAGATTTCTCACTACGTTCGAAATGACACCAGAGGGCGAGGAATGGTATTTTTCACTATTATGACAGTCTATCGGTCGATATGACACCTTAACAATATTGTGATGTATTTTGGGAAAATGATTTGAGGATGAAGGATTGAAATGCCGAAATTGACAAGACAACAAATCATCATACTTTCCATAATGACTCTCGTCATATTGTTTGCCGTATATGATTTCTTCATTGCTCCACGCTCGAAATCGGAGGTGATAGATGTTGGGAAAAAGACTTCCGAATTGGAAGTATTCTTAAGCGATATTACTTCAAAATTGCCAAAGGGGTCACTGCCAACTGCTGATGCCTATGTACTGAGTCGCGCCGAGACAGAATGGGTGCACGATCCATTTTATGAGAAGAAATCCTTCCGGGAATGGGAGAAGCGCAAAGAACGGGCCAGAGCCGCTGGTGGAATCTCACAAAAAGTCACTTTCAGCTATTCGGGCTATTTAAAAGTCGGCAATAAGAATTTGGCAATTATAAATGGTGTGGAGTACGAAGCCGGTAATCCGATGGAAATCGAAGGATACGTCTTGAAAAAGATTTATCCAGACAAGGTCGTAATTGTTAACAAAAAAAGTGGAGCAAAATTTGATGTTCCTTTGCAGGAATAATACAGGTAATGAGAGGGGGGATAGGCCTTGACTTGTTTTAAGTATAAGAAGAAACTTCGCTGCTTGACCGCTGTCCTTTTCCTCGGGATGCTTATTGTTGCCGGTTGTGCGGGCGACAATGTGATGACAAAGAAGGATCCTTTCTTCGATAAATGGCAAAAAATGGCTGACACAGCAACGGGACACACGCCTGCGCCCAGGTCTCGTGAAACAATTCGAGAGTTGGTGAAAATGGAGCAGGAACGTCTGAAAGCGGAAAAGGAACTTGTTGGCGGAAGAGGTCTGCCTGACACGCCGATCAGCCTGAAGATCCGCCAGGCTGATGTAAAGGTCGTCCTTCGATCCTTGGCGCGAATTGTAGACCAGAACGTATTGATCCGAGATGATATAAAGGCAGAAGTGAGTATTGATTTCAAAAATACTCCCTGGAACCAGGCATTCATCAGCATTCTTAAGAATCAGGGTCTGGCATATGAGTGGGAAGGCAACATTATCAGGGTGATGACAATAGCGGACAAGGAACAGGATCTGAAGCGGAAAACCCAGAACAAAGATGAGTTGCTGGTGGAGCCGCTCATCACAGTGTTCATTCCGATTGACTATGCGGGCACGAAAGACTTAAGAGAAAATCTTAATGATTTGCTCACAAAAGATAAGGACGGCAAGCCGCGCGGATCAATAAGAGCGGATGAGCACAGTCATGGTCTTATTCTCAATGCGATACGCAATGATCTGGAAAAAATGATTCCCATTATAGAACAGATCGATAAACCTACGCATCAAATTTTAATCAAGGCCAACATTGTTGAAACCACGAAAAATACCGCGAGAAATCTCGGTATCCAGTGGGGTGGGTGGTATAATACAGGCAATTTATATGTGACTCCGGGCGGGACAGGCCCCATTCCGGGTACTCCTGTCTATGGCTCCCCCGGCCTGAGCGGTTATGGTTTCGGCGTGAATTTTCCCGCGTCCTCAGCGGCGATGACTGCCGCCGGAGGCGCAGGTTCTTTAGGACTCATGTTCGGGACGGTTGGCGGCAATATCCTTGAAATGCAATTGCAAGCTCTTCAGCAGGACGGCAAATTGAATATCCTCTCCACCCCATCGATTACCACCATGGACAATCAGATGGCCTATACGCTGAACGGGGAGCGCGTGCCATATGTTACACAGTCAGTGAGTCAGGGCGTTGTAACAAACACGGTCACCCTAGTGGACGTTTCTCTCCGTCTGGAGATTACACCCCATGTGATTGAGGGGCAAAATCTCAAGATGAAGGTTATCGTTATGAAAGATGAAGTGGATACATCACTGGTCGTTTTGGGGAACCCGGGCATCACACACAAGGAGACGAGCACCAATCTAATCGTCAAAGACGGGGAAACAATAGTAATCTCCGGATTGACCAAACAGACGAAGCAAGAGGGAGAAAGCGGACTCCCCGGGCTCAAAGATGTACCGGTTCTGGGATGGCTTTTCAAATCAGCGAGCAAGAGCGATATCATGGAGGAAGTTCTCATTTTCATTACTCCCACGATACTGCCGATCCGGACGGCTGCTGCCGTTTCAGGGAAGCCCGTAAAAGGCGCTGAGGGATCTCCCGCGGAGCCATCTCCGGCCGTGCCTGCGCAATGAAACAGTTATGGATTATTTCAAGATTCTAAACCTGAATAAGGAGCCCTTTTCCAATTCTCCGGAACCGGAGTTTTTCTTTCAGTCGGTCAAACATCTGGGCTGCCTGCAAAAGTTAGAACTGACCGTGCGTCTCCGCCGGGGATTGAGTGTCGTAGTAGGGGAGGTGGGGACGGGGAAAACTACCCTGTGCCGCCAGCTAATCTTGAAATTTGCTGCATCTGAAGAAGATAGAAAGCAGATAGAAACGCATCTTATCCTGGATCCGTCGTTCACGAATCCCCTCGAATTATTGTCAACAGTTGCGGCGTCGTTTGGCGTGGCCAATTCCGGCAGCGGGATTAGCGAATGGCAACTCAAAGAAAATATCAAGAATTATCTTTTTGGCAAGGGTGTTGATGAGGGGAAGATTGTAGTTCTCATCATAGACGAGGGACAAAAGCTTCCTGACTTCTGTCTTGAATTACTGCGTGAGTTTCTCAACTACGAAACAAATGAATTTAAGTTGCTCCAAATAGTCATATTTGCCCAAAAGGAGTTTGAGCAGATTCTTAAGAAGCAGAAAAATTTTGACGATCGGGTCAACTTTTACTACCTTCTCAGGCCACTCAATTTCCTCGAGACTCAGGGCATGGTAAAATTCCGCATAGCGAAGGCGAGCGAGACAGAAAAGACTCCGTCGCTCTTCTCGTATCCGGGTTTATGGGCGTTGTATCTGGCCACGGGAGGCTATCCGAGAAAGATTGTCACACTCTGTCATCAGGTTATGCTTGCACTGATTATCCAGAATGGATCAAAGGCTGGCTGGTTTCTCGTTCGTTCCTGTAGTCGCCGGGTTTCCGATAAAAGGAAGGTTCTTAAATGGGTGACTGCAACTGTTGTTGTCGCCATTATTGTCATTGCAACGATGGCAGGATTTTACCCTGAGACAATATTTGGAATATGGCCAGACCGTGAAACGTCGGGGATAACAAGAACTGAAGTCATGACGTCAACGGGACAAGCCTCTCCCGGCCAGTCGGTTCAGACTGCATCGACGCCTGTTGCAGAGGCGAAAGCGTTAAATGGGGCTGACATACAGTTATCCAATAAAACAATGCCGGAACTTCTGGGAAAGGTGGAATTGAAGAGCGGCAGAACCATCTGGCGGCTACTCAATGACTTCTATGGCGATTTCGACAGGGAGCAACTGAGAAAAGTAGCCAGCGCCAATCCGCACATCAAGAACTTAAGCAGGGTAACCGCGGGTGAGATAATTGAATTGCCTGCCATTCCCTCCAAGTCTAATCCCCTCGCATCGGGGAAATGTTGGGTACGCATAGCGAGAAGCGAAAAAATAGAAGAAATTTACGAATTGTACAAACATTATCAGCCCGCTTTACCGTCTTTGAACTTTCTTCCATACTGGAATAGCAGAGAAGGACTGGCGTTTGCTATTGTTTTGAAAGATGGTTTCTCGAACATCGAAGATGCCCTAAGTGCGGCCAGGAGGTTGCCGCAGCCACTTGCAGGAAATGCAGAAGTTTTCGCAAAAGTGAGCGATGATACGATCTTCTTTAAAAGATAGATAAAAGGGGACAGAGGTTAATCATAGTGACAGTTAAGAAGAAATTGGGTGAGATGCTCATTGAGGAACGACTGCTCACAGAGGAGCAACTGACGAAGGCGCTTTCCGGGCAGGAGAAGGCAGGTCTAAAGCTGGGTCAGTATCTTTTCCGGCAGGGGATTGTTAGCGAGCAGCAGATAGCCGACGTTTTATGCAGGCAGTTGAGACTGAGGAAATATCATCCCGACACGTTTCCTTTCGACATTGAACTGGCGAATTTAGTTTCTTTAGAGGATGCCCAGAAGTTTCAGGTTGCGCCCTTAATGAGAAAAGGGCGTCTCCTGACCGTCGCGATGCTGGATCCTCTGGACATCAACGCACTGGACGTCTTGGAAATAGTCACAAATTGCGAAGTGGAAGCTGTTGTGTGCACGGAACGTGAACTGAACCAACTGATAAGCAGTATATATGGCACCCATTCGGGTCTGGGAGGCATCCTGGAGAGTATGGACATCGAGGCCCAGCCTGCTAAGGAAAAAGAGGAGGAAGAAGTTGCAGACGTTCAGGTGGCGTCGCTTCAGAATATGGCGGGAGAGGCGCCCATTGTCATACTCGTAAACTCCATCTTTGCTCAGGCGGTTCGTGAAGGAGCCAGCGATGTGCATGTCAGCCCGCAGAAGAACAGCATTCAAGTTCGGTTCCGTATAGATGGTAAGCTCCATGAGGTGCCCTCTCCGCCCAAAACGCTTTTTTGGCCCATTATTGCTAGGATAAAGATCCTCGCCAATATGGACATTACGGTAACGAGAGTGCCTCAGGACGGGCGGTTTACTCTGAGGATGGAAAATAAGGAAATCAATGTCCGTGTATCTTCCATACCGACGATTCATGGTGAGAATGTCGTCCTGCGGCTCCTGGACACAAGCTCCGGCATTTATGCACTGGACCTCCTCGGAATGGTCAATGCAGACATAGAAAAGGTGAGGTCTATGATAGAGAAACCTTATGGAATGATCTTAGCTACGGGACCCACCGGATGCGGAAAGAGCACCAGCCTTTATTCTATCTTGAATGAACTCAACAGGTCGGACAGCAATATCATGACTCTTGAAGATCCTGTTGAATACCGCATAGAAAACATCAGACAGATACAGTTGAACCGGAAAGCGGGAATGACTTTTGCCGGCGGTCTCAGATCCATACTTCGTCAGGACCCGGATATAATCATGGTGGGAGAAATTCGTGATGCGGAGACGGCCGCCATTGCCGTACAGGCGGCGCAGACGGGCCACAGGGTTCTTAGCACCGTACACACCAATGACGCTGTGGGGGCTATAACAAGGTTTATCGATATGGGGATTGAACCTTTTCTTCTCTCTTCAACGCTACTCGTATGTATTGCTCAGCGTCTGGTGCGGACTGTCTGCCCCTATTGCAAGGAACCCTATAATCCGCCTGATAAGATACTTGCATCATGGGGCCTGGAAAATTGGGATTCCGCAAATTTTCAGCGAGGCAGAGGATGCAACCAGTGCTTCAACACCGGGTATAAGGGACGTACGGGTTTGTTTGAGGTGCTTATTAATGACGAGATGATTCAGGATCTGATCATTAAGAAAAAATCGGCCCATGATATTGTACGCAAAGCTGTAGACTCGGGTAACCTCAAGACCCTGAAATATGATGCCGGCAACAAGGTACTCAGGGGTATCACTACCCTCGAAGAAGCGAGTTCTGCGGTAATGATGTAAAGATAAGATCAGGCACTGAGCAACAGGTAAGCCACCAATTATGCCGAGTTATACGTACCAAGCCATAAATGAACGTGGAGCGACGATAAAGGGTGATATCGAGGCTGAGTCACGCGACAGCGCCTTAAACATGCTGGCTGACAGGGGGTATATCCCGTCGAAAGTCACGGAGAAAGGGGCTGGTTTTGTCTTTGGCCAGTGGTCAAGAAGGCGGCTCAAGAACCCTCTCAAGCCTGCGGATATCATACTATTCACTAAACAGTTTAATTCACTGTTCAAGGCGGGAGTGCCTATAATCAGAGCGTTTCATGTTCTGGAGTCACAAACACAAAATAGTATTTTGAGAGAAGCCATCGCTTCCATGTCTCTGAACATCAAGCAGGGGTCCTCTCTTTACGGGGCCATGGAAAGACACGGTACGATATTCTCGCCATTATATGTAAGCATGATAAGGGCAGGCGAAATGAGCGGCACCGTTACAGAATCGCTTGAGCGTCTGATCTATATCATCGAACATGAAGCAAAAATCAAGGCTGACATCAAATCGGCATTGCAGTATCCTATTATGGTGACTGTTGCCCTTGTCGTTGCTTTTTTTGTGCTTCTGACTTTTGTTGTTCCCAAGTTCGCGGAGATGTTTTCCAGGTCGGGCATTGTTCTTCCCGTGCCGACGAGGATCGCCATCATGCTTTATAGTTTTTTGGCAAACTATTGGTATCTGTTAATCGTTTGCATCATCGGGCTTTTCGCCGGGCTGAGAATCTATTTAAAGACGGAAAAGGGGCAATATATGAAAGACACGCTTATCCTCAGCCTGCCTGTTATCGGTCCTCTATTCGTGAAGGCTGCCATGTCACGCTTTGCGAGCATCCTTGGAATGCTGCAGTCTTCCGGTGTTCCGGTGATGACGTCCATGAAAGTTTTATCAGGCATAATCGGTAATGCAGCCATCGCCCGCGAGTTTGAACGTGTCAGGGAGATGATGCACGAGGGGCGTGGTATCGCAACACCTCTCAGTTCTGCGAAGTATTTTCCTGCCATGGTTGTCGACATGATTGCCATAGGCGAGGAAACAGGAAATATAGAAGAGATGCTCCGCCAGGTGTCCGCGCACTACGATGATGAGGTAAGTTATGTTGTGAAAAGGCTGTCGGATCTCATCGGTCCGATACTGGTCGCGGGGCTTGCAGTCGTGGTCCTATTTTTCGCGCTTGCCATATTTTTGCCCATGTGGGATTTAACAAAGGCAGCTCACACAATCAAATGAAGAAAAAATATATTCAAGTCAGCCTTTATATACTCATTCCTTTTACCTTCAGCGCCATCTCCCTTCTGTGGGTTGTCATGACCGATAATTTCGTTCAATATTATATGAAGACAATGCGGAGTCATACATGGTCCTTCGTGATGTGGGTCATGACCGTTTTCTTATTTACATATCTGGTAGGTCTCCTCATTACGCGGATACTGCTCAAACCGGTTATGGCATTGGTCAAAAAGGCTGAAAGTCTCCCGGCATTCTCCGAGCAGGCAGACGGCGACGACAAGGCAAAGGGCGACGTAGAACATTACGCAAAGGTGTTTGACCAGATTGCCACGGTTTTGAGTAAAGTAGAAGCGCAAGAGTTCTTCCCCGGCATAGTGGGGCACAGCAGAATCATGCGGGAAATATTCGCGCAGGTAATGAAGGTGGCGCCCACGGATTCTACAGTGCTCATAATGGGAGAAAGCGGGACGGGCAAAGAACTTGTAGCTTCCGGTGTTTATGAACATAGCCTCCGCAGGGGGAGGCCTTTTGTAAAAATCAACTGTGTAGCCATACCGGAGAGTCTCCTGGAAAGTGAACTTTTCGGACATGAAAAAGGGGCATTTACCGGCGCCACTTCTCAGAAGATCGGCAAATTTGAAGTGGCAAACGGCGGTACTCTTTTTCTCGATGAGATTGGCGATATGACCCTGGCAACACAGGCAAAAATATTGCGTGTGCTCCAGGAGAAGGAGTTTGAGCGGGTCGGCGGTACGGCGACAATCAAGGTTGATGTCCGCTTTGTAATAGCTACTAATAAGAACCTCGCTGAGATGGTTAAGCAGGGTCTCTTCAGGGAAGATCTCTATTACCGTATAAATGTGTTTTCTATCTACCTGCCCCCTCTGAGAGAGCGGAAGGAAGATATTCCCCAACTTATAGAATATTTTCTTGATAAAAGGCATAAACCGATTAAACTTTCCACCGAGGCCACTCAGATTATTGCTGGATACTCATGGCCAGGTAATGTCAGGGAACTGATGAATACCATCGAAAGGGCGGTAGTCCTCACGGATACAGGGTTGATTGAACCGGTGAATCTGCCTGCAAATGTAACGGGTTTCATGAAAGATCATATTTCTCAAGGTCCGGATTTACCTGATACTCTGACTATTGACAAACGCCTGGACGAAATTGAAAAGGGTTTGATAATAGAGGCCCTGACCAGAACCGGCGGGGTTCAGGTTAAAGCTGCTGAGCTTCTTGGCATCAATCAGCGAAGTCTCTGGCATCGAATAAAGAAGTATAGTATCGATACCGAATCTTTTAAAAAGCTACAAAAAATGTAGATTAACCTTCAATCTTCGTAGTTTTTCTTTCATTTAGACAGAATATTAGTTGAATAAAAAAATTTATATATCTATAATCATGTGGTATTAGATATGTAAAAACCGCGCGTTAGGTATCTATGGTAGCATATTTGATTATCTGCTTTAATTTGACTAAAAAGTGGCACGAAAGATGCTGTTGATGGGAATAAAATTTGCGGTCTTTTAATAATGGTATGCAAATAAAAAGGGAGGTTTTAGAATGAAGCTGAGAAAGCATATTCGTAATCAGAAGGGTTTTACTCTGATTGAAATCATCGCCGTTTTGGTTATCCTGGGAATTCTTGCGGCCATCGCTATCCCGAAGTATCTGGATATGAGAACGGAAGCGGTGAGAAAAGGAGCGGCTGCTGCAACTATGGAGCTGAACGCCCGTGAAAGACTGACGCTTGCACAGTGGAAACTTAAAGACGGAGTTGGTGCGTATCCCGTTCCTGATGGACAAGGAGTAGCAGGAGATGGCGGTACCGTCAATGGCCCGAGCACCGTCCTCGGACCCGATTGGAATAATAATGTGTCAGTTTGCCCGGCTCCAGTAAGTGGTACCCCATGTGCCGCCATTACTTTTAGCGGAAAGCAGGTTGCATTTATGTGGACTCTGGCTTCGGATCCCACGAATGAACCCGCCTACTGGAGTGTTAGCGTCCAGGATTGATAGTATTATTGGCATCTTAAAGTTGAGTCGATATTCAGCGTGGAAGACTTAATTTAAGAGATATATAGTGCCTGCATGAAGCAATGCCTTTAAATCAGGGGAGTGTGCAAGCTCCCCTGATCTGTTTATACTCCCTTTTGAAATGTGAAGACAACGTCTGTTCAACAAGCCCTTGTCGGATTAATTTTTATGCTTTGTTCCCACGTATCAGAAGATGCAGACGAGTGACAGCGGCTATGAATTGCATATCCCTTGGCATTTTCCTAATTTCAGGAAATACGCTTTTTTCTTTATTTCTGTCCTGATCTTGCTCCTGGCTGTTTACGGTAACAGCTTTCACGGGGAATGGCATTTTGACGACATCCCCAATATCATCCAAAATCCCGTCGTACATCTAAAGGATCCTTCGTTTAGAGGAATTTATAATGCATTTCGCACCCGCGGGGATCTGATACGGCCGGTATCCTATCTTAGTCTTGCCATAAACTATTACTTCAGCGGCTTTGAACCCTTCGGTTATCACCTGATTAACTTTATTATTCATTACGTGACAGCCATTTTCTTATTCCTCTTTATCCTTAATACGCTGAAACTGCCTCTGCTGAAGGATCTGTATGGAGAGAAGGCCTACGCGATATCCGCACTGGCAACTGTCTTTTGGGCGATTAATCCCCTACAGGTGCTGGCAGTAAGCTACGTAGTTCAGAGAATGACGAGCATGACGGGAATGTTTTACATCGCCGCCATGTACTTCTATCTCAAGGGACGTACTGTGGAGGGAATAAGAAATAAATTGTCCTTTTTCTTCTGCTGCGCTGTGTCAACGCTTCTTGCCTTTGGAAGCAAGGAGACGGCCGCCATGGTGCCAGTCAGTATTTATATCTATGATCTTTTTTTAATCCAGGGTGCGGAGAGAGATAACGTAAGAAAGAATCTCAAATTTGCATTTATCCCTTTCGCCCTAGTTATTATCCTTGCCAATTTGTATTTAAATCTGTCGACAATTCTAAACGACTACCAGATCCGTCCCTATACTCTGGGCGAGAGATTATTAACGGAACCGAGAGTCATAATCTTTTATATCAGCCTTCTCCTTTATCCGATCAGTTCCCGGTTCACTCTCCTCCATGATTTTGATATATCCAGATCCCTGATAGACCCGTGGACGACCATGCCGGCGATCCTGGTCGTCGTATTTTGTGTTGGTTACGCGCTTACAGTCGCCAGGAAAAGACCACTGATCTCTTTCTGTATCCTTTTTTTCTTTTTGAATCATTTGATTGAGGGATCGTTTGTCCCGGTAGAGATTATTTACGAGCACAGAAACTATGTCCCTTCAATGCTCTTTTTTGTACCCGTGGTCATTCTGCTGCTGAGAATACTGGACTACTTTAATCATAAGAAGGCAATCCGCAGGCTTTTGGTCTTCGGCATCACATTTGTTCTTGTCGCAGAGGGACACACGGTCTACATGAGAAATGAAATCTTGAAGACGGATACGGCGTTATGGATGGATAATATCGGGAAATATCCTAGGCTCAGCCGGCCTCACAATAATCTGGGCATGAATTATATCAGGCAGGGAATGAGCGAGGCCGGTATGGGACAGTTTATAGAGGCACTACGGCTAAACAGGTATGAGAATTTTGTCCAGTTCGCAAGAACCGAAGGCAATATTGGCAATTACTACGTTAATGCGGGAAGAGATGATTTAGCTCTTGAGCACTATCAAAAGGCCATACGCATTAATCCGTCCATTGCGCAGTCCTACGTGGACATTGCCAAGATCAATCTAAGAATGGGAAATATTGATGACGCCTACACATATATCAAAAAGGGACTGAAGCTTTATCCCTACCAAGTTGAGTATGGCGAGGTCTACTCAGTGATTTTACTGAAAATGGGAGATAACAGGCAGGCAATAATCGAGTCAAGTAAGGTGTTGCAGCGAGATTTCAACAGGATATTTCCGCGCCTGGTTCTGGCGGAAGTACAATGGCAAAAAAAAAGCTATGACAGCGCAATACGTAATTTGAAAGATGTAGTAGAGAAGCATCCCCTGTTTGCTCAAGCATATCTTTTTCTGATAGACTTATATGACGAAAAAGGCGACAAGGACGCCCTGGAGGAGGCAGTGTCCAGCCTCATTTATCTGAAGGGAGATGAGAAAATCGAGGACTTCGTCCGTCAATCCGCAGGCAACAAATTTTCGTCTGTCCATGCAATCGACACAGAAAAGACGTTATCAATAATCAAACGAACCCTCATGTCACAGGCGAAGGAAATCAAAACAAGGGGCAGATTTGCTGTTTCATTAAAAAGGAAGCCACGGACAGTAGCCCCAGGGCAGGATTGACAGGTATTACAAGAACCTTGACGATGATGGTTTTTGGTTTTCGCTCGCGCTCAGGCCCCTTCGCGGGGGCAACGAGCGTAAAGCCTCCGGCTTTGCCGGAGGATATTTACTTTTAAGTATTTGATGTAGACAATGGTACGGCTACAAGTTCTCCCGTAGCTTCGTTGACTATGGATATCTGGCCATTATCCTCTTTCTGCAGTTGCTCATTAGCATTCAGGAGTTCAATGCCATAGACTGTTCCGTCCGGGGCAATATCGACGATCAACTCATCGCTGATTTTGACGGATTCTACTTCTTTGCTTTTCACCTTGAAACGAATATAAGCAATGTTATAGCGCGGATCATAACTGAATCTCATAAATTATCTCCTTTTTAGAAAAACCGAGTGACAACTGTTACTACGAGCCATGCATCAATTTCTTGAACAGCGTAAACCTCAACCTGCTTTGTGTTATAATATCGACCAAGTCTCTCACTGTTGAATGGAAAGTTGCGCCTGAATCCTGTTCGTCCATGTTTAGCGGGGAAACTTTCATCACATTCTACCGTCGCCATGACTTCCTCAATCTTTGCTCCACGTTCTCGAATTCGATAGCGAGCGCATGCCGCGTAGCGTGCTGCGGGGTAAGCG
Source organism: uncultured delta proteobacterium (assembly GCA_963729715.1). GTDB lineage: Bacteria > Desulfobacterota > Syntrophia > Syntrophales > UBA2185 > Fen-1135. Next base: position 69,339 of record CAVSPA010000004.1, read on the forward strand.
AGCGAATGACGAACGGGACTGTTCCTTAAGAATCGAAGATTCTCCGCGGCTTGCCACGGAGAGCTTCAACAGAATTTTCACTGGTTCAGAGAAATCACTATAAAATTTTCAGCCTCAGCAACTTTTTCATAGTTTCATAGACATCGACTTTCGCCCCTTCTTTTCTGATACCCACGGCGATGACCATAACCATTATTGTCTCTGTCTTTACCTCATAGATAACTCTATAGCGGCCGGCGGCATGGATAGTGCGGAACCTGGCAAGGTTGCCGGATAGCTGTTTTCCGTGTGTATCCGGTGACTCTTTCAAGCTTTCAATCTTGCGGGAGATGACGGTTCTTGTTTTGACATCGAGAGTGCCGAGGTATTTTTTTGATTCATCAGAGAGGATGATTTTATAGGTCAATGGCAAGCTCCTTTTTTGCAGTATCCCAATCTGTCACACGTCCGAATTTAATATCATTCACTGCTTTTTTCAGAGATTTCATGAGGACGGGATCATTCAAGATAGCCATTGTTTCGTTCAGGGATTCGTAAAAATTCCAGGACATAAGCGCAAAGACCTGTTTCCCCCGGGATGTTATTGATATGGTTTCATCCGGTCCGATTTCTTTGTGTAATTCATTTAATCTTCGCCTCGCTTCAGATATTTGAATTTGTCTGATCATTTTATTTAGCGCCTCCTTTCTTAAGGGTCTTTTATTTGTACATCTAAAGAACTCTTAAATCAAGCTGAAAAAAAGACAATTAAATCGAAGCAAAATGGGGACGTTTATTTGGACATCGCAGCTATAAGCAATACCGATTAAATAGTTGCATTTCAGCTCCTCAAGCCAATCACTTTCCCCTTGAAGTTTTCAACGTTTCAGAATATTTTATGATCATGAGACTGTTCCGAAGAAAAGCCAATAAGGACAAAGGATTTACCATGATCGAACTGGTGGTGGTTTGTGTTGTGCTTTTAATCTTCACCATGGTTGTTTGGAGTACATATCAATATAGTAATGCAATCACAGACAAATTGATAGCCGAGACGGACGGATTAAAGGTGAGCCTTCGATTTGCGCAGATGCAAGCATTTAATAACGATACGGCCCCATGGGGGATTTCCTTTTCAACTAATACAACTTACAGACTTTATGCGAATAATGTTGATGCATCAATGACGATTCCTGTTAAGGGCCAGACGAATGATTCAGGGGACCCAGTTACGCTCGCATGTCCGCAGAACTGTCATCAATTGTCAGGAAATGTGCAAATAACATCTACGGTGCCAATAATTAATTTTGATAAGTGGGGGAGGCCTTTAGATGGTGCAGGTAATCTTTTGACGCAGGATACGCCGATAATGCTTGCTGTAGTAGTTCAAGGTCAAGTAACTGATACGTATACATTTAATGTCAGCAAAAACACGGGGTTCATTTATTGATGCGCCGTAAGATCATTAATCAATCCGGTTTCACGCTCATCGAAATCATAGCAACCGTTGTTATCTTGGCGGCTTTCAGCGCCATGATGCTGATGTTGTTTTCTGATTCGTTGATAACAAGCAGCGGTAACATGATGAGGACATCGAAATCTTCTGACCTCAGCAATGTGATGGCGAATATCTATGCGGATTACAGGCCGTATCCGGTATGGCAACCGTCAACAAATTATTCTTCTACAAATCCTACAAGTAAAATATTTCCAAGGGGTATGAATGGCCGGTTTTACATATGCAAGCCAGGCAGTAGCGGTACAAGCGGCCTATCGGAACCGACCCAATGGAGCGATTCAGGAGATACACCGGATAACCAGGTCACCTGGAATGCGGGTGTATGGCAACCATCAACACCATATAACGTATGTGATATCGTCATTCCAAGAACTCCCAATGGCCATTTCTATCGATGCTGGCAACCCGGAATGAGCTGCGGAACTCCTTGTGGTACAAGCGGCCTCCTAGCCAATGAGCCATCTTGGCCTACGATAAATGGAGACCCTTCGTCGTTGACCGATAACACGGCTCAATGGATGGAGCTCCTCGTATATCTGAATCAACAAATTGGTACGGCTGATTCAGCTAAAAAAATTACTGGTTACGGGCAATATTATGTTCTTGAGAATAGGTTCGTCTACTTTGATAACAACAATGTAATACAGCCTATCAATGCGGGTGCCCCCCAGAACATTCTTGAAGTAAAGTTACAAAGCGTTGGGACAAGTTCTGTTGGTACTGATTGCCCCGGAGAACAGATACTGACAACCCTTTTCACAGCTTATTAGATGGTCTATGAAGAAAAAAAAACCCGATAATCATGGATTCACACTGATTGAAATTATTGTGTCGATGGTCGTACTCGCCATTCTTGGTGTGATTGCTGGGAGAGGAATGGTGGAAATGGCAAGTGGATATGTGTTGTCAAAGAAGAACGCCACAGTGGCACAACTGGGACAAATTACCGTAGATAGACTTAAGGAGGAATTTTCGTCAATCCAGTCTATTACATGTGGTGGGCCAAGTATTATTACATACAGTATCCAGAGAAGTGCTGCGGAAGGATATGTTCAATCATCGGTATACTTGGTCGGCGGGAATAACCCCACGCTATATTTATTAACGCCTGGTTGTACCGATTGCACATCATGTATAGGCGGTGACAAATTGGCAGATAGTATCAGTAACTTCACCTTGAGTTACTGCAACACCCCTTCTATTACAACAACTGCAAACTGTTCAGCGACATTCCCTAATAGTCCTAATTTTTCACAAGGGACGCTTTCGTTTGTAAAATTTACATTAAAACTGACCGGGTATGGCCCCACACCAACAAGCATGGCCACAATATCGGTAGCCAATCCAGATATTGTCTTTTTGAATCTGGAGTCAGGGAGCTGAGCGTGTCTATCTCTAACAAGAGAGGAAATGTACTGGTATTTTTAATTAGCGGAATAGCAATGGCCGCTGCAATAGGGATAGGCATGTTTTATATGATATCAACACAATCATTGGGACAGGCGTTTGGGAGCGAAACGAATCGCGCCTACTATCTCGCCCTGGCCGGCAAGGAATACGTTATTGCCAACGGGTACAACTATAGCGCAATTGTCCAGTACGGTAACGACTTCACCGTGTCTAACACGGAGCATTTTTCTATTTCCAGCACTGATGGCATTAACTTTAAATCAACGGGAATAGTCAACGAGGGTACACCGTTTGAAGCGAGAAGAACCATCAATGTCCCACCATACAGTACCACTGGTCCCTAAAACCCATCCAGTTTTTATGTGAAAAATAAACCTCTCCCCGGACAGTCATCCTCTCTCCGGTAGTGGATGTCAGTTCCTCTGCTGCAAGTGGCATGCAATTTGTCAACATTGGATCACAGCAAGGATTCATTGAGACGATTGTCAACCTGTGCAGTTCTTAATGGTGTTAAAAAAGATTTTAAGGCGGGATAACGGAAGGGTTTACTTGGGCGGGAAATAGAGGGGATTTATTTATCGATTACGGCGAAATGAGTTCTTCACGCGGTAAATAGGGCAGGGGTAGCGAGCCGCATAATCGGCTCTAAACTTTAATTAATGCCAGTTTATCTTAAAGCGCTTCAATAACATTATAGACAGATATCTCTTCATCTATTCCTTTGAGTTTTACCTGCCTTATCTTTTCTACCTTAAAGTAATCCTTCACTGCTTCATACGTGTTGTCACAAATGAGGATTTGGTTTTCCTTGGCAATCCTTTCGAGCCTTGCAGCGAGATTTACCGGATTGCCCATGGCGGTATATTCTTTTCTGATGGCCGAGCCAAAGATTCCGACCATGGATTCGCCTGTACTGATTCCGAAGCCGACAGGAATCTTCACATTCCCGTTGCTGACCGCTGCGTTTATTTCGGCTATCTTATTTCGCATCTCGATTGCGCACTGGACGGCTCTCTTGGCATCACTGTTTTGGGTCATCGGGGCGCCGAATATCCCCATGATGCCGTCACCGATATGTTTGTCGAGGGTGCCGTTGTGTTTAAAGATGATGTTGTCGAGAGGATAAAAATAACTAAGATTCAAAAGGTGCGACAGTTCCACAGGCGTCAGCGATTCGGATATTTTTGTGAAACCGCGGATATCGGTAAAAAGAATGCTTACTTTCTGGTTTCTGGGCTCGAGGTTTTCCCCGAACTTCTGTAATTCTTCGAGAACCTGAGCGGGCACGAATTGCTTCAATCTTTTCTTGACGTGGAATTCCTTCAGCTTCAGTCTTATTTCTTTGTTGTCGAAGGGTTTCGTTAAGAAACCATCGATGCCGGAGTTCACACTTTCTATAGCGCGATCGAGGGTCGCGTAGCCGGTGAGGATTATCTTGATGATTTCAGGATTAATCTTGCTGATTTCCATCAGTGTTTCCAAACCGTCAAGGCCCGGCATCTTGAAATCGCATATCACCGTTTCAATTTCATTAACCTGTTGTCGGACGATATCAATAGCCTCCGTGCCGTTTTCGGCCAGAAGAATGTCATAGCCGTCCCTATGAAGAAGCTTTTTTAAAGATCTTCGGACGCCCTCTTCATCGTCTACGATTAGTATCTTTATCATGATGCCCCCTGTTTCACCGGAAGGTCTATGGTAAATGTTGTGCCCCGTCCCGGTTTGCTGCTCACTGAGATCAGCCCCTCATGCTTCTTGACGATTTCATGGGAAATGTAAAGACCAAGGCCCGACCCGCTGCCAACGACCTTGGTTGTAAAAAATGGCTTGAATATATCCTTAAGGATATCATCCGGAATTCCCGCACCTGTGTCCCGGCACTCTACGGTAACGGTATTTGTATCTCTCTTATATCTCGTTTTCAGGAATATGGTTCCTTTACCGTCGGGCAGCGCCTGTATTGCATTCTTGATTATGTTCATAAAAACCTGGCCGAGATTTGCAAAGTTGCCGTTTACTTTCGGCAGATTCTCGTCGAAATCTTTTTCGATGATAACCCCGGTGTCTTTATACTGGTTATGTAATACCCGTAAAGCATCCTCTATATTTGCATTAATGTCAACATTCTCTATGTAGACCTGTGTCTGGCGTGACAATCCGAGTACGCTCTTTACGATGTTTTCCGCCCGCTTGAGCTCCTTCAACGAGAATTCGAGATCCTTTATAAGTTCGCTATCACCATCGGCCTTAACTTTTTTTTCGTTTAAGATTTCAATATTTGTTTGGATAAGGCTTGACGTGCTTGCGAGGGGATTGTTGAGCTCATGGGCTATTCCGGCAACAAGCTGTCCAATGGCCGCTATGCTTTCCGTCTGTATCAACCGCTCTTGCGTCCGTTCTTTTTCTGCAAGAGCTTCTTTACGGGAATTGATCAATGATTGCGTAAATACTCCGTATGCAATCACTAAGAGCACAATTAGTGTGCGCGATAATATCTGGTCCGATGTGAGGGAATCGAGGACCCAGTATATCAGCACTATGGCCATGGCGATCAATAAAAGACCGTTCTTCTCAATATGCCTGCGTACTGCGCCCTTGTCACTCATTGTGCATTTGCCCGAAATCTATATATGCTAAGTTGAAAATCACACATCTTTGTATTTTCTATTTTAAAAGACGTTTATTGTCAATACATTACTAATCGTGCAACGCCATTACTCGTGCCTTTGCCGTCCGGAATATTCCAATATGGATATAGCCACCGTTATGAGAAAAGCCTGGCTGATCAGCAGTACGCCATCGATGGGTCTTGCATTTCTGAGCGCTATAGCGCTGATGCCGAGGGTTGCACAGAGAAAATAAATGAAGAGCACAGCTTTTCTCTTGTCGCCGAGAAGCGTGTACAATCTGTGATGCAGGTGGTCTTTGCCCACGTACTCTATCCAGTCTTTGAAACTTTTCACTTTGCCGGTGAGAATTCTCTCGACGGTTATATAGGTCATGTCGAATATGAGGATCCAGAAGATCAGGACGGGCGCTGCAAAGGAGACGATGGGGTTATGAAGAGACCAGTTGCCTTTAACCGCCAAGGCAGCCAAGGTAAAACCTAAAAAGATGCTGCCCGTATCACCGAGAAAAATGGAAGCGGGCCTCTTGAAGTGGAAATTGTAGGGCAGGAAGCCGAGGCAGCTTCCTACCATGGCAACCGCGATCCATCCCATAAACGGCTGATTTGTCTGGAATGCAACGATACCCATAAAGAAGGCCATGATCGCGCTGATTCCCGCTGCGAGGCCATCCATGCCGTCGAAAAAATTTAGAGAATTCGTAATTCCCACGATCCAGAAAACTGTGAGCACAAAATTAAGTGCATATCCCCAGGACGTGTTTGCCGGAAATAGATGCAGAATAATGCCATGATAAATCAGTATAAATACCGCTATAATCTGGACCAGAAGCTTTAGTCTGGCGGATAGTCCCTTCCAATCGTCGATCAAGCTCACCACAGCAACAAAAACTGCGCAGGCAAGCAAGGCTATAGATGGCCTGTCAAGGATCATGTTTGCGCTGAGGGCTGCTATGAACGCAATGATAATCGCCACGCCCCCGAGAAGAGGGGTGCTGCTCTCGTGGACTTTCCTCTCTTCCGGCTGGTCGACAATATTCAGTTTCAGCGCAATCGTTCTCATGAAGGGCGTCAGACTTGCAGAAAAGGAGACAGCAAAAAGGAGGACGTAGAACCATCTGCCGAGGTACTCGAAAAAGCGATCGCGTATGATCGGCAGGAAGAGGAGTAAAAAGATAATAATCGAGCAAAGCCAAAAGATTCGTAAAGGGGATACCTTTTTCGCATCGGAATTAAATATGGCAAAACGTGATTTCTGCATGATGTGCAATACCCAAAATATTTTAAATGCGCAGCCTCTTCTTAGGTTAAGGCCAATCTTACAGCGTTTGTAATTATCCCCACTTCGTCATCGTTAAGAGAGGGATAGATAGGAATGGAGACCGCCCGTTCCCATACCAGATCCGTCGTCGCGTATCCCGATAATCCCAGGTATCTGTGCAGCGGTTTGAAAACGGGTCGCGTGCAAACCACACCTCTTTTCATCATCGCGTCCATAAAAAGCTCCGCATTTTCGAGAAAGACTACATATCTGTAGTAGATATGCTCCCTGTCTTTTGGAACAAATGGCGCGGCTATACTTAAGTCAGCAAATACTCTGCCATATTTATCGGCAATTTCTTTTCTTTTTTGAATGAATAGGGAAAGTTTTTTTAGTTGAGCTATGCCCAGCGCCGCCTGGATATCCGTCATTTTGTAATTATATCTGACGGCGGAGCTTTCCCTGTTATCATAATCCCGGAGATCCTTGATGCTCTCGAGCAAACTCGCATTGTTTGAAAGAACCATCCCGCCCTCGCCGGTGGCGATAACTTTCGTGGCGTAAAAGGAAAAAATTGAAAGCGTGCCGAAACTGCCGGTGTAATTATCCTTATATTTGCTGCCCAAGGAATGTGCACAGTCCTCAATAACAGGAATGTCGAGAGATTTGACGTCTTCTATGTCTGCCGGCAGGCCGAAGATGTGGGGAACTATGATGGCCTTTGTTTTTTTTGTAATACGCCTTTTCAGATCGTTGACGTCGATATTGAAAGTAAGCCGGTCAATCTCCGCAATCACGGGGGAAGCGCCCACATAGTGTATCGCATTGAGGGGGGCCGTGCAAACGAAGCCGGGCAGGACGACCTCATCGCCCTTACTCACGCCAAGGCTGATCAGGGAAAGGTGAAGGGCGGCAGTGCCGGAACTGACGGCGACGCCTCCTTTGACGCCGTTCAGAGAGGAAGCGTTTTCTTCAAACCTGGCAGTCTGTTCACCCTGAACAATGTGTCCGGATTTAATGACCTGAAGAACGCCGTCGAAATCACTCTGGTCAAGTGTGGGTCTGGAATGAGGAATCATATATTTATAAACAGTCTCAGCGGTATGAATCCCTCCGCGTATTGTACGCGTCCCTGGATGCCCCTGAACATGGCCGTGGATCTTGCCGCATCCACAATAGACAGGCCTTCAATGTTCGTCTTCATCACCTGGGATTTGTGAGCCAGAAGCATGGCAACTTTTTGTTCTATGGTTTCCTTGATATCTACGAAGACAGTGGGAGAAAAGTCAAGTGTGGTTGGCGTTTCATAGAAGATGACATTCTTTATATAGCGTGTAGCCGAGACCGTTGCCCTGCTGAGAGCTCTGTGGTCCTGATGCGTATCGTCGCCAAAATTGGTGAAGGTGAAATCCGGTTGTATTTTATTCAAGACAGTTTCAATGTCATGAATCAGTTCATTCATATTGGGGGAAAGCTCCGTATCTTTGTATCCCGCCCACATAACTTCCTTTGGCTTCAGGACTTCCGCTGCCTTATATTGCTCCTCTTTTCTCAGTTTGGCATCGCCGCCCTTGTGGCCTTCCGTAATAATCAGAAGAAAGATTTCGTGACCATCCTTTGAGTACTTCATGAGCGTACCGGCACAGCCAACTTCGATATCATCGGGATGAGCCCCTATTGCGAGTACCTTCATCAGTTCCCCCTCAGTATTCTGAGACTTTCGCCTCCGTTATTAAAGATGAGATCAACTACCGACATATACGGCAAGAAGTCGTCAAAAAGCTGACTGTAGACAGGGTGTTTGTAATCCTGAACTATAACTTTTATGGAATTTCTGCCATACTTATCGATATCCATATAATTCCGGCCGCCGCTTCCGGATAAGTAAGTGTCAGCGCCGAAATGTTTTGTAATAGCGATCAGCCTTTCATCCGGGTCTTCCGGGAAATTTCCTATTTCCGAAGCGATATGTAGGGGAGTCTCGATGCCGAGGATCTTCACGAGTGTCTTTACGACATGAATATTCAGTTGAGATATCGTCTGCCATTGTGATTGGAACAATTCCGTGAAGAAAGGTTCCAAAACGTTCCAGTAAGGCGCTTTTTTATAATTAGAGATAAGGGCCTGCTGCTGTTTGCGCTGCCACCGCTCTTTATTATTGATTTCCACCTCGTTGATCAACTGCGGGAACCTATACAAGACGGGGACTGTGAGCCACTGCCCACCGGCCGCGGTCTTTATCTTATTTCTGTTCTGGACTTCATTTTTCTTATACTGCACGTTGTCGAGGAGAACAAATACGTCCGCTTTGTCGATTTTGTCGAAGTAGCCAAGCCACGGCAGATACTGTGGTTGATGGACGGATACAATCATCGTTTATAGTCCTCTGTCATTACCGCACCCTTGTCATTCCCTCACAGGCGGGAATCCGATCACCTTCAATTTCAAGAAACGTAGTGCAGGACTTTAGTCTTGCCGAAACGGCGTACCTAAAGGTACGCCACTACGTTGCTGAAGAAAAGCCTCATTCAAACTTCACGAACACAGGGTTGGAAACGATTGTTCCGTTGCCGTGTAAATCCATCCTGTAATAAATCCTTTCACCCGGCTTATAGTATGGGTCAATATAATCGATCATCAGCGGTAGTTTCTCTTCGAAAAGATAAATCGTCTCCCCGGACCGTATCAAGCGTATCTTTACCTTATCCTGTGAAGGAACGGAAGTCGAAACAGATATCCTGACACGCGGATATTCTTTCAGCATGATCTCTTCCCCGGAAATGCCCTTTATGCGGTCATCCGCTGATGAAACGGAAAAGTCTTCCATCTTCAAGGCCTGCGGATAGTTGACCTGGCAGGCGTAAATCTTGCCGGTCTTGAGCGCCTTCAAGACGGCATCCCTCGTTCTGTGTTCTACGAGGAAAACGGTCTGGTATGTCCCCAACTGATCGCCGCCTTCTCCCTCCTGATGAAAATCTCCCGTTGCAATTCCCCAGGGCGGCCGGTCCCTGTAGCCCCTGCAATATTCTTTTAGGGTGGTATCCCAGATATTTCCGGGTTCCGTCAAGCTGATATTGTCACCGTAAACGGCGGCAAATCCCGTATAACCTGTCGACTCAGCGAGAGCATCGGGATAGGGTAGGGTGCTTACATGGATCGGTCCCATTTCTCTCACGCCGGAATTTGTTTCGGGGTAATTCCAGAAGGTCATTCCGCCTCTCGCATTAACGTAATCGATCAAGAGCTGATAAGGCGCCATCTTTTGATCACCATGGTAAGGGTCAAATGGAGAGCTCCTGAGAGGGTCGCTGTTTATGATAAAGGCTATGGACAGAAGCGAAAGAATAACGCCTGTGACGCGCAGAAGCCCTCTCCAGCGCAGCAGAATAAGAGACGCGATGAGTGAAAGAGAAAACAGGACAACTGCCGGCAGGGCACTCGCAATATAATTCATGGAAAGATTGTTATGAAGGATGGGCAGGTCTTCATAGTCGTCCGGATTCTCCATCCCGACGGTTAAGATACGCTTCTCATGGTCATGCGCTGTAAGCTTCCCGTTGAAGGGGCTTCCCGTCCAGTAATAGAAGGCTGCTGTCTCGGAGCCCGGGACAATGATCATATCAGGATACCTCTGCCGTATATCCTGTATCGCCTGAATGAACTTATCCGCGCCGCCGCTGTTGATGGAGTTCAGCTCGACTCTTTTTCTGATAAGGTTCCGGAAAGGGAGCAAGCCATACTCCATCGCGAGCCTGTCATGGTCATTGATGAAAAGGACACTAAAGCCTTTTTTCTTCGCGAGGAGCACAAGCTGATCCAGATCATTGGCCCCGTCACTGAAGGTGGTCCGGAGATCCATCAAGCCAGCTACCTGCTGGTATTCTGCAGCATAAGAAACGCTGGTACCCACTGTAAGAAAGATGGCGGCGAGAAGTACACAGGAAAACAAGAATCTGTTTCGTCTAGTATTCAAGAGACCATTAACCCCCAACGAGTTCCCTGTATAACCGGTCGATCTTCTGCACCATGGAGTCTGCACCGTATTCGACGGCAATGGCCCTACCTTTCTCTCCCATCGCTTTTCTTTTCATGGGGTGGCTGTGCAGAATTGATATGCTCCTCGCAATGGCTTCCGCGTCCTCAGGAGGGACAAGCAGGCCATTTTCCTCATTCTTAACGAGGTCGGGAATCCCGCCGACATTACTCGCTATGATCGGTTTGCCCATGGCCATCGCCTCGACGAGAACCTTTCCCATGCCTTCGTTGAGGGAAGGGAGGACGAACAGATCGAAAGTAGACATCACCTCCGCAACGTCCTCGCGCCATCCTAAAAATTTAACTTTGTCATATATACCCAAGGTTGCGGCCTGCGCCTTCAGGTCGTTCATGAGCTCGCCATCGCCCAGAAATATAAATGTCATGTCCGGTCTTGTCAAAAGAATCTTTCGTGCCGCCTCAATCAAATATTTGTGTCCCTTGATATGGGTTAGTCTCCCCACCGTTCCCACGACGAATGTTCCCTTAGGTATTCCGAGCCTTTTCTTCGCATCGTCGGGAGCTATGCGGACATCTGCAAATCTGGAGAGATCGACGCCGCTATGAATGACTGTAAACTTGTTTTCATGGGCGATATGGCACCGGAGATGATCCTTCTTCTCCTGACTGGTCAGCGTAATGATTCTGTCCGTAATGGTTGCCGTCAGTCTCTCAAAAAAAATGTATGTTCTCGTTTTCCATTTATCGAAATAGCCCCAGAAGACATGTCCATGGGGCGTATGTATGATGACATGAACCCCGGCCAGGCGTGCAGCCCATCTGCCGAGGATGCCTGCCTTCGACGTATGTGTGTGGATGATGTGCGGCTTTTCTTCTGAGAAAATTGTTATCAGTTTATAAAAGGACTTCAGATCGCCGAGAGGGTATATTCTTCTTACGAGTTCGGGCATGGTTAATATTCTAACCCCGCTTTTGCGTGCGACTTCTATGCAGCTTTCCACGGCCCTTGTTTCAGCAGGTCCCATATTGGATTCGTAAGAAAGACCCCTGATTAGAATAACCTCATATCCGACCGACTGAAGACCTTTAACAGTGAGAAAGGTATTTTCCGCAGCGCCGCCTTTATCGAAGCGGGTGATTATGTGGATAACTTTAATTTTCGACATTGTCGTTTTGTTATGACTAAAAGAGCGCGTAGATGAAGGGAGCTATTGCGCTACTTTCGGTAAAGACGATAAGTGCGCTCATAAGAAGCAACACAATGATTATCGGCAATAACCAGTATTTCTTTCTGTGTTTCAGGAATTCCCAGAACTCGACGATCAGATATTGTTTTGCCATATTCCGCTCCTTAAAATTGTTTCAAGAATCGATCTTTTGGTTGTGACGGCTCTGTCCGTGCTACCCAATAGGATGACGCTTTTTTATCCGGCAGAAGAGGGAGTGGCTTGCCGCCAAAAATTCTTTTTAACAGCGCAGCGGGCGTTATGACAGCGTAATAGGTGAGAATAAGAACTGCCATGGTAATGAGTTCCCCCATGAAATGCGCCGCCTTCATCCAAATACGATGGATAGGCTTGAATCGGAAGGGGTCCAGGATAAAGCCTATGCCCATCATGGAAAGAAGACAGAAGAATGAACCGAGAATATACTTCTGGTTCCAGAATCCCAGAGCGGCTAAGGCGCCGAAGAAGACGAAGGCAATAGCCCCGAATTTTCGTATTTCTTTTAGTTCAGTCGAGGATGAGGTCATCTCTCCATTCTTTGCTTTCTGCCCAGGCGGGTTGTGCCTCTTTGTAGAGTATGCAGTTTTCCATGACGAGAACATCCATTTCCGTTCTCATAAAACATCGGTATGCATCTTCCGGAGTGCAGACAATCGGTTCACCACGCACGTTAAAGCTTGTGTTGACGATTATCGGGAAGCCGGTCAGTTTCTCGAATTCAGAGATGACGGCATGAAAATCGCGATTATCACGTTGATTGACGGTTTGCACGCGCGCCGAATAATCGAGATGGGTGACTGCGGGGATATCGCTTCTCTTGTATTTGATGCGCTCCAACATGCCCGCTTTGTCAACCGTTGGCTGAGGGATTCGTCTGCCTTCTTTCAGATAGGAGACCAAAAGCATATATGGACTGCTTGTATTTAGCTCGAAATACTCCGAGGCTTTTTCCTCCAAGACGGAGGGTGCAAAGGGTCTGAAGGATTCCCGATACTTGATTTTCAGATTCATTATGCTCTGCGTTTCTACGCTGCGGGGATCTCCCAAAATGCTTCTTGCCCCAAGGGCCCGCGGCCCGAATTCCATGCGACCGGACATGTAGCCAACAATTCGGCCTGCTGCGATCTCTTTTGCAATGGTGACGGGTCTGTCTATGCTGTCGAGACGCTGAAAAGGATAATGGCTGCTTTCAAGGAAAGCTGTGATGGATTGAGCAGAAAAGCTGGGGCCGAGATATGAGCCATACTGGCTGTCCATGTCTTCAGTAATCTTTCGCTCGTTTCCGAGGAATCTATGCCATACAGATAAAGCCGCACCCAAGGCGCCCCCGGCATCGCCGGCGGCTGGTTGTATCCAGATATTCTCAAAGGGTCCCTCACGCAATATGCGGCCGTTAGATACGCAGTTGAGGGCAACGCCGCCTGCCAGACAAAGATTTTTCTGCTTGGTTTCCTTATGGACATGAATTGCCATCTTCAACATAATTTCTTCTGTCACGGCCTGAATGCTCGCCGCAATATCCATTTCTCTTTCGGTAATAGGGGACTCGGGTTTGCGGGGAGACCCATGAAATAATTTATCGAGGTGCTCACTTGTCATTCGCAAGCCGCCGAGGAAATCAAAATAGGACAGGTTAAGTCGAATTGATCCGTCCTCCTTGACGTCAACGATCTCCTGCAGAATGAGATTTTTATATATGGGTTTTCCATAAGGGGCGAGCCCCATGAGTTTGTATTCTCCCGAATTGACCTTAAAGCCAGTGAAGTAAGTAAAAGCGGAATAAAGCATTCCGAGGGAGTCAGGGAAATGGAGTTCTTTCATTAAATAAATATCATTGCCGGTGCCATATCCAAAAGACGCCGTGGCCCATTCGCCCACTCCATCTATAGTTAGAATGGCAGACTTACTGAAAGGGGATGGGTAGAAAGCAGAGGCTGCATGTGCTTCATGATGTTCCGTGAACAATATGGTCCCTTCGTAGCCCGTTTCTCTACTAATGATCTTTCTAATATGAAGCTTTTGGCGCAGCCATGACGGCATGGCGGAAAGCCACGATTTAAGACCCTTGGGCGCAATGGTCAGATAAGTCAACAGCAGTCTTTCAAAAGTGAGGAAGGGCTTATCATAGAAGACGACGTAGTCTATGTCCTTAACAGAAATCTTTGCCTCTTCGAGACAATAGTTTATTGCATATCGCGGGAATCTCGGATCATGCTTTGATCTGCTGAACCGCTCCTCCTGGGCGGCGGCGATCACTCGACCGTCCTGTACGAGGCATGCGGCGCTGTCGTGATAAAATGCCGAAATGCCAAGGATGTTCATAATATCTTGCCGATCCTTAAGAATCGCGCGATCTCATCAGCCACGATATTGTGTCCGAGCGGGCTCAAATGGCCATCCGGCAGGTAGAGACTTTCTATGTCCGGATAACGCATGAAATGATCGGTAAGATTAATAAATAAGATATTATTCGCATTCGCAAAATCACTCATTCTCTGATCTGTTCTAAGTTTATCAGGCATTAATTTCTTATAAGCACGGATATTGTTAATGTCCGGTACAAACAGGATGAGCGGAAGACTCTTTATCTGGCGACAATCTGCATTCCAGCGCATCAATATTTGTGTAGTTAGGTTCCAATCGGCTTCACTGATGATTCTTTGCCCTTGATTGGGACGATCTTTTTGATCGCTTTTCTGAATTGAAAAAGCTCTGTGCGTCAAATAGGCCGCATATTTCTTCCTTAGGAAGTTAACAAGATGGGAGTGTCCTACCAGGAAGCGATAACCCGGAAAATTCTGTATCCTGATCTGCTGATTGTAATACCTCATCTTGGGTGAGTTTCCATCATTTGGGAGAGTCTTGATCAATTCACCATCTTTCAGTTGAAATATGCCTCCCTGCCTATTATCGTCAAAATCATTGGCCTCACAAAAAGCTAATATAACGAGATCGGGCTGAAAGTTCATGCCGATGCGCTCAAAGAGAACGGTTTCCTGATCATTCCCATAACCTCTGATGGCAGCATTTATGGTTTCAACTCTCTTGTTTAAACCTTGCTCATTGGCTTTTTTCTCAAATTGTTTGATGTAAGTTTCCGTGAGTTCAACACCCTCTGCCATGCTCATGGAATCGCCAAGGAGAAGGACGCGAAATGTTCCCGGAGATTTCTGTAAATCATGTTCGCTGTCGCGTAATCCGAGTGAATTGGTTTCCAAATGAAACCATCTTACGGAAGTTCCCTTTAAATAAGATTTTGTGTTGGGAGGAAGTCGATAAATTAATTCGCTGTCAGCCATAGCGGGCATGGGTACGATCAAATCCTGGGGCATGAAGCAACGGAAAAAAATCTCCAGCAGGCCCAGGGTGATGAAGATGCTGACAAGGACAAGCAGCGCATTCGTGAATAATGATTTCCAATTCAATTGTAATCTCCTCAACTGTTCAGTACACCTGTAAATGTAAATGCTGAAGCGTCATACTTTCCTGGCTATCACTATAAAAAAGCCTCCCTCGCGGCCACCTCTAACGATCATTTCAATATTAACTATGAATCGTTCTAATCGATTGCCTAATTTGTGAGGCGCGAACAACCTTTCTGATTCAGGAAGGCCTTCAAAGGGCACAGTTTTGGGTATGCTGTTTATGAATGTGAACCCGGCTTCCTTTAACCAGCCCAGGACTTCTTCAACCGTATGCTTGGATTCATGAGGATTCTTATACTGATCAAGAAACCAGGCCGTCCCCTTAGCGGCGCTGATACTTGGATCTACACTTCGTTGGTCAAAGAACTTGAATTTATCTTTTGTCGCATTATTGATAATTCGCCGGATGTCAGTAACGATTCTTCCATACTTATGGTAAAGGCCGATAATAATATAACCCTTCGGCCTGACAAGCTTCGCTATTGATTTAAAACCGAGGAAAGGGTCACTCGTGTGATGAAGAACCCCGTTTGATATGACCAGGTCAAAGGTTTCCTTGTTAAAGCACGGGCGGAACAGGTTCATCTGGTAGAAGTGAGCCCTTTTCAAGTTATTCTTGGTCTTAAATTGCTGTGCCAGCCTTAAGGAATTTAGAGAAATATCCGTTCCAATCACAGTTCTATTGGCAATCGATAGAAAGTTTGTTAACTGACCCGTACCGCAACCACATTCTAAAACACGGGTCTTAGTGGGAATCTGCGCGTATAACAATCTTGCAAAAACGCCTTCTCGGGCCTTTTCTATCAACGTTCCAACGTTGTCAAAATCGTCATAATCGGGAAACGGATTTTTCTCGTAAAATGACCTGATTTTCTGAGTCACATCTTCTTTAGAAGCGTCCCATTCGTTTTGCCAATATAACATGGGGATACCATCATTCGTCTTGTATGTTTCTTGACAACCAAGACAAGTGAACTCCCTATCATTATGGATAAACTGTCCACCACATTTTGGACAGCATAATATATCCATATCTTCCGCAAGAAAACTTTTTTCTTCATTATTCATCACTTACTGTCGCGTTTTAAAGAGGATTTGCCGTTACAATAAAGACAATCCTTCTTTATCCCGGCCACGTCTCGGTATTTTTCGCGTGCCGCCCATACCAAACCTGGAAGACGATGAG
The DNA here is from genome assembly GCA_963729715.1 of uncultured delta proteobacterium. GTDB lineage: Bacteria > Desulfobacterota > Syntrophia > Syntrophales > UBA2185 > Fen-1135. Next base: position 85,967 of record CAVSPA010000004.1, read on the forward strand.
GTTCCATATGTGCCACGATGTATCAACCCTGTTCGACATCAGATTATTTACAAGCTCCTTGATGACAGCGTAATCGAAGATGCCCTGCCGATCTATAATGTCCTCGGAGAGATGATCCTCAATCAGATATCTCAAGTCCGTCTTGAGCCATTTGCTGATAGGCATCTCGAATCCCCATTTAGGCCGGTTGTGCAGGGAAGGGGGCAGAATATCCTTGAATGTTTCCATTAGGACGTATTTGCTTTTGCCTTTTCGTAGTTTCCAGTCCCCCGTCATGGAAAAGGCTAATTCGCATACCCTGTGGTCCAAGAGGGGCACGCGTACTTCGAGAGCGTGAAACATACTCATGGCATCCACCTTTGTGAGCATATCGCCGGGAAGGGATTGTTTGAGATCGGCATAAAGCATGCTGTTTATATGGTCGTTCCGCAACTCATTCAATCTGGATGCCGTCAGTTTCATGCCGAGGTCATAGTCCGTAGTTTTCGAATCGTGCAGAATCACTTTTCTCAAATCACGGGAGAAAATTTCATTCCAGGTGAAGAAGCGCTCGGCAAAGGTGTCTTTTGCACCTCTCAGAAATTTCTTTGACCTTCTGACATATTCAGAAAGTTTTTCATCGCGTGAGTCGGAAAGAGACATCAAGAAGGGTTCTATAAATTTCTTTCTGATGAAAAAAGGAAGCAAACGATACCTGCTATACCAGTCTTCACCTTTATACATTCTGTAGCCGGCAAAGAGCTCATCGCCGCCGTCGCCTGAGAGGGCAACCTTAACCCCTTTTCGAGTCTCCCGGGATACAACAAAGGTTGGCACTGCGGAAGAGTCGCCGAAAGGCTCATCGAACGAAGCGAGCACCTGTGGGACCGCTTCCAGAATATCCTTAGCGTCGAGCTTGATCTCGTGGTGGTCGGTCCCGTTCATTACTGAAACGTCCCGCGCGTAATCTGTTTCGTCAAACAGGGGCATGTCTTTGTAGCCGATGGTATATGTCTCGACCGGTCTGCTCGAATTCCGGGCCATCAGCCCCACGATAATGCTTGAATCAATGCCGCCGCTGAGGAATGCGCCGAGGGGGACATCTGCGATCATCTGCATGCAGACCGCCTCTTCCAGCGTTTTGAAAAGCTCGCGTTTGCAGGCATCGAAATCCATCTCCGTACTTCGTACGCGGGGATTCAGGTCGATATTCCAGTACGCGTCTTCCCGCACTTCTCCATTCTGAAAAACGAGAATGTGGCCGGGGTTAAGTTTTCTAATGTTCTTGAAAATTGTATAGGGTGCAGGAATATAATTAAACGTCAGGTAGAGATTTAGGGCGTCCCAGTCCATCTCGCGGTTGACATCCGTATCCTCAAGAATCCCTTTGATCTCTGAGGCAAAGATGAGAGTATTGCCGTCCCACGAATAGACGAGGGGTTTGATGCCGATATGATCCCTGCACATGAGGAGCATTTGCTTTCTTTCGTCCCAGAGCGCAAAAGCAAACATCCCGACGAGCCTCTTCACACAATGGACGCCTTCCTCTTCGTAAAGATGGATTATGGCCTCAGTATCTGTATGAGAATGGAAGCGATGGCCCTTGCCTTCGAGTTCCGTGCGCAGGGATTGAAAATTGTAAACCTCGCCGTTGAAGACAAGCCAGACACTCTTATCTTCATTACACATGGGCTGCCTGCCCGCCTCGGACAGATCGATGATGCTGAGCCTTCTGTGACCGAGGCCTATCTTCACGCGCGAGCCAATAGCCGCGTCACGCGTATTCGTGTAAGTCCCGTCTGCGTCAGGGCCGCGGTGGGAAAGGACGGAAGTCATTCTACGAAGCGCGACTTCATCTATGGGTTTTCCATCTATTCTCAGTTTCCCGCAGATTCCGCACATAAGACTAATGGGTTTCTCGTATTTTGTTCCATGCTTCGGATAGTTTATGGGCTATGTGATCAAGCCCGTACTTGCGAACGTATTCCCAGGATGGCTTGTCCTTGAAGAATAGGTATGTGTCTGAAATTTTCGTGAGAAAGATATTGTGATCATCATCGTCGATCTGTATCCGGCCGATGCCTGCAGGCGTCGGCGCTTGATTAGTAGGGCATTGAGTGAAAACAGCCTGAAAACCAAGTCCTTGAAGAAAGTCCCATAAGGATTCTGCGGGAACGCCTTCTTTGAACGCACAATACCTGACCTTTATGTTGGAGTTGCGCTTCATATGCTCCACTGAATTCAAAATACTTTCCTTAATAGGTTCTTCATCAGTCTTATCGTCGATACGTCTTCCCGAATACGCCAAAAGTCCTATCTCATAGCCACTCCGGATAATTTCCTGGACTCCATTCCAGTTCAGGCATTGGATAGGCCGCCCATTTATTGATCGCTCGCCGCCTATAGATTCGGAGACAATGAAGAATGTGGCAGGGAAGTGATGTTTTTTCAAGACCGGTAGAGCGTTGGTCAGCGCATCTTCATAACCATCGTCAATCGTAATCGCCATCGATTTCGGAGGGAGCTTTATTTTTCCGATGAGATGATCCACGGCCTGATCAAGAGTAACAACACTATAGCCGTTTTGCGAAAGAAAGTTCATCTGAAACGCAAATGTTTCAGTTGACAGGCCGTCTTCCATCATTTCCACTGGATAATTGCCAATGTTATGGTAGAGGAGAATGGGAACTTCCTTCATTGCTGTTGCTCAGACAAAAGTGTTTGAAATACTTTTTCCGTGGTATCGACATTCCTTTCCCAGGAATAATTGGCTTCGACAAATGTTCTGCATTGAGAAGATACGCTCTTCCACACGGCAGGATTTTCCTTAAACTGTTGGCATTTTTCAACGATCAGACCGGCAATGGCTTCCGAGCTCGTATCTTTGAAAAGATAACTGGGATCGAATATGCCAAGAATCTCTTTGGTACCTCCTATCGGTGTACCGAGCACCGGAGTGCCGCATGCCAGGGCCTCTAAAGTAACGAGGCCGAAACCTTCGAGTTCCAAAGTGGGCAAAATAAATGCGTCAGCCGCTCGGTAGTAGTCGGGCAGGTCTTGCTCAGGGATGAATCCTACAAATTTAATATTGCCTTCGATCTTCAGCCTACGCGAGAGTTGAACCAGTTCCTCCTTAAGACTGCCGCTTCCACCGATAATGAGATAGGCATCGGGTATATTTTCTACGACATCCTTCATGGCTGCAATAAGATTCTCCAGACCCATTCTGGGTACGAGGTTTCTTATGGTGAGCAATATCGTCTTTTCTTGAGGGATGTCTAAGCGGCGGCGAATTTCCATTCTATCGCCAGCGGGACGAAATCCTTCTATGTTTATGCCTCCCGGTATGATCACGATTTTGGAGGGTGGTATCTTATAGGCGTTCCACAGTTTATCCTGGGTGTAACGACTTAGTACAATGATCTTGTCCGATGCGTTGAGAACCTTCTTTTCAACATCCTTCCGCCCCTGAGTGTTGATCCAGCGCATAACACTTGCGATAATACCTCCCATTTTTGGATTCCGGGATTGATACTCTTCGAACGAGAGGGAATGACATGTATAAACTTTTCTCAATTGCATACTGAGTGGGGAATTCACAACACCGAGCGAAGAAAACGGCTGATGAAAATTTATGCACGCGAAATTGTATTTTTCATGCAGAGATTCAAAGAGACGCCGGCTGTTCAATTGGGTCGAACCGTAGAAGGAAAGAATACTGCTTTGATCTATGTCATATCTCCATTCCCGGACGTTTCCTATGATCTCGCGATCTGATTCATGTGCAGGCAAGCGCCGGGTTATGATGTCTACATTGTGACCCTTCTGCGCCACGCGGGTGCTTTGCTCATAGAGGACCCTTTCCGCGCCGCCGATAACGTTGCTTATGGAAACATCTGATACGAAGAGAATATTCAAACGTCTTTCCTAAAGAACATCATTTTATTATTAAGGTGTCATATCGACCCCTTCGTTTTCACTCAGGGTAAACTCCGGGAGATATCCTTGTCCCGAACGAAGAGGGGTATCTGCTTCAACGCGTTACAGATTTCTCAGTCGCTACGCTCCTTCGAAATGACACATTTGTGGGGCAGTGTACTAAGCTTTCCGTGCAAGAACTTCCAGGGAAGGACCAATAATAATCCTTCCGCGGCTGATAAAGTACAATGAATTAACAGCCATACTAATAGTCTTCTTTAAGAGTCGATTGAAGAAGTCAGCGCCTGAAGGCATGGAGTTGCGTATAAAGAGGATTGAAAAACCATAATCGCCGAGCAACCTTCTAATGAATCTCGGTGTTAAGGAATAGCTATGAGACACAAGGAGATGATTTATAAGGTAATCGGCCTTGAATTTTATGGACATTCTGAAAAGGGCGGAATGCAAAATACCATTGGAAAATCGAAGGTAGAGCAAGCCTCCGTCTTTAAGTAAAGTCTTGGCTTTCTCAATGTCCGCCCATGGTTCTGAAGAGAAGCCTGTTGCATCAATCATCGTGACCACGTCAAATTCATTTTCTTGTGACAAATCTTTTAAGGTACCTGTATGAGTAAATTTATTGCCTAATAACCTTTCAGAATAATCTATGGAGGCTTCTGAGGGATCGATGCCCGTTATATCCCAACCCCGATTCTTTGCCTCTTTCAGAAAAAAACCTAAGCCGCACCCGACGTCCAGAACTTTGCCAACACGGGTTTGACTCTCGATAATGTCCAGCACGTGAGAATATATCGCAGTGCGATATCCGGTCAATTGATACTGAGCATAATCTGAAAAATAGCTATCCTGGTAATACTGTATGAGACCTTTCTCGTCCTCGTTTTCTCGGCCGCCTTTAAACATGAGATCACAGCTCTTACAGTGAAAGTACCGCCTTTCATGAGCGCTAAAATCGAATTCGGCCGCAGAATGGCAATACGGGCACGTTTCTTTAGATGATTTGAATGTATCCATTAATCCAGCAATGAGTGATACACATTTTCAGTTTCATCGATCATTTTTTTAACCGCAAATTCCTTTTCTACCCTTTTCCTCGCCGCCAACCCTAACGAATGGGCAAATTCCTTATTTTCAATTAATCTATTTATTGCAGCGGCAAGGGTAACCGGATCCCTCGGCGGAACGAGGATTCCTTCCAGGTCGTCTGTCATTTGTTCTGTAATCCCGTCAATCCGTGTGGCTACGATAGGCTTTTCCATCGCCATTGCTTCTAAAGTGAGCATTGGGAATCCTTCTAAGAGAGATGGAATCACCACGATATCGACAGCGGATAAGATTTCCTTTATGTCACTTCTGAATCCTGCGAATATAATCTTATCTTCGACCTTCAATTGTCGACAAAGGTGTTCGAGATCTTTTTTCAAGGGACCCTCTCCAACCATAATGACTTTGATTTCTCCGGAGGCTTCGACAACGTGTTGAATGCACCTAACCAGGAATTCAAATCCTTTTTGCCATACCATTCTGCCCACGGCGCCCAGCAAAATATCATCTTTGTTCACACCGAGTCCGTCTCTGATTTTGAGACGGAGCGAGGCTGCACCTTCGGGATCATAATGGTCAATTTCAATACCGTTGTAAATCTTTACAACTTTTTCAGGTGGGATGTGGTGTTTAGTAATAAATGTGTTTCTTAGAACTTCAGATACGACTATGAATCTATCGACGTACCTTTCCACGGTCCTGTCCAAGACGAAGTAAATTGATTTTCTCAATAGACCGACATCATATCCCTCGACAGGCATGGCGATGGTGGATACATATTTTGTTCGTCCCGCAAGCCTTGCCGCAAGCCGAGCGTAAAATTCCGCCCTCCCACCCTGACCATGGACGATATCAATCTTCTTGTCTTTGATAACTCTTATCAATTTGAATATTAGGGAAGGGTTAAATCTTTTTGAAAAGTCCAATGGAATGGAGCAAACGTCTTTGTTAGTCAGAGACTCGTAAAGCTCTCTGCCAGAGTTGGAAGCGAGATACATTTCGTAGTTCTCGGGTGACAATCCGTTGATGACCTGAGCGAAAACCCTTTCTCCACCGCCAAATTCCAGATTATCAATGACAAAAAGCAGCTTCGCCATGATTTATACAGTCTTGCCTTTTATATTACTGAAACCGTCCGCAAACGATTTGCAGATGAATCTTAATTCCTCAAAATTAAATCTCTTGTTTCTAATAATGGACGCGAATATGCTCCGCGGTATTGAAAACAAAGCAAAGATATTCAAGGCAATCCATCTCTGAGGTACAGGAAATAGCTTCTTTATCAGGATGATCTTGTTTCGGTAAAGATAGTATAGCCTGGACTTACTAATTGTACCGCCGATGGGAATTTTATGTTTGGCCACAGCTTTTGGTTCATAAATTATATTGTACCCGGCGGAGCAGGCACGCAGGCAGTAGTCAACTTCCCAGTGATTGATAAAGTATTCGGGATCAAAACCACCTAATTCATTGAACACACTCTTTTTCAGTAACCAGCAGCACCCGATGACGTAATCACATTTAATCCGTACCCGCGCATCTTCTCCATCATAAGAAGCTGTCCACCGATTGACAAATCCCGGGCCATGCGAAGTCCTTTCAGGATAATCATAAAATACTGAACGCGCTCCCACCACGGCAGCACGATCTTCCTGAGCCGCCTCGATAAGAGCAGTGATTGTGTCAGACGCCAACTCTATGTCAGCATCTAACCCTAATATATATTTTGTCTGCTGTGAGAGCTTGGGAAACACCAGGTTATATGGTACATAACTGCCTTCGTTTTTATCGTTCTGGATCAGCGATAGTTGCAACCATCCTTCCTCTTTCATTTCCCTAAAGCGGTTTTGAACCATCTGTGCCGTGTCATCTGTGGATGCATTATCCCAGATTACAATTTCAATTTTCTCTCTTGGATAATCTGTACGTCGGATTGATTCCAGACAAGGAAGCAGGTCAGATTGATCATTGTATGTGGGGATGAATATTGAAATGGAGGGGGGATTGGATACCATTTGTCTTCGATTAGTCTTTGGGGATAGAAGGGCGAAGTTAACGTATGACTTTTATTTCGTGCATAAGTAGTTAAGCCACGGCTCTTTTGTATCATCAAAATTATTCTCCATCTCTAAGCCATGGAGTGATGAAAATATTTTTATACCTTTAAATCCCACACCTGATAATTGGTTAACCTGTTCATCAGGTAAGATATAGTAACTTCCCAGTGCGACGTTATGTATGCGCTCGATTACGATGGCATGTCTCATGCTCATTAATCTTTTCTTATTATTTTTCATCCTAACGACGAGATACTTCCTGAAGTTTAATAACGTAAAAATCACGCTTATTGACCACTTAAATTTAAATACCTCATCTATAAATTTCAGGTTGTGGGTGGAAAAAAAGAACATCCCTCCCTGCCTGCATACGCGTTTTATCTCTTGCAAGGCTTTTAGCCTGTCTTCATGGGAAAGGGAATCAAGCCCGTTAAAACTAAATAATACCAAATCAAAAGAGCTATCATCAAACACATCCATATTTCGGATCATCTGACTTTTTTGTACAAAGAAACAGGCATAAGTACCTGTAACGCTTTTATAAATGTTCTTTGAAAATTGACACGTTTTCTAATCTCGGATAGAGTAGTTAGATGAAAACGAAAAATACACTCCGAGACCTGTATAAATTTCCTGGATTCCGTGCCCGTGCCACGCTGAAGCCACACCCGGAAGATCCTGAAGGATGCATTGTTACCCTGGAGCGCCGCCAAAAAAAACAGTCTGTTCCGGCTGCGGTACAACGGCATCAAGCTATCGGGACCGGCGAACTCATAGGGTGCGAGACCTGGATGCCGGAGCAACCCGCATCTATCTTGACTTCGAGTATCGCAGGGTTGCCTGCCCGCATTGCAAAGCCGTGAAACGCGAGACTCTTTCAATGCTGGCCAAGTCGTCCCGGTTCACTCAGCGGTTCGAAGACCGCATTGGACTGCTCTGTCGCGAGATGAGCATCAAACGTGTTGCAGAGCTTAACAACCTGAGCTGGGACCAGGTATGTCGCATGGAGAAGGGTTACATGCGTCGCCTGCTGGAGCAGCATCCGCCTTCCGCACAGCTTCGGACCATTGGCATCGATGAAATATCGACCCGTAAGGGCCACACCTATGCCATCGTTGTCGCCGATCTTGACCAGAGACGACCGATCTGGCTGGGTGGACAGGGTCGCACCGAACAGGATTTACAGTTGTTCTTCGACACCATGGGGCCTGAGCGCTGCAAGACAATCGAACTGGCGGTCATGGATATGTGGAAGCCATTTCGTAAAGCAACGCTGAGTCATGCTCCCAACGCACAGATTGTCTATGACAAGTTTCACATCACGCGTCATCTGGCAGACGCCCTTGATCAGGTCAGACGCAGCGAGTACAAACGTGTCAATGAGAAAGAACGTCGGTTCATCAAGGGGCAGCGCTATACGTTGCTGTCCCATAAAGCCAATTTAGATATTGAAGGCCGACGGGCCTTGCAAATGCTGTTAAAAGCAAACAAACGGCTTCATAAAGCCTATCTGTTGAAAGAATCGTTCGGGCAACTCTGGGATTATAACAACCCAACATGGGCACGAAAGTTCTTTGAAAGCTGGAAAGACCAGTTGCGCTGGCAGCGGCTTAAACCCTTTGAGAAGTTTGCTGCTCTCATTGAGCGTCACTGGGACGGAATCATCAGTTACTGCCATCCTGATCACAAGGTTTCACTTGGATTCATGGAAGGCTTGAATAACAAGATCCGCGTCATCCAGCGCAGAGCATACGGCATTAAGGATCAGGAATACCTGATGCTCAAAGTTATAACTTCCTTTATCAAAGAACCGAAATAGAATTAAATTTATGCACAACAAACCCAGAAGACCCCATATTTCTAACGTCACATACCAGGAACTTTTCTTTGGGAAATCTTTCCTTACATGCTTTGATCATGCTTTCCGAATAATCTATGCCCGTGTAGCCGGCAACGCGAGTGGCAAAAAAATGAGTGGTTCTTCCTCCACCTACTCCTATGTCTAACATCTTCAGTGATTCTAATTTTTCTTCTAACTTGCATAATAATACAAGTTCTGCTTTGTCCAAATAGAGGGCATTCTTATATACCTTAACAACGTCCTCACGCTCGTATGCTTCTTTATTCGGGTCTATTATTGTGCATTCAGATAATGCCACTGCATCGTTCCGGATGAAATTGAAATGAAGGGGAGACTATATATGATTTGTCAGTGAGATTAATTTGCCTATTTTCTCGCGATTACTTTAATAGCATATGATCCTGAACCATTCTTCCATAACGTATCCAGATACCCACATATGAAGAGTAACGGTTGCAAGACGTGTTTTACAGAAATATTCTTTTCAGTTAGCATATCTATTTCCCACGCCAGCTTACCCCAAAAACCAAATGTGTAACACGCATCCTCAATTCTAAATCCTAATTTACGAAGAATCTTTGATAGCGTCTCTAAATCGTATTGCTCCCCTACATGTTCCTTTTCTTCCCAGGCGATATAATCGGTAAACCACTTTTTCGGAAATAAAAAACTATGACCTGGTTCGTAGGGCATGGCCAAATAGAAAATGCCGTTTGATTTAAGCCCTTGGTAGATATTTTCAAAAACCTTAGAATTGTCCTGGATGTGTTCCAAAACATCTATGGAAAATATGAAGTCATACCGCTCTTTCTCAAGAGGTATTCTTATGTCATACTGAAAAAATAGGACGTTATTGATTTTCTCTGAAATTGCTTTTTCAATACAGCCGTCTATATCCGCTTGAGAAACATCATATCCGGTTATGCGAGCCTTTGGAAAATGCGCTGCTGCGAAGAAAGTAAAGAGTCCAGGGCCGCAACCGGCATCAAGCGCTTCTTCAAATTGCGCCTGTTTTAAATACTTCCTGAAATACAAAAGGCGTATATAAGCGCTTATATGTGCCGAGGGAATATATCGATAAAATATCTTTTTAAATAATGAGAGCATTTATTCCGGCTGTCTTTAGGTTAATTTTGAAGACGGCCGCTTCATTTCAATTTGTTCGATCATTAATGATTCGTAATGATTTATCATCATCTGAGCGCTGAATTTCTGCTGCACAAAAAGATAGCCATTATCAGCCAGTTTGTGGGAAAGGTCACTGTCGCTAAGCAGGAGGCTTATGCTCGCTTCAAGTTTAGTCATATCTCCCGGCGGAATTAAGAGGCCATTGAATCCGTTTTTCACGATCGATGCGTTTCCGCCTATATTAGTTGTGATGACCGGTTTCTTGCAGGCCATTGCTTCGAGGATGGAAAGAGGTAAACCTTCTTTTCTCAATGTGGGCAAGACAAAAACATCGGCTGCATTTATATGGTCAGGCAGCAATTCAATATCCACCATGCCTGTGAATGTTACGCGGTTGTTTATAGCCAGATGAAAGGCCATTTCTTTTGCTCCTTCAAGAAAATCGCCGCCGCCTACAACGAGGAGACTCACGTTATTGTCCTGCGCAGCAAGGGAAGGCAAAACCTTAAGCAAAAGGTGGAGGCCTTTTTGAGGCGTTACGTGACTCATAAACAGAACTATCTTTTGACCTGATAATTGAGGGTATCTCTTGATGAGACGCTGCTTGGCTGTCGGGTCGGGCTCAAAATGGTCTGTGTCAACGCCGTTATAAATGGTCTTGATCCTATCCGGTTTCATGAAAAACCATTTGTGAAAAGAAGATGTAACTTCATCTGCCGGTGTGATGATTATGTCGCTTAGTCGAAAATTAGGTAGCTCCCACACCAGATAGTGATAAAGGAATGATGTTATACTCCTGATTAAGATTGTCGGGTGATGTTTAAAGTTCAGGAATCTATTTAACTCCGATAGCATCACCCATCCTTCGTGCGCCTGAATCAATGTGATGATGGGAGTATTCGACCTGACTTCCTTCGAGAAAGGGGGGAAAATAGGTTGTTGTGAACAAATGATATCAAATCTAACTGCGTCGTTTAGAGCATTAAACTTCTTCAGGCTTTCCTTTCTCCAACCCTTTCGTACTGAACCAAATTCTGTGTTTGGTAGATAATATATCTGAATGTTGCCTTTCTCTTCATAGGCTATTCCTGATGGATGACGGGAAGAGATAACGGTAATTTTATGACCACGACCTGCCAGACCTTCAAGGAGCAATTTGCCAAAAATATCCATGCCTCCTCTGAGTCCATGCCAGTATGTGACAGATGAAAAGAAACAGACATTCATTATTTTATAAAGACCTCGCAATGGGAATTGATGTAAGGGGGATGGTGCATATGAAATCTATCTTGTATTGTGCCAATTCCAGGCGGTTTCTATAATTGTTGATAGATCAGTATAGTTAGGCTTCCAGTTCAAAATCTGTTTTGCCTTATCTGAGCTTCCGATGAGAACCGGCGGATCTCCGGCCCTCCTTTCCGAGGAGATCGCTTTGATGCCCTTCCCGGTGACACGTTTTGCAGTTTCGATGACTTCTCTAACGGAAAAGCCTTTTCCATTGCCCAGGTTAAATGAATCGCTTTTTCCGCCATTCATCAAATATTGCAACCCCCTTAAGTGGGCATCTGCCAGATCTGTGACGTGGATGTAGTCGCGAATGCAGGTCCCATCCGGAGTATTATAATCTGTACCGAGTATCTTTACGTCTTCCCGTTTGCCTTGGGCCGCATACAAGACCAGGGGAATGAGGTGGGTTTCGGGGTCGTGCTTCTCACCGATTTCACCGTCGGGATCAGCTCCGGCTGCATTGAAGTATCGGAGGTTTACGTGGCTGAGGCCGTATGCGCTATCAAAGTCTCTCAGGATTTGTTCCACCATGAGTTTGGTCTTGCCGTACGGGTTTATGGGATGTTGTAGATGGTCCTCCGTAAGGGGAATGGCAAGGGGGACGCCATAGGTGACGCAGGAAGATGAAAAAATGCAGTGCTTCACGTCAAATTCTCTCATGACGTCGAGGAGATTCAGGGTGTTTGCGACATTGTTGTGATAATATTTGGATGGATCAACCACCGATTCGCCTACATAAGCATAACCGCTGAAATGCATGACAGCCTCGATGGAATATGTCCTGAAGCAGCTCCGCAACTGTTCTTTGTTAGCCAAATCGCCAAGAAAAAAATTACCCCATTTTACGAATTCGTGGTGTCCGTAAATAAGGTTGTCAAACACGATAGTTTTATAACCGTGCTGGCATAAGAGTTTGTTGGTGTGAGAACCAACATAACCCGCACCACCTGTAATTAGTATCATAACGTCTATAAAGTTTGTATGTCTCTGATCTTAAATTATTGGTCTGTTTGAGGAGGTCTTTTTTTAAGTTTTTAGTTTCTCAGCGCACGCCGCTATGTAACACATCATAAGAAACAGATATTCAGTATATCATGAATGACATTCAACGAAGATAGTACTGCTGCAAAGTTGAGGAAAGTTTTCTGCGAGAATTCTAATACGGTTTCCATAGCCCCAATAGCGACTGGTAGATAAACCTGCTTGAGATAATCTTTCCTGCAGGCTGGAAAGAACAAAGGCGTGGATGTGTTCAGGGTTGAGGACTTCCGGATGGGGTAAGGCTCCCACCAGTAATTGAAGACGAAAACGCCAGTAAGCCAAATTGGGAACAGAGATCAGCGCCTTGCCGCCAGGCTTAAGAACCCTTTTGATTTCTTTTAGAACATGAGTGACGTCGTAGACGTGTTCAAGGAATTCCATGCATATTACGGCGTCATAATATGCGTCCGCAGCGGGGATGTCTTCAATGTCAATATTTAATTGCCATGATTCATCTAAAAAACTTGACGCGTGCTCAATGGCTGTCTTCGAGAAATCTAAACCGTGAATTTCAATTTGTGGAAGGTCATCCTTGATCTTTGCAGCTAGATACCCGACACCACATCCAATATCTAACAAATTCTGCGGTTGGCGCGCTGCGACCCAATTCCTCGCAATTTTAATCCTGGGAAGCGCATTAAACTTCTCCATTTCGTTCAATGAACTACGCCAGTTCCGATCATGCAATAATTCAGGTGCTGATTCTTTCATAGTCTCCTGACGATCTCTCTATAAATCCTTCATTTTCTTTGCGAGCCACTCTTCATCTTTTGTCTCTTGGATAACGCGTAGAATACGTGCCGGCATAAAGTGCTTGACGATTCTTCGTACAGACCAATACTTATCCCTTTCCTCGCACCTGTTGCATATAAAATCGGGTGGCAAATTGCGGCCATCGTAGATTTTTTGCAGAGTCTCGAGGAATCGGTCGCCATTCCATACTTCATCTATGGTTGAGCTGCTTAAGTTGCCTAATATGATCTCTTGCGCCATGTCATGGCAGCACAGGAGAACGTCGCCCTTAAAGGATACCACCATTTCATAGAATGGTCTTTCGGTGCGGCATCCTGAAATCCTTCTTCTTGGGACCATATTAATCTCGCTGACGAGTCCAGCCCTCGACAAGGCCTTATCTATGATTACGGTTACATTCCTGGATCGCCAGAAAGAACGCATTTTGTTTTCTTCATCAGAATCCCAACCAAAAGAAACAGCATTTATGCGGATTCTGTTTGTGGGGAATTTCTTTAATAGATAGTCAATATTCTTCATGGTCGTATCATAGTCCAGATGCATAATGCTCTCGTAGGTCTTGCGGCTTATTCCATGAAAACTGATATTGAAAAATCCATTAAAACCGATTTCAACGAGAGAATCCACAATGGCAGGAACCAGAAGCGATGCGTTGGTATTGAAATAGATATGTATATTCCTGTCCATGGCATACTTGGCCCACCTTGCAATGTCTTTTAAAATAAAAGGCTCACCCATTTGGCAATATCCCAGGACGCCTGTGAAATCGTGTCGATCCATCAAGCCTTTATAATCATCTATAATTTTTGTATATAAGTCCCATGACATGAAACCCATAGGGTTCACTTTGCTCAGTTGGGGGTAAGGGCAGATCCGGCAACGCGCATTACAATAACTGTGAAGATCAAGCAGGAGACTGCTTGGATAGGGGCGACGTTTCGATAATTGTCCTTTGAGATGCTGCATCATCAATTTAACGATCGGTTTTTTTCGTAAAGGATTGTTGGTTCATCCGACTGCTGCGTGCGTATAGATGATAATATTGAATCTAACCTTGACTGACCTTCATACTGTTTGACAATAATTGTTTATCAAAAGTGGCGATTACGGATTAAAATAGAGTACGTAAAGCTGAGGAGCGTGGGCAACAGCGGAGCTGAGCGTCCGCACATTCTTCAAAAAAATGGTTGCCACTCTGTTCCGTGCTTGGGCGCCGATAGTTTTGTAGGCTGCACAAGATGCTTCTCAATTACGACGACGTAGGGATAGAAGTGGATTGAGTGGATCGATGCCTGAAACTGCGATATACTACTCTCGAGGAGGGAGCCTGATATTATGTTCGTGTCATTTAACTCATGGACAAGGCTTGTTCCAAAAGCAGAAAAGTTGTTAAATTGTCCATGAACATCCTCACACAAATAAACTCCTCCGGGGCGAAGGTACAGCAACATTTCTTCCAGAGTAATCTGCTGCTGCTCCGGCGTGTGACCACCATCATCAATCAGGATGTCTATACCTTCTACACTTTTCCTGAAAGTGCTCCAAAAGGCCCTATCCGCTTGGTCGCCAATAAAGACAGAAACGTGGTCATTTTCATATGCTTTGCATGCTTCCTCAATATCTACTCCGTATATGTAACTTTTTCCTCCAAAATAGGATCGCCACATTTCAAGGCTTCCACCACTACAGATACCAATTTCCAGGACATTCACCTTCTGACCAATAAACCGCGCAAAATGCCGGTGATAAATGTCGAAGTAGTGCTCCCATTTCCAGATACCATGGCCTTCCTTATGCTTCTGAAAATACTCCCAAAGTGGATTTATCGACGAAAAGGCAGGGGCGTCTGCTTTTGTGGTATTATCTGTATATGCGCGTGAAAATCTATGGCCACTACAGCCGAAAGGTACTGTATTGACTACTTGGTAAAACACTCGTGGATCCGTCGCTATGGCCTTCAATAAACGATGAACACTTCTGAGATATCTTTTCACTTGTCCTAATCCTTCTGGTGTTTTTTGCCGCCGCCTTGCCAACGCGCACGGAAGATTTTCATCTTAGACAAGTGCGCATGGGCCTGAGGATCCCGATTTTTTTACTTTGGCTCCCCTTAATGAATATATTACCATCAATAAAATGTTGCTGAAAAGATAATAGAAGAAAAAAATAACGAGAAACAGATCAATGAACTTCCCTATGAAAGCAATGAGAAGAATTATGTAATGTGTTTCACGAACGCGAAGATTGTGATTAATAACGCGGATGACTTTAGCTATGCCATAAGCTGCATCCGGCGTATCCTGCCGGACATTCAAGTGAGGCGCTGATGTATTTTCAGAAACACCCAGCGCTTCCCATGCGGGCCTTAGTAGGCTGTCAAAGGTCTGCTCGATATATTGCAACCATATATAAAGAAAACCGGTTAAACTGCCTATAATAAGCCAGGTAAATTCGGGAACTGGCAAAATCTTCTGAATCAAGAGATACTCTGGATTGCGAAAAGCCATTACACCGACTACGGCCCAAAAAATAAAGTCAGTGATGCAACCACAAATTGAATCCAAAAACCTTCCGTAAGGGTTTTGCGTTTTCATTGTTCTGGCGATGTCACCATCAACACAATCCAGGAGATTAAAAAGCCAAAGTAGGCCTATTCCAGCTACTAAGAATTTTTGCCCCCCACTCATAAGAAAAAGACAACCTGCAAATCCTACAACACCGGACAGCCAGGATACAGCCTCTGATGTTAAACCAATCCTGATTGCCAGCCATGTAATGAAAAAGCTGACTGGTCGGAATATGAACGTGTTTACCGGCAATAATCGCTCATAGTCATGTCTTACTCTATGAGCTTCACGAATTTCCTGAAGTGTCGGCAGAAATCTTGTCATTTTTTAATTGCCTCCAGAGCGATGCCTCCGCAAAAATATTCTCCGAATAGATATTTGCCAATGATTGCTCGAATAAAGAGTCGTTTCCATGAACGGGAAAACTGCTTTTCATTAACGTAAAAGTTTATCCGCTTGAATCCAGCCTGATTCAATAAAAAGGAAAGGTCCTTGCGGGTAAAATAATGCAGGTGCCCGCCGCCCCAGACGAAATCGTCGATTGTCGTGCGGGGAAATGATCCATGGAAAATTAACGTATGCAGGTTTCTGAAGTATCTTATATTGGGTGTGGTCAATACTAATCGTCCAGATGGTTTTAGAACTCGCTTGATTTCCGCAAGAATCCGAAGCGGATTTATCATGTGTTCCAGAAATTCGAGGGCCGTTACACATTCGAAGGAATCGTCTTTGTAGGGAACGTATCCCTCATTCAGATCGGCACATAGAGACAACATCCCCATCTCCTTTGCCTCACTCAGGGCATTCAAAGAAATATCGCAACCATGTATTTCTTCGTATCTATCAATTGCTATTTCCATGATGGAGCCATCTCCGCATCCGATGTCTAAGAGCCGTTTCCCTTTGCTTAAAAGCGGTTCAATTGATTCGAGTATTTCATTGGGCGACTGATCGGACTTAACGGCTTTCGTCAATAGGCGATTCTGCCAGTATGTGTCGTACAGACTTTTGAATCGTGCCATTAATTATTCCATAGCCATTCAGGGCCTCTGTCTGTTCTACCTCGGCGATAATCTATCATTGCAGTCATATAGGCGCGTGCTTTTCTGATGCGATCACGGTCATTAGACTTAAGAAGGAGCCAGGCAATATCGCGAAAGAAACCGATGTGGAGTTTGGTCAAGGCATTGGGGGAATGCAGTTTGGCCATCAACAGGTGGCTCCTGGTTTTATGATATGCCCTGAGTGGTGAATCCATGCCGCCCGTCGAAACAGAAACTTTGTGCCATATTTGTGACTGGGGTACTACAAGTCTCTTGAGTCCTGCTTTCTTGGCACGCAGCCCCCAATCTACGTCCTCCCAGTATAAAAAAAATCTCTCATCCAGAAGACCGATTTTTTCAATAACAGCCTTTTTGATCAGCAATGCACAACCCGTAATGTAATCAGAATCAATAAGATCTGAAGAGACTTCATCATCACTGCCGGCAGTTTCATGCGATTTAATCATACACGAATCCGGGTCAAAACGAGCCCCCGCAAACCATATTTTTTGCGGTTCAACGAAGTAGTAAATAGTGGGCCCGACAATTCCTATATCTGTTGATCTTTCTGCCGTTTCCAGAAGAATACTTAAGAAATCCGGTGAAACTACAGTGTCGTCATTCAAGAGAAGAATATATTCTGCTCCCCGCTTTAGAGCATCCCGGATACCTATATTATTTCCGCGGGCGTAACCGAGATTCTCCTGTGTGTTGATTGTTTGTAAAGAGCTTTCAGTAATTTCATTCCGGGGCGCAATATTGAGGGGTAAACTCGAACCATTGTTGACAACAGTAATGTCATAATCAGGATATGATATCTTTTGAGAAGATTGCAGACATTCGCTCAATATGGAAAAGTTTCTGAAGTGAAGAATAATTATATTAACTTTAGGATTATGCATGATGAGATGAAGCTGCCATATAACCCATGATTCAATCCTTCACTGCAACCCACAATTCAAAACCTTTGTGTAATTTCAATGTTAAATTTTTTGCCTGTCTTGATGCTTACTTTTTCAGGCATTTTATCGGTTTCTAAGTTTTTGTAGAAGAAAAAAGCTCTCTGACAACTTTTGCTTCTCCCGCGATAGCCCCGGAGAGGGGGGGCTGTTTTCCCCTGTGTTGCAACAATCATCTCCCGCGGCAGTTTCTGTTATCGATTATTCCAGTATTCCAGCATGTCATCCAGGCTTCTATGCAAATCGTATTTTGCCTCCCAGGCTAGTTCTTTTCTTATTTTTTCATTTGACCCAATTATTATCCGATTGTCGTCAGGTCTTATTAATTCTTCATTTACCTTCGCTGTTATTTCTATGTTTAAATTCCTTGCCATGAGGGCAACTATCTCTTTTAAAGATATCCCGTTCCCACTGCACACATTATATATTGCACCTTTCTTGCCTTTATGAAGCAACAGGTAATACGCAGACACTACATCTCTGACATCCAAAAAGTCTCTAATTATTGATAAGTCCCCTACAATGAGTTCACCCTTATTTGAGCCTCTTTTTTTTATCCCAATTAACTGTTTGGCAAATGACGGTATAGCAAATGTCTCCCTTTGCCATGGACCGAGATGATTAAAAGAACGGGTTATAACAATGTCCGTTCCATATCCAGACACATAGACTTTTGATAGAAGTTCCTGAGCGCATCTCGCCACAGCATAGGGACTAACAGGCTTCAGCTCGCGAGTTTCCTTTAATGGTACATCATTGACATCCACATTTCCGTATTCCTCGGATGAACCAACAGACAAAATACGTGTCTCAATATTCAGTTTTCTAATGGCTTCTAACAAATTAAGAAATATGTTGGTATTATTTTGAAAACTCAAAATAGGTTCTTTCCAACTGAACGCAACACTGCTGTAGGATGCAAGATGTAAAACGTAATCAGGTTGGAATTGGGAAAGAAGATTTTCAATCTTATCCTTGCACAAAAGGTCGACTCTTTCGAATTTCCACTTAACAAACTTATAATCTTTTTGATCTATTTCCGGATATTTGAAATCTATCCCCAATATTGATGAATGAATTTCACCTTTTTCGAGGAATTCAATGAAATGTCTTGCAACAAAACCAGAAATGCCGGTTATTAAATACTTTTCCATTTACTTTTCTCTTCTTGAAATATCAGCATGACAATACGGTATTTAATAACAGGAGACAATGCATGAAAATACGCATTCTCACTTTCACAAACAACGCTATTGTTATGATTCTTACAAACATTTTAGATTTAGAGTTATAGCGGTTATCTTTTTAATACCATGCCCTGTCCTGTGGGCAAAGACACGATCTCTTCAGGTTTATCTTGAAAAAAAGAATCCATCGCAGTCTTAGCACCCGGACATGTGATGAACCCATAGTCATCGCAGAGAATAATCCCTCCTGGGTTCGTTCGCGAGTAGAAAAATGTCAATGCGTCTCGCGTGGGCTGATAAAGATCAACGTCCAGATGAACGAAACAGAAGCGCTTGGTTTCTACCTCATGGAACTTTTCCGGTATCCAGCCCTTGTGACAAACGACATAATCAAATTCCCGCAAATATTCCATGAGAAAAGCCTCATTGACAGCCATGCCACCTTCTGTCCAGTGAGTGCCGTCTTCAGGGCCAGGCATTGATAATCCCTCAAATGAATCGAATACATGATGCATTTTACCGAGCCCGACTATCCGTCGGCAAATCAAATAGGATGACGCCCCTTTGAAGGCTCCGCATTCCACTGTGTCACCGGCAACAGTTATAACCAATTTCATCAACTGGTCAAGCGTGTATTTACGGTCGAGGGAATGATAATTGTCCGTACCACAAAAATGTTCATAGTATCGGACGAAATCATCGTCGTACTCGATCAGTCTGCCAAATTCACTAAACTTGTAACGCGGATATACTTGCCGTGACAGTGCCTCGGCCAGGACGTACCTTGATCGTTCATCGCGTTTACGTAAAAAATTTACAAAATATTTAATGCCCGCAAGCGTTTTTACTGCTAATTTCATAGTGGTAATTTTACATCCTTTCTCTGAATGGGTATAGTACTTTATCATAAAGGTTGATGAATCGGTTCGCCACATTTGACCAATCATAGGCTTCTTTTGCTATATTGATATCAAGGATGGGAGGCGTCCCTCTTTCAAGAATATCGATGATAATTTTCGACCACTCAAGATAGTTGGTGGCAGGAAGAAAGCGCCCTGCACCGTGTTTTTGCAGCAATTCGGTCGTTTCACCTACAACTGTCGACAATATTGGCAGTCTGCAAGCCATGGCTTTCATTATGGCTACAGAGCTACCCTCGGTGCTCGATGACGATACATATAAGTCAGATACCCAGTAAAGATCTCTAAGCTCCTCACCCGTCACATAAGGATGAAGGAGGGCTTTACCTTCCTTGGAGAGCTTGTCTATCAGGGTGGTGAGTCTATCCGTATTTGCTCTGTCTCCGTGCCCTGCTATAATCAAAAAGAAATCGTCACGCGCAATCAACGTGGAAAAGGTTTGTATTAGCCTATCGAATTGTTTTTCAGACACAAAATTGCCGGTAGCCAGAAATACCGTTTTTCGTGGGTCTATATTTAATTTATGACGGGCCGATTGTATGGCAGCAAACGAGGGCGCGGGAATCCAAAAATCGAAATCGCAGCCCATTGTGAGCTTCATCGTGCGGCCATCATATACTTTTCTTAGTTCTCTTAATGAAGATGTGATGGGCGCAGAGATTACATCTACGTATCGCATAATATTTCTTAGCCGTATATGTTCCACTGCAAGACACAGGTAAGTCAGAGGTCTATGCAAACCAAGCATTTCGCCTACAGGGGTATTCAAAGTGCCGTGCCCAATAATGAGTATGGGGAATTTCTTTACAGGTGCAAGTAACTTAATGATTTCATCATAAAACGGTATGCGGAACCCATGAAGCTGCAAAATGAAAGAAGAACCTGCCAGATTCCTAAGGCGTGAAATTATCTCTGCAGAGTATATTCCCTTTGCTGTTCTGACCCCGGGACGATAAACTTTATCTGTAGCAGGGAAAAGGAGATGTCTCATTCCGGTACTCAAGGTCGTGGAATAAATTTTATCGGCGCGATAATCCGGTTGCCACACTTCCCAATCGTATCGCTCGGTCACTTTTAAAACGGCTTCACCCAATAAATCTGCCCACTCTCTGGGCCAAAATCCAAGCCAACTGCCATCAGATTTCTCCCAGAATATGTCCGGTTTTTCATTGGGCGAAAAATGGTAAGCTGGACCATGCGGCATTATGTTAATGATTAGAGGCTTCATTTACATCGTCTGGTTATTATCTGCCATTCCAACAGTGATGCAGCTCAAGTTTAAGTCGGTTTTGATCACGCTTCATCGCCTTCGAATTTTTTTCATTTAATTTTCAATAAATATTTTATCATTTTAGAAGTGAACGACGTTACCCGCAGGAAGTTATTTCTCAACATCATACGCATTGAATATTTTCTATCAAAAGACCTAATGATTTTTTCATCTATATCCTTCACGCGACTTTCTGTGATAATCGAATACAACGCAATGGGAGAAAGGTCATTCTCGATGAAATCAACTGGCTTCCTGGCTTTTAGAAATATCCCCGGACTGAATTTATCATATTCCAGTTTTTCGATGTTGAAATCTGAAAATATTTTTGTCATATCTTCAATATCATATCTCCAGAAATCATAAGGCCAAGCATGATATTCAGCTTCCTTTGTCCTTGTAGTTACTAATATTATGCCGTTCCTTTTACAGACATTCTTAAAGTTTGAAACTACCTTTCTCCAATCCTTCACGTGCTCAAGCATTTCTGTAGATATTATGATATCGAAACTCACCTTGCCATATTTGTCCAATATCTCATCGGCGCTACAAATTTCGTCAACGCCTATTCCCTGCACAATATCTACACCCACATATTTAGCCGGACCCCAGGATTCAATAAGCGGGCGTAAACTGCCGTTAACGTTGCACGCTCCAACTTCCAATACATCCTTTCCTTCAACTTCTTCTTTAGTTAAATTCATTGCCCCAAATAAAATGCAGAATGCATTACACATAAGTCAACTCTCTTATTAATTCAATCCTCAAGTATCATTCCCGCACTCGCATCGACGACACTGCCGGTGTAGAGCAGTTAGGGCACTATATGAATAAGCACCCGTGTGGATCGCTTGCGGGCATTCCTTCATTGAAAATACCATCGGCACTGGGGGAAAACTGGGCCGACTTTTTCTATAGGGAGCTGTCTCTTCGTTACCATATTCAGTACGTCAAAGATCATACAATCCTTATCGCCAAAGAAATTTTCTATCCCGTCACCGAACCAGAGTGACAATCTATATGTGCCATTCAGCAATTGTGGATGTTCGACAATCACCTTCACTACGCCCTTGTAGCTGGGATTAACTACCTGGTCTTGAGGATGGTCGATCAGATTTGAGCCACAAATTGGATTGCCGAAGTAATCGCTTATGATGAAACCAAGAACGGGTATCTTAATTTCCTTCTCAAGCTGATATTCAAAGACGATTTCTATAATATTACCTTTCTGTTGGACTTTTGCCCTGTTCAGAGGTTCGGCTTTAAACACTATTTCGTTCAAGCTGGATTGACCAAGATAGAGATTGATTCCTTCCACCACACTGAGTGGACCTCTTGCATTTCCTTCCGAAAGAAAGATTGCCTTATTGCACAAGGAGGCAATCGCGTTCATGTTGTGACTAACAAATAGCACCGTTCTTCCTTCTCTTGCTACATCGCCCATTTTCCCCAAACATTTTTTTTGAAATGATGTATCTCCCACCGCCAACACCTCATCGACGAGGAGGATTTCCGGTTCAAGGTGTGCTGCTACTGCAAACGCAAGACGCATGTACATGCCAGAAGAATAATATTTGACAGGCGTATTAATGAATCTTTCTACTTCTGCAAAAGTTACAATTTCACTAAATTTGCGACTGATTTCATTACTGCTCATGCCGAGCACTGTCCCACTTAGATAGATATTCTCTTCTCCGGTGAGTTCGGAATGGAATCCGGTGCCAACTTCCAAAAGAGAACCGATTCTACCGCGAATTCGCGCACGCCCTTCCGTCGGTTCGGTAATACGGGAAAGAATTTTAAGAAGAGTACTTTTGCCCGCGCCGTTCCTCCCTATGATGCCAATTATCTCGCCGCGTTTGACTTCAAAGTTTACACCTCTTAACGCCCAGATGAATTCCGACGGGTTTACATCGTTTGAAACGGGTGGCGAGAAAGCGTTTCTGATTTGGCGAAAGGGCGCTGCAGCCAGATCTAAAAGAGCTTCCCGGAAGGTCTTGTCGCGGTCCTCGGGAGATCCGATACGGTACAGTTTTCCGAGATTTTCAACCTGAATAACGATGTCGTTCATATTCTTACTGTGGGCATATTACGTGTTGCATCTCGTTCCTGGAATCTTAGTACATCATTTCATTATTAAGGTGTCATATCGACCGAAGGGAGATGTCTTTTAGTTTTACCTTCATATTAAGATTTCTCGCTGCCCCTTCGCGATGCTCAGGGCTTCGGCTCACCGAAATGACAATGATAGTATTGTGGGTTAGATGATATCGGCGAATCGCCGTTCCATTCGTGTGAAATAAACAATCCCCATGATAAACAACGCAATGCTCACCGCTACTGAAATAACGAGGTCGCTCCAGAGGATGGGCGTGTTGAGAAGTGAAGATCGAAAGGCTGTGATCAGCCCGGCCATGGGGTTAAGGTTAATCAGCCATCGCCAACGCTCAGGAACGATGCTTGAAGGATAAATTACCGGTGTTGCGAAGAGCCAGAACTGGACAAGAAATGGAATGACGTATCGGAAATCCCGGTAGGCAACATTCAGTGCGGAAAGAATCATTCCAATTCCAAGGGTTGCTATAATGACTCCGAGCATCAAAAGTGGAAGTAAGAAAAGACTCCACCCTGGATATATTCCGTAATAAAACATCATCACAATAAGAATAATAAAGGCGACAAAAAAATCGAGTAATCCGGATCCGAGGGATGCTGCCGGTATAATTATTCTCGGGAAATATACTTTTGATATTAAGTTGCTGCTTGCCAACACACTATTTCCCGCATTGCTGATCCCGTTACTGAAGAACTGCCAGGGTAGAAGAGCCGTGTAAACAAATATGGGGTAGGGAATATTATCCGATGGAATCTTTGCCAGCATGCCGAAGAAGATAGTAAATACCACCATGCTCATGAACGGCTGCAGAATTGCCCATAACCCACCTAACACAGTCTGTTTGTAACGGACCTTTATATCGCGGATTGTTAAAAAATGTAACAACTCGCGGTATCGCCACAGTTCCTTCCATTGCAGGGAAGACCAGAATTTTCTGGGTTCTATAATTGTGATGTCGGATTGATTATTTCCCATAGTCATTTCCCCGAATTAAAATCTCTTCTAACTGAGGGATTCATTTGCGACAACATTGTCTGCGGCAACCTCTATTGATGGAATCATGATAATCATGGCCGTCAAGAACCAGAAAGGTTCCATGATACGGACGATAATGAAAGTATTAGTGCCGATGCCGTGGGTGACCATGGCAACAAATCCTGCAAGATAACCGAGCGAAAGACCGCTAAAAAGCGGGTCTGCGGTCCCCCTGTAGGTATGCAATGCATTCATATAGATGGAAAGAAGAAGAATGAAGAAAGTGAGAAATCCCAGGAGTCCTGTCTCGGCGAGCACCCGTGGATATTGCGCATCCAGAAAACGGTATCCCGTAATGCCATAGCCAAGTATCGGCTGACTGATAAAATCTTTTTCAAGAGCATCTTTCCAAGACTTAAGCCTGGCGGAAGTTGAGGTGTCAAGCCTTGTATTGCCGACGGTGATCTGTCCGGCTTCTCGCGGCTGAGTAAAAGTAAAAGATACCCTTTCTATAACACTTTTTGGCAAGATAAATGAGGATGCGAGAAAAATAATGATTAATGCGACAATAATGGGCCACTTTCTCTTACTAAAATAAAGCAGTGTCATGACCATGGGAATAAGTGAAACCCAGGAGGCTCTGGAAAGTGTTGCGGCAAGGGAAATAAGGATTAAAAAGAAGAGGGTGCCCAAAAATATTTTTTGTTTTTTGGAGCGGCCATAGCCTAGTAAAAGACCCAGGACGATGGAGAGCATAAGAACAAGATAGCCCCCAAGCGTATTTGGTTCGCCTTCCGGGCCTTCAAATGGTGCAGAGACGCGTCCACCGGCCGGTATTTGATAGATAGCAACTATGCAAATGACAAAGCAAACAAGGAGGATGGTAAACAGGAACCGCTCAATTTGTTTTTTCTCCTTGAGATGGTTTACGGCAATGAAGTATATGATAAAGTATTCAAAGTATTTCAAAAGAAAGAAGAATCCCGTGAGTCCTTTTACTCTTCCCATCATATATCCAATGAGTGTTGAAATCAGGCAGACTATGAAATAGTATGTAATAGGTCCGTTTAGGGGCGTTCTGAGAAAGAGCCCTAATTCTTTCCTAATAGCTGTTCTCAGAAACCAGCTCAGTCCGATTATGACCAGGAGAAAGTCGTCCATGCGTAAGGTTAGCCCGCGTCCGCGGCCGGGCAATTCTGTCGGTTCTCCGATTATAAACTGCGGTCCGAGGAGCATGGAAACGATCAGGATATAGAGGGCGATTTCTGTATTGATAAAACTCACGATACCGATGATAACAGCGGCGATTACCGCAAAGGCAAGGCCGGTTGACGCCTTCGCAATTAACAGCCCTCCCGCCATCGTTATTAGGAAGATCGTTATGAGGAATAATACGGTCTTTGGATCGATAGCTGCTTGTGTGAGTCTATTCATGTCGGTGGAATCTGATTGTTTGGTGTTTGATAGTCAAAGAACTGGATTCCCGCGTGCGCGGGAATGACACGGGTGGATGGATTCCCGCCGGAGCCTGCCCTCGAATGTATCAGTCGGGGGCGGGAATGACATTGGCGGATGTATTCGCGCTTACGACTGTGTGTAGTGAGCCTTCTTTGTCATTCCGGTGAACCGAAGGCCTGAACATGGTGAAGGGGCATGTGAGGAATCTTAAAGATCCCTCTCTTCGCTCTGGACAAAAATTTCTCCCTTCGGTCGAAATGACAGAAGGGGGGACGGCATGACAGACTTTTCTTTCTTGTCATTTCGAGTGCAGCGAGAAATCTTTTTCTCCTTCTCACCCCCTGGATGAAAGGGGGTCGGGTGGATTTTTACCCACTATCAGAAATCCCCTGTAGCCCCCTTTGTCAAAGGGGGCAGGAAGTAATGACAGAAGGGGGTCGAAATGACATAGTCGAAACCGGTCTTTATTTCTTTCCCTCAGTGGCTCCTTTTTCTTGTTCATATACGCCTCTATCCGCGGAGTTATAGAATGTTTCAATAATAACAGAAATGCTGCCGGTAAATGCGCTGAGTACAAGAGAAACGACTGCTATTACGAGCAGCCAGAAGAAAGTCCTTCTTCTTGTGAGGAAATCTCTCGCACGTCGCTTCATTAGTTTCTCTTCTCGATCGGCGCGTCACTCACGGTGGTCGTTTGTTTCTGTGGGTATCGGGTGCGTATTTGTTCCGCGGCGTGAAAACTGAGAAGTGGAATTAATTCTTCATTGTTCCATCAACAGGGAATAGCCGGGGCGCGTATACATAACCAAGCGTTCTCTTCAAATCGCGCTTTTTCTCTTTAACGTTGAATACCGCGTACCAGTCATCATCAAGGAAGTCCGCCTTGACCCTCTGTCCCGGTTGAAGCTGACTTCTTATCCGGGAGTCGATTGAACGGTCTGCCCTGACGTTGGTCTTGTCTTTCGCATACAGGATAACGCCCCAGTCCTTGTTATCGGCCGTCTTGGGAAGCGCCGCCTGCATGGGTATCGACTCCTTGGGAGGCGCTAATTGTAAGGGTGTTGCCGGTGGCTGGCTGCTCTCAGCTACAGGTTTCTTTTCTTCTATGGATATTGGCTTTTCTTGAGGTTTTGTTTGCGTCGCACTTGCCGGCTGCTGCGTGTTCTCTTGAGAAGTTTTCTTTTCCTCACTGACAGGTTTTGGGGATTCACCCCAGGGCAAAATATTTTTTACATCGTATTGAATAACGCGGGTCTGAAACAGGATGCCGAGAATCAGGAATAAAAGAGCAAATAAGAAAATTACGATTTTCAATCCTGAAATTTTCGCTTCAGTTCTTTCTGGCGCTGGCTTCTGTGCCTCATCATGCTGCGTCGGTTTCGTTTCAACTTCGACCGCGGGCGCAGGTACAGCCATGGGTTCAGGTACGGGCGCAGCTACCGGTGCGGGTGCAGCTACAGAGGCAGGAGCGGGGGCAGCGGTAGGAGCAGGCTCTTCCTGCTTGACAGCCACTTTGGATACAATTGATTTGAGATAATCCGTTATCGTTTGAGGCAGCGCAGCGATCTTTTCTGCGAGCGATGGCTTTCGCAGTGTCTTATCACCGTAGTAGTAATAATACTTCTTGTCACGGTAAGCAAAATCAGGGCTGATATCCGCTTTTAAACCGTTGAGGACAACACCAAAAATTTTCGCACCCACATGGTCAAGCTGTGCCTTGGCCCGCTTGAGGGCGCCTCTGGCAATTTTTCCCACCTGATATACAATGATTGCGCCGTCTGCGACGGAACTCCATATCGATGCCTCGGTAGCGGCCAATACGGGAGGTGCATCTATCAGTATAATGTCATATTCCGAAGAGGCCTGCTTGATAAGTTCAGGCACGAGCTTTGAGTTGACGAGCTCGGCGGGATTGGGGGCCGCCGAGCCGCCGGTGATTATGTGGAGATTGTCCATACCGGGGGTCAGCATAATCTCATCCATGCTCATCTTGCCCGTTATAAAATCTGTGATTGTCCTGACAACACTCCTCCATTCATAGTTGCCTAAAATTACATCGGCCAGTCCGGGCACAGGTTCGATGCCAAACAGCTTAGCTATGACGGCCCTCCTGAGGTCTCCTTCAATGAGGAGCACCTTGCTGCCGCCCTGAGCCATGGTTATGGCAAGATTGACGGCTACGGTAGTCTTGCCTTCCTCGGGTGAAGAACTCGTGAAAACTACCGACTTTATGCTCTTATCGAGATTCAGAAAATTAAGGTTTGTCCTGAGGGCCCTGTAATTTTCCGCCGAGGTTGATGAAGGCAGGAAGTGCGATATGAGCCTATTCGTTTTCTTTATAGTATCGTCATCTGGTGTTTTAGAGTATTTGTCCTGAAGAGTCGCCTTGAGTTCATCATGGTTGACCTGCGGTATAATCCCCAGGACTCTTACGCCCAGAAAGTCTTCCACTTCTTCGATGGCCTCGAATGATGTATCGAAGGTTTCCATGATGAACGCGAAGACAATGCCCATAATCAGTCCGATAATCAATCCGATAATTGTATGGGAAGTAACCTTGGGCGGATTGACAGGTGTTGTGGGTTCAAGGGCCGGCCTTACGACCTTTACCTCTTCTATCTTTTCCGCCTCTTGAATCAATGCCTCCTGATACTTCTTTTGCAGCAGGGAATACACTTCCCTGTTAACGCCCGCCTCCCTCTCCAGTCTGACCAGTTCCAGACCTTTTTCCGGAAGCTTCCGGAGCTGCTCGTCCGTAGCGCCGATCTGCTGCTTTAAACTCCTGATGTTTGATTCCAGATACCTTTTCTGCGAGGACAATTGCGACCGCATGCTCGTGATTATTTCATGGGACTGATTCTTGATTTCGTGAATCTGAGGGAAGGCTTCTGTATATGTAAGAAGAAGGGTGTCCCTCTCGAGCATGAGCTGAACTAATTTGTCATTGAGGTTCTTATAGATCGGCGTTGCTTCCTCAAAATAGAAAGAGCTTTTTGATGTGAGAGGTTTCTCTTCGGCTGTCGCAAGGGCTTGTTCCACCGCACTGACCTTCTGAAGTGTTGACGTGTCAAGATCGTATTGGGCCTGGAGTTTGGATGATTGGGCGAGTGAGGCCGTGGACTGCGCGTCAATGGATATCAGTTTGCTGTTCTCTCTGTAATCCCGCACCTGATCTTCTGATTTGGCGACTTTCTCCCTCACGATGTTGAGCTGATTTTCTATAAATGTCTTGGCCTCGAATGTCCTCTTGTTGATATCGACCAGATGCTCTTCTTTATAGACCTGAGCGATCGTGTTGGCGAAACGTTGCGCAAACTTGGGGTCTTCAGATGTCACGTTTATGGTGATAATATCGGTATTGCCTTCTTGTTCCGTTGTGACGTTAGCCTTAAGATCCAATATAACCCTGAGATATTCGCTATTGCTGCGTATCTGTTCGGAAGTAAGATTGGCCGGTATCAAATTGAGCTTTTTGGCAACTGACTCCAAGATAATGTAGCTCCTTATCACGGAAGCCTGCGTCTCCAGGTAATTGGTGGAAGACCACGGAAAAGTTTGTGAGTAGAGGCCGGTGAGTGAGCCGGTCTTTTCAATCTTGATGCTGGCGCTTGTTTTATATATGGGGAGAGGCTGTCCCAATAGGGCCCAGACAAGACTGAAAAATGCCATCGACGCCGCTGTAAAGAGGACAATGAACTTCCGCTTTCTGACGGTGCGCCAGTAATCTCTCAGATTAAGATCATATTGGGCCATTGCGCGTGATTCTCCTAAAACTGCAGAGCGGAAGGGTTTCTTAACCACTGATCCCTGAGGGGGGCAGGATATTGATACAAGTACTGCAAAAGAGGTGTCGTGTTGATGATGAATTCATTGATATCGCCTATAACCCTTCTCGGCACGTAAACAAGATCACCGTCTTTAAGCTTTATATTCTGGGACAGGTCCCCTTGCTTCAGAATTTGATCCAGGTTGGCGGATAGGATAATCGGCTTCCCTCCGCGCTCCTTGTATTCCCTTATTATCTTTATATCTGAATTTATTGCTATCAGGGTGTAACTCCCGGCATCAGCCATAGCTGCCAGGAGGTCAGGCGCATCCTTCAGCCTGTATATACCCGGCCTGTTGACCTCGCCGAAGACATACACCCTTTCACCGTAAAAGGGCAGTTCCGGAACGGTGACTATGTCGCCATCGTCTATGATTACATTTTGGGAAACGTCCCCTTTGAACATGGCATTATAAAGATTGACCACGTACCTCTTACCCTTTCGGAGTATTTCCACATTTCTGAGATCAGCATTTCCCGGGCTAACGCCGGTGATACCAATGTCCTTGCCTGTTATCGGGCCGCCGGCAGACACGATGAGATCAAGAATCGTGGTCTTTCCAGTAAGAGGGTACTTTCCGGGACCGGATGTCCCCGTCGAAAGGACGTTGATCTGGCCGAAGAGCAGGGCTGTCTTACTTTTGTAATCTTTTACGATAACTTCAATTCGAGGATTCCTGATGTATTGTTTTAGTTGATTCGTCAGTATTTCTCTGACCTCGTTGACGGTGTGACCTGCAACGGGGATGTCATCACCGAACAAATAGGAGATCTTGCCCTCCTGTCTGACCACGACCGTGTAAGTATTCTGTTTGAAGCCTTCTTCGGTGCGGGCCGTTGTAATTGTGTATGGGATCCAGTAGTTGATCGTGAGGATATCACCCGGCCCTATAAGATATTCAGGCACGCCATGCCTTAGTGTAAAGACGCTGTTTTCCGTGACCTGGCTCATCTTCACGATTTCTTCCATTTCCTTCTGTTCAGCTAGGCGCTGCGCAGGCGTCACAACCCCGGATGTTTCAGAAAAAGTCTTGACAGGTATGCCGCGGGCCTCAAATGTGCAGGCAGATAAAAGCAGAGTTGCGAAGCACGAAATATATGCGAGGAGTTTGATTTTACCTATGTATAACATTTTGCTTTACTCCTGATTGGACATTAGCTCTGGATTCCTGCTGGAGCCTGACCTCGAATTTATTAATCGGGGGCGGGAATGGCAGACCTTCCTTTCTTGTCATTTCGACCGAAGGGAGAAATCTTAGGGATTCCTCATCATAATCTAATTTTTTAAATTCATAAAAATAATGGCTTAAGTCAAGGCCTTTTTAATTTTTTTTCAGGTGACGGTAAAAAGCTGAAAATATGGGAAACGATCTCCCGTACACGGGCTGTATAGTATGATTTCAGGGTTACACCGTCCCTGACACAAAGTCTTTGAAGAAGTATTTGGCGAGGCGGGAACAAAGTCCTGAATAAGAATTTGATCTTATCGGAGAGTGTTCTATTCATGGCCAGGTAAATAAAATAGCTGCTGCCCCGGATGCGGCGGTTGGTAGTCTGGAGTCTCAGGAAGAATCTTTCACCGAGAGATAAATCCGGCGGCGTCAGTTTCCTCGGGCTTTCTTCAGGTATAAAC
This sequence comes from uncultured delta proteobacterium, assembly GCA_963729715.1. Taxonomy (GTDB): domain Bacteria; phylum Desulfobacterota; class Syntrophia; order Syntrophales; family UBA2185; genus Fen-1135. The sequence continues at coordinate 117,010 of CAVSPA010000004.1, forward strand.
GCTCTTGCATAGGCCTTAACGATGGAGAGGCTGAGATAGACCAATCGGTCCAGATTAAAACGGCGGCTTTCTTCGACAAGTAAATCCCAATCAATATTTTTTTCATAGGCTTTAAGGGCGTAGGATATATCCGTTATGAGTATGAGGCGATCGAAGGAGTGGCCTATCCTGAGGGCGTGTTCGCAGAGATAGATGATAAGGTGTTCGGGGCATAACATATATACGTCGGCATCTGCCACCCTCGCGGGAACCGCCTTTTCCCATATGCGCCCGATATCGACATGTTTGGCAAACATCGTTGCTGGCACTGAACTGTTTACTATGTGCCAGTGAACATGAAGATTTAAGGGGGAGCCATTTTCTTTTCGGTATTCGAGGCTGGCAAGATAGCCTTCCGGATTGTTTATGGCCCTCGCAACGGAACTGTCTCTTGCGATATATCCCTGAGAGGACAAGAGCTCATCGACATCATAGAGGTCAGTTTTCTTGACCAGAATATCGATGTCTGACATTCCCCTCATCGCGATGGCGGGATAGATGTGTTCCGCAAGGGCTATGCCTTTAAGAACAATGCAGAGGATCCCGGATTCCTTAAGAAGGGTGAGGATACTTTTCAACTCACCGATGATGGAAAGGTTTCTTCTTAGATTGTTGTAATACTGTTCGGATAGCGCAGCTCTGACTGCCGGGGGCACGAGATGTTCCGCTTTGTTATTTTTTAAATTGTGAAATATTGTTTCGACAACGCCCTCCTGCCTCATCTTCACAACAATATAGTCCCAGTCGTACTCCGTGCTATCCTTTGCATACAAAGAGAGAGATTGATTTTTGGAATCCAACTTCTGTAACCTTTGCACAACTCCTCTATTTGTCATTCCGGGCTTGACTCGGAAATTGGAGCATACTTCTTGATAATACTGGATTCCCGCTGGAGCCGGTCCTCGAATGTCCTTATCGGGGACGGGAATGACAAAATTGCTGGTCTTAAGCAGTTCTGAAAAGGTCTCCTTCTGTGAGTCCTTATTAGGTAAGTCAAAAAGGAGACTTAGGATTAATTTGTCGCAATCTTGGCAGTTGATGGCAAAGCTCCGCTCTCTAAAGTCACGGCTTCTCGTAAACATAGATACTCCCTCTCACGCATATGAGAAGGAGTACCTGTAAAAAGTAGTGTCTATCAAAATAGGTTTCAATTTAAAATACAATATATTATAATAGATTAGATGCAAGAAGTAAATAGGTTCTGAGGATGGTGGGATGGAAGAGTTTTTGAAGGATATCGAACTTTTGTCAAGGAATACGGATTGTATTTTCAGGGAAGAGGAAGACGGGGCCTTTCTGTTCGATCCGGAAAGCGGGAATCTTAAATTTATCAATAGCATGGGCGTTAATATCTATCAGCTCTGCGACGGTAAAATGACTGTGGGAGACATCACATCATTGGTAAGCGAAAATTATAAAGACATTTCGAGCAAGAAGATCGAGGACGATATAAAGGTTTTTTTGCAAGAGCTTGTAAAAATGGAGTTTTTAAAAAGAGAAGAAACCGGTCATGACGGGAAATAATGCAGCGTATTCGTTAAACTCCATTTATCTTTATCTTACGGACAGATGTAATCTGAGGTGCAGGCACTGCTGGATTGAACCTCTATATTATGAAGGCCGCAAAGACGACAGCACTGAATTTGACCTGAAATTTCTCAAAAAGGCGATTGAAGATGCGAAAGAGATTGGCCTTAACCGTGTTAAGCTGACAGGCGGCGAGCCTTTTTTGAGAAGAGACATACTTGATATCATCGCGTATCTTCATGCTCAAAACATTACAGTGGATATAGAGACAAACGGCACCCTCATAGACAAGGAGATTTGCGCAGTTCTAAAAGCTAATGGCGTTAATCAGGTATCCGTCAGCCTTGACAGCATGACGGCAGAGCAGCATGAAACATTCCGCGGGGTCAAAGGTTGTTACCATGATGCCTTGAAAGGGCTTTCACTGCTCACAGAAAGTGGCATAAACACTCAGCTCATAATGACCCTCTATAAGGAAAATATATCGGAGATTGAAAGGCTGGTTGATCTTTCTTCCCGGATGGGTGTCGGTTCTGTTAAGATAAACCCTGTCATGCCCACGGGGCGAGGCAAGAAATTTTTTGAAAAAGAAGAAAATGTTGAGTTCGGCGATCTAATAAAGATTGACAGATGGATTGAAGAAGAATTAGTGTCAAAATACAAAATTGATATACACTTTGATATCCCCATAGGTCTTAAGTCGCTTAAATGCATAAGAACGAGACAATTGTTCGAGTGCAATATTGTAAATATAATCGGCATACTCTCCGACGGCACAATTTCCCTGTGCGGCATCGGCCAGACGGAGACTGCTCTTAATATGGGCAACATTGCGGTAGACGATATACGTGAAGTGTGGGCAAGTAATCCCATCCTGCAGAAATTGAGAAAGGACATACCGCGCAATTTAGAGGGCATATGCGGCCGCTGCATATTCAAGTTCAGATGCCGGGGGGCGTGCAGGGCCTGTGCATACGGCTTAACAGGAAGTCTTAATAGTCCCTTCTTTGTCTGCCGTGAGGCATATGAAAAGGGACTGTTTCTGGAATCCAGGATGATCAATTAAGGATTGAGTGAGGTAACAAATGACTCGCAGCTATGACTTGATTAAAGATAATAATAAGGGAGAGGGAGACGGGCCTCTTCGCCTGAGTGACATTGAAAACCTTAAGTCCCAGGAAGGCAAATCATACGAGACTCCGGAAGAGCGTTCAGCGCAGGATGAAAAAGAGGTTGATAATGCCGAGAGACTCTATGCGGGCTTCCAGAAATACATGCGCGATGTCAGGGAGGAGGTTAAGACCAATCAACCCATTGAGCTTGAGGCGGCATTCTCGCTGATTGAGCAGCTCACGAAATCAAGAAGTATGATGGAAAGAGTTTATCAGTTAACCAATACCTTTTACCATGGTAAGGACTACTATATCTCTCATCCCGTAAATACAATGATATATGCCGTAAAGGTCGGGCTGCGGATGGGATATTCCCGTGACAAACTCAAAGAACTCGCTATGGCAGCACTTCTTCACGATGTAGGAATGTTTATGATTCCTGAAAATATCATAACCAAGGAAGGGGCATTGACCGAATCTGAATTGGCTCTGATAAAGAGACATCCTGAGCTCGGGAAAAATCTCCTGTTCAAGTTTAAGGATCAGTTACCCTGGCTTGCCCGCGCCGTTCATGAACATCAGGAAAGAGAAAATGGCAAGGGATATCCGAGGGGAATTAAAGGAGATGACATTGCGGAGTACGCGAAGATTATAGGCATATGTGATTCGTATGAGGCGATGACGCACAACCGTCCCCACAAGAAGGCTATCATGCAATTTACCTCAGTGAGGGAATTGATAGAAACAAAGGACCTTCTGTTTCCCACAAAGATACTTAGAGCATTTCTTGAGGAGTTATCCCTGTATCCGATAGGAAGTTGCGTAAAATTGAATAACAATGCAATTGGAAGGGTCATTGACACCAATAAAGACCAGCCCATGAAACCGATAATCAAACTCCTTTTTGACGGCCACGGGAATGCAGTGACTGACGAAAGGATCATAGACTTGAAAGAGAATACTGTATTGAATATTCTCGGCGGCGTGTCAGATGACGAATTGCCAGGCTAAATGGAAGAACTGATTCTCTCCATAGCGGACCTTGCCATTGCCGTTCGTGCGGAGAAACACATAAAAGTTTTATTAGAACCTTTAACTAAACTCTTCAGCGGATTTCTAAATGATGCCGGTAAACCAGCCGCGTTCCTGAATTTAACTTACGATCGTCTCCGTACATATCCGAACTTTAAAGACATGACTGTCAATGTGCTTGCGGGAAACTGCGGGGAAAGCAACGAATTGATTAATCAGGTGGGGAAAGTTTACCCGATATCAAGAGATTCTATAGTCGTCGGGTATTTAAATGGATGCCTCGCGTATAATCCGTCATCCAGTGAGGCCTGTCTGCTTCTCTTCAGGTCGCATGATCAGAACAATTTCACGGCAACTCTTCATAAGATGCTGTTCATCTTTATTTCTTTCGTCCTGGGTGAAAGAAACAGATTCATGGTGCACGGTGCAGGAATAGGGGAGAAACAGGGTGGGGGAGGCTTTCTCTTCCTCGGCGATTCAGGTGCGGGAAAAACAACCGTTGCGGGTTTTGCCGGTGTGGATGCAGTGCTTTCGGATGACGCTCCCGTTATCGGCAAAGAAGACGGCGTTTACAACATATATTCATCACCCTTCAGCCAAGTAAATTTGTTTGACGAAAGATCAAGCGATTACTTCCGGAAGAAGGTTCAATTAAGGAAGCTTTTGTTCTTAAATAAGGCAGATGAGATTGCGGTAACGGCGCGGCAACGACATTCCGCCCTGACGGAAATATTAACATCGCACGTGCATTCGTTTGATCTGATGGACCGGGACTTGAGAATAGGTGCTTTTAACTTTTGCCATGACCTATGTTACAGCATACCTGCGTATGACCTCTATTTTCAGGAGAATAATAAATTCTGGGATGCTTTGAACTAAAAAGCTGTGATTCTGCCATGCCGTCGCTTAGCCGGCGCCTCCCGCCTGACATCCTCCCGCAGCGGCGCTGCCAGCCGTACACGTGCCTCCGGCGACACTGCCAGAGTTGCAACCACTGTTTCCGGCGGCGCTGCCGGATTGACATTGACCACCGGCAGCAGTACTGCCGGCATTACATTTGCTTGACGTAGGAGCGCTGCCTGTATTGCAATTGCTTGATGCGACACTGCCGGCTTGACATTGCCCGCCGGAGGCAGTGGCTCCCGAGTTGCACTGCTGTTGAGGAGATCCTCCTGCCTGGCATTGGCTTGGCCCTTGAGCGTGAGCGACCCCGCCGCCAAGATCAAGAATTTGAGGAGGTTCATAAGGGAGCTTGAATTTGGATTTCACGTGCATATCCCTCCTGTTTCTTTTGTGACTTCATTACATCTAAGCTGTATGGGTATCCATTGCCTTTGTAGATCCTGTAGCAGGACATGGGATCAACCGTAAAAACAGAGCCAGAGAGCTCATAAGACACAGCAGGACATCCGCCGATACAGAGTGATTTGTATCCGCAGCCGCTGCATTCCTCAATATCGTCCAGGGAAACGGATGCCCTTCTTCTCATTTTGGAAAAAATGGGCGACGAAGCCCATATTTCCTGAAAATCCGTTTCCCCGATGTGGCCGGCCTTGAAATCCCACAACCTGTCACATGGAACAACCCAGCCGTCGGGCCTGACGGTACACTTCTGGATTCCCCCTCCGCAGCCAAACAGCCCGTTCGTACATCCCGGATTGTCCCGGTCCCCTATCTTCTGAAGCTTCTCGAAGCCTTTAAAAAAGTTTCCCATGTCGAGGATCGTCCCGATTACAAAATTACCGTACGTATTTCTCAAGCGCTCTAATTTGTGCGTTAACGCCCTTCTCTGAGAATTGGAAAGAGTGAGGTTGGGAAGATGACATACCGCGTTGCCGAGCGGCAGTAGTTCATTAAATTTCACGGCCGTCAAACCGAGGCTCTTCCCGAGAATAATAATATCTTCTATGTCCTGATAATTGTTCTTCGTGACCGTGGTGTAAGTGGAGACGTGTCTGTTATGCTTTAAAAGATTTTCGATGCCGCGAATCGTTCGATCAAAACTGCCATTTCCCCTTTGCTTGTCATGCACGGCGGGTGATGACCCGTCGAGACTGACGACGACGCTGAACAGTTTCTTTAGCTCGGAAATCCGCCGCGATGCTTGTTCGTCGATAAGGGTGGCGTTTGTATTCAGGCCGTAATGGAAGTGGTGTTTTTCTATTTCATACAAAATGGAAAAGACATCTTCCCTCATGAAGGGCTCGCCGCCGCTGATCCAGAGTGTAAAAACCTTCAACTCGGCAAGTCTCCTGATAAACTTTATCCATTCGTCTGTCGTCAGGTCGCTCGTTGCATTGCGCGTCGGATAGACGTTGCAATGCTTGCATGCCAGATTACACTTATTGGTAATGGCGATGAAAACATCTAATGGAGCCGAAAAACAGTTCTTCATGACGAAATGATCAGCCCCTTTCGCTTAAAGGCCATGAGGGTGAGTACGATGTCCCTTTTCGCGGCATCCTGCCCCACATCAAAACGACCGGTAATTTCCTCTACCATATTATCGACACCGTTGGCACCGTTGCACAGGTTCCAGATATCAGCAGCAACAGCGTTTAACTTCAGCGTATCTGAGTTTTTCCTCGTATCCGTAAGGATCGTGTAGCTATCTTCTTTTCTCAGCGAGACGTCAGGATGTCTGGCAGGACTGGCGCTCAGGATTTCCTTCACTTCCATTGAATTCCAGGTGTATCGCAGATAGTCGACCATGCCAAATGACCGCACGGAGCCAGTAGCCGGCAGGAGAATACCTGCGCCAAATAATACGGACATAAAATTTCTTCTCGATGTATCCACGACAGATTCCTCCTTTAAAGATGCGCCCGGACGGCGGCTATTCCGATTATAATGAATCCTTTACCACCTTTTTTACCAAGTCCGCACTAATGGTCTTTTGTTTTGTGCTGGAGGCAATCAAAAGTGCCAGATCACAGACATTGTTTATCTTCCTCGGCACGCCTTGGGAATACAGGTATATTTCTTCTATAGAGTCGGGAGGAAATATCCCGTTGGTCAGTCCCGCTCTCTCCATTCTGTAAACTATGTATTTTGCCGTCTCGTCGGCATTGAGTGGATTCAGATGGAATCTTATGGCGATCCTCTGATCGAGTTGTTTAAATTGCCTTATCAGGTCCTTCAGCTCCGGTTGTCCGATGAGAACGAATGTCATCAGGAACTTATCGTTCAACTGAAAGTTCAGGAGCAAGCGAATCTCTTCGAAGGTATCGGTGTGTATGAGCTGTGCCTCATCGATGATGAGCAGAGTGGTCCTGTTTTTCCTGACATTTTCGAGCAGCCGCGTATTTAATATGGCGAGAAGCTCCGTCTTTGAATTAGTCCTGACATTCAGGCCAATCTGATAGAGCACCTCCTTCAGGAAGTCCAGCGGCTCGAGCGACGGGTTTGTTATCAATCCGATCTCAAAATCCTTTTCGGGAAGCTGCTGGATGAAAACCCTGCTGAGGAGAGTCTTTCCGCTTCCTATTTCGCCCGTAAGCAGGGCTGCCCCTTTTCTCCTCTTCACGGCATAGACTAGCCTGGCGAGGGCCTCGACGTGCTCATGTGAGTAGTACATGAACTCCGGATCAGGTACATTTTCAAACGGGAATTTCTTGAAGCCCCAGTATTCTAAATACATTTCATCAACCCATCAATTGCCATATAGATCTCTGAAAAACAGAGCCTGTACTGAAATATTGAAAGTTTGTAGGGATCCTTAATGTCCCCGTATTCTTCATTATAATCCGGAGAAAATGATTTGAGACGATGAATCTTAGCCTCCGCTTCCGGGTACTTCTCGACGATTATTTTCTTGTGGATACCCTCCATGACGATGATCATATCTGCCTGGGAGACCATGTCTTCCGTCAATAGCTTTGAATGGTGACCGGCGCCATCGAGACCGTGCTCATCCAGTATTTCAACGGCTTTCGGATCGGCAGGCATGCCATTCATGTCGGTGACGGCGGCAGAGTAAACCTCGATACCGGGTTTTTTGTCCTTTTTCAGCCTTTCTATGAGAATCCTTTCCGCCATGAAGCTTCTGACTATATTGGCAGTGCAGACAAATAAAATTTTCATGAGAACGTGAGCGTCATTTATGAGATATCGTACTGCCCGGCAAATAGTGCAATATGTATTTCTAAGTCAGCTAAATATGGACGAAATGCTATCATAATAGATCATACAAATCAACGGCAGATGAACTATCCAAAATAAATCAGCTTCCCCACTACAGAAGGCCTGTCCAGGGGAACTGTTATAGGCTGAATTCTCTTCAATTCTTCGATATCCCATTTATCATCCCCGCGCAATATATCCAGGGCTTCCTCTTGGGAATTGGCGAGGACGAGAACCTCCGCCTGCATGTAATTGTCCCTGTAGATATGCGGCTCATCGAACATCGACCAGCTCGAGAATTTCTTGCTGTGCCGCCAGATGAAGATCTTCATGGGTATTTACCTCTGAATGGTTTAATTTGGCACTTTGAACTGCGAACACAGTTCGGAAGATCCCGGCTTAAAATTTCTGCACGCCCTGGGCCTGTCTTCGTAGATCGTGCAGGTCGAGTATTTGCCCTCATATCTGAGGAAGGGACAGTTGAACAGTATCCGGCCGTCTTCTGACGATACGACAATGTCTCCTGCCCATGCGGCTTTTGAATGTTCCATGACACGGAGTATTTTCTTCTTTTCTTCACGCCTCCATCTTTCCATGTCTTCATGAGTTGCAGGAGCGTAAGCAGCCATACAGCACTTCCCGCAGCGCTTGCAGGTCACAGACGATGTCTCGTTGTCTTGCGGCTTTTCCATTTTTACATGCATTCAAATGGCTAGTGAAGCATCTGCAAAATTGATACGCAAATGGCAAAACCAAACCGAAGGATCGTGGATGAAAGATAATGGCACTGCTGTGCCCACCGGGGCACAAGTAAAACGGAGAATGATGTGTTAGAAGCTACGGCCGAGTTTCTTCGCCTCTGTAATCCTGACAATGTTACAACTTCGCGAAGAGTGTTCTATTTCATTAACCCTCTCTCCTGGGCGATAGACCTGAGGGTCTCAATCACATTATCCGGAGGCGTGTAACAATCCTTCTCATCCTTGCGGATAAGCTCGATGGCATCGGCGCTGCACGTCGGAATGCAGAGGCCGCAGCCAATGCAGCGGTCCGAGTCGACTCTCGCAATGTCGTCCTTCATGCTGATTGCCGCCATCTGGCACCTGTCGAGGCAGATTTCACAGCCGATACAGTCCTCTTCATTGACCTTCGCGTAGTAATTGGTATGGACGAGGGTCGCCGGTTTGGGCAGTCTCTTAAGGCTCTTCAGTATCTGACAGCAATCGCCGCAGCAAAGGCACATGGCCATTATCTTCTGCGCGTTTGTAGGTTGGAGAACGAGGGCGTCTTCTTCCGCCCTTTTCAGGATTTGCAGGGCCTCTTCGCGGCTGATCGGGCGTCCCAAGCCGTTCTTTTCATAGAAATGAGCGGCGCCGGAAAAGATGAGGCAGGCCTCCGCCAACTTGCCGCATCCTTTCCCGATCATGGAATGCTCCCTTCTACATATGCAGGGCGCAACAACAATCTTGCTCTGCTGTTCAATCAACCGCCGGGCCTCCTCGTAAGGCATCACGCTTCCCTGCCCGTCGAGGCTGGCGCCGATTGGTATGGTTCTCAGTTGCTTGGTTTTGAGCTTCAGGAATGGATCGATTAGATGAGGGATATATTCATTCATATCCTTTATAAGCTCTTCATCCAGGTCATTAACGTGGTACTCCCAGATGCCGACGACATACTGGGCTGCCATGTAGCGTGGCCCGTCGGGCGTGTCGGCGCGGAAGATCAATCCATTTAGTGACATCTGATAAAGCTTATCCGCAAGTTCTTCCGCAGGCAGTCCCGCGCGCTTCGCAATTCGCTCGACGGGCTCCGGCATCACACGCAGATGGCAGGCGAGAGTGGCTTCATCTTCGGTAAACAGCCGTTTGAGGATGCGCATCTCCACGCCCGATTCCGTGCGGGGGAAACCGCCGGGGAGGCCGTCCAGGTGAACAGCCAAGGTTTCATAGATATCCTGCGTCATATGTTCTGTACCTCATGAGATATTAAGGCAATCCCATTGCCTCTTCTTTCTGGTAGAAGTAGCGATTTTACTTATCAGCGTCAAGGATTATTTGTGAGTTTCGACAGCAGAACCATGGAATGTTGCAGCGGCAAGAGCGAGTCTAAGAGAGAGAGGGGCCTTCCCGGGATTGTGTTTATTTGCTGATGATATCCACGAAGCGACCCAGTATAGCTCCGGCATCGCCGAGCGGAGGCGTATAGCGCCAGTTATTGGAATCCTCGCCGTCATGGTTGACAATCAGATGGGCATAATTCTCACCCATCTTCATTTCATCGTAAGCCATGGACGCACGCGTTTGCAGGTCCTCCAATACTTCCGGGGTGAGGAGCTTTCCCTGCTGCTGCGTGCGGCTGATAAGTTTGGGCAGCATGATGGCGGCTGCGGTTTCCCCGAGTGAATGAAATCCCATGTTCACCTGGAGGGCATGAATTTCGTCATCGAAAGCAGGACTGATAAAGACGGTGTAAACCTCAAAATCAGCAGTCAACTTTCGTATCAGTGGATGATCTCGGAACAGTTTGCCGAAGGTGGGATATATTTCAAGGATAATCAGGCTGCCGTCGGTAAAGAGCGCCTGCATTTCCATGAGGTCTATGGCCTGCCAGATTTTTCGTATCTGACCAATGATGTAACGCTCGGGGGGGTATGACCTTATATCCTCTTCGGAGCGAAAATAATAATCGACGCCTTCCGTTTCTATGGACCGGGGCGGCCTGCTCGTATAAAGGATGGGCATCCGGAAAGATATTTCCGGGTGCACCCTCTTGAGCGCTTTGAGCAGGGGTGATTTCCCGACGCACGATGGACCCGACAGAATGATGAGACGTTTTTTTATGTTCATTCCCATGTGTTCATAAATTGCTGCAATTGCAAGCTATATAAATTACCGTCAAAAGGGGAAAAATGCGTTGTCATCATGCATTTTATATATTAAGGTTGCGTTAAATTATCGTCTCAAAGTCTTATGCGCTTTAGCATTAAAATAAATCTGTGTAAATGCAAAAAGGATGAATACGCCTTGACCCTAAGGAGAGTCTTTTCGATACTATAGACGGGACTTGCAGGGAAGAAAATAATTATGATCACCATTAACAGTTTTCTGCATCGCAATGATTTGAAGGATTTGATACGAAGATGGATGTACTGCGAGGTGAATCCGTCCGATGCGGACCTGATTACCCGCCTGGTTCATTTCAACAATATTTATCTTTCCAGATATCTGAATATTTTTTCGCGCAAAATATTTCAGGGCCTGCACAAATGTGAACTCCATGCAAGGCCTGGCTTCGTAAAGAGTGACCTCAAGGACATAATTGTCGCCAATCCGCCTTATAGCAACCCCAGGATAGACGGGCTAATCGCCGACTACCAGGCTGAGCCGGGCCGTTTTTACAGGGAGACCCCTTTCCATGCCACTTTATTTTTTAAGAAGAGCGGCCTTGCAGACGAATATCTCGGATCAAGCAGAAAGAAGCGCGTGCACAGGATGGCGGAGAAATCCGCCCGCAGAATTATCGACTGGATGTTCGAAGCTATCAGGAAACGCGCGGATCTGCTTGCTGATGAGCGCGCCAGAATCCTCGGCGTTCCGAGGGATCAGCTTGCGACGTCGCAGGAAGAGATGATTGAAGAATTCCTCAAGGCGGAAAACCGGCTGGTCGAGGATTTCAGGCAGAAGCGGGAGATTCACGATGTTCACGACATGATAATCAATGACGTGGCGGGCATGAAGGTGATACTCGAAGATTCACAGCAGGGAGAGTTGTTGAACGTCCTTCGGGATATGGAGGGATGTGAAATCGTTGAGGAGGAGCGGCATGCGGGGAAATACAATGCGACTAATGTGATCGTTCGTTATGCTCCGCCGCGTGAAGAGATACTCAGTCACGACCTGAGCGAGAAGATCATCGACGTCATGCGCCTTCGAGGCTCAAGACCGGTTGATTCCAATCGCGAGTTTGCAGAATTCGTCAGATCCGGTGAGGATCATATATACATGGAAATAATAGTTTCCGATTACGAAGAAATGCTGGAGAGTGAAATCGGCCGGTGCATGCACGAAGACCGGATCATCGAGCAGCGCTTGCGGCAGCCGTATAACGGGCACCTCGCAAAGAATATAGAGTACCTCATGGAGTATCTGTTTGTCTTTCCTTATTCAGCGCAGTATGAACTCGGGGAACTGCCGATCAAGCTGTGGAACCGTTACCTGCCCGATTACTTTGATGAGGTGCTGAGAAAGCTTTACCACATTCCGCGGGGCAACACGGTCGAGGAATGAAGTCCCCCGGGTGCAAGAAATACCCTTAAGGCAAAGAATATTCTTCTTAGGAAGGAAAGAGTTTTAATATCTCCGGAAGCAGCGAATTTCTGTTAGTCTCTATCATCACGAAAAGCTCAACATCATCGCGTTTCTTAATCTCTTCGATAATGCCTTCGCCCTTGCGGGCGATGGTGGCAATGACGGGCCTCTCCTCTGCGAGTATTGTTTTCAATAATTTTTTGAATCTATCGGAAATGCATTCCATCTTGCCTATTTCGTCGATTATGATCAGGCCGGTTTCGGGACCGAAAAACGTGATATGTTCGAGAAAATCGTCAAAGGCGGCAATATCTACGCCGTACTTTCCCACTCTGTGACGCCCGGTGATGTCCGTGTGGGAAAGCATTCCCCTCCTGCCGTCAAGGCTAACCAAAGAAAATCCCTTGCGGATGCCTTTTATGCGCATCTCCTCCGTGTAGAAACCGGCAGGATTAAGATTCCGCAAGTCATGTGAGATTCTTCTGATAAGCGTCGTCTTACCTATGCCCGGGGAGCCTGTTATGAGGATGTTTTTTTTTCGCATGGTAAAACTCATTGACACTCGGGAGCGCTTTTCCTATACTTTAGACCATCAAAGAATGTCATCAAAAAGTCTATCAAAGTCAAACGGGTTTTTCATTGAAAAAGATTTCTCGAGTACCTCCCGGATATGGCCGGATATGGATTGAACTATATTCGAAAACACGCACAGAGGTAAACGGGGCAGGACATGGGTCTGAAAATATTCACCAGCAACAGATTGGAAACCCTGGCAGAGAAACTCAGTGAGGTCCTCAGGGCGCCCCTTTCTTCGCCTCTGGAGAAAGAGGTGATTATTGTGCAGAGCCGGGGCATGGAACGCTGGGTCTCCATGCGGCTGGCGCATCATCTCGGCGTGTCGGCAAATATCTCCTTTGCCTTCCCCAAAGCATTTGTGTCGCGCGTAATGTCTGCGGTAATGCCGGAGTGTCTGCAGAATCAGGCCACCGATCCGGACGCAATGACTTGGAAGGTCATGGGATTGCTTCCTTCATTTTTAAAAAGCCCCGGCTTCGAAACTATCGATGTCTATCTCTCTGGCAACAATGCCGCTTTCGAGGAGAAGGGACTGCGCTTTGACCTGAAGCTCTTCCAGCTTGCGGAACGGATAGCGCATGTTTTTGATCAGTATCTGATCTTCCGGCCCGAGATGGTGATGTCCTGGGAGGAGGGAGCAGCGGGCGGGAAAGAGGAGAATTGGCAGGCGGAAGTATGGCGTGCATTGATGAAGGGAGACCGTTCTTACCACCCTGCGAGGCTCCGGGATGAGTTTCTTAAAAAAATTAAATACGAGAGCATTGACGCAGATCTTCTGCCGGAGAGGATTTCAGTCTTCGGCATCTCATCGCTACCGCGTTTTCATCTGGACATCATTCATGCACTTGCCGGCTCAATAGACGTCAATTTTTTCCTCATGAGCCCGTCGCAGGAATTCTGGCTTGATATCCGCTCCGACAGGGAGATGAGGCGGGAGCTGTCAAGAGTGAGGGAGAAGAGGGGGCGGCAGAGCCCTACCGAAGAGTCATTATACCTGGAAAGGGGCAACAGCTTGCTCTCATCGTTGGGTTCACTCGGAAGGGAATTTTTTGGCAGCATGTCTGATTTCCAGGCGGAATATTGTGATTCCTTCGCGGACGGCGGCGAGAAAAACATGCTTCCCGCGATACAGTCGGACATGCTCAATTTGCGGGACAGGGGCAGGAAGGATGATGACGCGCCGCTCGTTATCTCTGATGATGACTCGTCGATACAGATCCATTCGTGTCACAGTAAGATGCGGGAGGTTGAGGTTCTCTACGACAATGTTCTGGCCATGTTCGAAGAAAACCCTTCACTGATGCCCAAGGATATCCTGGTTATGACACCGGATATTGAAGCGTATGCACCCTTCATAGAGGCCGTCTTTGATATTCCCGAAAGCAGGGAATCGACTGAGAGGCAGCGCATCCCCTTCAGCATAGCCGATATCAGTGTGAAGACAGAGGTTGAGATCACCGACACCTTCTTTGAGATATTAGACCTTTACGGGAGCAGGTTTGAAGTCTCGCGCATCATTTCCATCCTCGAATCGACCCATGTGGGCAGGAAGTTCGACCTCTCCGAGAAGGATGTTGCCACAATCAGATGGTGGGTTGGGGACACGCGTATCTACTGGGGGATCGATGAAGAAAATCGCCGGCACGTCGGATTTTCGGGTATTTCGGAAAATACCTGGAAAGCGGGGCTGGAGCGTCTGCTCCTCGGTTATGCGATGCCCGGGAAGGATGATCGGCTTTTTGAAGATATTCTGCCTTACGATGATATTGAAGGCGGAGAAGCAGCGGTTCTGGGGCGTTTCGCAACTTTTGTTAGTGAGCTCTTCATGGAAGCAGGCAACCTCGGCCACTTGATGACTATCGATGCCTGGTCGCGGACACTCGTTGGCATTCTCGATAAATTTTTTCAGATTGATGATGATATCGAATCGGGAAGGGGCCTCTATGTTTTCAGACAGAAGCTCAGGGGACTGGAGGGCATGCGGGTCGATTCAGGATTCTCTGAGACTTTAGGGCTCGACGTAATAAAATATTATTTGAGGCATGTCCTTGGGGAAGAAACTCTCGGCGCCGGTTTCCTCACGGGCGGAATGACGTTCTGTGCGATGCTGCCTATGCGGAGTATTCCCTTTAAGGTCATATGCCTTCTCGGCATGAATAACAACAGTTTTCCCCGCCAGTCGAGGTCCTTGGGCTTTGACCTGATGTTAAAATCGCCGCGGCCGGGTGATCCGTCGCGGCGAAACGATGACCGTTATCTTTTCCTTGAGGCTATTCTATCGGCAAGGGAACGGTTATACATCAGCTATGTCGGCCAGAGCATAGAGGACAATAGCCTTATCCCGCCTTCTGTGCTTGTCAGTGAACTTCTCGATTATCTGAAGCAGGGCTTCACAATATGCGGGAGAGATATTTCCGAGCACGTCATAACAAGGCATCGGCTGCAGGCATTCAATCCCGCATACTTCCGCGGCAATCGGGGGTTGTTCAGCTATTCCGAGGAGGATTGCAGAGCCGCGCGCAGCCTGCTCAGTCCCGGTGCATCTCCTCTTGCATTCATAGACACTGTGCTTTCCGAACCGGGAGACGAATGGAAGACCGTTGATTTGAGCGACCTCATGAGCTTCTTCAGGAATCCGGGGAGATTCATCCTGCAGAGGCGCCTTGGCGTGATCCTCGGAGATGAGGCAGAGATTCTGCGTGAGGAAGAATTATTCGATCTTGCGGGTCTCGAGAAATACAGCCTTGAACAGACTCTTGTGGAGAAGGTCCTTGCAGGATGGAACCTCGACGACTACTTTTCCGTGGCCAAGGCGTCCGGGCAGCTTCCCTACGGCACGGTCGGGTCTTACCGCTATAGAAGTCTCGCTCAAGGTGCTGCGGAATTTGCCGCGCGGATTCGTCCCTATCTCGTGAGTGATAGACTGGCGCCGCTAAATATCAATATGGCGATTTCCGGATTCACCCTCACCGGCCGCATCGATTCCATTCATGCGGGCGGTCTGACACAGTTCCGGTATGCAAGGCTTAGGGCAATAGACTTCCTGCAGGCGTGGCTGCGACAGCTCGTCTTGAATGCCGCAGGGAATGGTGACTATCCGCGCCGGGGCTTTCTCTTTGGCAGTACGGCATCGTGCGAATATACGCGGGTCGATGAGCCTGAGGAGATACTTCAGAAATTGCTAAAAGCATACGCGACAGGCCTCTCCCAGCCGCTCAAATTTTTTCCCGACAGTTCATGGGCATATGCAGAGACGGTGCTTATCAAGGGAAGGTCGAAAGACGCAGGGATAGAGGAGGCAAAGAAGGTTTGGGAGGGGAGCGATTTCGCTGAAAGACCGGGGGAACGTGATGACCCATATTTCAGCCTGTGCTTCCGTAATGCAGATCCCATCGATGCTGAGTTTCAGGGGATTGCGGAGGATATCTTTGCGCCGCTTATCGCGCATCAGAAAAATCTTGAGCCATAAGGGATTGATGTAAACGGGATGATTGGAGACACATGAAAAAATTTGATCCGCTTAACAGTCCCCTTGACGGGAAAAATCTTATTGAGGCCGCAGCGGGCACGGGAAAGACCTATGCTGTAACGTGCCTTTTTGTCCGCCTCATCATCGAGAAGAGGCTGCCTGTCAGAGACATACTCGTGGTCACCTTTACCGTCGCGGCTACCGAAGAGCTGAAGGACAGGGTCCGGAAAATACTCAAAGATGCCCTGGATTCATTTACCTGGGGGCGAAGTGACGAAGTTTTCTTAAGAGGGCTTTTGGAAAAATATCCTGATGAAGCTGACCGGAAGATAGCAGTAGAGACGCTCACAGCTGCCGTCAGGGATTTCGATGAGGCGGCAATTTTTACCATTCACGGCTTCTGCCAGAGGATGCTTTATGAGAACGCCTTTGAGAGCGGCGCCCTCTTTGATGTGGAACTGGTGACAAATCAGGAAGACCTGCGAAAGGAGATAGTGGAGGATTTCTGGAGACGACATTTTTACGACGCCCTTCCGGAGTTGGTGGAGTACGCCATGAATCGGGACTTCAATCCCAGATATTTCCTCAAATTGTTGGACAATAACGCCATGAACCCCGATGTCATAATAGTTCCGGAAGTGGATCCTCCGGAGACCGGCGCAATTGCCGGGGCGCTGACGGTCTTCGAAGGGGAAGTCAGCAGTCTTCGCGAGATGTGGAAGAGTTCGAAGGGAGAAATCGTGGCAATGCTGAAAAGCCCGGGTCTCAAGGCTAATATCTACGGCAGCAGGGTGCCTGCCATGGTAGAGGCCATGCAAGGTTTTCTTGCATCAGACGGGCAACACTTGATGCTGTTTAGAGATTTTGAAAAATTCACACAGGTAAAAATCAGCGCATCATTAAAGAAGGGTGCCGAACCTACGTGCCATGAGTTTTTCGCTTTGTGCCAGGACGCCGCTGTCACGGCGCGTGCAGTGAGAGATCTCATGGAAAGACATCTTCTATTTCTCAAGACCGAGATGATCAGAACTGCCCGGAGGGAGATCGCCGCCCGGAAGGGCCTGCGGAACATCATGTTTTATGATGATCTGCTGTTGAAAATGCGGTCAGCGTTGGAAGGAGCGGGGGGTGACGTCCTTGCGGCAGCAATCAGGCGCAAATACAAGTCTGCGATAATCGACGAATTTCAGGATACGGACACAATTCAGTACGCTATTTTCCACACCATTTTTGGAAGGGAAGGTGGAGACCTTTTTCTCATCGGCGATCCTAAACAGACTATATTCGACTTCCGGGGTGCGGATGTGTTTGCCTACATGAAGGCGGCATCCGTCGTGGAAACGAAATATGCCCTCCGCGAGAACTGGCGGTCCGAACCAGGATTGGTGAAGGCTGTCAATACTCTCTTCTCGCACAGAGATAACGCTTTCGTTCATGAGAGGATTCATTTTCAACCGGCTGAGGCGGCCTGCGGTAAAGTTCACAGATATCTGAAAGTGAAAGGCAAGCTCGAAGCGCCGTTACACCTGTGGATCGTTCCTACAGAGAGACACGCGGCCGCCGCAAAAGGCCTGGCGAAGGGCAGGGCGAGGTCTCTGATTTGCCGTGCCGTGGCATCTGAGATAGCGAGATTGCTGGAATTGGGCAGGGAAGGGAAAGCGCAGATCGGAGAGGAACCCATACACGAGGGAGATATCGCCGTTCTGGTAAGGACCAATAGGGAGGCAATGCTTATTCAAGACTCTCTCTCTGAAATAGGCATTCCGAGTGTCCTCCATATGAAGGAAAATATCTTTGATTCCCGCGAAGCAATGGAAGTGGAAAGGGTATTGACGGGGATTGTCTATCCGGATCGTGGAGGACTCGTAAGGGGAGCCTTGACTTCCGATATGATGGGCGTATGCGGCGAGGATCTGGATAGATTCACGAAGGACGAAAACGAATGGAAGATATGGATCGAGCGTTTCTGGAATTACCATGAAATCTGGCTTGCACATGGGTTTATCAGGATGTTCAGGCAATTCGTGGCTGCAGAACATGTCAAAGAGCGTCTTCTCGGGTATCCTGACGGCGAGCGACGGCTGACCAATGTTCTGCATCTCTCTGAACTACTGCAGCGCGAGTCTGCAGGAAAGAGGCTGGGACCGATGTCACTCCTCAGGTGGCTTATGAAGCAAAGGGGGTCCCAAACCGTGCGATCCGATGAAGATCAGATCCGGCTGGAAAGCGACGAAAAGGCAGTGAAGGTCGTTACCGTCCATAAGAGCAAGGGCCTCGAGTATCCCGTTGTCTTTTGTCCTTTTGTGTGGGGAGATTCGAATGTCAAGGGCGATGTGTTGTCTTTTCATGATGAACACAATGATTGGAGATTGACCTGCGACATCGGATCATCCGACCGGGAATGCAGTAAAGAGAGTGCGCGAAAGGAGCTTCTCGCTGAAAATGTCCGTCTTCTCTATGTAGCTCTTACCAGGGCAAGGCATCGATGTTATTTGGTTTGGGGAAAATTCAATGAGGCAGGAACTTCAGCTCCTGCATATCTGTTCCACAGGTGCGCGGCGGAGTCCTCCGGCGATGTCATCGATGCGACTGATGAGCGGTTCTGTAATTTGGGCGATAAGGAACTTTTCGACGACATTGCACATGTTGTACAAAAGTCCGAAGGCACCATAGATGCCCACGAGATGCCCGTCTCTGCAACGAGTCAATACCGCGCGCGCAACGATAAGGGCGAGAGCATAGAGTGCCGCCGTTTTTCTCGGACCATTGACAGATCCTGGAAGATAACGAGCTTCTCTTACCTCACTTCCGATAGACCCCACGTTGCGGATCTCCCGGACAGGGATACCGGTCCTCACATGGATATTTCCGATGAAGATGCGACCGGCTCTCAGGCGTCGGGTATCTTCGCATTCCCTAAAGGCGCGAGGGCGGGGAGTTTTCTGCATGACATCATGGAGCATATGGATTATGCGCAAAAAGATATGGACGCGGCAAGAGCCCTCGTTTCGCAGAAACTGCCTGAATACGGCTTCGAGGATAAGTGGGTTGATACAGTCGTCTCCATGCTGAAGAATGTCGTCGACATGCCTCTTGATTCCGAGGACGGCAGGTTGAAGCTCGCGGCTGTAAACGTCCGCGACCGCATCAATGAAGTTGAATTCTATTTTCCACTGAGGCGCATTTCTCCGGAAGTGCTCAGGTCAATTTATAATGTTGCCGGATCGAGGCGTAAAACGGAAGGCGTGCGGGCAATTCCTGAGATTATGGAGAAGCTCCGGTTCAGCCCCGCGCGGGGATACATGAAAGGCTACATGGACATGGTGTTCAGCCACGCGAACAGGTTTTACTTGGTTGACTGGAAATCAAACTTCTTAGGCGGCCAGGCGACTGATTACAACAGAGATGCACTTTCCCGCGTGATGGCGGAGTCCTTTTACTTTCTCCAATATCATATCTATACAGTGGCTCTGAATAAGTTTCTGCAACTGCGGATCTCCGATTATAAATATGAGACACATTTCGGGGGAGTGTATTATCTATTCCTCCGCGGAATGGATCCTGCCTGCGGCCCGGGTTGCGGAATTTATTATGACCGCCCGGAGGAGCGACTCATCAGGAACTTGACCGAGACCTTGATTGGCGAAGCTTAAGAGCGTCGCAGGTGTTAATCATGAATGGAACACAGCCTAGCCTCGATAAGAAGTACTTTTCCGACCTGGATATTCACTTTGCCAGCTTCATGGGACGACTTTCGGAAAGCCATGCACCTGAGATTCTGCTTGCCGCGGCACTGGTCAGCCGTTTCACGAGAGAGGGGAACATATGCCTTGACCTCCGATCCGTAGAAGGCACGCTCTTAAACAGTGACAATGATGGTGCGGATGCGATGGTACTGCCGGCGTTGGCAGAATGGTCTCTCACCCTTGAAGAATGTAAAGTTGTGGGAAGGCCCGGTGACTTTAAACCCCTCATCCTCGACAGTCGGTCGCGCCTATATCTCTATCGCTATTGGGATTATGAAAGGACGCTTGCCGATTTCATCAAAGGTCGGATCGGAATCGCAGAGAATAATAGTAGGCCTGGTCTTGGAGAAGCAGATACGGCGCTATTCAGGGGGAGTCTGTTCAGGTTGTTTCCTGCGACACCGGATGATGGAGATACGGACTGGGCGAGGATTGCCGCGGTCACGGCGTTCCTGAAGAGATTTTGCGTGATATCCGGCAGTCCCGGCACGGGCAAGACAACTGTCGTGGCAAAGGTATTGGCACTTCTCTTAGAGCAGTCAAACGGTAAAGAGCTGAAGATCGCACTGGCTGCTCCAACGGGTAAGGCTGCATTTCGTCTCCAAGAGTCGATCAGGAAGAACAGGGAGGGATTGGCGTCGCCGGACGCCGTCAAGGCGGCCATTCCCGACAATGCAACGACCATCCACCGCCTTCTCGGTAATTTAAGAAATTCGCCCTACTTCCGGCACAATGAAAAGAACCCTCTCGCATTTAATCTGGTCGTTATAGACGAGGCGTCCATGGTTGACCTGCCGCTCATGTCCAAACTTGTCCGGGCAATGCCGCCGGAGGCGAGATTAATTCTTCTCGGAGACAGGGATCAGCTCTCTTCTGTGGAGGCTGGTGCTGTCCTCGGCGATATCTGCGGGATCGGAGAGACGAGACCGTATTCATCTGATTTTGCCGGCGCCCTGAAAACACTCACGGGGCGGGTTCCTGCGGGTACCGATGCCGTCAGCACACCCGGCATCCAGGACTGCATCGCGGGGCTCAAGAAGAACTACCGCTTTGAAAAAGATTCGGGAATAAGCAGGGCGTGTAATGAAGTAAATGCAGGGAACAGCCAGGGCGCCATGGAGGTCTTGAGGTCGGAAGCATACGGAGATATCTCCTGGTCGGATATAAGGAGGCCGGATGCTGTGATTTCGGCGGTAAGAAAAGTTATAAACAAAAGGTTTAGTAATTATTCGCAAGTCATTGATTTACATGATAATGTGGAGCATGCCCTAGATTTCTTCGAAGAGTTTCGTATTCTCTGCGCCGTAAGGCAAGGGCCTCTCGGCGTGGCGGCTGTCAACCGGATTGTTGAGAGCATTCTCAAGGAGGCCGGCCTTATAAGACAGGAAGGACGGTGGTACAGCGGGAGGCCGGTGATGGTTACGCGAAATGACTATAACCTCAGGCTCTTCAACGGAGATGTCGGCATTATCCTGCCTGACAATGGCGAGGATAATGAATTGCGGGCCTTCTTCAGGGATGTCGGGGGCAATATTAGGAAGTTCCCGCCTGTGATGTTACCAGAGCATGAAACTGTTTTCGCCATGACGGTTCATAAGAGCCAGGGCTCCGAGTTCGAAAATGTTCTGTTCATTCTCCCTGATTATGATTCTCCCGTGCTGACCCGCGAGCTTGTCTATACAGGAATTACAAGGGCGAAAAAGCATGTGGAGATATGGGGAAGTGAGGGGATCTTTCGCGCCGCCGTATCAAGACGCATCATACGCACGTCAGGGCTATATGACGCACTCTATACTTAATGATACGGCGAAACTTATCTGATCAGGTTTGTGGTTGAATCAGAAGTCATCATCCCTGAAGCCGAAGTAATCCTCCAGTATTTCTCCATGGTCAAATGCGATAGGTTCGGGCAGCGTATCTCTCGTAAATATGCCCACCTCTTTGGCGTCATCGGCGGCGCGCGGGGCGCCGCTCGCCTTTGCGATATAGACGGTGGATATCGAGTGGTGGCGGGGGTCTCTGTCCGGCCTCGAGTATGTATGAAACTGTCCGATGAGCTTTATGTCGAGCCCGGTTTCTTCTTTGGCTTCTCTCACTGCGGCATCTTCAAGTGATTCTCCATAGTCGACAAAGCCGCCTGGGAGTGCCCATCCGAAGGGATAATTCTTACGGGAAATGAGAATAACGCCCCGGTCATCGAGCTCGATGATGATATCCACTGTCGGAAAGGGATTCCGGTAGTGCTTTTCTTCTCCGCCACAGTTGGTGCTACGCACTTTTCTCTTGGCGCCCATGACCTTCCACACTACGATTAGAATACCGTGCCTTGCCGGCCCCGCATTTGCTTGCGATAATCTGCAACAATCTATCCATTCTTGAGGTAGGCCTCCACTCTTTTTAAGAAATCACCGATCTCCGGGAAGAGCCCGTCTGCAAGATTGAAGCACCCTGTAAATACCGCAAGTGTGGGCGGGAGGGAATAGGTGTAAGCAGAAGTCCATTCAGGGAGACCGAATTTGGAGCTCGCAATCAGGGCGACGAAGCCCGTAAGAGGAAGGCCGCAGATTGCGATTCTGCCGAACATGCCGCGGTTCAGGTAAAGGAATCTTGAGATATGGAGTACTTTACACGTCACCCCGGTACCTATACACACGAGGAAGGCCAGAATGTTCATCTTCAGGGAGAATTCGAGAAGATTCCTGCCGAGAATGTTGAAGGTCCTTTGGGCGTGAAGCGGAAATTCCGCGAGATAATACTGGCCCACGTATGTCGCTATATAAACATGCCACAGCATCTTTAAAAAATAAAGAAGAACGGCATATCCGGCTGTGGCAGCTGCCACCAGGAGGCCTGCCTCAATCAACGCGCCGCACAGAGTTTTTAGGCAGGCGAAGAATCTCAATATCATGGATTCCGTATTACTGCGTTTGTGTATAACAGGCGGCATGGTGTTCGCCCCGATGAAAGAGGAACTAACACTGAACACAGACCCGCTTCAATCCGATATCAAGTCACTGCGCGCTAAATTGGACCTGCCCCGCTACAAAGCTTCTGCAACGGAGGGAAAAAGTTCCGTTCGATTAACAGACGCTATTTCTTTAGCAGCCTATTTTCAAGAGCGTTTAATTCGTCTCTGAGACCCTGAGGGAGCTTGTCTCCGAATTGGCTGTAATGTTTCTTTATGCCCTCCACCTCCTGGAGCCAGGCGTTAACATCAACTCTAAGAAGTTCCGCCATGTCCTGGTCTGACACGTTAAGACCCGAAAGATCAATTGCACCGGGAGCAGGCACATAACCGATGGGTGTTTCCACGGCCTTGCCGGTTCCGTCGATCCTTTCGCAGATCCATTTGAGGACGCGGCTGTTCTCACCGTAGCCCGGCCATAACCACTTACCGTCTGACGTTTTGCGGAACCAGTTTACATAGAAGATCTTGGGTAGATTCTTCGCGTCCGTCTTCTTTCCTATGTCGAGCCAGTGCTTGAAATAGTCGCCCATGTGGTAGCCGCAGAAAGGCAGCATTGCGAAAGGGTCTCTCCGCACATCACCGACTGTTCCGGCCGCTGCGGCGGTTTTTTCGGAGCTGGCGATTGATCCCATAAAGGTGCCGTGCTGCCAGCTGAAGGCCTCGCATACGAGAGGTATCACAGTGGCCCGCCGGCCGCCGAATAGAAATGCGGAGACAGGAACGCCTTTGGGGTCCACCCACGCGGGATCAATGACAGGACATTGGCCTGCCGGGGATGTGAAGCGCGCGTTGGGATGTGATGAATCACGGCCGGACGCGCGCGTCCAGGGCTGCCCTTTCCAGTCAATGAGTTTCTCGGGCTTCTCCTTTGTCATTCCTTCCCACCAGACATCGCCGTCAGGCGTTAATGCGACATTGGTAAAAATAGAATTCTTGGTCATGCTGAGCATGGCGTTTGGATTGGACTCCATCGATGTCCCCGGAGCAACGCCGAAGAAACCGTATTCAGGATTGATGGCGTGGAGTTTTTCGTCAGCGTCGAACTTCATCCATGCAATATCGTCTCCCACGGTCTCTACTTTCCATCCGGGAATTGTCGGTATCAGCATGGCAAGATTGGTCTTGCCACAGGCGCTGGGGAAGGCGCCTGTAATATAGCGTTTCACACCTTTCGGGGATGTAATCCCTAATATCAGCATGTGTTCGGCCATCCAGACCTGGTCACGTGCCATAACCGAAGCAATGCGAAGCGAAAAGCATTTCTTGCCCAGGAGGGCATTTCCGCCATAACCGCTTCCGAAGGACCAGATTTCTCTCGTCTCGGGAAAGTGGACTATGTATTTGTGCTCGTTATTGCAGGGCCACAGCACGTCCTTCTCGCCGGGCTTAAGCGGCTTGCCGACAGAGTGCAGGCAGGGGACGAAGTTTCCGTCCTTTCCGAGGATGTCAAGAACGGCTTTGCCCATGCGCGTCATGATCTTCATGTTGCAGACTACATACGGCGAATCGGTTATCTCAATGCCGATATGGGCGATCTTGGAGCCGAGCGGCCCCATGCTGAATGGGATGACATACATGGTTCTTCCCCTCATGGAGCCGCTGAATAACCCGATGAGGGTTTTCTTCATTTCTTCGGGGTCGGACCAGTTATTTGTCGGCCCGGCGTCCTCTTTCTTTTTCGAACAGATAAACGTGCGTTCTTCGACCCGTGCCACATCTGCGGGATCAGACCTGGAGAGATAACAGTTCGGCCTCTTCTGCTCATTCAGTTTAATGAAAGTGCCGGACTTGACAAGGGCGCCACACATTTCATCATATTCCTTTTCTGATCCATCGCACCAATGCACGCGCTCGGGCTTGCAAAGATGTGCCATTTCCTCTACCCATTTAACAAGTTTCTGATTCGATGTCATCGCTATCCTTCTTTCTAAAAATGTTATCTTCTACGAATTCGTAAAAATATCTTTCTTACGAAGACGTTCATTCATAACTCCGTGTGCGAGATTTAGTCAAACCATTTTTGTCAATTGCGTTCTACGAGAATCGTTTCCGGGACCTGCATCCACATGTTTAGGTTGAATTTAGGGAAGATGTGAAGATGACTTAAATCTCGCTGACTCTAATTTCCGCATAACGCCCCATTCTAAGTTTTGAAAGTATAGACAAGAGGGCTTTATGTGTCAAGAGAAAACGCGTGCATGTATGGTGGAACAAGTATCCCTTTTCCGGCAGAAATAAGAAATGAGCCTTGACAATTGCAGGGCAATAAATTAGTTTACGCATCGGTGAAGGACTTTCAGGAGACAGACGATGATCGGCGTTCTCATAACAACCCATGGCAATCTCGGCAGTGAACTGATAAAGGCAGCTGAGCTGATAAAAGGGAAATTCGAAGGGGTGAGCTGCGTCTCCGTGGATCAGAAGAAGGGGATGGAAGACATAAAGAAGGAAATGAGCCAGTTGATCAAGAAACTGGACCATGGCCAGGGTGTCTTGATACTGACGGATCTCTTCGGCGGCACACCTTCAAACATCTCCCTGTCTTTCCTGAAAGAAGGAAAACTGGAGGTCGTAACCGGCGTAAATCTGCCGATGCTTCTGAAACTTGATGAAAAGAGGCAGGAAATGAAGCTGAAGGATTTTGCCTCCTATATAAAGGAGTACGGCAAGAAGAATATTTACTTAGCGAGCGAGGTATTGAGCAAAAAGGTGGAATAGAGAATTGATGCACATATATCATGCACACGCGCGGCATGATTAAGACAATGAAATAACCCCATGGCGTTTCCCTCCCAACAGCATCCGTCAGGATGTACACATCCGGGCCAGATGGATCAACAATCGATTGAAATCATAAGTATGGCATTAGAAGATCTCGACGATATTTTAGCCATTGAGATTTCATCGTTTTCCAGGCCGTGGTCGAAAGATGTGTTTATGCGGGAACTTCAAATACCCATCTCTCGCAACCTCATGGCGCGGATTCATAAAGATCAACATAACCAAATTGCAGGATACGTGACCTACTGGATAATTGCCGGAGAACTTCAGGTTCATAAAATTTGTGTCAGGGAGGACTTGAGAAAATCAGGGATCGCCTCGAGGCTCATGGCGGAAATGATCAGGCTCTCCCAGTGTGAAGGCGTCACCCTTTGCAGCCTGGAAGTCGGCCGATCAAATGAAGGCGCGAAACGGTTGTATGAAAAATTCGGCTTTGAGGTTACGGATATAAGACCGCATTATTATACAGAATCGGGAGACGATGCACTGATCTTATGTGCGGAGCTGAAAAAATGTTTGCAATTTATCGGTAAAGAATAAATTATAGACTTCATAATGAATGGTAAAATCCTTAAAAACGAGGAAATATGCACGGGGCATTTTTTACTGAAGGTGAGGCTGCCTCTCACATTTAAGGCGCCCATGCCCGGACAGTTTATCATGGCGCGGGAGCCGGGTCGCATTGATCCGCTCCTGGGAAGACCGTTCGGTGTTTATGGTTTTGAAGGGTCCCAGGATGAAGTAACAGTCGAGATACTCTATAAGGTTGTAGGAAAAGGCACGCTGCTGCTGTCGAGGCTTACGGAGGGCGATTTCATAGAGGTCTTGGGTCCACATGGCCGGGCGTTTGATATTGACCCGGATGCTGGAAAGGTTGTCTTTGTATGCGGGGGAATAGGCGTTGCTCCGATCACATATCTTGCGTCGCATTACAGAAGACTCACCAAGGCGAAGGATGTCGAGCTGATCTGCTATTATGGTGCAAGTAAGGCGGCAAACCTTGTCGGCATCGAAAAGTTAAAAAAAATATGCAGCCACGTATTCATAAGCACGGACGACGGTTCTCATGGTTTTCAGGGACTGATAACGGAAAGATTCTCAGCAGATATTTCATCCTATGATCCCGGAAGTGCGAAGATATACGCATGCGGCCCGCGATCCATGTTAAAGGAATTAGCAGAGCTCCTGGTAGAGAATTCGGTGTTCTGTCAGATATTGATCGAGGAACGCATGGCGTGCGGTCTGGGAGCATGCCTCGGCTGTACGGTCTTGTTGAAAGAGGGCGAAGGAAGAGGGGAGCACGCGCGCGCCTGCATGGAGGGACCCGTGTTCAACATTGGGGACATCCACTGGGATTAACTCTACACCTGCAGTTAATGAGAATCAGAAGCGAGACGGGAAACTATGAAAAATGCCGGGCCGGAAATGCAGGTTGATATAGGCGGCTTGATTATCAAGAATCCGGTGCTGACTGCTTCCGGCACTTTTGGCTATGGCAAAGAGTATGCCCCGTATCTTGATATAAGTCGTTTGGGAGCCATAATTGCCAAAGGCGTATCATTAGAGCCGAGGGCCGGAAATAAGCCTCCCAGGATTATGGAGACCCCCTGCGGCATGCTCAATGCCATAGGATTGGAAAATCCGGGCGTGCATGCATTCATTAAGGAGAAGCTGCCTTTCCTCAGGCAGTTCACGGTGCCGGTCATCGCCAATGTCTTTGGTGAAACGATCGATGATTTCAAGAAGATTACGGAGCTGCTCTCCGAGTCGAAAGGTGTAGAAGCTCTGGAAATCAATATATCCTGCCCCAATGTAAAGAAGGGCGGAATTATTTTCGGTTCGGACCCCGATATGGCCCACGCCGTGACCAGAGAGGTGAAGCGCCTAACAGACCTTCCCGTAATAATCAAACTCACGCCTAACGTGACAGACATCTGTTTGATTGCAGAAAGCGTAGAGGAGGGTGGGGCGGATGCAGTGTCTCTCATTAATACACTGACGGGCATGTCTGTGGACATTGAGCGCAGGATACCCCGTCTTGCAAATATCACCGGGGGCCTCTCCGGTCCCGCCATAAGACCGATTGCCCTGAGAATGGTGTGGCAGGTGGCAAAGAGGGTCAAAATACCGGTGATCGGGATCGGAGGTATCTTAAATGCCGCTGACGCCCTGGAGTTCCTCATAGTAGGTGCGCGGGCCGTTCAGATTGGAACCGCTAATTTTATCAATCCCTGTGCCACGACGGATGTCATCGATGGCATTGAAGATTATCTCAAGCGACATAATATAACCGATGTCAATGATCTGATTGGGACATTCGATGAGGAGGGCAATACATGTTAAAATCAATCCTATCCATATTAATCTGTGTATTTGCAGTTGGGAATGCCTATGCGATTCAATCCACGATCATGGATGCGGGGGGCTATGCCTGCATGGGAGAAGACAAGTCTCGGAAACAGACCGAACAGACCGCCATGGCGGATGCGAAGAGAAACGCCGTCGAGTATGCCATCACATATGTGAAGAGTGAAACAAAGGTCAAAGACCTGCAGATCGAGGAAGACATGATCAAGGCGTATTCCAATGCCGCTGTAAAGATCCTCGAGGTTAAGGAAAACCGCTGGTACAAGGACGAGCGGATGGGCGATTGTTACAAGACAAAAATCAAAGCGGAGGTAATTCCGGATGAAAAAGCGGTGAAAGAAATAATTGCTGGCCGACTTTCCAATGATAATCCCGGATTGCCGTTGAATGTTCGCATCTGGACGGACAAAGAGAAATATCAAAAGGGCGAAAAGATCAAGATCTATATAAAAGGAAACAAGCCGTTTTACGCCCGTGTACATTACAAAGATGCTAAGGGCGAAATGCTGCAGATTCTTCCCAATCCTTACAGAAGCGAGAACTACTTCAACGGTGGTGTGATATATGAAATACCGTCGGGCAATGACAGGTTTGAGCTTGAAGTCAGTCCCCCCTTCGGTGAAGAACGTATCATTCTTTACACGAGCACAACCCCCCTCGGAGATATCAGTCTGGCAAAGGAGGGAGGCGTTTATCAGGTTAAGACGGGAGAAAAGGATATAGGGATTAAGACCAGAGGCGTCAAGTTGAAGGCAATGGTTGAGGACGGCAAATCGCAGGCGTCCGAGTTCTTCGAAGAGCGCATGACAATCAGGACTGGAAAGTGAAAGGGAATGCATGCTTTCCTTGCATGATGACGTGGCGAGACGAAAATATCTTACTTTACAGCTGTCATGACGACGGGAGGCCCTTCCATTTCACGAGATGCGGCCAGATGGAAAGGATAAGCGGGTGAATTGCAATGGGGAAGGCGAGGACCATTATAGATGGTGTTTATCTCATCGGCGGTCCGGATGTCTCGCGCGGCGATGATGCAACATCGTTCATCGTCGACTTTGGCGGCGAGTTGGTGATGATTGATGCCGGCGCCGGCGGGAGCTCCCGGATACTGCAAAAGAACATAGAAGACGCCGGACTCGATCCGAAGACAATCTCAACCCTTATTCTCACCCATAACCATATTGACCATATAGGTTCGGCCCCGTATTTCAGAACACAGTTCGGATGCAAGATCGTGATGCATGACTTGGACGCGGGCGCCGTTGAGGAAGGCGACAGTGTCCGGACGGCTGCCAGTTGTTACGGGACCCTTTTTCCCCCGACTTCGATCGACCGCAAGATCACTGGAGATCACGAAGTCCTCCGTTTTGGCGGGAGCGCACTCCACTGCCTGCATACGCCTGGGCATACGCCTGGGTCTCTGTCCATATATCTTGACAGGGCAGGGAAGCGCGTATTATTCGGCCAGGACATCCACGGGCCGTTTTTGGACATCTTTGGATCCGATATAGGGAAGTGGAAAAAATCGATGAACAAACTCCTCGCCCTGGAGGCTGACATACTCTGTGAAGGCCATTTTGGAATTTTCGAGCCTAAGGAAAATGTCAAACGGTACATCAACGGTTACCTAAAGAATCACTCGTAAGAAAGATATCCGAAAGGGCGGAGCAATAGGATTGCACAAATTGGGGATTCCCCCAGTCCGTCATTTTGTCATTGACGAAATGGTTTCAGTCTCCTACATTCACAATATGTGAATTGAACGGGAAATATCGGCTGCGTGCTTATAAGAAATGCTGGCCGTAGAATCGTTGCAGTTTTTCTCCGTGTAAAGGGACGCTGCTTGTATGAAAGCAATATCGTTGGAAGTGGTAAGCAATTTTCTTACGACCTACAGTCACTGCACCAGATGTGAGGTCGTCTTCCGTGAGTCGGGGCTTGGGAAGGAGG
Organism: uncultured delta proteobacterium; assembly: GCA_963729715.1. Classification (GTDB taxonomy): domain Bacteria; phylum Desulfobacterota; class Syntrophia; order Syntrophales; family UBA2185; genus Fen-1135. The sequence continues at coordinate 147,006 of CAVSPA010000004.1, forward strand.
CGAATAAGGGGGATATTGAAGAATATCCTGCGGAGTTAAAAGAAGAAATTATGAAGCTCTCCGATCGGCTTGGTGAGCTTAAGCAATTGTACAAACCGAATTGATATCCGCCTGACTGACGCTCAGTCACCACGCGGCATATACAAATCCCTTATACACCGTCTGCGCCAATATCCTGCGTTCATCATTGGAGAAAAAGATGTTTATGTCGGATGGGATCGTGAAAGGCTCGAGGAGCTTGTCGATAAATATTTAAGAGCAGGCGGCTCCTAAAACAGTCAGCTCTTGCTCATGATCCTGCCCATAGCCTTCGCTGCAGCGGCTCTCACTGTAGGATGGTAAGATGTCAGGGTGAGAAAGGTTCTGTGTTTGCGGACTCCCCTTAGAAAGGGCAAGGCCTGTTTGTCGCCTATGTTCCCCAGGGCGAGACAGATCTTTTCCTGCAAGTCGATTTTTATGTCTTCAGGCAGTGTGAGCTTGGATTTAAACAGTTCAATGAGAGGCTTTACGGCATTTCGGTATTTCAAGGAACCCAACGCGGTTACCACGCCTGCCTTGACGCGATCATCACATTCAGGCAGGATATTCAGGAGAAGCTCAGCCTTGGGCCTTCCTCCTATTTGACTGATACTTCTTACGGCTTCTCTTTGGACGCGGTGATCACTATGGAGGAGATGCGATGCGATGATTTTTGAATGCTCATCGCTTCCAATCCTCCCTAAGAGACGCACCAGATTTCTCATATAATACCAGGGAGGGTCTTGATTAATCCTCTCCAATACGGGTGGCGCGGCCGCAGGGCCCATCTCAGGTATAAGGTTTAAAATCAGGATGCGCTCGGAACTGTCTTCACTTTTCTTCAGGATATCGAGAAGGCGGTTTATAGATGAGTCAACCATTAAAACGAGAACCTGTCCTGCCTCATTTCTTTTGTCGTTCCTGTCAGTCAGGAAGTCTTGTATGAGAGAATTTAATATTTTATCGGAAGCGATTTCCTTCATCGTGTCAGAAGCGGCGGAGGTTATCTCCTCGTTTTTGTCGAGTTCCTTGGAAACGATGAGCCGGAAGGTCTCTATGATGGGATGACTTTCCATGAACTGCTGATCCTGAATGTGGCTTTGAGCAAGGTCACTCAGATGGGCGGAGACGGATCTGTATGCATCAGTGTACTTGGTTTCAAATTTTATCCAGTTTATAAGCTTGGCGGAAAGCCTGTTCAATATTTCTCTCCGCTTCTTTAGGGAGAGGCTATCGAGGGCTTTAACCAGGGCCTCAGATACCTCTATCCGGATATCGACATCATAGTTGAAGAGCTCATTGCTCAAGCGATCAATGAGCTCTTCAGCTATTTCGTTTTCACCCACGGCGAAGAGGTCTTGGATTATATCATCGAACGACGTCGCGATTCTCTCGTCAAGTATCCCCTGTTCGAGATTGTTTAGGATACTGCTTCCTGTTTCTCTGAGATCAGCGATTTTCCTGTTGTGCTCTGCTTCTTCGCGCGCTTTTATTTCTTCAATCCGCTTTTGGAGTTCAATGCCCCTTTCTGAACTCATCATACTGTCATAGGCTTGCTGCATGTAGGCAATTCTCGGGTCGGCGCTCGTATCGCCCTTTTTGCCGACGCGATCCAATATCTGGCCGATCATGCCTACTACTCTCTCAAACTTCTCGGAGTCCATCCGGGTGACGATGTCGCCGAAAAGCTGGCTGCCGAGGAGGCTTTCGATATTTTGAGCCAAAGTCATGGCAATAAGCTCAGCATCCATGTCCGATATGTATCCGGCAATGAGGTGGGAGATTTTTCCCTTATCTGCGTTGACGGAAATGTCATCCACGGCGAATAGCATATTGAACATGCTCTTGGATAACTTGGCGCTGGAGGCTGTGCCCGCTCTTGAAAAAATATTATTCATTCCCGATTGAAAAATTCGTGAGACCCATTCAGGATCCTGCGCCATGTCCTTCACTTTTTGAGGATCTAAAATGGCATTCGGATCTTCGGCCGTGATATACTTAACGATTTCCTCATCTTTTATATCAATGCTCGCCATGAGTTGATGCTCTTCATCCTTGGCGATGTAAATTTTTTGATTAAGCAGAATGTGGGGCATTCTCCCTTCAGATATGATCTGATCCCATACTTTCTTTATTTGCAAATCATCTGGTTTCTTTCCTATTATTTCGAGAAGGGGCACAAGCTCGATCTTATCGAGACCCCTCATAAACGTGATACTTTTGATTCCCCAATTCATAATCAATACCAGAAATATTGCCACATGAGCCTTTCCTTTATGCTTTGGGCCGAGTGGCTCACCCTCTACGAGCAGATTTTTTTCCGATTCGGAAAAGATCACCGATTCCACATCTTCAAGAATGTCTCGCAAACTCTCATACAGCCTGTCAATGCTCCTTGTAACCATTGCATTTGTGGGTGGATAAAGACGCAAATTGATGATTGCCGTATTCATCATGACCAAAGCATTCACTGACTTGTCTTGCAGAACCAGAGGCGTCATTCCTTCTCCCGATGCACCAGCCGCTTGTCACACCCTTTGCAGCAATATTCTTGGCATATTATAACGCAAATTCAATTAAATGTGTAAAATCTTTTCGAGTTTGCTCTAAAATTGGCACTTTTTTAGCAAAGGAATTCACGTTTCTTTCAGATGACTGGTGTCGTTCAATAGAACGATTGCGCCTTTTCCGAATTTGAACTCCACAAACGTCTTGGATGCGAGATCGACGTGCATCCCCCTTATGTGCAACATATCCGTGTTTTGAATCTTGCAGATAATGGTTCTGATGGTCATGTTATGCGTAACCACGACGGTGTTTATTGCGGTCTCCGTAATTCCCGAGATAGCGCGCCATGCGCGTCTCTGAAGGTCATGAAGCGATTCTCCATTGGGCATGACGACGGACGCAGGATCATGTTCCCACTGCCTGAGAACGGATACATGCTTCTCCTTAAGTTCCTGTATCGTCAAATTCTCAAAATCACCATGGTTCATTTCCTGAAGGTCGCGGTCGGCTTCAATCACCGCACCATGAAACTTAGAGATAGCCTTTGCGGTTTCATAAGCGCGTCTTAATGGGCTTGACACAATCCTTTCGATCGGCTCACCCTTCAGTGACTCTGCAAGTCTATGTGCCTGCATGCGGCCATAGTCGCTAAGCTCCGTATCGGTTATCCCCTGGACCCTGTTTTCCCTGTTCAACAGCGTCTCTCCATGCCTGACCAGAATCAGCTTCAAAGATGCGTCTCCGTGCAATCATCAGATGATGCGTTCAATTTCCTGCCTTTTGGCTTCGAGACGTTTTCTCGAAACGGGAAAGGCCGTCTTCAGCTCCTGGGCGAACAGCGATACCTTGTATTCCTCGATCATCCACCGGTATTCTTCAATCAGTTCCAATCGTTCATTTGACACACAGGCGCTCCCGCTACTTATCATATATTGAAGATTATCGGAAAAAATATTTACCTCTTTAACCTTTCCCATTGCTTTTTCCAGATGGGCAATTCCTCTTTCGGCGCGAATGCCGATCGCCTTAAGATACCTCATGACGTGGGTCAGTTTCTCGCCGTCATAGTGTATCAAAAAATCGCTCGGCAAGAGCTGATTCATCTCTCCCCTGAGGTATTCAAGATAGTCCAGTGCCGGTTTGTTTGCGCGGTTGGCGTGTCTGAGCTTTTGAAGAAATGTGGAAGTCTCGTAATAGGACTTTATGGCAGGTCCGCACCCAATCATTATATCCTGGCCGTGAGGCAGTATGCGGCTCCTGATGTCCTCTGCATGCCGGATAAATGCATCCCGTGATCTTATGTTTTTTGAAAAGAGATCATGTACCAGCTTATCAAGCATGGCTGTTTCTACCGATCTTGCACCGCCAAATGAATCAGCCCACTTCTTCATGTCTCCGCTGAGACAGACAGACTTTTTCAGATGCTTAAGCTCGTTCTTGAAATAAATTTTGTAAAGTGCTGCTACGCCCTTCTTGTGCAATACCTCTGCCTCATGCTTGTTTTTGTATAGACGAACGTTGACACACCCGTCTGCCGCTTCGAGACCGGGGTATGCGTAGCCCTCCAATTGGCCTCCGCTCTTAAGGGCGATGGCATCGGGGATATCCCCGAGGTCCCAGGTAGTGACGTCCGACTTTTCCCAGGATTTGCGCGCCTTCTCGAAGGCGTTTGACCGAGTTTCGGAGATAACGTCTTGCTGGAGGCGGCTGATGTCGCGGCTCGCAGTAAGTTCCAATCCACTGTCATCTATAACGGCAAAGCGCGGCAGCAAACGGTCGTCGACGGCATCTGTATTCCATGATGACGCAGGTATATCCACGCCGAACCTTTGATGGATAAATTTACCCAAAGCGGAGATGAGGGGGTCTCCGTCGTCCTTCATTTCGTCCATGATGATATCGCAGGTTTGTGAGAGAGGCTGAAGTTTTTTCCTGTACTCCTTCGGGAGCCCTTTCAAGAGGGCTGCAATTCTTTCCCGCATGAGACCGGGAACGATCCAATCGGTGGAGGCTGTGGGAACGCTTGAGATCATATGAAGTGGAACCTTCACTGTTACCCCGTCTTTGGGATGACCAGGTTCATAGTGGTAGTCGCATGTGAACCGATGACCGGCAAGAGTGACGTCATCCGGGTACTGGGCGAATTCATCCTCCTCCGGAATGCGCGCCAGGATATCTTCTTCCCTCATCCGGAGAAATCTGTCGCTGCCCCTGTCCCTGATCAGTTTCTGAAGGGATCTGGTGTCATACATTCCGGAAAGCCTTTGCTGATAGAAGCCTGCGAGCTCGTCTTCACCGGCAAGGAGGTTGCGCCTCCTGATTTTGTCCTCCATATGGGAAATTTGCTCGATCACTCCCTGATTGTGAAGCAGGAATGGGAAAGGCCTTCTCAAGTCCCCTTCGATGAGGGCGCTGCGGATAAAGATGTCAGACGCTTCATCCGGATTGATCGGCCCGTAAGAGACGGGCCTTCCCGTTACGATCACGAGCCCGAACAAGCTGACCTGCTCATAGGCGACCACTTCGCCGCGATCCCGGCTCCAGTGCGGCTCGGAATAGGTTCTTCGACACAGACTGTCCCCCAGTTCCTCGAGCCATTCCACCTTGATATTGGCGGCCGTGCGTGCAAACAGCCGGGAGGTTTCGATCATCTCCGCGGCGACAATCCAGCTTCCTCCTTTGCCGAATAGCCCGGAGCCGGGGAAGATCATCACGTCCTTTCCTCTTGCCGCCGCATAGATATTCTTTTCCTTCTTCATCGCTATATTCGAGAGATAGCCGCTCAGGATCGATTTATGTATGCCGTCGTAGAGTGGTTTATCATCTGCTTCCTTTCCCTTTCTTATTTTCCATCCCTGCTCTTCCAGTATCGCCTTGAGCTGGTCGTAGACATCAGTCCACTCCCTCATCCTCCTTATGGAAAGATAATTTTCCCGGCAGAATTTTCTCATCCGGCCCTTGCTTTTTACGGTTTGCTCCGTGCTGTGGTATTGATTCCAGATGCGAAGCAGGGTCGCGAAATCCGAGGAAGGGTCGGCAAAGCGGGCATGGACCTTATCCGCCTCCTTCTCACTTTCGAGAGGCCGTTCCCTCGGATCCTGGACGCTGAGCGCGGAAGAGATAATCAGGATTTCGTTCACACATCCTTCCCGCTCCGCTTCGATGATCATCCGCGATATCCGCGGATCAATGGGCAGCCGCGCCATCATCTTCCCTCTTTCCGTCAGGGAATAGCGCCTGCCATCGCCCGAGTCTCGATCCTTTGTTTCTATTGCGATTGCCCCGAGTTCCCCGAGAATATCTGCGCCATCCCTGATGTTCTTCTGGTGCGGAGGATCGATAAAAGGGTACGTCGATATATCCCCAAGATTGAGGGAAAGCATTCTCAGTATGACCTCGGCCAGGTTTGATCTGAGAATCTCCGGTTCCGTAAACAGCGGTCGGCTTTCAAAGTCGGCCCGATCGAAAAGACGGACACAAATCCCGTTCTCTACACGGCCGCATCTTCCCTTCCTCTGATCGGCACTGCTTCGCGAAATCGCTCTCACGGGCAGGCTTGTCGTGCGGGAACGGGGGCTGTACTCGGAGATACGCGCCAGGCCCGTATCGATCACGTATCTGATTCCGGGAATGGTAATGGATGTTTCTGCAACATTAGTCGCCACCACGATCTTTCTTCTTGATGCAGGTTGAAAGATGCGGCGCTGTTCCCTCCAGGGCAGGCGGGCAAACAGGGGAAGAACGGCGGCTCTTTGATCGAGCTTTGCCTCAATGAGCTGACAGGTTTCCCGTATGTCCCGCTCCGTGGGCATAAATATAAGAACATCGCCTTCCGACCTGCCGTCCATGATTTCTCCGAGCGCCGTCACGGCGCAATCAACATAAGTTATCTCGCCGGATTCCTCAAGTTCATGGTCGAGAGGCTGGTAGCGAACGTCAACAGGGTACATGCGTCCGGAGACTTCAATTATCGGGGCATGGAAGGCGCGCGAGAATTTTTCCGTATCGATGGTCGCCGACGTGATGATTACCTTGATATCCTTTCTTTTCCGGAGGAGCGTCAGGAGAATGCCCAGCACAAAATCTATATTCAGACTTCTTTCATGTGCCTCATCCACGATGACGGTGTCGTATCTGCGGAGGTAAGGATCGTTCTGTGCTTCGTTCAGGAGAATCCCGTCCGTCATGATCTTTATGTAATTGTTTCTGCTTGAGCGGTCTTCAAAGCGGATTTGATAGCCAACGGAGCGGCCGATCTCCTCGCCGAGCTCTTCTGCTATGCGGTGGGCCACGGTCACGGCTGCCACCCTTCTGGGCTGGGTGCATCCTATGATACCGAAACGCCCTCGTCCGGCCTCAAGGCACATCTTCGGTATCTGCGTCGTCTTTCCTGATCCGGTTTCTCCGGTTATGACGACGACGCGGTGCTGCCTTATGGCCTTGACGATGTCATCCCGTCTTCCCGTAATCGGCAGGGCTCCGGGGTAGGTGATCCGGGGCATATTGCGGAGACGCAGGGCTCTCTTCCCACAGGGAGTTTCAAGTTTATTCTGCTTCAAAATGCGCTTATCAATCATGTGTGCGGCATTATTCCATGAAGTTCGCCTATATGTCAATAATCTGACGCGTTATGAGTTATTCTGCAAGCGCGGCAGGCGTGAATATTCAGTATTAACGACTGGTGCAGCGACTCTGGCATTGCGCTACAAGTGCCTCCGATTTTTATTCCCCGAGCGTCGAAAGCCGGCTGGGTATGTGTTTTTCCGCCTGTGGCAGCCTGTCTGCTGCTCAGCCTTTGTTTCTTAAGCCGTAATACTTCAGTTTACAGCTATCTCAAAAAGTTATATAGTAATCATGACCAGGCAGGAATATTGCAGGAAAAAACGGATATCTAAGAACTCGATTCGCGCATGTCGGCCGGAAAAGAGTTGGGAATGATTCCCATCCCCGGAGCGGACGGGAAGACGGGCAATGCCGATGAGACAGAGAAGGGTTTTGAAATGCCGCTGACCACATTTTGTTTTCACCTCCATCAGCCTTTCCGTCTCCATCCGGAAAGAAATGAATTTTTGTGGGAGGAAAAGAACAGGGATGTTTTCATCAAGGTCTCGGAAGAGTGTTACCTCCCCGCCATATCTATGTTTACGGAGCTTATCTCGCGCTACAGTGGGTTCAAGATTGCCTTCAGCATGTCAGGTACATTTCTCGAGCAGGCCGAACTTTACGAGCCCGACGTAATCAAGAGCTTACAGGGATTGGTTGATGCGGGAAGGGAAGGACGCCAGGTAGAATTGCTCGATGAAACCTATTATCATTCTCTCACGAGCCTGTTCGCTGATCCCCAAAAGCAGGAGTTCCGGGACCAGGTGACGCTTCACAGGGAACAGATCCATAAACTGTTTGGCGTTCTCCCGACGGCATTCAAGAATACGGAACTCATGTACAACAACAGTATTGCAGAAGCCGTTTCCGATATGGGGTATCTTGCGATTCTCTGCGAAAAGAGAGACGACATGTTCGTTGAGAAGAGCGGCCCCATTTCTTCCAATGCGGTCTTTAGGGCCAAAGGAAGTAATCTGATTGTTATTCCGAGGAACAGGGAATTGAGCGATGAAATCGCTTTCAGGTTCCCTTATGTCTATGTTTCTCCGGATGAGTATGCATCGCGTATAGCGAAAGTCGAAGGCGAAACTGTCTTGTTAGGATATGAGCTGGAGCACATAGGCGAATACATACGGGAGGACAAGGGCATATTCGAGTTCTGGAGGGGATTGCCGGAAGCTCTCTTACAATTTCCGGATATTATTATGAGCAATCCATCGGAGACAGCCGGACGTTTCTCGGATGCTGATTGTCCGGTCATATCCATTCACGATTTATCTCCATCATCATGGGATGATAAAAGGAGAGATACTTTCGGATGGCTGACCAATCCCACACAGGAGGATCTATTCAGAGACATTGAAAGTATGGAGAAGGATGTGAGAAGAGCCGGCGGAGAGCTTCTGACCAAATGGCGGCAGTTAACCGCCTCGGAGCATCTCTATTTCCTCCATGAAAAGATTGGTGAAGATCATGCGGTTCATTTGTATTTTAATCCGTATGATGGATCGATGGGCCAGCCCGCTCATATATTGACGAGGAAGATAGATGACATCCAGATGCTCATAAAGAGATTCCATATCTTAAAACATGGCGGTAAGACGGCTCTCTTGATGATAACGCCGGAAACCGCAAGACTGCCGCAAGACATGGGAGCTCTGGCAAGATATATTACCGGGAAAAGCGGGGGGCAGGGAGAGGTAATTTCCGCGTTGTGCGAAGGTCTTACAGAGAGGGGCATTGACGTCCATTTGGTGACCTTAAATCTGAAAAAAAGGTTTCAGAGAGAAATGCATTTGGATGAGCAGCAGTGGCGGGAAATAAGGTACAAAATCGATCCCGAAAAGATTCACCTTATCAGCTCCGCCATTTTTGCTGACAATTTCAGCGCCTATTCCGGCGATCCGCTGATGACCGCAGCGGAATTTCAAAAAGAGATCGTCAATAATCTGATCAAGGACGTCAGGGCAAAGCACGGAGGCAGGATTATCATCCATAGTCACGACTGGATGGCGGGAGGCGCCATAACTGCCTATGCCAAGGCCACCGGAATACCCGTTCTGCATACAGTCCATAATGTGTTTACGGAAAACGTGCCTATAGATCTGCTCAGGGGGATCAGTCTTGCAAACATTGCCGACTACGTCTTTTTTTCGGAGCACGAAGGCAAAAAGGCAATAGACTGCCAGGCGACGGCCATAAAGAATGCGACCATTGTCAATTTTGTGGGGAAGAGATTTTTGGAAGAAGTCGTAGACGATTACTTCATGGACAGGGTCCTTGTGCCTCCAAGTGTCCGCCAGGAAGTGAAGGCAAAATATTACCAGGACTCTGCCAAGGCCATTATCAATGCTCCTTCCCGCGCGATGTATCCGGAGCATTGTGAATACTGTGTGAGGACGTACGGTCCTGAGGGTCCGTTTATGGAAGCAAAAAAAGAAAATCTCCTTGAATTTCAGAAGAGGACGGGGCTCCAGATAAATCCGGATGCGATTTTATTTTTCTGGCCTTCGAGGCTCGATCCTTTCCAAAAGGGAGTGGATCTCTTGGAGCACATTGCGCAGCATTTCGTGACCGTGAACGGTGATGCGCAAATTGCGATTGTCGCTGATGGTGTGGGAAATGATCGTACGCATGCGGATATTTTGGGGAGAATAGCCTGTGCATCAAACGGCAGAATTTCCTACCAGCCCTTCAGTGAAAGTCTTTCCATGCTGGGGTACGCCGCTGCGAATGATGTATTCGGCGCCTCACTTTATGAGCCTTGCGGGCAGATCGATCAGATAGGAAACCTCTTCGGGGCCACGGCCACCAACCGCGATACAGGCGGGTATCATGACAAGATAAGAGAGCTCAGGCTCAAGAGGGACGGCTCTCCCCATGATGTAGGCAATGGTTTTCTTTTCAGAGATTATGACCCGGCAGGCTTGTGGTACGGTTTGACTAGGAGCATTGCCTTTCACAGAAGAACTTTAAAGATCAGGGAAACGCAGATTAAGCGCATCATGAATGAGTCACGTGAAAGATACGACCTCGGCAGCATGATTGCGGAGTACGTCAGAATCTATGAGAGACTGAACAGTGGGCGTCCCCTCGCGTAGCATCAAGGATCACTTCATATACATTATATTTCAACGAATCACATCTATGACATCCTGAAAAGCGGCTTTTCTCTTGACTCACAGCCATCTTTTTCTTTACACTTATCGGGTAAGGAGCGATTCCACTCAGATGTTAAACGCTCTATCACGCTTGCGAACTATCAAAGTGGAAGGCTGATTTAGAAATGACAAGGTACGTAGTTTGCATCGTCTTTTTTCTCATGGCATTGATCCACCCGCCCCAATCGTTTGCCGATATCTACAGGTGGACAGACGCAAGCGGGACAATACACATTGCGGATGACCCCACAGACGTACCTGCCCAATACCGCAAGAATTTGAAAATCACGGAAGGAATGGAGGAAGCAGGGAAGGGCGAGGACATCCCTTTTGAGAGGACGTCGTCGGGGCTGATCCTGGTTGAAGCCGTGCTTAACGGCGGCGTAAAGGCCAGGATGGTATTTGACACGGGTGCAGATATCGTCGTGATAACCGAGGAGCTGTCTAAGAAGTTGAGGCAGAATATTTCCCGAGGCGGCGAGACGATCAAACTTCATACAAACTGTGGGGAAGTGAGAGGCATATCTTTCGCAGTTAATAAAATCGAGCTCGGCAATGCAGTAAAAGAGAATGTGAGGTCGGTTATAACACCGGATGATTTTGCGCTGAGCGGCTTTGAGGGTCTCCTGGGTCTCAGTTTTCTCGGAGATTTTAAGATTACTGTGGATTATCAAAAAGGGAAAATCAGGATAGTCAAATAGAGAGAATCTGGCTCGTGCGCCGTATGAAGAATGATCTCTCCACGTTTCATGAAGGGAGCGCCGTCCGAGGAAAGGAAATGTTTAATAACCGCGGATAAGTAGATTATTCAGGGTGTCCGACGGAGGACCAGCGCTGTACGGGTCGGGAGATAAACGGTGGCTCGATTGCGCATGGCGCCGTCGGGAAGTGGCATGGGTCGGGTAAGGTAGGTCTGTAGGGGCTCGATGCGGCCATGTCCGCCGAAAGCCTTCGTATCGCTGTCGAGGATCAGATTATATTGGCCGGGATGAAGATCAACGGGATAATCGGGGAACGACTGCGCAGGATTGAAGCTGAAAAGGAAGACAAGGCCGGCACGCTCGAATCCCAACAACTGATTCTCCTGATGCTCCAGGATTAAGGTTATCGTCTCCGTATCGAGAAGGGCGTATTCGGACGCGAGACGCATCATGGCCTTGTCGAATTCGGCAAGAAAGCGGTAGAGAAGACTTTCGTCATCGCGCAGGTTCCACTGGCGGCGCGCATATCTGTGCGACCAGTTGTTGCCCTCACGGGGGAAATCGATCCATTCCGGATGGCCGAATTCGTTGCCCATGAAGTTCAGGTAGCCGCTGCCGGCGGTAGCCATGGTAACAAGGCGGATCATCTTGTGCAAAGCCACGCCGCGCTCAACCCTTAAATTGGACTTAAGCACGTTCATGTGATCATACATGTCCGCATCTATGAGCCGGAAGATAAGTGTCTTGTCGCCAACAAGCGCCTGGTCATGGGACTCAACGTAGCCGATGGTCTTCTCGTCCGCGCGGCGATTGGTGAGTTCATGATACAGGTTTCCCATAGGCCACTGCTCGTCAGGTATCTCCTTGGCAACCTTAATCCAGTAATCGGGCACACCCATAGAGAGACGATAGTCAAAATCGTAGCCGCCTTCTTCGCTGGGTACGGCGAGCCCCGGCATGCCGCTTACGTCTTCGGCAACGGTGACCGCACCAGGATTCACGGTGTGTATGACTTTGTTGGCCAAGGTGAGGTACACCAGGGCGTCATCATCGACATTCTTTCCGAAATAATCTTGGTAGGATGAGAATATCCTCTCCAAGCCATGGTCGAGATAAAGCATGCTTGTCACACCGTCGAAGCGGAATCCATCGAAATGGTACTCATCGAGCCAGAAGCGGCAGTTGGAGAGGAGGAAATGGAGGACTTCAGGTTTGCCGTAGTCGAAACAGCGGGAATCCCATGCCCAGTGGAAGCCCCGCGGGCCATTATGAAAATACTGGTAAAACGTGCCGTCGAAACGGCTGATCCCTTCTTGCTCATTGCGGGCCGCATGGGAATGCACGATATCCATGAGTATGGAAATGCCCGCTCCGTGCGCGGCATCGACCAGCGCTTTCAGCTCGTCCGGCGTGCCGAAGCGAGAGGAGGCGGCAAAAAAGCTGGAGACGTGGTAGCCGAAGGAACCGTAATACGGGTGTTCCTGGATGGCCATAAGTTGGAGGGTGTTGTACCCGGCATCGACCACGCGGGGCAGGATTTTTTCCCGGAACTCGTCAAAGGTTCCAATCTTCTCCTCAGTCTGGGCCATGCCTACGTGCGCTTCGTAGATCCTCGGCGCTTCCGGAGAAGGAGAGAACGATTTCTTGCGCCACTGATATGCTGTGCCGGGTGCCCACACTTGGGCGGCAAACAGTTTGGTATGCGGATCCTGGACCGTCCGGCGGACATAGGCGGGAATACGCTCGCCGTGTCCGCCAGGCCAATGGACAGATAGTTTATAAAGCTGGCCGTGGTTGAGTCTGTCGCCGGGGAGCCTCAGTTCCCAGTTGCCACCTTCACTGATCCGGCAGAGGGCAAATTCCGGTTCCTTGCGCCAGCCATTGAAATCTCCAATCAGAAATATGGCGGCGGCATAAGGCGCCCACTCGCGGAACACCCATTGGTCACCTGCGCGATGGAGACCGAAGTATTCGTGGCCGGAGGCGAAATCCGTGAGTGACATGCTGCCGCCCGTAAGGCGCCGCTCCATCGCGTTGATTTTTTCATACCTATCATGGAGCACTGATGCAAAGGGTTTAAGGAAGGGATCGCGGAGGATCATATTAGCAGTGTGGTCGACTTTGCCTTTTTTCTTCATCGGGTGTTCCTGGCTATTATTGAGATAATTATCGCGAAAACCACTCTAGGCCTCTTTGAAAAAAAGCGGAGGCGAGGGTGGCTGTTCAATTTCTTCTTTGACGGCAAACGTTCGGAAACTTGCGGTCACCCTTATTGCCTCCATCCAAGATCCAAGTCCATGGTCTTCGGCGCTTCAATCGTTACCGTCATGAATAAGGACTTCTTTTGTCCTGCCGAAATATCCATATTCCAGGTCAGTGAGGAGGGAGTCTTCTCTGCAGGATCAGGGTCATACTTCAGCGTCACTGTGATGCGTTCATCCCTGGACTGCGGATTCGGCTCCTGCACAAGGACTCTGACAGGGGAATTTCTGGAGTTCTGAATATCCGTGCGCCAATCCCAGGTGTATGTCTGTTTATCTTGCAGGAATGTCTTCTCACCCGATTTCTTGGATATTAGCTGCGTCCTTGCCGTGACAAGGGGATCGATGCCAAAGAATATGGTCGCCTCCTGCCCGGCTAAGGCAAATGAACGTTTTCCCAAGATGGCGCCGTCGACGACATATAAACTGCTCCCCGCGGGAATGTCCTTGGGTTCCAGAAGGTTCAACTTCGCCCTGAGAAAGACCTGGCTGCTCTGAGATGGCCTTGCCAGGTACGTGAATTCCGCAGGCCAGATCTCTTCCGCAATCTTTACTTTCTGTTTCGCGCCCGCAGGTACGTTTTTCTTGCCTACCTGCCAGATGGAATACGTGGTCTCTCTGACCTGTTGGGCGCCTACGGGGGCTTCCGCAGCGGGGGCCGCGGCTTCCATCTGGTCTGCGGCAGCAGCAGATCTTGACGACTTTTTCATGGCTCCTTCCATGCGGTATTGAGGACGGGGTTTGATAATCCACGGCGTCAAGTCAGCCGGAGAAACGGAAGAAGGCGGCCTCAGAGTGGCTAAGTTGATACTCACATTTTTCCAGTCCTGGCCGGAACTCTGCCAGATTTCCGCTTCCCAGGTAAACGTTATCTGTCTATCTTTCGGTTTTGCCTCAAGACGATACAGGGGATGCCAGCCGCAGCCGGCCAATGAGTATGTGTATGTGAGAGTCGCCTCGGAACCGCGCGAACCGGAAAGAACAACAGTCACCTCCCATGCGGTTTCTTTCGTTCCCGCAGCGCGGTCCAAATCATCCTGCACCTTCTTTATCTCTTTGTCGAGTTTTTCGAACTCGGCTTCTCTCGACAGTTTGTCCTGGTAGGCTTTCTGGATGTTCTTGCCGATGGCAGCAGACATATTGTAGACATCCGCCATAGTCTTTAACTTTGCTTTGGTCTGCAACTGCCAGAATTGAATCTGTGTATCCAGGCTACGGATCATCGCTTGAAGATTCTTCCGCGCGTCTTTCAGTTTCTCAAGCTGATTGACGAGATTTGCTATCTTTTCGTCGTTCTGGCGGCTCACCTGTCGCCAGTTTATATCATCGATTCGCATTTTCGGATCATTGGCTATGCGGACTACTAGAGAATACGGATCGGCCTGTCCAGGGAGTATGATGAGGGCCTTCGCCTGTTCTGTTCCTTCGGGCAGAAGTTTTACTTTGGCAACTTCGGAAATCTGGGCAGAGCCGGGAAAGAACGTAACTTCGCGGGGAAGGGACCACGAAGTTACAGGCAGGCAGAGGACAAAGATGACAATTGCCGCCACACATTTCTTTGCAGAGATTTTCCTGTGAGTCATATGCTCACCTCCAGAAACAGATTAATTAGCCGCGATTAATTTAGCGATGCCCCTTACCTCTTGCATGATTGAAGGCAAATCTATCAACTGGAGCTTTCTGTCCTGCATAACGATCTTGCCTCCTATGATGCTTGTGTTGACATCTGCGCCGGAAGCGGCATATACAAGCTGTGAGTAGTAGCTGTGCATCGGCACCAGATGCGGTTTCCTCATATCTACTATGATAAGATCGGCCGATTTTCCCGGTTCAATGGAGCCGATCCGGTCTTCCAAACCGAGACACTTTGCCCCGTTGATTGTTGCCATCTTCAAGACCGTTGTGGCAGCCATCACTGTAGAATCCATTTGGATGACCTTGTGCAGCTTGGCTGCGGTATCCATCTCTCTGAACATGTCGAGATCATTGTTGCTGGCACTGCCATCTGTGCCTAGTCCCACCGCGATACCTTTTTCGATAAGAACAGGGATGGGCGCACAGCCGGCTGCCAGTTTCATATTGCTTTCCGGATTGTGGGATACCCTCACATTAGAGGCCTTGAGCATTTCCATTTCGTAATCTTGAAGCCAGATGCAGTGAACGGCAAGTGTCCTGTCATCCAGTATGTCTATATCCTGAAGATACTGGAGAGGAGTCTTGCCAAACTTTTCTCTGATGATTGCAACTTCATCTTTTGTTTCTGCGACGTGGATGCTGTATAGCACATCTCCCTTCCGCGCGGCGGCCTTTACGCTCGTGAGGGTTTCCGGGGAACAGGTATAGGGTGAGTGACAGGCAAGAGCGGGTATAATCAGGGGAGATTTGAACTGCCATTTGCTTATGAATCTTTCTGCTATTTCGGCAATCTTTGCCGGGTCAGTCGGCTTGGGGAAATCGATGAATCCCTGTGAGACAACGGCTCGAATGCTGGAATCAAAGGCGGCGCGGGCGACCTCGCTTTCATAAAAATAGGCGTCGCAGAAGGTCGTCGTCCCGGAAAGAATCATTTCTGCAATGGCAAGCATGGCCCCGGCATAAACCATGTCTCTCGTTACGAATTTCGATTCGGCCGGGAATATGTGGTCATGGAGCCACTCCATGAGGGGAAGATCGTCGGCAAGCCCCCGGAAACAAACCATGGGAAGGTGCGTGTGGGTGTTGATTAGCCCGGGCATAACAATGCAGCCGTGAGCGTTGATGACCTTTCCTGCGGTGTATGAATTTCCGCCATCGATATTCCCGCGCATGATGAATACGATCTTCCCGTCCCTGATTCCGATTACGGGATTCTCTATTACATCCATGGCGTCCGACATGGTCAGAAGCGCGCCGCCTTCGATGATGATATCCAGTTCGCGATTGTCGGGAGCATTGTCCATGGCTAATTCTTGCTTAATTGTTTTCTGATTCGAATCGCTGTCTCTTCCACCGTCGCCATTATTTCGTCTTCGTGAATGGTGAGAAGTTTGCGATTCTTCATCACCACCTTGCCGTTTATCAGGACCGTGTCGACATCGTCTCCATTCACAGCGTACACTATATGTGAATACTCATTGTACAGCGGAGTAAGGTGGGGCTTGTTCATGTCAATAATAATAATATCCGCCATCATTCCCACTTTGAGAGAACCGCAAACGTTTTCCATGCCGAGCGCCTTGGCACCGTCACGGGTGGCCATGCGGACCACCGTTTTCGTATCCATTACTGTTGGATCAAGCTTCGCAACCTTATGAAGTTTAGCCGCCGTATCCATTTCCTGGAACATGTCCAGATTGTTGTTGCTTGCGCAGCCATCCGTCCCTAGGCCGACGGTTACGCCGGCGCCTATCATTTCCGGCACGGGAGCCACTCCCGAAGCAAGTTTCATATTGCTCTCGGGATTGTGGACCACCTTGCATCCTTGGTTGGCAAACATCTGTATATCTTCTTCTTCCATATATACACAGTGAAAGGCAATGAATTGTTCAGAAAGATAGCCGATATCTTTTAGGAAGGATGTTGGAGATTTTCCGAACTTTGCTGTGAGTTTTTTCTTTTCTGACTTGGTTTCCAGATAATGAGTAGCTATGGGAACGCCATACCTGTCGGCAAGTCTTCCCAAGTCTCTAAGCAGGTTCAGAGAACATGTATAGAGGGCGTGAGGCTCAATAACAATATTCACCAGTCGATCACTTGCCCACTTCTCAATAAGCATTTCTGTGTATTTCAGACCTTCCTGCGGTGTTTTGAGGTTAGGGGACGGAAAGTCAAAGAGTGCCTCACCTAAAAGGCAGCGCATGCCTGCGGATTTTGCCGCCATTGCAACATCATCCTCAAATATGTACATGTCGCAAAAAGTTGTTGTTCCTGATTTAATCATCTCTGCACAGGCAAGCAGGCTACCGCGGTAGGAGAATTCTCTGTTTACAAATCTGGCCTCATCGGGAAATATGTAATTATTCAGCCAGTCCGTAAGTTCAAGATCATCTGCCAGACCCCGGAAATAGGTCATGGGTGCATGATTATGACAGTTGATAAGGCCGGGCATTACCAGAAAGCCGTCTGCATTGATGATGTCTTCCGAAATGTACCGGCTCTCGATATCCTCTTTCCCTCCTACGGCGATAATTTTCTCTCCCTTAATCGCCACGGCGCCGTTCTTGATCGTGTGGTCATTGTCATCCATCACCAATATCGTGCCACCGGAAATCAGTCTGTCGACTTTCTGCACCTTGCAGCCCCGTTTCAAAAAGATTCGCGTACGTGTGGGTTATACCATCCAATTAAAATCTTGACACGTTTTTTTAAAAATAATATGCATCTCCTCTACTTTCAAATCACGCCTGGGTGGCGGAATTGGTAGACGCAAGGGACTTAAAATCCCTCGATACTTAGTATCGTGCCGGTTCGACTCCGGCCCTAGGCACCAGTCATATTAATGGCTTATGGATTCCACTCACCATAAGCCATTTTACTTAATCACTACGGGTTCAATTCCCCGAAGCTTGCCCTCGGGTAGGTCATAGAGTCTTTGTCTGTTTCAAATAAACGCCTTAAAAGTAGTTAGACGAATTGACACTGAGAGAAACGAATAGAAGGGTTTTTGGCTTAATTCTCCTCAGCTTGCTGCGTGATTCTGACGCAATTTCTCCTTTAATTTTTCCCTAAATGGTTCTATATTGCCGAACATTACATTAAGGGAGGAAAAAATGCTGAGAGAATTTTTCCAACTCAATGAACTTGGAACAAATATAAAACAGGAGATTCTTGCCGGTATCACAACTTTTGTTACGATGGCTTACATCATAATTGTTAATCCAAAAATACTTGAAGCTGCCGGTATTCCTTTTGGTCCCTCAATGGTTGCTACTATATTAACGGCATTTTTCGGAACTTTGACCATGGGCGTTTATGCGAAAAGGCCCTTTGCTATAGCACCTTACATGGGTGAAAATGCCTTTATTGCTTTTACCGTAGTAAAGGTTCTGGGTTACAGCTGGCAGACGGCAATGGGGGCCATTTTTATCGGGGGACTCCTTTTTACGATTATAACAGTTATGAATATAAGAAGCTGGCTGGCGAACGCCATACCCGAAGGACTTAAAATCGGCTTTATTGTGGGGATTGGTTTGTTCCTGACTTTCATCGGCTTGAATGAAACCGGCATCGTTTCCTTAGGTGTGCCGGGAGCGCCTGTCCACGTAGGCAATCTTAAAGATATAAAAGTGATCTTATCCATATTAGGATTTCTTCTCATCAGCTTTTTGATGATCAGAAAAATCAAAGGGGCGATACTTATAGGTATTGTTGCCGTTACTTTCTTATCTTTTCCGCTGCAAATAATTGCAGTGCCTGACAGATGGATGAGCATGCCGCCCTCTCTCCTTCCCATATTTTTGAAGTTGGATATACTGGGTGCACTGACCTGGGGATTTTTCGCCGTCATCCTGACAATATTTGTAATGGATTTCGTTGACACCATGGGTACATTAATAGGATTGTCTTACAGGGCAAATCTATTGGACGAGAACGGAAATTTACCGGAGATCGAAAAGCCGATGCTGTGCGATGCACTCGCCACGGTTCTTGCCGCGCTCTTGGGCACGTCGACAGCAGGAGCTTATATTGAGTCGGCAACAGGTATAGAAGCAGGAGGCAGGTCAGGATTAACAGCCGTTGTTACTGCATTTCTCTTTCTCGCTGCACTTTTTTTTGCACCGTTTTTCACAGTCATTCCTCCCTGCGCATATGGTCCTGCATTGATTATTGTGGGAATGCTCATGCTGTCTCCCATTGCAAAAGTAAACTTTGATGACCTGACCGAAGTTGTTCCCATATTCTGCATCATTATTATGATGAGCTTTACTTATAATATAGGAATCGGTATGACCGCCGGTTTCGTGGTTTATCCTTTAGTGAAGGTCGTCTCCGGAGGATTTAAAGAAATCTCATCGGGGCTGTGGATTTTGGCTGGATTATCCGTGATCTTTTTTATTCTTTATCCTTATTAACACATACAAATATAATATAGAGGAATTTCGTATGTGATATTTTTAATCTCCTTCAAATTCCGTGAGGAAAAAGACACTGTAGCCCCTGTCTTTTAACTTCTTGTAGCCGCCGACATCCAGGAGATTAACGATAAATGCCATCTCGGTAACAGTACCGCCGAGTTTTTCAATAAGTGCAGCGGTAGCAAGGGCTGTACCGCCTGTAGCAAGCAAGTCATCAACCAATAAGATTTTTGAGCCTTTTGTTATTGCATCTTTATGTACCTCAACCGTATCTGTGCCATACTCAAGCTCGTATTCGTGTCGCACTACCTCTGCCGGCAGTTTACCTAGTTTTCTAATGGGGACAAAACCCTTTCCCAGGGTATAAGACAATGCCCCACCAATAATAAAGCCACGTGCCTCTATGCCGGCTATAAGATCAAAATTAATATCACCCTTTATATATCTTTGTGTAAAATTATCAATAACCAGCCTGAATCCCACAGGGTCTTTAATTAGGGTAGTTATATCGCGGAACAGGATTCCCTTTTTAGGATGATCCTGTATAGTCCTGATTCTGGATTTTATAGGCATCACAGTTGCTCCTCCTTATCTTATTTTATGCAGACGTCGTCATAATTTCTGATTTTCGGTATTATATCTAAAAACAACTTTATAACATTGTCCGCATTTTTTTCCATGGTCTTCATTATTATCTCCCATGTTACCGATTCCTCTCCCTCTCTCCAACAGTCATAGTCCGTAGACGTGGCAATTGATGCATAATGCATTTTTTTTTCCCTGGCAAGATTGACCTCTGGTACAGTGCTCATATTGATTACATCAGCATTCCAGCTTCTGAACATGTGACTTTCCGCTTTTGTGGAAAATCTTGGTCCTTCAATTGTAATTACAGTTCTATTTTTATAAAATGGTATCTGCATTTGTCCTGCAGACGTTGAGCACAATTCTATAAGGTTGGAGCAAAAAGGCTCTGCCATTGGTGTATGGACTACGACGTCTTCATCGAAAAACGTTGTTTCTCTTTTTTTTGTATGGTCTATGAACTGATTCGGAAATACAAGGTGTCCTGGTTCTATCTCTTCCCTCAGTGAACCTACCGCAGTTGAAGCAAGTATATGTGTACAGCCCTGTTCCTTAAGTGCCCAAATATTAGCTCTGAAATTAACCGCGGAAGGAAATATGGAGTGGTCTTTGCCATGTCTTGCAATAATGACAACTTCGACACCTTCGATCATACCACTCGTAAGTTGAGATGTAGGAAGACCATAAGGAGTTTCAACGTTGACTAGCACAGCTTTCTGTAAAATTGTCGGATTATCAAGTCCGGAACCTCCGATGATTCCTATCTTTACCATAGACCACTCCCCTTATATTCAGTCACTTTCATGTTTTGGAAGTCTAAGGAAAAGGGGGTCGAGTGTCAAGAAATAATGAATATAAAAACTCACCCAATGATTCCAACTTATACAGATGTTATGAGAATTAGATTTATTTGACGTCTAATCTTAATGCGACGAACTGTCCGGGAAGATATCAACTTTTATGCATAAATACATTTGCATTACAAACGGATCATTTCGATTTAAGTATTTTCTAATTCATGATGAAATACATGCTTGCGCGAAGAGACTGACATTCTTATCTTCGCCGAGAGCTATAAGCTTGTCTCCCTGTGAAATGACGTAACTTGCCAGGGGGTTGAATATCATCTGTCCGGAATCCTTTTTGACGGCCACAATAATCAGTCCGTATCGTTGTCTGATTTCTGATTCTTCAAGAGATTTTGTGATAACCGGCGAGCCCTCTCCGATATCGATTTCCTCCATTCTAAGTTCGAGGCTCTGCCGCCTCGTTGTGATTTCTATGAAGTCGAGCATAGCCGGCCGTGAGATTGCCATGGCCATTCTCATTCCGCCGAGGACATATGGAGAGATGACGCGATCTGCGCCGGCTCTCAGAAGCCGATGTTCAGATTCGATTTCCTCGGAGCGGGAGAGTATGTAGATATCCGGGTTGAGCTCCTTTGCCGTAAGTATCACATAGAGATTTTGCGCATCGGAGGGAAGTGCAGAAACAATACCCCTGGCTTTTCTTATGCCCGCTGCAATGAGGGTCTTATCATGGATGGCATTGCCCTTATAATAAATGAAGCCCTCGTCTTCAATCTTCTGAATGATCTCCGGGTTGTCATCGATGACCACGAAATCGATTTTCTCTTGAGATAACTCCTTGCAAATCAGATAGCCGATCCTGCCGCATCCGCAAATTATATAGTGATTGTTAAGTCTCTTTATCATTTTTTCCAATTTACCTCTCCCCATTAGTGATCTGAAGCGTGCGTCCACCATGGTCTCTGTCAGAAGACCGATAGTATAGAGCATGGTCCCGACGCCGAAAATAATCAGGATGACGGTGAAAATCCTTCCGATCGTCGTTTCAGGATAGAAATCGCCGTATCCAACTGTAGAAAGGGTTATAACTGTTGTATAAAGGGAATCTGTCAGGCTCCATCCCTCAATGAGATGGAAGCCCAGCGTGCCGATCACAAAAATTGCGATTAATGCTAATGCGGCAATTCTTAGTTTTTTCGTTGGTATCAAGCAAAACTCCCAAATTACAATTATGCATTAAGAAAAAGAACGGCAATGCACGATGAGTTATGGCGTGATCATCGCGACCAATGAGATGTTAATGCAATCCCAGAAAAAATTCAAACCAAATTCGGCGGGGCAATATCGGAACAACTAATTATCTCTCAAGACAAATGCATTCTCCGATGCAGTGATGACTCAAACGGAATCTCTCATTATGGCACACATAATAAACTTATAAATTATGCCTTTCAATAGCATGAATTTCATTGTTACGGGGCATATATTGTGATATTTGCCAGGCGGTGATTGCTTTCAACACATGCGAAATTCTCAATAGGGCATATGTCGAGGGGTGAGGTTTGTTATGGCATCCAAGGAAGTTAGTGTCCTGCGGGAGAAGCTGAACCTATATGAAGCCGTTCTGAATAATATTCTGAGCGGCGTAATAATTACTGATCCTGAAGGCTCCGTCATTTTCTTCAGTGAAACGTACGGTCGGTTTCTGGGGATGAATCCCCAAAAAAAGATTGGCAGGCATTGTACGGAGGTGATCGAAAATACACGGATGCATATCGTGGCCCAAACGGGACTTCCGGAAATCAACCATCCGCACCGCATCATGGGTCAAGATATGGTCGTACAGCGTCTCCCCATTGGGATAGACGGAAAACTGGTAGCCGTCTTCGGCCAGGTCATGTTTGAGGATGTGAAAGACGTCAGTGTCCTGGCAAGCAAACTCAGCTTATTGGAATCAAAGGTAGAACTCTTTCAAAAGGAATTGGTGAACCTTAGATCGTCGAGATATTCAATAAATAATATTCAGGGAAAGAGCAAGGTCATCACGGAATTGAAAAGATTAGCCCTGAAGGCAGCCACGGTAAATTCAACAGTATTGTTGATGTGAGAAAGCGGCACCGGCAAAGAACTCTTTGCTCATGCCATCCATGACGCCAGCGTGCGCAGACTTAATCCCTTTATCCGGATCAATTGCGCGGCGATTCCTAAGGATCTGTTGGAAGCTGAGCTTTTCGGGTATGAGCCTGGCGCCTTTACAGGGGCGACCAGATCGAAACCGGGGAAGTTCGAACTCGCACATCGCGGGACATTATTTTTAGATGAGATTACTGAACTGCCGTTGGAAATGCAGCCTAAGCTCCTGCGCGTTTTGGAAGACAGGGAGGTGGAAAGATTAGGAGGAACCCGCGTAACGAGATGCGATTTTCGCTTAATCGCCGCCACGCATGAAGATCCGGACGAACTGGTAAAACAGGGCAGATTCAGGGAAGACTTATACTATAGATTGAATGTCATTCCCCTCAAGATAGCGCCTCTCAGAGACAGGAAAGGAGATATTTCCATACTGGCTGAGAATATTCTTGCGAGACTTGCAAGGGAGTTGGGAAGGACAGTAACGAAGATCTCAGGTGACGTGTTGAAGACCTTCGAAAACTACGACTGGCCGGGCAATATTCGCGAATTGTCCAACATTCTGGAGAGAACACTCTGCTCCATGGAAGGAGTCGAAGATACAGTAAGGCTCGATCATCTACCCGTCATATTTCAGACGCGGTCTGAAAGGTCTCCGCGACCGCATTCCTCGTCACTGAGAAATATTAAGGACGTCTCGGAGAAAGAAGCGCTCATGCAGGCGCTCAACGCCTCGAATAACAACAAACAGAAAACGGCCCAAATCTTGGGCATACACAGGACGGCCCTCTATAAGAAAATGAAAAAATTTAATTTTTCTTGACAAAAAATATGTCTACAATAAACTACATGTGGATGTATGTCTCTTTATGTTCTAAACTGCCGAAATAAGATAATATTTTTTGACGTGGAGACTCAGTTGCAGAGGGTAATGTTCGCTTGCGAGATATCTCAATAATCATTCAGCATAAAGAAGTCTCTTATTTTCAAAGAGTTAATAATTTTGGATGCTGGCATCATTGTTGCCTGTTACACGGTCGCAATAACACAGATGGGGGGAGGTGATGGGTCAAACGTTTGCGCACGGTTGGGTTACCCAACAAATTATTTACGAATATACCAAGACAAGAAGGGCAGTTTGTAAAATGGGAACCCGTGTTCAGGTTCTCTATTAATGACTTTGAATTCTAAGAAAACATTATACGCTGGTAGAAGATTATTAAACTCACTAATTAGGAGGTTCAAGAATGGAAGTATTAGGTATCTTGTTGAGTCTTTTCTTGCTGATGTTCATGGCATACCAGGGGTTTTCCGTTATATTGTTTGCCCCCGTATTTGCCCTTCTTGCTGCGGCTCTCCAGGGGCTGCCGGTCATGCCGTCTTACACTGAATTGTTCATGGCGAAGGCGGTAGTATATGTAAAATTATTTTTCCCCGTTTTTATGCTCGGTGCGGTTTTCGGGAAGGTTATGGAAGATACCCTTCTTGCGAAAGGGATTTCGCACGCCATCATGGAGAAACTTGGACACAAGCATGCCATTTTGGCTGTCGTACTGTCCTGTGCGATTCTTACTTATGGAGGCGTCAGCCTGTTCGTCGTTGTTTTTGCCGTCTACCCGTTTGCGGCAGCCTTGTTCAAAGAAGCGAACATGCCGAAGCGTCTGATTCCTGGCTGTATTGCCTTAGGCTCATTTACATTTACGATGGACGCATTTCCGGGAACACCGCAAATACAGAACATCATCCCTACTACATTTTACGGGACAAACGGTTATGCTGCACCGATTGCTGGCATAGTTGGCGGAGTTCTAATCTTTATCATAGGGATGATTTATCTGCAATGGAGACTCAGAAAGGCGCTGGGAAAAGGGGAAGGATATGGTGCGCACACCTTGAATGAGCCCGCGGAGGCAGCGGACATAAAGCTGCCCAAGTGGTACATTGCGATTCTGCCGTTGGTTCTGGTCTTAGGTATCAATTATTACCTGTCACGGGTTTATACCTGGGATCCTGCTATCCTCGCACCTCTAAGCGGCATGAAGCTTCCCTTGATGGCGCCTGCTGTGAAGAATGTCATCGGTATCTGGTCGCTTGTTATTGGCCTTGTTATGGGTATTGTTCTTGCCCTTGCACTTGGTTTCAAGAATATACCTAAGGATGGTGGATTGCAGAAGGCACTGAATATCGGCGCCATCGGATCGCTTTTGGCCATCATGAACACAGCTTCCGAGGTTGGTTATGGCAATGTCATCGCCGCGTTGCCGGGATTCAAGTCCATCGCCGCAGCCCTCCTTGGAATCAAAATCGGTGGTACACCCCTCGTCTCTGAAGCGGTTTCGGTTACGACCTTAGCCGGCATCACGGGTTCTGCATCGGGAGGTATGTCCATTGCGCTTGACCTTATGTCCAAAGACTGGCTCGCTTGGGCAAACTCCATAGGCATGTCGCCGGAGATTCTGCACAGGGTCGCATCAATGGCATCAGGCGGTTGCGATACAATGCCTCATAATGGTGCGGTTATTACACTGCTCGCTGTCTGCGGGTTGACCCATAAACAATCATACATTGATATCTTCGCCATGACTGTTATTAAAACGGGCATGGTCTTCGTAGTTATCGCACTATATCTTCTCACTGGCATTTACTAACAATGAAATTGGAAAGGAGAACAAACCATGAAAAAACCGTTTAAAAAAGTTGCCGTGGTCGGCACCGGCATCTTGGGAACGCAGATCGCCATGCTTGCCGCAAACGTCGGGTACAAGGTGAAGGTCTATGATCCCCGGGAAGGGGCTTTTGAGCTTGCTTTCAATAACCGCAAAGCGGAGCTCAAGGGGAAGAAGATTACGCCGTTCATTCCCTGGGACAGATGGGAGCGGATCAGAAAAGCCGTTGTGCAGGTAACGGACCTTCGCGAAGCGGTAAAGGACGCCGATTTCGTGATTGAGGCTGCGCCGGAAAATGTGGAACTAAAGAATAAGGTCTTTAAGCAGCTGGGAGCCATGACGCCGAAGAGCTGCATTATCGCTACCAACAGCTCGTCCATCCCCGTGTCGAAAATGGAAAAGAGCAGCGGCAGACCGGAACGCTGCCTAAATGTTCATTTCTACTTCCCCCTTCAGGGTACCAATATGGTGGATATCATGGGTGGGACAAAGACGCTGCCCGCAGTGATGAAGAAGGGAAGGGAATGGATTATATCCATTGGCTGCATTCCGCTCACCGTGAACAAGGAAATCCTTGGGTTCTGTTTCAACCGCGTGTGGCGCGCCATCAAGCGTGAAGTCCTCTATATGTGGGGAAACGGGTTCGTGGATTTTCGCGACTCCGATCGCGGGTGGATGGTGTTCACGAAAATGAAGGAGGGTCCTTTCGGGCTCATGGATAAGGTCGGTCTCGATGTGGTCTATGATATCGAGATGGTGTACTACAACGAGTCAAAGGATCCTAAGGACAAGCCTCCGGACGCTTTGCTCAAGATGGTGAAGGCGGGAAAGCTCGGCGTAAAAAGCGGGAAGGGATTCTATACCTACCCGAATCCTGAATTCCTGCGGAAGGATTTTCTCAAGCCCAAGGGCTGAGTATTGTCATGCTTAACTGACCTCAGTGTCCAGTATCTCATAGAGTAAGGTCCCTGGGGTCAGTTAAGAAAAGCCTTGTGGACAAAAAGGCGGCCGGGAACCCACTGCCGGCCCCTAAAGATATAGGTGTCTCTGTTTATCATGGATCCCTTTTAGAATGAGGTGGAAGTTCATGGAGAAAGTGAAATTCAAAATCCCAAATATGGAATGCAAGTCCTGCGCGAATGCAATTGAGAAGAAACTAAAGTCCATGGCGGGAGTCAAAGCGATTGATATCGATCTTCAGAAAAAGATAATCAGCATCCAACACGACAATCCCAACCTGTGCCAGGAAGACCTTACCTGTGCAGTGGAAAATATGGGATACAAAGTTCAAGTGCCATAAAGTGGTAACACCCGTGCGCGGGTTTCAGGGGTCAGTCCTGTCGTCAAAAGCTACTCTCATCAGATTGAGAGTTGTCTAAGGCAGTCCTGCATACAGAGAAGTTAATGCGTACACGCTATTACTTTGATCTTTATTAATTGGACGGGGAGGCGCTAACATTAATGATAAAGGATCGGATCAGCTTCACTATTGGAGAAGAAGCAACGGTGACGAAGCTTGTCGGCGATGAAGATATCAAGGCATTTGCTCGGATATCGGGTGATCACAATCCTGTACACATGAATGAAGAATATGCGAAAGGCACCATGTTTGGCGGCCGAATAGCGCATGGGATGCTGGTTGCAAGTCTCATATCCGCCGTTTTGGGAACCAGGCTCCCGGGGCCGGGGGCAATTTACTTGAGCCAGCAGTTACGATTTCTTGCTCCTGTGAGGCCGGGCGACGAGGTGACAGCCCGTGCCAAGGTCATCGCCTGGGATCCAGAAAAGGGGCGTGTTACACTATCTACGGAAGTTGCAAACATGAAAGGCATTGCCGTAATAACAGGGGAGGCACAACTCGTCATGTCATCGTACCTAAAAAAGAGATGACAGGGAGCATACCGGGGTTATCTTAACAAGCATAATGATATGTCGGAGATCTTCGCATGAGATTGCAGGATTTTTGTCTCGATCTGGTCGGCCTTTCTTGGATACGTTATATAACATACGCCCATCAGTGAGAAGGCGAGTATTTAGTTAAGTGGGCACTTTCTTTAGCACGTCTCCGCAATTCTGGTGTATTGAATTGACCATGCCCAAGATCAATGATATGCAGCAGACGGGTTACACAGTATGAAATGGATGAGAGGTATGAATATTGAAGATGAAGCGTGACAACCAGAAGATTACGGTCATAGCGCTTGTGCTTTATGGACTAATTATGTTGTCCTTAATTTTAATCTATCGCGATTTTCTGATAACAATCACGGCAGTGACAATTATGGCTGTGTTGTTGGTTCAATATTTTGTTCCATTGCTAAGAGAGAGGAAAAAGCAGAAGGCAGATGCTGTTCCACCCAGTAAAAATGACTGAGCTATCTTTTTTTCGTCAGTATCTCAATAGAGCCTAATTTTCTTCAATTTGCGTCCTAATCTTTCTATTTTAAACTTATTCAGAAGAGGATTTAGACTTATTCACGTGACTAATGAATACATCTGCGAATCCAACTGTGTCTTGAATATAAGAAAATAATCAAAGAACCCAATGACCTATTTGCAAGAATTGACCAGGAGCGCCGTCAAAAAAGTGCAGCCAGTGCCTTCCGCCATTGATGAGACTAAAGTAGGCGGCGTCGGAAATGCAAGTCTCTAAGGCCCAAGGTAACAACAGGTCAGTCAGGTAGATAAATTCCACCTGTCATTTCGCTGGCATACCGCTACATGACCAATATTGTGGGGTCAGATCAACAAAGAGTTTGAATATTTAACACGTCAGCGCCAAATGAATTTTATTCCTTCCTTGCTATCACTCAGCTTCTATCCCCTGCTTTATGCAGCAGCATTTCCCAGTCCTCGTTCACCATTTGCTGAATCTGGTCGAGGTCCTGATCGGTCAAATGCTTGAAGCGGCCCTGAAGTTTGAAATATTCCCGCACGAGATATTCCTTGGGTTTATAATTGATGGTATACTTCCGACCGCCCTCTACCTCATAGAGGGGAAAGATATTGGTCTGTACGGCCATGCGGGCGATCTTGACGGACATTTCTGAGGGGATGCGCCAGCCCGTGGGGCAGCTGGCATAAATATGAAGAAATTTCGATCCTTTCGTTTCCCTTGCCTTCTGGGTCTTGCGGAGCAAGTCGTCGGGAAAAGCAATACTGGCCGTCGCCACATAGGGAATCCGATGGGCCACGAGGACTTCCACGATATTTTTTTTCCGCAATCTTTTCCAGTCTTGACCGGTGGTGGTTGTAGTCCAGGCACCGTAGGGTGTGGACGAACTGCGCTGGATACCGGTATTCATATAGGCTTCATTGTCGTAGCAGACATAGAGGAAATTTTCGTTGCGTTCCACGGCGCCACTCAAAGCCTGGAAACCGATATCAAAAGTCCCGCCGTCGCCGGCCCAAGTGAGCACGGTAGTTTCCGTATCGCCCTTCATGTCGAGGGCGGCCCGCACCCCGCTTGCCGTGGCACCGCCTGTTTCAAAGGCCGCATGGATCACCGGGATCTTAAGTGCCGATAGGGGATAAGGTCCGGTGATCACCGACCAGCAGCAGGCAGGCAGGACCATTATGGTCTTTTCTCCCAGGGCCTTGAGCACAAAACGCATGGCGATCGTCGCGCCGCAGCCGGGGCAACCCACATGCCCGGAATTTACGAATTCCCGATCCATTATCTCAGTCAGCATTTTTCACCTCCCGCAAGCCCATCCATACGCTTTCCTTCTGAGGAACATCGCTGGTTTTAGTCTGCCAGTAAATCATCTCAAGAAGTTCAGGCGTCACATCCCTGCCGCCTATGCCCGCCACAAATCCGAAAACGGTGGGGTGAACCGGCATATTGCACAGCGCCGCCCGTACTTCCTGGGCAAAGATCCCGCTGGCTCCGAATGAGAAATTCCGATCGACGACGGCCACCTTCTTTACCGATCTGAGTTTTTCACGAATCTGCTCGGTGGGGAAAGGCCGCAACAGTTTCAGCTTCAGAATGCCCACCTTTTCTCCCTTAGCCCTTAGGTCCTGGAGCACGAGGCGGCAGGTGCTCGTCACTGTTCCCGTAGTGATAAAGACAATGTCGGCATCCCCGCAATCAATCGCTTCCACCGGACCATAACGGCGGTTAAACTGTGCGGCAAATGCCACTTCAATCTCATCGAAACGGTCCAGGGCTTCCTCCATCGCCATCGCGATATGATAGCGCATTTCCATGTAATCGCTGGGAGCTACCAGAGGGCCGAAGCCGCAGGGATGAGCCGTATCCAGTCGAAATTTCGGCTCGAAGGGTGGCAAGAACTGGTCTACTTCCTCTTGGCTGGGCACCTCCACCGGTTCATAGGTATGGGACAGATAAAAAGCATCGAGAACGATCATGACCGGCAGATTGACCGCTTCGGCCAGGCGGAAGGCCTGGAGGGTCGAGTCGAGAACCTCCTGGCCGTCTTCACAGTACATCTGTATCCAGCCGGTGTCACGTTGGGCCAGGCTGTCGGTTTGGTCGACCCAGATGTTCCATCCAGGCGCGAGAGCCCGGTTGACCTCGGCCATGACGATGGGAAGCCGAGCGCCGGCGGCCCAGTGGAGCAACTCATGCATCAGGGCTAATCCCTGTCCGGAAGTGGCCGTAAAGGTTCGTACCCCTGTAGTCTGGGCGCCGATCAGCGCGGCCATACAAGAGTGCTCGCTTTCCACGCGCAGGAATTTGGCCTTCATCATCCCTTTCGTGCAGTATTCCGACAGGATCTCTACAATATGGGTTTGCGGTGTGATGGGATATGCGGAAATTACCTGAACCTTCGCCAGCCTTACCGCTTCCGCGACCGCATGACTTCCCTCTAAGACCCGTTTCATGACTCCTCCTCTCTCAGGGACATGGCGTTGCGGGGGCATTCTACCACACACAGACCGCATCCCTTGCAGTAGTCATAATTGATATGCCGTCCCTGATGATCCTTGTCCCGCATGACCGAAGTGTCCGGACAATAAATGAAGCAGTTGTCACACTGGTTGCACAGACCGCAGTTGAAACAGCGTTCCGACTCTCTCATAGCTAGATTGGCGGAAATCTTCAAATCGATTTCTTCAAAGGATTGAACACGTTCTTCCTTGAGCAGCCGGGGCTGTATAACCCGGGGAATGAACCCGAAATAATCCGTGTTTATTTCCTCGTAACGAACCACATGGGGGTTCCGGAGCCGCCGCTCCCCGCCCATATATATCTCCATGGACAGGGACGGACCTTCGCCGACCCGGCAGGCTTCCAGCTTGGCAACAATTGCTTCGAGCCCCTCCCGGAAAAGTGTATCCAGCGCCATGGCTGCTTCTTTTCCTGACGCGACGGCGTGGACCACGCTCTTTGTTTCGTTAGTCAAATCTCCCCCAAAGACCATCACGGGGCCTTGATTCCCGCGGACTAGAACGGTGTGACTTAATCTCAGCAGGCCCGACGCACCGGCCGGAGGTTGATACCAGAGTTCATCGGCTTGGGCACCGATAGCCTTGAAGATCCGGTCAATCCGGACTTTCCGGGTTTTCCCCTCGTCGGGAGCCACCCGTGCTCTACCGCCCTCATCACCGGCAATTTTCATCTGCTGCAGGGTCAGTACGACCTGATCCTCTTCCCGGGCAACCGCAGCCGGAGCAACGAGTTCTTGAAGTTCCACTCCTTCCTCCAGGGCCATTTCCACTTCCAATTCCAGAGCGGGCATATCCTGACGGCGCCGCCGGTAGAGCAGCAACGCTCTTCCGCCCAGACGCACGACGCTTCGGGCCACGTCAATGGCCGTGTTGCCGCCGCCGATGATGGCTGATACACCTTGGCAGGGAGGCGTCTCACCCTCTCGGAGTTTCCGGAGGAAATCCAGCCCCTCGCTGACCTCTTTCAGGTCTTCGCCCGGCACATTCATGGACATTCCCCGGCCATGACCACAGCCGATAAAAACAGCATCATAGTCTTCCCTCATGATCTCCAGAACATCAGGACTCACCGGTTTTCCCGTATAGATCGCGACGCCCTGTGCTTCAACTTGCTGAATATCATGGAGGAGCGCGTTCAGAGGGAGGCGATACAGTGGAATCCCCCAGCGCAGCACCCCGCCCGCTTCCGCTGATGCCTCAAATACATGGCAGGCATAGCCCAGCATGGAAAGGAACCACGCCGCCGAGAGTCCCGCCGGACCGGCACCGATCACGGCAATCTTCTGCTTCTGCAATGACATTTTCTCTAGATCCGGCTTTATCCCGTACCGGATAGCCGTATCTGCAAGAAACCGCTCGAGGCTGTGAATGGCAACGGCCGTATCTAACTCCCGCCGGTTGCACTGGCCTTCACAGGGATGGAAGCAGACGCGTCCGCAGACGGATGGAAAGGGATTCTCGCGGAGGATCGTTTCCCAAGCCTCCTTGAAAAGCCCCTGGGAGGCCAACATCTCGATCCGGGCAATATCTTCCCCCGCCGGACAGGTGGCGCTGCAGGGCGATGTCTTCTCATCATACTGGGGGTGCAGAAACCGCCACGATCCCGTCTTATTGCTTTCCGTGGTGAGATAAGTCATTGGCATGAATAAAGGATTGGGATTCTTTGTTTCGTTCATTTTAGATTCCTTGATGGTTTATCCGATCCGGCCCATCAGACAGACCGCTTCGAACGCCTCGTGGGCCGCCTCGATATTTCTCTGCGCCTCGACCTGGATGTCTTCACGGATAGCGGCCGCAATGGTCTCCATGGGGGGCATCTCCAGCATCCGGGCAAAGGCGCCGATCATGGTGGTATTGACGATGGGATGGGTCCGGGTTCCTAGCTTGTGATTCAAGGCGATCCGGTTGGCATCCACATGGGCCAGTTGAAAGCCGGCGAAGGGTTTCAGATTGGCAGGCGTCGATGGACTGTTGATCAGGATCCAGCCGTCTGGCTTGAGACCCCGGGTGACGTTGATGCTGTTGAGGAGGGTCTGATCCTGAACGGCTACATGATTCGGCGCGGTGACGTTGGTCCTGAGTAGGATCTTATTCTTGTCCAAGCGGACATAGGCTTCGACCGGCGCGCCCCGTCGTTCCACCCCGAAAAAGGGAAAACTTTGCACCTGATAGCCCGCCTCGAAAAAAGCTTTGGCCAGCAGAATAGTGGCCACCACTGTCCCCTGACCGCCCCGTCCGTGAAAACGGATTTCAATCATCGCGTACCTCTTTTCAGGTTTTGCTCCAAACGACCACGATGGCCTTTGCTGGTCCATCAGTCAAAGAACGACAACTGTGATTCAGGACAGAATCAAAATAAATCGTATCCCCGGCGGAAAGGGTTTCGACCCGGTCATTGGTGCGAAATTCGAGCTTTCCGTCCAGGAGATACACAAATTCCTCTCCCTCATGGCTGGTGAAGACCATGTCAGCTGTCTCCATGGGGACAAATTCAACCAGAAGCGGCTCCATATGCTTGCCGGGCATCCTTGCTTCGAGGGCTTCATATATGTAATCGACTTCACCTTCCCGATGATGAGGACGGCGCTGGACCTGGACCCGCTCACCCGTCCGGGTGACGGAAATCTGCTGTGCCGGCGCCTCATCCTTGAAGAAATAGGACATGCCCACATTGAGCCCCTTGGCCAGTTTGAGCAGGGTGGCCACGGGCGGCATGACCTCATCCGCTTCGATTTCAGTCAGCATCGCTTTGGAAAGTCCCGTCTTTGCGGCCAGATCAGTCAAGGTAAAAAAGTTTTTTTCACGAAGATATTTGATCTTGCCGCCGATTTTGAGTTCCTTAACGGCAGAACTGGTTTGTTCGCCCTGTGGCATCTTGTCACCTCCACCGAAACGGTTTGGATCGGTTAAAAAACATTCACATCCGACAGGCCTTGCATCATGTAAGTAATCAATATAGTGCATCCAGAAAATCCCGATGTCAAGATAAATGCTAACAGATAAATGCGACAGAAAAATGCGTTCCAAGCACTTGAAGAAAAATCATTGACTTTTATTTCTGATGGGAATAAATTTACGGTCAAGTCATGATACTATGGGCAGCCTTGGATGAGCTAGTTGTCCAGTTGATATGAAAAAAATGTTCATAATGTCGTCAGGGGGTTGGCGTGATCAAGGATCTTAGTATCAAGGACAGAAATTACCGGCCTTTTGATCAGAGTTTTGTCACCAGCCGGGGAACCATGAAAGAGCTTGTTGGTCTGGTCCGGCTGTGTACGACGGCGTTGCGTGTCCAAACATTCCGTTCCGTATTATAAGGATATCATTCTACCCTTAAAGGACAAAAAAGCGGGAACTGAAAATTCGTTTGAAATAATTCCATGTAAAATCGTGCCCGCTATGTTTTTATAAACAATATAGAAGGAGGTAAATTTCATGAGCTCATTGTATTTGTTGGTTGGCGCTTTATGCACCTTTGCTTTGGCTTATCGTTATTACGCGGCATTCATCGCAGCCAAGGTGATGATGCTGGATGACCGGAATATCGCACCCTCCATCTCTTGTAATGACGGCCAGAATTTCGTTCCCACCAACAAGTGGGTTGTCTTCGGCCATCATTTTGCTGCCATCGCGGGAGCGGGACCTTTGATCGGACCGGTTCTGGCCGCGCAGTACGGCTGGGGGCCCGGTTTTTTCTGGATTCTGCTGGGCAGCGTCTTTGCCGGCTGTGTCCATGATATGATCATTCTCTTTGCCTCATACCGCCACCAGGGCCAGTCTCTGTCGGTCATCGCCGAAAAGGACGTCAGTAAGCTCACAGGCGGCGTCACCGCGGTCGTAATTCTCTTTATCATCATTGTCGCTCTCGCCGGCTTGGGTGTGGCCGTGGTCAATGCCCTGTTCAACAACCCTTGGGGCGTCTTCTCAATTGCCATGACGATTCCTATCGCAATGTGCGTCGGCATCTACATGTTCAGGATCAAACCCGGGGCAATCCTTTCCGGATCCATCGCCGGGTTTATCTTGGTCTGCGCAGCCGTCTTCGTGGGGCCCTATGTCGCAGACTCCAGTTTTGCCATCTGGTTTACCTTCAGTAAGAAACAGGTGTCCGTCCTGTTACCCCTCTATGGTTTCCTTGCCGCTGCTATTCCCGTCTGGCTCCTGCTTGCCCCGCGGGACTATCTCAGCACCTTCATGAAGATCGGCGTCATCGCTGCCCTGGTGATTGGCATGTTCTTCGTGAATCCGTCGATAAAGATGCCCTTCACGACGGAGTTCATGCACGGCGCTGGACCCATCATTCCCGGTCCTTGGTGGCCCTATGTGTTTATTACCATAGCCTGCGGTGCCATTTCGGGATTCCATGCCTTAATCGGCTCCGGCACGACCCCGAAGATGATCGAACATGAGACGGAAATAAAAATGATCGGCTATGGCGCCATGTTAACGGAAGCTTTGGTCGCCGTAATGGCTCTTCTCTCCGCCGTCTGCCTCAATCCGAATGACTATTTTGCCATCAATACCTCTGCGGCCGTATATGCGAAATTACAAATGTCCGTCGTTGATTTGCCCATCCTCAATCAGTTGGTCGGGCTGGACGTCTCTCATCGCCCGGGGGGCGCCATCTCCCTTGCCGTGGGCATGGCCCATATCTTCGCGAATATCGGCGAGGGTCTCCGGCATACGATGAAGTACTGGTTCCAGTTCATCATCATGTTCGAGGCTCTGTTCATCCTGACGACCATCGACGCCGGAACCCGCGTGGCCCGGTATATCCTTCAGGATATCCTCGGCTATGTCTACAAACCCTTCGGTAAGAAAGACTGGATCCCCGGTTCCATTTTAACCAGCGCCATCGTCTCCCTGTGCTGGGGTTATATGCTCTACACGGGCGATAT
Organism: uncultured delta proteobacterium; assembly: GCA_963729715.1. Classification (GTDB taxonomy): domain Bacteria; phylum Desulfobacterota; class Syntrophia; order Syntrophales; family UBA2185; genus Fen-1135. The sequence goes on from CAVSPA010000004.1 coordinate 182,315, forward strand.
CTCGTCCATCTGGCCGATGTTCGGCGCCACGAACCAGGTCCTGGCGTCCTTGGCCCTGGCGATAGGAACCACGGTCATCCTCAGGCTATGTGCCAAGAAAAGCTACGCTCTGATTACGTTTGTTCCCTGTGTTTTTATCACAATCACCACTTTTGCCGCCGGGATCATGAATTGCCAGACCTACCTGGCAAAAGATCAGATGTTGAACGCCTGGCTGAGCATTGGGATTCTCATCCTTGTGGTCATAATCATGGTGGAAAACGTCCGAGTGCAGATAAAGCTGCTCAAGACGGACAAGCCTATCGGCATGAATGTCGACCGTGGCGTGGTTTACTGTCCGGAGATCCCCGCCGGTGCGCCACCCGATGCGAGACCGTAATTTCAAAAATAATGACTTCAAAAGAAGGGAGGATCCAAGGATCCTCCCTTCGCTATTTAAAAAAATTATGATTGCGGTTTCCGACAAAGTCCGTGACTACCTTTTAAAAAAAAGTGGGGCTCTCCACCTTTTTAACATGCGTCCTATTAGTGTGTGTTGAGGGCGAATCAATTTTTGCCCCTCCGTGCGAGCGGGCAAGCCGAAAAATATCAACTACTATGAGGTTCAGATTATCAACAAAATCTATGTTTACCTGCCGCAGGATTTCTTGTCGCCTTACCCGCTCACAATTGAACTACAGAACTGCCTGGGCATCAAAATGCTGCATCTCGCGGGCTGGAAACTCATCTGATTTTTACACCTGCTCATGTCCATACCGTGAAAGGCTGAAAGGAATATGAAATACTCTCAGTTTCTCAAGTCGTTGGAGATTCTCTCCGACTGATTGACCAGTAAATATTCTTTCTTGGCTCTAATGCGTGGTGGTTCGATTATGGGCCATCCGCTTCGGAAGCATCAAAATTTTGGTACTGAAGTGCGGCAGTTCGCCTATGAAATATTCGCTCTTTGACACCTTCCAGAAAGTCAATACCGCACGGCCAAACGGAAAAGATGATCAAAGAAACACTAAGACGATGAAAGGCGCATTTGAGTTAATGCTTGACACGGTGACCGATCCGGCTGGCCTGGCCATCAGCAAACTGAGTGACCTCAATGCAATTAGCCACCGGCTTGTTCACGGTGGCGCGGCCCCTGTGAATACGGTGCCTACCAACGAAAACATCATCAAGTCGATCTGTGCGTTCTGCGACCTGGCGCCGCTGCATAACCCGTACAACTTGGCGGGCATTGAGCTAATGCGGTGACTTCTACCTTCCATTCTGCAGGTGGCTGTTTTTGACACTGCCTTTCACCAGGCGATGCCCATTCATGCTTGTACCTAAGCCATTTCGGATGAGCTCTGTGAAAAAGAACAGGTTCGTCGTTATGAGTTCCACGGTACCAGAAACATGGCTGCATTAAGGACGGTACAAATGGCGGAACTCTAACTCTGCATGTGGTAAATGTTCTGGGGCAGGTCAAGGTGGGTCCGGATGCCGTAGAGTTTGTACGCAATCGCGTGCAGCTGCAGGATGAACATATGGCGGAGATATGGCAGATTTTTGGATACAGAGTGAGAGGTGTCTTGCCGCTTTTTGAGACGGAAGTGAGAGGCGCGAAGATGCTTACCAGATTGACGGAGCACCCTTTTGCGTCTTTAAATGTGCCGATATTTACAAGCGTCGATGCGATAGAATATCAGGATTGACGAGGTTGGGAGGGACTTTGCCGCTCAGGCCGGCGATGAGATTTTCTACTGCCATCTTGGCCATCCTGAAACGCGTTTCTAGTGTCCCGCTCCCCACGTGAGGGAGCAGGATAACATTATCCAATTCCGCCAGACCGGGTGTGAGGGCAGGTTCATTTTCATAGACATCCAGACCGGCGCCGCCTATCTTCTTTTTTTTCAGCGCCTGAAGGAGAGCCTTTTCATCTACAACGGGACCTCTCGATGTGTTAATCAGATAAGCCGTAGGTTTCATCAGCGACAATTCTTTGCTGCCGACAAGATGCCTCGTCTGATCAGAGAGAGGGACGTGAAGGGATATGAAGTCCGATTGCGAAAGCAATGTTTTCATATCCACGTATTTTGCCATGAGTTCCTTTTCTTCGGATCTGCTCATCCTGCTGCGGTTGTGATAGAGGATGGGCATACGGAAACACTTCGCCCTTTGCGCCACGGCCTTGCCAATTTTTCCCATACCAATGACCCCGAGTGTCTTACCCGTAACTTCACGACCGAGAAAGAGCATAGGCGCCCAGTATCGGAAACGTCCTTCCCTGGTCATCCTATCACCTTCCACGAGCCTCCGGGAGATGCCCAGGATCAATGCAAAGGCGAGTTCCGCAGTCGCATCTGTAAGCACACCGGGCGTGTTTGAGACAGGTATTCCCCGTCTCGTGGCTGCTGTCACATCTATATTATTGTAACCAACGCCAAATTGGGCGATCATTTTTAAATGATCGGCCCCGTCAAGTACCTCCTCATCGACAGTATCCGTTATCATGGAGAGAAGGCCCTCTTTATCTTTGATCCCATCAAGAAGTTTTTGCCTCGCGAAAGGCTTGTCTTCAATATTTATATCGGCCTCATATTTCGTCGCGAGGCCCGTCATGATATCTTGCGGGAGGTGTCCTGTGACCAGTATTCGTTTCTTCATCACTGCCTCAATAATTAATGATTTGATTTTGTGAAAGACACTCTAGGGGTTTATACACTATTTCTGCATCTTGCGAAAGCATGATTTGTCGTGGGATGGCGGAGCCGTCATGGGAGGGAGCTTGATTTAAACGATAAAATATGACAGTCTGAATAAGAATAATACGGAAGTAACAGGCAGGCTTTTAGATATATGGACTACCGGGTTATAATAGTAGGCTGCGGCCCGGCGGGTATATTTACCGCGCTGACGCTTATGGAAAACGGCATCGATGGCGTAGTCCTCCTTGACCAGGGCAACGATCTCGAAAAACGTGAACGGGGTGCGGTGAGAGACGTGCTCTGCGGATGGGGAGGGGCCGGTGCCTTCAGCGACGGCAAGCTCAACATCTCTACGGAGGTAGGGGGATACCTGTCCGAGTTTCTCGAAAAGAACGCATTAACGGAGCTCCTGCACGGTACGGACGGGATTTTTGTCAAATATGGTGCGCCGAACCGCATCTTCGGCGAATCAGTCATATCGGTCGAGGAAATCGCTGATCAAGCCCGTGCGGCGGACCTGGAATTTATTCCTACGGTTATCCGCCATATAGGCACGGAGAACTGCAAGCGCATTTTAAATAACATGCGAAAAGCCTTCGACGGTAAAGTCGAAGTCAGGACATGCAGCCAGGTGCAATCATTGCACGCAGAAGAGGGAGCAATCAGAGGTGTGAAACTCGCCGGTGGCGAGATGATAAAGAGTGATTTCGTTGTTGTTGCCCCCGGGAGGGTGGGCGCCAACTGGATGAAGGGAGAGGCAGATGCGTTGGGACTTACGACAATGACGAGTCCTGTAGACATCGGCGTCCGTGTAGAGTTGCCGGCGACGATTCTCAAGAGAATTACGGACATCACCTATGAGCCCAAGCTGATTTTCTATTCAAAAACATTTGATGACAAGGTCCGCACCTTTTGTATGAATCCCTACGGAGAGGTCGTGATTGAGGAAAGCGAGGGCATCACTACCGTAAATGGGCACAGCTATGCCAGAAGAAGGAGTGACAACAGCAATTTTGCCATTCTCGTAAGCAGTACCTTTACGGAACCTTTTCGTGATCCCATAGCATACGGCCGTTACATTGCGAGACTGGCAAACCTCCTGGGAGGCGGTGCGATAATTCAGAGGCTGGGAGACCTGCTCGCCGGTAGGAGATCCACGCGGGAGCGGATTGACCACTGTGTCACAAGACCTACACTCCTTAAGGCCACGCCGGGTGACCTGAGTTTCGTATTTCCGTATCGTCATTTGCAGAGCATTATCGAGATGCTTCAGGCTCTCGATAAGCTTGCTCCGGGAGTTTTTTCTCGGCACACGCTACTGTATGGGGTGGAGGTTAAATTTTATTCGAATCGTATCGAAGTATCGCCGGAAATGGAAACAAGGGTCAAAAATCTTTTTGCCATCGGTGATGGAGCCGGGATCACGAGGGGCTTATTGCAGGCAGCGGCGAGCGGCGTATTGGCGGCGAGGGCTATTTCGGGGCGAATATCGAGGATTAGTCCCGGCAAATAAGATTGAATTCGGTAGCGAGCGCATTCCCCGTAGCTTGCTGTGGAGAGCTTCAATTGCGTGTTTCAGTCAGTACATTTCCGCCGTGTGCATGGCTAATTTTCCCTAATCAGGAGGCGAAATGAAGATTGTTGTTAAGAGAGGAGAGATTACCGGGTTCAGAACAGAGGCGGCGATTGTGCCTTGCTTTGAAGGTGGAGGAGAACTTCAGGGTAAAGTGCGGCTTCTCGATAAGAAGAGCGGCGGATTGATAAGAGAGATAATCGGCGCGGGCGATTTTGAAGGCAAGCATCTTCAGGTATCCGTGACATATACAGGAGGAATCATACCTGCAAAGCGCATTGTCCTCGTAGGTGTCGGTAAAAAAGTGGATTTTACTACGGATAAATTGAGGGGCGCCTTCGCGATAGCGGCCCGGTACGTAAGATCACTCAAGATTAAAGAGTGTTCCACATCCCTGGATTTCATATTTCTCAATAAACCGCTTGCTGAGGTAGCCAAGGCTCTTGTAGAGGGTGTCTCCCTGGGCCTTTACCAATATACATCCTTTAAGACGATCGACAGGGATAAGATAGGAGCGGTGAGAGAATTTGCAATAATCGAGGAAAAGGAAAAGGCGTATGAAATTGTCAAAGCTGCAGCGAAGGAGGGGGAGATTATCTCATGCGCCGTATCCTTCGCGAGGGACATGGTCTCCGCACCGGGAAACGAAATGACGCCGACGGACATGGCTCGTGAAGCACGTAAGATCGCCAAGAGAAAAAATGTTAACCTGAGGGTGCTCGATGAGAAGGAAATGAATAAGATCGGCATGAGCGCCTTTTTGGGCGTTGCCAAGGGAAGCGAAGAGCCGGCGAAGTTCATCATCCTTGACTACCGGGGAGGTAACAAGTCTGATCCGCCCGTTGCTCTGGTCGGCAAGGGATTGACCTTCGACAGCGGCGGCATATCAATAAAGCCATCGGAGAAGATGGACGAGATGAAATCCGACATGGCAGGGGGCGCTGCGGTCATGGGCGCCATAATGGCGGCGGCGGATTTGCGTCTCAAAGTCAATGTTGTTGGCCTGGTACCGGCTACGGAAAACCTCCCTGGCGGAAGGGCGTATAAGCCAGGCGATATTCTAAAATCATTGTCGGGTCAGACTATTGAAGTCTTAAGCACGGACGCAGAAGGCCGCCTGATTCTGGCCGATGCGCTCACGTATGCGGGAAAGTTCAAGCCGGCGGCTATTATTGATCTTGCCACATTGACCGGTGCCTGCGTTATTGCCCTAGGCGATCACGTGACGGGAATGATGGGAACGGATAAGGGGCTCATGCGTAAGATCCGGAATGCGGCAGATGCCACAGACGAGAAGGTCTGGGAGCTCCCTCTATGGGAAGATTATCATGAAATGATAAAGAGTGATGTTGCGGATTACAAAAATCATGGCGGCAGACCCGGCGGGGCAATAACAGCCGCTGCATTTCTAAGCAAGTTCGTAGGCAACTACCCGTGGGTGCATTTAGATATAGCAGGTCCGGCATGGCTTACGAAAGACAAACCCTATATCCCCAAAGGGGCTTCCGGTGTTGGTGTCCGTTTGATGGTGCAATTCCTGAAAGACTGGCAGAAACGGAGCAAGAGTTGACGACGTATGGGGATGCTTCTTGAAATCAAAAACCTCAGTACCCATTTTCATACAGACTTTGGCATAATAAAAGCTGTTGATCGTGTCGATCTTGCTATAGATGAGGGGGACACACTGGGGATCGTCGGTGAGTCCGGTTGTGGAAAAACCGTGCTTGCCCTGTCTATTATGCGGTTGATCCCTGACCCACCCGGCAAGATCGTCTCCGGCAATGTCTTCTTTAATGGCGTGGATCTACTAAAGCTCGATAGTGCAGAGATGCGCAGGATCAGGGGCAAGGATATCTCTATGGTTTTCCAGGAGCCAATGACGTCACTGAATCCTGTCTTGCGTATTGGCGATCAGATCACAGAGATTATAAGGCTGCATTTGGGGCTGGGAGGGAAAGAGGCCGTGGGCCGTGCCGTGGAAATGCTCTCGCTTGTGGGGATGCCTTCACCGGAGACAGTCGTCAGGAATTACCCCCATCAGATGAGTGGCGGCATGCGTCAGAGGGTCATGATAGCCATGGCGCTATGCTGCGGTCCCAAGCTTATGCTTGCAGATGAACCGACAACGGCCCTTGATGTGACTATCCAGGCCCAGATTCTGGAACTGATAGGAAAGTTGAAACAAGACATAGGAACGTCGGTAATTCTGATTACGCATGATCTGGGCGTAATAGCCGAAGCGGCAGAGCATGTGGCCGTAATGTACACCGGACAGGTTGTTGAATACGCCTCCGTCGAGAACCTCTTCTCAGCGCCGCTCCACCCGTATACAGTGGGTCTCATGGAATCGATTCCGAAAATTGACGCTCCTTGGGGACGGGATACATATCTGAAAGTGATACCCGGCGTTGTTCCCAGTCTTCATAATCTTCCTCAAGGATGCACATTTCAGGACAGATGTTCCCATACAATGCAAATTTGCAGGGAGGAGGAGCCGCGCTTGAAGGAACATTTGCCGAGACACAGGGTCCACTGCTGGCTTTATGAAAAAAAATGATGATGGTCTTGGTCGATATTCAGGGAATAAAAAAATACTATAACGCCCGAGCCGAATTCATCGCGAAAGAACGGGCCTCCGTCAAGGCTGTTGACGGCGTGTCCCTCCAGATATACAGTGGCGAAACTCTGGGGCTTGTGGGCGAGAGCGGTTGCGGGAAATCCACGCTCGCGCGGCTGATTCTGAGGCTCGATCTGCCTACGGAGGGCAGGATATTCTTTGGTGGTGAAGACATCTTCAAATTAGCCGGCAAAGATCTGAAAGCCTACCGCAAGAAGGTTCAAATTATATTTCAGGATCCATACGCATCTCTGAATCCCCGAAGAACGGCGGGGAGCACCATCGGGGAACCACTCTTCATCAATCAGATCGATGATCGTGAGGGAAGAGCTCTTGAGGTCGCCCGCATTATGGACATCGTCGGTTTGACAAGGGAGCAGAGGGATAGATATCCTCATGAATTCAGCGGCGGTCAAAGACAGCGTATCGGTATCGCCAGGGCCATTATTCTGAAACCACAATTGATCGTTGCCGATGAGCCGGTTTCCGCACTGGATGTGTCGATCCAGGCTCAGATCTTGAACCTTCTCAAAGATCTGCAGAAAGAATTTAATTTGACCTACATATTTATTTCGCACGATCTTAGTGTGGTAAGGCATGTGAGCGACAGAATTGCGGTGATGCATTTCGGTAAGATCGTTGAACTGGCAGATAACCACGAACTCTATGAGCATCCTCTGCATCCGTATACTGTGGAACTTCTGTCAGCTGTGCCCGCGCCTGATCCCGGAAGGAAGAAGCGGTCGATGCGGGAGAGAGGGGCCACAGGCGCGCCCAACGGTCAAGGAAGATGTCCATTTCATCCCCGGTGCCCCGCGAGGATTGAGATATGTGAGAAGGACGAGCCGAAATTGATAGACAGGGGCGGCGGACACTTCGTGGCATGTCATACGGGCCATAGGGAAGGATAAGCCGCATCCATTATCAGTTACGATCGTGAATCATCGGCTTGTGACTATTGAAGGACTCTATGCACATTGGATGAGAATGGGAACGAGTTATAATCAGCAGAATGTCAAATCTTTTCTTCAATCATCCGGAATTCTCTTCTCTTCCAGAATAAGATGATAAAGAAAACAAGCAGATTTGAGATGGGTTGCGCCGCCCATACGCCCGCTAATCCGAAGTATGCCGGAAGAAAAAATAGCATGGGTATAAGAAGCAGGGTGTCGCGCGTCATCAATAAAAGCATGGATGTTAAACCCTTGCCCAAGCCGATAAACATATTGATCCACACAAGATTAGGACCGACCAAGAGGAGCATGGTGGCAAATATCCTCACGGCGGGCACGGCAATGTCCAAAAGTTCCCGGTCATTGGTGAAAAGAAGCAGAATAGGGTAGGCAAATACTTCGAGAACCACAAAGGCCGTCAGGGAGAAAAGAACAGATATTTTGACGGCGACATTAACGGTTTCCATAAGCCGTTTATGGAGACCGGCGCCTTCGCTGAAGCCAACCATCGGCATTATGCCGTGTCCCATGCCAAACAATACCATGATAACAAGCTGATTGATCCGGAAACAGAGACCAAGGGCTGCAATGGCCATGGATCCGAAGGCTCCCAAGACATGGTTGTAAACTATCATGACGAGACTGAAGACGAAGTTCATGATAACTGACGGAAACCCCGTCTGATAGATGGAGGCTATTATGGAAAAATTCGGAATCATGTGCGACCAGCTTAAATTATATCTGGATGCATTCAATCTCAGATAATAGAGAGAGAGAAGACTCGCCAGAAAATATGAGACGACTGTGGAAATTGCAGCACCCAGAATGCCCAGCGTCGGAAACAAGCCCAGACCAAAGATGAGAAAGGGATCGAGGATCGCGCCGGTCAATGACATGACCAGTATGACATACATTGACGCCTTGGGATTTCCCTCTGCTCTAAGCAGGTTATTGGAAATCATCAGGAACAGCAAAAAGGGTGAACCAAATACGACAGTGGCGAGGTATTGCCTCGACAGGGGAAGAATATCTCCGGTGGCGCCGAAAATTTCCAGTATTTTATCCTGATAAATAAGTGTAGTTATGATGATGATCAATCCGAGTAAGACGGAGAGAAGTATTCCCTGACCGGCGGTTTGACAGGCCTTCGTATGCTGTCCAGCACCGAACATGCGCGCGGCAAACGAACCGGCGCCGACACCCGTACCGACGCCGATGGCGCCAAATATTATTTGAATGGGGAAACACACGGTTAATGCAGCAACAGCCTGGGGGTCAAACCGGGTGAGCCAGAAGGTATCGACAAGATTGTAGAGGGCCATCGCAAACATTGCGGCTATGGAGGGCCAGCTCATCTTCAGAAGCAGCGGCAGAATAGGACCTTTGGCGAGGTCAAGACCATTGCTTTTCATATGTCCACCTGGGAATGTCAGGCATCATCTGTTATATGCGTTTTGCAGATACGAGGATGGATCGCGACGGAGCGGGGAATTGCCCGATGAACAGGAATTCATACGCATAGGGCCAAGTCCTTTGGCAAATGGGTCTGCAAATATTTGCATTTTTAGCCGCCTAGTAATATAAAAAAACATTTCGCATACTATAGGTCCGTATCTATGTAATATATGCATGAGAGAGGTATATTTGCAAGTTACTGGGTTATGGAGAAAATGCATTTCAATTTGATTGTTGTATTGGGGCCTACGGCTTCGGGCAAGACGCGATTGGCTGCCCGCCTGGCAAGGGATAGGGGCTCGGAGATAATATCAGCGGACTCGCGGCAGGTTTACCGTGGTATGGATATAGGAACAGGCAAAGACCTTAGTGAATATATCGTAGATGGATTAGCTGTTCCATATCACCTCATAGATATTGTAGATCCGGACTATGAATTCAATGTATTCGATTATCGGATGAATTTTTTGCGCGTCTTCACTGATATTTGGTCAAGAGGCATAGTTCCGGTCATGGTCGGTGGCACGGGTCTGTATATTGAAGCGGCAATAACGGGATACAGGATGTTGCAAGTTCCGGTAAATACCTCCTTGAGGCAGGAACTGGAAAAAAAGGGGATGAAGGAATTGAGAAGCCGGCTTCTCGAACTTAAACCTGCAGTCCACAATACAACTGATCTCTTGGATCGAAAGCGCCTGATCCGCGCCATAGAAATCATGGAGCTCACAAAGACTCATAACTATCACGAATCTCATTCTCCCTCGATAGTTGCGTTGGTTCTTGGCCTTCACTGGGAACGTTCCGTATTACGAGAGAGGATTACAGATCGCCTTCATAAGAGGCTGAAGACCGGCATGATCGAAGAAGTGGAAAAGCTTTATCGGTCCGGTATTGGATGGGAAAAACTCGACTCTTTCGGTCTTGAATATCGTTATATCGGACACTATCTCAGAGGCGTGATGACATATAGTGAGATGTTTCAAAGGCTCAATACGCGCATTCATCAATTTGCGAAGAGGCAGGAAACATGGTTCCGACGCATGGAGAAAAAAGGCACTGTAATTAACTGGATAAACGGCGATGATTACGGGAAAGCAACTGATATCGTAAACGCGCTGATTAAATAAAACGTGCATTTGTCTCGATAAGGGGATATCATAATAAAGTTATCTGCTTTCCGGAATCGTCAGCCGGCTTTTGCGTGAACAGCGTTCATGTAAAGAACGGAGCTTTAGGCGGTGGGGTGGAGTCCAAAGGATCAAATGCAGATAATTTTATTCCATAGTGGAGGACTACGATGAGAGATAAGAAATATATCCGCGCCTTGGCTATCCTTTTCTGCCTTGTCATACTTACACTCGGTGGCTGCGGATCAAAAGATGAAAAACAGGCGAGCACACAAACTGAACTTCAAAAGCCGGAGGCGCCGCCGTCTGAGGAAACAGGTTCTGCACCTGCCCCTGCGCCGGGAGCTGCACCAACAGGAGGATCTGCAGTTGTCATAGATGTGGATGGCTCAAAGCTTACCCAGAGTCAAGTCGAGACAGAAATTAAGAGAATAATGCCTGCAATGAAGAAGCAGATGCCTGCGGGCCGTCTCGATCAGGCGAAGGCGAATGCGAGAAGGCAGGTCCTTAGTGACTTTACCGTAAAAACACTCCTGACAAACGAGATGAAAAGACTGAACATCAGCGCCAGCGATGCGGAGGTCAAAGAAGCTGAAGAGCAGGTGAAGAATGATCTTCCTAAAGGCATGACTATTGAGGATCTCATGAAGAAGAATAAGATCAGCAAGCGAGAGATGCAGGAAGATCTGCGGTTCAGGATAAAGATCGGCAAGCTCGTTATGATGCAGATGTCGGGTAAATCCAAACCGACGGATAAAGAGATAAGTGAATTCTATCAGAAGAACAGAGACAAATTCAAGATGCCTGAATCTGTGCATGTCAGACATATCCTGATAGCCAAGGCGGCAGGAGACGATGATAAGATCAAGGCGGAAAAGAAGGCAAAGGCGGAGGACTTACGAAAACAGTTGCTGGCGGGAGCGAATTTTGCGGAAATTGCCAAGAACAATTCTGACTGTCCCAGCAAGGAAACCGGCGGAGATCTTGGTGTATTCACGCGAGGTGAGATGGTCAAGCAATTTGAAAATGCTGCATTCTCGCAGGAGGTCAATGCCATAGGGCCCGTCGTGGAGACTGAATATGGTTTCCACATAATTCAGGTGCTGGAGCGTCATGCTTCCAAGGCGCTTGCCCTCGATGACCGGATGAAAGGAAATATCTCGGCCTTTCTCGCTCAACAGAAGCAGCAGGAGGCCTTTGAGGCAATTCTAAAAAAGTTAAGGGACAAGGCCAAAATCACAGTTTATAGAAACTGAAAGAGCGTCGGTCGCCGCATGCAGGAATTGAGATGGCGGATAGACTCAAGCCATGCATTTGCATCAGCGAATAATCTTTCACATCGATATATTGGCCGGCAAATACCGTTTGTACCAAGACCCAGTCATGTCCGAGGATACTCCACATGGAAAGAAGCGAGGCCCGCAAAGAAATTGAAAAAAATGGATTAATTATAATATCCATCGCTGCCGTGCTGATATATTGGTTCTTTGATTCATTGCTTTCGGGAGTCGTTTTCGTGCGTCTGTTAATAGCGAGTCTGATTGTTACCTACGGCACATTCACCCAGTATTTGATCAATTCTCACAAGGCCATTCACAGCGCACTGCAGACGGCACATAACGGCATGGAAGAGCAGGTGAAGGCGAGAACCACCGAATTGGTGACGGCAAATGAGGAATTAAAGAGGAGCGAGAAACTATTTCACACCCTGGCGCAGGTATCGCCTGTCGGTATCTTCCGCACTGATGCTCAAGGAGACTTTATATACGTAAACGAGCGCTGGTGTGACATTGCCGGCATCCCAATAGAAGGGGCGCTGGGAAAGAATTGGGCAGACGCGGTTCGTTCCGAAGAGAGGGAGAGTGTCGTCCGGAAATGGTACGGAAGCGTCCAGGGAAATCGTCCGTTTAACCTGGAACATCAATTTTGCCGACCGGACGGCTCCTCGACATGGGTGCTCGGTCAAGTTACTGCCGAGTTGAGCGATGACGGTGAAATAAGCGGCTTTGTCGGGACTATCACGGATATTACGGAGAGAAAGCGGGCTGAAGAAGAGCGTATGCATCTGGCCACGGCCATTGAACAGACGGCTGAAGGTCTCATAGTAACTAATAGGGATTGGCTAATCCAGTACGTCAACCCGGCTGTCGAGCGCATGACCGGCTACAGTAAGAGCGAGCTCATGGGCCAGCATAGCGAGATCCTCAAGAGTGATAAGCATGACAGGGCCTTTCATAATAATATACGGGATACCCTCGCGCGCGGCGAGGTATGGGCAGGGCATCTGGTGAACAGAAGAAAGGATGGCTCTTTCTACGAAACTGAGGTTACGTCTTCACCTGTTCTGGACAGCGCGGGCAATATAATAAACTATGTAAGCATCCTCCGTGATATTACGCGTGAGGTGAGGCTTGAGAGGGAGCTCCGCCAGGCGCATAAGATGGAGGCCATAGGGACATTGGCCGGCGGCATAGCGCATGACTTTAACAACATCCTGATGGCTATTATCGGCTACACGGAGATGGCGCTTTATAAAATTCCCGAGGGGACGACTCAGGTGCGGCGAGACCTGGAGCAGGTACTCAAGGCCGGTTATAGGGCGAGAGACCTCGTAAACCAGATCCTTACCTTCAGCCACCAGTCCGATCAGGAGCGAAAAGTCATAGACATAGTACCTACCGTTAAAGAGGCGCTCAAGCTCTTGCGCTCTTCGTTGCCGAGCACCATTGAGATTCGTCAGGACATCGCAATTCCACCGGAAAAAGGGGTAATTCTAGCTGATCCGACTCAGATCCATCAGGTGTTGATGAACCTTTGCACTAATGCAGCTCATGCAATGCGGGATAAAGGCGGCATATTGAGCGTTAGCTTGTCGAGTGTCAAGGCCGACGGGTATCTCGTTTCCCGCTATCCCGATTTGAAGCCGGGGCCTTATGTGAGACTAACAGTCGGCGATACGGGCCATGGAGTGGACCCGTCGATATTAGAACGGATATTCGATCCGTATTTTACTACCAAGGGGCCGGGCGAGGGAACGGGGATGGGGCTTGCCGTCGTGCTGGGCATTGTCAAAAGACATGGGGGGATGATTACTGTTCACAGTGAAATTGGCAAAGGGACCACTTTCCATGCGGTTTTTCCCAGGATTGAGCAGGAGATTGCCCGGGAAGCTATGGTGGCGGAAGTGCTGCCTACGGGGAGTGAGAGAATCTTGTTCGTTGACGATGAAAAGCCCCTTGTTGATCTGGGGAAGGGAATGTTGGAGTCGCTTGGTTACAGGGTTACCATCAAAACGAGCAGTCTGGAAGCCCTCGAAACCTTCCGCGCCAAGCCTGATGCATTTGACCTGATCATCACCGATGTAACCATGCCGGGCATGACAGGTATAGAGCTGGCAAAGGAAGTAATGGCCGTCCGGCCTGATATTCCAATTATATTGTGCACCGGATTCAGCGAACTCATAAACGAAAAGCAGGCCAAAGAAATGGGGATCAGGGAGTTTGTCATGAAGCCCTTTGTGATCGGCAAGCATGCTAAGACCATTCGCAGGGTACTGGAGCAGAAGCGATAACGTCACGGAATCTGCAAGTCTGCCGCAATAATATATGGCAGACAGCATAGCTCAGAATGAGTGCTTCTTTTCGGGGAAACTACCCTTTCTCACATCGTCGATATATTGATTGACAGCATCCTTCATCTGCGCATCAAGACGTGTATATATCTTGACAAATTTTGGTATGAACCTGTCAAACATTCCCACCATGTCATGAAGTACCAGCACCTGACCGTCACAGTCAACGCCGGCGCCTATGCCTATCGTGGGAATCGTAAGCGATTGTGTTACCGTCTTTGCCAGTGTTGCCGGCACACATTCTAATACGATCGAAAATGCCCCGGCTTCTTCGAGGATTTTTGCATCTTCAATGATTCTCTTGGCTGCCTGCTGCTCTTTTCCCTGAACCTTGTATCCTCCAAACTGATGAACGGATTGCGGCGTCAGGCCGAGGTGTGCCATGACGGGGATTCCTGCTGAAGTCATCCGTCTGGTGATTTCGGCCATCTCTCTGCCTCCTTCCAGTTTGACACCCTGGGCGCCTGCTTCCTGAAGAAAACGGCCGGCGTTATAAAGCGCATCTTCAGGAGAGACCTGGTAGGACATAAACGGCATATCACCGACGACCATCGCATGCTTGACTGCGCGGGACACTGCCTTCGTGTGATGAATCATTTCGTCCATGGTAACGGGCAACGTGCTGTCATAGCCTAACACGACCATGCCTAACGTATCTCCGACAAGGACGACGTCAATGCCTGCATCGTCCACTATGAGAGCCGTTGGATAATCGTAAGCCGTTAACATGCATATCTTTTCATTCTTTTTTTTCATGTCGCGAATCACGGCAGTAGTGATTCTATTCGTGCTCGTCTGCGTGCTCATTTCGTCACCTCACGTTAGTAGTTCTTTAATTATCCGGGCAGTTTCAAGAGACAATGTCTTCTTCTTCAATCCAAGGTCGCAAGTCAGGATGCCAAGTGCGCTATATGCCTGCAAGAGGGCCGGCAGCTTCTGTCGCAAGACCTCTGTGTGTTTTCTTATGGTACCTGCATCTCCGCGTGCTACGGGTCCCGTCAGCGCTTGAACCGTGCCCTTTGTCTTGATATTAGCGATCGTACCCATAACGAGGGGCCAGATGGCCCGAATGGTGTCCTCACGGTTCAGACCTAGTGATTGATAAATTTCTTCTACCATATGGATCAGGGTCGTCAAATAGTTTGAAGCCATGCAGGCAGCGGCATGGTAGAGGGGTTTGTCAGCATCGGAAATGAAGAATGGTATACCGCCGAGATCCCTGACCATTTGTATGGACCACTCCTTGATTTCATCTTCCGAAGTAATTCCGAATGTGCTGCCGGGAATATTCTTGACAGCGCCGTCTACATCGGCAAAGGACTGCAGCGGATGTATACAAGCGATGTGAGCCCCGGCATCCTGCGCAGACTCAAGAAGCTCAAGACCTCCCGCACCGCTCATGTGGATGACTTTGGCGCCGGGCCTTATGCCTCCGTCACTCGATATTTTCATGCATACCTGCGCAATAGCGTCATCCGGCGTTGTAATAATTATACAATCGGCCGCAAGAGCGGCCTCAGAAAAATTCAGATACGGCCTGCCCCCTGTATAGACCATGCCCTGAGACAAGGATGCCTTCGACCTGCTGGCAACGGCAACTATAGTGTATCCCGCGTGGCGGAGAAGAAAGCCAACCGCCGTACCCACCTTACCGAGGCCGAGGATGGCAACAGCGTCCCTTGTTATTTCTTGAGTATTCATAATTAAAAGTTTATAAAATCAAAAAGGCCTTCCGGATAGACGCCGGACGGCCTTAAGATAAAAACACTCTTAGTTGACCATTCCGTCTCGGTCCATCCGTTGCGGATCCAAGCGGACAGACGCTTATTAGCATAAAGTGTTTCAAGGAGTCAATAGAACAAATTAGCGGCACATACAGAGTTATTGTCATCTTGTAATTGCCTGACCTGTCATATATAAGAACTTTTATGGAAATTAGAGAGCCTGTAGGATGAAACATATTGAACTCATGATATTTGATTTGGATGGGACCCTTGTCAACTCCGGAGGGGACATCGTCACGTCCGTTAATTACACCCTCGAGAGCCTGGATATACAGGCAAAAAGCCAGGAGGAGATTTTCACTTTTGTGGGGGATGGTGCCAACAAAATGATCGAAAGGGCCCTCGGCAGGGATTTTCAATATCTCTTCGATGGGGCGATGGATATTTTTTCGGATTATTATGCGAGGCACATGCTCGATACGACATGCCTGTGCGAGTCCGTCATCGAAGTACTCGACCACTTCCGCGAGAAGAAAAAAGTTATTATTACGAATAAGCGGAGATATTTTACGCTCAAGATGACGGACGCCCTCGGCATCTCAAAATACTTCGAAGATATTATCGGGGCTGACAGTACAGCATACAAAAAGCCTGACCCTCGCCTGTTTACTCCTCTTCTGGAAAGGGTTCATGCGGTCCGTGATGATACAGTCGTCGTAGGCGATGGCGTGAACGACATAATGCTCGCAAAAAATACGGGCGTATTGAGTTGTGCCCTTTTGAACGGGCTTACACGCAGAGACATACTGCTCGCTCTCGATCCCGATTATGCATGTGAAGGACTCCGGGAACTAATTAAGATATTTTACTGAAATCTGCGCTATATCTGTCACGTATGATTGGAAAGATTAAAGACGCCATAAAAGAGAATCATCTCCTCGACCCGGGGGAAAAGGTTGTTGTAGCCGTCTCTGGGGGATCCGATTCCGTCGCCCTGCTGAAAGTACTGGAGATGCTCTCCTATGAATACAGGCTCACTCTAATTGTGGCGCATCTTAATCATGGACTCAGGAGAGAGGCTCCCCTCGAAGAGCAATTCGTACGCAGAATGGCCCAAGACATGGGATTAGTATTTGAAAGTAAATCCCTCGATATCAGATCGTTAGGACAAGGAGCCGGTAAGTGCATGGAAGACACAAGCCGGGAAGTGAGATACGATTTTCTAAATGACGTTGCCAAGAAATACGGTGCACGGAAAATCGCCTTGGGGCATCATACGAATGATCAGACCGAGACTGTGCTGATGAATTTTTTGCGGGGAAGCGGTCCGACAGGATTAAAGGGCATGCTGCCCGCCAGAGATTCAACATATATCAGGCCTCTTCTTGGTGTGACGAGGGACGAAATAATATCGTTTCTCGCATCCCATGGATTACCGTTTGTCACCGACGCATCCAATGCGGATCAGCGTTACCTGCGAAACCGGATAAGGCATGCATTGATACCTCTGCTCACGGCAAGATATAATCCGAAATTGGACGAAAGTATAAAGAGTATGGCCGAGATCATGCGCGTAGAAGACGATTATATGGAAATGGTAACCGCTGCGGTGCTGTCTTTATGGCGTGTGGCGCCAGCTGATAGAAAGTTTGAGATTTGTATATCTGACTTCTTGGAATATCACGAAGCTATTCAGAGAAGGATTATGAAACATCTGTTGGAAAGGTTAAGCACGAATGGTAAGGGTATTGGCTTCACCCACATAAGAGCCGCTTTGGGACTATTCCGTTCTTATCGCCCAGGTGTTCGTGTGAATCTGCCCTGTAATATAGAGGTAAGGCGCGAATATGATACTGTTGTCATTTCCAGGAGAGACGTCGGTGAAGAAGAAATTCTAAATAAGAGATGGAATGATCTCTATTACGAGGTTACCCCTCCGGCCTCTGTGAAAATGGCGGAACTGGGAAGGACAATGATATTTGAGTTCGCAGAAGGTCCGATTGATGGGATAAGAAACGCCCGAGATGCCGTTTTCATGGACTACGGCAGGATATCTCCACCCCTGGTCATAAGAACTGTCAGACCGGGTGACAGGATGCAGCCCCTCGGCATGAAAGGAATGAAAAAAATAAAGTCTGTCATGATTGACGGAAAGATACCCATCCGCCATAGAAAGGAGATTCCCCTGGTACTCGATCAGCAGGCAGTGCTCTGGATTGCCGGACTGCGACTTAGTGAACGTGTTAAGATAACAGAAAAAACAAGACAGATACTCAAAGTAGAATTTATTTGAAATAATGCCCTTGTTAATGTAGTGGTAGATTAATAACTCGGAAATGGTATTTTGGTGTCGTTCGCGCACATGCGGGAGGCCACAGGGAGGTAATATTGAATTCATTGCAGAAAAACATAGCGCTCTGGCTCTTTATCAGTCTGGTTTTCGTGCTGCTCTACCATCTTTTCAATCAGCCGAAGAGTGCACAGGAAAATATCATCTATAGTGATTTTGTAAGCTACGCAGAAAAGGGGCAGATCGTTGAAGTGACTATACAGGGCGAAGGTATCACAGGCAAGCTCAACAGTGGCAAGAATTTCAAGACATATGCGCCAAAAGATGCGGGGCTGCTCCAGATCCTGAAGGATAAGGGTGTACGGATTGCATCAAAGCCTGCAGAAGAGTCTCCCTGGTATATGAATGTCCTGATTTCCTGGGTACCCATGCTGTTGCTCATAGGCGTATGGATATTCTTCATGCGCCAGATGCAGGCCGGCGGGGGCAAGGCCATGGCATTCGGCAAGAGCAAGGCCCGTCTCGTTACTGACAAATCGAAAAAAGTGACCTTTGCCGATGTGGCAGGTATAGACGAGGCCAAAGCGGAACTGGAGGAAGTAATTGAGTTCCTCAGGGATCCCAAAAAGTTTACGCGGCTCGGTGGCAGAATTCCCAAAGGCCTTCTTCTCGTTGGCCAGCCGGGTACGGGGAAAACACTGCTTGCGAAGGCGATTGCCGGCGAGGCAGAGGTGCCTTTTCTCAGCATAAGCGGATCTGATTTTGTCGAGATGTTCGTCGGCGTGGGAGCTTCGCGTGTGCGGGACCTCTTCGACCAGGGTAAAAAGAACGCTCCATGTATCATTTTTATTGATGAAATCGACGCAGTAGGGAGGCATAGGGGCGCTGGTCTCGGAGGAGGCCACGATGAGAGGGAACAGACCTTGAATCAGCTTCTCGTGGAAATGGACGGGTTCGAATCAAATGAAGGAGTAATTCTCGTTTCCGCAACAAACCGGCCTGATGTGCTTGATCCTGCACTCCTGAGACCCGGCAGGTTTGACCGGCAGGTAGTCGTTCCTCTTCCCGATGTCAAAGGCAGGGAAAAGATATTGGAGGTGCATACGAGAAAGACGCCACTGGCGGAGGACATTGATTTTGCCGTTATAGCGAGAGGCACACCCGGGTTTTCCGGTGCAGATATAGAAAATCTTGTTAATGAGTCGGTTCTTTATGCTGCGAGATACGGTAAAGATAAGGTGCATATGAGCGACTTCGAGTTTGCCAAAGACAAGGTCATGATGGGTGCGGAAAGAAAAAGCATGGTGATAAGTATTGAGGAGAGGAAGAACACGGCTTACCACGAATCAGGCCATGCCTTGGTGGCGAGACTCTTGCCGGGAAGTGATCCTATCCATAAGGTTACAATAATTCCGAGGGGCATGGCGCTCGGCCTTACACAGCAATTGCCCGTGGACGAAAAACATACGTATCCCAAACAGTATCTCTTGAACAATATAACCATTCTCTTAGGGGGCAGGGCAGCGGAAGAGTTGATATTGAATGAATTTACTACGGGTTCCGGAAACGATATTGAGAGGGCCACGAACTTAGCAAGGAAAATGGTATGTGAGTGGGGCATGAGCGATTCAATGGGGCCGCTCAGCTACGGGAAAAAAGAAGAGCAGATATTTCTCGGTCGTGAATTTGCCACGCATAAAGATTACAGTGAAGAGACAGCGCAAAGGATTGATAAGGAAGTAACACGCTTGGTATCGGAGAGCTACGAAAAAGCAAAGAAACTGTTATCAGACCACATCGATATATTGAACAGGATCGCAGCGGCCCTTCTCGAGAAGGAGGTATTGAACACTATGGAACTCGACGAAATCATACAAATGAAGGAGGGGGATGTGGCAGAAAGCGGGAATACGATACCAAGAGAGGATTAGACTAACCATTGAAGCCCCCTTCTCTAAATTTTATACAATGACAGATAAGAGTCGTCCAAGATTGCTCCATCTAAGGTCGTCATGTGAGGCTCTTGAGGTCTTGAGAAAGATTAATTGCGACCCATATGGCATTGAGGCAATGCTGCCGAAGATGGTTCATCATAATCTGCTACTTGAGGGGATCAAATGTAACGTAGCGAATATTATAAAACAAGAAATGCTTTCCGTGGGCGGTGATGCTGCCGTTTCACGTTCTTCCGTATCATGCAGCGTTGAGAAAACGGACTGCGTTATCATGGGTACGGCAAAGCAGATACAGCGTCTATCCGACAAGATTTCCATTCAGCCGTTGGGATTAGGCAGCATATCAAAGGCGATCAGAGAACTCCTTGCAAATGTTTCGAAAGAACTTTTTATCCTCAAGACATGCAGAAGGGAAATTGTCTTGGGAGAGAAGACAGGAATCATGGGAATACTTAATGTAACCCCCGACTCATTTTCGGACGGCGGCCTTTTCAAAGACATGGGTGATGCAATCGAATATGGTCTGAAGATGATGGAGGAGGGTGCAGACATCATAGATGTTGGAGGAGAATCTTCGCGACCGGGTGCGGTGCCGATTCCGCTTGAGGAAGAGATTGCAAGGGTAATTCCCGTAATAAAGGGG
Source organism: uncultured delta proteobacterium (assembly GCA_963729715.1). Taxonomy (GTDB): domain Bacteria; phylum Desulfobacterota; class Syntrophia; order Syntrophales; family UBA2185; genus Fen-1135. The sequence continues at coordinate 202,964 of CAVSPA010000004.1, forward strand.
TTGGAGAGGTCTATCAAGATTCCTATCTCAGTTGATACGACAAAGGCCGAGGTTGCGAGACTTGCCGTGGATAACGGTGCTGATATTGTCAACGACATAAGCGCCATGACCGGTGATCGCCACATGGCAGATGTAGTCGCGGAGACAGGTGCGGCAATTATCCTGATGCACATGCGTGGAGTTCCCAAAGACATGCAGGAAGGAGATTTATCATACAGATCTCTAAGAGGAGACGTCATTGACTTTCTCGGAGGCAAAATGGAAGAGGCCGGAATTGCGGGAATAGCCGCGGAAAATGTCATGATCGATCCTGGCATAGGCTTCGGCAAGACCGGCGAAGATTCAATGAGGTTGCTAAAATATCTATCGGAGTTTAAGGTCCTGGGAAGACCCATTGTGGCGGGGCCTTCGAGGAAGGGTTTTATAGGCAAAATAACCGGTGGCGCGCCGACGGAGCGCATGGAGGGTACTGCCGCTGCAGTGACAGCCGCCATCATAAACGGGACAAACGTAGTGCGGGTGCATGACGTGAAGTCCATGAAAAAAGTGGCTGCCATGGCCGATGCGATTCTAAGGGCATAAAGCAGGAGCTTAAGATTGCGGCTATATCCGATAAGCATTTGAAGATGATTCATGGAATAGGGACAGACCTTGTGGAAGTTTCGAGGATTGAAAGAATTCTCAAGAAATGGGGAGACCGCTTTCTACAGAGAGTTTATAGCACTGACGAAATCGAATATTGTAAGAATAAGGCATTTCCAGCCATACATTTTGCGGCAAGATTTGCAGCAAAGGAATCTTTTCTGAAGTCCCTCGGCATAGGACTGGGCATGGGTGTCAAGTTAAGAGAAATTGAGGTGATGAACAACGAACTGGGAAATCCGGTACTGAAAATGAATGAAGAAATGGGCAACATCCTCGATAATCTTGGTGTGAAAGCGATCCACGTTAGTATGACGCATACAAGGGAGCATGCACACGCAATTGTAGTTCTTGAAAGGTAAGGTCAGTTGCCGGAGACCGGGACTTGTCGAGAAACCCCGTGCGTATGACAGAGCAGGATAAAGGATGGGTTCAAGCGCGAAGAAAATAATTATATCAAGTGTTGAAAATGCCATCAATGAGGGTACTGCCAAGCTGATGATTACATCTCGGAGTCCCGAGGAAACTTTTCTTATAGGTAAGATTATTGGATGTAATCTCCTTGAAAAGGATATCGTTGCTCTTGTCGGCGACTTAGGTGCGGGAAAGACATGCCTTGCTCATGGCATTGCGAGAGGGCTTGGCGTGCCGAATGAGTATCAAATAACGAGTCCATCGTTTACGTTGATAAATGAGTACCAGGGCAGAATGATGCTGTATCACTTTGACCTATATCGCTTATCGCGACCCTCAGAGATGGATGATATAGGATATGAGGAGTATTTTTTTGGGCGAGGCGTCAGCGTTATTGAATGGGCTGATAAAGTGACAGACATTCTGCCTGACGAAGCCTTGTTTGTCTCGATAAACTATATTGATGAAAATGAGCGTGACATAATCATATCCGGACAAAAGAAGAGAATAGCTGTAATTTCGGAACAATTGGGAAATGGAGGTTCTTAGGGGATGGCGCTTGTTGTGCAAAAATACGGAGGCACTTCAGTTGCAGATATCAACAAGATGGAGAATGTGGCCAGGCGTGTATTGAAATCAAAAGAAGCAGGAGATGACATTGTTGTAGTGCTTTCGGCCATGGCCGGTGAGACGGATAGACTCATACAATTGGCCCATACGGCGGCTGACATGCCCGATGAAAGGGAGTATGATGCCCTTGTCTCCACAGGGGAGCAGTTGACGGTAACTCTTCTCTCCATAATTTTGAACAGATTGGGCCTACGCGCCAAATCTTTACTGGGGTATCAGGTAAAGATTATCACCGACAGATCCTATACGAAGGCAAGAATTGTCAATATAGATACGAAAAAGATATGCAAGGAGCTGAAGAGGGGAACTATTGTTGTCGTGGCCGGCTTTCAAGGTGTAGATAAGGATGGCAATATTACAACCCTCGGGAGAGGCGGTTCAGATACGAGTGCTGTCGCCTTGGCAGCGGCGCTGAAAGCGGACGTATGCGATATTTATACAGATGTTGACGGTGTTTATACTGCGGATCCCAACATTTGTAGAAAGGCACGGAGGCTGAGCAGGATCTCCTATGATGAAATGCTTGAGATGGCAAGGTCCGGGGCTAAAGTCCTTCAACCCCGATCAGTCGAACTCGCTAAAAAATACGACGTACCAGTCTACGTAAGGTCATCATTTACTGATGAAGGGGGCACACTGGTGACGAAGGAGGATCTGGAGATGGAAAGGGAAGTGGTGTGTGGGGTAACTTATGACCGTGATCAGGCGAAAATTACTGTGGTTCGCGTTCCTGATAGGCCCGGTATAGCAGCTCGGCTGTTTACACCGCTTGCGCAGCATAATATCATGGTCGACATGATAATACAGAACGCGAGCCTGGAGGGTTACACGGATTTGACATTCACTGTCTCGCGCAAGGAAATAAAGAAGGCTCACGAACTGGTTGAAGAAGTGGCAAGAGAAATAGGTGCTGACAGAGTAGAGGTTGATGCGGATGTTTCTAAGATATCCATCATTGGTGTGGGGATGATCAGTCATTCGGGTGTAGCCGCAAAGATGTTCTCATCCTTAGCCAAGGAGGGCGTGAATATATTGATGATCAGTACTTCTGAGATCAAGATATCATGCGTCATACAGGCAAAATATACGGAGCTTGCCGTTTCCGCCCTGCATGATGCATTCGATTTAGATAAGGGATGAGTTCTTCGCAAGATAGAATGAACCGTCACATTACCCATTTTAGGATACCGCAGAATTTATCAATAGATGAATATGCAGAGTACCGAAGGACAACGTGACGGAGCCATCGTTATAGTTGTTATTGCGGCAATTGTTTTACGGTTTCCTATCTTTCTCCACAATTTCCGTCCCATATAAACTATATCCCCTTTGGCGATAAGAGTCTTGGCCCCGTAATTGTCGGGATCACAGGCAATGCGGACCCGAGCGGCATCTTTTATGTGCCCGATACGGCAAGATTCTGTGATCTCCTGGTGGCTGCCGGCATCAGAAATAGCGAACCATTTGATAATAATTTGTTAAATCGGCGGCTTTCCGCAGGCGACGCCGTTGTCATCGAATCGCGTGGACGCTTAAGGATCGAGCAAATGTTCAATGCAAATAAACTGGCCCTCTCGGCATTCCGATTGATATTAATAATGCCAGCATAAATGACCTTACGCTGATTAACGGCATCGGCGAGAAAGCTACATCGCGGATCGTTCAATTCAGAGAAGCCTCGGGAAGGTTCGAGAGAGTTGAGGATCTGATGAAGATTCACGGGATCAAAGACAAGAAATTTGAAAAGCTCAAGAGGTATATCTGCACGAGCGATACACCGTGAAGACGCGAGCATTAAAAGATGGAGTTTTATTATCTGAATTTATCGAGATAAGTGAGGACTCTCTGTATATATACTTGCGTTTCGCGATAGGGAGGGACGCCCCTGTGCCTGATAACGGCATTCTCGCCTGCGTTATAAGCAGCCAGAGCTAAAGGAAGATTCCCGTTGAAATAATTCAAGAGATACCGCAGGTATTTTACGCCGCCTTCGATATTGTTCTCCGGATGGAAGGAATCCTGGACTTGCAATGACGAGGCGGTTGCCGGCATCAATTGCATCAGTCCTCTGGCCCCTTTCGGAGAAACGGCCCGATGGTTGAAATTTGATTCTGCCTTTATGATTGCTTTAATCAGGGCAGGCTCTATTTTATGTCTTTCTGATGCCTTGATTATCAAGTCATCATATTCTGATATATTATAGCCCAGCTTCCTGTCGAGAAGAACGCGCTTCTCCCTCATGATAAGAGTGTACTTGACGCCGCTTTCGGTAGGCACGTTTGTGAGATGGATGACGCCCTGTGCGTCTTCGTACTTGTATATATCCGCCCAGGCCGGTGAGGCGATGCTTAAAGTGATTAGTAATGTAACGAGGACAAATAACTGCACGGTAACCTCATCTTTAATCGTCTCGGATCAAGGTAAATTTTAATCTCTGTCATCTATATTAGCATAAATCTACTACATGGCCATCTTGATTTCAAGAACTTTATGCAATTGGCAAAAGCGGAGATACTCGCTTTCATAGTCCTTGACAGAGTCATGGCATGGTGTTAGTAAGGCTATAAATATCGTTCATTAAATGTCGGGGCGTAGCGCAGCTTGGTAGCGTATCTGAATGGGGTTCAGAGGGTCGGAGGTTCAAATCCTCTCGCCCCGACCATCTAATTATCTAATTTATTTGGATTCCGTCTTTTAATTTTCGTTCACTAAACGTTCACTAAATTCGAAAGAGATTCCCTAATTTTTCATCCAGGTAACTTCTGGAATACAGATAGTCCTTGGCGCCCCAAATACCAACAAATATCTTTGTGCTACTATCTATATCGGTTCTTAAATCAATAATCTTTAGCCGACCGTCACGCCAAATCACAAAAACCTACTGTCATGCTCCAGAATCACCTGTGGTCATGTTCCTGAATACGGTGCTGATTTGTAGCGGCATGGCGTGCTGGCTTGGCACGGGTTCTCAATTCGAGGATGTTTGTCATGATCTTGTTCGATCGCTTGGCGTAACGGCGTGTAATATTTTTTGATGTATGGCCTAGAATATCTCTGACCATTTCAAGGTCAACACCTTCGTACATTAACTGGCCGCCTTGATGCTGGTTCTTCTATTTTTGATCACCTCGCCTAGCCGGGATACACCCCATATTATGAAGCTGGTGAATGGGTTTTTGCAGCATGTCACGTCTGGTGATTATCGGGGTGCTTATGAATAACTCTCCGAGGAGTCGAAAAAGGTATACACCCTGAAGGATTTCGTTAATGATCATGCAGAAAATAGCATCAAGGTCCAGAATTTCAGAATCTATGATGTCATCTTCAATGAGTATGACAAAAGGAAAGCCGTAGCGGTGGTCTCAAGCCCCTTCACTCTCTACGGTCGCGAAACACTACACTTGGAGATGATCAAGGAAGAGAAGGGGTGGCGGATCGTTTTCAGCAGGACCATTTTTCACCCGAACGCCCGCGGCCAAGGGAATAGTAAAAGGAAGGGGGGCTCCGTCACCAATTTCTTCAAGAAGCTCTTTTGACGAGACACTACGCTGCGATGATCACCGCATCGACTTTAGGAATGACGTGACATCTCTAACACCCTCCACGCTCTTAGCGAGAGCGATAGCCTTGTCAGCTTCACTTCCCGTTCCCACAATCCCCAGAAGAATAACGTGGCATTGAACCACCTTGACGTCGATATTAGTCGAGTGGATATCATGGGCATTGATGAGAATGCCCTGCACCTTGATGCTTATGGCGGCATGATCCATCGTCCCGCAGGTATCAATCTTTCTCTTGGGGAGGATGTACGTCGTTACCGATTTTACTCCCTTCACAGAATGGGCGATTTTAGAAACCTTTTCTTTCTGTTCTGGCGTGTCGTATTCACCGATGAGATAAACATCGCCGTTGTAGCAGAAGGTGGCATAGTCAAAAACATTAATTACCTCGTCCATGATTCTCTTATCAATGGTGAGTTTGATCTTTTCATCCGTGTAGATGGCTCTGTTTGTGCGCTCCTCCTGGGCCACCCCGTAAGCCCCCCCGAATATCGAGGAGCATCCGGTCAAAACGATCAGCACGGTGAAACAACAAAGTATTCCTCCACATTTCTTCATTTTCTCTCTCCGGGTTCTACTCATCCGACGGAACAATAACCGTCGTGTGCTGGCCGATCACCACTCCTCCGAAGAAGGATTGGCCATCGGCTTAATCCTCAAGTCACAACCAGTGATCAAATAAATGCGCAAACCATTCCCTAAGCTGCGAAAAGAGGGATCTCTCCTGCCACTCTTCCCGTTTTATCTCATGCGACTCCACAAGATCCTTGGCAAATGTCTTCTCCATTTCAGCAGCGAACTCACGGTTAAGAACAATCGCATTCACCTCGTCATCGTTTAAAAAGCTCCAGTAGTCCATGTTGGTGGACCCGACCGTTGACCAGACGCCATCAATGACCGCAGTCTTCGCATGCAGTAAGGCGTTGCGGCGTTCATATATCTTCACCCCCGCGTCCAATAGCTCTGAATAATTGTACTGCGCTGCATGTAAGGCCAGCGAGGAATCGGTGGTCTCGGGAAGAATGATCTTTACGTCAACGCCCCTCTTGGCTGCATCCGTGAAGGCCGTAAGTACCTGGTCGTCGGGTATAAAGTAGGCATTCGTCAGATGAATGGAATGCTCCGCAAACATGATGGCGGCCACATACATGATAAACGTGATCCTGTTGTCCGCGCCCGGTGTGCTGCCGACGACTCGTACCAGGGCATTCCCATTTTCTTTCATCTTTGGGTAGTAGTTGCGTTCGGATAGTTTAGGCCCGTTCTGCTTGGACCACGTGTCAATAAAGAGCTTTTGGAATTCCGCGACGGCGGGACCTTCAATTTGAACGTCCGTGTCGCGCCACGGCAGCGGTGCTCCCTCGCCTTCAGCCCTTCCGGAAAGCTTGCTCGAGTAAACGCTGCTGATGTTGATACCGCCTGTAATGGCGATTTTGCCGTCGACGATCAAAATCTTGCGGTGATCGAGGTGCGCAAGTAACCAGTTACCGTGAGCCTTAAACGGATTTACCGGATTGAATTCGACGACCTTGATTCCCCCATCCCGCAAGCGCTGAAAAAAGGGAGCGGGATTGGCGTAGCTCCCCACGCTGTCATAAATGAGATTGACCTGAACACCTTCCGCCTGTTTTTTCAACAACAGGTCGGAAAATTGGCGGCCCACGTCATCGGCATCGATGATAAAGGTTTCAAGATTGATATGGTCTCTGGCGCTCTCTATGGCTTTGAACATTGCGGCATAAGCGGCCTGGCCATCGGCGAGGAGGGTAACCTTGTTTCCCTTTGTGAGCGGGCTTTCGGTCAAAGATTCGATTAGGTCATTAAAACGCTGCAGTGTGTCCGTCGACTTAGTGGATCGCTGCAAGCGTTCCATGATGGCTTTGCTCTGCTTCGGAGATAACAGTCCTCTGGCCGAAACGATTTGTTGCGGCTCTTGGGCATTCGGCGCCGCGTCGATCTTTTCAGAGACATTGGGCAGGGACGCACACCCGCCGCTGATGCCCAAGATTGTAAACGTCAGGAGAAACAAAAAGAGAGTTTTAATGAATCTCATGTTCTGCCCCAATGTAAGCTCGTTCGTGTTGTCGCAAAGATGCGCACAGCTATATGGGTTTTTGCCCCTGGATGATTCTGATCAGTATAATGACAATGGCAATGACCAAGGAAATGTGAATGAAATAGCCCATCGCATAGCCGCTCATCAGCCCGAGCAGCCATAAAATTATCAGCACGGCAGCAATTGTCCACAGCATATGATCTTCCTCCGGAAATTGTTGAGGCTCGTTGCCGGCCGCATCACTGCGACAGCCGGAAATGAGCGTCCGGTTCTTTGTACTGTTCACAGCGTTTATACGGATAATGCCCGCCTATTTCACGATGAGATCGTTCTTGAGAGATTTGACACCTTCGACACTGCCTGCAACCTGACCTGCTTTATCGATGGTCATCTGGGAATCGACGAAACCTCTCAGTTGCACGACACCCCTGTAGGTCTTGACGTTGATCTCAAAGGCCTTGAGGACATCGTCCTGGGCGAGATGCGCCTTGACTTTGGTCGTAATGACCGAATCATCGAAGTACTTACCAGCGCTCTCTGTCTTGGGCACTGACACAATCAGGTCGTTCTTCACGGATCTGACCCCTTCGACACTGCTTGCAACCTGACCTGCTTTATCGATCGTCATCTGGGAATCGACGAAACCGCTCAGCTGAACGATGCCCTTGCGGGATTCTACCGCGATCTGAAATGACTTGAGGAAATCATCAGCTGCGAGCTGAGCTTTTATCTTGGCCGTGATGACGGAGTCATCGATGTATTCCCCCGTGCTTGACTGTTTCGGTGTCGATGCGCAGGCCACAAAGGTCGCGATCATCATGAGGACGATAATAAAACAGATAACGTTGTAGCTCTTTTTCATAATCCTTACTCCTTCTCTCCTTTTTCACTCATAATATTATTAATATCCATGAACGTGCCATCAGCAAAAGCCTGATTTTGGGCTGCGAAATGTCCGATGTAATGTAAGGTGGGAGTGAAATAGTAGCACAGACATCACGATTTATAATCCTCATTTTCGACAGTAGCACGATCTAAAAATACCGTGATCCCAGCGCTGGAAGGTTCCTGGCCAAGGATCCGATTGTGTTTAGAGAGGGTATTAACCCGTATGCATATGTCGGCAACAACCCTGTAGACTGGATTGATCCACTTAGACCTTATACAGAAGTTGTCATTCGGCAACCAGCGGGTTGGGGTCAATCTTCTTTTGGTCATGTCTCTATTTACGGCTCAAGTGTGGCAAGTTAAGTTTCTATGAAATTGATATTGTGTTCGAGGGTGATTCTTTTTGATTGGGGCCAGGAGAAAACTCCTCAATCGAGATGACCATTGGCCGCCTGAAAAAAATATTTTGTTGCCAATAGATGATTAATGGCTGAACTCTGGCCTTAATTGTAGTACGATAATAATGGCAAGTAAATGACCCTTGGTCTTTGAGTATGGATGTTGGCGATCTACTTTTCCCGTAATATTACAAACGCGCACAAAGAGGGTTTATGAAAACATTATTGCACCGATACGGATTTCCATGCGGTCGTAAGTGTCAACTGGTGCGCGGGACACTTTGCATGGCATTGCTGTTTATCTTTGCGGTCACGGCACATGCGGACGTGCCTAAGGGCATCGCCGAATGCGTGAAAATTGATGACAGCGCGGAACGACTGAAATGTTACGATGAGCTGGCCGGGCGTAAGGAAGCCCCAAGCAAACCAACGAGTACAACCGCTTCGGAAACAAAGCCTGGTTCGCAAACAAAAGTCACATATCTGGAACGGCTATGGGAATTGGACAAAGAGTCCCGGAAAGACAAATATACCATATCACCTCACCGGTCGAACTACCTCCTTCCCATCACATATGTCGAGTCGCCTAACGAGCAGCCCATAAAAAAGGCTGATCCTAATAAAGAACTTACAAATGCGGAAACCGCTTTTCAGATCAGCTTCAAGACGAAGATTTGGCAGGACATTTTTGGACAAGATATGGATCTATGGGTTGCTTACACGCAGCGATCGTTCTGGCAATCTTACAATTTCAAAGACTCCTCGCCTTTTCGCGAAACCAATTACGAACCGGAGGTTCTTCTGAACTTCCGTACGGACTATGATCTTCTCGGGCTTAAGAACCGTTTCATTAACGTGGGCCTCAACCACCAGTCCAACGGACAGTCAGACCCCCTGTCAAGAAGCTGGAACCGCGCAGTTGCGAACTTCGGGTTCGAAAGAGACAACCTCGTTCTAATCCTAAAAACATGGTACAGGTTTCCGGAGAGTGCCGAAAATGATAACAATTCAGACATCGAGAACTATCTTGGATACGGTGAACTTTGGGCATATTACTTTTGGAAGGGCAACAGATTCGGACTGATGGCCAGAAATAACTTGAACCCAAGCACGAATCGTGGCGCCACGCAGCTTGAATGGAGCTTTCCGCTCATAGAGCGGATGAGCGGCTACATACAATACTTTAATGGCTATGGCGAGAGCATGCTCGATTACAACCACAACATCAACCGCATCGGAATCGGGTTCATACTGAAAGATTGGGAATAGACAGGAATCTTCTCTCACGAGGCATCAATGGCCTAAAAAAAGCAGGTTGAACATCATCCGCAGGCATGGCGCTAAGGTCTGGGCGGAAGAAAAAGTAAATGGGGAGCCACGTTCTATTTTTCGCTGCTCTCATCATGCTTCGCATCACGGCAGGGATGACGGCTTTAACGAAAATGTCTTTAAATACTGCTGGCCGGAAGTTATCATTCTTTACGACAGAGATATAACGCATAAAATTCAAGAGGGTCAGATACAAACTTATGCAGGAAAAGTAGAAGGAAATGGAATTGTTTCCAATGGTGACGCAAGAAACCTTCGCAAAACCTTAGCAACGAGAAGCGATGGTCACTTATGGATACTTGTAGATGAAGACGGCACAAGATTCTATAAGAACACCAAATCATGAAGAATGATCTTTATATTATGAACTTGTTGGAATCCATGGTGGCCTCATAATTTCAGGGTCGTAGTTAGGCAATGAACTCGGAAAGATTAATATCCCGTCACCCTCTGAATAACGGCTTGGTCATGGAGTTTTGGGACTACTCCCGGCCGATAGCCGGCGACCGCTGGTTCGTGCTCCTCGAGGTCCGGATTGCCGTTCCGATTCGGCCCGACACCCTGCCGCCAGAACTGCGAGGGCAAGCCGACAAGGTCAAGGAGGCGCTAGGGGACGAGATCATCTTCTCCCACAAAGACGAGCGCAACTTTATTGCTGCAACGGAGGCGCCCAGAATCCTCAAGAATATGCAGGGCAGGTTCTTGGGTATGGCGCCCGGTTACTTCGGGCATCCTGATTTTGCCGCCAGGTTCATCTGGGGAAAATTCGCGGAAAAGCAAGAACTGCAGCGCTGGCAGCGTTTAGATACCCGACGGGACGATGACTCATAACAGATACGGCTTGATCATAACTTTGATCTCCTTAGCCTTTGAGCCGAATTTCTCAAATGTTCAAGGCCATTGAGCTGTGTTCTCAGATAGTCACCGAAAGGATAGTATGATGGATCAGAAAGTACACGATGCTGCAGAAAGGATCTTTCGCTCAAGATATGACGAGCTCACTGAACTGGAAAAGCATGTTGCTCATCATATAACGGAAAGAACCCCTATTTCAAGAAATGTCGTTCAAGACTTTTCCGAAAAATTTACTTTTGGCCAGAAGATGGCCGACAAGGTCGCTTCTTTCGGAGGCTCTTGGCTCTTCATTTCAATATTTATGGGTGTGATGGTTGTATGGATTCTCCTGAATTCATTTATCCTAATCAAGCTTAACAGCTCATTTGATCCATATCCATACATTCTGCTGAATCTTGTTTTATCTATGCTTGCCGCCATTCAAGCTCCGGTTATTTTGATGTCTCAAAATCGACAGGCCTATAAGGATCGACTAAGTGCAGAACACGATTATGAAGTAAATTTAAAAGCAGAGCTTGAAATAATAGAACTTCATGAGAAAGTTGATTCACTCAGAGAGAAACAGTGGTGTGAGCTGATTTCAATTCAACAGGAACAGCTGAAACTTTTAAGACAATTACTTGAAGATCTAAAGACGAATCAGCAAAACACGGGTTAGAAAGCTTTCATCCTGACTTCTTTACTCTTATTTACAAAGCCGTTGTGCATACTCGTAGAGAGACGCAAAGCGCGGCCCTTCAACTTAGGCCTCTCCTTAGCTCAAGTTCTAGTGCTCTCTCACCTGCCTACAAAAATCACACATTTTATCGTTATATATTTAAGGACACCTGCGACGGCTCGAAGGCCGGTGCAGGCATTCATCCATGTCATCGACCCGAAGTCTCTCTCCCTTGTAGTTCATCATCATGCCTTCCACTTGAAGAAGAATTAACAACATTCGCCTTGATTATTTCCCTCGATATGATATCAATCTACTCCCAACGCTCACATACAAACGCAATGTTTCACAATCTCACCTTGCAATATAAAAGGAGATTCGATGCAGTCGTTGTCTGTTATAACCGCGCTCTTCTCTCTATGTTTTATCGTATCGTTCATATGTCTTGCATCAGCCGTTTATAAAAGATCACGACTCCTGATTCTTACCTTCAGTTTCATTGCCGTGGTCTTTGTTGCTCTTTTGACGGCTTCTTTAGCCAATCCTGGCTCACACCTTCATGCAAAAGTTGCATGGTTTGAAGTTGATTTTAAGACGCCTTCTCTATCTGATAGACTCCTCGGCAAGAACCAGAACACTCTCGAAGCTCGCAATACTGATACGGAACATCCCAACTATGTCATCATTACCGCATCATCGACGCATCCTACTACCACTTCAGTTTTCAATTTTCCCATAGGCCAACAATATGTGAAACCCCTTTATCAATCACAAGACGGCAAGGAATTCTTATTCGGTGCAGCACTGCCCCCAGGTTACGAGCTTAGAGTAGCCACACCTCCTCAAGTTACAGTTATTGCGTCACCGGCATTTTCCAACTGGCCAAATAGATGACCGTCCTCGGATAACCAACGATCCAGCCTCAAATTGGATTTCTACCATAAACCAGACCAAACAAAGCAAGAGAGAGCGTGACAGCATACCTCTGCGCCCTCCATCCCATCTTATAATACGCAAAAGTAGCAACCTCTCTTAAGTACAGTAGCAAAGAGTCTCACAGAGTGAGAAAATCTCCATGCTCAAAAAAACCCTTACTGATATTGTTTTTCTTTTCTGGCTCAATTTATTACGATCGGGAACAACGCATTTTTTTGCAGTTGATTTTTTTTAAAAGTCTGCATAAAATTTAACAAGATTAGTAAGCGAGCATTAGGGCTCTGATAACGATCAGGGGAGGAGCGACATTATAAAAAGAAAACTCCAAACAAAGGAGCAACTTCTCCTTGAGGTGGAAGAACTTCGGACGAGTCTTAATGCCATGGAGCTGCGCCTGCAGGAGGCCGACGAATTGTTGCAGGCTCAAATCGCCGAGCGTAAGCGCGCGGAGGAGACCTTTGAGCACTCTCAAGAATACACTGAGAGCATCGTGGAGACAATACGTGAACCCCTTATCGTACTTACCCCCGACCTGAAAGTCATCTCTGCAAATCGTTCCTTCTACGAAACCTTCCAGGTGTCGTCTGACGAGACTAGCGGGAAATTTATCTTTGATGTAGGCAACCACCAGTGGGATATTCCTGCATTGCGAAAGTTGTTAGAGGAAATTATCCCTCAGAATACCCACTTTAATAATTTCGAGGTCGACCACGCATTCCCGCTCATTGGCCGAAAGAGAATGCTTCTCAACGCTCATCGGATCTATCGGGAAGGTAAAGGGACGGGTAGGATACTCCTCGTTTTTGAGGATATCACCGACCAGAAGCAGACGGAGGAGGCGCTCAAGAGTTCTGAAATGCGATACCGCCGTCTCTTCGAAACAGCTCAAGATGGAATATTAATCCTCGATGCCGAAACAGGACAAATATCTGATGTGAACCCATTCTTGGTAGAAATGTTGGGTTATTCGCATGGGGACTTTTTAGGGAAGAAACTCTGGGAGATTGGGGCCGTTAAAGATATTGAAGCATCGAAGGCCGCCTTTTCGCAATTGCAGGGCAAAGGATATGTTCGCTACAAAGATTTGCCGCTTGAGACGAAAGACGGACGTCCACTGGACGTGGAATTTGTCAGCAACGTCTATCTGGTCAATCATCACAGAGTGATTCAGTGTAACATCCGCGATATCACCGAACGGAAACTTCTTGCCGAGTCTTTACAAGAATCTCACAACGATCTGGAACGACGAGTGGCGGAGCGAACGGTTGAACTTCGGGCGGCCCTTTCTGAAATCAAAACAATGAAAGACCAACTGGAGGTGGAAAACATTTACTTCCGTCACGAGAACAAGATGAAACATCAATTTGAGCACATTATCGGGCAAAGTGATGGTCTCAAGTACGTTCTCTATCGAGCGGAACAAGTTGCTCCGCTCAACACAACGGTCCTGATCCTTGGTGAAACTGGAACGGGAAAAGAGTTGATCGCTTTCGCGATCCATGACATGAGTCCCCGTAAGGAACGGCCCTTGATCACGGTCAACTGTGCTGCGTTGCCGGGCAATTTAATTGAGAGCGAATTGTTCGGCCGTGAGAAGGGGGCATTTACCGGGGCTGATACCAGACAGGTCGGCCGGTTCGAGGTCGCGCATGATTCCACTCTCTGCCTGGACGAGATCGGCGAGCTGCCGCTGGAGGTGCAGGCAAAACTACTCCGGGTGATTCAGCATAACGAGTTCGAGCGCCTGGGATCGTCCCACACCGTCAAAGTCGATGTGCGGATCATAGCGACGACCAATCGAGACCTTGAAGAAGAGGTCCGCAAGGGCCGGTTTCGGCAGGACCTTTACTATCGGCTCAACGTCTTTCCTATCACTGTCCCGCCACTACGGCAACGAAAGGAAGACGTCCCGCTGATGGTCCAGGCCTTCATATATCGGTACTCCAGGAAATTGGGCAAACAGATCACGTCGATCCAGAAGGATACGATGAAGGAGCTGCAGGATTACCCGTGGCCCGGGAACGTCCGGGAGCTGGAAAGCATCATTGAACGTGCCGTGATCTTGTGTTCCGGACCGGTTTTGCAGCTGGCAGATAAACTGGAGATTTCATCTCCCCCACTTTTATCCGCCGTGAGGACATTGGAGGAGACGGAGCGAAACCAAATTCTTAAGATCCTCTCTGAAACGAGATGGCGCATTGAGGGAAAGGACGGGGCGGCCGCGATCCTGGGCCTTCACCCGAGTACTTTAAGAGCAAGGATGTATAAGCTCGGGATAGTCAGGCCGGAGATAAAAGAACCGGGGTAGACCGTCCACCCTTTTTCATAGTATCCCTCAGTATGTTGAGGTTCCACCAAATACTAAGGCCAAACGAATCATTTCATACTTCTTTGCTATTCTCTCCTGTCAATCCTATCACCTGTTATTAAAGCATGAATCAAAACTTATGATTTCCTTTCTTTAAGAATTGAGTATAATACGTTGCATGACTCTCAAACGAATGAGCCATGCAGTTTATGATAGGAGATACCATCTTGTATGGGCACCGAAGTATCGCGAGTGGATATTGAGGGAAAAGGTACGCGAAGCGGTAAAGGAATTGTTTCAAGAGATACTGGCAGCACGAGACTGTGAGATAGTGGAGATGGAGATAGCGGAGGATCATGTTCACATATTTACGAGTATACCACCCAGATATTCTGTTGGAGAGATAGTGAGGATTCTGAAGAGCGTGAGTGCACGAGAAATCTTTGTGAGATATCCGGAGGTAAAGAGAGAGCTGTGGGGTGGAGAATTTTGGGAAGATGGCTATTTTGTTAGGACAGTTGGAGACAAAGTAACCAGTGATACGATAAAGAGGTATATACAGTATCATAAGCATGAAGAAAAGACTCCCAAGCAGTTGGATTTTGAGTTTTAATGCCCCGTGCGGAAGCGCGGGGTTCTTTACCTATTGGCAGGCCATTTGCTATTACAGTGAATAAATGAAAAAGCGCTGGCTAATGTAAAAGGATTCGGATCAGGCTAACTGTTTTTTTAAGTATGCCTCAAACAAAGAATCCCTCAGCATGTTGAGGTTCCACCAAATACTGAGGCTAAACGAATCATTGCATACTTTTCCCCTATTCACTCCCATTAATCTAACCACCTGTTATTAAAGAATGAATCAAAACTTATGATTTTCTTTCGGCTATTGGCAGGCCAATTGCTATTACGATTGTCATGATCCTTGTAATCATAAGAATGAAGGTCCTCTCCGAGAAGCGCATGGAGTTGTCACAGACGATTACGTTACTGTCGGGTTCCATAAAGATGGAGAAGGGATGCCAGCGCTGCGACTTCTGTGAGAGTATCGAGGATGAAAATCGACTCTTTCTTCTTGAAGAATGGGATACCCAAGAGAACCTTATGACCCACCTCAAGTCGGAGCATTTTAGGGTGCTCCGGGGGGCGATGAGCCTTCTCAAAGAGCCGTATGAAAGGGTGTTCCACACGGTCTTCCACCCGGCGGGGATGGATGAGACTTAATCGAAGGTCGGATGACTGTGCTGCAGAGGCGGAACGTTAAGTGGATCACGGCCGGAAAACTATCGCTTGAAACAAAATAGCCCAGCAATCAAATCAAAATCCTAAAGGATGAATACCATGAAATCCAGCACGAAAAATCAGGTGGAAGGCACGTTTCACCAAATGAAGGGTAAGATCAAGGAGGTGGCCGGGAAACTCAGCGATAATAATGACATGGAAGGCGAAGGCACCGGTGAAAAGATATGCGGCAAAGTTCAGGAAAACATCGGCCAAGTCAAGAATGTCCTGGGTAATTGAACAGTGGGACGTCGTCGGCTTGAATAATTTTTTAACTAACGCATTAGAATAAGAGGAGGAAGAAAATGAAACAAGCAAGAGTCAAAATCTTTTTCGTAGCGTGCATGGCCTTGATTATAGGAAGCATCCCGGTTTTCTCTTACGCGGCCACGGCCGGCGAGATCGATGCCAGCGTAAATGCATCCCTCGATAGATTTGTCAAGGAAGTCAAAGGTGCGAAGGAGTTTCTTAACGCAGCCAAGGGGGTCCTTATCATCCCCAAAGTTATACAAGGCGGGCTTGTGGTAGGCGCAGAGTATGGCGAGGGAGCCTTAAGGATCAGAGGGAAAACGGTCGCTTACTATAGCATCGCTTCCGGGTCTTTCGGTTATCAGATTGGAGCTCAGGAGAAGGACATCATAATTGTCTTCATGAATCAAGCTGTTTTGAAGAAATTCCGTACCAGTGAAGACTGGCAAGCGGGTGTTGACGCCAAGGTAACCGTGGTTAATGTCGGCGCCGATGAATCTTTGAACACGACAAAATTCAAGCAACCTGTCATCGGGTTTGTCTTTGGCCAGAAAGGGCTTATGGCCGGCGCCACGATAGAAGGTTCTAAATTTACCAAACTGAAAAAGTAAAGAGCCATGAAAGCGGTCAACTGAGGAGAGCTGCCCGACGCTGCCAGATTAATTTGCTGCCGGCCGAGGGTAGTCCCCTCCAGTTAAGAATAGGAATGTCAAATTCAATCAATTTAATAATTTTGTTCATAACTTCTTAGCGTGTGCAAGCGCTAAAGACTAAACTTATTGAGGAGACAGATCATGAAGCAAAAAGCTTTACCAGTTATACTCGTTGTTGTGATGGTGGCGTTTCTATCCACTATCTTTTTCGTCAATGCAAATCTTTCTTTTGCTGCCGCAGGCAAGAAATCACCGGCAGTTGCTAAAACCTCTGCTGTCGAGCAAACCGAGGCCCGCATCAAACAGCTTCAAGCGGCGCTAAAGATCACCGAGGATCAGAAAGAATTATGGGATAACCTTACGCAGGTGATGCGGGAAAATGCGAAAGACATGGACACCCTTACGGATACCCTTGCCAAGGAGAGGACAGAAGGCACCAAGACCATGAACGCTGTTGAGCATATGAAATTACACAGCCAAATTACGGAAGTGCATTTAGCTCAACTGCAGAAGTTCATCCCGCCTTTCGAGGCCCTCTACGACAGTATGTCGGATGAGCAGAAGAGGACTACCAATACAATATTCAGCACAGGGAGATTTGGGAAAAACAAGAAGAAATGATCGGTACTATACAACTAAAGATTGTTGCCAAGAAGGCGATTGAAATCTATCCAAGAACGGAGTGACTATATGAAAACATCAAGTACGTGGAATTTTAGATCCATCGTGGGCAAGATTATGATGGTGCTTGTTTTAGCCGCAATGATCGGCAGTATAGACGTGGCACCGGCTCTCGGCAAGGATGACCATAAAGATAAGGGAAGACATGACAATGGCCGTAAAGAGATAAGAGGCCGTGGGTACGACCGCAACCGCCATGACAGGCGTGATTACCGGCCTTATGCCTACGGATATGCCCCGCCGCCGGTCATCTATGCACCGCCTCCACAGCCGGGCATTAGTATCTTCTTTCCTCCTATCGTTATTCGCTAAGGAGATGCCTCTATGTCGGCAGCCCGGCGTTCAAGCTGACTTCATCTGGGCTGTCGCAAGTAATGCATTTTGTTATAAATGAACGGACAGCAGAAAGGGGAATCGCATGTTGTGGACAATTGCTGTGGTGCTGGTAATTTTGTGGCTGCTGGGATTAGTGAGTGGCTATACGATGGGTAACTTTATTCATATCCTGCTGGTCATCGCCATTGTCATCGTGCTGGTCAGAGTAATCCAGGGGCGAAGACCCCTTTAGAGCGGGAGAAGACATACCGGGGTAAAATATCGTAGTTTCGGAAGTTCCGCAAATTAAGAAGTTGCGCAGAGTAGAAGTACAAATGAACCTTAACAGCTTTAAGATGTAAAGGAGACCATATTATGAAAAGAATAGGTTATGGATTAATTTTTATGTTGATTTTTTGCGGACTGTTAACCAGTTGCGCGACATTTAGGCCGGTTGATCTTAACCCGCAGATTAAGTCAGGGCAATTGGTTCAAAAGGCGAACAATTTCGTTGTCCTCTTTGACAAATCTGCTTCCATGGGTAATTCGAAGAAAACGGAGATGGCAGTCGAACCGCTGTCGGAGAACGTAGGTGAATCCAGTCGTCTGGTACTTGCGAAGGATACTACAAAAAACATGATAGCGACGATTCCAGAAATCAGGCTGAACGCAGGGCTCAGAACCTTCTGGTCCCAGGAAACTGCTCTTATTTATGGAATGCAATCCCTTGTCAAAGAAGACTATACGAAGGCAATAAACACTATCGGACATGTCAAGGGTGCAACACCCATGGGAAAGGCTATTACTGCAGCAGGCAATGATCTCAAAGGAGCGCCGGGTAATTCGGCCATTATTATTGTCAGTGATTTTTCTGAAATTCCGGGTGTTGATGACATCCGGCCCGCAACTGTCATGGAGGCCATAACCAAAGTAAACGCTGATTACGGCGACAAGCTCTGCGTTTATGCCATTCAGGTAGGATATACTTCCGATGGGAAAGAACTTTCAGAACAGATTGTGCAGAACGTTATAGGCGGCTATACCGTAAATGCCGACAAACTGGCAACCCCGGCTGCTATGGCCGCTTTTGTGGGGAAAATAATCTCCGGCAATTGTTCTCGGTATAAAGAGCTTGCTGCAAAGAAGGTCGTTGTCCTTGCGACTGAGCCGATGGTCGAGGAGAAGGTCGTTGCCGCGGCGGCGGAAGAAAAGGTTATTATCCTTGCGTTTGAGGACGTGCATTTTGATTTCGATAAGTCGACCCTTAAGCCGGAAGCGCAGACGATCCTAAAAAAGAATATCCAGCTTCTGAAAGATAATCCTAAATCCAAGGTCCGCATTGCAGGGTATACATCTGCTTCCGGCACTGAGGCCTACAACCAGAAGTTAAGCGAAAGAAGGGCAAAATCTGTCCAGGAATACCTCATTAACGAAGGCGGCATTGCACCAGAGAGGCTTTCCACAATCGGCTATGGCGAGACAAACCCGGCGATGTACGAAGCGGCGCCTAAAGAGCTTTACTCAAAAGCAGCAAAGGCAAACATGCGAGTTCTTTTTGAAATCAGCGTGCAATAGGAACATAAAGTGAAGGGCCAGGAGACGGGTTTTTTTATTTCTGGAGGAATAAAAGCCCTGACCAAGTGATTATGTAAAATTGACCAACTATGTAGATGGGCGGTGCTGTAAATAACGTCCGATCCAGGCACTAAAGCTCTTCAGAAAGAGGAGGTGTTGTAATGATTGAATTTAAAATTGGAGATGTTGTTGCACTTAAGAGGAGTCTCGACAGAATGACTGTAACAGGTGAAGCCATAGGAGATCCATATATACATGCTTATCAATGTGTGTGGATGGATAGTAAAGATCCGAAGCACGAATGGTTTTATGAGTCAGAGACTTTAAAGCTATTAGGACATGCTAAAAAGTAGCCGTACTCCAAGAAGTTTTTAAAACATTTGGAGTTAATGTCTAAATTGATGACCTTAAAAAAAGGCAGAACCAGAAATGGCGAGCCGATAGCTTAACGTGTTGAAAAAGTGTTTAACATTTATCCCCCTACGAGGTAGAATCTGGTAGGGGGAATTTTTTTGATCAAAGGACCAAACCAGCTCGATGAACGTGTCCCGATAGAAGTTGGCGCGATTCAGGTCAACTTCTGTAAGAATCCACAATGCCAGAATTTCGGTGTTCCGGCGAGTGCCCAGAGGCAGCCCAGAGGGAAGGGAGCAGAGAAACGTGGCAGGGACACTTATAACGTAGTTGGTTCAGGCAGGGGCACGCCCATGCTACGGTGCGGTTTTTGCGGCCAATATCCAACAATAAAGAGTAACAGAGCCATCCATGAAGAGCTGAGCCGCTTTTGGAAGCCTTTTGATATCATAGCTATCCCGACCTGCCCAAACCAGGACTGCCCGAATCATCATATAGATAAAGAGAACGGCAAGACTCACTACCATTCGTTCGGACGGACAAAAGCGGGATCTATACGCTATCGTTGCAAGGCGTGCGGCAGAACATTCATTACCGCTTCGGCACCAACGCTCCGGCACCGAAAACCCTACAAAAATGCTGCTATTTTCCGTCTTCTCGTCAACAAGGTGCCTTTCCGTCGTATCTGCGAGGTGGAAGGGATCAGCATGCCGACTCTCTATCGGAAGATCGATTTTATTCATCGGCAGTGCCTTTCCTTTGCGTCTGAGAGGGAACGCAATCTGCCCACCATGCCCCTCGCCCGCCTCTATATCGGAGTTGACCGACAAGACTATATGATCAACTGGTCGGACGCCGACGACCGTAGAAACATCATTTTTCGTGCTGTCGGTAGCGCTGACAACACGACCGGTTATGTCCTCGGCCTGCATCTCAACTTTGACCCCTCACTGAATCCGGACGACATAGAGAGGGATGCGATTGCCTCGGGGGATTACGAAGTAAGGCCGGCCTACAGGCAATATGCCCGTCTCTGGCTCCGAGAGGATTATATCGAGGCCATCAAGAAGACGCGAGCCCAAAGATTTGGCAGCCATGCCGAATCTCTGAAGGGTAATATAGCTGCTACATATGAGGATGCTGACAAGAGGGACGATGTCGAAGTGTTAGACAATCTGGATGACGATCTTGCTCTTCCGAAAGATGGGATGCAGGTCCGTGGAGAATACACCATGTATGGGCACTTTTTCTTTCTTAGGAAACTTCTCGATAACACAGAAAAGGTCCGTTTTTTTCTCGATCAGGACTCAGCCTTTAGGGCTGCTTGTCTGTCGGCATTTTCCGATAGGATCAGGGACGGACGCTGCGACGCCTTTTACGTTCGGATCAACGCCGAGGCGACCATTGGCGAAAAGCGCCGGATCCTGGCAGAGAATCGGCGCCGCATGGCAGCAATGAAGCAGTTGCACCCGGACCTGAAGGATTGGCAGGTAAAACTCCTGATGATAAGGGAGAAGATGGCCCAGATGGTTCACATCGGGAAATGGCAGGATCGTTGGGTGGAACACCCGTTCCCAAATATGGGAGAGCCCGAAAAGGCCATGTGCTACCTGACGGATATCCAGGGGTATGACGAGGACCATCTTGCCTGGCTCTACAACAAGGCAAGCCTCCATGCCATTGACTGCTTCTTCATGCAGGTCCGAAGGAGATTGTCTTTGCTGGAGCGACCGATCAGCAGTTCGGCCAGCCCAGGTCGCCGTTGGTTTGGCTACGGCCCCTACAAACCGGTTATGGTCGGTAAAATACTGGACATCTTTCGTGTCTTCTATAATTTTGTGGAAGTGGGAAAGAACAAACAAACCCCAGCTATGCGGCTGGGGCTAGCAAAGGGTAAGATAATGGTCGAGGACATTATCTATTATCAGCAGCAAACCTGACTGCAATTATTCACTATGACTGCCGGAAAAGATATCTTCTCCAAAAAAAGGACTGCCGAATGAGTATCAGCAGTCCTTTTTCACTTTTCTTCAACACGTTAAGCTATCGGCTCGCCAGAAATGGTTTTGCCCTTTTTATTGGTGCGCCCGGCAGGGCGCACTCACTTGGAGGTGTAAGTCCTCTACTCGCCCGGCAAGGGGAAGAGTTAGCCGAACGGCAAGGGTGTCGCGGGCGACTGCGAATCTGGAGGAAGCCGAAGGCAAAGCGCTGGCCTGACGAAGAGGAAGCGGATAAGAGGCGGCACGGCGGGGTAAGGCGGCCAATATCGTCAAAGCCCGAAACTTGCACGGGACGCCGTAGCGTATATCCGACAGGCATAAGCGTGAAGGTGGGTGCATCATACCCGGGGAGAGCTGCATGAGTGCCAGGGGCGACCTTAGTGCTACCGTCATCGAGAGGTGTCGGGAGGCTCATGCAGAAGTCAGCAGAGGCCATATTAGGCGCCAATCTGGGCTGAAGGGCCGAACATTGAAAGCCGCAAGTAGGCGGCGGGACCACACGGACAGTTGATGAAGACAGAAGCACCACAGCAAGTGGTTACCGACAAGGAGTTGCCGGCGCGGAACGCCGGTATGGCCTTGCCTGGCGTCGAGGCTGACGTGACGACCCACCGGCGGACGAAAGCGGAGTTGGAGCAGACAAGCGTGCTGATGGACACCGCGTGCGAACGCGGTAACCTGAAGCTCGCCTATCAGCGGGTGGTTGAGAACAAAGGCGCTGCCGGAGTCGATGGCATCGGCATAGCCGAGTTTAAAGACCACCTCAAGCAACACTGGCCGACGATCAGGGCCAAACTGCTGGCGGGGAGCTACATTCCCTCGCCGGTACGTCGGGTGGACATACCGAAGCCGCAAGGCGGGGTAAGGACACTCGGCATTCCGACGCTGACGGATCGACTGATCCAGCAAGCGTTGCATCAGGTGCTCTCGCCGATTTTCGAGGCCGACTTCTCCGCATCGAGCTATGGCTTTCGACCGGGGAGGAACGCCCATCAAGCGGTCAAGGCGGCCAAGCAGTATGTCGCCGAAGGTCGCAGGTTTGTGGTGGACATGGACTTGGAGAAATTCTTTGACCGCGCCAATCACGATCTTCTGATGGAGAAGCTCTCGAAGAAGATCGGAGACGGGCGAGTACTGCGCCTCATCCGCCGGTACCTCGAAGCGGGCATGATGGCAGAGGGGATCATCTCCCCGAGGACGGAAGGCACTCCGCAAGGTGGGCCACTCAGCCCGCTGCTGTCGAACATCCTGCTGACGGGACTGGATCGGGAACTGGAGAGCCGGGGCCACGCCTTCTGCCGATATGCGGACGACTGCAATATCTATGTCAGAAGCCGACAGGCAGGGGAGCGGGTCATGGCGAGCATCACCCGGTTTCTGGCGGACACGCTCAAGCTCACGGTCAATGTGGCCAAAAGCGCGGTAGCGCGTCCATGGGAGAGGAAGTTTCTGGGCTACGGCCTTACTTGGCATAAAGCCCCGAGACTACGGATTGCACCAGCCAGCATCAAACGGCTGGAGGATCACATCCGGGTCGTGCTCAAAGGATCGAGAGGGCGAAGCCTGCCCCACACCATTGAAGAACTCAACCCGGTGTTCCGAGGATGGGCGGCGTACTTCAAGCTGACCCAGACCAAGGGCGCCCTGGAAGAGTTGGATGGGTGGATCAGGCGGAAACTGCGATGCAGCCAATGGCGACAGTGGAAACGCCCCTATACTCGCGCCACGAATCTGATGAAGGCAGGACTGACGGAAGAACGGGCGTTTCGCTCGGCCTTCAACCAACGCGGGCCGTGGTGGAACAGTGGTGCAAGTCACATGAACCAAGCTTTCCCGAAGTCCTACTTTGATCGTTTAGGTCTGGTCTCGCTGCTCGATACTATGCAACGACTCCAGGGTGTTCAATGAACCGCCGGATGCGGAACCGCATGTCCGGTGGTGTGGGAGGACGGCGGGGGTGACCCCGCCTCCTACCTGATAACCCTTCAATTCGTAAGTGTGCCACGAGGCTGCACAAGAGATGAGGGTAGGTCCCTCGAAGCCAGCTTGCAGGAGCGGGCTGCAAACCACCTTAAGCTGCTGAGGTTAAAAGCCTTGGTGGTGAGCGTTAAGGAAAAGGCAGGGCAATGACCTTGTCAGGTAAGGTTCAGGGAGGCGAGCGCAAGCAAACTACCTCTGAGGTGTCGAAATGAAAAGGATGATGTCAGAACTGGGGGACTTACGATACTCCAGGATAAGCCCAAAGGGAACCTGTTTACTGATTGGGCGGCATCCGGCATAAAGGTAGCGCGAACCTGATCCGGGCTTTTGTGTGGAACGTGGGAACCTGTTGTCCCGATGCTAAGGGAGAAATTCAAGTGGAGGAAACCACAAGAATGAGAGTACCAATGCGGGACACGGGGGCGGAGCAGCCAGTATTAGGGATGAAGGTTCTGTAATGGAACTGGACTGAAGGGGCTGCGTTGTTCAGCTTTATTTTCAAGTCAACCAGAAATGGGAGGAGCTTCGTGAATAAAGCAAAGCCGTTTTGTATTTCGAAATGGGAAGTATGGGAAGCCTACAAACTGGTGAAGGCAAACAAAGGAGCAGCCGGAGTAGACGGGCAATCCATTGCAGAATTTGAAGAGGATGTGAAAGATAACCTTTTTAAGATCTGGAATCGGATGTCCTCAGGCAGCTATTTTCCACCACCTGTACGTCGGGTCGATATACCGAAGGACAATGGGAGAACTAGGCCACTGGGAATACCAACAGTGGCAGACCGCATTGCCCAGACGGTAGTCAAACGATACCTGGAGCCGATCTTGGAAGAATATTTCCATCCGGATTCATATGGGTACCGTCCAGGGAAGTCCGCGAGAGAGGCCATAGGGGTTGCACGTCAGCGGTGCTGGCGATACGACTGGGTACTTGACCTCGACATCAAACGTTTCTTTGACAATATCGACCATGATCTGTTGATGCGGGCGGTAAGGAAACATACTGATTGCAAATGGGTGCTTCTGTACATCGAAAGATGACTGAATGCCCCGGCGCAATTGGCAGCCTGATTAATCGGGATAAAGGGACTCCGCAAGGGGGAGTGGTTAGTCCATTACTTGCGAATCTCTTTTTACATTACGCGTTCGATACGTGGATGAAGAGGCAGTATCCTCAGATTGCATTCGAGCGGTATGCCGATGATGGGATATGTCATTGTCGGAGCAAGGCCGAAGCTGAGAGGCTTCGTGTAGCGATTGAAAAGCGTTTTGCTGAATGTGGGTTGGAGCTTAACTTGCAGAAGACGAAGATTGTTTACTGTAAGGAAGATGATCGGCGAGGAAATTATCCTGAGCAGAAATTTGATTTCCTGGGCTTTACATTCCGGCCCCGGAGAGCGAAAAATCGAAAGGGTAAATTATTTGTCGGATTTATGCCTGCAATCAGCAACAAAGCCAAGAAATCGATATGCGATGCTATGAGGCAATGGAAAATGCACCGGCAAACAGACAAATCTCTGGATGAGCTGGCTCGAGTGGTCAACCCAGTGTTAAGGGGTTGGATTAACTATTACGGCAGTTTCTATAAATCAGCTCTTTACCGTGTTTTTCAGCAACTGAACAATATTCTTGTTCGGTGGGCATCCCGGAAATACAAAAGATTGAGGAGGAATAACCAGAGGGCGAGGCAATGGTTGCAAGGCGTATTTCACAGGCAGCCTAAGCTATTTGCTCATTGGCAACTCTCAAAAGGTAAGGCTGGACAATAGGAGCTGGATGACGGGAGACTGTCACGTCCAGTTTTGGGAGAGCGTGAG
Organism: uncultured delta proteobacterium; assembly: GCA_963729715.1. GTDB lineage: Bacteria > Desulfobacterota > Syntrophia > Syntrophales > UBA2185 > Fen-1135. The sequence goes on from CAVSPA010000004.1 coordinate 228,539, forward strand.
GGTGAAATCCCCTCGCGCCACTCGACTCGGATAATGTAGACACAAATTATTATAGTAGAATTATTCTAATAGAGAGTGCTATCAAAAAAGGAGCATATTGGATTGTCAATTTATGATGAGTACTCATTCACTAACTTGCTTTTTTGAAAAATATATGTTAATATTTTTCAAAGGTTGGAGAGAGAGGCCAGAGGTTGAAATCCTCTCGCCCCGACGATTTAAATTAATCGTCTTTCCTGACGACAATCTCTAGCGGTTGAAATTATTTCGAGATCTAATTATTAGAGCGCAGGATTGAAAAGAGACTGCCTTTAGAATATATTCTTATTTCATTCTATCCTATCCATGCTGCAAGTAAAACAATTACGATATCATCTTGATAACTTAGGTTATCTTCTTTACGGTGAGAAATGTGCCATGGCCGTTGATGGGGGAGCATTTGGCGAGATTTTGTCTTTTGCAGAGAGCCATCGTCTAAACCTGGTTTTCGTCACAAATACACACGGACACATGGATCATACGAGTGGCAACGCGGCCCTTCTTAAGCAATCAAATGCCCGACTCTTGCGCTATGAAGAGATACATGGCAGTGAAATCGAATTGGAAGGCCGGAGAATCAGAATTTATGATACCCCCGGACATACTGTCGACTCTCTCTGTTTTCATGCTGACAAGGCCTTGATTACGGGAGACACTCTTTTCAATGGCACTATTGGTAATTGCTTCTCAGGAGATTTGAAAGGCTTTTATCGCTCCATAAAAAAGATCATGTCCCTGCCTGGAAGTACCATTATTTATGCAGGCCATGACTACGTACACGAAGCGATGGGATTTGCAAGGAGACTTGAACCGGATAACGAGTATATAGAAGCATTTTCGAAGAATTATCAGCCCGATCATGTTTTTTCCCGATTGACGGACGAGCTTAAAATCAATCCTTACCTTCGTTTCAATGAGCCCGCTATCATTGATATCTTGAAGAAGAACGGCCTGCCCACGAAGACGGAGTGGCAAAGATGGCAGTCTTTAATGACCATAGATTAGAGAGATGAGGGGAAGTAAAGCGTCAAACCGCTATTTTGGGTGCAATGTCAGGCGATAGGGCTTTACCATGTTCATGGGATTGTATGTGTTCTTTGACTGTGCGAGATTTAAAAGTTTCATATCGCTTTCTTTGTTGATGTACTCACAGCCGGCGAACAGATGTTTGGCACATTCGTTATCGAGGAACTGATATAACCCTTTTATAGATGCATGCGCCTTTTCAAAATTAAGTACACCCATCGTGTCAGTAAGACGCGAGCTTATTCCGAAGGCACAGAATCTGCCATCTATGCGAATCAGAATCCACTTAACCTCTAAGGCATCAATGTTCTTAAGGGTATTCATGAAAATCAAACCCTGGATACCCCGTGCGGAAGCACGGGGAGGAAAGGGTTTCCGTTCTTTAGGAATTGAGTATCATAAGCATGAAGAAAAGCTCCCAAGCAGTTAGATTTTGAGTTTTAATGCCCCGTGCGGAAGCACGGGGTTCTTTACTGTTGCGATCTTTTCGCAGGCGAGGCTGCCGCCGTTGTCTACTTCGCATTTTCGTAGTTCACACGACTCCTGCAGGAAATTCAGGCATTGCTCATAGTTACCGCTATCTATCGTTTTTATGTCCACTTTGTATCTGGTCAAGTACCGCTTGCAAAACTGATGGATCAAATTCCTCTGTTTGCTTTGAGTTGGATGAGAGCCGCTTTAGTATAGATGTAATCATCGAATTCTTCCTGTGCGTCGCATTTTAAGAGGAAGTCTTCCGGTACAAACCGGTAAATAGAAAAACCGAGCCTCCTTGAGAGAATGAAAAGGTACTCGGGGGTAATCTCATCCGCAAGAAATATTGGCATGATGAGATGGTCATCGGCTGGATTGTCAGCTGATTTGTCGCAGATAATTAAAGCGTTATCCTCGATTGCACATGGGTTTTCAGTTTTTGATTGCTCTACACAATGAGTGATAAGAGGGAATAGTTGCACAGAGAGTATTGCTGACTTTCGAAAAACCCCTTTAGATTGTTATAGTCACTCGTTTCTAATTGCTTAAATTCCATAAAGAGCCTTGACGAAAGGGGAATAAATTTATCCTGCGAGCCTTCTCAAGACGTGAAAATCACAGTTTATGGTGGCAAAGGAAGATAGGTCTGCCACAGGCGGGAATATAAAAATCCCCGCTCTTCATGCCAAGCGGCATTAACAGGATTCTGGAATCTGCCTCGAATGTCCTGAAAAGTCAACAAACGATGCAGGAATTGTGCAAGAAGGATAATGGTGGTTAATTGGCGCAGTTTGTGCAAATCAAATCGGAGAAGATCCAATAAATAATAGCCGTTGACAATCCCAGATCGAATGAATATATAGTCAATGAGCGAGAGTGGCGGAACTGGCAGACGCACTGGACTTAGGATCCAGCCCGCCTCAGCGGATAGGGGTTCAAATCCCCTCTCTCGCACCAGATTAGGAGTTAGATTCATAAATATCGAGGGGTTAAGAACGCTGTGTTAGAGAGTGCTATCGCCGTAAGTGTCGAAGACGTCAGTCCGATAAAAAAGAAAATATTATTTGATATTTCATGGTTAGAGGTCAAGAAGGAATTAGACACAGTCTACAAAGACGTGGCTAAGAAAGCCAAGATTAAGGGCTTTCGACAGGGGAAAGTGCCGAGGAATATTATCGAGTCCTTGTACAAAGAGCATGCAGAAGAAGAAGCCATATCGAATCTGGTAAATAGATATTATTGGGAAGCTTTAAAAGAAAATAGAATAAACGCTATTGGGCAGCCGGACATAGATCAGAAGGGCATAGAATCAGACAAGAATTTTAGTTTTACAGCCATCGTGGAAGTGGAGCCGGTCATTGACCCGACAGGGTATATTGGCCTCGAGCTTGAAAAAGAGAAGCGCGAAGTTAAGGATTCTGATGTCGAAGCAAGACTTGAAGAGATTCGGGACATGTTCAGCACAATGGAAGAGGTACATGTCGATAGGGGGGTATCGGAAGGCGATTTTGTCGTTATCGATTTCGAGGGTTTTGTCCAAGGGAAACCCGTCAAGGAGATGAAGGCGGAAAATTATCTCCTAGAAATCGGATCCAAGAGATTTATGCCTGGTTTCGAAGAAGAGCTCATCGGTATGACGAAGGACAAGACGGAACAAATAACAATTAAATTACCCGATGATTATCATGCGAAAAATTTGGCGGGGGAAGAAATCGTATTTTCAGTAACATTAAAGAATATTAAAGAGAAGAAACTCCCTGAGATAGATGATAAGTTCATTAAAAATTTTGACAAGTATGAAAGCCTGGACGATTTGAAGAAGGATATCAGGAAGACACTTGATGAAGAAAATGTGGGCAGGGAAAATTCTGCTTTCAAGAGTCTCATAATAGAAAGACTCCTCGAATGCAATCAGTTTGAGGTGCCGCAGGCGTTCGTAAATCGTCAGGTCGCTTATATGATCGATGACACACAAAAAAGACTGGCCATGCGTGGCATGAAGCGTGATGAGACACGCGAACGATACAAGGAGCTCTACGACCTCTACAAGGATGAGGCCTCAAAAATAGTAAGAACTATCATTCTTCTGAAAAATATAGGCGAGAAGGAGGCCATTAGCGTATCTGACCAGGAAATTGAAGATAAGATAAGAGAACTGGCTCAATTGCGAGGAGACAATTACGATTCGTTGAAAGAATCTTTGCAATCGGAAAATATGACGGATGACATTAGAAGCGAGATTTTAAACACAAAGATATTTGCATTCATAGAAGACAAAGCTAAAGTCGAGATAGTTAAGAAATAGATTAAGGAAGGGGAGAAAATGCCCTTAATTCCGATGGTAATCGAACAAGATGGAAGAGGCGAAAGAGCCTTTGATATTTATTCAAGGCTCCTGAGAGATAGGATAATTTTTTTGGGCACGGCGATTGATGATGATGTCGCAAACCTGATTATTGCCCAGATGCTCTATCTTGAATCTGACGATCCCGATAAGGAAATATTCTTTTATTTGAATTCGCCCGGAGGCAATGTAAGCTCGGGAATGGCGATATACGATACCATGCGGTATATAAGACCTTCCGTCTGCACGGTTTGCATGGGTCAGGCAGCAAGTATGGGGGCATTGCTCCTTGCAGCCGGTGAGAAGGGCAGAAGAACGGCCCTTCCGCATTCAAGGATATTGATCCATCAGCCGCTTGGTGGATTCTATGGTCAGGCAACCGATATAGATATACAGGCGCGTGAGATCCTGCGTATGAAAGAAGAATTGAATATAATCCTGGCAAGTCTGACGGATCAACCTCTTTCGAAGATACAGATGGACACCGAGAGGGATTACTACATGACGTCTGATCAAGCAAAAGAATATGGCATCATCGACGAGATCATCGTAAAAAGGCAGGGCCCGAACTGAGAAAGAGGTATTGTAAATGGTGAGAAAGAGCAAAGATAATCAGGGCGGTCAAGGCATCTTATTCTGTTCGTTTTGCGGCAAGAATCAGAACGAGGTAAGAAAGCTAGTTGCCGGGCCCGCCGCATATATATGCGATGAATGTATCGAACTTTGCCGATGCATAGTTGAAGAGGAATGTGAGCCCACAATTAGCGAGGAATTTCAGAAGGGCATACCAGAGCCCCGGAATATAAAGAAATTTCTCGATCAATACGTAATAGGACAGGAAAAGCCAAAGAGAGTTCTTTCTGTTGCTGTCTATAATCATTACCGCCGGTTGTTCTCGAATGTAGACCTGGACGGAGTGGAAATACAGAAAAGCAATATTTTGTTGATCGGTCCTACGGGATCGGGAAAGACGCTTCTTGCGAAAACCCTGGCGAAGCTCCTCAACGTCCCGTTTACAATAGCCGATGCGACGACCCTGACAGAGGCGGGATATGTAGGGGAAGATGTGGAAAACATCATACTCAGTCTTCTCCAGAATGCCGATTACGACGTGGAAAGGGCATCTAAGGGCATTGTGTATATAGATGAAATTGACAAGATCGCAAAAAAATCGGGAAATCCTTCAATTACAAGGGACGTTTCCGGAGAAGGTGTGCAGCAGGCCCTCCTGAAGATAATAGAGGGAACGCTGGCTAATGTTCCTCCGAAAGGAGGGAGAAAGCACCCTCAACAGGAATTTATTCAAGTTGACACGACGAACATATTATTCATTTGTGGCGGAGCCTTTAATGATCTTGAAGACATCATTTCGAAGAGACTCAGCGCGTCAAGCATGGGATTTGGGGCCGATGTTAAGAGCAAACGCAATAAGAAGATAGGCAACCTCTTAGCGGAGGTTCAGCCGGAAGACCTTCTTAAATTCGGTATGATTCCGGAATTTATCGGGCGTTTACCGGTGGTTGCCACACTGAACGAGTTGGATCAGGAAGAGTTGGTGAAGATTCTAATCGAACCGAAGGACGCGATCACAAAACAATACAAAGTATTATTTGATCTCGAAAATGTTAAACTGAAATTTACAGACGGAGCTCTCCGGGCCATAGCCAAGTTATCTGTGGAAAGGAAGTCAGGCGCACGGGGATTAAGATCGATTTTAGAAAATACCATGCTTGATATCATGTATGACCTACCTTCCAGGAATGATGTAAGGGAATGTGTAATTACGGAAGATGTCGTCATGAACAAGGAAAAACCAATATTGATTTTTGAAACAAAATCCGAAACCGCATAAAAAGAGAATGAATTATGGGAAATAGAGATATGTTTGATTTTTTGAAGAATAGGGAAAACGACCGTGAGACAATGACAATGCCCCTGTTGCCATTGAGAGACGTCGTCGTGTTTCCGCACATGATAGTACCGCTCTTCGTAGGCAGAGAGCGGTCCATTGCGGCGCTCGAATCCGCCATGAAGAGTGAAAAAGGCATATTCATGGTGGCGCAGAAGAGTGCCCAAAAAGATGAACCGGCAGAAAGTGATATTCATAAGGTGGGCGCCATAGGAGTTATTATTCAGCTTTTAAGGCTTCCGGACGGTACGGTAAAGGTGCTGGTGGAAGGAAAGAAGAGGGGAATAATAAGAGAGTATCTGGCGAATGAAGATTTCTTCTTAGTAAATGTTGAAGAGATCCAGGATATTGATGACAGAAATCAGGTAAAGGCTGAAGCTTTAACAAGAAATATCCGTGAGTCTTTTGAGAACTATGCAAAACTCGGTAAGAAAGTGCATGTGGAGATGGTCAGCACAATTGCTTCTATTGACAGCCCTTCGAAACTGGCGGATGTCGTTGCATCTCATATAAGCCTCAAGCTTGAGGAAAAACAAAAACTGTTAGAGATATTCGATGTCAATGAAAGACTTGAAGCCGTCTACGAGCTGATGCTCGGAGAGATCGAGATAATGGAGGTTGAAGAAAAAATAAAACGCCGGGTCAAGAAACAGATGGAGAAGACTCAGAAAGACTATTATCTCAACGAGCAGATGCGAGCCATCCAGAAAGAAATGGGAGAAAAGGATGACTTCCGGAATGAAATAGCCGAACTCGAAAAAAGACTAAAACAAAAGAAATTATCGGAAGAAGCGCATAAGAAGGTTAGGCATGAGATTAAGAAACTGCAGATGATGGCACCCATGTCTGCGGAAGCAACGGTGGTGAGGAATTACATAGATTGGCTGCTGGATATGCCGTGGGCCGAGAAAACGGAAAATAAGCATACACTCAAGGAATCCGAGGTAATCCTGGAGGAAGATCACTATGGTCTAAAACAAGTGAAGGAGCGGATTTTAGAATACTTGGCCGTTCAGTCTCTCGTGAAGAAAAATAAAGGCCCCATACTTTGTTTTGTCGGGCCCCCGGGAGTCGGAAAGACTTCCGTGGCGAAATCTGTCGCTCGCGCAACAAACAGGAAGTTTGTCAGACTTTCTCTTGGTGGCGTCAGGGACGAAGCGGAGATTAGAGGGCACAGACGAACGTATATCGGGGCTCTGCCCGGCAAGATAGTACAGCTGATAAAGAAGGCGGGATCGAATAATCCCGTATTCTGCCTTGATGAAGTGGATAAACTGAGTTCCGATTTCAGAGGTGATCCATCGGCTGCGCTGTTGGAGGTTCTTGACCCGGAACAGAATAATGCCTTCAATGATAATTATCTTGAGGTGGACTATGATCTGTCTGATGTGATGTTTATTACTACGGCTAATATTCTGCAAACAATACCGCCTGCCTTGCAAGATAGGATGGAGGTGATTCGTCTTGCCGGATATACCGAACCGGAAAAATTGAACATCGCAAATAAATTTCTCGTCTCGAAAGAGATGGAGGCTAACGGTCTTACAAAGGATAGCATAGCATTCTCCGACGGCGCACTACTGTCCATCATCAGACAATATACGAGGGAGGCGGGCGTCCGCAATCTGGAGAGGGAAATTGCCTCAGTTTGCAGAAAGGTTGCCAAGGAAATAGCGACAAATGGCGCAGGCCGTAAAGTCAAGATCAGTTCAAAATCGATGCCCAAATATCTTGGTGTACCGAAATTCAGGCATGGAGAAACCGAAGGCAAGGACGAAATCGGCTTATCTATAGGCTTGGCCTGGACCGAAGTCGGTGGCGAACTCCTCACCATAGAATCTTCGCTGATGAAGGGAACCGGCAAGATGGTGATGACCGGTAAACTGGGCGACGTAATGCAGGAATCCGTCCAGGCGGCCTTGACATACGTCCGGGCGAGGGCGGATAAATTCGGTCTTGATGAAAATTTTTACAAGGAGACGGATGTGCATGTGCATGTGCCCGAGGGAGCCATACCCAAGGATGGACCGTCCGCGGGGATAGCCGTAGCCACTTCCATTGCCTCGGCTTTCATGAAAAGGAAAGTCCGCGGAGATTTGGCCATGACCGGGGAGATTACGCTCAGGGGCAGGGTACTACCTATAGGCGGACTAAAAGAGAAACTGCTTGCGGCGCACCGCGGAAATTTGAAGACAGTAATTATTCCCAAAGATAACGAAAAAGATATCGCAGAAGTGCCGGCAAATGTTTTGAAGGCCCTCGAAATCATCTTTGTGGAGCACATGGATGAAGTTATGCGGGTAGCACTGGTTCCAGGCGATGAATTGGAGAGGCGTGAGGAGCTTGAGGAGGATACGCCGATTAGCCGGCCATCTATTCAGATGACAGAGACGATTCATCCCCTTGGACAGAGTAGTGCAAACGAAAAGCTGAACTAATTATTTCTTGACATCGGGAGATACAGTTGTTAGGGCAAATCTTACAGGCGGGTAGCTCAGCTGGCAGAGCGCCACGCTTACACCGTGGAAGTCACAGGTTCGAGTCCTGTTCCGCCTACCAAAGAAAAAATAGGTAATGACCTATATATTAATTATTGCGCATTGAAAATACGAGCAAGAAAGTTTTGAAATTTAAAGAAATATGTCATTTTGGGGTCGTAGTTAAGATGGTTATAACGCCGGCCTGTCACGCCGGAGGCCGTGGGTTCAAGTCCCATCGACCCCGCCAAAAATGAAGAGGGGTTGACCATTAGGTTGACTCCTTTTTTGTTTTTGCTCACAAGCAGACTTTCCAATGCATTAGAAGAGGGCGATGTGAAATACGAAGGAGATGTAATAAGGCCACCGAGTGAGGCCAACAGCATGTTGCTGCAAGTAACGGTGGGCTGCTCCCACAATAAGTGCAGCTTTTGCCCTGCCTATAAGAAAAAGAAATTCAGGATAAAATCATACGATGATATTCTGGAAGATATCCTTGAAGCAAGCCGCTGGCGCTCTATCGATAAGGTGTTTCTTTGCGACGGCGATGCCCTCATCATACCGCAGGAAAGGCTCAGGCAGATATTGGGCTTGATACACACACATATCCAGGACGTGAAGAGGGTGGGGACATATGCCAATGCCAAGAGCATCCTGCGAAAAACCCTTGACGAACTGGTCCAGTTAAGAGAGCTCGGTCTCAGAATAGTATATATGGGCATCGAAACTGGAAACGATGAATTGCTAAGGAAGATAGAAAAGGGGGTAACCTCTGCCCAGATACTCGAGGCCGGCCGCCGAATCAAAGAGGCGGGTATCGAGTTATCTGTTACTGTTATACTTGGTCTGGGAGGCAGCAGGCAGAACACTGAACATGTCAATGATACGGCAAGAATCCTGACTGATATAGATCCTGAATATGCAAGTGCCCTGACGCTTATGCTCATGCCTGGAACACCATTGTATGCGGAATATGAATCGGGAAATTTTACGCTGCCCGATAAGTTTGATTTGCTGAGAGAACTGGCGGGAATTATCGAAAAGTCCGATTTCAGTGGCTGTTACTTTACTTCGAATCATGCGTCAAATTATCTTCCCATAAAGGCGAGGTTGCCTTCAGAAAAGGAGAAGACTGTAATTAGGATATATAACACGATCAAGAAAAATGATGTGAAATCTCTAAGACCGGAATATATGAGGGGCTTCTAAGAGAGGGGATTGGTTATCTTGGGCAATAGAATTCTCGCAAAGATCAGGAACTGGTTTTCTCCCGACAACCAGGCGCGACTGGAGGAGGAAATCCAGTCCATAATAGACGCCGGGGAAGAGAAAGGGCTCATCGATCAGCAATCCGGGGAGATGATTCAGAGTATACTTGAATTCCGGGACACCGTAGTCAGGGAGGTGATGATTCCGAGAACGGAAATGGTAGCTATCAGAAGCGATGCTACTGTCGAAGAGATTCTTGAACTTACCATAAAATTTGGACATACGAGGATGCCCGTGTATGCTGAAAATGTGGACAACATTCTCGGCATTCTGAATGTCAAGGATCTTCTAAAATTCTGGTCAAAATCTATAGCGGAAACGGATATCCTGTCGAGCCTGCGAAAGCCCTATTACATTCCTGAAACAAAGAATACACATCATCTGCTCCATGAATTGAAGCAGAAGAAATACCACATGGCAATCGTGATAGATGAGTATGGCGGGACCTCCGGCCTCGTCACACTTGAAGACCTCATTGAGGAAATTGTCGGAGAAATCCATGACGAACATGACGCGAAAAAGGGCAGTATCGTTGAATTAAGCGATGGTTATACCCTGATTGACGGAAGGGTGGAAATCGAGGCTATTGAAGATTACTTAGGGGTGAAGTTTCAAGAAGGAAAATTTGAGACCCTCGGCGGATTTATACTTAACCTGCTGAGAAAAATTCCCGTGACCGGAGAGATTATTCATGTCGATAATCTGGAAATGATAATTGACTCAGCGGACGAACGAAGCGTGAAAAGGGTCAAGTTAAAAAGGTTGGAAGGATCCCCGGCACGGAGTGAAGGGACAGTGATAAGAATTGAGAACGCAAAGCTTGAGGATAAATAGAAAAATATTATTTTTGAGCGTTGCTTCGGGAATCCTCCTCTTTCTTTCCTTTCCCAAACACGGTGCGGGGGTAATGGCATGGGTGGCCTTGATTCCCCTTTTTTTTGCCCTCAGGGATGCCAATGATATCCGGGATGGGTTGATCGCAGGCTTCGTGGCAGGCCTTACGTTCAATATAGGCATCATGTATTGGATTACGTTTGTCGTTGTCCACTATGGACATCTTGCATATTCTATAGGCATCTTTCTCATGATCCTTGTCGCGGCCTACTTGAGCATATACGTTGCTTTGTTTGCAGCGGGCGTCGTATATTTCTCGGGCAAAGGCATCTCCGGGATTATCGTGGCGCCGGCTTTATGGACGTGTCTGGAATACGGAAAGTCTCATCTGCTGACGGGATTTCCCTGGGAGAACTTGGCTTATTCTCAACATCTCAATAGGTATCTGATTCAGGTAGTCGATATAACCGGGACATATGGAATCACATTTGTTATCATCCTCGTGAATGTAGTTCTCTACGATGTCCTGAAGGAGAGATTCAGAGGACGGCGGGCAATGGGAGAAGTTTCCTTGTGTTGTATAATCGTGCTCGGCATGTACTGTTACGGGTACATCCGTACAGAGCAGATAGAGAAGGTCTCGCAGGCAGCCGAGACGATGGATGTTGCCGTTGTTCAAGGGAATATAGATCAAAGCGTTAAATGGAATCCCGACTTTCAGTTTGATACGATCAAGGCATACAAAAATCTATCACTGGAGAAAAAAACGTCGCGACCGCGCTTGACCGTGTGGCCGGAAACAGCAGCACCGTTCTTCTTTCAGGATGCGAATATGATGCAAGGCGAGATTCTGGATGTGGCCCGCATCTCGGGTGATTGGCTCCTTTTTGGAAGTCCCAGCTATCAGAAGGATTGTGATGGGGTTGCCGGGTGTGTGTCGTTTTTAAACAGCGCTTTTCTATTATCACCGCAAGGAAGCATTGTTGGGCGTTACGACAAGGTGCATCTTGTGCCTTATGGTGAATATGTGCCGTTGAGAGAGATGTTTCCCTTCGTCAGTAAACTGGTTGTCGGCGTGGGGGATTTCCGATCAGGCGAGGGATATAAGCCTCTGACCATGGACGGCCATAAGCTTGGCGTCCTGATCTGTTATGAGGGGATATTTCCCGAGGCGAGCAGGGCGTATAAAAGAATGGGTGCTGATTTACTTGTGAATATAACAAATGATGCATGGTTTGGAAGGACGTCGGCGCCGTATCAACATCTTTCCATGACCGTGTTCAGGGCAGTGGAAAATCGCCTGTATATAGCGAGAAGCGCAAATACGGGAATTAGTGCCATAATCGATCCCACAGGAAGGGTCGTCGCACAGACGGAATTGTTTGAGAGAATAGCCTTGAGAAATACGATAGGATTTATTAACAACAAGACATTCTATTCGGTATACGGGGATGTTTTTGTTCTAATTTCCATGGCAGCCTTGGTTTGTTGCATAATAATGAGTTTGAGGAGGAAGAATGTTGACGCTTACAGGAATCAATGAAAGCATGCTGGAATTGAAAAGGAGAATAGATCATCTCGGAGAGTGTCTTTGACATAACAGAAAAACAAAAGCGCATCCAAGAACTGGAAAAGGCATCACTCAGCGAGAATTTTTGGAATGAGCAGGATAAGGCGCGTGAAACCCTGAAGGACAAGAATAAGCTCGAAACGATCGTTGATAACTGGAAGAAGTTAAAGGACGGCATCGACGACATGGAAATCCTGCTCGATCTGGCACGCGAAGAAGACGATGACCAAACTGCAGCAGAGATCGAAAAAGACTTAGACAGGCTCAAATCATCCGTAAGAGACGCAGAATTGAAACTGATGTTGGGGTCTCCGCAGGATGCAATGAATTCCATAATGACAATACATGCGGGTGCGGGGGGAACCGAGGCTCAGGACTGGGCGGAGATGCTGCTGCGCATGTATTTGCGGTGGGCGGAACGGAGAGGCTATTCGACCACCATTATCGATTATCAACCCGGTGATGAAGCGGGTCTAAAGAGCGTTTCCATAACCATTGAAGGAGACTATGCATACGGCTATGCCAAGGCGGAAATCGGCATACACAGGCTTGTGCGCATATCGCCTTTTGATTCCGGAGCGCGCCGGCATACGTCATTCGCTTCCGTTTTTGTCTATCCTGAAGTGGACGACGAGATAGTCGTTGAAATCGACGACAATGATCTGCGCATAGATACCTATAGGGCCACGGGTGCGGGAGGGCAGCATGTCAATAAGACGGATTCTGCCGTCAGGATCACGCATCTGCCGACGGGGATAGTGGTGCAATGTCAGAATGAACGTTCTCAGCACAAGAACAAAGCGATGGCCATGAAGTTCTTGAAGTCGCGTCTTTACGAAATGCAGCTGCAGGAACAGAAAAAAAAGATCGACGAACAGAATAAAGCAAAAAAAGATATCGCCTGGGGCAGCCAGATAAGATCCTACATCCTTCACCCCTATAAATTAGTGAAGGATCACCGGACAAATCTTGAGATCGGCAATGTGAATAGAGTATTGGACGGCGACATAGATGATCTTATTCAAGCATATCTGTTGAATTAAAAAGTACAATGCATCAGCGGAATATGATATACACAGCGTGCATCTTGCCTCTGATGCCAAGGTCTGTAGTCGTATACAAAGAGAAAGGAGTTTATTGAGATGTCAAGAGAAAGCCGATTTCTCCTGCGACTTATTTTCATATGTTTGCTGCTCTGCCAGATACTCCCAATCAGTAATGCCTACGGAGAGATGAAAACCGGAAATGAGCCGTCTCTGATCGTCGTTGGTCCGGAAAAATCAAAGGACAATGACGGAAGTGAGGTATCGCCATCTGCGAAACATGGGCTTCCTGCGAAAGGTGCACTGAACGAACAAGAGAGAGAAAAGGGCAGGGACATAATGGAAGAGGCGCTTGAACTCCTTGACGAATCGCGAGAATACTGGGTCAAGGGTGATCTCGAGAATGCGTTGGATTTGCTCGATCAGGCTTATGCTCTGCTTCTTGATGCGAATGGCGAGCCCGATATCGCTCGCCAGAAGGACGACATACGCCTCCTTATCTCAAAGCAGATCCTTGCTATCTACTCGTCGATGCACACTACGACAAGCGGTAAGCACAGTGAAATACCGCATGTGATCAATTCGGATGTAGAGAAGGAAATCAGGCTCTTTCAAACGGTAGAAAGAGATTTTTTTATCCAGTCACAGGAACGTTCCACATTGTATCGGCCTATAATCTTGAAGGAGTTGAAGAATGCAGGGTTACCTGAGGAGCTTGCATGGCTTCCCCTGGTAGAAAGCGGATTCAAAATTCACGCCTTGTCACGCGCGCGCGCCCTTGGCCTTTGGCAGTTCATTCCTTCTACGGGCTATAAGTACGGCCTAAACCGCGACGAATGGCTCGATGAAAGATTGGATGCGGAAAAATCGACCAGGGCTGCGATTGACTATCTGAAGGAGCTACACGACATGTTCGGCGACTGGCTTACAGTTCTGGCAGCATACAATTGCGGAGAAGGTAGGGTCCTCAAGGTCATATCGAGGCAGCATATCAACTATTTCGACAGATTCTGGGACTTGTACCGTCAACTCCCTTATGAGACGGCTCGTTACGTACCCCGCTTCCTAGCGACTCTGCAAATAATAAAGAATCCCAAGAAGTACGGCTTTGATTTTAGTGAGAGTCCTGCCGGGCAAAATACCTACCGCTATGAAACGGTGAAAACAGATAAGTCCATGCGTCTCTCGGATATCGCAAGCCACCTGGGAACTCCGGAGGAGACAATTACTACGCTTAATTCGGAGTTAAGACAAAGTATTACGCCTGATAAAGAATATAATCTCAAGGTGCCTCCGGGAATGGCTGAAAAAACCGCGAAGATTATGGATGAAGTTCCCAAATGCGAGAAGCCGCGCGAGGTATTTGTGCACTACAAAGCGAAACGGGGAGAGACAGTTGTGGCGGTCGCGCGTAAATACAGAACATCTATAAGTGCGATAATGGCATATAATAACGTATCCAGCGGTAAGAGGTTGAGGGCAGGCCAGCATTTGATCATACCCGTTCACGGCAGCGGTTATGCGAGGGCTAAATCAACTCAGCAATCAGACAAGGATGATATCCAGGTAAACGGGGAAACGATAAAATACAGGGCAAAAAAAGGCGATACGCTCGCTTCTGTAGCAAGGCGCTTTGATACAACTGTCGATGAAATTAAAAGGTTAAACAAATTCAAAAAGCGTAAAGCCCTCAAAAGAGGCCAGGTCATCCTGGTAAGTAACAAGAACGGGGAAAAGCAACAGGGCAACGGGTCAGACAAAGAAATGCATAAGAATGTCAGTAAGAGAAACAAAGAAGCGGCGTCTAACGACGGCGGTAAAACATACACGGTGCGAAACGGAGACAACCTAGGCAAAATTGCGAAGAAGAATGGAGTCAGTCTGCATAAAATCCTGGAAATGAATAAATTGGCGCGTGAAGATAACATACATCCGGGTCAAGTCATAATCCTGAAATGATGTTACTCTCATCTAATGTCATAACCCTTCAGCATATAGAATAGCTCCTGTTGCTTTTTTTTCATCCTTTGAGTATTCACCTTACTGACATTCTCGTGGTTGTAATCAAGAAGATGAAGGACGCCATGAATCATAAGGAATGCCAGCTCGTCATCAAAAGCCATACCGGATTTCTCGGCATCCCTGAGGGCTGTTTCCGCAGAAATTACAATGTCGCCCAAGATGTTGGGATTGATATCCCCGAATTCCCCTTCAGTAAGAGAGAAGGATATGACATTTGTCGGGTAATCCCTGCTTAAATAATGTCTGTTAATTTCCCTTATTTCCCTGTCCCCGACAAACAGCAGGCTAATAACCTTATCGCTGCAATTGACGAGCTTCATAATCCTGATCATCGCCCGTCGTACGCTGCCCCGGTCAATGCTTATTTGCTTCTGCCTGTTTTCTATTATGACTGGCATGGTTTTTCTTCTTGCTGCGGTTAAATTCCCGTATAACGGGATCGGGATAATCAATCCTTTGGTGGAAGATGCCGTTTAAAATCCGTGTGAAGTTTTCTGCAATTTTATTCAGATCGTGAAGGGTAATTTCACATTCGTCGAGCTGACCATCCATAAACACTTTTTCGATTCTTTCACGCACGAGGTTCCTGATTCTTGCCGGTGTGGGAGAGGACAATGCCCTTGATGAGGCTTCTACAACATCCGCGAGGAGCACTAATCCGGCCTCCTTGCTCTGAGGCTTGGGTCCGGCATAGCGAAAATCGCTTTCGGGCAGAGATCTGATAGATGCATCCTTGTCCCGCTTAGCCTTCTCATAAAAGTACGAAACGAGGCTCGTGCCGTGATGTTCTCTGATGATGTTCGTAATTTGCGTTCCGAGTTTAGCTTTGCAGGCAAGTTCACAGCCGTCTTTAACATGGGAAGTAATAATAAGGCTGCTCATTTTCGGAGATAGCCTGTCATGTCTATTCTCTCCGTTACGCTGGTTTTCTATAAAATACTGTGGCTTCTTAGTCTTCCCAATGTCGTGATAGTAAGCGCTGACCCTGGCCAGAAGTGGATTTGCCCTTATGGTCTCGGCCGCAGCTTCCGCCAGCGAAGCCACTATAATGCTATGGTGATATGTTCCCGGCACTTCCATGATCATTCTCTGGAAAATGGGCTGATTGAGGTTGGCAAGCTCCAATAGTTTTATGTCCGTTGAATAATCAAAGAAAGTCTCAAAGAGAGGTGTGATTCCTGCCACGATGATTCCGGAAACAATGCCGCCCATAAAGCCCATAGCGAGCATTATAAGGGTATTGGCCGAGACAATAGTGCTTAACGGAGATAAGAGGCACAGCGAAAAAATAACAGCGGAATTTAGCAGCCCCAATAAAAGACCAACTTTTAAAAATGCCGATCGCTTTTTGCAACATTCCGTTTGATAGGATGCCGCTGCACTTCCGAGGAAAGAAAAAAGCATTATAGTAATTTTGCCATTGAAGAGAAACGCAGCCAGACAGGACGAAAAAATAGAGAAGATCAGCGCTACGTTCCGGTTGATGAGAACTCCTATCAGCATGGCACCCGCGGCAAATGGGATCGCATAAAAGCAGGCCTCTGCGGAGAAAAGCGGCAAGGCCCTGTTGATGGCTTCAGATATGAAAATGCCCGCCTTTATTAGGACTATTTGGAGGACCAACATGAAGCTCAAGAAAATGGTATCAGAAATCTTCGCCTCGGGAGCAGTCCATCTTTTCGTGAGATGAAATAGTACAATCGCGAGTGATAGAATCAAGAAGAAGATGCCGAAAAGGATGGAAAGGTTGGGAAAATACTTTTCACCTTTGAAGGTTACAAAGACTTCCAGTTTGTCCTGGTCGAGAGCAGTTATCTTCTGCCCTTCGCGAATCATGATTTCATCCTTCAGAACCTGGAAAAACACGGGCTTAAGCTCATCGAGATGATTTTGTTTTCTTCTTTCTGATGCATTCCTGTTTAAAATCAAATTTGGCTGGAGCAGCTTCCGGGTTAGAGAAACGACGCAGCGCCCTAAATCCTCTCTGCCCTGTCCAATGACGTTATTTGCCTTCCCCATTGATGGTATGTCTATGGTACTAATGTTACGGATAGATTTGAGATTTTGTTCAGATCTTTCTTTTTGACTCTTGATATCCCTGATGACTATCCCATTGTCCATATCCTGTTTAGTAAACACCTGGTTGGTTAGTGATCGGGAACTGTAGGTTCTTGTGATAACCCTGGAAATTGCCTCCGCTATATAAGGGGCAAATCGATATTTTTGAAAGGTATTAAATTCATCGTAGGTGAGAGACACTCCTAATGAATTCTCAAGGGTGCTCCTTGTTTGCCTGGAAATGGCCTGGGCATCAGCCAAGACGTTGTCGCTCAAGGCATGCTCTTGTTCTGCAGCCATAAATGCTTTGGCGACGGTTGCCTTTAACTGGCGAGGGATATCGCCGTCATAATCATAGACGGAGGGGATTTGCCTCATGGCTTCCATTTTTTTCTGTTCGGAAGATGCCTTATCTTCAACGAGAAAATCGCGGTCCGCTCGGACATCTCTGAGGGCTATGGATCCGGCTTTATACTCGGGATATGAAAAGCGAAGTTGCGGGGTCAGCAGAAGGGAAAGAATCGCGCTTAACAATATGACGGAAGCCCACCTTTGGAATGCTATTTTTTTTACAAAGTCCGGTATTAGCTTTCTTTGTGTAGCTTGCTTCTTGATGACTTGCGCAATAGCGGATAGCTTGAGATATTCTGGTATCATGAAGATAATTGTTGTCTGTTCTTTTTCCTTCCGCGATCCAAATGGTTGTACGCCCGTATCACGTCCTGCACGAGGGGATGTCTGACCACATCAATCTCGGAAAAATTAACAAACTTGATATCCCTTACTTTCTTAAGAATTGTCTCCGCCTCTACGAGACCGGATATCTTGTCATGCGGGAGATCTATCTGGGTTATATCACCTGTAATGACAGCTTTCGATCCGAATCCCAGCCTGGTTAAGAACATCTTCATCTGTTCAGAGGTGGTGTTTTGCGCTTCATCGAGAATGACAAAAGAGTCATTCAATGTCCTCCCCCGCATGAACGCGAGAGGGGCGACTTCGATCACCCCCTTATGAATGAGGGCAGACGCCTTGTCAAAATCAATCATGTCAAAAAGAGCATCATAAAGCGGCCTGAGATAGGGGTTAACCTTTTCTGCAAGATCGCCGGGCAGAAAACCGAGTCTTTCGCCTGCTTCAACGGCAGGCCTAGCCAGAACAATCCTGTTAACTTTCTTATCAAGAAGCGCAGAGACAGCCATGGCCATAGCGAGGTATGTTTTGCCTGTTCCCGCTGGACCGATTGCAAAGACAATATCGTAGCTTCTGATCAGATCAATGTATATTTTCTGGGCGATGCTTTTAGGAGTAATTGCGCGTTTTTTTGAAGAGATGAAGACTGTATCAAGGAATATTTTTTCGAGATTTGTTGAGTGGTTACTGGAAAGAATCCTGTGTGCGTAGTCGATATCTGCGGGATATATGGGGTATCCTTTTTCCAACAACGCATGGAGTTGAAGAACAAGATTATGAACAAGGTCCACAGCGACTTGTTCTCCGGCAATAGATAAGATGTTGCCGCGCACGCCTATCTTTACAGGCTCAAATTTTTCAATGAGCTTTATGTTCCTGTCGTGTTCACCGAGGAGACTTTTCAGGAGGTCATTGTCTGTAAAAGTGATCTTCTTAACCCAACTGAAGTCCGTCGCTTGCTTCAATGAAATAGGTTACCTCATGAAAAATTGCTTAATGATGTTGAATACTTTTTCCCCAATGTGCATAGAACGCTGCTTATACTATCATGCGATGTTTCCCATTGCAATCAGTTTTGCTCGCGACATTTATTGCTCTTGCAGAAACAGGTTAGCGTATACTTTGGCATTTCCCACCATGTTTGAAATGAGGCAGTTTTCGTTTGGTTGATGAGCTGTGTGCTGCATCCTCGACCAAACTGCGGCAGGGTAGTTGTGCTCACGAAATATTGCAGCGATAGTTCCTCCACCTATCCCTTGAGGTGTCGCTTCGACATTATAAACGCCTCTGATGGCTTTCTTAAGGGCTTTGACAACGGCGGCATCATGCGGTGTTGGAGGAGGCGCCTGAGCTTCCTGAACGGTCGTGATCTCTATTGACACATCAAATCTTTTTTCGATCTCGTCGGCAATTCGCTTTACTTCGCGAAGTACGTGGGAAAGACTATATTGAGGCAGAACCCTGCTGTCCATATAAAAGACATCGTCTCCGGGAATAGTGTTGATGTTGGGGATATTGGGTTCTTTCTTTGTCGGTTGAAAGGTGCTTGTCTGAGGGTCGTAAAAATGATCAGAAGCGGCGAAAATTTGATGAAGGCTGTCGAGCAGGACTACGAAATGAGATGCCGCGTAGAAAGCGTTTTTCCCCAGGCCGGGCCTGCTCGCATGACACTGTTTGCCAATCGTTTTGAAGCGCAGCCACAAAATACTTTTCTCCGCTGTCTCAATCATCGTTCCATCTTCGTTTCCGGAATCAGGAATCACGATGATATCCGCTTTGCGAAAAGGATTCTCATTACTCTGCATGATGTATGATAAACCGAAACGGCTTGCTGTTTCTTCATCAGCAACGAATGCCAAGCCTATCGAACATTCCGGTTTAATGCCCTCATCGAGCAAGGCCCTGACTGCGAATATGGAGGATACGAGATCCTGCTGATTATCTTCCGTGCCCCTCCCATAGACTCTACCGTCCTTTACATAGCATCTGAAAGGGTCTTCATCCCAGAGTTCCAGCTCGCCGGGTGGAACCACATCCATATGTGTCATAATCCAGACGGTTTTCGAGGGATTATTACCGGGCATGGTTACGACGAGATTGGGACGGATACCCGAGGACGTCCTACTATCCGGTGCGTTTATTTGTGGAACATTGGGAAGATTCATGGCAGTGAGATATTTGAGAATGAATTGGGCTTTATTAAATTCGCCATCACCGCCATTGTCGGGAGACAGGGCGGGGATGGCAGTCAGATCAACCTGCAATTTGATCATGGCATCCTTGTAGGAGTCGATCCGTCTGCTGATTCTTTCGAAAGACGTTATATTGTTCACCGCTGATCCCCAATCCGGGAAACATTTCCGAAGCTGGCAATGACCTGATTGTAGGCTTCTTCATTCCCTAAAATGAAGGTAACAGTTTCATCAGGAAATAAATATTTCAGAGCCACTCTTTTCAGCTCTTCTGGCCGAACCCTGCCTATCTTTTCTCTGTAGGTTGCGAGATAATCGTGAGGCAGTTTGTCGTATTCGATCATCAATTGCTGGTGAGAGATTTGATCTGCAGACTGAAATGAGAAAATAAAGTTATTGCTGATGGACTTTGTAGCCCATTCGAGTTCTTTCTTATCTACGGACCTTATCCTTGGATCTTCCATGATTGACCGCAGGAGTGAAAGCACTTTTGCTGTCGAATTGGATTCTGTCATTGCATAGGCCCCGAATATCCCATATTCACTCCTCTTCGTGTAAAAACTTCCCGTGCTGTATGCGAGCCCCCGGCTATTTCTTATTTCCCGAAAAATCCGAGACTTGAAACCGCCGCTGCCAAGTATAAAATCGAGGACCTCAAAGGGGTATGCGTCTGGCTCCTTCCTGCCGGGAGCAAAATTGGCGCAGATGACTATGGACTGAGGAGTGTTCTTGGGCAGAAAAAAAATATGACCTTTTTGTTTAACGGGTATGGGGGGAATAACATAATTGTTTCTGGATACATTCCACGAGCCGAGATACTGCTTGATTTTCGCAATGGCCTCTTCCTTCGATATATCTCCGGTGACGGATATGAAAATGTTCTCCGGGAAAAAGAATCTTCTGTGAAACTCTATCAGGTCGTCTCTCTTGATGTTGTTGATGGATGATGTTGATGGAAATCTCCCTGCGGGATTATTCTCAAAAAAAACGTGCGTGAATTCCCTGAAAGCCAGTTTCTTGGGATCATCAGCTACTCTCCTGAGCTCCTCGATCTTTAAGTTTCTTGCCAGTTTCAGCTTGCCTTCTTCAAAGGCGGGCTCTGTGATTATCTGAGAAAAGATATTCAGCCCTTTGTCCAAATCCTTCTTAAGAATGGAAAGGCTGATCGAGCCGGAATCGCGGTTCATCGAGATATGAAGTGAACCGGCAAAGAAATCTAAGGCCTCGTCAACCGCGTTGCCGGAGAGGGTTTCTGTTCCCCCTGTCCTCAGAACCGCGCCTGCAATTTCCGCGAGACCCTCTTTTCCTATAGGGTCATAATTGGAGCCGGTCCTGATGACCGCGGATATATTTAGGAGAGGCAGTTCACTGTCCGCAAATACGTAAAGGATGATGCCGTTATCTAAAAGGACCCTATCCGCCCGCGGTAGTGTGAAATGGATTGGATGATATTTAAGCTCATCAGGTTTTGGTAGGGGGACCTGGGCGCGTTCCGCTGCATGGGCGGTTGAGCCGAACGCCAGGCACAGCAGCAGAAAAGAGATTAATATGATACGTGAAATCAGATTATTCATACATCTAACTCTTAGAGATGAGCTGAACTACTGTCCTGTTATCAGGAGCGAGATATTTTCTTGCTACACGCATGATGTCCTCGGATGTCACCTGTTCGATCACTTTGATATGATCGGTTATATATTGGTAACTGCCGGTTATTGCCTCAAAATAGGAGAGCAGATTTGCCAGTCCAAGGTTCGAATTCAGGCTTCTTATAAAATCAGCATTGATCTGATTCTTAACCTTTTGTAATTCTCTTTCGGCAACAGGTTCCCTCTTTAGTTTTTCGATTTCTTCATAGATAGCTTGCTCGATGACGGCGTTGGTATGCGGATGACGAGGCTTCGCAAATATTACGAAGAGGTTATCATATTTCGCCCCGGGCAGGCCGTTGACTGCCTGAACGCTTTCGGCGAGGGCCTTTTCCTCGACAAGCACTCTATGAAATCTCGATGTCCTTCCTTTGGAAAGAATACATTCTATTACATCGAACACATAGTCATCGAAGTCCGGCAGGGCCGGTTTGTGATAGCCTATGACCATCTGGGGATTTGCATCCGAGACGATGTCTGCCCGCCGTTCGCCCTTTTGGGTAGGTTCTTGTGTAATAGGCGAGAGGTCTATATGACGGCTCGGTATGGCGCCAAAATATTTCTTGATGATCGCAAGTGTATTTACGGGGTCAATATCGCCCACAATCGCAATTACCGTATTATTCGGAGTGTGGTATCTCTTGAAAAATACTTCCGTGTACTCGAGACTCAAAAAACGCATATCCGAAGGCCAGCCGAGAACAGGTCGTCTGTATGGATGGGCAATGAATGCTGTGGCCATGAACTGCTCGTATAACTGGCCGTCCGGTTCCGATTCAATCCTCTGTTTGCGTTCTTCCATGACAACATTGCGTTCAGAATAGAATTCACGGAATACGGGCGCGGTCATTCGGTCTGCCTCGATCCTTGCCCAGAGTTCGATTTTATTGGAAGGAAGGCTGACATGATACGTTGTAAGATCATGCCCGGTGGATGCATTTATGTTATCTCCGCCATTTTCCACGTAGAGTCTGTCAATTTCATTTTCGAGAAACAATTTCTTGTGGTTCTTTTGCAAAACA
This sequence comes from uncultured delta proteobacterium, assembly GCA_963729715.1. Taxonomy (GTDB): domain Bacteria; phylum Desulfobacterota; class Syntrophia; order Syntrophales; family UBA2185; genus Fen-1135. The sequence continues at coordinate 251,160 of CAVSPA010000004.1, forward strand.
TCCATCCGTTGGGATAATGTTTGGATGCGGCTATTATTCGCGTTCTTCCCTTTCATCTTCTCAAGATCAAGTTGTTTGCCCGTTTCTGCAATCAACTTGAGACATTTTTCTTCTTCGTGATAGTTTTTTGTGCCGATCGTTTTTGTCCCTTTGAACAGCATGTGTTCCAAGAGGTGAGCAGTACCGGTTCTGCCATCAATTTCATCGACGGCGCCGACCCGGTGCCTGATATAGAAAGAAACTGTCGGACTCAAATGTCTCTCCACCATGAGAATCTTCAAGCCATTCTTCAGGGTATATGACAAGATCCTGTTTCCCATTTCATAGGAAAATCCGGCGGAGGGCATGCTGATCATGAAAAGGACAGATGCAAAGATGCACATCAATATCCGTATGGATCTATATATCATTTTCATCCATCTTGTTTGGCTTCAGTATGGCTCGTCTGTGAAAAATGGGGTAGATGATTCCCACCATACTGATCAGAATGATCAGGCTTGACGAAAAAAAATACATGATGAACTCAAGAGGATTCTTCGTGCTGTATGCGGTTATAAGGGCATCGACGCCGAAAGCCAGGAATAATAACGATAAGAATGCTATCAGGACATTCTTCACCCACTGCGCCCGTGAGCCCATATCAACATTTCCCCCATTGAAAGAGACATGAAATATCTTGTCCTGTATTATATTCTGTCCTCATTTACCAAAAACAATCTTAAAGGTACCTTTGTCCGTCTGCACAACTGTTTCATTACTTCCATCCGGATAGGTCAGAGTGCCCGTTCCCTCGAGCTTGTTGTTCTTGAATCGGCCTTCTATCCTTCTTCCATCCGGAAGAATCACAGCGCCTTGGCCGTTCAATAAATTGTCTTGAAATTGACCCGTATACTTAGTGCCATTGGCATCGAGCAATAGCCCGGTTCCGCTCCGCTTATCATCCTTGAATTGTCCCTCGTATTTGGAGCCGTCGGTATAGAAATAGATCCCGGTTCCATCACGCTTACCGTTCTTAAATTCGCCTTCATACTTTTCACCGTTGGGAACTGTGTAAACACCGCGTCCATCAAAATTGCTGTCTTTAAATTGGCCGACGTACTTTGTACCATCGGGATAGGTGTAAGTTCCCTGACCCTCGCGTTTACCGTCCCTATGCTGACCCTCATAGACCGAGCCATCGATATGTTCATAGGTGCCTTCGCCATTCTTACAATTTCCCTTAATACAACCTGCATAAAGGCTGGTATGCATCAGCACCAAGATATAAATTATCAAGAATAAACAGATTCTCATTTTTGTCCCCACTTTAAAAGTGAGCTATGACTAACATGATTTTAAACGCGAAACAATGTCAAATATCAGTGCCCTCTCGTCATCGTCTTTAAATCGTTATACATCTCAGGTGTTAATTTCTCACTGCTGCAGGGAAACAACGAGTTGTTATGAAAGAGAGGTTCTCCTTTGAGGTCAAAACGTGATCCGCGTACTGCCGCATCCCAGAGCGCCGTACCAGGGATGGGTGAATATTCAGCAATGATCGGTCTTGCCCCATGCAATTGCACATAGCGTATGCTGTCCCGCAGTTCTGCGGCCTCCTGGCCTGGCAAGCCGCAGAGGAGGTAGATGCCGATATCCTCGGACTTATAGCCCGCTTCCCTGAGGTAGCGGACGGCGGCTTGCAGTTGGTCGTTGTTTACTTTAGCCCCCGTAGTCAACTGCGTCCTTGGATTGGATGATTCAAAGCCGAAACGTATAGTGGCAAAACCCGCCCTATGCATTAGCCTGCTTAACTCAGGCGTGATTTGAGATATGTGGAGGCCGTTCGGACAGTGAAATTGGCAAGTCAACTCTCGTTTGATTATTTCTTTAAGCATGGGAATGGCCATTTCGTGAGGGTTCAAAAGAAGTGCATCATCGTAAAGGGAAAACTGACTGACGCCGAAATGCATGTGCCAGAATTGGATCTCATCAACTACCTTTGCAGGGTGCCTCTGTCTGAAATTATCGGTCAATAGGCGCGAGGCGCAATAGGTGCAGTTATAAGGACAGCCCCGCGAAGTGAGGATGGGAAACTGATCCTTGAGCGGCAGAAGATCCAAAGTAGGGTAGGGCAGAGAATCCAAATCACCCGGATCCGGCAAGTAAGATGGCTCGTCACCAAAAAAATCATGCAATAGGGCAGGGAGTTGCTTTTCACCTGCACCCGCTATAGTTTTGTCGGCCCCTGATTTCAATGCATGCTCAGGGCATAGTGTTGCATATATTCCACCTAAAACAATCGGGACACTCGGAAACGCATGTTTCGTAATCTTTATAACCTCAAAGACGCCAGGGTACCAGTACGTCATCATGGAGGTGACAAGAATCAAATCGGGACTGCCGGATGACTTCATCTCGCTTGCCAGAATATCCGGCGTTATTCCGTATCTGTTATAATTCCGCTTAATTCCCTTCAAAGACTGGGGCTTGGGAATTCTCTCTTGGGGAAGTTTGCCGTGGCCTGTCACATGCCTCTTCGGCGACTTAATTCGGGCATGTCTTTTAAATTGAGGATGACGAGCATTCAAGCAATCGATAAAATGAACATTATAGCCATTCTTACGAAGGAGTCCCCCCATATAGAGAAGTCCGAGCGGTTTTATCCATAAATCATAGGCAGCAAAATCGTATATCCATGGATTGATGAGAAGGATGTTCTTTTTGTTATGAGAAGTCATATGTTTTTCACGATATATAATTTTTTCACATATAAGACAACATAATCTCATCGTTTGTCGGTGGATGCAGAGAAAAGACTTGAAGCATTAATTGAATATTGCTACCATGCCGGCACAACGGAGAAGTCAGAGGATATGAGGTGCGTTGTACAGAGGGTAGATAGGGCGAGGGTCATTGTTGACGGAGAGATAATATCGAGTATAGGAAAGGGAGCCCTTGTCTTTCTGGGTATAGAAAGGGGAGATAGTTATCGCGATGCGGATTTTCTCCTTGAAAAAATAATCCATTTGAGGATATTTGAAGATTTGCAGGGAAAGATGAATCTATCTCTCATCGAGATATCCTGCGAGATTCTTATCGTATCTCAGTTTACACTACTAGCGGATTGCCGAAAGGGACGAAGGCCTTCTTTTATCTCTGCGGAGGAGCCGGCGGAGGCCAAAAGACTGTACGACTACTTCGTAAGCCGAGCCCGCGAAAAAATTGACCATGTAGGTACTGGCGAATTCCAGGCCATGATGAAGATAGAATCGGTAAATGATGGTCCTGTCACAATGCTCGTCGACAGCAGAAAGACATTTTGAAAAAAGAGCTGAGCAAGAACTATGGATAAGGATATCCCGCCCTGTGACATAAGAATAGACAAAGAAGGTGTCTGGTATTACAAGGGCAATGAAATTTTCAGGGATGAAATCGTAAGATTCTTTTACCAAAATCTGAAGAAGGATGAAACCGGCAGATATTTAATTGAGCTTGATGACGACCGGTGCTATCTGGAAGTGGAAGACGCGCCCTTTGTTGTAAGAGCAATATATAAACGTACTGCTCAATCAGGTAATGAAGAATGCATTAACCTTCTCTTGTCGGATCAGAGCGTTGAGAGACTCAATTGCGATTCTCTGTGGGCGGCAAAGGATAATGTGCTTTATTGTTCAGTTAAGAAGAACGCTTTCGTTGCACGTTTTTCAAGGGCGAGTTATTATCAAATTGCAGAATTCATAGAATGTAGTGACGGCGAAGATGGGTACTTTATTTCGCTGAACGGCAGACATTTCTGCATAACAATTGCGGCATGAAATAGATATTAAAGATATGGAGACGCACCATGCTGGATGATCATGTAAAAGAGACATTAACATTTGACGACCTTCTTCTCGTACCTTGCGAATCGAGCATTCTTCCCAAGGACGCAGAAACCTCGACCCTCCTCACTAATAATATTACACTGAATATCCCGATTGTGAGCGCCGCCATGGATACAGTCACAGAATCCGGGACTGCCATTTGTCTTGCCCAGGAGGGAGGCATAGGGATCATCCACCGCAACATGAGCATTGAAAAGCAGGTGATCGAGGTTGATAAAGTAAAAAAATCGGAGAGCGGCATGATTGTGGATCCGATTACAATCGAACCTGAGCAGAAGGTTCACGATGCCCTCGAAGTCATGAACAAATACAGGATATCCGGCGTTCCCGTAGTCAAAAATCGCAGGCTCGTCGGAATCCTGACAAACAGGGATCTGAGATTTGAAACTAACCTTGATCAGCCTGTTGCGAATGTAATGACAAAAGATGATCTCGTTACGGTTTCATCAAATATAAGCTTAGAAGAGTCAAAGAAACTGCTGCATAAGCATAGAATAGAAAAATTGCTGGTCGTGGATGACGCATATAACTTAAAGGGAATGATTACCATTAAGGATATAGAAAAGATAAGGAGATATCCCAATTCCTGCAAGGATTCCCGCGGCAGGCTGCGAGTAGGTGCCGCTGTCGGCATCATTGACAGGGAAGCGCGGGTAGATGCTCTATTATCTGCGGGTGTTGACGTAATTGTCATAGATACCTCGCATGGGCACTCTGTGGGTGTTTTGGATGCCATTAAAGATACAAAAATAAACTTTCCGGCCTGTGAACTGATTGCCGGCAATGTGGCCACCTCTGAGGGAGCGGAAGCTCTGATTAGTGCGGGCGTGGATGCAATCAAGGTGGGAGTCGGTCCCGGATCGATATGCACCACACGGATAATCGCTGGCGTCGGTATCCCGCAGATGAGCGCCATAAGAGATGCGGCCAAGGTAGCAAAGAAATACGATATCCCGGTCATTTCCGACGGAGGCATTAAGTACTCCGGAGATGTTGTAAAGGCGCTTGCCGCAGGCGCCCACACAGTGATGATAGGCAGCCTGTTTGCCGGAACAGAAGAGAGTCCGGGAGAGACGATTCTTTTCCAAGGAAGAAGTTACAAGATGTACAGGGGAATGGGTTCTCTTGAGGCCATGAAGATGGGAAGCATGGACAGATATTATCAGGATGACATAGAGAGCAGTCTGAAAACGGTACCCGAGGGCATAGAGGGCAGGGTGCCGTGCAGAGGACCTTTGTCTGCAAGCATAGGCCAGCTCGTAGGCGGACTGAAGGTTGGCATGGGCTATGTAGGTTGCAGGACGATCAAGGAACTCAGAGAAAAGACGAGATTTATCCGCATTACATCGGCGGGTCTTCGCGAAAGCCATGTTCACGACGTAATTATCACCAAAGAAGCGCCAAATTACTGGCTGGATTGAGTAACAGACGGCATAGTATTAACTGCATATCACGCGGTGTATGTAACGCATTTTCATATACGTCTCATCTTCCAGAGGTCTCTTGTCTCGCTTGCGGAGTCTTTTGCTAGTCATCCTACTTTTCCTGCTATTTCAATTTATCAAAGGGGTAAACGTTAAATGAAACCTGTCAATTTCGTCCATCTGCACGTTCATACACAGTACAGCCTGCTCGATGGAACTATTCGTCTCGACAATCTTTTCAAAAAAGCAAAGGAATACCAGATGCAGGCAGTAGCCATGACGGATCATGGCAATATTTTTGGCGCCATTGACTTTTATCAGCATGCGCAGAAGTACGGCATTAAGCCGATTATCGGCTGCGAGCTATACGTTGCCCCCAAGAGCCGCTTCGATAAGAGTACACAAGCCACGGGGGAGGGCTTCCACCATTTGGTCGTTCTGGTTAAAAACGCGCAGGGGTACAAAAATCTGATGAGGCTTGTTACAGCAGCCTACCTGGAGGGATTCTACTATCGACCGCGCGTAGACAAGGAACTCCTCGCAAAATATAGCGAAGGCCTTATCGGACTTAGCGCATGTCTCCACGGAGAGATAGCGAGCCTGCTGCTTAAGAGGAATAAGGAAGCGGCAATGGGGGTTGCTAGTGACTACAGGAAAATATTTGGCGGCGGCAATTTCTATCTCGAGGTCATGGAGAACGGTCTTCCTGAACAAAAGATTGTAAATAGTGGTCTTATTGAAGTGAGTCGGGAACTTTCGATTCCCCTTGTGGCGACTAATGACTGCCACTATATCGATCGGGAAGATGCTGAAGCACACGAAGTCCTCCTATGTATACAGACGGGTAAGACCATGGATGATACTGACCGGATGAAATTCAAGACAGACCAGTTTTACTTCCGCTCACCTGAAGCCATGACGCGCCTATTTCAGGACATTCCGGAGTCCGTTAACAATACCGCAGTCATTGCGGAGAAATGTAATTTGACTTTTGATTTTGGCAATATTTATCTGCCAAATTTTGAGGTCGGTACGAATGAATCGCTTGATGAACATTTGTCAGGGCTCGCGAAAAAGGGATTGGATAAGTTGCTGCCCTTGATCATGAGGGGCGCAGAGGACAAGGGTGTATGCGAACAATACGAGAAGCGTCTGCAGGAAGAACTGGAGATGATCAAGTCTATGGGATTCGCCGGATATTTTCTTATTGTGTCTGATTTTGTGAATTATGCAAAGCAAAGAAATATCCCTGTGGGTCCCGGCAGAGGTTCTGCCGCCGGAAGTCTCGTTGCCTACGCATTAGGTATTACCAATATAGATCCTATACGGTATGGACTTTTTTTTGAGAGGTTCTTAAATCCGGACCGCATAAGCATGCCTGATATAGATATAGATTTCTGTCAGGACGGCCGCGATGAGATCATCAAGTACGTGACAGATAAATATGGGAGCGATAAAGTTGCGCAGATCATTACATTCGGCAAAATGCAGGCAAAGGCGGTCATTAGGGACGTGGGGAGGGCACTGAACATATCATACGGTGAAGTGGATAGCATTGCAAAGTTGATCCCCAATATCCTGAACATTTCGCTCGACATGGCGATCCAGATGGAGCCACGGCTTCAGGAAGAGGAGAAAAGAAATGAGAAAGTGAGAAGGCTCCTGTCCCTGTCAAGAGCCCTCGAGGGTTTAAACCGACATTCATCCACCCATGCCGCGGGTGTTGTCATATCCGATGTGCCCCTTGTCGAGCGTGTGCCGCTATGCAAGAGCCCTAAGGATGAAATTGTGACGCAATACTCCATGATGGATCTTCAGGCAGTGGGGCTAACGAAATTTGATTTTCTGGGACTGAAGACCCTTACAGTCATCAAGAACACACTTAAGTTTATAAAGGAGGGTAGGGGGGAGGAAATTGATATCGATAAAATTCCGCTCCAGGATCAAAAAACTTATCAATTGTTAATGAAGGGTAATGCGGACGGCATATTTCAGCTGGAAAGTGCCGGTATGAAGGATATCCTCGTAAATATGAAACCCGACTGCATCGAGGAAATCATCGCTTTGATTGCCCTGTATAGACCGGGGCCGATGAATATGGTTCCGGAATTCATTTCGCGCAAACAGGGTAAGACAAAGATTGTTTATGAAATCTCCGAGCTGAAGGAAATATTGAAAGAGACATATGGCGTTATCGTGTACCAGGAACAGGTAATGCAAATAGCTGGCGCTGTCGGCGGCTATACTATGGCTGAAGCTGATATACTGCGCAAGGTCATGAGCAAGAAAAAGACATCGGAGATGGAGAAGGAGAGACCTAAATTTCTCGAAGGTGCAAGGCGCAGAAATGTACCCGAAAAAAAAGCGAGAAAAATCTGGCAGCAGATGGAGACATTTGCAGAATACGGATTTAACAAGTCCCACAGCACCGCTTACGCCATGATATCCTACCAAACCGCCTATCTGAAAGCTAATTTTCCCGTTGAATTTATGGCAGCCCTGCTCACAAGTGAAAAGGACAACAGGGACAAGATCATCAAGTACATAAACAGCTGCAAAGATATGGGTATAAATGTGCTTCCTCCCGATATCAATGAATCGCAGAGCGATTTCAGCGTTATCGGCGAACACATCCGCTTCGGTCTCGCTGCCGTCAAGAATGTGGGGTTAGGTGCGATTGAATCGATTATATCTGTAAGGAAAGAGGAGGGGAAATTTGCGACTTTTGACGATTTCTGCACACGCGTAGATCTCAGGAAAATCAACAAGAGGATGATCGAAAGCCTGATCAAATGTGGAGTGTTTGATTCGCTTGGCTATAGAAGAAGTCAGCTGATGAAATACTATGAAGGTATCATCGATACGGCCCAGAGGCGCCAAAAGGAAAAGTCGAGTGGTCAGACCAGTTTCTTTGACCACATGGACGGCGAAAAGATTGCGCATCTCGATATCATGCAAGAATGTGCGATTTGTGACATACCCGAATGGGATCACAAGGAATTACTCGCCCATGAGAAAGAGACCCTCGGATTCTATATCACAGGTCATCCGCTTCTTCGATTTTCCGAAAAACTCCATGCCGTGGCCAATGCCGACAGCTCGAGCATCAATGATAGGAAGGATCGCGACACGGTTGCCTTTGGCGGTGTAGTGAGCAATATTCGAGAGGTGACTACAAAGAAGAAAGAGGTCATGGCCTATATTACCATCGAGGATCTCAGAGGCTCTGTCACGGTGATATGCTTTGCAGATCTGTACAATAAGGCATTTGGGCTTGTGCACTCCGAAGAGCCCGTCGTAATTAAAGGAACCATAGATGCAGGCGAGGAGGGGATCAAAGTAATCGCTTCTGAAATTATCCCTCTCGGCGATGCAGTCGAACAGCCTTATGATGTGGTGCACTTCACTGTTGATGTTTCAAGTACATCTGCGGCAGACATCGAGTCTTTGCATAAATTACTCACTAATCACAAGGGAAAGTGCGGCGGCTTTATGCGTATCGTCAATGGCAATAGCGAAGTTATTGTTTACCTGGGAAGAGATTTGCAGATCGAACTGACCGATAAATTGAAGGGAGATGCAGACAGCCTTCTCGGTGCAGGGTCGACACGTTTCAGCTACAGGACTATTGAGACGGAATAAACGTAGCAACAAAACCTGCCATCCAGACATATCTCACCATGAACTATCAAGAAAGGACCTACAGAAACCGCATATCGCGCAATAGCCTTACACAGTTCCGTCTCTGTGTACGTGAAACAGACCTTTTAATACACAGCGATACCGACCTTTCCCAGAAAGCCCTCGAATCTGTTTATGCCTATCGCGGATTCATCGAGTCCTATATTAAGACCCATCCGGACTTTCTGACTTCCCTAGCCCCCATACATGATAATGATGTCGCTCCCCCGATCATAAGGGACATGCTAAAGGCATCGCTTGCGGCTGATGTAGGCCCAATGGCCACTGTCGCCGGTGCCATTTCGGAATATGTGGCTAACGACCTCCTCAAGCTGACGCAGAATATTATCATCGAAAACGGGGGTGATATTTATTTAAAAAGTCAGGAAGAGGTAAGGGTCGCGGTGTTCGCCGGCAATTCGCCCTTAACCTACAAGATCGGTCTATTATTAAAACCGGAGCAGATGCCCCTCGGCGTTTGCACCTCGTCTGGAACTGTGGGACACTCGCTCAGCTTTGGAAAAGCAGATGCAGTCTGTGTTCTCTCCAGATCGTCCACCATGGCTGATGCAGCCGCCACTGCCATCGGAAATATGGTGAAAGGCAAAAGAGATATTCGGACCGCCCTTGAAAAGGGTATCAAAATAGAGGGGGTCCTGGGCGTCTTGATCGTGATAGCGGAGCATTTTGGCGTCATCGGGGACGTTGAGTTGATTTAGCAGAATAATGCAGATCAGAGTGGATTGCGCTGGAAGACTTCTAGATTGCGTGTTGAGCGAAGTTTACATAATATATCTTATAAGACGTATAATACAGATCACAGAGATCGCTAAAAGCCTTCCTCTGCCAGTTGCCTTACGAGCCCTATTTGTCTCTCCGTCAGCTTCTTCGGCACATCGACGATTATTTTCACATATTGGTCCCCCTTTCCCGAACCTTTCAATGGAGGTACTCCGAAGCCTTTCATTCTGATCTTTGTATTGTTCTGCGTTCCCGGCGGTATCTTTATTCGCTTAACCGTGCCTTCTATTGTCGGAATGTCGATGCTCGTTCCGAGAACGGCCTGAGAGAAATTGATTGTCTTGTCTATATAGATGTCGTTGCCGTCTCTAGCAAAAATTGGGTGCGTGAGAATGGTGATATTTATGTAGAGATCACCCGGAGGGCCTCCATCAATTCCGGGGCCTCCCTTACCGGCTAACCTCAGTTTCTTTCCGGAATTTATGCCTGGCGGTATCTTGAAATTTATCTCCTCGACGCTATCATCTTTTTGCAGGGCTAATTTCTTCTCTGCACCTAATACTGATTCTTCTAATGTTATTGACAAGTTATATTCGAAATCCTGTCCTTTCTGCGGGGCCCTGGAGAATCTCTGCCGTTCCCCGTCGAAGATATCGGAAAACGAACCGCCCTGTCCAAAAGTGAAGCCCCCTGCCCTGTTTGCTCTGAAATTTCTGGGTCCGGCAGCGCCTGCATCGCCAAAGCCGAAACCTCGCAGGATATCATTAAGATCGAAGCCGCGAAAAATATCCTCCTGCGTATATCGCTGTCTGTATTGATCGGCAGAACCGAAAGTGTCATATTCTTCTTTCTTCTTGGGATCACTGAGGACGGCATAGGCCTCACTTATCTTCTTAAATTTCTCCTCGGCTGCTTTATTATTCGGGTTCTTGTCAGGATGCCACTTAAGAGCCAGTTTTCTGTAGGCTTTCTTTATGTCTTCGGTGGTAGCGTTTTTATCCAGACCTAACATTTTGTAATAGTCTTCGGCCATAACCTACCTTTCTGATTTCTATTGGAATATCCTGAGAGAAATGAGTAAATTTTACGCACCTTTCAGCCTATATAACTTACCCATTCGCTTCAAATTGTCAAGGACCGGCATTGAGCGCCAATGTCAAAAAAGTTCTGTAGTCTATGAGAGAGCCGGTGCAATTCCGCAGTTACAAAAAGCTCAGTCTATTACAAAGGCACATGATAATTATGAAAAGCTATCATTAATAGAGCATTATACCTAGAATTTAAGGTTGAACATCAGGTAATTTGAAGAGGCCTTAGGATCATGCTGAAGCGATACGGAGCCCATCTCTTTCAGATGCTCTATGAAGTCTTCCCGTATTTTCTCATTATATTTGTGGGCACTACTTACAGCACTGTAGATGTTGCCAGTGTACCAGCCGAGCTCGAAGAACGTTACGATCCCCCCCGCGACATAATTCTCGTGGCGAAAAAGCTCTATGGCGCCGAATATGAATGTGCCGTTCAAAAGAAACGCGACCAGTGCATCTGTTGGTCTGTCTGTGTAAAGATGGCCGGCACCTGGAAGAATAGCTGCAAGGGTGCCTGCCGTGGCAGGCGATTTCTTGGGCAGTTCATCAATATGCAGAAGCTCTGACGCTATGATACTTGCGGATCCCGAGAGCCGGCTGTCCTTAGGCACAATGGAAAATGTTTCTCTGGCCTTCAGCCATTCCTGCATCTCCATGTGGACGATGGCGCTCTCGTAGACGGCCTTATCGGAAAATTCAATAGATTTTGATTTGATTACGTCCTGAAAGGTTGAAAGTGCATCCATATATAACCTCAGCTGCTTTTCCGCTATGCCCTTTAAATACAGGGCCCCGGGTGTCATTGGGCTTGTGGGATATTTTTTGATGAAAGTAGTGAGAGCCTCGCGAGTTTCCTGCCATCTCTTTGCTCTGTAATAACTTTCCCCGATTCTGTATGCACATGTCTCGACCAGCTTATTTTCGGGAAAGAAATGGATAAATCGCTTATACTCGCCGATGGCCCTATAATAATCCCCTTCTGCAAGGAGTGCTTCCGCGAAGGAGAATTGAGTATCGGCATTAATGATATGGGTATCGGACGCCCCTGCCACGTGTATAGGAATTAAGACAGGCGTAATCACCATCGCACAGATAACCAGCCACGCATGTATGCAATCAGCAGATTTCATGAAAAATCGATTTATAGACTCCTATCTTAATAGGAATGGTAGAATGAAGCATTGAAAACCACGGAAATGAGAATTTCAGGCCTTCCTCTCTTACGCTATTCGTCCCATATGAAAGGCTTTGAGGTTTACTTCGATGGCTTTCTTGGGAAAGGATCTGCGGATGACCTTCTCCCAAAGCGAAATATCAAACTGGGGCAGATAGGATGACAAAACTCCCAAGAGGGCAGTATTCTCTGTTCTTACGTCTCCCACTTTTAGAGCCATATTATTGGCATTAACAACTTTCACAATCTTGAAGATATTCCTTACTATGTCAATCACGTTGTCAGGATAAGTGGCGTTACCGAGGTTTACGGAGGGGGGATAGATCTCCCTTTCGCTAATAATTATACGGCCTCCCGGCTTCAGAAAATCAAGATAACGGAGCGTTTCCAATTTTTCAAATGAGACGAGGATATCGACGTCTCCTCTTCTTGCAATGGGAGAGTAGACCTTGTTGCCGTATCGCACATGGCTGGTTACACATCCGCCCCGCTGAGCCATCCCGTGGACCTCGCTTTTCTTGACATCCAGGCCGGCTTCCATCACCACGTGACATAAGATATCGCTTGCGCGGAGTATTCCCTGGCCGCCTACTCCGGCGAAAAGGATACTCCTGACATCACCGTCGATTTTCATAAAATCATATGACCTCAATCACGGCACCGGCATTGCATACCTGCTCGCATAGCGTGCAGCCTGTGCAAAGCTCACTATCAATGGATGCTACACCTTCCTGTTTCTTTGCATTCCTCTTGACTGTCTCACTTGGCATATCCTCGAATTTTATCCATGAGATTGCCGGACACCCAAGACCAATACAGGCCTTGCAACCGACACACTTATCCGTATCAACTTCGAATGTTTTTCGAACACCTTTCATTTCTCTCTTGAACAACACGCAGGCTCTTTGCGATATTACGACGGAAGCACCCGGCCTTGCCAATTCTTCCTTTAGCACCTTCCGCGTCATCTTAATATCGTAAGGATCTATTACACGCACGCTGCCTATCCCCACCGCAGAGGCCAGCTTCTTAAAATCAAGCGCCTTTGTTTTTTCCCCCTGCAGGGTATAGCCGGTAGCCGGATGGTCCTGCATGCCCGTCATGGCTGTTGTTCTGTTATCGCAAATGACAATGACTGCGTCGCTCTTATTATAGGCCATATTCAAGAGCGGTGTGATGCCGGAATGAATGAATGTGGAATCCCCGATAACACCGACAACCTTTCCTTTACCTTTATCCTTTAATGCCTTGCTCATGCCATGCGCCATGCCGATACTCGCACCCATGCAGATACATGCATGAAGGCCTTCGAGAGGCTTCATGAAAGATAAAGTGTAACAGCCTATGTCACCTGCGACAAAGGTCTTTAGTTTTCCCAGCACATAGAATAATCCCCTGTGGGGACAGCCAGGACAGAGATTTGGCGGTCTCGGCGGGATCGTCACTTCCGCCATGATTGACTTGGAAATCTTTTTACGTTTAATGGCCGTATGAATCACGCCGGGATCAAATTCATTTGTGTAGGGAAAGATGTCTTTCCCTATCACCTTGACACCCATTGCCTTGACCTGCTCCTCAATAAATGGGTCGAGTTCTTCAATCACATAGATTTTTCTCACCTTCGAGGCAAATTGACGGATGAGGCCGGAAGGGAGCGGATAAACCATACCGAGTTTCAAATACGAGAAATCGGGAAAGGCATCTTTTGCGTAATTATAAGGCATACCGGCCGTAATAATGCCGATTTCAGGATCATTCAATTCTATCTTGTTTCCGGGAAAAGTTTCAGCAAATTCTCTGAGCCTATGAAGTCTATTTTCCACCTCTATCCTTCTGACACGGGCATATGCAGGGACCATGACATATTTTGCGGCATTGATTTGTATTGCCGTGCAATCCCTGGCACTTGACAGGTCACCCAAAGATACGACGGATTTTGAATGGGAAACACGTGTAGTTGTCCGGAAGAAAACGGGTGTATCAAATCTTTCACTCAAATCGAAAGCAATCCTGATGTAATCCTTGGCCTCCTGACTATCCGCAGGCTCAATCATAGGTATCTTTGCAAATTTGGCATAATTTCGGTTATCCTGTTCATTTTCGGAACTGTGCAGCGAAGGGTCATCAGCAGTAATGATGACAAGCGCTCCGTTAGTTCCCGTATAGCTCAGTGTGAACAGCGGGTCCGCGGCGACATTGACGCCGACATGCTTCATGACAACCATGGCCTTTGCGCCGGCCAATGCAGCCCCTATACCTACTTCCAGAGCCACCTTTTCATTGGGAGACCATTCGGCATAAACGCCGTCGTACTTTGCAAAGTTCTCGACAATCTCAGTGCTCGGTGTTCCCGGATAACCAGCTACGAAACGGACTCCGTGTTCGAAGGCGCCTCTTGCAATACTCTCATTTCCTGACATCAATACTTTCATAGACACTGTTTGTCCCTGTAGCACAAAATAGAAAAGATCACCTCAAATAATTGTGAGCTTATCTTCAGTTGATCGTTGATATTATCCTTTTTAAGAGAAGTTCCATGGAGGGATCGGCAGTGTTGTTTAGAGCTTTTTGATAGTACTCTAAGGCTTTATCTTTGTTATTCATCTCTTCGTATACCCGTGCCATGTTTCTGTAGGTCATCCCTTCAAAGCCGCCACCTGATTTTGCATTTGCCGCTTTCTCGAATGACTCCAGGGCATGCGGGAGGTCCACCTTTTTTTCGTAACAGTAACCTATGCTATTGTATGCAAGAATTTTCAGGTCGTTTCCATCCGGAACTTCCTTGAGAAATTCCGTATATGCATTTATCGAGGCATCCATGTCTCCGAGGTTGTAGTGCATATTTCCCATTTGATAATATGACATCATGGCAGCCTTTGATCCGGGATATTGAGTTATGACGTCATTATACATTTTTATGCTATTTTGATCAGATGTAACTCCCTGACGGGCAGCTTTCATGCTGGTAATATTGGCTATCGCGTAAAGCCGCTGGCCTTTCTCCTCATAGTTCATCCTGTATAAGTACCAGCCGGAAAATATTATGATAATTGAGATTGCAATTCCCGATGCCAGGTAGATCTTCGATCTATTTGCCGATATGTAGGCACTGGCCGTACTTAACGCGACCTGGAAGGAATCGGGTTGTTCAATTTCCTTTTTTGTGATTTTTTTTGCCATATAAATTTCCTATCAAAATTTTATTTGTATTTGCTCGTTGACTTTTTCAAGGATGAAGGCTGGAATCCTCACTATCTTGCCCAGCCTGCTTGTGCAGGCATGCACCGTATAACCTTCAACAAGGGCTTTTCCCCTGTCTTCATCCCAGATCGTATAGACAAATTTCATGCTCGCCCTTTTGATATATTCCAATTCAGTTTCGACCACGATTACCTGGTCATATTTGGCTGGAAAACGGTAGTTGCAATACGCCTCCGTCAAAGGCAGATTATAACCCTGTGTTTCCATCTCAGCATATACTATGCCCACACTTCTGAGAAGTTCCGTCCGCCCAATTTCGAACCATTTGATATAATTCGTGTGATAGACGATGCCCATGGCATCGGTATCAGCGTAAATGACACGTATGCTAATTTGATTTCTCTTCAATAAATGCCTTCCAGTTCTTTATGAATCGATCCATTAGAAGGTGACCGGGTGAGACCATCACACCATTTTGCAATGCCGATTTCTCGCTGAACTCAGAACCGTTTCTCAAATTCTCATGTTCATCAGAAGACAATACCGCAAAGGGAGAGGGATCTACAGAATGGGTCCTCAGGCTGATGGGCGTAGGGTGATCGCTTAAGACTAGCAACCGGAAGGGAGACAGTCCATTAATTTCATTCAAAATGGCGCCTACAATCATTTCATCAAAATCTTCAATCGCCCGGATCTTTCCAGCTACGTTGCCTTCATGTCCCATTTCGTCAGGGGCCTCGACATGGAGGAATACAAAAGTGGTGTCTCTTAGAGCGTCGAGAGCGCTTCTCGCCTTTCCAATATAGTTGGTATCTATGTAGCCTGTCGCACCGTCGACGTGTATGACTTTAAGGCCGGCGTAAATACCGATGCCATTCAGAAGGTCAACAGCCGATATCATGCCCCCGTTCAAGCTATATTTGTCTGTCAGCTTGGCAAATTTCGGCGCCCTCCCCTGCCCCCAAAGCCATATCGAATTTGCAGGTCTTTTGCCTTCTGTTATGCGTAGCCGGTTCACAGGATGACCACGCAAGAAAACTTGCGAACGCTCCATGAGGCCGTTTATTTCTTCCTTCCCTTTCCCTCGTGGTAGATAACCCTTGACCGCTTTGCCGGTGATGTCATGAGGCGGCGTTGTCTGAAGTAGTGCTTTACTATCCCTCCATACGCAGAGGTGTCTGTAACTCACACCAGGATAGAATTGAAAGATTGTGCTACCCAGCTCATCGTTGATGTCATTAATGATTATCTTGGCTTCTTCAGTCGTTATATGCCCGGATGTAAAGTCTTCCATAATGTATTCGGCATCTCCGCCAAGGGTAACGAGATTGCAGCGGAAGGCTATGTCATCGACTCCAAGTTGAACTCCCATGTTGGCCGCCTCCAAAGGTCCGCGACCGGTATAGCATTCCACAGGGTCATAACCGAGTAGGCTCATGATCGCCACATCACTGCCTGGCGACAGACCGGCTGGTATGGTATCGATCAAGCCCAATGTTCCTGCTTTCGCGACCCTGTCCATATATGGGGTATGTGCGTATTCGAGCGGTGTCTTACCGTCGAGCTCCTTCAGGGGATAATCCGCCATACCATCGCCGAGGAGGATGATGTATTTCATTACAGTTTAATTTTTCCTCAAATAGATAAATGTGATGAGGTTAGAAAGGTCGTCTCCTCAAAAGCATTACAACCTTTCGTCCTCAATTCTTATCAACATCGTCTTCCCGTGAATGATTTCAAGCTGGTCTATTTCCGTAATAGCTTTCTGAACGTTTTCTTCCTTCGATTTGTGTGTAGTCATGACAATAGGAACAGGGCCTGCTTTCTGCCTGCCTTTTTGGATGACTGCGGCAATGCTTATGTCATGCGCGCCCAGAATTCCCGCTATTCTGGAGAGAACGCCCGGCCGGTCCAGCGCGGAAAGGCGGATATAGTAGTTTGTAACGATTTCTTCAAATGGCATTAGTGTGATATCATCGATTACATTCTCCCGGAGTGAACGTGCCGGCACGCGCCCTGATATGCCTCTTTGCAGATTACGCGCGATATCGATAACATCACTCACTACGGCGCTTGCCGTGGGCATCATTCCCGCACCCTGGCCATAGAGAAACACTGAATCCGCTGCATCACCGACAATATGAAATGCATTGAAATTTCCATTGACGTTTGCGAGAAGATGGCTAAGAGGGATCATCGTGGGATGAATCCTTGCCTCAATGCAGTCGCCCCTCATGATGGCAATGGCAAGCAGCTTGATCCGATACCCCAGTTCCCTGGCAAATTCGATGTCCTGCTGGCCGATGTTTGATATGCCCTCTCTATGAACATCCTCAAGCCTTACCCTCTTGCCGTATGCCAATGATAATGTGATGGCAAGCTTATGAGCCGTATCGATACCTTCGATGTCGAATGTCGGATCGGCTTCTGCGAATCCGAGCTTCTGGGCTTCTTTCAAAACAACCTGGAAGGATTTCTTCTCATCCGTCATTTTGCTCAATACATAATTTGCCGTCCCGTTTATAATGCCGAAAATCGATTTGATATGGTTTGCCGCCAGACTTTCCTTCAGGGTCTTAATGATGGGGATTGTGCCGCCTACGCTGGCTTCGAAGCCGATGTCGACCTGTTCTGCCTCAGCAGCCTCGAATATTTCGTTTCCGTACGTAGCTAAAAGGGCTTTATTAGCGGTTACTACGTTCTTTTTTTTCCGGATAGCCTCAAGGATGAAAGACCGCGCAGGCTCATACCCGCCAATTAGCTCTATGACTATAGATATTTCAGGATCGTTGAGGATCACTTTTGCATCTGCGGTCAATAAATCCTTATCTACGGCAACAAGTCTTGGCGTTGTAATATCAAGATCGGCAATCCTCTTTAAGAAGAGCCTCGCGCCGAGGCGATTTTCGATGACCTCACCGCTGTCTTGAAGGAGTTTTACAACCCCAGTTCCTATAGTGCCGAACCCGATCAATCCGATAGTTATTGTTTTCATAACTCCGTGTCCGTATCAAGCTCCAGATTTCTTGTATATCCGAACCCAACCGAATGGACAATTTTATTCCCCGGAACCAAATGCTCTTATTTCTATAACAGTTAACACATGCTTGTCAAAACAAATTAAGTTCTTCGCTAACCGGTTTTTGCGAGTTCAAACCTGCCTCCCCATCTGTGAAGGAGGGCTTTTTTCAGCAATTCATACTTACCGTTATCCAGATCCGAAATGTTCTCCGCAAATGTGAAAGCATCTGCTCTTGCCTCAACGAGAATGTGTGCGTCTCTTAGGATATGCGCAATACGGAAATCGGGAACTCCCGACTGTCTGGTTCCCATGAATTCGCCAGGACCTCTAATGGCTAAATCTTCTTCAGCGATTTTAAACCCGTCATTTGTCTCTTCCATGACCCGCAGCCTTCTTATTGAATCATCTGACCCTCTGCGGTGCGAGATTAATACGCAGAATGAGGGAATATCGCTCCTGCCCACTCTCCCCCTCAGTTGATGCAATTGGGAAAGTCCGAACCTCTCCGCATGTTCTATCACTATTAGGGAGGCATGTGGTATGTCAATCCCCACTTCGATCACTGTTGTGGAAACGAGGACGTTTATATCTCTGTTTAGGAAACCCGCCATCGTTTCATCCTTGTCCTTTCCTTTCATGCGGCCGTGGATAAGCCCCACCCGATGGTCAGGGAATATTTCCTTTTGCAGATGATCGGCCATTTTAGTCGCATCTCTGAGGTCCAGGTTTTCAGATTCTTCAACCAGCGGATAAACAACAAATATCTGGTTTCCCTTCCTGAGTTCCATCCTCATTATCTCGTATACCCTGTTGCGTTCCTCTTCAAAGAAAACCTTTGTCCGAATCTTTTTTCTGCCGGGGGGGCATTCATCGATGATCGAAATATCCAAATCTCCATATACGGTCATGGCAAGTGTCCTCGGAATGGGAGTGGCGGTCATAACCAGAACATCGGGATTTATGCCTTTCTGTCTTAACAATGCCCTCTGCACAACTCCGAACCGATGCTGTTCATCGATAACAACCAAACCCAGTTTGCTGAAAGTCACATCCCTCTGGATCAACGCATGAGTTCCGCATATAATGTTAGTATATCCTTTCCTTACCCCGTCGAAAATTTTTTCTCTTTCCACATTCTTCATGGCGCTCGTCAGCAAAACAACCTTCAAATCAAGCTCGGAAGACCAGTCTTTGATGCGGTTATAGTGCTGCTCAGCAAGAATTTCAGTCGGCACCATTATAGCCGCCTGATAGCCGTTCTCACAAGCAGTGATCATCGCCGCCATGGAAACAACTGTCTTACCGCACCCTACATCGCCCTGGAGAAGTCTGTTCATGCTTGAGGGTTTCGCCATATCACATTCGATCTCTGCAATGACCCTCTTTTGGGCATCGGTCAATGTGAAGGGAAGAATCGTGTAAAATTTATGAAGGGTGTGTCCGTGTGTCTTGAATGCTATGCCACCTACCAAGGTATTGGCTTTCCTTTTTAAGGCCATGCCTAACTGGAGAAAAAAGAATTCGTCGTAAATAAGCCTCCGGTGGGCATCCGAGCGCATGTCATTGTATGCTTCGATTCGCTCGTCAGTCGCGGGAAAATGGATGCTGCGCACGGCATTCTTAATATCCAGGAGATGGCGTCTCTCACAAATTTCGTGAGGTATGGGGCTTAAGAGATATTCTGAATATTTATCGACGGCATGTGCCATTATCCTTCTTATATATTTTTGGTGAAGACCCTCTGTCTCTGAATAAACCGGTACGATTCTCTTGAAGTTAATAAAATCCTCCCCGCTTTCGTCATCGTCAAGAACCTCGAAGTCCGGGTGTACCATGTCCTTGCTGGTAAGGTAACTGCTCACTTCACCGGTCATTATGACTCGCATGCCTTTCTTGAAAATTTTTCTCAAGTAAGCTGGATTGCCTCGAAACCATTTTGCCGTAATGATCCCGCTGCCATCTTCTATGGCCACTTCATATGCCTTTCTATTTCTGTACGATCTGTATAGAACGCTCACAACATGACCGATGACTGTCACCCTGCTTCCCACCATGACCGATTTAATATCCGTGACTGTACGCCTGTCTTCGTATCTACGCGGCACAAAATAAAGTAAATCGGCTACTGTTTTGAGACCTTTTTTCTCAAGAAGCGGCGCCATCTTGGGCCCCACGCCCTTTACAAACCTCAGAGGAATGGACAACTTCTCTAAACTTGTCTCGCTGTTCTTCAGATCATTTTGCTCCATCTCTTCCTGCAGGGAAGAAATTCCGCGCGACGATTCTGCCGCGATCCCTCTGAACTTTTTTACAACGAGCATTGCCTTTTCTATGCGTTCCTTTTTATCTTCGAGCGGCAATCCGTCAAAGCCGTCGATTGCTTCTTCAAAGACGGAAATCATATCTTTATATGTCGTATCTGCTTCCTCCGCACCTACATTTGTAAACAAGACGCTCTTCAGCTGTTCTACGAAACATCTCATCGTTGTTTCAAAATCCTTTATAAGGTGCAGATATCTGTATGACTCTCTCGATGAGAATAATAAGGGAGCTTCTATCTTCTCGAGTATTGCAGTTAGTGATTCCATTGGATATCAAGTCTTAAAAGTGAACATTAATATAATGATTTCAAATACAAAGACTGAACTCAGTTAACAGATATTCAATCTTTTCGCAAGTAAAGAATTGACACGAGAAAGCAATTACGATACAAGTCATCCCCATCCCGGAGGGTCACCGTAAATAGTATGCACGATAAAATGTCATATAAGGATGCAGGTGTTGATATAGACAAGGCCAATATCTTTGTCGACAGGATCAGGACCATTACGAAAGCAACTTTTCGCAAGGAAGTAATGAGTTCCATCGGCGGTTTTGGCGGGCTATTTCGCCTGGAGGCCGGGAAATATGATAATCCTGTTCTGGTATCGTCCACGGACGGCGTGGGGACAAAACTAAAAATTGCCCAGATGATGGAAAAGCACGACACTGTGGGCATCGATCTTGTGGCGATGTCCGTGAACGATGTCGTAGTCCAGGGAGCGGAGCCACTTTTTTTTCTGGACTACATCTCTACGGGCATGATCAATGTGGAAAGAGATATTAAGATCATCGAAGGCATTGTTAAAGGCTGCCAGGAGGCTGGTTGTGCCCTCATCGGGGGAGAGACAGCTGAGATGCCTGCATTTTATAGTGATGACGATTATGATCTCGCCGGATTCTGCGTCGGCATAGTGGAGGCCGAAAAAATAATTGACGGCTCGGGGATCCGCGTAGGGGACAGGATCATCGGCATTGCATCCAACGGCATCCATAGCAACGGCTTTTCCCTTGCGAGAAAGGTGCTGTTTGAAAATGGCAGAGTCAATATTGAAGATAAGCTCGACGGACTGCCCCACTCTATAGGGACAGAGCTTCTACGTCCGACAAAGATTTATGTGAAAGCCCTCTTGAATCTGATCAAGTACTTCAGCATCAGAGGTATAGTCCATATAACCGGCGGTGGATTCGTAGACAATATACCACGCATCTTGCCTAAGGCCTGTCGCGCCGTTATTCTCAGAGGCAGCTGGGATATACCACCGGTTTTTGAGATTATCAAGAAGATGGGAAACATTGATGATGCAGAAATGTACCGTGTGTTTAACATGGGTATAGGCATGATGATTGTTACGGCTCAAGAAGAAGCGTCCGAAGTAATGGAGCGACTCGAGACTTTGGAAATGCGGGCGTACGCCATCGGTTTCGTAGATCGGAAAGACGAAGACAAACCACCCGTATCGTTTATCTAACGGCATGAAACAAAAAATCAAATTGGGAGTGCTCGTCTCAGGGAGCGGATCCAATCTTCAGGCGATCATAGATAATATAGAGAAGGGTCTCCTTGACGGGGAGATTAAGGTCATTATCAGCAATAACGCTCATGCTTATGCTCTGGTGCGGGCTAAGAGACATAATATTCCATGCGCGATTATCAAGCATTCCGATTTTAAAAGCCGGGAAGATTTTGACCGGAAGATGATCGATGTCCTTAATTCGTTTTGCGTCGATCTGGTAGTGATGGCCGGATTCATGAGACTCTTGACGCCTCTTTTCCTGAATGCGTTTCCCATGAGAATAATGAATATACACCCCGCGATCCTTCCCGCCTTTCCGGGTATTCATGCTCAGAAGAGAGCTGCCGACTATGGCGTAAGATTTTCAGGTTGTACGGTTCATTTTACCGATGAGGGAGTAGACTCCGGCCCTATCATTATTCAAGCGATAGTTCCGGCCTATGATGATGACACGGAAGATACTCTCGCTGCCAGAATATTGAAGGAAGAACACAGGATATATCCTCAAGCCATTCAGTTTTATGCTGAAGGCAGAATCGAAGTAATCGGAAGAAAGGTCAGAATAAAAGGCAGTGAACGGATCCCGGAAACACCTCTTCATAATCCTCCCGTGACCGCCTTTTGACTTTCCAGTTCTTATGGCCTGTATTTATCTTGAGAAATAGATTAGGAGCAAGAGGCATAGATGTCAGGCATTGCTGGCATTTCAACATCTTTTTCTTAGAATATGTATGATACTGTTGTCATCGGTAATGATTTAAGCTCCTTAGTCGCGGCTGCGATAATTTCACATCATGGCAGGAAGACGGTGCTCTTATGTGAAGGTGATGCGAGACATGTTTACTCGGATTATGGATACACTTTCAATATCGATCCCATGCCCCTGACCGGCTTTGGCCCGGGGGAGACATGTTCACGCCTTCTTGCAAGTCTTGGCATTCCGGTCACAGAATGTTCAGGCCTGCAGTTATTGAATCCCGGTATTCAAATCATCCTTTCCGATCACAGGATAGATTGCTTCAATGGCATGGAAGAACTCCTCAATGATATGGAAAGAGAATTTTTCGGCGAGAGAAGTGAGATTCGCAGGCTGTACACGTCCGTTCTGAAGATTAGTAATCTTATCGAACAGCGGATGACAGAAAAACCGTATGTATTCCCAACTACCCTTGATGAGTTCATTTCTGTCCTGAAGGGCATCCCTGTAATTCTGAAAGAAAGATTATCGCTTACAAAAAGATCTAAAACGATTTCAAAAAATCCTTCCTTGGCCCGGGTATTCGAGGCAAAGAGCGCTGTTCTTTCAAACTGCAGCAACAGCGCCAAGAGCCCCGTTTCTATCTCGTCCGCGTATGCGCTGTCATTGCCACTGAAGGGACTGTATAATCATGTGGCCGGGAATGAGACACTCCGGGGATTACTGGAATCTGCATTTGAGACTTCCGGGGGTCATCTCATAAAGAACTGTTCTGTCATGAGGATTAACATTAATAGAGAAATTGATGTCGATGTTTCCATACCTGATACGTTATCTCAAATTAGCGGACGAAATCTTATCATGAGTACAAAGTGGGAGAAGCTCAAATTGCTTCTTCTCAATGACAGGAAATTCAAGCGCATGGAGCGGAGACTTAAATCGGTAAGATCGGCATACTATCCGTTTACCCTGCACATGGGCATACTCGATAGATGCATCCCCGCAAAAACGGCAATTTATATTGCTATCGTCATCGATGAGAATAGACCCGTCATGGATGACAACCTTGTTTTTGTGGAGATAAGCGCGAGAGATTGCAAAGACCGAGCTCCAGCCGGCAAGAGGGCTCTAAGTGCAACTATTTTCTTGAGAGAGAGTCCCCTCGTATTAACAAATGACGAACTTAAGGAAGTTTCTCAAGTTGTCTTTTGCGCCCTCGAAAAGTTTCTTCCTTTCCTCAGGGAAAATCTCGATTTCCTCAATATCGGTATGTCTATTGAGCTCTCAAGAAAGTGTCAGGAGTTAGTAAACCATAAATACGCGATGCAATCGGATTCATTCTTTGGAATGTCAAGCATATCCAATAAAACACCCCATCGTAACGTGTTTATGACGGGGGAAATGTTACTGGCGGGTCTAGGTTTCCAGGGAGAGATAATATCCGGCATAAATGCCGCCAATTTAGTCATATCAAAGGAGAGAGACAGGGATGGATGATAGATTTAAGGATTTTACGATCCAGGATCTCGGGGAGAGGGCCATACCGTCGCCGGTAAATGTCAGTTATTATACTGCCGATAGCAAGCGCATTCTTCATAATATCTATCTTGAGCATTATAAAGATGTGACTACTGCGGATGGCGTTCCCCTCTCACTTGAAGTGGCAGGTCCCCGGGAAAAGATTTTTTTTGACCCCGCGCAGACGAAGGCGGCCATTGTCACCTGCGGCGGCCTCTGCCCCGGCATCAATGACGTCATCAGGGCAATTTTCATGGAATTGTTTCACCGTTACGGAGTGAAAAACGTCGTAGGCATCAAATACGGGTTCCAGGGCTTAATACCGAAATACGGCCATCAGGTATTAGAACTGACGCCGGACATCGTCAAAGACATCCATACGTCCGGGGGAAGCATACTATCTTCATCGCGCGGCATGCAGGATTCGGCTGAGATGGTAAATACTCTAAAGCGCATGAACGTCGATATACTTTTCTGCATAGGAGGGGATGGCACTATGAGGGGCGCCGGCTCCATTACAGAAGAGATAAGGAGGAGAAACCTCAACATAAGTGTAATAGGCATACCGAAGACTATCGACAACGACCTTAACCTTATTCAGAAAACATTCGGATTTGATACGGCGATTTCCGAGGCGGTTAAAGCTATCGAGTGCGCCCATGCAGAGGCGAAGGGTGCACCAATGGGGATCGGCCTCGTCAAGATTATGGGGCGTCAGTCTGGCCATATAGCTTGCGGTGCGGCTCTGGCTCAGGGTGATGTCAATTTCGTGCTCATTCCCGAGGTTCACTTCGACCTGCAGGGAGAGAACGGTTTTCTTAAGGCTCTTGAGTATCGTCTCAAGAGAAGCGGACATTGCGTGATCCTTGTGGCAGAAGGAGCCGGACAGGATCTCATTCGTCAGGACAACGAAACTATTGAGAAAGATGCTTCGGGGAATATAAGGCTGCTTGACATCGGCACGTTCCTCAAAACGGAGATAGAAAAGCACTTGAAGAAAATAGGCTTGGAAATTAACCTCAAATATATAGACCCCAGTTACATGATTCGCAGCGTGCCGGCCAATGCGAGCGACAGCATTTATTGCGGCGCCCTCGGTCAATATGCTGTGCATGCAGGTATGGCAGGAAAAACAAACATGCTCGTAGGTCTGATAAAGGACGAATATGTTCACCTTCCCCTTCAGGTAGTTACCTCGGGATCAAAGGTCAATCCGGAGGGCAATATTTGGATGCGAGTACTCGAAACAACAGGGCAGCCGCCATCTATGAAGGCGTAAGGCGCAAGAGCGAAATTTTAATTTCTTGCAGAGTTCGAAGACAAGATGATTTACGCTGCCTTGATCTGAGAGGAGACATGCGCGGAATGTCCTGATTTTTTGCCATTCACGTCGCATGCTATCATTGAAAATCCTTAAATACCCTGCCTGCTGGTAGTTTTTACCTACCATTTATCTACTTAATAATCCCCATTGTTTTCCATTATCAATGATGTCAGAAGGAAAGCGCCTAAGTGTAAGTAATTAAACTGGCACGGAAGAAAACGACGTCCGACTCCCAGAGACGAGGTTTTAATATGACGATAATGCCTTGGGACCGCCCATGAGCAAGAAATTACGAGTATTAATCCTTGAAGATGTCCCTACGGATGCGGAGTTGATGATAGAGGAGCTCGCGGATGCAGGCATGACGTTTGTTTCGAAGCGTGTCGTCACGAAGGCGTCCTTTGTCAATGCGATTGCTGATTTTTACCCGGACATTATTCTTTCCGATTATTCTCTGCCCTCATTTGACGGTCTTGCGGCCTTGAAGATCGCGAGGGAGAGATGTCCAGATGTGCCTTTTGTTTTTGTTTCGGGAGCGCTGGGCGAGGAGATGGCGATTGACCTTCTCAAGAAGGGTGCTACGGACTATGTTCTGAAGAACAGGTTATCGCGTTTGGAGCCGGCGGTATCGCGCGCGTTGCATGAGGTTGAGGAACGGCGCGAGCGAGAGCGTGCGGAGCATGCGCTGAAGGAATCGGAGGTCAGGTACCGGACGATATTTGAGAACACGGGGACGGCGACGGTGATCGTTGATGAAGATGCGACTATAGTTTTGGCGAACAGGCAGTTTGAGAGGTTGACGGGTTTTTCCCGGTCGGAGATCGAGGGGAAGAAGAAGTGGACGGAATTCGTGCTTGAGGATGATCTTCCGAAGTTGAAGCTCCTCTCGCGCGCGGTGGGCAAGCATTCCCGGACGCCCTCTGACGGCTGTGAATTCCGGATTGCTGACAGTAGCGGTGATATCCTCTATGTCCTGGCGAATGTGGCGATTATACCTTCTACAAAGAGAACCGTTATGTCTCTTCTTGACATTTCGAAGCTCAAGAAAGCCGAACGCGAGAGACGTGAAGCATCGCTCTATGCCCGAAGTCTGATCGAGGCGGGCATTGATCCACTGATTACTATTAACGCTGATGGGAAGATCATGGATGTAAACAGTGCGGCTGAGGCTACGACTGGTGTACCGCGCTTCGATCTTATCGGCAGCGACTTTGCGGATTATTTTACCGAGCCCGAAAAGGCTCAAGAAGTTTATCACGAGGTCTTCTCAAAGGGCGTTGTCCGCGATTACAGATTAGCGGTCCGGCATGTTTCCGGACGAGTGACGGAAGTACTTTACAACGCATCATTGTACCGTAGTGAGTCGGGAGATATACAGGGTGTGTTAGCTGTCGCGCGCGATATCACGGAGCGCGTGGAAGCTGAAAAAAAGATCTTGGCCAGCAATGAAATGTTGAGATCGCTGACCACTGAACTCGTGATGACGGAGGAGCGCGAACGGAGGCGCATCGCTGTCGATCTCCATGACAATATCGGGCAAACGCTGGCCCTTACAAAGATTAAAGTTGACTCTGTCATGGGTCAGACATCGACGGACGCACTAAGAAAACCGCTGACGGAGATCGGGGATATGATCGATGAGTCCATTCAGCAAACCAGATCTCTTATGACAGACCTGAGCCCACCGGTCCTCTATGAATTGGGTCTGACCGCTGCCATCCAGTGGCTTTGCGAACAAATCCAGGCCCAACACAATCTCCAGATACTCCTCATGAATGATTTTAAAATCCAGAAAGTGGAAGAAGAAATACAGCTCTTGCTGTTCAGAGCGACGAAGGAACTGCTCACGAATATTGTCAAACATGCCGGAGCAAAACAAGCTCATGTGATGATTCAGAATCTCGGTAATAGGATCCGGATAACCGTCACAGATGACGGGATCGGCTTTGATGTCTCAGGGATCGGACAGGTGGCCAAACGTTCCGGAGGTTTTGGCCTGCTCAGCATTCACGAAAGGCTTAAATATCTCGGAGGTCTTTTTGAAATTGAGACGAAAAAGGGAATCGGTACCCGCATTTCACTCGTGGCGCCGCGAAGAAGGAAAAATAGAAAAGGGGGAATAAGACATGAGCATTAGGGTTCTTCTTGCCGATGATCACAAAATTTTTCGAGACGGCCTGCGCACTTTGATCGAAAAGGAAGACGGGATGGAGGTTATTGCTGAAGCGGAAAACGGCAGAAAAACAGTCAAGATTGCGGAGAAGCTGGCGCCCAACGTGGTTATCATGGACGTCACCATGCCTGACATGAATGGCATAGAGGCCACAAGAAAGATCGTAGCCTCCGCATCAAACACAAAAGTGATTGCCTTGTCGATGCATTCGGACCGCCGTTTCGTTATCGGCATGCTGGAAGCCGGTGCATCTGGCTACCTCTTGAAGGATTGTGCTTTTGGCGAGCTTGCCGGCGCAATTCGGCAGGTCAGCTCAGGAAACACTTATCTGAGTCCGAGGATTGCGGATGTTGTTGTGAAAGCGTATCTGAACAAAGCGCCTAATTCTTCCTTGATAACACGAACGGTACTTACTTCACGGGAGAGAGAGATTCTGCAATTGCTTGCTGAGGGCCTCTCAGCCAAAGAGATTGCTGCACATTTGAATTTGAGCATCAAGACTGTCGAGACGCATAGGCGTAATATCATGGAGAAACTCAATATTCACACCATCGCCGAGCTGACTAAATACGCTATTCGTGAAGGACTGGTTGCCCTCGAAACCTAGCCGAGTTCACCGGGCTGTGTATACGCCTGAAGCCGCTGCAAGGTTCGGTATAAGGACAGTTGTTGTTTGCGCTAAGTGTTCTGCAAAAATCTCATATATTTGCCCGCCTATTTCCCTTGAGCGGTGTTCTTTGTCCCCTCCCTGAATTTGATACACAGAAAAAACCCTTGCAAATCAAGCCGCGATGTTTTAGTAAACGGCCACATTTCTATATAGGAGATCAAATATGTCGAGAATTTGTGAGGTATGTGGGAAAAAGCCCGTTGTCGGTCACAACGTAAGCCATGCCAATAATAAGACGAAAAGGACGTGGTATCCGAACCTTCAGAAACTCCGCTGTGTGGACAAGAAAACGGGTGCAATAAAGCGTACAAAAGTTTGTGCGAGATGTATTCGTTCCGGTTTCGTGAAAAAAGCCCTGTAGCGGATGTGTTAAACTTGACGGCTCTCGTCGCCGAAAATATCGGGTACAGAAAACCTATTTAATCTTTTACGGGAGCCTTTCTCTGACGTATCTGTCAATCTCTCTTTTGACTTTCGACAACAAACGTTTTTTGTCCAGAATCCACGCCGCCTTGCACACGGCGTGCTTCGAAATCCTTCCCTAAAAGGTCTCAAGTTAATTAGCGTCGTCAGGTTTGGGGCTGAATACGATTGCTTCGACGCCGTGATCTTGTCAGGGATTATTCTTTCCTTGACATAGTGACCTATATTGATATGATCTAAAAAATTATTTTAATACATGTAACAGAATGGATGTGCGACTGCAATCGTTATGAAGGCAGCAACTTTACCTACTACACAGTGGCGGCTATCGGAAGGCGATAGGGACATACAGGATATGCTGGCCAAGGAATTGCGGATTCACCGCATCGTCTCTCGAATATTAACGAGCCGCCGGATACTGACGCCCGACGACGCCAACAGATACCTCTATCCTTCCTTGAATAATCTGCATAATCCTCTCTTAATGAAGGACATGCAAAGGGGCGTTCAGCGGTTGATCCGGGCGATCAACGATCGCGAGAAGGTGGTTGTTTACGGCGACTACGATGCCGACGGCGTAACGTCAGTGGCTGTGCTCGTTAAATTCCTCCTTGATATCAATCATACGGTTACATATTAC
This sequence comes from uncultured delta proteobacterium, assembly GCA_963729715.1. GTDB lineage: Bacteria > Desulfobacterota > Syntrophia > Syntrophales > UBA2185 > Fen-1135. Next base: position 280,635 of record CAVSPA010000004.1, read on the forward strand.
ATCCCTGATCGTATTAAGGAAGGATACGGTTTAAACCGACCTGCAATTGACAGGATGACAGCGGACGGAGCCACGCTGCTTATTACCGTCGATTGCGGCATGTCGGATCATGAGCAGATATCCTATGCACGCTCCTGTGGTATAGACACTATTGTATTGGATCACCATGAAGTTCCCCAGAATCTCCCCCACGCCGTGGCAATAATCAATCAGAATCGTAAGGACTGCAATTTCCCCTTCAAGGGTCTTGCTGCTGTCGGCATAGTTTTTAATTTTCTCATTGCTCTCAGAGGAGGACTACGGAAAGACGGCTTTTGGGAAAACAAGAAATGTCCGAATCTGCGGGAATACCTCGACCTTGTGGCCCTGGGAACCATCGGCGATATCTGTCCCCTTGTGGACGAGAACAGGATATTTGCAAAAATCGGTCTCGACTTGATCACGGACTGCAAGAGGGTGGGGTTGCGGGCCTTAAAAGAAATTTGCGGCGTAGAAAATCAGGTCATAGACTCCGGCAAGGCTTCCTTCTGCCTGATTCCGAGGATTAATGCCGCGGGCCGCGTTGCATCTGCAAATGACGCTGTCCGGCTTCTCTTGACCGAAAACATCGAGGAGGCGAGGTTAATCGCTCAGGATCTTGAGATCTACAACCGGAAGCGGCAGGCCATGGAAAAGAATATACTAAACGAAATACTTGACGAAATTGAGCGTACGATAGATCCGGAAAAAGTCAGATCGCTTGTGTTTGCGTCAGAGAAGTGGCATCCGGGAGTCATTGGCATAGTGGCTTCAAAACTTGTGGACCGGTATTACAGACCCACTATCTTGATAAGTCTCAAAGACGGCATCGGCAAGGGTTCCGGAAGAAGTGTGGCCGATTTTAACATATATGAGGGCTTGAAAGAATGTGATTCTTTATTGTTGTCTTATGGAGGACACAGGTACGCGGCGGGGATATCTATAAGGGAAGAAGACATCAAAGAATTCTCCGGCATGCTCGAAGAGGTCATCGGCAAGGAGATTGACGTTTCTGATTTTGTTTCTCAAACCAACATTGATGCCATCTGCAGTCTCAGTGAAATAACCCACGAGCTCATATCGCAGATCGGGAGACTTGCTCCCTTCGGCAGCGGTAACCCTGAACCGGTCCTGTGTGTGAGAAATATCAATGTCACCTCGCAGTCGGTGGTAGGCAATAACCACTTATGCATGCGTCTCACTGGTGACGGCATGTCATACAATTCCATCTGGTTCAACAAGGGTCATTTTATCAATTTTCTTTCCGGGCCTGCGATCGATATCGCCTTCACGCCTCATATCAATAGCTGGAACGGTGTTTATGATATACAGCTCAAGATGAAAGATATGTCAGTGCCCGCCAATCATTAAGAAGGCATACATCCCTTCATATTGATCCCTCCATTAAAAGGAAGTTCCTATCAACCTATAGCCATCTTTTCCGACGGCGATATGACTTAACGTCGTTATATGATTTCAGAGTCCCTTCGGCACCCATGCCCAGGTAAAATTCTTTTATATCGGGATTCTCGACAAGATTCTTTGCAGCATCTTCCATCACTATCTTGCCGTTTTCCATTACATACCCGTAATCCGAAATTTGCAGGGCCATATTGGCGTTCTGCTCCACGAGGACAATGCTCGTCCCCTGTTCTGCGTTTATCTTTTTGATAATCTCGAATATCTCTTTGACGATCATGGGAGCAAGCCCGAGTGACGGTTCATCCAGGAGCAAGAGGGCGGGATGGGCCATCAACGCCCTTCCCATGACTATCATCTGGAGCTCTCCTCCGCTGCAGTACCCTGCGAGCATCTTTCTCCGTTTCACTATGCCGGGAAAATAGTTATAAACCATTTCCAGATCCTTCTTATATGGCTTCCGCCAGCGGATAGCTGTCCCGACAATAAGATTTTCCTCCACAGTCAGATATTTGAAGGGCTGGCGTCCTTCGAGAACCTGAATTATTCCTTTACGCGTGATCACCTCCGGAGCGTGATTCTGGATAGGTTGTCCATCGTACGTTATTGTTCCATCCGTCACCTTGCCGTTCTCAGGCTTGAGCAATCCCGAGATGGCTTTCAGCGTCGTCGTCTTGCCTGCGCCGTTGCTCCCGATAAGCGACGTGATGGATTTTCTCTTAACGACGAGAGACACGCCCTTGAGTACCTGGATTACGTCCGAATAAACAACGGATATATTATTGATCTCAAGAATAGTACTGTCAGTCATTTGAGAATGCCTCAATAGGCGAAAGGCCATAGTTTAAAGTTGGAACGAATGATGCGCCACACCTCAGCAAGGCCTCGCGGTTCGAAGAGAATAAAGAGAACTATGGATGTGCCAAAAAAGAATTCTCTTAGAGGAGCGATATTCAAACCGGATTCCGTGAGCACTCCTATGTTCATCATAACGCCCGTGAGCCACCGCAACAGTTCATTTAAAAATGTTATAAAGACTGCGCCGTATATGGAGCCTGAGATACTTCCCAAGCCTCCAATGATTACCATAGCTATGTATTCAACGGAAAGGCCCAGGGTGAACGGTTCAGACGTGATACTGACCATATAATAAGCCCATATGGCGCCGGCAAAACCGGCATAAAAAGAACTGATTCCAAAAGAAAGGAGCTTATATCTGAAGAGAGGAATACCCATGCCTTCTGCGGCCCTGTCGTTATCGCGAATAGCGATGAAGGCCCTGCCATACTTCGTCCGTATGAGATTGACTGCGAACCATATCATGACCATGAGGCAGCAGAATATCAGAAAAAAGAAACTACGATCACTCTCCAATTCGACTCCGAAAATATTCGGCCGCGGCAGGGTTATCCCCATAGTGCCCTTCGTAAGGGTTTCCCAGTGGACTAAGGCATATTCGATGATGATTTGGCCTGCGAGCGTTGCAATTGTGAGATAGAGGCCCTTGAGGCGACCCGAAGGAATGCCGAATATCATGCCTACCATAGCCGAGACCAAGCCCGCCACGGGCAGGGTAATGAGAAAGGGCATGTTTACCGACGTGGCCAGTATCGCGGCGGCGTAAGCCCCGACTCCTATGAAAGCCCCGTGGCCGAGAGATATCTGTCCCGCATATCCGATGAGGATATTCAGCCCTATCGCCGCGATGGACGCTATCCCCACCATGTTCAGAACATGGAGAAAGTACGGACTGACAATATAGGGCAAAACAACAAAGAGGAAGAACATGCCTATCCCCGTCCACAGCCTGCCAAAGTCTGTTTCAAAGATGGTAATTTCCTGTTCATATCGCTCTTTATAATTGCCGCAAGTGTGGAAGTTCATTTTTTTCATTGCCGCCTCACACCCTTTCAATTTCTGCGAGACCGAAAAGGCCATACGGCTTCACCATAAGTATGACCACGAGGATCACGTACGGCACAACGTCGCTTAGCGATGGTGAAATGTAGCCGCCGGTGAAGGTTTCCAGAAGTCCAATGATAATACCCCCGATGATAGCCCCGCCGATGCTGTCCAATCCGCCGAGAATGACGACGGGGAACACTTTCAGGCCGATGGCGCTGAGGTCATGGACGTTAATGCCGTTTATGATGCCCAGAACTATGCCGCTCATACCGGCCACAAGCGCGGCAATGGCCCAGGATAAAGCAAACACCCTTTGCACATGTACACCCAGCGAAAGGGCCGCCTTTTGATTGTCGGCGACGGACCTCATGAATATTCCCTGCGATGAGTACTTAAAAAATAATCCGAAGAGAATGAGAAACATTATCCCGATTATGAGGGCAGCCGTATAGACAGGCGGTATGTTAATCACGTGCCACTCTATACCGAGGAATTCGGGCAGAAAATCGGGATAGGTCTGCAGATTGCCTCCCCAAAAGAGAAGCATGAGGCCTTTAAACATCGACGCCAGTCCCACTGTCAGCATTATTACGTAGATCAGGGGTTCGCCGATAAGGGGACGCAGGAAGAAGCGCTCTATGATGAATCCGAGGATAAAGCATGCGGCAAGGGTTACCAGGAAAGCGACAACTACCGGCAATTTCACCCATGTTACCATGGCGAGAAAGAAGAAAGCTCCGAAAGCAAGCAATTCGCCGTGGGCAAAATTGAGGACGCTTGAGGATTTGAATATCATAACAAAACCCATGGCAGACAGGCCATATAGGAATCCTATACTTATGCCGTTTATGAAGAGTTGAAGAAAAAAATTCATACACTATCCCTCAGTTGAGATTAATAACTCTGACCCGCGTTTCAATTTCACCAACCTGACCGTCCCGATACTGGATTTTTGTTTTGACATCAACCTCATCCCTGCCCGCATACATGGCCTCAATAAGCTGGAGATACAGGCCATAAATGAATCTCCTTCGAACTTTTCCCGTTCTCGTCAGCTCTTCATCATCGGCGTCGAGGAGCTTATAGAGCAATATGAACTTGCGAACCTTCATGAGGTCCGGCAGGTTGCTATTCACCTTTCTCACCTCGTTAAGTATCAGTTCCTCAACCGCTGTCTGTTGCGAGAGGTCTATATATGTTGTGTATGGAATCATGCGCTCCTCAGCCCAATTCCCGACATTACCCATGTCTATATTGATGAGTGCAGTGATGTAAGGGCGCCCCTCGCCGAACATCACCGCTTCCTTGATATACGGACTGAACTTGAGACGCGTCTCTATGAAGTCCGGTGAAAACGCCGCCCCTTCCTTATTCTTTATAATGTCTCCTTTACGGCCGATGATCACAAGATGACCCTCTTTGTCTATGTAACCGGCGTCGCCGGTTCTGAGCCAGCCGCTGCTAAAGGCCTCTTCCGTAGCTTTAAAATCGTTATGGTAGCCGACAAAGTTTGAATCGCTCTGTACAAGCACCTCCTGATCATCTGCAATCTTAACCAGGGTTCTCGGCAAGGGTTTCCCCACAGACTCGAGCTTGATTTCGCAATCGGGCTGGACCTGGAATATCCCCCCTGCCTCGGTCAGGCCGTAACACTGCTTGAGATTCAAGCCGATTGCACGGAAAAAATGGATCACATCGGGACTGATGGGATGACCGCCCGTGAAGGCGCTCTTGAAACCTGCACATCCGACTCTATCAAGCAACGGCCGGTATATTCCCAATGCTGCGATACGAAGAAGAAAATTTAGATGACCGGGAACCGCCTCTCCTTTCGATTGCAGCTCGACAGCCTTCTTTCCGATTTCCACCGACATAGAGAAAAGCTTACGCCTGAGAAATCCGGCATCGTCCATTTTCACCATAATGCGCGAAGCGAGATCTTCCCAGAATCGGGACGATGTGATGATGATCGAGGGGCCTATCTCGCGAAAGTCTTCGTCTATCGTCTCCGGCATTTCCGGGAAATTTACTGCCATGCCCCCCAGGAGTGCCACTCCGACCCCGCACATCTGGTCAACAATCCAGGCTGGCGGAGATATTGAGATCCAGTTGTCGCCGGAAGTGATGGGTAAGGATTCTATCCAATTCCTTGCCATTTCTATGATATTGCGATGCGACAGCATGGCGAGTTTGGAAATGCCCGTGGTGCCGGACGTCTGAATCATAATTGCTACATTATCGCGTCTGCCCTTCTGCAATTCCCTGAGGAATAGATCCGGATTTTCACAGTCAATCTTTTCGCCCATCTCCAATAGATCGGAAAAACTCACAAGCCATGGATTATCCCTGTATGCTCTCATACCCGTGGGATCTATGTAGATGACTCGGCGAACGTGAGACAGTCGTTCACGCGTCTCAATCAGCTTATCGACCTGTTCCTGGTTTTCCGCGATAACGTAAGCCGCCTTAATGCGGCTGAGGGCATGACATAATTCTTCGGGCACGGAAGAGGTAAATAGATTAAGCGACACCCCACCGACGGACTGGCAACCGATTTCAGAAAAGAGCCATTCCGGGATATTGTTCGTGACTATGCCGATGTTTTCCCCTCTTTTCAGCCCGATGTTGTTCAAGCCGAGGCCTGTGTGTTTCATATAGCGGTAGTAATCGAGCCAGCTATAGGTCTGCCAAATGCCGTACGCCTTTTCTCGAATAGCCGTCGCTTTGGAGCCAAGCCGCTCCGCTTGTCTCATCAGAATCCGTGGCAGCGTATACGGGGTTACGGTTGCCCACTCTGTATCTTCCGCCTGCTTTCTATTTACCACCGCACACACCTTCTTCTATGCACTCGCAGAATCGCCGAGATATGCCTTGATGACTTCCGGATGTTTACGAATCTCATGCGGGTCCCCCTCGGCAAGCTTCTCCCCGAAGTTCAAGACCACAATCCGCTCGGAGATGCTCATGACTACGGACATATCATGTTCCACGAGAACCATCGTTTGGCCCCATGCGCGGTTCATCTCTGTCAGGAAGCGCACCATGTCTTCCTTTTCTTCGAGGTTCATTCCCGCGAATGGTTCATCCAATATCAATAGTGCGGGTTCCAAGGCCAGTGCCCGACCGAGTTCGACTCTCTTCATCAAACCGTAGGGCAATGACCCCACCCTCTTCTTTCTGATGGCCTGGATCTCGAGGAAATCTACCAGCTCTTCGATGACACGTCGTTGATGGACCTCTTCCTTCCGTACGGATGGTGAAAAAATACTGGCGCCCGCAATTCCATACTTACAGTGATTGTGGCGCGCAAGAAGCATATTCGATAGAACAGTCATGCCCGGAAAGAGCTCGATGTTTTGAAAGGTCCTGCCAATTCCTATGCGGACAAGATGATGAGGGGAAAGATTTGTTATGTCCTTCCCGTTAAATACGATGCGGCCCTCTTGCGGCCTGTAAAAGCCGGTCATGCAATTCAACAGGCTCGTCTTTCCGGCGCCATTCGGCCCGATAACGGCCACCAACTCTCCCGTACGCACGGACATATCAACGTCATTGAGCGCCTTGACGCCGCCGAAGCTTAAGGAAAGGTTTCTTACCTCAAGCTCTGCAGCCTTCTCAACCGGACTTCTTGATGCGAATATAGCAGGTTTTCCTCGATATGCTTTCATAAATCCAAAGTTGCTATTTCAATAACTTGATCTTTTCCTTCAATGGATTAAAGAAATTTGTCAAAGGGGTGAAGGAGCCGTCCTCGCCCACCTTTACGATTCTCGCCTTGAATGATGCCCCGTGATCGGTTTGCGTATACGTAACATTGGGGACGAGGCCGCCGAAATCCTCGTTCCTGAAAGACTCCATTGCCTTATTGATCGTTTCTCTATTGATCTCTTTATATTTTTGATTGGCGCGGATAAATGCCCTCTCCATGATCATGCCGACAACGATACCTTCCCAGTACGATGCATCGAATTTTTCGACCGTCCTGTAACGCTTCCACAACTCAGTCATTACCTTAATGCCCCGACTCTTGTCAGAGGGAACGCCTCCGGGAAACTGGATACGCAGCCTGTCCCTTATAAGGCCTTTGCCGAGCTTGAAGAAATCCGGGTCCGTCGACGTCCACGTGCCGAGGAATACGGGGTTATAATTTATACGGTCCGCGCTCTTAAAGGCCGTGACAATGGCCGCAGGAAGCATTTGCATGAATATGTATTCCGCACCTTTTCTCTGCAAACGGAGCAACTCAGTGGTCAAATCCACAGTCTTGGGAGGAAATTCTTCGATGGCCACAATATTCATATTGATCTTCTTTGCGTATTCTCTACAGGGCTCGTGAATGGAGCGGCCATAGGCATTATTGTATGTAAGAAGACCCACCTTGGGCGCCTCCTTTCCTTTGTGGATGGCGCGTATATATTCCAGTATGGCATAACTGTCCATCCGATAGCTCCCAAAGGGGAGATACATATAACTCACCGGGGGTTCAAGGAGTTCCCAGCTTGTCGAGTAATTGATGGTGGGGATCCTGTATTGCTGAATGATCGGTTTGACTGCCAGGCCTTCTCCGGCTCCCCACGTGGCCATCATATCCACGCGATCCTGGATGGCAAATCTCTTGGCGGCGGCAACGGCCTCCGGAACCTTGTATTCCGTATCGACGAGGATCATTTCAATCCTGTTTCCACCGACGCCCCCCTTCACCTCGTTCACGTAACGGAAATAATCCTGCTGTCCCCTTGCATGGAACTGTCCCCACGAGGATGCAGGACCGGTCATGTTTATTGCCGCACCAACCTTTATTGTATTGGCGTGAAGAGCTGTATTAGAGAGACAGACAGCGAGACCTATTATGGCTGAGCAGATACTTACGGTAGATCCTGTTTTCATACGTGTCCTCCATCAAAATAAAAAAGGCCTGGAAAATTCACGGCCTTTCGCAAAAAAAAGCCGTCGGCAGTATTTGGTCTGCCCACGGCTACATTTAAGAAAATCTCAGGTCATGAGCGCGGCAGGCAGACCTCACTAAAGAAACCAAAAAAGACAAAAAAACTTTCTGCCTGCATGTGCGTCATATCCTTTATTCCGAGTGCTTATCTACAGTATACTCAGCCTTATAAAGCCAATTGAGACCTGTGTCAAGAAAAAATCTTCACTAATTTCATTCTGCCCCAAGCTTTTCTATCCTGTAACGCAGTGAATCAAAACTCACTTGGAGAATCTCAGCAGCCTTGGTCTTGGAGCCCTTCGCTTTCTTAAGAGCTTTTTCTATGAGATGCTTTTCGTACTTTGCCACTTCTTCGTTGAGGTTCAAGCCGTCATCGGGTATATCAGTATCAGCAAACCCTCTCACATCCTGGAGGCTGCCTGCCAGATGAAGGTTCTCCGGGAGGATTATGTTAGATGTCTCGAGGGCAACACTTCGTTCAATAATATTTTCAAGCTCCCTCACGTTTCCTGGAAAAGGATATTTCATCAGAAGCTCCAGTGCATACGAAGATATTGTCCTGACTTCTTTACCGAACTCCTTAGAACATTTTTCGATGAAATGCCTTGTTAAGACCGGTATATCCTCTCTCCTCTCTTTCAAGGGCGGAATGTTTATAGGTATGACATTTAGGCGAAAATATAGATCTTCCCTGAAGGAACCGTCTCTAACTTTTTCTTCGAGATTCTTGTTCGTCGCCGAGATGATTCTGACATCGATCTTCTTCTCTTCCGCCCCCCCTACCCTTCGAAATGTCTTTTCCTGAACGACTCTGAGAAGTTTTACTTGAAGAAGCGGCGGTAAGTCACCTATCTCGTCGAGAAATATAGTGCCGCCGCGTGCGATCTCAAAGAGCCCTGATTTATCTCCGTAGGCGCCTGTAAATGCGCCTTTCACGTAGCCGAACAATTCGCTCTCGAGGAGGCTTTCGGGAACGCCGCCGCAATTAATCACTTCAAAAGGCATATTCTTTCTCGGACTATTTTCATGGATGGCCCTCGCTACAAGCTCTTTGCCTGTTCCGCTCTCCCCCAAAATCAGGACATTGGTGGGCGTTTCCGCCACCTTCTTAATGAGTGAATACACCTTAAGCATTCCCTTGCTCTTGCCGATCATATTTCCGAAAGATACCGCATCTTCCACTTCTTTAATGAATAAAGCATCTTCTCTTTTTACACCTTTTTTATCGAGGGCACTGCTGATAATGGTCTTTATATCTTCGATGTTGAAGCCCTTCTCGATATAGTCATAGGCACCTTCCTTCATGGCCGAGACAGCCGTCTCAGGAGATGCGTAAGCGGTAATTAATATTACCATCGCCTCTTGGGTAATCTCTTTGACCGCTTTCAAAAATTCTATGCCGTCTACCTTAGGCATCTTCAAGTCAGTGAGGATAAGATCAAATTTCTCTTTTTTGCAACGGTTCAGCGCTTTTGTTGCGTCAGGTGCGGTTGTCACATCATACCCTTCCCTGGTGAGCATGATCTCGAGAAATTCCCTTATTCCCTCATCGTCATCCACTACTAAAATTTTTGCCACGTACTCTCTCCTTGTGAAGAAAACCGATGATCACGGAATTTAACTGCTTCCTCCAATCAAGGGCAAAGATACCATACAGATTGTCCCTTTTCCGACGCCCTTTCTAATCAAAATTCTTCCCGTGTATCCTTCGATGATTCTATTGACTATTGCAAGACCAAGGCCTGTTCCTCTCTCCCTCGTCGTGAAAAACGGTTCAAATATCTTGTCCAGATATTTATCATCAATGCCATAACCCGTGTCACTCACCCGTATCTCCAGGGATTCACCGAGTGCACCGTCATATATCTTTCGCGTTTCTACAGAGAGCTCGCCTCCTTCAGGCATAGATTGAACGGCATTCATGACAAGGTTCCATATAACTTCTCTTATTTCCGTCCTGTTGGCATAAACACCGAGATTATCCGAGAATTCAAGACGAACCTTAATATCATCGTTCCAATCAGGCAGATACTGAATAGATTCTATCACGCCTTCGATGATTTCTTTCATGAAAACCGTCTCGCGTTCACCCGGCGCAGGTCTTGCGAGCAATAGAAAATCCTTTATGACGTGATCCAGCTGATCCTTGCCCCTGAGAATGATCTGCATGAGCTTTTCATCTACCTCGGATAATTGCAGATCCCTCTTCAAAATCTGGATCGATCCGCTCAGAGAGGCAAGGGGATTTCTCATCTCATGTGCAAGACCAGCCGCCATTTCACCGATAATGGCCAGTCTCTTACTCTTTTCCAAGGCCTCTTCCATTTCTATCAGAGAAGTGATGTCCTGGAAAATTACAATGTCGCCTATCCTTTTTCCCTTGCTGTCTTTGAGAGTCGAAACCAGGCAGCTCAATATAAGCCGATTGTTCTTTTCACGGATAAATTCTATATTATATCTGTTTTTCGATGATCGTTTGTCATCATCTTCTTTGGTCTTCTCACGCACTTCGGCGAATCCGGGAAATACTTCGACGATATTTCTATTTTCGACGTCGGCAAAAGCAAATCCGGAGATTTCCTCAGCGGCTCTGTTAAAGGATTTTATTCTCCCCTGACGGTTGATCGTCATGATACCGGTCTCAACTGACTCGATGATACTCCTGTGCAATAAATCAAGTTGATCGAATGCAGTCTCTTTTTCGGCAAGAAGCGTCCGCACCTTTCTTTCCTGCTCAACTACGAAGCTCGCAAGGAGGCCGATAATGTAAAAAGACAGCAGGTGGACAAATATTCGCGAAAAGACATATCCGGCACCCATATCATAGTCATGAACAGCCAGCGCGTTTATGGGATGGATGACACCGTAATACTCCAAATCCAGCAGCAAACCATATAGAATGCCCGAGGCTGAGGCGATGATGAGTCCGCCCCGCCTTTCCAAGAACAAGACCGAATATATGATGACCAAAGGATAGAAAACAGAATATATACTGCTAATTCCACCCGTTATGTACACAAGGAATGTTATTAAGGCTGCATCGGTGAGGGCCTGGATATATATGTTTAATCTATTCTTCTTGACGAACTTCAGAAGGAGAACATAAATTAAGGAAAGGAAGTAGGTTATCGCGCAAAGTGCGTAAAGCGATGTCAGCGCTTTCTCGGGAAATATTTCCGTTTTTTGGAACTTGATGAATGTTGTTACCATTAACAGGAAGGTAACGATTGCCACCCTCGACAGCATCAACCAGCGAAGTCTCGTTTCTATACCTTCTTCCTGCAATAATTGCTCACTCATTTTATGACAACACCTGTGTCCGATCCATCCTGCGGACTGCTTTTTTTGAAGTAAGAAATGCGGGACAGATGCAAGGTCTGCTGTATCTGTCGTTCATGGTAAGCTATAACATTTCAAAAAATTAATCTAACGAAATTACAATGTTTATTAACTAATATCCCTGTCCCTAGACCCATTGCTCGAGAGCAGTTTAGCAAATATTCAGTCATTTTTAACCCCGAAGTAAAGAACCCCGTGCTTCCGCACGGGGCATTAAAACTCAAAATCTAACTGCTTGGGAGCTTTTCTTCATGCTTATGATACTCAATTCCTAAAGAACGGAAACCCTTTCCTCCCCGTGCTTCCGCACGGGGTATCCAGGGTTTGATTTTCATGAATCTTTTAACGAGCCGCTTTGGTCTATACCATGGAGCAGCTATTAATTCCCCTTCTCTGTGCATTTGTCGCCGTGATTGCCATTGGTCATTTTTGGCGCATCGCCGACCTCCCGTTATTGATATCCCTCCTTCTCGTCTTGCTGCTTCTCCTTGCGGCATCAATAAAGAAATCGGCAAAACTGATTGCCATCCTCGTCATCCTTAATCAGTATCTTTAGCGGGAACATATAAGGACTTCATGAGGATCATAAAGGAGAAGAAGAGGACCTACAGGCTCGTGTCTGAAAGGGCGGGCGACATTAGACTCAATAATGTTAAGATCAGTATATTGAATCCGGGAGGCATGATTGAGTTGAAAGACGACCTTCCCAGGCGGTTCGATAAGACAAACAACGATGCTATTGTCATGAAGATAGAAATGGGAAATGTGAGCGTTCTTCTGCCTGCCGATATCTCTGAGCCATCGGAGATGCGCATTGTCGATGCGCATAGGGATATCAGGAGCCAGGTTATGTTTGCCCCTCATCATGGGGGATTCACTTCGAGCACCGTAGCATTTCTAAAGAGAGTACAACCAGAAATTGCAGTGATAAGCTGCGGCAGAGAAAACGTATATAACGACCCCACCCGGACGTTCTTAGGAAATACTTCCGGCGAGGAACGAGGGTACTGAGAACCTACATAGACGGCGCCATCAACATAACGATAGACGGCACTGATGTGACATACAATGTCTATGAAGACGGCTTATAGATCAAGTAAGCGCCCGCTTAACATAAGCTCCGCCGCCTTTTCGCACATGCCAAGAGCGAATTAATTATTGCACTTCAAGGCTTTATGTGTTATCGAACAACTCCTTTTAGCATAATTAAGAATACTGTTAAATGCATCTTGCATCGGCAAGAATAAACATCATGATGAGCAGGAGTGAACGGCCAGAAATTATGGAAATTATCACCGCCGTAAGAGGATTTAAGGATATCCTTCCCGCGGAAGCGGGAAAATGGCAACAGATCGAGAAAATAGCGCGCGAAGTCCTTGCTAATTTCGGTTTCCGGGAAATAAGGGTTCCCATCCTCGAGAAGACAGAACTTTTCAAAAGAAGCATTGGTGAATCCACGGATATAGTCGAGAAAGAGATGTACACATTTCTCGATCGCGGGGATGAATATCTGACCCTGCGTCCTGAGGCGACGGCTTCCATCGTGCGTGCATACCTTGAACATGTCATGTATGCACAGGATCCCGTGGCGAGGCTTTTTACCATCGGCCCGATGTTCAGGCGTGAAAGGCCGCAAAGCGGGAGATTTAGGCAGTTTCACCAGATCAACGCCGAACTTCTCGGACTCGATGATCCCCGCACAGACGCCGAAGTGATTCTCATGCTCATGCAGTTTCTCATGCGCATAGAGATATCCGATCTGCATCTCATGATAAATTCCCTCGGATGCAGGGAATGCCGTCCTGCATTTAGAAAGGCACTGAGCAGCTTCTTGGCTGGAAAAGAAGAGCAGCTTTGCAGCGACTGTCGGAGGCGCCTTTCCATAAACCCCTTGCGGGTTTTCGATTGCAAGACGGCAAACTGCATTGAGGTCATCAATCATGCCCCACGAATCCTCGACTTTCTATGCCCGGGCTGTATGGATCATTTTACAAAGGTAAAAGAGGCCCTGCGCACGTTTGCGATAGCTTTTGAAGTGAATCCAAAGATGGTTCGCGGTCTCGACTACTACGCAAAAACGACCTTCGAAGTGGTGACAGAGCATCTCGGTGCGCAGAACGCGGTCGCTGGCGGAGGTCGCTATGATGGCCTCATTAAGGACCTGGGCGGCCCGGATGCGCCCGGAATCGGATTCGCCGTCGGATTGGAAAGGCTGATATCAATTTCACCTTTTGTGGATGCGAATTTCTTGATATCACCACAATTGTTCATTGCGGCCCTCGGAGATAGAGCGCAGGAAATGGCCTTCTCTCTTTGCAACCGCTTGCGCACGCGCGGAATTCAAACAGAGATGGATTATTCAGGGAAGAGCCTCAAGAGCCAGATGAAAAGAGCGGACAAGCTCTCTTCCCGTTACGCTCTTATCCTCGGTGAAAGAGAAATAACGGAAAACAAGGCCGAGTTCAGGGACATGCAAAAGGGCACGCAGGAAACCATAGGCCTTGATGATCCGGAAAAAACCATAATGAAGATCCTCAAAGGGAGTTGATAGCACCGTGTCTGATTTTGTGACGGTTAAAAAAAGAACGCATTATTGCGGAAATCTGACGATTTCCAATGTCGGTGAGGAAGTAATCCTCATGGGTTGGGTAAACAGAAGGAGAGATCATGGAGGCGTCATATTCATTGACCTTCGTGATCGCGAGGGCCTTGCCCAGATCGTCTTCAACCCCGATATCAGTCCTGAGAGCCACAGGGGCGCACAGGCTATCAGAAGCGAATTTGTCCTCTCTGTGCGCGGCACGGTGCAAGGAAGACCGGCGGGAATGGAAAATCCTGATTTGGAAAGCGGCGCAATTGAAGTTACGGTTACGGAGCTCGAGATTCTGAGCGAAGCCAAGACGCCGCCGTTTGTCCTGAACGAAGACGCGGAGGTGTCTGAAACAGTCCGTTTGAGGTACCGCTATCTTGATCTGAGACGCCCGGAGATACAGAAGAATCTTATCCTCCGGAGTAAGATCGCAGCCGAAACGCGCCGCTATTATCAAGAGAACGGATTCATTGAAGTGGAAACGCCGTTTCTTACGAAAAGCACTCCGGAGGGCGCACGGGACTATCTCGTTCCGAGCCGGGTTAATCCGGGCATGTTCTACGCCCTGCCCCAGTCGCCGCAGCTCTTTAAACAGCTTCTGATGATTTCGGGATTCGACAGGTATTACCAGATTGTCAAGTGTTTCCGGGACGAAGATCTGAGGGCCGACAGGCAACCTGAATTTACGCAGATTGATGTTGAGATGTCATTTATAGCAGAGGATGATATCTATCGAATCACTGAAGGGCTGATTGCTCATCTCTTCGGGACCTGTCTCAATGCGGAATTGCAAATCCCGTTTCCTAAACTGTCCTATGCGGATGCCATGGAGATGTACGGCCGGGACAACCCCGATATCCGTTTTGCCCTCGAATTAAAAGACCTCACAGACATCGTCAGAAACTCGGCGCTAAAGGTGTTTCAGGAAGTTGCCAGCACAGGCGGTGTGATCAAGGCGATTAAGATAGAGGACGGGAAGAGTCTCACCCGGAAAGACCTCGATGGTCTTACTGACTATGTGAGCACCTATGGAGCAAAGGGTCTTGCGTGGGCGAGAGTTAATCCTGACGGATGGACATCGCCGATCTTTAAATTTCTGACGCCGTCTGAAGTCAAGGATATCAATGACAGAATGGATGTAAAAGAAGGAAATGTAATTGTTTTTCTTGCCGACTCGCCGTCCATCGTCAATGACGCGATGGGCAATCTAAGGAACCACCTTGCGAGAAAATTGAATCTCGTTAACCACAAACAGTATTCGTTCACATGGGTAAATAAATTTCCCCTGTTTGAGTATAGTGAGGCGGAAAAGAGATACGTATCCAAGCACCACCCCTTCACCTCCCCTGTCACGGAAGATATTCCCCTTCTTGGAACAGACCCCGGCAAGGTGAGAGCGAGGGCCTATGACCTCGTTCTCAATGGGATCGAGATAGGGGGGGGGAGCATCCGTATACACAGGCAGGATATCCAGTCCCTGATTTTCCGGACCCTCGGCATGGGAGACGAGGAAGCGAGGAGGAAGTTCGGCTTCCTGCTTGAAGCACTCGAATACGGCACGCCGCCGCATGGAGGCATCGCGATAGGTTTTGACAGGCTGGTTATGATAATGTCGGGCGTCGAGAGCATCAGAGATGTAATTGCATTTCCGAAGACGCAGAAGGCGACATGTCTCCTGACGGATGCCCCATCCGAAGTAAGTATCGAGCAGCTTATGGAACTTTCCCTGAAAATTGTGTGATCTTCCAAGATAATTTCTGTTGACAAGGCAATCCTTTTTTTATTAATCTGAAGTATAAGAAAGACAACGTCTGATTGGTTCTTGCTGACTTGCTAGGCGATAATAGAGGCGTGAGGAAAAGAACATGGTAAACTATCGAGGTAACGGCGCCTTCATAAATGCGTCCCTTACTCTTGTCCTTATTTTTGTTTTTTCGGCGTGCGCGACGGCGCCTACGAAAACTGCGGAACCCGAACAAGGGGTTGCCGCCGAGCAGAGAGTGGGGGTGCCGGCCCACGAAGCCAAGACTTCTGCACCGACGGAAAGACCGTTTGTCGGGAAACGTGATAACGTAGCAGCAAGAGAAAGTGCGGAGGAAGGGGCTGTTGCCTGTCTTTGCGAACAATACACCGTGAGAAAAGGCGATTCCCTGTGGTGGATAGCCAGATACAAAGACATATACAATGATCCGTTACTCTGGCCCATCATTTATGAGGCTAATAAGGAAATTATTAAAGACCCCAAACTGCTGTATCCGGGCCAGGAACTGGGCATACCGAGGGAAGGATACGGGATGGAGCAGATCAAGAACATAAGGAAGAAGGCAGGCGCAGCTAAGCCGTATCTGCCTCCACAGCAGGCAAATTTGCCGGTGGACTGAAACCCGTGGCATATTCCCAACGAGGGCACAACTGGTTTCAGCGTGCCCTTTTTTTTAGGATAAAATCGGAGCTATCACTATGGCAAAATGGAACAAAGAAAAGAGAGTCCTCGACCACGAACATACAAGCTTTTGGAGACATGAACTGAGGGAAGTCGAGGAGCCAAATTTACAGAAAGGTGTTTTCCCTTATGACGAGGTGAGCAGGATTGACTTCGATCATAAGATTATCCCGATAACACCGGCGGAAGAAATTATTATTACGGATACAACATTCAGGGACGGGCAGCAGGCAAGACCGCCGTACACGGTAAAGCAGATTGTCGACTTATACGCCTTGATGAGCAGGCTGGGGGGGCCGAACGGCGTCATCAGACAGGCCGAATTTTTTCTCTACAGCAAGAAAGACCGGGATGCCGTGGACAAATGTCTCGAGATGGGACTGAAGTACCCGGAGATTACCGGCTGGATAAGGGCGCAGAAGGAAGATGTCAAGCTCGTGAAAGAGTCCGGGCTGAAGGAAACAGGAATACTGACATCGGTCTCCGATTACCATATTTTCCTGAAGCTTAATACGACGAGGAAGAAGGCTCTCGATTCTTACCTTGAAATCGTAAGAGCTATTCTCGATGAGGGCATCGTGCCGAGATGTCACTTTGAAGATCTCACAAGAGGGGAGATTTATGGATTTTGCGTTCCCTTTGCCGTTGAGCTGATGAAGCTCCGTGAAGAAAGCGGCATCGACATCAAGATCAGGCTTTGTGACACCATGGGCTATGGGGTGACCTATCCCGGCGCGTCACTGCCCCGCAGTGTTGATAAATTGATCAGAGCCTTTATTGATGATGCAGGCGTGCCCGGTCATTTGCTGGAATGGCACGGCCATAACGATTTCCATAAGGCCCTGATAAATGCCACGACGGCCTGGCTCTACGGCTGTGGCGGCGCAAACGGTACAATGCTCGGACTGGGAGAAAGGACCGGCAATGCCCCGATAGAAGGTCTCATTATCGAGTATATAGGACTCAAGGGTACGAACAACGGCATCGACACTACCGCTATCACGGATATAGCCGACTATTTTGAACATGAAATAGGGGTGAAAATTCCCGCCAATTATCCGCTCGTGGGTGCGGAATTCAACATTACCAAGGCCGGCATCCATGCCGACGGGTTGATCAAGAACGAAGAGATATATAATATCTTCGACACGACGAAGATATTGAACAGGCCCATCGTAACAATGATTACCGATAAGTCCGGGAAGGCCGGCATCGCCCACTGGGTCAATACACGTCTCAGCGCGAAGGGGGAGGCTGTAATCGATAAGAAACACCCCGGCGTTTCCAAGATCCATAAATGGGTTACGGAACAGTACGATGCGGGGAGGGCGACCGGCATATCCCACGAAGAACTCGAGAAATTGGTCCGCAAATACCTTCCTGAACTGTTCATGTCTGATCTCGAGAAGATCAAGTACATGGCTACGCATGCGGCCATGGACGTCGTGAAACGGGTGACAGAGCACCCCGTCATGAAGTCCATGAAACCGGAGCTCCAGGAACCGATCATGCAACAGACGATCGAAGAAAACCCGTCCATACAGTTTTCCTACGTCGTAGATATGAACGGGAAGAAGACAACGAGAAACATCACCAATATCGGAGACAGGGCAAAATATGAAAATTACGGAATCGGCACCGATCAGTCAGACCGCGAGTGGTTCATCAAGCCCCTGCAGAGCGGCAAGATGTATGTTACCAATTTCTATATATCGAAAATGACGGGGGCCCTGTGCATAACCGTGTCGGCTCCGATCATCGATGACGACGAGGAGATGGTGGGCATCTTCGGAGTGGACATAAAGTTTGAAGACTGGGTAAAAAGCGTTGAGCAAATGGCAGAAGCGACCCAAATCGCGCTCCGGGAAGAGTATGATGCGAAAAGCAAGTCGGACCGCTGGGTCTAATAACTGCTGTCTTCGTCTATCATCCACTGATCATACGGGCATGCCTCCCTATGCCGCGAAGACGGGGATACTTCCCTGATAAATCTCGATGGGATCTGGTTTACGCTGCCGATCCCCCTTGCGTAGCTCACCTGCGGATAGCAAAGATAAAGCTGATCTTTTGCCCTGGTTGTCGCTACGTAAAAAAGTCTTCTTTCCTCTTCCTCGCCCTCCTCGTCCTTCAGGCTGCGGGCCAGGGGCAGCATCCCGTCTGCGCACCAGATCATCAGGACGACTGACCATTCGAGCCCCTTCGCCTGATGAATCGAGCTGAGTATGACCTTGTCTCCATCTGTGTCACCCGGTTTGGCTTCATTCGTTTCCGTCATGTTTGTCATCAGCGACAGTTCGCTTAGAAAATCCTCCATGGAATGATACCTGGCGGAGAAATTCGCGAATTGTTCGAGATCATCTACCCGTAAAGCAGCGTCAGTATATTTCTCCTGTAAATAATCTTGATATCCGCTCTCTAGGAGAATCTCGATAATCGCGGCCGGACTCGCACCGGGAAGAGAATCGATGATTCTCGAAAGCGTTTGACGGCACAGAGCAAGGGACTCTTTTTGCGCTTTTGTGACCACCTTGGCAAAATCATCGCCCATGGCCGCTTCGAGGGGGTTTTTCCTTTGCACAAGAAACTTCCATAATTTATCCGACGTTGCTTTTCCTATCTTGCTGTAAAGTCCGAGCACCCTCTTCCAGGCCAGTTCGTCGAAAGGATTCACGATGACTCTCATGTAGGCGGTTACATCTTTGATATGGGCCTGTTCGAAGAAGCGAATGCCGGAACGGATTTCAAAAGGGATTCCTCTGCGCACCATCTCCATTTGCAGCTCCATAGAGTGATAGTGCGCGCGGTAAAGGACCGCTATTTCATTGATAGGTACACCTTCACCGAGCAGTTCAAGTATTCTCTGGGCTACAAAATTGGCCTGCTGAATAACGTCGCGGAGCGGTATGAGGACGGGTCTTATTCCCGTCATACGCACGGAGCGCAGATTCTTCTGATACTGTCTGTAATTATTTTCTATACTCACGTTCGCAAGATGCAGGATCTCCGGCGTGCTGCGGTAGTTTGTCTCAAGCTTGAAGACCTTGCAGCCGGGATGCCTTTCGGGAAACATGATTATGTTGGCGAAATTAGCTCCTCGAAAGGCGTAAATGCTCTGAGAATCGTCTCCGACAGCGAGAACGTTCATATGGGTCGAGGCCAGAAGATCGACAATTTGAGCCTGTATTACATTCGTGTCCTGATATTCATCGACAAGCACATGTGAAAACTTCTCTGCATACCGCTGCAATACCGGGGGATGATCCATGAGAAGCTTTCTTGTGTTGATGAGAAGATCATCGAAGTCCATGACGTTCAGGATTTTCTTGCGCTGTTCATACTGCGCTGCCGCTGACATTATTTCGTCGAGGCGATTGCAGAAATACGGGTACCTTGTCCGTACGACATCTTCAAAGGTTGTTTCCGTATTAAAAGAGAAACTGATTATATCACGGAGCACATCCCCTTTCGGAAATTTCTCGCTTTTGGTATCGATGCCGATCTCGGAGATGCATGTATTGATGAGTTGCGTTGAATCCTCGCTGTCGAGAATGGAAAAGTTCCGTTCGTAACCCAAGAGAAGGGAATTTGCCCGTAGAATGCGGTGGGCAATATGATGGAAGGTGCCGCCCCACATGCCGCCTATATCGAATTCGGTAAGGGACGTAACCCGCGAAAGCATCGTGCGCGCGGCCTTGTTGGTGAAGGTTGCTAGCAGAATCCTGTCAGGACTCATGCCGGATTCTATCAAGCGCGCC
This sequence comes from uncultured delta proteobacterium, assembly GCA_963729715.1. Classification (GTDB taxonomy): domain Bacteria; phylum Desulfobacterota; class Syntrophia; order Syntrophales; family UBA2185; genus Fen-1135. The sequence continues at coordinate 301,049 of CAVSPA010000004.1, forward strand.
ACACGGTAAGTCAGTGTCCGTGTCTTGCCGCTCCCGGCGCCAGCAATAACAAGAACCGGGCCATCACCCTCCATCACTACACGCAGTTGTTCCGGATTAAGTTCTCTTTCGTAATGGATCATGGGGATAGAATCCCGTTTCCCTCGCATATTCGAATTGTCTCTGCCAGGGAATATTCGGATGAGCCCTATCGAACGCTTCTGCGCCTATTAGATTCAGAGATTCAGCATCGATCCTCACCGGATGATATCCGCCCATGAAACCAAGATCGGGGGACATCATGGGATGCTCTCCGGGCAGACAATCGCACTCTGTGGCTATGTTAATCAAGGCGTTTATCAATAAGGTCCTGCCGGCAATGCGCTTCCATACGGCTGCCGCTGTTTCGATCAATTTCTCCTGGAAAATCTTATCTTCTATATTCCACAATATCTTCAGCGCCATTTCCGGACAGAGAGCAATGCATTGCGCACAGCCGATACATGTGTCGTGATCATAGATGGGATATCCTTCATCGTCAAGCCGCGCTGCCCCCGACGGACACACTTCAATGCACGTGCCGCAGCGTGTGCACACCTCCCTTTTCATGTACGGGCGCACTTCCGAATGCATACGCTGCTTCTGCGCCCGGGAAGCGAAACCCATGGATATGTTCTTGATGGCTCCGCCGAAAACTGCGGCCATATGCCCTTTGAAATGAGAAAAGATTACGAAGCCGTCTGTTTTCTCCACAAGGGAGGCGACTTGGACTGTCTTAAAATGCTTGAAGCCGGCGGGTATATCTGCAATGTCCCTGCCTTCGGGACCGTCCGCTATCATCACCGGGCAGCCGAGGAACTTTTCCGTATAGCCGTGTTCGTGGGCCGTCTTTAAGGAATCGCCTGCGATGCGGCGGCCTCCCGAGTAAAGCGCCGTTGTATCGAAGACAAAGGGCTTCGTACCTTGTATCTGGAGCCACTGTGTAATCTCCCTTGCATAATCGGGTGGCAGGAAGCTGTGATTGCCTTTCTCTCCCCAGTGAAGTTTGATCCCCACTTTATCCCCTTTTTTGAACGGGCTTTTCAACTGCTCAAGCAGGGAGCAGAGTTCCCTTGCATAGAGATCAGCCGAGCCCTTAACCTTACGAAACAGAATATCAGCCATGATGCTTCTCCTCATATCAATTAAAATGGATGGACTGTATAATAGACTTAACACACCCTGTCAAGTGTGATGCAGCACAGAGATTTCTCGTCCGGGAGCAATCGTCATGATGTCAGGAAGGCTTTCCCTTCATGTATATCGCTCTTGCAGGATACGGAATCTCAATCCCTTCCTCCCTATAGCGCTTATGCAGCTTTTTTATCAACTTATGCTTGAGCGTATTGACCGACAAATGCCCTTCCACGAAGAGCAACACTGAATTGGACACCCGACTTACCAAACTTGTAAAAACTGACGGCCGGCTCAAAATCTGCGACGCCTCCTTGCACATCCTTCATGACTCCACGGGCCACTTCAACCGTCACTCCTTCAACCTTGTCAAGGTCGCTCTCATAGCTTACACCGACATCTACGGATGTCGATATTTCCTCGCTCAGTATGTTGTAATTCGTAACAATTGCCGATGCCAGTTTGGCATTGGGAACAATTACTGTGTTATTCTCCAGCGTCATGATCGTCGTATACCGCCATGTTATGTCCTGACATAACCTTCTTCACCGCTTCCGAGTTTCAGATAGTGCCCCGGCTTCACTTTACCGGAGGCTATTACGTGAATCCCGGCAAAGAGATTGGAAAGCCTATCCTGAAGGGCAAGAGCTACGGCGAGTCCGCCTACGCCCAATGCCGTCAATATCGGTGTGATTGATATTCCGAGAGACTCAAGAATGATGAGCATGCCGATAACGAGAACCAGAACTCTCGTCAAATTCGTAAACATCGACGTCGATACGAAAGTCCCGCCCGCCTTCCTGCTATACTGGTTGACAAAGCCGACACAAATGCGTGAAATGATCAAGGTAACGGAAAAAATGACGATGACGAGGAGAAGCATATTGAGGAAAACGAGGGTATCGTGGCCTATGTCGGTGCTTTCCAATGCCCCGTAGATACCTGCGGCAAGGAAGAGGAGCGTGGTAGTCCCATGGAGTGCCCGAACAAATATGTCATCACTCTCCCATTTTGTTCTGGCAGCCACACTCTTGATTTCCCGGAGAATAATTCTTTCGAATATGAACCCGAGAAGAAATCCTCCCGCGATGAACATAAAAGGGAGAATCATCTTCTTGGCCGCCAGGATGTAAGTGATCATCTGTTTCTACCCCGCGAGAAGAAAATGTCCTGAATATGATTTCTATGTGCTACACTTTAACAGTACAAATTGTTTGGAAGAAAATCAATGAACAAATTCGGAAATCTTATCAATAAATCATAAAGAACTAATGATTTTGGGCCGTGGTAAACGGTAGTGAGAAAATAATATTGACAAGACATCCATGCACTGGTATAAAAGCACAAAATATCGGAAGGACAGTCTATAATTGAACTACTTATTTTTAACAATCATCAACTGGTGGTGGCAGAATCCAATGCAGGGGTTTGTCCACCGCTGATTTATTTCGTTGACTAAAGCATAGCCGTGGAGACCTCGTCGGACTCCGCGGCTTTTTTGTTATTGGAGCACAAGAAAGGCCGCAATTGTAAGCGGCCTTTCTTATTTTAGCTGAAGCACAAAAGTAGAACGGAAGGAACTTTCGAGAATGTACTACCCGGCCTTTGACCAGTTTGTGAAATTTGCCGAAGAGGGAAACCTCATCCCCGTGTACAGGGAGATACTCGCCGACATAGATACGCCGGTCTCCGCCCTCATGAAGCTCAGTACGAAAGCCCATGTCTTTCTTCTGGAGAGCGTAGAGGGGGGCGAGAAATGGGGGCGCTATACATTTCTCGGTTCAGACCCGCGCATTGTCTTCAAGGTCAGGGGTGACGATGTGCTGATATCTGAAAACAGCAAGAGCAGAGTCCAGAGACACGAAGGGAATCCTCTCAGATATCTGAAGGATTTATTGAACTCCTATCGGCCTGTTCTCGTGGATGGGCTGCCGCGGTTTTACGGCGGCGCCGTGGGATTTCTCGGCTACGATATGGTTCGCTATTTTGAAAAAATCCCTGCCCGTGCTTTGAACGACGTGAAGATGGACGATGCAGTCTTCCTCATCACGGATACGCTGATTGTCTTTGACAATATCAGGCACACGATCAAAGTGGTCTCATGCGCGGCAACCGAAGGCACCGCGTCCCTCAAAGATGTTTACGACGAGACCATCGATAAGATAGACAGGCTGATAGCAATCATCAGAGCGCCTGTTGAAGCAACGGAGCGCTACAGAAAGGTGGAAAACGAGGTACCCCTCGGGTCTAATATGTCGGCGGAAGACTTTAAGGCAACGGTCGAGAAGGCCAAGGAATACATCGTCGCCGGCGACATCATACAGGTCGTTCTGTCCCAGCGTTTTCAGGCGAAGAACGGGATAGACCCGCTCGACCTCTACAGGGCGCTCCGTTATGTGAACCCCTCCCCTTACCTCTTCTTTCTCAAGCTTGATGAGACGTTTTTGATAGGCTCCTCGCCTGAGGTCATGGTCAGGCTTGACGAAGGAGTCGCGGAACTCCGGCCCATTGCAGGAACTCGCAGAAGAGGAAGAAACGAGCAGGAAGACAGGCAGTTTGCCCATGAGCTCCTCGAGGATCCGAAAGAAAGGGCCGAACACGTGATGCTTGTTGACCTAGGGAGAAATGACCTGGGAAGAATAGCACGGACAGGCAGTGTGCAGGTCAATCAGCTTATGGTCGTGGAGCGGTATTCACACGTCATGCATCTTGTCACGAACATCCAGGCGCAATTGGCCCCCGGAAAAGATTGTTTTGATCTCCTTGCGGCATCGTTTCCCGCCGGCACACTATCCGGTGCGCCTAAGGTCAGGGCCATGGAGATCATCGATGAACTGGAGCCGACCAGACGCGGCATTTACGGGGGAGCCGTCGGTTACTTCAGTTACACGGGCAATATGGACCTCTGCATAACCATCCGAACCATGCTGGTCAAAGACGGAAAGATTTTCATACAGGTGGGCGCCGGCATCGTAGCCGATTCCGACCCGGAGAAGGAATATCAGGAAACGGTAAATAAGGGCGAAGCGATGATGCAGGCCATACGCCTTGCCGCGTCCGGTTTCGAACTGAGAAAGAATATCTGAGGGAGCAACGCATGATTCTGATGATCGACAATTATGATTCCTTTACATACAACCTCGTTCAATATCTCGGCCAACTCGACCAGGCGGTTGCAGTCTATCGCAATGACGAGATAACCCTAAATGACATAAGAAACATCGCCCCCGAAGCCATCTTTCTCTCCCCCGGCCCGTGTACGCCGAAAGAGGCGGGGATCACTGTCGATGTCATCAGGGAATTTCATAAATCAATACCTATCATGGGGGTATGTCTCGGGCACCAGGCCATCGGCTATGCCTTCGGAGGCAATGTGGTCAGGGCAGACAGGCTCATGCACGGGCAGACCTCCCCCATCATCAACGATGGAAAGACGATCTTCAAAGGCCTCCCCAATCCCTTCATCGCCGGTCGCTACCACTCCCTGCTGATTGAGCAAGCCTCGCTGCCCTCATGTCTCATGATCAGTGCGAGGACAGAGGAAGGAGAAATAATGGGCGTGAGGCATCAGGAGTATGCTGTGGAGGGGATACAGTTCCATCCTGAATCCATCCTGACACCGCAGGGAAAACGGATATTGAGGAATTTTTTGGAGTTAATTATAAAAAAGGAGAGACTGCAATGATTAAGGAAGCAATTGCCAAGGTAGTAAACCGCGAAGACCTCAATGAGCCTAAAATGATGGAGGTCATGGATGAAGTCATGGACGGCAAAGCGACGCCCGCGCAGATAGCCGCTTTTATGACCGGCCTCAGGGTCAAGGGTGAAACCGTTGCCGAGGTTACAGGCGCTACCCGCATCATGCGCAGAAAAGCCACGAGGATAGACGCCCGGTCCTCGATCATTGTGGATACCTGCGGGACCGGCGGCGACGGCATGCAGACTTTCAATATCTCCACTACCGCCGCCTTCGTCGTGTCTGCTGCAGGCTTGACGGTTGCCAAGCACGGGAATCGTGCTGTCTCGAGCGGGTGTGGGAGCGCCGACGTTCTGGAAGCATTGGGCGTCAAGATCGATGCCCAGCCGGAGATTGTCGAAGAGTGCATCCATCAGATCGGCATTGGTTTTCTCTTCGCGCCTAAACTACACAGTGCGATGAAATATGCCATCGGCCCACGCAGGGAGATCGGGATACGGACGATATTCAACATGCTTGGACCTTTGACAAATCCCGCCGGCGCTACATCTCAGCTCATCGGCGTCTATGATGCAAGACTTACGGAGATGTTTGCCGGCGTTCTTAAGAACCTTGGCACAAAGGCGGCCTTCGTGGTTCATGGCTCGGACGGTCTGGATGAGGCAACCGTAACCGGGAAGACACGCGTCACGGAACTAAGGGGCGGTCTTATCACCACCTATGATATCGATCCGCAGTTCTTCTTCGGCGACATTTTTCCAGGCGAGGCGCTTCTCGGTGGTGACGCATCGGTGAATGCAGAGATTACAAAGAGTGTATTGACCGGTGCCGCCGGGGCCTGCAGAAACATTGTTCTTCTCAACGCGGCTTTGGCAATTATGGCGGGCGAAAGGGCCAAAACCATCAAGGATGGAATCGAGATAGCCAGGGAATGCATAGACGGCGGCGCCGCCGTAAAAAAACTACAGGCCTTGATCGAGCTCAGCAACAGTTGAACGGATTGTCAACATGATTTTAGAAAGGATTATCGAAGTAAAGAAGGATGAAATCGCTGATCTGAAAAGGAGAAGGCCGCTTCAGGAGTTGAAACATGCTATTGCCGACATCCCTTGCCCTCGCAATTTCTCTGAAGCCATAAGCGGACGGCAATGCGCTATCGTTGCGGAAATCAAGAGGCGCTCGCCCTCAAAGGGAATCTTGAGAAAGGATTTTGATCCTGTCCGGTTTGCCCTCATCTACGAAGAGAGCGGCGCTGCGGCTGCCTCCGTCCTCACCGATAAGGCATTCTTTGGCGGTGATGAAGCTAATCTCGCTGATATAAGAATATGCGTCGGTCTGCCTCTCCTGAGAAAAGATTTCATCATCGACCTCTATCAGATTTATGAGACCCGTTATCTCCAGGCGGATGCAATCCTGCTCATTGCAGGAATCCTCGAAAGGGAGCAGCTGAGAGAATACGCCGGTATTGCACAATCTCTCGGTCTTTCGGTACTCTGCGAGGTGCACTCTGAGGAAGAGTTGGACAAGGCGCTCGCCTCCCGGGCCAGGATCATAGGGATTAATAACAGGGATCTCACAACCTTTTCGGTGGATTTGAATACCAGCATAAGTCTCGCTGTCTCCGTTCCCGCGGACAGGATCATCGTAAGCGAAAGCGGGATCCGGTCCAGAAGCGACATTGAGACCTTAATGAATGCCGGCATTCATGCATTTCTGATCGGCGAGACACTGATGACGTCTGACGATATGGGGAAGAAGTTGCAAGAGCTTCTGGGCAACATATAAAGAACAGAAAGAACGAATAATGGAAATAAAGATCTGCGGGATTACAAATATGGAAGACGCAGTCATGGCCTTTGCATACGGTGCGGATGCACTGGGCTTTATCTTTTATGAGAAGAGCCCGCGATACGTGAGCCCGGAAACAGCGATGTGCGTCATACGGAATCTCCCGGACGATATTTCAAAAGTAGGCGTCTTTGTGAATCATGATAGCCACGCCGTGAGAGAAATATATGACTTCTGCGGGCTTGACATGATTCAGCTTCACGGTGATGAATCACCTGCCTACTGCCGCGAATTCCCGCAATCCATCCTCATCAAGGCAATCTCTCCCGGTAGCGAAGAAAACCTCGGCAGCGTAAAGCAATACCGCGTCAAAGCGATCATAATAGACACGCGTGAACTTGGACTCTACGGGGGAACTGGGAAGAAATCCAATTGGAAACTTGCAGCCAAATTGAAGGAAATGCACCCGCTCGTCCTCTCGGGGGGATTGAACGCTGGCAATGTTCGGGAGGCAATCAGAACAGTTTCACCGCATGCCGTAGATGTCAACAGCGGCGTTGAACTATCTGCCGGGAAAAAGGATCCCGAGAAAGTTCAGAGCATCATTGAGACTGTCCGCACTGCCGGGAACGAGAGCGCCATAAAAATATTTACGAGGAGAAATCATGCACAAGTCACTCCCTGATAAGAAAGGACACTTCGGAATCTTCGGCGGCCGCTATGTAGCGGAAACTCTTATGCCTGCTCTCATACAGCTTGAGGAGGTCTATAAGGCAGCGAGAAAAGACAGACAGTTCAGGGACGAAATCGCCTATTACCTTAGTGAATACGCAGGCAGGGAGACCCCGCTCTATTATGCAAAACGTCTCACGGAAGAGCTGGGTGGGGCAAGGATTTACCTCAAGCGCGAGGACCTCAGTCATACGGGCTCGCACAAGATAAACAATACTCTCGGCCAGGGACTTCTTGCGAGGCGTATGGGCAAAAAGAGGGTCATCGCGGAGACAGGCGCCGGTCAGCATGGCGTAGCCACGGCGACGGTGGCGGCTCTTTTCGGCATGGAATGCATGATCTTTATGGGAGAGGAGGATATCAGACGGCAGGCCCCCAATGTATTTCGTATGAAAATACTCGGCGCCGAGGTCGTGCCTGTGTCATCGGGAACGGCGACCCTCAAAGACGCCATGAATGAGGCGATGCGGCACTGGGTGGCTAGGGTAAGGGATACCTTCTATGTGATAGGCACTACGGCAGGGCCTCATCCTTACCCGATGATGGTCCGTGAATTTCAAAGTGTCATCGGGAAGGAGACAAAAAGGCAGATCATGAAGATTGAAGGCCGGCTTCCCGACGTCCTGATTGCCTGCATAGGCGGCGGCAGCAATGCCATGGGACTCTTCTATCCCTTTAAAGACGCGACCAATGTTGAGATGATAGGAGTAGAAGCGGCGGGAAAGGGCATTACGACACGATACCATGCGGCAAGCATATCCGCCGGTAGCATCGGCGTCCTTCATGGCAACAAGACCTACCTTCTTCAGGATGCAAATGGCCAGATTCGGGATGCCTACTCCATTGCCGCGGGACTCGACTATCCCGGAGTCGGCCCCGAGCACGGCCATTTCCGCGATACAGGAAGGGCAACTTACGTGAGCGCTGACGACGATGAGGCAATCGCGGCCTTTATGCTCGTCTCCAGACTGGAAGGCATTATCCCCGCCATGGAGAGCGCCCACGCATTGGCGCACGCTTTTAAGCTCGCCCCCGCACTCGGCAAGAATAAGATCATCGTTGTGAACCTCTCCGGTAGGGGAGATAAGGATGCGGAGATAATCTCACAGATCATCGACAAAAAATAGTTCGTTCAAAATGGGGAGATGCTATTATGACACGAAGAATCGAACGAAAGTTCCGAGACCTCAAGCAAAAAAAGGAGAAGGGGCTGGTTGTATATCTCACGGCCGGGGATCCCGACATGCAGACTACCCGCGGCCTTATACTCGCTCTTGAAGAATCGGGTGTGGACATCATCGAAATCGGCGTTCCCTTTTCCGATCCAACTGCGGACGGCCCAGTGATCCAGGCTGCTTCGCAGAGGTCTCTCGATAAGGGAACAACGCTCACCTGCATCCTTGATATGATAGAATCCCTAAGAACAGTCAGTGAGATTCCCGTTGTCCTCTTCGGTTATTATAATCCCATTTATTCGTTCGGCAATGAACGATTCGCGGCAAGGGCGAAGCGGGCGGGTGTGGACGGCATTCTTGTCATTGATCTGCCGCCGGAGGAATCGCATGAACTGAGGCGACACACTGACCGGGCGGGTCTCGATTTCATTTCTCTCATCGCGCCCACAACCAGCGACAATCGCATCGCAGGAATTGCAGACAGTGCGTCCGGGTTTCTCTACTATATCTCCATTACGGGAGTTACAGGAACGGCGCAGCCCCTGATGCAGAATATTGGAGTCGACGTAGAGCGCATCCGCAAAATAAGCGTCCTGCCCCTCGTGATCGGCTTCGGTATTTCAGTACCGCTGCAGGCCGCAGAGATCGCCTCCTGCGCTGATGGCGTCGTTATCGGGAGCGCTTTTGTGCGTCTCATTGAGGAATACGGCACCAAAGACGGCCTGATGCGTGTCGCATCGTCCTTCGTAAGGGATATCAAAAAAGCGCTTTCATAGGCGAGGACGCTCGCTTAAACACTCAAGAAGCGCCGGCGCTCTTTTTCTCGGTCTGCTCCCTGGCACAGAAATCCAGCGCCTTACTGACCTTCTCTTTACTTTCGTTGTAAAATTCGTTCTAAAATTCCTTGCCGCGGCTGGCAAACTCATCCATCTTAGTACACGTTTCATCAAGTTGATGCCTGGCTTTGTCCCGCAGTTCCTGAAATGATTTTGCAATTTCCTCACGAGTTTCTTCTCCGCGTCTTGGGGCGTAGAGTATTCCAAGAGCCGCACCGACGAGACCTCCCACTACAAATCCCTTTATCCAGTCTTCTGCCGCCATTTGATCTTTACCTCCAATCATTAGAATAAGGCCTTAACTGAGGCCATAATTTTTAAAAATAGCGACCTATGCAGCGATTCGCAATCAGGGATGTCCTCACGAATTGCCTCACATTAAATGTTACCCAAGGTTGTGAATAAAAGAGATCGTTGACTCATAATTCGATGTTACCGAACATCGACTTCCGAAAGGAGGGTAATCGATGAGTCCACGATCGAAAAAAGAGTACACCAGGGCAATCCATTTACGCTATAAAAATGCTTCCCGCCATGAAAAAACAATTATCCTGAACGAGTTCTGCACAACGTGCGGATACCATAGGAAACATGCCATACGCCTTCTCAGGAGATTTAAACGCTTCACAAAGCCAAGACCGAAGAAGCGAGGGAAGCCTCCCGTTTATCAAAATGAGGAGATTCTGAAGCCCTTAAAACAGATATGGCTGGCAGCGAATCTCCCCTGTTCAAAACGCCTAAAAGCTATTTTACCGCTCTGGCTGCCAAGCTATGTCCAACTCTTTGGTAAACTTCCTCCCACGGTTGTTGAAGCCCTGGTGAAAATCTCCCCGGCCACCATAGACAGGCTCCTTCAACCTACCCGTATACAATACAAGAAACGTGGCAGATCCACTACAAAGCCAGGGACCCTCCTGAGAAAACAAATCCCTATACAAACAAACCAGTGGGATGAATCAAAACCGGGATTCCTTGAAGCCGATACCGTAGCCCATTGTGGCGAGTCATTGCTGGGAATGTACGCATATACCATAGACTGCGTGGACATCGCCACCGGATGGACAGAACAAAGAGCTGTGTGGGGTAAAGGAGAAACAGGTGTCCTTCAACAAATCAAAGACATAGAAAAAACGCTCCCCTTCCCACTCCTTGGCTTCGATTGCGATAACGGATCAGAGTTCTTAAATTATCACCTCGTGAGGCATTTTACCCAACGAAAACACCCCGTAAAATTCACCCGCAGCAGACCGTACCACAAAGATGACAACGCACATGTAGAACAGAAGAACTGGACCCATGTGCGTCAATGGCTCGGCTACCAGAGATTAGATAATCCACGGGCCGTACCCCTTCTTAATAACCTCTACCGTAACGAATGGAGGCTCTTCCATAACTTCTTCTGCCCCTCCGTGAAACTCATTGCCAAAGAACGTATCGGTTCTAAAACTGTCAAACAACATGACAAACCGAAAACACCTTATCAGAGAGTCATGGACTCTCCTCATTTGCCTGAAACAGTAAAACTCTCACTCTCTAAACAACTTGAAAATCTTAACCCCTTTCTGCTAAGAAAAACCATGGAAACAAAACTTAAAAAAATCTCCTCCCTCTGAGTAACATATATTATGAGTCAACGTTCCTCACATGAAGCTATCCTTCGGTAACATTTATTTATGAGGCAATAGGCTCACTTCATGCTTCGAAAATCCTGATCTACAGGTCGCCACTGCGCTTGATATGAACAATGTCCTTGACTGAAATGCTGCTGCGTGGTTATTAAGCAATCAGATCGAGACAAACACATCAAAGGGTTCATGCGGTATACCATCTTCGACATCCCAATCTTACGCAATGTGCTGCAGGTCCTTGCCATAATTGCTCTCTGGATCTTCGGATGGCGGAGAGCAGGCCGGATGCCGGACGCACCCAAATTCGTCACGATAGCCGCTCCCCATACGTCAAACTGGGACTTACCCGTGGGACTCGCCATAATCCTGGCATTCAAGGCCAAGATATACTGGCTCGGCAAGGAGCGTATTTTTAAGTGGCCTTTCGCCACCTTTTTCAAATGGCTGGGAGGTATTCCCGTAAATCGTTCAATATCGGGTGATGTGGTCGCGCAAACCATCCAGGCCTTTAGGGAACAGGAGAGAATGATAATGGTGGTTGCTCCCGAAGGAACACGGAAGAAGGCCAACCATTGGAAGACCGGATTCTATTACATTGCCACGGGCGCTAATGTCCCTCTTGTGATGGGTTTTATTGATTATGCGCGAAAGGAGGGAGGTTTCGGCCCAATGCTGATGCCTACCGGGGATATCGAGGCAGATATGGAAAAGATTCGGGCCTTCTATCAGAATATAACGGGCAAGATGCCCGGCAAAGCAACCCCTGTAATGATCTCGCCCCGGGACAAGTGAGCGCTGATAATAAAGGCTGGCAGTGTCTCTGCGCATGCGTCTCTTGCAGAGAGGCAAATATAGACGTCTTATAATTCATTCTCCGTAGACGCCGCTGCAAATGACAAGGTCATCCACCTTTCTGAAATAGGTTGTCTTGGGCCATACTTCTTTGGTAACCGGGTTATACCATTTGTAAGTTACCCAGCCGCTCCCTTCGCTATTTGCCGCATCGAGAATCTCCCGGATAAAGCTTTTTCCGTCTGCGTCCTTGAGTTCACTGAAATCCTCTCCGACGAATCTTTCATTCACCCCGTGTGCAAGCATGGTTCCCCTCGGGTTCAAGACGTATATATACATTTCGTCCTGGACGAACTGTCCGCTCGGATTCGTATATTCAGCCAAGGCGATTCTCTTACCCGATGTCTTATAGAAGGCGGCGGCCTTCTCCACCCAGCGCTTGGCATCCTCTTTTGACCTCTTGCTCATGGTGTACCTCCCCTATCAAGCTCTTGCATCAACAAAAAAAATAAATATTCGTAATGAGGCAACGCCTCAAATACTATCTAACCCTCTTTCAGCCATTGTTTGATGATTTTCGCGCAGTCATCACCGGCATTATCGTACAGGCCGATGATCTTTCTTTCATGAATGGCTCGCTGAACGGAATCTGATGCGTGCGCGGCGTTCTGCAGAATATTCTGCCCGTAGTCCGAACGAATAGTACCTGCGGCTGCTTTGGCGGGGTCGGATTCGCCCAATCTACTGCGGATCTTCCCTACTGCGCTATATCCCCGATAAAGAAGCGCCAGCGATGGGTTTATGCCGGGCTTTTCGCGATCTTCGGGCGCCACGCTCGCGGGATCAACCCCCGTCAGATATTGCACGGTCTGGGTAAACTCATATTGGGCATTCGTTTCGTTGATTATGGCCGCCATGGCATTGTATTCTTCATCCGTAATATCAAACCCAAAGAGACCGCATATCCGTTCTTTTATTTTTTCAGCTATGTGTTTCTTCAGCTTTCGTTTGAATGTGCCTCTCAGGAAGCCATAGAATGCCTCGCCTTGCGCCGCGCTCATCTGGACAACTCTGGCTCCAACTATCCTGAGGCCTGTCTTTGAAAACATGTCGATCATATTACCGGTATGAACGGAATGCTTGAAAAAATTATCCGGCTTCAAAATGACCAGCGTCGTTTCCCCTTCAGCGGAGTCTTCGTAAATACCCGAGTCATTGAATCCGAGCTCTGCAAACAGCTCCAGGTTGTTTTTTGCATATTTAAGATTCGTGGGCACAAGAACAGCCGGCTCGAAATACCTGATCGTGCCGTCGGGATTGGTTATGAAATCGCAGTAAGTGCCGCGAATCGTCCCAAGCCTGGCTTCAGATTCTGCTTCCGTCGTGAGTTTTCCGACTACATCGTAGACGCGCTCCACGGCATTATCGCCCTCAAACAAAAGAAACAGACAGCGGTTAGTCTGACGGTGAATATTTTCACGACGCAGATTCTGATCGATATAATCAACGAGCGCCTTCTCTATCTTGGGTTCGATGCCGAGACTTTTCACCCGCCGCATGTATTCATCCACAAACTCATCCGATGGCCGCATCATCCTGACGCCCACCAGATCGCAGCCTGAGAACGACATGAGTCTGGCAATGATATTTCCCGTACGCGACTTCATGAGACTGTATGGCGTTATTAGCACATATGTCAGTTCTGTTGCCATTTGTTGTGCCCCTATTCTCCAGCGGTAAGGATACCTATTATCTTTAATATCATTTTCACCATTATTTCACAAGAGCACATAAGAAGATTCTCGGCGCTCTAGACATTATTTATGCTTCGTCACTCATCCTCTCTTCCTCGCAATCGGCAGGCGCACTTTAAGACAATTGACGGTTTACCGATTCAGATAAAAGAATATTGAACCCCACGGTGATCTAAGGTATTTAGTAAACATAAATCGGTCTTATGATGAATTGCGGAATATCCCTAAGATTAATATAATTCTTTTTTAGAGAATATGAATGTTGCGACTTTCTCAGGAACAGGAGGGATTAAAATGAAGACAAAATTTAGAGGTAAGATGACTTTGGCCGTATTTATGCTCGGGATTATCGTAAGCGTGCCTCTCCATACAGCTTTTGCTGCCACAGCGAAGGAGATCAACACGAGTGTCGATGTGGCTCTCGAGCGTTTTACCAAAGAGGTGAAAGGGGCGAATGAATTTCTCAAGGCAGCCAAGGGTGTTCTTGTCATACCGAATGTCATCCAGGCCGGATTAATTATCGGCGGCGAGTATGGTGAAGGCGCCCTCCGGATCGGCGGACAAGCCGTAGATTACTATAATTTAACAACCGCCTCTTTCGGCTATCAGATAGGGGCCCAGCGAAAGGATGTCGTCCTTATTTTCATGGACGAAACGGCCCTGAAAAAATTCCGCAACAGCGACAACTGGCAGGCCGGTGTCGACGGCACGGTAACGGTTATGGAATATGGCGCCGAGGGTTCGATAGACACGACAAAATTCAAGCAGCCCATCGTCGCGTTCGTAGTCGGTCAGAAAGGACTGATGGCGGGCGCCACGATACAAGGCTCGAAATTTACCAAGCTGAAGAAATAGGAATCAGAACTGGTGTTCTCATTGCCGGACTTGTGGGGACCGCGGCGATTTCGGACATTGCGGCATCCGGCTGTGATCCTCCCCGCAATTAAATATCATGGGCGGTCTGTAAGAATATATATCAGGCTTCGTTCTTGAGAATCTATTTGAACAGAACGTTGACTTGCATATATTCGATGAGGAGGTAGCGCGTCATGGCGCCCAGTCAATTCACCCGGCTCAATGCCTGCGGTCTCCAGGGAGAAACTCTCCGACAAGGAAATCAAAGAGATTTAAAAATACATTATCGATTCACTGGCAACGAAGCGATCCTGATCTTTCATTTTTTGATTGTAGAGTTACTATAGGATGCGTTTCTTTGGCGTGTCTCCAAGGCAATTATGAAAGGATGCATTCCATCGCTGTCAATGGGAGAATATACTTAGGAAAGATTTTTCTTCTGACGTCCAGAAGCGCCTCTTGGACTTAAAGGTGATGGATGATTTTATCGTGTCGTAACGATACCTGCTCTTGACGTGGAAATTCATTCCGTCTATCTTGATTACAAATATATCAAAACCTTGCTCGAAGGTAACATCTTTTACCTTCTCGTAGGGGATGTGATAAGTCTTTCTCTCCCCGATGAAGGGGTTCTTCTCTATCACAAATTCATTTCGAAGAACATAGAGTTTGTCTGTATTAAACCATACACCTCCCCAGAATGTCTTTGCTTCAGTCAGGATAATGTCATAGTTTGGAGTAAAATCGACACGCTCAAGGTAATCTTTTTGGGAGAATAAGTGCATTAGAAAGAAAACAACGCCGTTCACAAGCACGATCAGGATAGTGAAAGACAAAATGGTACGAGGGGACACCTTGACGCGAACTGAATTATCTCTTCCGGATTTTCGACTGGGCATTATTCCGGACCTCTGTTCATGGGTTTCATCTGCATTTCACTTGGCGATGGAGCCAATTGTACCACATGTCCAAGCAAAATATCAAAGTATTGGATGCCGCCCCGCCTGAGCTGCGCTTCATACGTCAAGAAAAATGAATAGGGCCACTAAGAGAAGCTTGTACAGAAAAGATAAGACTTCATTTTGCATTGCGGACTTTACGAGTTCCAACATGTCCTTCTATTCGGCACGTCCGACGCTATACTTTAGAAGTTTGCAGCATGAAGTGGAAAGATATTTCTCTTCACGAATTGGATGGAAGATGACTATTTGAATTCGACTGTAACAGGATTATTTGTTTCGACCTTCAATCCATCGACATTTTTGAACAACGCCCTCGTTTCTCCGACGGACAGCGGGTTCGCAACGAGCACCTGCTTGAAGAGTGTGCCAGTAGTCATGAGCTTACCGATATCCATCTCGACGAGAGTGACGGTTGAGCCATCCCTGTAGGTAGCATTCGTATTTATGATAGTCCCTTCGAACTGGAGGGAGATTTTCACTTTCATATCCTGAAAAATGTTTTTCATCATCTCCGGCGACTGGGCGGATGCTCCCTTACCTGATTTACCTTCAACAGTTTTGCCGTTATCCGGTGCACCTGACTTATCGCCTGACATCACTTTTTGCGCCGGCAGTGTAATGATAAGCTTCGTGGGGAGGCCTTTCGTGAACTTGAACAGCAGATATTCCGCTTTTTACGAATCTCTCCTTTCCAGCTTCGTGCCTCGATCCTGATCTACCCTCACCTCGCTGATATCCTGAAAGGCATAAACGGCATTGCAACCGCTGGCTGTATCCGTCTTGACCGGTTTGGCCGATACAAACGTCACTGTGGCGCCAAAAGTGTCAGCCTGCTTTTCCGTGTCCTTCACCATCTTCGCGATGAGATCATCGCGCGTTTCCGTCGTCTCTCTCTTGGAGACGCCTTTGGCCGCATCTTTATTATCTTGAGCGCCCTCCTCTTTTCTATGGGCTGCCATTGTGCCTGCAATCGATTCCATAATATCGAACATGCTGCTTGATAACAGAAAGGTCTCTTCAATAGTTCCGCTCCCATCCGTCTTTACATGAATGACAATCGTGTCCTGAATACAACCGGATATGGATAAAATCATCAGCATGGGAATCCCTGCATAAAAAAAACGTTTCATGAGCATCTCCTCTTCCCGGAATCGATATAACGCCGGATAACTTCTTCGACGATAACCATGCCGGCAAATATTTTCTCATCTCCGCATCACCCATTATTCCGCTAAACAGGTGATATCTTTATCGCTGTAATTAAACGCTCTCCAACTCTCTGAATTTAATCCCTTGACAAATCGGACGCAAAGCCGTATGTTTCACGCATTTTGCAGAACCATATATAAGGAGAAAGAGACATCGTATGAAAATGGGAATCATAGGTTTGCCTAATTCCGGCAAGACCACAATCTTTAATGCCCTCACGAAAATGGAGGCGAACGTCAGTACTTACTCAGATGCAAAGGCGGAACCCAATGTGGCCGTCGTTTCGGTCGACGACGATCGGCTCCATAGCCTCAGCGATATGTATAAACCGAAGAAGACTACCGGCGCCACGATTGAAATGATCGATTTTCCCGGACTCAAGGAAGGTGCCGCCAAGAACGGCCTTTTTACCGGCAGCTCCATGGGATGGATCAAGAGTATCGACGCCCTAGCCCTGGTTGTCCGTAACTTTTATAATGATTTAAATGGCGATCCGAGACCGCTTCGTGATATTGACGAGATCGCGACGGAGCTTCTGCTCGCCGATCTAATACTTCTCGAAAACAGGCTTGAGAAAATTGCCTGGTACCAGAAGCGGGGGCAAAAAACCAATGCCCTTGCTCTCGAAGAAAAAGCCCTCCAAAACATTGCAGAGCACCTCAACAACAATGAACCCATACGGAACATCGATCTCGATGAGGACGAGGAAACTATAATACGCGGATTTCAATTTCTCACGAAGAAGCCGATCCTTCTTATTCTGAATTCGGATGAGGCGGTCTTCGGGCGCAATGAGAATCTAACCACCGAAATCGAAGCAGGCTACAACGTCATTGAATTCGCCGGTCGCTTCGAAATGGAATTATCCCGCCTCAATGATGAAGAAGCTAAAATCTTCATGCAAGATATGGGCATAAGAAAGTCGGCACGCGAGAGATTGACGCAATTCGCCTACAAGACGCTCGGCTACGTGAGCTTTTTCACCGTCGGCGAGGATGAAGTCCGGGCATGGAGTATCTGCGGCGGAGATACGGCGGTGAATGCAGCCGGCGCCATCCATACCGATCTCGCACGCGGATTTATCCGTGCCGAGTGCTTTACCTATGACGAATTAATCGAATGCGGATCGGAAAAGCGAGTGCGCGAGAACGGTCACTTCCGACTCGAAGGAAAAGATTACATCGTCCGGGACGGCGACATCCTCAGTATTCGCTTCAGCGTTTGATAAAGCAACACCGGGACGGAAGGCACGTCGTTAACGAGTCCACCTACCTATACGTGAGTGGCATCAAGATATCAATATTCAGCATTTCCCTTTGAAAGCTTGAATCTTTCAAAGAGGCGATATGCCAGCTTAGTCCAGAGGACAAAATTAAAATCCGGACTCGTTTTTCGAGAGGCAGGTTTAGTAGGAATCTTGCCTATTCAGCCAAGAAGGATTTAATCCTCGCCTCCGCCTTCACTATATCGGTTAATCCGCCAATATGACCCTCGAAAGACGGCAATTCGAAGAGAGACGCACTGCCTCCGGCCTTATTCAGGGCTTCGGTAAATTCCCGCGAATAGTAGGGGTAGATGAGAACATCTGTGCTGCTCGGAACCATCAAGATCTTCGATTTAATCCGCTTTAGGGCTTCTTCATAGGAACCATAGCCGTACCCGATATCATGCAGTTCATTGGCTTTAGCTAGGTAGATTAATGAATTCGCATCAGCCGATTTCGCCCTGGCAAAGCTGGTCTTATCCAGTGCATCTTCTACGAGAAACTTATTTCCCATCGCAGCGTAAGGATCCTTTTTAGCGTCTGCTGTTTTTCGACCGAAGGCCCTATCTGCCCACCACGGGCTTCGAGCTATCAGGGTAATTATTTTCAGAGAATAGGCAACTCCATCTATAGGCTCTTCCTTTCCATAATAGTCGCCTTTGTTCCATTTAGGATCGAGCATAACGGCGTCGGCCCACACCTTCACCCAAGCCAGTGTCCAGGCATACGCCTTGGGAGTTGCAATAACTGGAATAATTTTCTCGACAACGTCCGGATAGGACACTGCCCATTCCACGGACTGAATACCGCCCATGGATGCCCCTGCCACGCCTTTAAGCTTTGCAATACCGAGAGACTTTATCAGCTCATATTGAATTCTTACCATGTCCCTGATACTGATAACGGGAAAGGACATTCCGTAAGGTTTTCCAGTCATTGGATTGATTGAGGCCGGACCGGTGGTTGTCACCATGGGGTCTTTTGTATTGATGTTGCAAAGCGTGTCTGTGCTTATAATGAAATATTTGTCCGTATCGAACGCTTTTCCGGGACCAATAACGCTGTCCCAGTAACCGGGGACCATTTCGGCTAGCGAATATTTCCCGGCGGCGTGTGACGTGCCGGAAAAGTGATGGCATATAAGAATGACGTTATCTCTGTTCTTGTTTAGAGTCCCGTAGGTTTCATATCCGACACGAACCGGTGCTATTTTCTGTCCGGAAACAGTCGTGTAGGCCTTCATTTCAAATACCTTTTTTACCACCAACTGATCATAGGCGAATAAAACATTAGGACATCCAATAAGAAATATAGCAATAAAGAGCATCGCAACTGTTCCTTTCTTTTTCATGGTTCCCTCCCTTTATGAGAATTTGATAAGAGTTCCTTTTATATTAGGCGGAATATATGGAAAAATGTTTCTGCATGTCAAGACAATTCGACCACAAAATATAGTGTGTGCCGCTGTTTGATTTAGTGGGCATAGTTAGGAGATATTCTTAGGGGTTAATGAAGGAGTTTAATGAGAATTTATTTACCGGTATTACTATGGGCAGTAGCCATTTTTTAGTAATAAACTGGGCACACCTTCGTACGCCCAATTGTTATTCTTTCAGGATTATGACTGATATAGGCATCCTAGGATTAATCGGGGTCTCACAATAACCATGAGCATTGCGCATCGAAATCATGTATCCATGCAAGAAAGGCAGTTCTATTGAGTACAGGAATAAGCGGAGCGCTTCTCTCAACTGCAACCACACAACTATCAGTTTTAAGGTGGGGTGAGGATTGCCATCTGATAATTCTACGGATTGCACGCTTTCGACTGATGGCTCAATCTAATAAGTTTCCTCCGCACCAAATCAACGTGCTCTTGAAGCTTATAAGCCTCCTCAAAAAAAGCGAGAGGCACCGGTATTATATTGATCGATGCCTCGATCCGGTCAATCTCTTCATGATAACGCGCTATCTCTTCCGGTTCGGAACTTTCCATCACTTCCAATTCCAGATTTTTGAGTTCTCTATACCAGTGATAGAATTTACGCCGGTGCCGCCAGGAGTACAACCAGGGTATGCTTCTGATTAAAGGGATAAGGATTATGGCCACCGGGACCATGATTAAAATCGTGCGGTCAACAAACGCAGCTATCCCAAAGGGAAGATAGTCTAGCAGGAAAGGCCGTCCCGATTTATAAAATTTCTCCGCATATTTGGACGCGGGGAAACTCAGATCTCTTGGCGAAGGGAATTCCCCCTTCTTATGCACCCAGCCTGCGCTGCTGTGAATCTCCACGGCAGCGTCGAGCAGCAGATACACTAAAGCAGGATTCAGGTCTTTGCGAACGACGAGGCTTGTCGTCACAGCCAAAAGATGAACATCCTGTGAGGGTGTCCTCTTTGAAATGTCCAGTATACCTTGGGGTAACACAACATGCGATAAGGCGGGGATAAGCCGGGTGTAAGCCTCAGCCTGCCGGAAAGTCATCAACTTCAGATTCGGGTTATACAGAAGTTCCTTAACCAGGGGATTATCCTCTGTGCCGATTATCACTACGGCATCTACCCTCCCTTCCAATAAAGCTTTATTAGCAGGAGCGCCGGCAAGGTCAAGCAGCACGGTTGGTGGAGCTGCACTATGATTCAGTTTAAGCAATTTGGTCGCAAATATGCGCACCCCGCTCCCTTCCGGTCCGATCGCAATTCTCTTTCCCTTAAGTTCGGATAGGTAATCAAAGGTCTCGTAGCTTCGATAAAAGACCCAAAGAGGCAAGTAGCCTATGGCGCCGAGGGAAACAATATCCTTTGCCTCTGCGGGCGAACTCATTCCATCCTGGACAAAACCCGCATCCACCCGGTGCGATTTATCGTTAAGGCGCTTGAGGTTTTCTACGGAACCTGAGGAGGGAAGTAACTCAAGACGAATCCTGTCACGCGCCAGTATCTCCCGGTAGCGCTCACCAAAGATTTGGTAAGACCCGCTTTCAAAACCGGTGGTCATAATTAAATGGTCGGGAGCCTTGAAATGATAGGCGATTATAATCGATATCAGTACGACCAGTAGAACCGAGGCGAGGATCGCCAGAAGGCTGTGGTTAGCTATTGAAGAAAGGATTCTGCGTCTAATATTTGTTTCCTGAAACATTCTATCACTCGTGGAGGCGGACCTCATGAAATATCAAAGAAATATCTATGTCAAGCGAAATGAATTAATCGAATATGGTCGGAGACCTTAAGCTCATATCGCATGTTTTACAGAGCATGCCTACCCGCAGTCACCAATCAGATTTTCCGAAGTCAATAATAATAGTTTGAGTACGCACAAATCAGTATATGACCGATTGCAAATAGATGAGCCAACTCTATATTCTGATATCAAACTTGGTTTAATTTGCGTAGGATAATAATTAACTACCATATAGGAGGTCTATGTCCATGATAAAATATTTAAAACTCTTTGCTTTGGCCATCGTAATCGTGACCATTTCCGCGTCGCTTTGCGCCGCCGCCGAGGTAGCTTCCAAAGAATCGGTGGAGCAGAACTTTCAGAAGGCGCGGCAGGATTATCTGCAGAAAGACATGAAGGCCGCTGCCGATGAAGTTCGTAAGGGGGCCGCCTATGTCAAGTCCGAGGCCTCTGCCGCCAAGGGCAAAGCCAAGGAAGCTCTGACGGCATCCTACCATGAGCTTGTGAAGCTGTCAGGGGAATTAGAAAAAGGAACTGTGAAGTCTGTAAAAAAAATGGAGACGGCCTTTGCCCGCACCTACAAGGCCCTCGCAACGAATTCGCATGTGAAGTCAACGGAAGCATGGTCGAAGAAGGAATTCAAGAATGCGGGAGATGACCTTGAGGCTGCCGTTGACGAGTTGGAAAAAGGATTTGCCTGGGCTGGGCAGAAAGCACAAGCCGGCACACAGAAGGCGATCAGTGAATCGAGGGAGCTATCCAAAAAGCTGAAGGAAGGTGCCAGCTCGGCCTCCGCAGAAGCTAAGAAGGCCATGAAAGGCATGGGGGATGAGATCAAGACATTCGGTCAAAAAATCTCCTCAAAATAGTAATAGATGACGAGTCGTCCGGGACAGCGATATCCTCGGTATTCGCTTCAGGGTTTGATAAGCAATAAAGGAGCGGCATAATGCTGTTAACGAGTATACCTATAAGTCCCACATCATCAAGATAAGTTGGAATAAACAGAAAAGCAGGATTATTTCTACCCCTGCTTCCTGTTGTCGATAAGGGAATGTGGTTTTGCCTGAATAGTTGTTCTTATTTCTTTTTCATGTCCCACGTTCCATTGCAGATCTCTTCATCGTGTACGCTGGTATAAGTACCTTTCCCGGCCCACTCGCCACCTTTCATACACAGAATCCCCTGGTATTTCGTTTCCTATCCGGCTCTCTTCATCACGCCCTGGATATTGCAACATCCTCCCGGACCCGGTGTCACAGTACCCGTAAATTCCTGGCTGCCTCCCGGCGCAGCGGCTTTTGCATCCGTTACCTTCCCCCATATCTTCGAATCACATCCTGGCCCCTGGTTAATCTCCATAATTGACGTTTTACCTTTGTCCGGTTTCGGGCAGGTCTTTGATGCCACTGAGCTGTGAAACACCTCATAGGTCCCGGCAACGCAGCAGGCCTTTGATGGTTTTCTCGGCGGCTGCTTTACCTGGGCGAACGCAAACCCAACATACATAAACACGGACAAAAGAATAGCCAAACCTATAAATGCTAATAATCTCTCATGCATCACACCTCCTTCTTTTTACATGGATTGATAATTGAGTTGATAAGAAGCCCTTGTTGAGTGTGTGAAGTATGGGGAAAAATGCATCATGATGTCAAGGCAATTAGACTGCATGATGTGTGGACACTATTTAATACATAAACCAGTAAGGAAGTACAATATGCGTTGTATCCACGGACGGAAACAACGACACTCTCTTACAGTAAGGGCTAAATAAAAAATTCGTTTGCCGATTTTCCAAGATCGCCAAACGGGTAAAATCTTAGACTACGAATCAATGATTTTCATGTTGGTATTGGAGTGAGTATTACTGTTTGAAATCGAGATAAGGATTAATTGCCTCCCGGATCACCAACGATAATAAACGGCGCCCAGAACAGAGGATGAGCATAGCTGGCAATGATCTTGCCTGACGCTTCATTCTTCAAATTTGCTTCATCAATGATGTTAAGGATAGATTGGCGCAAGGCCTGCGCACGGGATAATGTTTTATCCCCCTCCTGTTTTTGAAATATTCCGGTTACCAGTTTTTGCGCAGAGGTTGTCTCCACCGGCCACATGGTAACTAACAGGGCTCTCGTTCCGGCGTAAAAGAACGATTTACCAATGCCGGAAATTGCTTCCGCGCCCTGGCCTTCTGCAGCGCCGGTATTGCAGGCGGAAAGAACAACCCAGTCGGCATTGAGCTTCAGTTTTAAAATTTCTTCCATTGTGATGAGTCCGTCTCCTACCTCGCCGATAACAGCGGGAGAGGAGGCGGCAAGCGCCGGTTGATCCAGACCGTCCAGATCACCGGGAATCAAGGCATGTGTCGCAAAGGCAATAACTTTTCTATCCGATAGATTCATAGTTTTGACGCGGGATTCGGAAAATGCTTTGCCCAGGAAGACGTCTTCACTTGGATTGGCGCCCAGGACTTTCGCGATGTTGTTGAGTTCTTCAGATGTGTCCGGAAGCCTCTCCAACTTATCCAATTGCATCGAAGAAAGATTGCTGTCATCTAATTTGCCTTTAGATGTTATGCGCACTCCCCGCACCTGAATGTTGCCCTCCCTGCCAGCAAGTTGGGTTTTTCCCGCCGTAATTTCTTTTTCCTTTTTGGCTAACTGTTCCAGATTAAAGATCGGGTCGCCAAAACCGACAAAGGCTTTTCTTTTCACATCTCCTTCCGGCAGTGAACGCAATGTTACAAGGGCGCTCGCGGCGGGTAGCATAGTGATGGAGACTTTTCTAATGAGCCAGGGAACCTTCCGGTAATTGGCAAAGAGCTCTCCTTTTTCATTTGCCAGTGTAACCGGCTGAGTGGGAAGCAGTGAAAAGGGCAACTGTCCTAAAGGTCCGTGAATTGTCACCAGGAGATCTTTTGTCTTGCTCCATGCCGACTCGGCAGGTTTAAAAAGCATGCTGTATAATTTATAAGCGGCAGCCAAATCAAACTCCGGAATATCACCAAATGTGTTGGGACTGGGATCGAGCGCTTGCCGCAGATGATTGACAATCGCGGCCTGTTCTTTTTTCCCAAGAGGTGCAGTAATGAATCTTATTTCCCCCTGTTGGGGTATTACCCAAACGTACGTTTTTTCATCCGTTGTAAAAATGGACACCAGCGCCTCGCCTCGGTGGAGATTGTTTTGCAATTTCTCTGCGGTTATTGGCTGGGGACGAGTAAAATTAGCGTACTTGGGAAAACGCTTGACGATTTCATCTAAGATGGAGTTTCTCGCCTTCGTCAGTGACTCTATGCTTGCTCTCATTGTTTTTATGGCATTGGCGTTTTGCTGGTCTGCCGGAGCCATGAGCGCGTTGGATAACACTGCCTGTATCGCGGTAATTTGCTTATTAGCGTCCTGCTCTTTCCTCGCTAAATCGGCTAATTCCGGGTCATATGCTGCGGCTGCGCGGACGCTGCTTTCACCAATTGCGGTCTGGATGGTTTGCCCTCCCAAGTAACTGGCTATGCGGAAGGATTCGGCCAGAGCGTTGACGCCAAATTCTTTTTCCTGAGGCGTGTTGTAAATGCTGCCTAAAAAATCAATGTAAGCTTCCAGGATGATGTGCTGAAATTTATTGGCAACTTCGCTATCTTTAATTCCCCGTCCAATGAGGGCCGGCGCAGCGGCTGCAAAATTATAATAGGCCCCTTTGTTGTTACCACTCATCACATTAGCCATACCGAGCAATCCTAATGTCCGAATAGTTGCCAAATGTTTTTCACCAAACCGCTTGCGATTCATATTGTAAGTATCCGAGATAATCTTTATTGCTTCATCTTTCCGGCCGGTTTTCAGAAGGGTTAGCATCAAATTGATATTGCGGATAAATTTGGTTTCGTAAAGATAGCGGTTTTCTTTCATCCCGGCCCGCGCCAGATCATACTGCTTCAGTGCGCCAGCGTAATCTCCCTTTTGGCTGAGAACATCACCCAGGAACATTCCGGCATTGCACACTAAATTGGAATCAGGTGAAACTCCTGAAGCTTCCAGAATACGAAGGCCGGCACGTGCGAGTTGCTCAGCGTCGCTAAGGCGTCCTTGGGCAAGCATCAATCTGGCCAGATTTTCAACCGCCTTTCCGGTTATATCCGACTCTACTCCTGCATGTCCCAATGCTTCGAGCAGTGCCTCACGTGCTTCAATTTCCGCTTCCATGCGCCTTCCCTGGTTAGATAAATTTTTAGAGAGACTGATCCGACCGTTTATTTCCCCGCGAGGGAAGTCTTTCAGCGAATGATAGAGAGCGAGTGCGCTCCGTTCGTGAGGTTCTGCTTCCACATATTTGCCTTGCGCCTCCAGAACGAGGTATATGATCCTTTCCATATTAGCGTCCCGGGAGATATTTTTATTTTTCTTCGTTTTATACCGGAAGGCACTCTCACGACTGATTTTTTCAGCCTTTTCGAAATCGCCCAACTGGAGATAGGCATTAATCAGGTGATCATCGGTGCCAAATGTATCTCTGATTTCGCGAGCCCTGTTTAACATATCAAGAGCTGTTTGAAAATTACCGGCATTCTGCTCAACAATGGCCAGATGACGTAAAACGTCGTCGTTTTCCGAGCCTGCTTTCCGGTAATACGCGAGTGCCTTGCGCAGATCGTCAATTGCCTGCTTTATTTGGCCAAGCTGCCGAGCTGCTTCTCCCCGATCATGGTAGAATACAGCCATAGTACGGTCATCTGCTTTGACCGGAGGAAGCGCCGCCGCCCTGGCTTTAAACTGCTCCGTGATTTTAGCATCAAATTGTCCCGGCTGATTAAGCACTTCCAAAATATCACTTATCCGGCGAGATGGTTTGGTGAATGTTTTATCATCCATGGCAATGGAAACTCTTTTCGCTTCCTCCAGGGACATTTTTGTTGCGCAGCATGGAAAGAAGATCAGTGTCACAAGGGCAAAAATGAAAATGTTCAGCTCATTCTTGCTTTTAGCCATTTGTGATCCTCCAATGAGATTTTTTGTCTTTACCTCGAAAAATTATATTGGCTCAATCAAGTGTGGTTAATTATATCACATTTTAAATCGAAGTTCCCTTTAATATACTATACATTATTGCAGATTATTTTTTGGCAGAAAATGTTTTGTCTATTTACAATTGAAATCTTGTATGGACGAGCGAAATTGGGGAAACAACAAGGAAGAAGCAAATGTTTATCAACCTACGAACCATCTCCGCCGCTCTATAGCGAAAGAAGAAGCAATCAGTTACTTCGCATTTCCCGTGAGCTGAAATGAGGCCCAGTAATAAGGATGGGTGTATTTCTTCTTAGTCTCTAACTGGGCTGTTCTCAAGGCTTCACGCTTATCAGTCCTGTCCATCTCCTTGTAGAAGCGTGTCATCAGTTGTGCCGTGGCAACGTCGTCCACCTTCCAGAGGCTGGCTACGATTGAGCTGGAACCGGCATAAAGAAATCCCCTCGTGAGCCCGACGAGATCATCACCGTTGGCGATCTTGCTCAATCCTGTTTCACAGGCGCTCAAGGTCACCATCTCCGCAGTCAGGTTTAGTGAATAGATTTTATTCACTGAAAGCATCCCATTGTAGTGGGAATCGGGAGTCAGGAGCAGCGCCGATTGCAATGGGAATTCCGGATTGAACTGGCCATGCGTGGCGAAATGCAGGTAAGTGTAGTCGCTGCCATACTTGCGGAGTGCCTCTTCTGTCGCCTCCTTGCGGATGAATACTTTGGACCGAGGCCGGATACCGGCAATATCTCTCGCCTCCTGTTCGGCATATGAGAGATCAAGCTTGGCGTCGCCAAGGTCCGGATTGCCGAAAATCAATACTCCTCCACCCTTCCCCGCCTTCCTCTTCCTCAGGTACCTCAGGGCGCTCGCGCTGGGCATCATGCTTATACTGTAACGGTCGATGATATAACTCTGACCATCATTCAGGGCATTCATAGGCACGTAGTGCAATACCCCGTGGGGGACGATGATAAGAGAATGTTTGCCGATTGAGCCTTCGATTGGCTGGAAGAGTCGTTCATAAAGTTTTCGCGAAGCATCCATAAACCCAGGAGAGCCCGGCGTCTCTATGAGCTGACGGAAGGCCGTGACGTCATCTATGAGACCCGCACCATTCAGTTTAACGGTCTGGAGCTTGCCGTCGGCAAGCACAAAAGCATACATGTCGCTGTCGCGGTAATAGTATTCGATTAAGGCTTCATTCGCCGCGATCTCCGACAACAGCTCGGAGACAGGCTGGTAAGTTACTGTGACAAGCGAAGCCAGCTCCGGAGCCTTATTCCTCAAGTCTTCCCTGACTTTGACCTGCACGCTCCGGGTCTTTGCACCGTTAGTCGATGCAATCTGCATGGCAATTCTTCTTTCCGTGGAATCCTGAGCGGCAAGGAGTGTGCGGATTTCCTTTTCATCCCCGCCTCTGAATGCAAAGTCTTCTTTCGAAGCGAGAAGATCGACCAGCGCCCGGGACTTCGAGCGCTCGACATATTCAAAAGCCTTTTCGTATTGTCTGTCTTCATATAAGACCCTTATCAAATCATGGTAGACGGCCTGCTTGTCGCCAACAAAACCTATTTTGCTCCCCTCAGAAGAGATGCTCTTTCTCTGATTCTCAATGATCTCCGTAGCTTGTTCTAAATACTTAATGCTTTCCTTCAATCTGCCTTCTTTCATATATATCAAAGCCAGGTCGGCCAGCGATGTCCAATGGAGACGTTCGTAATTTGCGGCCATCTTCTGAGAGAGAAGTTTTTCATAGCCGCTTTTTGCCTCGTCAAGACTCCCCGTTTCAAACAGAATCTTTGCTACCATAAACTCACTTAAGAACGTGCCGCGTTCTGTCCACGCACCGATGCTCGTATCTGTCCCAACGTCCGCGTAATGCACGAGCATTGGGAAAACCATCATTACCTCGACGGCCTGGGCGAAAGCATAAAAGGCGCTTCCCGAGTATTCCTGGATAACTCTCTTGGCATTTGCATAGTCCTTCATTATGAAATAAATTCCGGCTACGGCGGCGTTCTTGATCGGCCGAAGCTGAAATTCAGCCATCGATGTGACTGTCTTGATCTTGCCGATGTAATCCAATGCAGTTTTCTTATCCCCCCTTATTGCTGCAAAAATGCCAGCGGTTTCATAGACATGGATTTCAGCAATCTTGTAACCGTTATGAAAATTCGGTGACGCCTTTTTCAGGAGGAGAACTGAATAATCAACTTCCTTTTCTATATCGTCGGGATCGGCGCCGAGATCGATCATGTTCCTCGCCTTGAAGGAATGGATCTCCGCAAGTAAAGCATCCCGGGAGGTTCTGTTGATTGTGTCAGCCTTTCCCGTTCTTGCAAAAAAAGCATCATGGCAGTTGGCGAATTTTTCATAATTTTTTATCTCATATAGAGATAGGCAATAGTAATACAAATCGTTGAGATCGGCTTTGTCGGTAGACATGTTCTTCTCAAAATATTGTGTCGACTGGTGGAACTGGCTGTTCAACCAATATTTTTGCATCGGGGTTGTGCAACCTGAGAAAGCCAATGCCAAAAGAAGAATGACCAAGGCGGATGTTTTTCGCATAGAGTAATATCCTTTTCTAAGAAATTGGTCTTGACGATCTTCCATGACTATTCGATAGAGAATATCTCTACCATATTTTAAATGGTGTTTCTATCTGTTCCACGCATCAATGCTGTTTATGCCATTTGCGAGAGCTGCCCCAAAAATAAAAAGGCGATTGAAGAATGGCTCCAACCGCCTCAACAAGCCAAGGCTCAAGGGAAATAGCAGCGCAGAAAGAAATTAAGTGAGAGATCGTGAAATACCATAGCTCAATATTAAATCAAGAATCGGCCAGCGGTCAGTGTATATATCTTTACCGCTTGAACCAGTTTTTCAATTACAATATTTTCATTCGGCTGGTGGGCAAGCTTGGGATCACCCGGGCCGCAAATAATCATCGGCGCCTTAAATGCCGGTGCGAGTGCAGTCGCGTCCGTATAGTACTTGACGCCTTTTGGCGTAGGACGCTCCCCGAGCACCTCCCCGACAACACCGGCAAAGAGTCCAACAACAGCCTCTTTAGGCGATGTCTCAACAGGAGGGCGGTCATTCGTTACCTTTACCGATGCCCTGAAAGTCTGATTCCGTCGACTCAATCCCGCAATCATTTCCTTTATCCGCATGAGGATTGCTTCGTGACTCTGCCCCGGCACCGTACGCATGTCCACCGTCACCACACAGCCATCGGGAACTACATTCGTCTTCATGCCGCCTTGTATCGTGTTCACACTCATACTGAAGCCGCCCAGCATGGCATGTTCTTTAAACGGGATTTGCAGCTTCCGCAGTTCAGTTATAAGGTCTACCATCATCAGGACGGCATTTTCACCGAGCTCCGGCATCGCCCCGTGAGCAGTCTTTCCGTGGGTGCTCAACTCCAACCACAGAGCCCCTTTCTCCGCGATATAGATATCGTTGTCACTGGGTTCGGGTATAATCACCGCCTGAGCAGGCCCCAGTTCCGTCCGCGATGCAATGACAGTCGCGCCGAGCGAATCAACTTCTTCTCCGGCAGTGAGCGCGAGAATGAGATCTCCCCTCAATTGCAACCCGGAGCGTGCCAGCTCTGTTGCTGCAACGATCAGAGCGGCCATCCCTCCTTTCATATCAGCGGCGCCCCGGCCCCATATCCTTCCTTCCGAAATAACCGCGTCGAATGGTTCATGAATCCACTTTTCAACGCCTAACGGAACTGTGTCGAGATGTGCGCTATATAGGAGCGGTGGAATCTTGCGGCTGCCCTTTAGTACCGCAAGCAGACTCGCCCTCCCGGGATCGTGAGGGATGATTTCTACCTCCAAACCTGCCTTGACGAGGATCCCCCCCACGTATTCGGCGATCCGGAGTTCGTCTCCGGGAGGGTTTACACTTATGATTCTTATCAGCTCCTGACATAGAGCTACGACCTCTGCCTCTCGTATCGAGTCAACAACTTTTCTGATATCCATGATCTTTTTCCTCTGAGGTATTGTGCGGTCATTCATAGGCAATTGCGTTCATGGCCGCGCGGAGAATAGCATAAAAAAATTGAAAATGGAAAAAGGATCCGCAGTCCCTTTGCAACGAACCGCAAATCCTTTTTCCTGTTTGCCAATGAATCCCGGAGCCTTGTATTATCCTCCCGGTTTCACCGAATGTTATTTCTTCTCCATTGCGCCGCCTTTCTGCGACTCGAAGCTGCCGAAGTCGACGATCGATTGCTCTCTGAGGAAAGTGATCGCGATCGCGCCTACAAAGGCAAGCATTGACCAGAACAGGAACACGTTGCCGAAATCGTATGTATTATCCGGAAGTGTAACAACCAGATATCCGGCAATCATGGGAGAAACAAAGGCGCCGAATTGTCCCACGCCATTCGATACACCAACAGCCCGGCCGACAAGTTCCTTGGGATAGCGCAGAGACGGGAAGGAATACATCATACCCCAGCACAGGTTGACAAAGAATCCGCCGACCGCCAACCCCAGCAGAAGCATATTAGTATCGCCCTTGGAAACATGCCCGATGAAATAAAGGGCCGGGATGCAACCGATGAAAGATATGATCGTGACAACCTTGGGTCTGCCGTGAAACCATTTGTCTGCCATCCATCCGCCTATGTACATCGCAAAGAAGGCCACTACATAAGGCAGGGATGCATAAAATCCCATGGTCTTCAGATTCATGCCGTGCTGCTTGACGAGGAAGGTGCTGATCCATGTGGTCATCCCCCAGTAAATCATCAACATGATTACGAGGCCGATTGTGTAAAGATAGAATTGAATATCCGTCGCATACATTTTGCTGCTGTATGTCTTTCCATGCTCACTTGATTGCACATCTATAGAAGATACGATCATGTCATGCTCTTCTTTTGACACTTTCCCCATTTCAAACATCGCCTTTGGGGAATCGTGCACATATTTTTTCAGCAACCAGATGCACAGAAAACCCGGGACTGCCAGGATGAAGAATACGGGACGCCAGGCACCGTCGAAGAAGCCTGCCGCCAGTTGGGTAACAAGAATGGGAACTATGGCAGGGGCCACAGCCCATGTGGTTGAGAAGAATCCCGTCGCCCTTCCTTTTTCGCTCCGCGGGAACCAGTTTGCAATCATCCGCATGGAGGGCGCAAAATGCTGCCCTTCGCCGACGGCAAGGCTGAGACGGAGGATAATAAATTGCCAGAAATTCTGTACGACTCCCGTTATTCCCGTGACGATCGTGAAGACCCAGACGGCAACGTTCATCGTTTTCTTGGGACCGATCCTGTCCGCCAAGTACCCCGCGAGAAACTGGGCCAGAGAGTAGCCAAAGAAAAATATGGAACCCAGCCATCCGAGTTGAACGGCCGTCAACATAAGATCCTTCTGGATGAACGGTAGGAATGTTAATACAGAAATCCGGTCAAAGTAATTAATAAGGTAAATAAACCAGATGATAATCAATATCACGTGGCGATATCCCCATGCCTTTTTTACACCGTTAGTCATTATTGTTTATACCCCCTTTATTTTTTCTTTATCACCCCAACATAGCGACATGTGCAAGGATCATATCCGGCGCCCATCGATACAGCCGGCATTGCTACTCTGTATACGTTCACCTGATCTTATCAGCCCCGACATCCCCCCTCTCCCCTCAAGTATAATTTTAGCTGCAGTAATTCCTAAAATTACCTGCCCTGCTCAATTCGTACAGGCATTAAGGGCAGACCTTATTCGTCGATCTTGGCGATCTTTTTCGCCATCTTCATTTTCTGGCCCAATTTTCCGAGCCGCTGATACATAATTCTCTGGCTCTGCGGCGAACCCGCGCCGTGCATGCTTTCCACGAGTGCAGTGCCACCGGTCATGTTCTCGAGGAGTCTCACGATCTTCATTCTTGTCTCCGTGGAAACGCCCTCGACGCCTTTCATATACTTTTCGACGTACTTGCCCACCACCGGACTCCTTAGATCCTTGTCGAAGGGAAGCGTCGCCATGATGCCCCCACCGATGTCATGAGCAAGCCTCGAGATATCGTAAATAAACCGGGTGATATTGTGCTTCGTGCAGTTTGCGAGGAGCGGATCAGGATAGTATGCCCCGCTTTTCGTTTTCGAACCCATTGCTGAACAGGCTACGGAGCCCGAATAAACGGTCTCCGCCAGATGCAGCATCTCGACAAGCTTATCTTTGATATGTGACGCATCCAATGTTCCTTGATATTGCGCCGCGAGCGCGCTTGCGCCGATGACGATATCTGAAACGCCTCCCTTGCATCCTCCGTAATTCTGGCGATGCAAAGTGGCAAACCGCTCGACAAGCATTCCCGTAAAATCAATTTCACCGCACATGAAGACTCTCTCCCACGGAACAAATACGTCTTCGAATACGACGAGCGCTTCCCCTCCGACCATTCCGAATTCACAATTGCCGGCATCTATACCGCATTCAAATTTCCTTTCTTCGTTGGTCTGACGGCCAAAGATCAAAGTAACACCCTTGGCGTCAAGAGGAATCGCGGCGACTATGGCATAAGCCTCGTCTCCTTCCCCCATGGCCTGAGTAGGCATGATCATAATCTCGTGACTGTTGACGGCGCCCGTCTGATGCGCTTTGGCACCCCTTACCACCACGCCGTCCTTGCGTTTCTCAACGACGCGCGTGAATACGTCGGGATCTGCCTGCTGGCTGGGCCGCTTGGAGCGATCCCCTTTCGGATCGGTCATCCCGCCCACAAGCATAAAGTTTTCTTCCTGGATCTTCTTGAGGTATTCCACAAACCGTTCGAAATATTTCGTCTTGTGCTTCTCGTCGATTTCATACGTCGTCATGTAAAGCGAATTCAAGGCGTCAAATCCGACGCAGCGCTGAAAGCAGCTCGCAGTTTCGTGTGCAATAAGCCTCAGCATCTGAACCTTTTTTATCAGATCATCCACAGACTGATGGATATGCGTGAACCGGTTTATTTTTTTCCCCGTGACGTTGCTCGTAGCAGTTAAGAGGTCCTCGTTTTCCGGGAGCAGGGCCAGTTCATAGGTTTTTGCAGCAGAATTTATGTGGGGGACAAAAGCCGGAAAGGTTGTACGATCTTCAACCAACTCACCTTTATAATATATGACTACTTTTTGATCTTTGAGACTCTTTATATAATCTTCCTTAGTTCTA
This sequence comes from uncultured delta proteobacterium, assembly GCA_963729715.1. Taxonomy (GTDB): domain Bacteria; phylum Desulfobacterota; class Syntrophia; order Syntrophales; family UBA2185; genus Fen-1135. The sequence continues at coordinate 334,288 of CAVSPA010000004.1, forward strand.
ATCATCATTTCTTTCCTCACTTTCCAACAGAATTTTCACTAAATCCTTCGGAGATACTTTGTCATTCTTAATGGCTACGGTTTGCTTGTACTTACCGAAATCAACGCTCCGCAGCGGGCAGGCCGTCTCGCAGCCAACCACCAGCAAGACAGCATCGAATCTCTTGTCATCAAGTGTAACCCATTCTACATCAGGACCCGCCGCCGATTTTATCTTCCCTACGTAAGCTACGCGGTCGTAACCCGGATTGCATCCTCCGCAATATTTCAACGCCACTTTCTTGATGCGTGTCTTAGCTCCGTTTTTCAGATTTCTCTTGTCCACAATGAGGCCATTGCCGGCCCGCCGCCTACGCATAAGGAGGCTCCGCCGAGCGTCAAACCTAATCTCTCCATCTCATAATACATCGTAACGATGATGCGGAGACCCGTGCTCCCCACAGGATGCCCGAGCGCGATGCCCGAACCGTTGTGATTGATCTTCTCAATATCGAGCACCATCCCGAAATCTTCCTTCAGCTTCCTCCCTGCACCCAGCCACTGCGCTGCAAAGGCCTCATGAAATTCCCAGTATTCGATGTCCTCGAATTTCATTCCCGCCTGCTTGAGACACTTGGGAGTGGCAACGGCAGGACCGAGACCCATAACCACCGGGTCTACTCCCTCGCCGCAGATATTGATCAGCTTCATGAGGGGCTTGATACCTAGTTCCGCCGCCTTTTCCTTAGACATGATTACCGCGGCGGAGGCACCATCATTGATGCCGGAGGCATTGGCGGCGGTGACGACACCGCCTTTCTTGAAAACCGTGGGCAGCTGAGCCATGGTTTCCATGCTGGCATTCCTTATGGGATGCTCGTCCGTAGCGAAGACCTTAACGCCTTTCCTGGTCTTTATCTCCACAGGAACGACCTCCCGATTAAACCTCCCCTCGTCAATCGCCTGGACAGCACGCGTATGACTCAACAAGGCATGTTCATCGCATTCCCTGCGCGTGAGCCCATATTTCTCCGCAACATTCTCTGCTGTCACACCCATGTGACCCGGAACAAGCTCATCTACTAAACCGTCATGCAGCATGCTGTCCTCAATAGTCCCCTGGCCCATGCGATAACCCATCCTCGCCTTCGGTATCAGATACGGCGCATTTGTCATACTCTCGACACCCACGGCGAGGCCGACCTCCGTTTTCCCAAGCATGATATTGTGGCAGGCAATCTCCAACGCCCGCATCGCGGAAGTGCAGTTCTGATTAACAGTCACGGCGCCGCTTCTGTGTGGAAGACCTATCCTCATACCCACCTGCCTCGCAGGCAAAGACCCCTGCATTCCCGTATAAAGCTGGCCCATGCAGATCTCGTCTATGATGTCTGCAGAGATCCCCGCCCTCTCTATCGCCGCCTTCCCCGCCGTAATCGCCAAATGACGGGCCGGCACATCCTTCAGCGCACCAAGAAAATCGCCGATCGCCGTCCTACACGCACTTACCATCACTACATCTTTCATTTTCATTTTACTCCCTAACGTTAATTTATGCGTTAAATGTTAAACAATCGTATGGCCGCCATCGATGTAAATTTCCGTTCCCGTCATGAAGGAAGGGCAGGTGGCCATGTAAAGCGCTGTTGACTGTAATTCATCCAACCGCCCTACCCGGTTCAAAGGAATCATCTTCTTGACAAGCCCCTTCCCCACGTCCGAATCGAAGAAATTACGATTAAAGTCGGTCAGGATATATCCGGGACAGAGGGCATTGACCTGCACGTTATCGCGCATCAACTCCAGGGCCATCACCCTGGTTAATTGGATGACCGCAGCCTTGCTCGCACAATATCCCGCCATGTTGCGGGCGGAAATTTTTCCCAGAATAGAGGCAACATTGATAATCCTGCCGCTCTTTTGCTTCACCATTACTTGTCCCACAGCTCTCGAAACCAGGAACGTTCCCCGAAAATCAACACCCATGACCTCATCCATATCCTCATCGGTCATTCTCAAAACAGGTTTTTCGCTTCCCGGAATTCCGGCGCTGTTTACGAGGATATCAATACGGCCAAATTCGGTGAAAATTTCCTGGATCACCCGGTCAACCGATTTCGAGTGGCGGACGTCCATAGATTTACCGGCCGTCTTGACATCGAATTTCTTTTTTATTTTTTCCGCTGTCTCCTGGCATGCGGATAGATTTCGTGCAACCAATACGACATTTGCCCCCGCTTCGGCATAGGTTTCCGCGATCGCCAGACCTATCCCCCTGTATCCACCGGTAACAACGGCCGTCTTCCCATTTATAGAAAAAAGTCTTTCAACCAGGTCTTTCGTCATATAGATATTGTCTCCTGTGCCTTTATAGTCTTAATCACTTCACTGCGTGCCAGTCCAACGGCAATATCACCCGAACATCCTTTTGATCTTCGCATGCGAAGAATTCAGCATCTTGATGTAGTTCTCGAATGTAAGACCTTTCAATCCGCCTCCGGTGTAAAGCTTTAGGGAGTCCAGTGTCCGGATTATATCTGCCTCCTCCTTTGTCGGCGGCGGGGTCGTCTTCAAGTCGGGCGACACTCTCAGGTCCCATGAAACTTCCTTCCTTACCGCCTCAGCAGTTACTCCCGGATGCACGGAATCAAGGTAAGCCTCTTTCGTATTTTCATCAAATCTGAAGATCGCCATGTTCGAAATGATGACGGCGGGACCGCCTCCCGGATATCCGTATTTCTCACGACAACCGGGACCATCCAGATAACCCGGCGAGGTAATAAAATCCACCTTCTCCAGGAAGCGGCGTTTCTGCTGGTTCATCATGATCAACGTTCTCTTGGCAGAAATCGCAATATCATTGGCACCGCCGCTTCCCGGTAGACGCGTCTTGGGCTTCTCATAAGTGCCGGCGCCAAATATCGCGGTACTGTTTAAGTTGCCGTATTTATCAACCTGCGCGCCGCCCAGCATGCCCATGTCGAAATATCCACGTTGCTGATCGGAGAATGCCCTCCACAGGGAAGTTACACAGATTGCGTTTTCCCCACATGCATTGTCTCCTATTCCGAGCATCAAACGGTAAGGTGTCGGACCGATGCATCCCGACTCAACTGCCAGGATGACATCTGGTGCATGCGTCAACTTGGCGACGAGCGCTCCCAGGCACGGTATGCCTACTCCAACGAAGACGACCTCCCTGTCCCTGATCTCTCTTCCGGCTGCGGCGACCAGCAATTCCTGAAGAGTATAATCCTCAGCATATTTCTTTTCAGTTGTGCTCATAAATCATTCCCTTCCCCTGTTCGGATATCTTCATTTATCGGATCTGAGCTCACAACGTGCTCTTGCAGAACTTGCGTTCAATCTGCGCCAGCTTCTTCAAACGGGCCCATCCTACCTTCTCGCAATATTCCTCATGGTCCTTACAACCGAACGCCCACTCATCTATCCAGCTCTTGAAACCATCTGCCGTATCTATCTCGGCCATCATCTTCATGTGAAACGGTAAATCGTACGCATATGCATAGGGCATGTTCCACGGATGGCTGCAAAACGGGAGCTCAACAACGGCGTCCACTACATACTGTGGTACGGTCGTAAGCGTGGGAGCCTTCTTGATCTCGTCGGTTGAGACTATTTTCTCACATGTGACGATCGTCCTCGTCGCCGCCCTGGCGATGTTTTCCGCATTTGATGAAAAACCGATGAACTGAGTATTCCCCAATAGGTCGGCCCTGTTCGCGTGCACGATTGCTACATCCGGCCTTGCGGCAGGCACCAGCGCGACTTTCTTGCCCTCGTAAGGGTCATCTATGACCTTGATCATATCGTTGTACTTTCCAACGGAGGTCCCCGCGAGGGATTTCGTCACCATGAAGGGAAGACCCATGGCGCCGGCCAGGAATCTGAGGCCCATGGTATAGTTCGAAAATTCCCGCACCTCTATTTTATGAGGGAGACCCTCTTCCACTGCGCGCCTGTAATTCGGGCTTACACCCGCCACTGCAAAGGCGAGCCAGGCAACCTCGATTCTGTTTATCTGGCCCGTGCCAACAAGGTAATCACCGACCTCGCAGGGACTGTCTCCCATCAGTGTTAAATTCATCTGCCCCTGCCTCACGATCTCATAGGTTGGGGCGACAACCTGCTCCCCGCCCATGCCGCTGAAGGCGATTGAACATCCGTCAAATACGTACTTGGATATTGCCTCCTTAAGAGTCGTCCGCTTGTCCAATGATTTCTTCGTATCCTCTTCTTTCATCAGTGATACTCCCTCTTTCATTTTATTCTGCCACTAATGCCAGCATTCTCATTTTTTCAGTTGTTGCCCATCATTACTCGCCAAACTTGTCCCGAAGGTCGGCTCCAACCCCAGCGCCCTCGAATCATCGAATGTCTCATCAATGCCAGACAGGTATCTCCCGAGGCGCTTTTTCTCATCGAAATCATAATCCAGGTTAAGGGCAATCGTTTCCATGATGGGAGATCCTCCGCCATGCACGCCTGCAATTTCATACCAAGACGACATGGGTGATGCGCCGATGTTCTCAACAAATTTCCAGATTTTGAGAGATATTTCCGGAGAAAGTTTTGGATTTCTTACAATAAACTTATCAAGATATTTCTTCGTACTTTCCGCATGGAAATCTTCTTCAAAAGGCAGCGTAACTGCAATGCCGCCGGCGATTTCCGTCAGCAGGTTATATTCGTGATAGATCAGTTCCCCCGTGAGTCTCCGGCCGACATTGGCGTAAATCTTGTTCGGGAAGAAAACGCCGCTCGATGTTTTTTCCCCGTAGATGGCGGAAGCCACGCCTGCCGCATAGGCAAGTTCGGCAGCACCGGCATAATTCGAAAGCTTCTCGCGAATGTGGGATATTTTTTGAATATTGTTTGCCTCCGCCGCGAGCATGGCGGCGCCGCAAAGCACGTCAGACATGCCGGGCTTGCAGCCGCTGTAGCTGTGGCGGTGGGAGTCCGCAAAGAGAAGGGCAAGCCGGCGCCCAAATTCCCATTCCCGGCACATAAAGACCCTTTCTTTGGGAACGAATACATTGTCGAAAACTACAACTGAATCCGATACCCCGTATTTGCAGAAGGGCGCTGCGGCAGGGTCGTCCTTCTCGCGCAGCCACACAGGGCGTGTTATCAATGTGATCCCATCCCAATCCGCAGGGAGTGCAAAGGCCACGGCAAAGTCGCGGTCGTCTTCCATCAATGCTCTCGTGGGCAGCACGAATATCTCATCGGCATAGGCCACCTGAGTAATGGACATCTTGACACCGCTCACTACAATCCCGTCCTTACGTTCTTCCACGATGTGAACATATGCATCAGGGTTTGGCTGTTCGCTCGGCCGTTTCGTGCGGTCTCCCTTGCTGTCTGTCTGCGCACAGCAGCCATCGCCATCCTTCATCTGGTATAGCCGAAGGTAGGTCATAAACCTTCTATAATAGTCTGTTCCCTTGGCCTCATCTATTTCTTTCGTGCAGATTGCCAATGCGCTGATAGCATCGTGTCCCATGCATCTCTGTATGCAGCCTCCGACCCGGCGTGCAACACAGCGGATCATTTTTTGTTTCTGCAAGAGATCGTAGGGATTCTGAGGCAAATGGGACCATCGGTTTATCTCCTCGCCGGTTATGGATGACATCGCTGTTATCAACCCTTGCCATTTCGACTCCCGTGCGAGATCGAAAGTTACATCGAGAACATTAATGCCTGGCCGGAGGCGATGGTCATCTCTGCCAACCTTTTCACCGCCTATGAATACGTTCGTTTTCATTTTGAAGAGATCTTCATGGTATTGCTCTTTAGTCCTCAGCACTGTTTGACTCCTTTTCTTTTCAATTTTAAGCCGATACTCTTTTTGCCGGTATAGCTTTCAGTACGATGAAGCAGACGCTGTGCCACTCTGAAATACATTACCGAATGAAGAGACGAACCATGCGTAATCATAGTGTATTATTAAAATAATCTTGCAATTATCAGTGAATCATGCTTTGATTTTACTGTCCCATTATAGGCCACCTGGGACATTTCGGGACACAATGAGACACCGTGAGACATTTGCATCTATCTTCAACTGACGAACGTTTCCCGGGCGGAGCTGCTCTCCCAAAGAGAAAACCAAAGAACGAGCAAGAGGAAAATATGTATGGACTTTGCTGAAAAATATGATGTGCTTTATGAGGAATGGAACAAATATATACGAGGAGTGCCGGTAAGCGAGTTTATAATATCCTCTACTATACTGGATTCATGGGACAGATGCAGGGAAAAAAATGTCAACCCTCATCTGACGAGGGTTCCCGTGGTTCTTGATGATGATGAACTGGCAGAGATCTTGAAAAAAAATGAAGAGCTTATAGACATAAGTCTTCCGTTCATGAAGAACCTCTATGGTCTTGTCGTAGGGTCGGGCTTCTTAGTTGCCCTCTTTGATGCTGATGGATACATGTTGAAGCTCGTAGGGGATAATGATGTGATGGAGAGGGTGAAACGGGGAAATTTCATTGTGGGCAGTTGCTGGTCTGAAGAAGTCGCAGGGACCAATGGCGCAGGAACAGTGATAAAATTGGGAAAGCCTTTTCAAGTCTATGCCAGTGAACATTATTGCGTCAACTCCCATAAATGGACATGTTCTGGAGCCCCGGTTCATGATCTAAGCGGCAAATTGATCGGCGTCATTGATATGACAGGGCCATATCAAAAAGCCAATCCACATACGTTGGGGATGGTTGCAGCCGCGGCGCATGCGATAGAGAACGAAATACGGCTGCGAAAAGCATTGACCGAATACAGGATTGCGCACAGCTTTCAAAAGACGGTTATCTCCTCTATTCCCGAAATTATAATGACTGTCGATAATGACGGATGTATTTCGATGATGAACAAGAACGCAAGAAAAGCTTTTGGAGAGGATGCGGACAGATTTCTCGGAAAAAATACGGCCGAAGTCTGGAGCAAATATAATAAGAACCTGCTCAATCTGATAAACAACAATAACACTCTCACCGATATGGAGGTGAGAATCGCCTGCAAGAGCGTCCATGGTGATTATACTTTATCCTGCTACCCCATAATGTCCATGGACGATATCATCGGCAAGGTTATCATTCTTGATGAGATCAAGAGGGCTCGCACGCTGGCAACAAGAATGATGGGAGCGAAGGCGAAATTTCGCTTTGAGGAGATCATCGGTCAGAATGCGAACTTTGTGGAGACAGTCAGGCAGGCCAAAATAGCATCCCAGATCAAGTCCAACGTTCTGCTCCTGGGAGAAAGCGGCACGGGGAAAGATGTTTTCGCGCAGGCCATTCACAACAGCAGCGGGCGCAGCGACGGGCCGTACGTCGCCATTAACTGTACAACAATTCCTCGGGACCTGATAACGAGTGAACTTTTTGGCTACTCCGAGGGGGCATTTACAGGATCAAGGAAAGGCGGCAGTCCGGGTAAGTTTGAGCTTGCAGACAGTGGCACAATCTTTTTGGACGAGGTAGGGGAAACCCCCCTGGAGCTGCAGACCGCACTCCTGCGGGTCATAGAAGACAAATCGATAATCAGGATCGGTGGGACCAGGGTAACAACGATAGACGTAAGGATCATAGCGGCAACCAATAAGAATCTGAAGGAAGAAGTTCGAAAGGGCAAATTCCGAGAGGATCTATATTATCGATCAAACGTATTTACTATTCGTCTCATACCGCTTAGGGAACGAAAGGACGATATTCCCCTCTTAGTCGATTGCTTTGTCGGCAATATTGGCAAGACGATGGGCAAGAAAATCGAGAAAATTGAACAAGAAGTTTTCGAGAGATTCATGAATTACAACTGGCCGGGAAATGTGAGAGAATTGCAGAACGTCCTCGAAAGAATGATCAATATCGCACATACGAACATACTTACTGCTGACCTCCTGCCGTCAGAAATTACGGATTTGAGAGCAAGTGACGACATTACTAAAATTGAGCCGGTAAACAAGATAGAGCGTGAATTGATAATGAAGATGATCAAATCGAATATGCCCAAGAGAGAGATCGCAAAGAAATTGGGGATAGCCAGAAGTACATTATATCGGAAATTGAATGAAATCCCTGCAGCAGAATAAATAATTAAAGAGACAAGATTCCGCAATTTAGTATTTATTCCGGGCACGGATTCAGGAAACTACCCTTTTTGGAGTTCGAAGAAGGCAAGGTCTATTTTATCTCATTTCGACAAGACTTAGCGGAAAAGCGCTCCTGTCCCTTTTCGCTAAAGGGATAGTTCATGCTATACATGCGAGGAGTTTGATTGCACTCAATAATTACTTAATCTGAGTCCAGACAACCATCCCTTGCTTCATTTTATTCCCGAGTATGTTTTTTTTACTTCCTCGCGGTTGATTTCGCCGCTTGCCGTCTTCGGCAGGTTCTCGACAAAAAGGACGTGCTTCGGCTTCTTATAGCGGGCAATTTTAGAAGCCACGAATTCGATCAATTCCGCCGCATCTACCTCGTTTCCCTTTTTGAGGACACAGATAGCCTGGACGGCTTCGCCCCACTCGGAGTCGGGAACACCAATGACTACGACCTCCTCAACAGAGCCATGACTAAGAAGCACTTTTTCCACTTCCGCCGGATAGACATTTTCACCACCCGGTTTGATGAGCTCCTTTTCCGGATTTCGCCCGCCATAATAAAGATAGCCTTCCTCATCCATCCTACCCCGGTCGCCCGTGTGATGCCAGCGGTTGCGAAAGGTGTAGGCTGTATCTGCTTCCAGATTCCAATAGCCGAGGAACACAGAAGGTGAACGGACACATATCTCACCCTGCCCTCCCAGGGGAACTTCCCGATCCAGATCGTCAAGGATTGCCACGCGCGTCATGATTGCCGGCACCCCTATGCTCCGCTCTTTTTCCGCAATATCGCAGCCTGAGACCGGCATCGCCTCGGTTTGACCGTAGAGACTGTAAAAGGCGGCCTGAGGATTATTCTTTAAAAATCGTTGAATCGTCTCCGGGCTGTCCATCCCCGTGACCACCCTTAAGCTCGATGTATCAACGGGCTGTTTATCCTCGGCATCCAGAATAGCTGCCAGCATCGGCGGAAATGCACCGAAAAATGTGCCGTGTTCCTTGTCAGTCAATTTCAGAACAAGCAGGGGATCGAAACGGTCCATTATCACATTCTTTCCTCCCTGATGCATCATTGCTATGGAAAAGGAAAATCCGCCGATATGGAAGAGGGGCAATGTGCCTATGTGGCAGTCACTGCTCATAAGTTTAAACATGTGGGCCATCTGAAGGCCTACAGCCAGCATATTCGCCTGGCTCAATACGCAGCCCCGTGGCTTTCCGCCCACCGCGGCGGTGTGAATGATCATGTATGCGTGGCTACCCGAGACCACTCCTGACTCTGTTACTTTCCCGTTGAGCAGAAGTGTACCAAACGGGATGAAATCACCCTCTTTCTTATCTGCCTTAAAGACGTAGTGCTTCCGGATAGAGCCCACTGACAGCGAGGCTTCACGGGCCAGATCCGTATATTCCCTGCTGATGAAGATATATTTCGGTCCCGAATCCTTGAGGATGTATTCGACCTCTCCCTGGCCCAGCCTGTAATTCACAGGAACCACAACGGCGCCAATTTTGGCTGCGGCGCCGCAGAGTGTCAGAAAGTCGTCATTGTTGCTCGATAAGACGGCAATCCGGTCACCAAAGTCAATGCCCTCCTTCATGAGGCCGGCTGCACATTGATCGCACAGGTTTTGATAGGCACTGAAAGATATCCGGTTATGACCGTACACGATCGCGCTTTTTTCCGGATATAAAACGGCATTGCGGGCAATCATATCGTAAATCGTGAAATCGCAGCAATACATGGTTCCACCTCGCAAGGATCAATGTTGAAAAAATGTGGCCTTCCTTTCTTACAGCCAGCGTTTGCGTCGCTTATAATGCTTGATATCGCGATAGCTCTTCCTCTTACCGATCGTCGACATTCCCAGGTAAAATTCTTTGATATCTTCATTTTCACTAAGCTGCTCCGCTGTCCCATCAAGGACGACACGTCCATTTTCAATCACATACCCGTAACTGGCCACGGATAATGCAGCCCTTGCATTCTGCTCCACCAATAGCACCGAGGTCTTCTGGACTTCATTGATCTTTTTTATGATCTCAAAAATCGTATTGACCAAAATGGGCGCCAGCCCCAGGGAGGGCTCATCTAGCAATATCAGTTTCGGATGCGCCATCAGGGCGCGGCCGATACCGAGCATCTGTCGTTCTCCTCCCGAAATATATCCGCTGGTTGCCTTGCGCAGCATTTTCAGCTTCGGGAAATAGCCATAAACCACATCCAAATCCTGTTTCATTATCTTGCGGGATGGAATTACGGCCGCCCCGGCCATCAAATTCTCTTCAACAGTCAGGTGTTCCAGAGAGCGGCCACTTTCCATCACCTGAATGATTCCTTTGCGGGCGATGTTTTCCGGATTCATTCTATGAATCAGCTCCCCGTTAAATTCAATCTCACCGTCTGTTACTTCGCCTTCCTCCGTCTTCAGCAAACCGGAGATCGCTTTCAGAGTGGTGGTCTTGCCTGCACCGTTGCCGCCAAGCATCGCTATAATCGATCCGTCGGGAACTTCCAGGCTGATTCCTTTTAGTACCAGAATAACTCTCGAATACCTGACCTCTATATTATTCAGCTTTAGCATCACTCTTCTCTTTTCATGTACTATATTGGCACCATGTCTCCGTGATATTCGCTATACAGCATGAGTCGCCGCGCCACGGGATCCTTGGGCCCTAAGCCACCCCTCGAGATACTATATGCTCTCGCGGGGATAGCCACTACTTGTACCCCTTTATAACTCTCGCCTGCCCGATCGCTGCACCCAGCCAAACATTCATCCTATCAAGGAAAAAGCCGGCTTGTGCAGTTGCGTGCTACACTTTCAACCCTGCCCGGAATCCGCTTTCAACGGCTTCAGCAATTCTGCAAACCTTATCGCAGTCTCCTACAGCCTCGACGGATACGCCTGCCTTCCCTTCAATTTCCCTGAGCAGTTTGTTGTATGATTCATAGCCTACGGCAATGACCACAGTGTCTGCCTCGAAGGTTTCGGCAGCTCCGCCGCAGACGCTCTTTACACCTTTGGCAGTTATCTCCGAGACCCTTGCGTTTGTCTCTATTCTTATCTTGAACTCATTAAGACGTTTGCGGACGACCCACCTTAAGGTAGGGCCAACGTCTATGGCTACCTTGGGCAGCATCTCAAGAATGGCTATGTCGGTCTTGCCCTTTTCCTCGTGAAGGAAGTCGGCCACCTCGCAGCCCACCATCCCGCCGCCCACGATGACGATCTTCTTACCGACGGATTTCTTGCCGGTCAGGACGTCTGCAGCGAACACAACATTCTTGCCGGTGACGCCGGGAATGTCAGGGATGATGGGAGTCGCGCCCACCGCCACGATCACTGCATCGGGATGTTCCTTCTCTATGATGGCGTTGTCAACTTCGGTATTGAGTCTTACCTTAATGCCTTCCTTCTTCATCTGCTTGATCAGGTAATCACGGAAATATACGATGCCGTCTTTCACTGAGGGAGCGCCGGCCGCACTGAGGGCGCCGCCGAGCTTGTCAGATTTTTCAAACAATGTTACTTCGTGCCCTCTCAGTCCGGCGACCCTTGCGGCTTCCATGCCTCCGGGCCCGCCACCTACTACAAAAACCTTTTTGGGCTTCTTGGCCGGCACGATATTAAGCTCAAGCTCCCTCCCCGCCCGGGCATTTACCTGGCAGTATATCGGCTCCGTTCTCGACCACGCGTCAAAACACAGGCAGCATGAAGTACAGGGAACTATATCGTCGAATCTGCCTTCTGTTGCTTTGTTCACCAAATCCGCATCGGCAATCAGCGGCCTGGCTAAATAGATCATGTCGGCCCTGCCGTCACCGATTATCTTATCAGCCATTATCGGATCAACAATTCTGGTGCCCACGATGACCGGAATATTGATACCCTTTTTTATACGCTCTCCCATGAATATCCAGTTCGCCTTCGGCACGAAATACTGAATGAAAGGTTGGCCTGAATCATGCCAGCCCGTTGTAACATTTATCACCTGAACTCCCTGCTTTTCCAGCCACTGCGCTATCTTCACGGAATCCTCTAAGGTGTTCCCGCCGGGCATGAAATCCTGACCTCCCATCCTCCAGGATATGATCGCGTCTTTCCCCGCCTTCTTCTTCATCGACTGAATAATCTCGGCATGGAGACGCAGCCTCTTCTCGAAACTCCCGCCGTATTTGTCAGTACGCCTGTTGGTGAGCGGTGAAGCAAACTGCGCTATCGGATAACCGGCAGAACCAAGGATATGGATCAAATCGAATCCCCCTTCTATGGCCCTCCGCGCCGCTTCGCCAAACTGCTCCACGATCTCCTCAACCTCAGCGGTTGTAAGGGGACGCGGTCTTTGCTTTCCTGCCCTCGTCGCAACATCAGAAGGACCGATATATTCAAACGGCCCGCCGCGCTTCTTGGCATAATTCTCCTCAAACGCGAGCTCTACGCCCACCTTCGCGCCATAGGCATGACATGCATCCGTAAGTTTACGGATCCCAGGAATGAACTTGTCATCATACATTCCGATCCCGAGGGGGTTGTGGGGATAGTTCACGGTAAAGTACCCTATATTTATTAAACCTACGCCTCCCTTTGCACGCTCCTCATAAAACTTAATCATGCGGTCGGTAACATAATCGTCAATACCGAAATTGTCCGTGACAGGGGCAAATTCCACCCGGTTCTTGAGCTCCATCCTTCCTATCTTGATAGGACTGAGAAGATGTTTTAACTTTGGCATATATGACATTGACCTCCTAAGTTTTCTTGTTTATGCTCGTTCACAACCGTGGCTTGAAATATCCTGGGGGGCACATTGCCCCCCAGTAACAGCGACAAATATCTTTCAGTCATTAAGTGCCCTGATACCTTTCAGGAACTTTCTAATTTCATCTCTGGTCCGGGGCAAAATCAACGCCAAAATCCACGTAGCCTTCAACACATTCTTCTCATTGTAGTAATCAATGGCATATTTAAGATAATATTTTCCCCTCTTCTCGTAACGGTCATAGGGCCGAAGCTTTATGTGAATGGTCTCTCCGACTTTGAAATTTTCATATATCTCGATTTGCTGTCCGGGATTGCGCGCCCCCGGAGTTCGTATCCAGTTGCCTCTGCCCTTCACCCCTATGCACCAGAATCCCAGAGTCGTTACGAATATCGGATGAGGCACGAGCCCGCCATAGGGCGATTTCTTCGCAAATTCCTCGTCCGTCATATAGGGATTGTCATCCAGACAACCCTCAGCATAAAATTTCAAATCCTCGGCCTTTATCGTAAACGTGTTTTCTCCATCCGCCTCTTTCAGATTAGCAAAGTCAACCTCGTCCCACACCTCGTAACTTTCGGCATCGATATAGAAGTCCGTATCAAACTGATGGTGCTTCTCCGTGGTAAAGTATTTTGCCAAATTTTTATGATACGGTGGTAAAGTTTTTTGAGCCATATCTATTTCTCCTCACTTATGAAATGTTATGATGTACATCAATCATATTTGATCAATCCGGAAATACAACTTCTACCTGGCACAATGCCACAAGCTCTTTCTTCTGATTTTCCGCCTTTAGATCAACCACGACAAAATTCTTCCCCTTCTCAATGTGATGCTTCTCCGAGATTACCCCGGTACATGTTATCGTCCACTCCTGTTCAACCGGCTTTGTAAATTTCGCCGTGATCTTTGAAACTCGCAGCATGGCCGGAACGGCCCAATTGGTGACTACGGATGTCATAAACGACATCGTCATCATTCCATGGCCAACCGTCTTGGGAATCTTGAAAGGCATGGCTGTCTTTACCCACTCCGGATCATTGTGAACCGGATTGTAATCAAAAGAAGCAACAGAATTCTTCCAGAAGGTTTCCTGATTGACCTTGTGAACTACAGGGGCCAGAGTTGTCCCTGTTTTCACAGATGCAAAACTGATCTTTTCCATACTTTCTCCCTCTTCATTTTATTTTTGCAATTGCGTCCTATTAATCTCCATATCACGAGATCAGACTTCGCCCGTTATCTCTCCGAACGGCGACCTCGGCTATTTGCCCTCTTTCGCCTTAAGTTTCAGATTATGCGGGGCCTCCATCCAGCCCGTCACATTTGATATACTTCCATCGTTGTTGAATTTACATATCTTCAACCATTTCGATCCGCGGGCATCGTCCGGATAGAAAGACATTTCTTTATAGATCCCCATCGCCGTGAAATTTCTGATCTGCATATATCCATCGTATATTGCCTGGCCATCGAGCTTTTCATATCCTACTTTATTAATGGCATTTTTAACGGCTTCCACCCAAGCCATAACTCCACCAAGAGAAAAGATATATGTCGAGTTGGGAATGGGACCGCGGTGTTTATATAACTTATATGCAAATTTCACCCCCGGGACGTCCTTTTCCCACCAGGAAGCACTGCACTGTAGACCCATGTAACCAGCATAGGCCTCAAGGGGCACCGTCGCTTTGATCAAATCGGAGTTGAAGATGAAATTGGCCTGAGGGATCTTTATTCCCAGCCTGTAGCGGTCTCTTAGAACAACCTTTATCTGATCAGGCATCATTGTATCGTAAACGAAGTCCGGCTTCTTGTCCCTCATGCGAACCAACAGGTCGCTCGTGTCCGTCGGCAGCATGGGAACGTATTCGACAGAAACAATGTCAATGCCTATTTTTTCACAGTACCATTTGGCCTGCTCAGGCGACCGTCCTGATGCATAATCCCCAAGGAGTAACGCCAGGCGCGGCTTACGCTTTTCTTTCCAATTTGCCTTGATCCAGTTTGCATAAGTTGCCAATGTGTCGTCGTAAGGAGGCATACAAGCCATTACCCATCCCGGCGGATAGAGTGCAGGCCCATGACCGGTATACATTGACACTGGTATCTTGTCCTTTATGAACTGTGCTTTCAAAGCTTCGATCCCGCCAGACAATGCATCAAACGATATGGTCGTGTACTTCCTGTCTTTGTTTCTCGCATACGCGGTTCTAATGAGCGGCAGTTGATATTTCGTATCAATGACTTCTATGGTGAGCGGATGGCCGCTTATTCCTCCATTCTTGTTGAGCCAATTAATATAATCCTCAGCAGCCCATCCTTCAGGTGCAACCTGCGAGTGAACCGGTCCTGTTAGGTCCGTAAGCATCACAAAGTGGATAGGCCCCTTTTCAGCAGCCAGCACGTTGCCGCACCAAAAGACCAGTGCCAGAAGCGATAATGCAACAACACCTGCCAATTTCTTTGCCTTCATAAGATGCCTCCTTTTTTTCCCATACTTTCAGTCATTAAGTGTCCTTTCTCCTTCTTCGTTGTATTTTTACAAATGCGTCCTATTAATCTCCATATCACGAGATCAGGCTTCGCCCATTATCTCTCCGAACGGCGACCTCGACTACTTGCCCTCCTTGGCCTTAAGTTTCAGATTATGCGGGGCCTCCATCCAGCCTGTCACATTTGATATACTTCCATCTTTGTTGAATTTACATATCTTCAACCATTTCGATCCACGCAAATCGTCCGGATAGTAAGCTACTTCCTTTAAGAGTCCCATGGCCGTAAAATTCTTGATCTGCAAATACCCATCGCGTATTGCCGGTCCGTCAAGGTTGTCATATCCCACTTTGTTGAGGGCATTCTTCACGGCTTCCACCCAGACCATAACTCCACTCATGCCCCAGACATACATATAGTTGGGAATTGGTCCCCGGTGCTGGTACAATTTGTACGCGAGTTTGACCCCCGGGACATCCTTTTCCCACCAGGAAGCAGAACACTGAAACCCCATATAACCGGCATAGGCCTCAAGGGGCACCGTCGCTTTGATCAAATCGGAGTTGAAGACAAAATTGACTTGAGGGATCTTTATTCCGAGCTTATGGCGGTCTTTCAAAACTACCTTCACCTGATCCGGCATTAGCGTATCGAAAACAAAGTCAGGCTTCTTGTCCCTCATGCGAGCCAACAGGTCGCTTGTGTCGGTCGGCAGCACAGGAACATATTCGACAGAAACGATTTCCACGCCTATTTTTTCACAGTACCATTTGGCCTGCTCGGGTGCCCGTCCCGATGCATAATCCCCAAGGAGTAACGCCAGGCGCGGCTTACGCTTTTCTTTCCAATTTGCCTTGATCCAGTTTGCATAAGTGCACAGGGTGTCGTCATACGGCGGCAGAGTGGCAAAGACCCATGAAGACGGATAAAGCGCCGGTCCATGGCCGGTATTCATCGCCACGGGAATCTTATCTATCGCAAACTGACCTTTCATCGCTTCAATGCCGCCGGAAAAACAGTCAAACGACATGGTCATTGCCTTTCTCCCCTTATTTCTTGCATATGCGGTTCTTGCGAGAGGCAGTTGGTATTTCGTATCAATGATTTCTATGGTGAGCGGATGGCCGTTTATTCCTCCATTCTTGTTGAGCCACTTGATGTAGTCTTCAGCAGCCCATCCGTTCGGAGCGACCTGTGCGTGAGCAGGTCCTGTTAGATCAGTAAGCATTACAAAGTGTATAGGCCCCTTTTCAGCAGCCAGCACGTTGCCGCAGCAAAAGGCCATTGCCAGAAGCCATAATGCAATAACACCTGCCAATTTCTTTGCCTTCATAAGATGCCTCCTTTAATTTTCTTGCTTCAGTATGAGAAAGGCCACAGACGATAAGACTCTTTCAATATCTCCCATCTGTGGCTTATGCCACGCGGTTCAAATACCAGGAATAGTATAATGGCGATACCGAACGTCATTTCAACAAGCGATGCCGAAATTTGAGCTCCCATCTCAGGAACAACTGACGTGACCCATGGACCGCAGACGACGCAGATCTCGCTGAGGGCGCCTATAAAGACGGCTCCGAAAAAGGGGCCCATGGTGTTACCCAGTCCGCCGATAATCAACATCCCTATCTGCCAGATTGAACCCATGAGTGTGAAATCGTCGGGAGAAATCACGTGAACGTAGAAAGCCCATACGGAGCCGGCAATGCCGGCATAAAAGCAACCTATAAAAAATGCCAGCAATTTATATTTGTACAGGCTGATGCCCATGGCTTCAGAAGCAATATCGTTGTCCCGAATGGCGACAAAGGCGCGGCCGAAATGGCTCCGCATAAGACTCTTGGAAAAGAATGTCATAAGGATGAGCATCATTACTATGAAATAGTAAAAGTGAGTTTCCGTACTCAGTACAAAACTGCCCAACTTTGCCTCCGGGACATTTAGAGCAATCGCGCCGCCGGTAACATCCGGAAAGGGTGTCTTGATCATGTAGATGATGAGGTACTGTGCGGCGATAGTGGTCAGCGCCAGATAATATCCCTTGACCCGAAGTGACGGCAGGCCGAACAGCATCCCTGTGATGCCTGCCCCGAGTCCGCCGCAAGGCAAGCAGAGCCAGAATGGCAGATCGAACTGAGCCGCGAGAATAGTCGATGTGTACGCACCCACTGCCATGAATGCCGTGTGCCCGATCGATATCTGTCCGCAGTATCCGGTAAGTATGTTCAGTCCCTGGAGGGCAATCACCGTTACGGCCGTCGAACTTATGAAAGTGAGCCAGAATTCACTGCCGTACGCAGGCAGGATTAAGAAGAAGAGAATCAATATGACCATTCCCGCGGTATAATATCTTGTTCGAAAGATGGTCATATCCTGGATATAGGATGTGTCAAATATGCCGGAGATTCTTCTCATGACTTTAAACCCTCTCTATTTTAACCAGCCCGAAGAGACCGTATGGTTTGAAAATAAGGACGATTACCATAATGATGAAGGGAATCACTTCTTTCAGTCCGTAACCAACATAGCCGCCTGTGAATGTCTGTGCGACACCTATGATCAAGCCCCCAAATATCGCCCCCTTAAATGACTCCAGACCTCCGACCAGTGCAGCGGCTATGGCAATCAGGCCGATTTCTGTCAGTCCGAAATCAATCCCCCTGACATATCCCAGGAGAAACCCGCCGATAGTCGCAACAATGGCTGCAATCGCCCATGATTGAGCGATAGCCCTCGTCACCCTGATACCCATGCTCTGCGCGAGTTGATGACTCTCCGCCGCAGCCCTCATGTGGAGACCGGTTCTTGAATAGTTGAAAAACAAGCTCAGGATAACCACTAGGATTAATCCAAAAAAGAACATTCCTATGGTGACGTTCGAAATAGGAACGTCGAAAATACTGATTGTTTCTTCGGTAATAAGAGCCGGGTATTTGATGCCGATATTCGTCGACCAAAAGAGCAGGGCCAGGCCCTTTAAGAAAACGCCGATTCCCATTGTAATCATGATCGTGGCCAGGATAGGCTGGCCGATCATAGGTCGAAGAGGAAAGCGCTCCAATCCATAGCCGGCCAGACCGACGATAGCCATGACCAGAATGACTGCCAGCACCGGATTCATTTCCAGAGGCTCCAGAAAGTACCACATGAGAAATGCCCCGAACATGACCATCTCACCCTGAGCAAAATTAAATATCTGAGACGATTTATATATGAGAACAAAACCTACAGCGATCAAGCCATAAATGAAGCCGACGGAAATACCGGTAACAAGAAGTTGAATGAACGTAATCATGCCTTTTCCTCCTCGGGCGTCCAGATCAATATATGAGTTTTCATGGTCGCCTGCCTGCCGTCCTGATATTTAACCTGCGTTTCAACATCGATCCCGGGCTCCACGCCGTATATTGCTTCCACCAGTTCCTTGTAGCGGTCCTCCATGAATCCCCTTCTGATTTTTCTCGTACGCGTCAACTCCTCCTCGTCGGGATCAAATTCCTTGTGCAGGAGTACGAATTTTTTCACTTTTGTCTCGTTGGAAAATCCTTCGTTCACCCGTCGAATATCCTTCGCGATGAGACCGGCAACTTCCTTCTTCTGTGAAAGATCAGCGAAGGTCGTATAATTGATGTGATGCTCCTCCGCCCACTTGCCGACATTATCAAAATCGATGATGATGATGATCGCGATGAACTCTCTCTTCTCGCCGAGAGACATCGCATCTTTGATGTAGGGACTGAACCGCAGTCGACCTTCGATATACTGGGGAGCATACCTTGTCCCGTTCGTAAGGGTGCTCATGTCGCTTAAGCGGTCCAGAAACACCAGGTGACCATTCTTATCAATAAAACCGGAATCTCCTGTGTGAACCCATCCGTCCACAAGAGTCTCCTCGGTCTTCTTGTCATTTCTGAAGTACCCGGAAAATATCTGAGGACCCCTGACCAGAATTTCTTGCTCTGCAGATATCTTGACCTCAGCAGAGGGTGAGATATTACCCAATGTTTCAAAAAATATTTCGTCAGAGCGATGTCCCGCAACAAAACCTGCTTCCGTACTCCCGTATATCTGCTTCAGGCGCACGCCCAGAGCACTCCAAAAGCGGAAGGTGTCAACGCTCATTGCTGCGCTGCCGGTTGCGGCAATTTTACAGTTTCTAAGACCGAAATTTTCCCTTAAGGGATAAAAGATGAGCAGATCGGCAATCTTGATGAGAAGTCGCCAAAGAAGATCACCTTTCAGTTCCTTCTCCATGAAATCGACCCTCTTGTAACCCACCTTGAGAAACAGTTTATAAAGCAATCTGTTGAGGTAGGCTGCCTCACTTATTCTGACCTGTATGGTTCTTGCCATATCCTCCCACTGCCTTGGTCCGTAGAGCACAAAAGTGGGACCGATCTCTCTCATATCCTCCCGCACTGTCTCGGGCTCCTCTGCAAAATTAAGGATGACCCCTCCCACAATATGCGCCGCTGTGGCGATCATGCCTTCTCCAATCCATGCCGCAGGCAGATATGAAAAAAGGTTATCTGTAACAGTCAACGGGTTGTATTCAAGAAAGGACTTCCCGGAACTTATCAGGGACCGGTGCGACACCATCCCTGCCTTTTGCTCACCGGAGGTGCCGGAGGTGTAATACAACGCCGCCACGTCATCGGCTGAACCCATGTTGAGATTTTTCTCAAAGGCTGCAGGATGACTCTTTTCGTAGGATTTTCCCAGTTCAATGGCTTCAGTATAGGACATTAGAAGGGGATCATGATAATTTCTTAAGCCTTTCGGGTCCCAATAGATGACTTTTTTCAGACGCGGAATTGTATCTCTGATCTCCAGAAACTTATCAACCTGCTCCTGATCATTCGCAACTACGATGATGGATTCCGAATGACTGAACATAAATTCAACCTGGGAGGGCACCATATCGGTGTAGATCCCGACCAGTATCCCCCCGGCAGCCTGCGCAGCTAATTCTGCCCAGAACCACTCGGGCTCATTTTCTCCTATGATGGCAACCTTATCGCCACGCTGGAGTCCAAGCTCAAGAAAACATAATGACAGATAGCGCACATTCTCGTAGGCATTCCGCCAGGTATATTCTTTCCATATCCCAAAATCCTTTTTCCGCATGGCCACGCTGTCGGGCATCTTTTCATACTGGCTTACAAGAAGTTTAGGAAAGGTGTCGTAATCCCTCATGCTTCCTTAATCCCCCTCAAAATATTTACTGTCCCAAATAAGCATTGATAACTTTTTCACTGTGCATGATCTCTTCCGGTACTCCTTCGTCAATCTTCTTGCCAAAATCCAAGACAATGACTCGATCGGAAATATCCATCACGACTCCCATGTCGTGTGATATCAGTATTATAGGGATCTTTTTCTCTTCGAAGATGTCCACGACGAAACGAGCCATGTCTTCCTTTTCCTCAATGTTCATCCCCGACATGGGCTCGTCGAGCAACAGGAGCTTCGGCTCTATAGCCAGAGCCCGCCCCAGCTCTATTCTTTTTCTCATTCCATAAGGCAGGGAGCCGACAATTTTCTTTCTGGCCGGCTTGATCTCGAGGAAATCTATTATCTCTTCTACGACTTCTCTATGACAGACTTCTTCACGGAGAGCCTTGCCGTAGTAAAGCGCTGTATGCATTACACCAGTATCAAAATGAACATGACGGGCTGCCAAGATATTGTCCAACGCGGTCAAGCCGTTGAACAATTCAACGTTCTGGAATGTTCGAGCTATTCCCATTTGTGTTCTCTTGTAAATCGGCACATTTCTCAGTGTTTTGCCGTCAAAAGAAAGAGAACCCTGTTGCGGTCTGTAATACCCGCTGATGCAATTTAAGAGTGATGTTTTGCCAGCCCCATTTGGTCCTATGATCGAGAGAATTTCATTCCTTTCAAGCCCAACACTCACACCATCAAGTGCTTTCAAATCACCAAAACTCAGACTAATATTCTCAATTATAAGCTGCGGCATTGTTAAACCCTTCCCCCATCTTCTTTATCCAGTATTCCATGAAATATTATATCCACCATCTGATCAATGGCGTCACTCTCGGAAAGAGAACCATTTGAATCAAACCAGTAGCCCATCCAGTGCGTCATGGAGATGATCTGAAACGATATTAAATTGATGTCTATCCTAGTATTGAGATCTCTGATATCCTGGAGCTTACTTCTCAAGATGTGAAAGATTGCTCTCTCCTTCTCTACGAGTTTATTTCTCTCCTTTGCTGTTAGCTGGTGACGGTCCCGAAGAACTATTAGGCTACTTTTTCTATTTCTCAACAGGCATTTCGCATATGTTTTGATGAGAGCCTCTGATGATTCCCGCGGATTCATTTTTTTCTCCTCAGCCGTTCTGAGGCACTCCCTTAATGCATTAATCACGCTGTCTGCATAAGTCAGCAACACATAGGATAATATGTCTCCTTTGGATTTGAAATAATGGTAAATTCCGGCCTTGCTTATTTTTCCTTTGCCCGAGATATCCTGCAGGGATGCGACTTTATAACCTTTGGCAACGAATACATCACGCGCTATCTTTCCGATGTATTCCCTTTTTTGGTCGATACTCTTTGCAGACATTGCCGATTGGTTTCCCTTAGTGCAAAAAGCTTCTTTTTGAGAACAATTCTTATTGGAGGAGCCTAATATTGAGAACCGCTGATCGGTCAGTTCTTCGACCGTCCGGCCGGTCGTTTTTTCTGTACTCGCATTTAAGCGTCCTGTCAAGGTCTTTCTCTCCTTTTTTGCATTTTTTCAATCAACTTCATGTCGTCCAGAGTGAGACCCGCCTGCTTCATGGCCTTTTGAATCGTATAAGCCGGAATGACGGCCATCTCACGGGGAGTAGTAGCCGAAGCCACTACGGAAACTATTGATGCCATGGGCTTTAGACCTTTATCTTTCGCCTTCTTGGCGGTCATGATAAGAATCGAGCTAGCCCCGGCACTTATAGTGGGAGCATTTCCCGGTGTCACGGTGGGGCTGCCGTATACGGGTTAAATTTAGCGAAAGCTTCCATGCTAGTCCTCTTCGGAGATTCATCTTTTTCGATAACGATAGGATCACCTTTCTTTTGCGGAATCACGACCGGCATGAGTTCCTCGCCGATCTTGAACTTCCCTTCCGCAAAGGCCTTTACGTACCTCTCCTGGCTCCCGAGAGCCCAGGCATCCTGCATCTCCCTTGTCACGCCGTATTTCACTACAACTTCTCCCGCATCTTTAGCAAGGGCGTTGAATCCCTTTGCCGTGTAGCCGAGCTCAAAGAGATTACGGCGACACTAGAGGCCCGATGGCAGACTTTAAATATCAGCTCACCCACGAAGTGCTGGAGGCCAAATTCGTGATCCTGATGATTGAAAGCATCCATCAATTTGGCAGTGCACACTTCCTTTTAAACTCTAAGCCTTATGGAATATGGCCAATGGAAAGCACATATTGCAAAGTACGAGCCTTTCCGCTAAATTAATACTTATGATGTATTACGTGATAGATATTCATTGAAATCGAGATGATCGCTTATCCCTTGGGAGTGATTAGAAATATCATTTAATGGTTCCAGTGTTTCCCTGCCCTCGCCACATATATAAATGATAGCATCTTTTCCCGGTTGTGATGAATTTTGCCCAATCCATTCTCATTTTTGAGAGATATGAAAATGTCATTCAGCAAAGGCTATCCCGCTCAATACGAAAGCCGGCTCAAGCTTAAGGACGGGAGAGAGGTATTTGTCAGGCCTGTTCTACAGACTGACAGAGATCTTCTTGTCGATTTGTTCAATAAACTTTCCGTCGAGTCCATACGCCTGCGTTTTATGAGGCTACTCCCGGCCCTGCCGGAAGAGATGCTTTTCCAATTCACACACGTCAACTATGATACTGAATTTGCCCTTGTGGCTGTGATCCCGGAGTATGGATTGCCGCTCGGAGGACCGAAGGAAAAGCTGCTCGGGACACACAAAGAAGGGATTATTGCTGTAGCCCGCTATGCTTTTGATCCTCAAGCTAATGGCACTGATTTCGCTGTTGCGGTCCGTGATGACTGGCAGAATAGGGGCCTCGGCAAATTATTATTGGGGAAGCTCTTTGCCATCGGCAAAGAGCACGGTATTTCGCGTTTCGTGAGTGTGATTAGTCCCCAGAATAATATCATCAGACAGACCCTTGCAGGACTCGGGTACGAGGTTACGTATTCTTGGCAAGATGGAATCTTTCAAGTTCAGGTTCTCGCCTGAGATCCGAGTAAATCTCCATATTTGTCGGTGCGCCTGTTGGTGAGCGGTGATGCAAACTGCGCTATCGGATAACCGGCAGAACCAAGGATATGGATCAAATCGAATCCCCCTTCTATGGCCCTCCGCCTCCTCAACCTCGGCGGTCGTAATGGGACGCGGTCTTTGCTTTCCTGCCCTCGTCGCAACATCAGAAGGACCGATATATTCAAACGGCCCGCCGCGCTTCTTGGCATAATTCTCCTCAAACGCGAGCTCTACGCCCACCTTCGCGCCATAGGCATGACATGCATCCGTAAGTTTACGGATCCCAGGAATGAACTTGTCATCATACATTCCGATCCCGAGGGGGTTGTGGGGATAGTTCACGGTAAAGTACCCTATATTTATTAAACCTACGCCTCCCTTTGCACGCTCCTCATAAAACTTAATCATGCGGTCGGTAACATAATCGTCAATACCGAAATTGTCCGTGACAGGGGCAAATTCCACCCGGTTCTTGAGCTCCATCCTTCCTATCTTGATAGGACTGAGAAGATGCTTTAACTTTGGCATATATGACATTGACCTCCTAAGTTTTCTTGTTTATGCTCGTTCACAACCGTGGCTTGGAATGCTTAAGGCTAACATACCAAAGATAGAGATTACAAAGAAATTGGGAATAGCGAGAAGCACACTATATCGAAAATTGAATGGAATCCAAAATTATGCGCAATAGTAAATATCTAAGCATGCACTAAGGGGAGTTGTGCAAAGAGCCATCATAAATGAATCGCTTTGCATTTATTGATGTGGCTTGCGTCATGCTACATTTCATCAGCGTGGAATCGGTAAAAAGATGGAAGAGACAAGGTTCGGCAATATAGTTTTTGTTCCGGGGACAGGTGGCGGAAGATATCCCTTTTGCAATTCTTTGTATATCGATGACGAGAAAAGGGCGATCATCGATCCTGCTTCGGACGAAACATTCCTAAAGAAGCTCGCCGGAGAAAAACGGGTCGATATAATAATTAATTCCCATTACCACGAGGATCATATCGCCTTTAATCACCTCTTTCCGCAAGCAGAGCTTTACGTGCACGAGGCAATAGGCGCCTGCTTCAAGTCTTATAGTTTATTTCTCGACTACTGCGGATTGCTCGGTTCCAAATACAGGGCGGAGTGGGACGATCTTTTTCTTAATAAATTTCATTTCGAGGAGCGCGCACCCTCTCTCGAGTTTGCGGACGGGGATCTTCTAATTTTCGGCGATACAAAGATGCGGGTTATCCATACCCCCGGCCACACCGCCGGACATTGCAGTTTTCATTTTCCCGATCAGGGAATACTATTCCTGGGGGATCTCGACCTTTCCCGCTTCGGTCCTTGGTACGGCGACAGGGTCTCGGACATTGATCAGACCATACAATCCATGCGCAGATTATTGGAAATCCCCGCACACATCTATATCACCTCGCACGAAACGGGTATAATCAGGGGCGATATTACAGAGCTCGTCGAAGCGTATCTTAATGTTATTACGCAGAGGGAAGAAAGGTTATTGGAATTCCTCGAAAGGCCGAGAACTGCAGATGAGATTGTCGAGAGGTGGATCATTTTCAAAAGAGAGCTTCGCCCGCGCTATTTTTTCGAGTTCGCCGAACGGGGAATGATAGTAAAGCACCTCGAGCGATTAATCAGAAATGGCAATGTCGTGACCAAAGAAGGTAAATTCAATCTGATCTCATCTCCTGACAAAATATGACTGCATCTTCTCATAAAGTGCCTCATTACCAGCTTCGATGCTTAACTTTTCCCAATTTACCAGTCGCAAACTTGCCATCGTTCATGTTAACGATGACTTTGAACACTTCCATATCGGAAACCTAAATAGGGAGGCAGCCATGCTGAGAGAGCCCATTATCAGAGCAATCATTATACCGATCCTGTCCATGCTGGTCGCAGGCGCCTGGGGATGTGCGGGCATGCTCGTACCGAAGGAGGACCAGTTGATGCCTGCCGCACGTTACGCGGAACTGGAGACTTACATGGAAAGTCAGGTTAAAGACCTGCATTCGGCTTCAACGCGACAGTTGATGTACCTCTGTTACTCCTATTCAAGGCTCAAGAAATACAACAAGCTTTTCCCCTGCCTCGATCAGTTCGACGCCAATATCGATAAGGGCGATATCACTGTAAACATGTTCGATATGTCTATCATGCCTTATCTGCTTCGGGCTGAGGCCTATTTAGAATTCGGAGATTATGGAAAGGCGGTTGGAGAAGCCCAAAAGGCTTATGCCATCGTAACAAAAAAAGACCTCCACCGATACATGCGGATTCAGGCTCTAAACGTTCTTGGCCTCGCACAGGCCCTCTCCGGCAACAGAGAGAAGGCGATAGAATGCGCCAGATCTCTCGAAGATATCGGCACTCACTATCCCTTTACGTTCTTGAAGACTGATAAGCTGAACGGCCTTTCACGGATATATATGGCCTTGGGAGATTTCCAGAAGAGCCTGGCTTACATCAGTGAAGACGAAAGCATCTCCTGGTCGCGCTCAATGGCGCAGGCCGCCGTCGTACTGACAGGCGCCATGCCGGTTGGTGATGACATATTTGCATACAGTCAATTGCCCAAGTCATTCATCCTGAATAAAAGCCTGTATGAGACCGGTTACCTCAAGGAAGCCAAAGCGGGATACGACGCCCTCCTGAAAGAGCCCCGGACGAAAGACAATACGGACATATACTGGATGATTCTCTTCGACCGCGGAAAGATTGCCGATGCCGATGGCAGCCGCAGGGAGGCAATCGACTTCTACAGGCGTGCGGTGGACATCGTCGAGCAGCAGCGCTCGACCATCAATACCGAGGCAAGCAAGATTGGTTTTGTAGGCGACAAGCAGAATGTTTACAGCCGCCTCATCGCCGCGCTCTATATGGACGGCCAGTACGGTGCCGCCTTTGATTACGTGGAGCGGTCGAAGTCGCGTGCTCTCGTCGATCTTCTAGCCTCGAAGCAGGACTTCGCCGTGAAGGCAGGCGAAGAACGGGACGTCCGGAATCTCCTTGATATCGACAGAAAGGCGGAAGCGGAAGTCATAGCGCAGGATCTCTCACCCGAGCGGACCAAAACCCGCAGTGTCATTGTCACCGTGAAGCAGGAACTGCAGACTAAATCGCCGGAACTCGCCTCCCTTGTGAGTGTCACATCACTTTCAGTCTCTGATATACGCGTCCTCCTACCGCCTGACGAAGCGCTCATTGAGTACTATTACAGCGAAGGCGAGATGTTCGCATTCGTCTTGACGAGAGAGAGTTTGAAATCCGTGCGTCTCAACAGCGATAAGCTCGTAGAGGACATCCGTCAGTTTCGGACTCTTCTTGAGACGCCGGGTTCCTCCGATTACCCGACGCTTGCCCGGAGTCTCTACAAGAGGCTCTTTGAGCCTTTCAAAAGCATGTTGGACAAGCGGAGCCTCGCCATTGTTCCACACGGCGCCCTCCACTACCTGCCGTTTAATGCCCTGCTGAATGACAGAGGCTACCTGATTGAACAATACAGCATCCGCATACTCCCTAGCGCCAGCGTTATCAAATACCTCCACTCGAAGAAATCCACAAAAGCCGCAGAGATTCTTGCCTTCGGCAATCCCGACCTCGGCGACCCTCACTATGACCTCGTCTATGCCCAGGAAGAGGCACAGGCGGTTGCACGCACACGCCCCCAGTCACGCGTGCTTCTGCGCAGGGAGGCAACGGAGTCGGCATTGAGGAAATATGGCCGGAGCTTCACTTACATCCACTTTGCCACCCACGGGCAGTTTGATTCCGATATGCCGCTCAAGTCCGCATTACTCCTCGCCGGTGACGATTGGAGCGACGGCAGGCTGACGGTGGATAAGCTTTATTCCATGAACATCGATGCGGATCTCGTCACATTGAGCGCCTGCGAAACGGGACTCGGAAAGGTGATGAACGGCGATGACGTGGTGGGTTTGACGCGCGGCTTCCTCTACGCCGGAAGCAATTCCATTGTGTCGAGCCTCTGGAAGGTTGACGACCAGGCTACGGGAGAGCTCATGGCGGGGTTTTATAACGCCCTTAAGAATACCGGAAAACGCCAGGCCTTGCGGCAGGCACAATTAAGCGCCCGCAAGAGATATCCTCATCCGTATTACTGGGCTTCATTTCAATTGACAGGCAGTGCGGATTAGCGGCTGGCGCCAAAAGGGTACGGGAGACGGAATGCTATTTACGCACGAGTGTGCCTTCCCTGGTGCCGTTCTCCGGGGTCCAGCTCATGCGTTTGTAGAGGTTCGGGCCGATCTGTTCCAGCCAGATGATTTTGTTTACGCAAGGCGTTAGTGTGAGTTGCGAAAAGCTTGAGGAAAGCTCATCAGGATCACACCGCGTTGCATAATAAGAAACTTTATAGTCGCCTATAATCTTCGTATCTTCCTTGAAATAATACCAGACCCCTGCAAACAATAGCAGTCCAATTATGGCGATTACCAGTGCTCTCATCGTTATATCTCTCGCAGGGTCTCCATTTAGCAGTTATTGCGACATATATTTACCTTCACAGTATTTCATATTACGCAAGATTCGTCAATGCACACTTGAAACATGCACACTTGAAAAGGATGAGCCAGATTGAAGTTCACACTCGCATTTGATTTGATAAATATTTTTAGGTATTATATGGCATAATTAATCCTGGGTAAACCCCCGGCTCTGCCGGGGGACTCCCAGAGTTTGACAATTCCGGGAATGTAAAGGAAACCTTCTATCCGTGAACCGTTCAAAGTTTACGGGGAAGGAGGTTTCAGTTGAACGACAGGCAGAGTTTAAGCCATACGTCATGGGAATGCAAGTACCATGTGGTATGGATACCGAAGTATCGGAGGAAAGCGATTTACGAGCAACTGCGGAGATATTTGGGGTCAACATTCAGGGACCTCGCGATTCAGAAAGAGAGTCAGGTTATCGAGGGTCATCTTCGAGTTGATCATGTGCATATGTTGATCTCCATTCCGCCGAAGCATGCGGTAGCGCAAGTGGTTGGTTTCATCAAAGGCAAGAGCGCGATACATATTGCGAGAAACTTTATGGGTCATCGCAAGAATTTCACCGGTCAGCACTTTTGGGCCAGAGGTTATGAAGTTTCCACCGTTGGCAGAGATGAAGCCACCATTCGAGAATACATCAGAAAACAAGAGCAAGAAGACCGGCGTCTCGATCAGCTCAACATGTTTGAGGAGTAACCACCTTCAGGTGGTTCAGTAAATTAAATCCGCTTTGAGCGGTTCATACATTCAAGCCTCCGGCTTTGCCGGAGGTATATGACTCGACTGAGCGCAGAGACGGAAGTCGATTTCGGATCATGCTAAGTATCATGTGCTGACCAGGATAATGAAAATGAGGTCTCATGGATCCCTCAGAGATGGAAGAAAAAGCTGCCGTCCTTTTTGACAAGCTTTTCCACTGAAGCCAGGCCGTCCTTGCGGTCGGGCAAGAGAAACTAGGTAAGGATGTCAATGAAGATATGCTCAAAGCAATGGATGCCTTCGGCGGAGGATTGGGGGCGCACGGCGAGACATGCGGCGCTCTTATCGGAGGCCTTGCCGTAATTGGTTTACTGTACGGCAGAAGCGCAGGCGACAAATTCGCCGATTTTCGGATGTGGAAATATGCGCACGAACTCATGAAGCGGTTTAAAGGGGAAATTACAAGCGGCCGTATTCTTTGCAGGGATATAGTCAACGTAAATTGGATGGATCAGAACCAGGTTAAGGAATATCGGCAAGGCCAAAAGCATGATAACTGCAGAAAATTGACGGGCAAAACTGCGAAGCTCGTCGGGGAAATCATCGAGCGGGCAACGGCTGCGTAAGAATCAAGATTCATGAAGAACAAACCCTGGATACCCCGTGCGGAAGCACGGGTTCTTTACGCGCACTCTGTTATTTCGAAAAATCGTGCCCTCTCATAATGATGGACTCCCGTCCATGTCCAGGAGGAAGAATGTTAACAACTAAAGAAGCTATAGAAAAAAGGCGGAGTATAAGAAAGTTTAAATCGGACCCCATTCCTCAAGAGCACATAACGGCGCTCTTGGATTCCGCGCGGCTCGCGCCGTCCGGTTCCAATTCACAGCCCTGGCGTTTTAAAGTCGTCCACGACAGGGACACAAGACTGCAACTGGCTCAGGCATCTTACAAAGAACCATTCATCGCCGAAGCTCCCGTTGTATTTGTCTGCTGCATCGACTTAAAGAGTTTCATAGACGGCACCGTCTCAGGTATACAGGACCTCGGTAGGATTGGGGCAGTCCAAGGCAGGATAGTTAAGATCATAGCCGATAGGACGGAGCGCTATTCCCCCGTCGACATAGAAGAACTTACCCCGAGAATAGCACTTAACCTCGCTATTGCTGTGGAACACATCGTGCTGAGGGCATTGGATTTCGGTCTCGGAAGCTGCTGGATAAGGCTCCTCAATGGAAAGGCTATCAAGGAAATCTTCGGATGGGGCCGGAATATTCATGTAGTCGCACTATTGCCCGTCGGTTATCCGGCTGAATCACCTGCGCCGAGAAGAAGATTGAAAATCGAGGAAATACTTATCGACTGAAAACAAATGGAGGAATTTGATGGTTATTATCTTAGGGAAATATACGAAGCCCCTGGAGGTGATCGATGCCCTTCTCGAGGATCATCGAAAGTTTCTCGACCAGTACTACAAGAACTCAAAGTTCATTTGTTCCGGTCCGCAAGACCCACGAGTCGGCGGTGTCATAGTGGCAAATGTAGAAAGCGTCGATGAAGCCCGGCAGATCATGAAAAGCGATCCCTTTCATATCAACGGGGCGGCAGAATATCAGTTCATCGAATTTCTTCCGCTCAAATGCGATGAGCGTTTCTCGTGCTTTATCAAATGACAGGCATAGCGGGAGCTGTGCAAGCAATTTAGCTTGATAACAAGTTAAATACACTTCGTACTTCTCGCGTCTTGCCGGAGATAGATCTGATTGTCCACTACTAAAGACAAGTTTGATATCTATGCATTGAAGTGCCGCGTTTCTGCTGAATTAATCAGGCCACGTGCCAAAACGGGTGATCGGCCCGTGCTTGTGTTTCTCCACGAAGGACTGGGCAGCATCGGTCAATGGCGCGACTTCCCTGAAAAACTATGCGAGAAAACAGGCTGCCCGGCTCTGGTCTACGACCGCTGTGGTCACGGCACTTCCGATCCTCTAACGGAATCAAGAAGACCCGACTATCTCCATGACGAGGCCCTGCTTAGCCTCCCTGAAGTCCTAAAACAATGCGTCATCGACAAACCTATTTTCATAGGCCATAGCGATGGCGGTTCCATTGCCATCATATATGCGGGAACATATCCGCAAAAGGTTACCGGTATAATAACAGAGGCGGCGCATGTCTTTGTCGAGGATGTCACTGTAGATGGCATAAAGCGCGCTGTCGAAGTCTATGAGAGCACGGATTTAAGAACGCGTCTGGCCAGATTTCATGGCAGTAATACCGAGTTGATGTTCCGGGGCTGGGCGGACATCTGGCTTTCGCCGGAGTTCCGCGATTGGAACATCGAGAATTACCTTCCGAACGTCACCTGCCCTCTTCTTGCGGTTCAGGGAAGAGATGATGAGTATGGCACGCCTGTCCAGGTTGAAGCCATCGTGGGCAAGGTTGCGGGACAGGCAAGAGGTTTGATGATCGAGAATTGCGGACACATCCCTCACATACAGGCGAGGGAAAAAGTATTTGCGGAAATGGTGAACTTCATCTCGGCAATAATCAAAGAGAGAAACAAGGCATCATAGCTTCCGCCTCTGTCTGCTCGGTGCCACGCCGCGAGCAATTATTTATGCAAATCTTTGTACTCAGTATGGCTAACACTTTTAGTTCTGTAGGGCAGCATACAACAGCTATTTCTTATAAACGCCGCACCCGACAAGAAGATTCCCCATCTTTTCGATGTACATGGATTTGGGCTCAATTTTTTTGGTTAATGGATTGCCAAACTTATAGTCTTGCCAAAACTCCGATTTTGTCCTTGCGAGTTCCACTCTTTCTTTTACGTAATATTTTCCATCGGGATCTCTCATGTCGATCAGATCTTTTCCGACCAAAAATTTCGGATTCTGTCCATGGGCTAAACACTTTCCTTTTAAATCATAAACTACGACGTACAAATCTCTGTCAACAAACTTTCCTTTGAGATTGCTGATTTCGGCGAAGGCTTTTTCCGGCCCTACGGCCTTTATGTAAGCGACCGCTTTCTTAACCATCGCTACCGCTTCAGCCGGTGTCCCACTCTGGGCTGAATAAGCATTGCCTACAAGACCGAGCAAGAAAATACCGACAATTACTGTCACTGATATCCGCTTCATTTGTTCACCTCCTCAATATTTCTTCCCCAACATCCGATTAACCGCCTCATTATCTTTTGCCGTGAGCATTATGATGAATCCGTAGTGAAAAATCAACCCCATCTTTTATGCTTATCAAGGTAGACAACCTGCAATCCAACTCGCTCAGCCCGTCGCATCATGCTCCTAAATTTGCCGAATTTCACCCTTTTCTCAATGAATATGCCTTGGTCCCTGATGTTGAATATACTTGACATAAGAGCATCCTTTTTTTATGCTCACGCCGGATCAAGGTCAACGATGAAAACAAACTTGAACGATTACAAAAAAGAAATGCAGGAACTTGAGACACGTTCTCACAGAATACAGGAGCAAGAGTATTCTGAAGTCAATCACGCACGCGCCGGGAAAAAGGAACTGCGAGTCACAGCGCCGCTGTCCATAAAATGGGCCAGATTAATGCCGGGATTGATGGCCATCCTCATGGCCGTTCTCACACTAATCTTTCTCATTATCTCCGAGGTACTAAAGAATCACTGAGCAGATATCTCTCCATCTCTACCGTACAGAGAGAATGAATCGCCTCGGTCAACGCACACAGAGAGCCCACCTGTAACTTTGCATTAAACCCGTTCAAATAAATGCAGTTCGAATCTATGTCATTGACACTTCGGAAATGCCTTCAGGGGCGCCGGCTTGCCGTCCGGCACGGCAGTGCGTGTGCCGTTCATAATCATGGCGAGAAAAGTGTAATAGCCGTTGATGCCGAGCATATCGATGACGCCCTGCTCGCCGAAGCGCTTCAGTGCCCGCTCATAAGTCGCATCGGCAACACTCTTGTTAATATGGAGTTCCGTGCAGAAGTCATAAACAATTTGCTCATCCTCATTCATCCCCATGGGATAGCGCCCATCAGCGATCGCTCTCACAATCTCTGCCGTGATGCCTGATTTGATCGCGATGGGCTCATGGATAGCCCATTCCACCTGCTGCGTCCACTGGCGCGCCGTAATTAGGATGACGAGCTCGCTCAGTTTGGTCCCGATTGCACTCTTGTAGCGTAGGTATTCCCCCACGCGCTGCGCCCTGTCCATGAGCTCCGGGCTACGAATCAGCGGCACAAACGGCCCATAAAGAGCGCCGCGGGGACCTTTGACAATCTCCGCTGCGTACTTCTTCTGGAGATCGGTCATCTTTTCAAGCGGCATCGCGGGCATTCTGTCTTGTGCAAAAACACTGTTCGATTGCATGCCGATAGCAACTACAAAAACGATAAGGCAAAGCCACTCCATAAATTCCTCCTTTTGCTCCCCGGGAGCTTGCATTTGCCGCTATATGAATCAGTCAAGGGAATCCTGATTTACTAAAGGACAATGAATCGGAAGCAAATAAAAGAGAGGCGCCGCGTCCGTCCTGTCATCATTATTGCCTCCTCATCAGAAATCTATTTTTCGAATATTAATTCATCCTTGAGTTTAATACAACCGTTCACGCTCTGCGCAGCAGGACAGCGGGTGATATAGTTTGCGAAGCTCTCTTTGGCATCGGCCACCTTATCTTCGGGAACTTTCAGATGGTATTTGACACGGATAGTGGTGATCTTGAGTACGCCGTTGATATTCTCTATGTCGCCTTCCACATCGGCCCAGTACAGACTTTCCGGCGTGGGAATCTTTTTTCCGGCCATCAACGTGGCCAGTGTGCCCATCATTCAACCGGCTGTCGCGGCAACGATGTGGTCGAGAGTCGCCGCATGCTCCTCTTCCGGCTGTATTTTGTAAAATTTCATGATGCCGCCGTGAACGCCGTAATAGACGGGTTCCGAGAATCCCTCTATCATGGCTCTTCTTGTCGGCCCTTTTTCCCTGACGATTTTAATTCTTGATGTGTGAACGACTTCTCCCATATCAGTCCTCCTTAACCTTTTTCTGTCTAATACCTCAACAGATTTGGTTTTACAACAAAATCCCATGTAGACACGCTTTTGACAAGCTAGGTTCATAACATTGGTTATATGCGAAGATGTGCACCGCGGTCTTGGCTGCTGATTTACCAATGCAGCAATCTTGTGAAAGGGTGGCGTGTGCAGCCAAGAACAGCTCTTGTGGTTTTGCCGATTTTGATGTATAAAATGCCCCAGATTCTTTACGAGAGGACCATACAGATGAAGGCCATTCGTTTTATAATGCTAGCATGCGTGCTTTCATTGCTGGCCTACACTCCCATAGACGCAGCCTCCAAAGCGAAGCGCGGGGTCCAGATCACACCCATG
Organism: uncultured delta proteobacterium; assembly: GCA_963729715.1. Taxonomy (GTDB): domain Bacteria; phylum Desulfobacterota; class Syntrophia; order Syntrophales; family UBA2185; genus Fen-1135. The sequence goes on from CAVSPA010000004.1 coordinate 368,547, forward strand.
CCCTCCCCTTCCCTCGACAGCCTATATAATCGGAGCTACGCCGTTATTGTCGGCATCAATGCCTATGACAAATGGCCGTCCCTGGAATATGCCGTAAACGACGCCCGATCAATCGAGAAGCGACTCAAAGAGATGGGATTTGATACCATCACCCTTCTCGACAACTATGCTACAAGGGAGAACATCCTCAGAGTACTCGGTGATGAACTGCCGAAAAAGGTGGAGAAGAACGACCGGGTAATCATCTTCTTTGCCGGCCATGGCCAGACGGAGGAACTCGCGGACGGCAGCCAAATGGGTTACATCGTGCCCGTGGACAGCGATACCCGAAATATCTTCTCCACCGCCATATCCATGGATCAGGTGCGGCAATTCTCGCGGCGTCTGCCGGCCAAGCATGTCCTCTATTTGATTGATGCCTGCTACTCAGGCCTGGGGCTTACCCGGTCAGGAGGCATACCCCCCAGCGACCGTGACTATCTGGACAAAATTACTACGCGGAAGGCGCACCAGATGCTGACGGCGGGCGGGAAAGGTGAACAGGCGCATGAAGAGGAAGGCCATGGAGTATTCACAAAATATATTCTGGAAGGACTCGCTGGTTCGGCAGACCGGGATGAAAAAGGCTATGTCACGTTCAGCGATCTTGCCTCATATGTCAAACCAAAAGTGACGCGCATGACGCGCAATTCCCAGGTTCCGCAATACGGCAGCATTGACGGCGAAGGTGAATTTGTCTTTGTCCTGACCAAAGCAGCACCGACTGCAGCGGATATTCCGGCTAGCGGGCAGGAAGCAACCGCACGCCAACCTGAACGTATCGAGCCCGAGAAGCCAAAAGGCGTGAGAATGGGCCCTGATGTCACTTCTCTCGCTGCTACAATGAAAAACACAGTTGTCAGTATCACAACTACGCCTACGGAGGGGCAAACAAGAGAAACCAAGGGGGTTGATGATCTTTTTGATAAATTCTTTGGTAATGCCCCTCCATCCCCAAAGCCGGGGCCAAAGGCCAAGAGCTTCGGGTCCGGTTTTATTATAAGCTCTGACGGCGATATCTTAACAAACAATCACATTATTGAGCATGCTGAGAGCGTTCAGGTTGAACTTGCTACCGGACGTCAGTATGAGGCCAAAGTCATTGGCAAAGATAGAAGAACGGACGTTGCTCTAATAAGAATTAAGTCCGACGAAATCCTCCCCGCGGCTGGCATGGGCGATTCAGAACGACTACAAGTGGGAGAGAGGGTTCTCGCATTTGGTCATCCATGGGGACTGGAACAGACAGTAAGCTCCGGTATTGTCAGCGCCATTAGCGCCAAAGGTGATCCCGGATTCATTCAAATAGACTTCCCCATCTATCCCGGCAGCAGCGGCGGACCGCTTGTCAGCATGGAGGGCAAGGTAATCGGCATCAATACCGCGATTGAACCACAAACACCGGGAATCGGCTTTGCCATTCCCATCAATACGGTCAAGACCAGTTTATCGGATCTTAAGACGAAAGGAAAGGTAACAAGAGGATTCCTGGGTATTCAAGTTCAAGATATATCGGAAGAGACGGCGCAAAGCCTGAAACTCCAAGATAAAAGCGGCGCCCTGATTGCTCAAGTGGAAAAGGGAGGTCCGGCGGATGCCGCCGGTCTTCGCGCAGGTGATCTGCTTCTTGAGGTTAACGGAAAGAAGATTAAGGATGTCCGTCAACTTGTACTTCTTATCTCATCTCTTTCTGTGGGTGAAAAAACAATTGTCAAGGTTCTGCGCGATAGCCGGCCAATGACATTTCGCGCCATCATTGCTGAAAGAAAAGATTAATTGAACTCCCTAAGGAAATAGACGGGAAAGACCGCGGATACGCGGGACGCACAAATAGATGGGCCTGCTCAAACTCCTCATAAACGATCCTTTTACATTCATCCTCCTTGCCATACCTCTTTTGTATTCCGTCATCCTTCACGAGCTGGCCCATGGCTGGGTGGCGTACCGCATGGGCGACTCAACGGCAAAATGGCAGGGCAGGCTCAGCCTCAATCCCTTAAAGCATCTCGATCCGATTGGCACCATCATGCTCTTCCTCTTCGGCTTCGGCTGGGCGAAGCCCGTGCCTGTAAATTTCAGTAACTTGCGCGATGCACGCAAAGGACTGATACTCGTCTCCTCGGCGGGAATCATCACAAATATGTTTCTCGCCTTTATAGCCTTCTTTCTTAATCGCTTCTTGTCGCCGGAGCCGGGAGGGGTCTTATCCACTCTCCTCTATTACCTGGCACAGATCAACATCATACTGGCCTCGTTCAACATGATCCCCATTCCACCCCTTGACGGTTCAAAAATTCTCATGGGATTTGCGCCGGCAAGGCTTCAATACAGCCTTTCCCGTCTCGAGCCTTACGGATTCTTTATCATCATCGGACTCCTGTATTTCAGAGTATTAAACCCTCTCATCGATCTTTTCCGCTCCCTGATCTTAGTCCTCATAAGCGCCTTGCTGCCGTAAGGCAGGCCATCATCACGTCTTGTCAATGATGTGAAACTCTGCCCATCATTGGCCGAGAGAGACTGACCGCCCCTTTTACCCTATGCTGCGTCCCCAAGTCGTCATGCAAAATGTTCATCGACAGACTTTTTTACCTTGACGTCAAATTTTTTTTATGTATAAGGGGAAAATCCGAAATGCTGATGTTGAATTTGAATTATTTTGTTGGAGTAAACCAAATTATATGGAACCTCCTGGTTGTAGAGGGACTGATGACTGCCTGACCGTGGTTCCCGGTAAAACAAAATAGAAGTATCATCCCGGAAGTATTTACATCACCTATCTGTTAGCCTTTGCTCCGCAGATTTCCGGGGTATATGTTTGCACCGGAAATCATTGCCGCTCCTCATGCCTCTATTTCCCAATATTGATTAACCCGACTTTCTAAATCTTTCGATTTATTTAGTCCTAACAGGAATAGATCGTTTTCCTTTTGATGGTGCGTGTCTTATGTTCTGGGTAAGCAAGAGCATACACATCCTGAATCGCTTTCGCAGGCAGTTCATCATATTTCTCTCAGTTCTCGGCCCGGGCATTATTGTCATGGTTGCCGACAACGATGCAGGGGGAATTTCTACCTATGCCGTGACAGGTTCCAAGTATGGCTTTTCCCTGCTATGGATGTTCATCATCCTTCTTCCCATGGCCTATTACGTTCAGGAGATGACTGTCCGTCTCGGGGCTGTTACCAAGCGCGGCCACGCAGAGGCTATCTTTGACGGTTTCGGCCCCTTCTGGGGGTGGTTTTCCCTGATTGATCTGACTATAGTGAACTGGCTCACCCTGGTAACAGAGTATGTCGGGATGACAGCAGCCATGAGTCTCTTCGGAGTGCCGCCATGGCTGACCGTGATTGTCGTTACAGCAATTCTCTTTACTGTGATCGTTTCCGGTCAATACTGGACCTTTGAAAGAATAACTCTTTTTTTCTGTTGCTTTAATCTCGTTTACATCCCCGCCGCCTTGTGGGCCATGGAGACGCCTAACGCTCCCACATGGAACGCGGTATCCAAAGGATTTTATAACCCTGATATCGGCGGATTCAACGCAGATCTCATCTTTATCATTCTGGCCAACATCGGTACAACTATTGCCCCATGGATGCTTTTTTTCCAGCAGAGCGCCGTTGTAGATAAGGGTCTGGACATCCATGATATCAAGTATGGCAAACTCGAGACTTTCGTGGGTTCGATATCAACGTGCGTTGTTGCCGTTTTCATTATCATTGCAACTGCCGCGGTTTTTTATTTCCACAAACCTCCAATTGCCATTGAGGATGCCGCGCAGACGGCTGAGGCTATTGTGCCTTTCCTACCCGTAGGACAGGGTGATTGGGCCCGGAAACTCTTCGCTATCGGCCTTTTTGATGCCGGTTTCCTGGGAGCTCTTTGCATTTCGCTATCCACCTCCTGGGCTGTAGGAGAGGTCTTCGGCTGGGCGCACTCATTGAACAAGAAGGTCAAAGAGGCACCCTGGTTTTATTCGATTTACCTTGTTATGCTAACCACTTCGGGAGCCGTTGTTCTGATCCCCGGTGCTCCTTTAATCACGATTACTATGTTTGTGCAGGTTGTCGCGGTAACCTTGCTTCCGGCAGCGCTTGTTTTCCTGCTCCTGCTGCTTAATGATAAACCCCTTATGGGTGCGCATGTCAACACTCTCTGGGAAAACATCATGAACTGGTCCATTGTTTTTCTCGTCGTCGTCATGTCATCTTTGTTGGGCATCAGCACGATTTTTCCGGAGCTATTTAAATAACGATCCAGGAGTAGAGCCATGGCAGAAATGAATCAGAAATTAAAAGTTCCAGACCTGCCCCATGGAATAGGCACTTATCGGTTCATCTATTTTTCGGAGCTCTTGAAGAAACCCGTCTGCACCGGAAAGATCGGGAACCGCATCGGCAGACTTACTGATCTCGTTTTTGCTGTTGCTGAGCCTTACCCTGACGCTGTCGGCATTTATATTGAGCATGGATGGGGCAAACCCACAACATTCATCCCCTGGAGCAGAGTCCTCCGCATCGAAGATGACGCAATTTTTGTTCAACCCCCTGACGAAGGAAATGAGTACCCGCCCTTTGTCGACCAGCCCGGCTGGATACTCATGGATAAGCATCTTATGGGCCGCACCATCGTAGACATGGATGACAGGCGCGTCGAGGTAGTCAACGACGTTCATCTCCTCGAAGCAAAGGGTCGGTTCCTCCTTGTCCATGTGGATATTTCCTTCAATGGTTTCCTGCGCCGCTGGGGACTGGGGAAGCTTAACTGGATGAAGGATGACCTTATTTCCTGGAAATACGTCCAGCCTCTCTCCGTTGAAGATGCCGTCTCTACCGATAAGGTATCGCTCTCGGTTACCCGCAGGCAGATTCATGAACTCCCCAGCGAGGATCTGGCTGATATGCTCGAAGAACTCGGCAAAGAGGAAAAGGATGCCCTCTTTTCAGCCCTCGATTCGGAGAAGGCCGCAGAAACCCTCGCGGAAGCCGAACCACGGACACAACGTCAGATCATCGCTGCTCTCCGCAAGGAACGAGCGAGAAATATCTTTACGGAAATGACGATCCCGCAATTGGCCGGGCTGTTTTCCATACTTCCCCACGACCATGTTTCCGATTTGATGGCGTTGCTAACGAAGGATCAGGCGGATCGCGTTCAGTCAATTCTATCTGAACGTGAAGCCACGGCCAAAGGAATGATGTCCTCCGACTTCCTCACCATGGCAAAGGAGACGACTGTCGGCGAGGCATTGGCAAAGATCAGGCAATCCTCCATGGAGCCGGAAAGTATTTCTTATATCTACGTGATAGGCGAAAACGGCCAGCCCCTCCTCGGCGTCATAGATCTGCGTGAACTCATTCTTGCTGCAAATGACATGAAGCTTGGCGATATCATGATAGCGCCCGTGGTAACCGCAGAGGAAGATGATGTTCAGGACGACCTGTCCGAAATGTTCGCCAAGTATCACTACAGGATGATACCTGTCGTAGACAGCCAAGACAATATTTTAGGTGTCATTCGTTACAACGATATTATGAAGGGTGTGGAAACCAGAATCAAGATTTAGGGAGGATCGAATGCCCCGCGTACAAATGACCAAAGCGACCAAGGTTGCGCTATACTTTTTGAGATTTTATTTAGTCTTCCTTTTGATTTTAATCTTCGTGAAATTTATAAAGAGTTTTTGATGAGCCGAAATCTTTATATCTCGCGCAACGAGCGACCATAACCGAACTTGACAGCTTAAATTCTTCCCTTTTGTATGAATCCTCATTATCCCTTTGCCTACCTCTCTTTTTTTCCAGCCATTTTGAGCAACGTGTCTCGATAGATGAAAATCAGCAGAAAAAATACAACAACTAATAACATAATTAAGAGAAGCACCCAGATGCGCAAGGCCCTAAAACTATCTCCGCTCACCGAAAGCAATACGGTCCCAAATAACCTGCCCACGGTCGAAACGGCCATAAATGTCCAGATATTCATGTGGCTCAGACCTACTATGTAACAGAGTGCAGCTTTAGGAAACCCTGGAATCAGAAAAAGGATGAAGCAGACTAAGGGCCCCCGCATTTCGATAACGTGATCGTATTTCTCCATAATTGAAGGCCTTACCAGCCTTTTCACGAGCCGCAAGCCGAATGTCCGAGAGAGCAGAAAGGCTAACCATGAACCAATGCTGAGACCTATTGTCGAATAGATTGCCCCTACGACGGGACCGTAGAGATAGCCGCCGACAAATCCGGATATTTCAGCAGGCAGTGCTCCGGCTATCAATACTTGAAAGATTTGAACAATGATGAAAACGAGATCATCGTAAGGATGAAACGATTCGATGAAATAAACAATTTTCTGGTTGTAATAATCAATATAAGCGTAATATTTGTAGCTGAAAGCGAATTTAATACCTACGATAACTAATATGATTAGCAGCAAAACATAGAGGATGCGGCGGTTATTCGATACGACCATCCGTTTATCTTGTTTAGCTAGAGCCAAGGCTTATGTCCTTAAAATTACCAAGATGAGTGGTTTAAGAGTATTTTTACTAAACAACAAGCACTTAGGGGAATCTTGAGACCGCAAGGACGTCTTTTTTTCTCAGATACGATTTGAGGACTCTTACAACGCATTCTCCTCAAAGTCAAATCGATATCTTTCGCCTGGAGTAGTCATTCTGCTCCCTTTCATCTCGCAGTACATATTTCATCAAATACCAAGCGCAAGTCATTGCCAACTGAAGATGCTGATTGACTGTTTAGGCAAAATCTTATAAAATAACGAATAAAACATCATAGGAGGCAAAATAAATGAGAGGTCTTCTTCAACCAATGCACATCTTGGTAATATTGGTGATTGTCCTCATAATCTTTGGTCCAGGCAAACTTCCTGAATTGGGAAGCGCTATAGGCAAAGCCATAAGGGGTTTCAAACGCTCTATGGAAGACACGAAAGAGAAGATTGAGAGTGCCGTAAACGCCGATAAAACAGAAAATAAGAAAGATTGATTTTCACTTGGCTGGTTTCCACAGCTGTGCGAATATGTAGATCCACTTCATGAACAAGCTGATACTGTCTGATAACTGATCATTCTAACGTCTGACATCGAGTGATGCTCACGAGAACGAGAGTTAACAAATATCCGGTGAACCTATAGTTCTTTATTCAGATCCTTTCCTCATTCACAAACACAAAGCAGCCTATCAATTCCATTCTTTATGCGCGCAGGACTCAGCAGGTAATTATGGCGCAGACAGAAGGCAGGAAACTCGACAGCGGTGACTTGTTTCCGCGGATGGAGATCCGGTTTACAGACGGCACCTCCATCCACGTTCCTGATATGCTTCAAGGCTCTTGGACTGTTTTGTTAGTCTACAGGGGAGCATAGTGACCTTTCTGTCGTCAGCAGTTAGCTGAATTTCAGTCACGCATTTCTGATTACGATAGTAGGGACATTAAGGTAATTGCGGCTTCAACGGACAGCCTCGAGAATGCCCAGAAATCCGTGGAGAGAAAAAAACTGACCTTCGCCATTGCCTATGGACTCGATGCCCGGGGATTTACCGCTGCGACAGGGGCCTTTTTTGATGAAGTAAAGGATTACATACATGCAGCAGGCTTCATCCTCCGACAGGACGGCATTATTAATGAAGCCGTATACAGTACCGGACCGATTGGCCGCTTCACTCCGGCGGACGCCCTCTTCATGATCGACTACCGTTCCAAGAAACCTTCCTAATCGGGAAATGACAGCGGACAAATTAAAAGCGCGTATTCTCGTCTTTATACAATTAGCCTGTATAATTTTTATCTTTGCATCCGGCACTCCTGTGGCAAACCATTTTCTGCTGCTTCTTCTCCAGATGGCGGGAATAGCAACCGGTATCTGGGCGGTCGCCACCATGGGCATTGGCAATATGAATATCTCGCCGCTCGTGAGAGACGCGGCGGCGCTCGTGACGAAAGGGCCCTACCGACTCATCAGACACCCCATGTATCTGGCTGTATTGCTGGTTATCTGGCCGCTCATCATTGACAACTTTTCCTTGCTGCGCATCGCCGCAGGACTTATTCTCACCATCGATTTGATAGTAAAGATGCTGTTCGAAGAACGCCTTCTGAAAGAACAGTTTGCGGAATACGAGCCCTACATGAAAACCACAAAAAGGTTCATCCCTCTCCTTTTCTAAATATGTTCCATGCACGAAGTCCCATATAATTCCGAGCTTCCTAAATAACACCACTCTTGGCTCTCCCAAAGTAGAATAGTCATTTCTTATGTCATTTCTTATGTCATTTCTTATTGACAGACAATCACCATTTCTTTATTATTTTTTATACGCATCTCACCACTTAAGGACAGTTCCCCATAATTACTTAAGGATTTACCGTATGGACATGAAAACATTTGAAGTACCTGTGGAAAAGTTGCGCTGGCAGTGTGACCCGGCAATTTTTGACTTCGATTGCACGAATGATATGACCCCGTTGCGAGAGGTTATTGGACAGGACAGGACAGGGCCATCCGGGCCATACAGTTTGGCCTATCCATGGACCATGACGGCTACAATATTTTTGTCGCAGGCTTGACCGGGACAGGTAAGACCTCCATGATTAAGACATACGTCGACCGACTTATCGCCAGTCGCGAGATAAGGCAAGGCTTCCATCCACACGACTGGGCCTATGTCTATAACTTCACGGATCCCGACCGTCCCCAGGCTATCAGCATGCCGCAAGGTGCCTGCAAGGAGTTTCGCAATAGAATTTTTAATCTGCTGAACCGCCTCAAGGAGGACCTGGCACGCGCTTTCTCCAGCGATCAGTATAAGAACAGCCACAAGAAGGTCATTGAAGATAGCCAGACAGAGCGGCAGCAGATACTCCAGGAAATCGGAGACGATACCCGCAAGCAGGGTTTTCTTCTCGAAATGACGCAGATGGGACCCGTCCTTGTCCCCCTCATCGATGGCCCTCCTATGGATAAGGCCGCATACATGAATCTCGATGAATCTCTTCGGAGGGACCTTGATAAGCGACACGCCGAACTTCTGAAGAATGTGCAGACGACTTTCGAAAAGCTGCATGAGTTGCAGCATCATACCGTGCAAAAACTGGCCGATGCCGATAAAGCCCTGGCGGATATGACCGTCACAAGGCTCTTCGATGCGCCTCTGGCTGATTACAAAGAACAACCCAAAATTATCCAGTATCTGAATAATCTGAAGCAATACACCCTTGATAATCTTGATATCTTCAAGGGAGAAGAGGGAAAGGCGGCGACTCTCTTAGGCTTGCCCGGCAGCCAGATCACGCAGGGCCGTGACCCTTATCTTCCGTTCCAGATCAATGTGTTCATTGATAACAGTGAAACCGAAGGGCCTCCCGTAATCACCGAGTCTAACCCCATCTACCCTAACCTTTTCGGCAAGATGGAGCGAAGATTCCTTTTGGGCGGCTATCTCAGTGACCATACCATGCTGAAGCCGGGGGCAATCCATCGTGCGAACGGAGGCTACCTGCTTCTCAGCGCCGCTGAGGTTGTCACGAACATCGGCGTCTGGCCGGCACTGAAGCGCGCAATCCGTACCAAAGAAGTGGGAGTCGAGGATCCCTTTGAGCAATTCGGCTTGCTCGCTCCCCAGGGGATGAAGCCCGAGCCTATACCCATTGAAACCAAAATATTCCTCATCGGCGACCCCGTCATACATCAGTTGCTCGCGATGTACGATGACGAGTTTTGGGAACTCTTCCGAGTGAAAGCTGACTTTGACTATGAAGTGCAGAAAGCCAGGGACAACCTGATGGCCTTCGCCGCCTTCATTTCAGGTTGCTGCGAGGACTGCCAAATCCGCCACTTCGACCGCACGGGCGTGGCCAAGGTTATAGAATTTACATCGCGCATGGTGAGTGATCAGCAGAAGCTGTCATCCCGTTTTTCCCAGATCCGGGAGCTCGTACTTGAGGCGGAACATTGGGCGCAGAAGGATGGCGCGGAACTGGTTGGCGCCAAGCATGTAGAGCAGGCTCTCGAGGAGCGACGCTTCCGTCATAACCTACCTGATGAACGGATCAAGGAAATGATGGAGCGCGGCACAATAATGATTGATACTGACGGCGACGTCGTCGGCCAGGTCAACGGATTAAGCGTCTACAGTCTCGGCGATGTCGCCTTCGGCAAACCATCGCGTATCACATGCCGCACCTTCCTCGGACGGCAGGGCATAATCAACATAGAACGCGAATCCCGGCTCAGCGGCCCGATTCACAATAAGGGCGTGTTAATACTGAACGGCTACGTGGGATCGAGATTCGCTCAGGATTTCCCGCTATCTCTTTCCGCGAGCCTCTGCTTTGAACAGTCATACGAAGGTGTCGAAGGTGACGGCGCTTCATCTACGGAGTTATATGCCCTGCTTTCGAGCCCGGCAGACGTGCCAATAGAACAACACATCGCGGTAACCGGTTCGGTGAACCAGAAGGGTGAGCTCCAGCCGATAGGCGCTGTCAATCAGAAGATCGAGGGCTTCATCGGCATCTGCAAGACAAAGGGACGCACCGGTCACCAGAGTGTGATGATACCAACCCGGAATCTAGATAATCTCATGCTGCGACAGGAAGTCATTGATGCCGTCAAAGCCGGTCAATTCCACATCTGGGCCGTCAGCACTATAGATGAAGGAATTGAAATCCTGACCGGCATACCGATGGGACGGCTTGTAGGCGGACCTTTCCCGGAGAATACGATAAGCTTCAGGGTGGACCGGACACTACGGCAGATGGGCATGAAGCTTAAGCAGTTTGGCGGCGCAGGCGTGGAGATGGCGGACGAGCAGAACAGGGACTCCTGATCTCTTTGGTCCAAGGGGAAAAGTTTGAAACACGGTTGTAACGGAGGCATTATATGCAAAAACCTTATCTCATAATAGCACTGTTCGTTTTGATTTTTGTCACTGCGTGCGGGGGACCCAGAATCAAACTCTTCAGCGATGCAGGAGACCCCCTGAAAGAATACACCCTTGAAGGCAGAGGTTCAGATAAGATACTGCTGATTCCCGTGCACGGAATAATCACAGACACGCCGAAAGAAAGGTTTCTCGCCCAGTCGCAGAGTATGGTCGAGAATGTTCTATCGCAGTTACAGAAAGCCGAAAATGACGACCGTATTAAGGCTGTTCTGTTAGAGATCAATTCGCCCGGCGGCACGATCACCGCGAGTGATCTTCTTTATCATGAAATCTCCTCTTTCAAAGAACGGACGGGCAAGAAGATTGCTGTTTCCATGATGGATATCGCGACTTCCGGCGCCTACTACGTGTCTCTCCCTGCAGATATCATCACGGCACACCCGACAACAGTCACGGGCTCTGTCGGGGTTCTCTTCCTTCAGCCGAAGATAGCCGGCCTTATGGAGAAAATCGGCCTTAGTGTGGACGTGAAAAAATTCGGAAAGAACAAAGATATGGGTACTCCCTTCAGAGAGAGCAGCGAGGAAGAGCAAAGACTTTTGCAAAAATTGGTAGATGATATGGGAGAGCGTTTTATACGCCTCGTACAAAAACACCGCAAGCCTGACCAACACGCACTAACTGAAATTTCTACTGCCCGCATTTTCTTGGCCGACGAGGCCCTGAAGCTGGGATTGGTGGATAAGATTTGCTATTTGAGTGATGCAGTGAGAGAGTCAAAACAATTGGCAGGACTCCCCACAGATGCCAGAGTTGTTGTTTACAGACGGACGGAGTTCCCGGATGATAACTACTATAATACGTCGACTGCCGCGTCAGAAGGCTTACACGTCCCTGCTGTAAACATTGAACTGCCTGAAATATTCGTCCTTAAGACGGGTTTTTATTATCTTTGGCCAGGAGCGGTTTCCGTGGAGCAATAAATATCATTTAGCTGTACCGCACGCGGTAGAGACAATCTGCATACGGAAGTTGGTTCAGGCCGACACCTCATGCACGCGGGTCGTCTCTCTCCCACCTCTTAAGCCCTTTGTATGAAGGGTCCTTATCAGGTCGCTCAACTTTCGCCATCTGACCTTTCTTGATCACTTCATATAATTTCTCTATGTAGGGCTCATCATTGTTTATGATAAAATAATTTCTACCCGGTTTCATTTCTCTTATCATTTTGTCTGAAGCCCCCTCTCGATTATTGCCTGCCTTCATTGTCGTTCATCGTTATGATCCATCCGACGTCTTGATCTATAGGGCGACTGTGCCAGAATTCCCCTACATTTTGTGTTTAGCCATTTGATACTGGTCGATTGAAAGAGTAATAGATAAAGAAATACTTTTCAATGAGGGTATAATGTTAGCACATTAGCAGGCAATGCCTGCTATATCCCGAATATCGTGCTTTTCCAAAGGGCTCGCATAACTCAGTCCAACAGGCAGGCCGTGCTCTATTCTACTCGCAGCTAAACTCTCCTGTCCACAAAGGAGCTAGCTAAAAATAATTCTTTTTATTCTTTTCCGCATGACAAACGATATCTTTTTCGATTGAGAATTGCGATTCCTTGTGTGAAAAAAGGTGAATATATGATAATTAATAATACACGGATTAAGATTATCTATACGCAGACGGCACTATCCCATCCTGCAGGGAAAGATTATGTTTATGGGAGGTTTGGCAATTGAATAGATTTCCTTTCCTAATTTTAATGCTTTATTCTTTGTCTTACGTAGGGTGCGCGACAACCATAGATCTGCAAGAGGTTCAGCGAGAGCTAGACACGGATATTCGCGCCCTCAAGGAAGAAAACGCCGGCATTCGCAAGGATGCACAAAATAATGATCAGACGATGACTGAATTACGCGAGAGGATCGCCGATATTGCGGCCGACATTACCGAGATCAGAGAAGACATGGAGAGCCTAAGGGGAGATCGTGAAGTGGTGGGAAAAGGGGAGTCTGACATAAGAGCGGAGTTTCTTCGCAGAGAAACGGAATTCGGCGATATGAAGAACATGCTTGGTCAACTCTCATCCCGTATGAATGTCATAGACAGTCTCCTGGAGATTGGAGGCAGCGCCAATCAAGCGCCACTCGGACAAACGGTCCCCGGCGAAGATATGAAGAAGGCCACGACCGCCAAGACGGAGGAAGAATTGGCATATGACTCTGCCTATGAAGCCTTCAAGGAAGAAAAGTATGCGAAGGCCCGAGAAGGGTTTCAAGATTTTCTCAAGAAATATCCAAACCAGGAGTATTCTGATAGCGCCCAATTCTGGATTGGCGAGAGTTACTATTTTGAAAGGAGATATGAACAGGCGATCCTCGAATACGAGAAAGTTATAAAAAATTATCCGCAGGGTAGCAAGGTGCCTAACGCCTTACTCAAACAGGGGTTTTCTTTTCTGAATCTCGGCGATAAGTCAAGTGCGAAACTCCTTCTCGAGCAGGTGGCGAAAGATTATCCCAGCACAAGTCAGGCGCGAATGGCAAGGGCGAAGCTTGCGGAAATTAAGTAGTCGGCAAAATCCGGAGTACCGTAACAGAAGTTGCGAAATTCGCCGCCGTTGGCGATGCCTCCCCGAAAGAAAAACATCGCCGGAATCGCCCCCTCATTCGCCCAAGGAGACCCGGCGCTCATCTTTAGCGTCTGCCGTGACGCATCCTGTGATGTTTTCCACTCGTCATTTCATCAATTTCTTGTCTCCTGTGCAGATAGTTCTCTCTCGAGGAATAAAAATGGCAGAAGTCTGATGCAAAATGTGGTACAGTCGGTTGCAATGACGGAGCCGCAGACGGGCTCAAAACTGGAGAAAGGAAATACGCAATATGGTCCAGACTAATTCATCGCTTCCCTCCGATTTTATCAGGGATATCATAGAGGACGACATAAAAACCAACAAATATAAGGGACGTGTGGCCACCCGGTTCCCCCCGGAGCCCAACGGATATCCCCATATCGGGCATGCCAAGTCCATCTGCCTTAATTTTGGTATCGCCGCCCAATATAGTGGTACATGCAATCTGCGCATGGACGACACAGACCCAACCGGCGAGAGTATGGAATATGTGAATGCCATCATTCGGGATGTCAAGTGGCTGGGCTTCGACTGGGAAGATCGTCTATACTATGCATCAGACTACTATGAAAAACTTTACCAATATGCACTGCAGCTTATAAAGATGGGCAAGGCCTTTGTTTGCAGTCTGAGTGCCGATGAGATTCGTCAGTACCGCGGCACTTTCACGGAACCGGGCAAAGAAAGCCCTTACCGAAATAGAACCATTGAAGAGAACCTGGATCTGTTCGAACGCATGCGGGCGGGAGAGTTTCCCGATGGGACCCATGTCCTGCGCGCAAAGATTGACATGGCATCGCCCAATATTACCATGCGTGACCCGGTCATGTACCGCATTAAGAAGGAGACGCATTATAGAACCGGCGATGCCTGGTGCATTTACCCCATGTATGACTTCGCTCATTGTCTTTCGGACTCCATCGAGGGAATTACACATTCTATTTGCACTCTCGAGTTTGAAAACAATCGCCCTCTTTATGATTGGTTTCTTGACGAATTGAAAGTGCAACATCAACCTCAGCAGATCGAATTCGCCCGTCTCAACCTCAGCTATACAATAATGAGTAAACGCAAGCTTCTCGAATTAGTCGAAAGAAAGCTCGTCAACGGCTGGGATGACCCCCGCATGCCTACCATAGCAGGCATGCGCAGACGGGGTTACACCCCGGAGGCCATACGGAGCTTCTGTGAGCGCATAGGCGTTGCCAAGAATGATAGCATCGTTGATATGGCCCTCCTTGAACACTGCGTGAGGGAGGATCTGAATGAAAAGGCCCTGCGCGTCATGGCTGTTCTCAGACCGCTGCGCGTCGTAATTGACAATTACCCGGAAGGCCGGGTTGAGGAGTTTGACTGTCCCTACCATCCCAAGAATGCCGACATGGGCTCCCGCAAAGTACCCTTCTCGCGCGAGCTCTACATCGACACTGGTGACTTTTTGGAGAATCCGCCCAAGAAGTTTTACCGCCTCTCCCCCGGCAGGGAGGTTCGTTTGCGCTACGGCTACTTTATAAAGTGTGTGCGCGTTGTTAAGGATGAACGCACGGGAGAGGTAATTGAATTGCACTGTACATACGACCCGGAGACGCGCAGCGGATTTGCCCCCGACGGACGGAAAGTCGACGCAACCATCCACTGGGTGTCGGCGCTGCATGCCCTTCCGGCCCAAGTCCGCCTCTATGACCGTCTCTTCCGTGTCGCCGATCCTCTTGCACAAGAGTCTGACATGACTCTCTCACTAGACCAGAAATCCCTCGAGATTCTCCAATCATGCCAAGTAGAGCCAAGCATGGCGGCCGCCAACCCTGGAGGACCTTTCCAGTTTGAAAGGGTCGGCTATTTCTGCGTGGATTCCGTTGATTCTGCCGATAAAGCCCTCGTATTCAACCGCACGGTTACATTGCGCGATGCCTGGGCTAAGATTACGGAGAAAGGGAAGTAACGGTAGACAGGATACAATCAGAATTTCGCTGTGTCTGACAAGAATCGCGTCCTCCAATGATTTGGCGGCGGTTCTTTTCTTTTAACAGATATTATTGTAAATACCTGACACCTAACTTCGTGTGACATCGCCTCTTTGATCGACGGTATAGGTCGAACTGCCGCCGCTGTGGATTGCCTGCAATGTGAAGTCAACTATCGTGCCTGAGCCGCCTAATATCAATATTATGCTTACATTAGCATTATATCCATAGCTCGAGAGAAGATTCACCGAAACCGTTCCCCCCGGTGAAACGCTGAAGAATGCCTGTGAAGCCGTGTATGCGCTTTTCACGGCCATGTTCGCTGATACGTTGTAGGCCCTTGTTCTGTATGCCACGAACTGCGGTATGGCAATGGCTGCTAGGAGGCTGAGGATAAGAACAACAAATAACAACTCGATGGTAGTGAAGCCTCTCTGGCTTCTCTTCTTGTAATATCCCCGGATCATTTTATCCTCTTGCGCGCTCCGAACCGCTCATTCAGGCCTTCCACTCGTCCTTCTTGGTAATATCGGGAATCCACTGCCAGTCTTTGCAATCGAAATAGTGTCGCCGCATGGGTAATCTTCTGCGGATATCCAATTCATTTCTGAATTCTATCTCAAGATCCATAGTTAATTGCTTCCTATAATTAGCTTCAGACGTTTCATTGATCATAGCCTCAATTGTCTTGCCTTTTTTTGCAAGGATATCGGCGATTTCGAACCAGCCCTGACTAATTTGCTGGGGAAATATGTACCAGGTATTCTGACCGTTATAATCATCGCTGATATCAAACGACTCGCCATCGAGTTGAAAATTGCACCAGACCTTTGCGCGAAGCATCAGGGTGGAGGGATTACCGATGAGGAACAGACTACGACCTCTGTCATTATCTTTCTGAGGGACAAGTGTCATTGAATAATAGGACTCTAAAATATGTTCCCGCTCCCACCTTGCGCGGGCCAAGGATGCAATCAAATTCGTGTCATATGCATAAATGATCAACGCAATAAGTGTCAGGGTAAGAACCACGAACGTGGCAATATTCAAAATACTTTCATCAAAAATATATGCTGAACAATACGAGACATACGCCGCAACTATCAACATAACAATAATGATTACCCGAAGAGTATATCTCTGCATCGACAATAAACCTCCCTACCGCTATTGTTTGCTATAAACGGGAACTCTGATTACGCGCCATGCGAACCGCCCCACTGTCTTTATGGATATAGCAAAGTGCCTTCGCCTCAAGAAGCTTTCCTTCCGGTGGGAAGTACGCCTATACCACCTTGCCACGGAGTATATATCCGATTTGAATCTTCTCATCAATAAAATAATCATAATTATAACTGTGAGATATAACATTCAATATAATACGGCATATTCATTTTGATCTGTAAACTGAAGACGCGAACATTTCCTCAGACATGAAATACTGCCTGTGAACGCTGTTTGATAAATTGCAGCGCAATGAAATGAATGAAGGAATAATATTAAAAAGCTCGATTAGTCGGAGAATCGGTTAAATTGAATTTTTCTTGGTCATACGGGACAGGGTGAGACAGCTATTTATCCGGTTCATTTGGCTGGGAGACCAGGATTCGAACCTGGATATACGGAGTCAGAGTCCGTTGTCCTACCATTGAACGATCCCCCAGCAGTTTCGGTCCGTAATTCTATTTCGTCAACTGGGATAGGAAGCCTTCCTTCCCTTCCTGACATTTGTAGATTAAGGATGTCATCGCGATCACGACACGGTTCATGATGCCACTGGCGCGTCTAATAGCACTAAAGACGCTCATTATCAATAAAAATTTTTCTCCGCTCCCTAACGAAAATACGACAGGGTGGCCTTTGTGTCTTCCCGAAAGAACCCTCTGCAGTTGGTCCGTTCTATCTCGCAATTCACTGCTGCAAAAAGTCATTGAGTCCGTTGTATACTTAATCTAAACTTAGAAATACTCATTCGCGAGATTGACCTCGAATTTTTGATTTGTCGAGCCCTAGAACAGCAGATAGCCATTAACACCTTACCTTGCTCATGACATTATGCCACAAATGCAAAAAAGAAATTGATGTTCCCAAAACAGTAGGACGGAAAGACATCTGCCCTCTATGCCGGGCGGATCTTCGCTGCTGCCTCAACTGCCGCCACCATGACCTGAAGTATTACAATCAGTGCCGTGAGTCCCAGGCGGAAGGGGTCCTTGCTAAGGATCGAGCCAACTTCTGCGATTACTTCAAATTCAAAGATAGCGCCTCAGAAGGAACCGTAAAAGGCGATAAGGGCTCGGCGAGAAAGAAACTCGATGATCTTTTCAAATAGGATGGGCGCCCCGCCGACGCGAAAACAGGTAGATTCTCGCAGAACTGTCGAGGCAGATTGACATAAGTCAATGACCGATGAAAATGTTTGTGCCATACTTGATCATATTCCGGTTCTTTCTCTCAACCAAATGACAAATCTTTTAAAGGAGACCCACTATATTTTGCTACCAATGTGAACAAGCGACGGAAGGTGAGGCGTGTACCAAGGCCGGCGTCTGCGGCAAGCAGGCAGACGTGGCTGCATTACAGGACCTATTGACATATGCACTGACAGGGCTTTCTCTCGTTACCATCGAAGGGAGGAAGGTTGGCATCGCAGACCGTGACATCGATGTGTTTATCTGCGGCTCTCTTTTTGCCACGCTAACCAATGTCAACTTTGATCCCGAACGATTTACAAACCTTAGCCGGCGTTGCGTTCAATACAGAGATGCCTCCTTATCAAGGTCAAGGGGGCTGGCGGCAATGTCCATTTCGCACACGATCCCGTGCGTTTCAAACCCGCCGGAACCACCGATAAACTGGTCTCCCAGGGCGAGAAAACAGGTTTGAAATCGTATCCGGCCGCGAGCGATGATGTTCTCTCCCTCAAGCACATAGCCCTCTTCGGCATACGCGGAATTGCGGCCTATGCCGATCATGCTGCGATTCTCGGCAAGGAGGATGCTGCGTTATATGCGTTTATGCAGGAAGGGTTGGTCCAGCTTGTAAATGAAAATATGACACTCGACGAAGCAATCAATCTGGTTCTCAAGTGCGGCGAGATGAATCTCAGGGCAATGGAACTCCTTGATGCCGCACATACAGGCACCTATGGTCATCCTGTCCCGACCAAGGTTCCCCTTGGCTCAAAGAAGGGCAAGGCTATCCTTGTCTCGGGGCATGATCTTAAAGACTTGGAAGAGCTCCTGAAGCAGACTGCAGGAAAGGGCATCTATGTGTACGCGCACGGAGAGATGCTCCCATCGCACGGCTATCCGGACCTCAAAAGCTACGAACATTTCTACGGGCACTATGGTACGGCCTGGCAGAATCAGGCAAAGGAGTTTGGCGAATTTCCCGGAGCCATCCTCATGACGACGAACTGCATCCAGAGGCCGCAGTCATCATATTTGTCGAATATCTTTACTTCCGGCCAGGTAGGTTGGCCCAATGTCAGCCATATTACAAACCGTGATTTCACAGCGGTGATCAAAAAAGCTCTCGAACTTCCCGGCTTCGCCGCCGATACGGGCAGAGGATCTGTCACCGTGGGCTTCGGCAGGAATGCCATACTGAGTGTTGCCGATAAGATCATTGAAGCCGTCAAGAATAAGAGAGTATCCGCAATTTCTTCCTAGTCGCCGGGTGCGACGGCGCAAAGCCGGGCCGCAACTATTACACAAAGTTTGCCGAGCTGATTCCGAAGGATTGCGTGGTCCTTACACTCGCCTGTGGAAAGTTTCGCTTTTTTGATAAAGACCTGGGAGACATTGCAGGGATTCCGAGATTGATCGACGTCGGACAGTGCAACGACGCCTATTCAGCGATTCAGGTCGCCGTGGCTCTTTCCAAGGCGTTTGGCGTCGGTGTAAACGAGCTGCCACTTTCTATGGTGCTCTCGTGGTACGAGCAGAAGGCTGTCGCCATTCTCCTGACACTGCTCGCCCTCGGCATAAAGGATATTCGCCTGGGTCCGTCGCTTCCGGAGTTCACCTCACCTAATGTTCGTGATTTTCTCGTAAAGACGTTCGATCTCAAACCTATCACAACGCCGGAGGCGGATTTGAAGGCCATCCTCGGTTAAGACGCTAACTTGCTTCAGCCATATCATTGCCTGCGATTTCTCTCGGCCGTCTGCGCGCACTCTCTGTGCACACACACCATGGCGTCGTTGACAAATCCCACGGCATCAAAATTCACCCAAGCATCAGTAGCTCGATTTCGACATGGACCGCAGGACACATCAGTCGAGTGAACCGACCTCTTCATACCGGAAACAATCCACGAGATGATCATTGACCATCCCCACTGCCTGCATGAAAGCATAGCAGACAGTCGGACCTGCGAATTTAAACCCGTACCGTTGCAGATCCTCACTCAGGGCCTTGGATTCGCCTGTCTGGGCCGGAATATCATCCCCTGATCGATATTGATTCTGCTTCGGTCGGCCGCCAACGAATCTCCAGACATATTCCTTAAAACTGCCGAACTCCTTCTGCAGAGTGAGGAACGACTTTGCATTCGCGATTGCCGCCTCAATCTTCAGCCTATTTCGTATGATGTTCTCATCCGCAAGCAGCTTGCGGACCTTGCTTTTTCTATAAACTGCAACTGCGGAGGGATCAAAGTTATCAAAAGCAGCACGGAAGCTTGCCCGCTTTTTCAAAACAGTTTCCCAACTCAGGCCTGCCTGCATGCCCTCGAGGATAAGAAACTCAAATAGGACTCGATCATCATGAATCGGCACACCCCATTCAAGATCGTGATAGTCTATAAGTGCTGCGGTATCAGCCCACTCACAACGGTGACTTTTCACAGGCATCCTCCAAGCTGTCAGGCCGGCCTCTATTACTTCCACCCGATGAACCGAAGTCGCAAATCACTGTTAAGAATAATTCGTCTGTTTGTCAATAGTGAATATATTGTTAAATACAAATCGCGCGCGAATCCAACCTGGATTTCACATCTACAGAAATATGTTGTAGAAGAATGAGAAAGGGGGTAAATAGTAGAGCAACGGAAAAGATGAATAACAGGATTTCCCCCTTCGGTCTAAATTCCGGCAGTATCGTGAATTACTAATATCTCTCTCGGAATCTACCTCCAGCAAACCAACGGGCGCGAAATGACACGGAGCTCCTATGCCCACTTTGACGATCAAAGAACTGCTGTCCCGGAAGGAAAATGACCGGCGCTTCATGGAAAACGTGCGGGCGATGAAGAAGCTGCCCGCATTTGAGGGCAAGTTCTCTCCCTTCCCCGATTGGGTTCACCCGAGCATTCAATCCGTCCTCAAGGCAAGAGGAATATATCAACTTTACAGCCACCAGGCCGAGGCGGTGCATCTGGTGGGAAAAGGCCGTGATGTGGTGATCATCACCCCGACAGCGAGCGGAAAGACCCTCTGTTACAACATTCCCGTTCTCCACAAAATCATTGAAGAACCGGAATCACGCGCCATCTACATCTTTCCCACTAAGGCCCTCGCCCAGGACCAGATGCAGGAGGTGCACAGTCTGATCACCGCCCTCCGGGCGGACATAAAGACATATACCTACGACGGCGACACACCGGACGATGCCCGGCAGGCCATACGCAAGCAGGGACATGTAGTGGTCACGAATCCGGACATGCTCCATGCGGGAATACTGCCCCACCACACCAAATGGCAGAAGCTTTTTGCAAATCTCAAATACATAGTTATAGACGAGCTTCACGTTTACAGAGGGGTATTCGGCTCACATTTTACAAACGTTATCAGGCGCCTCGTCAGGATTTGCCGTTTTTACGGCCGGGAACCTGTCTTCATCTGCTGTTCGGCAACGGTGGCGAACCCCAAAGAACATTCTGAGCGTCTACTGGAGCGGTCCGTGGAATTGATCGACAAGAGCGGCGCTCCGACGGCTGCGAAGACGTTTATCATGTACAATCCGCCCATCGTCAATCGTGAGCTGGGAATCCGTCAATCTGCAATGACACCGGCGAGAAAGCTGGCAACAGAACTTATCCAAAATGAAATCCAGACTATCGTATTTACCACGAGCCGCCTCACTGTCGAGATACTCACAAAGTATCTCAAGGATCAATTTGCCAAAGGGAAGGCTCTCGATACACACTTTGTTACGGGCTACCGGGGCGGTTATCTGCCCAATCTACGGAGGGAGATAGAACAGGGACTCCGCGACCGCGAGGTAATGGGCGTGGTTTGCACTAACGCCCTCGAGCTCGGAATCGACATCGGCGACCTGGAATCATGCATAATGGTGGGGTATCCCGGTTCTATCGCGAGCACGTGGCAGCAGGCAGGCCGTGCCGGAAGACGGATGGGGCACAGCTTGGCCATACTCATTGCCCGGAGTAACCCGATGGATCAGTTCATCGTGGAGAACCCGGACTACTTCTTTTCCCGGTCACCGGAGCACTGCCGCGTCAATCCCGAAAATCTCCTGATACTCCTTCACCACCTGAAGAGCGCCGCCTTTGAACTTCCCTTCGAGAAAGGAGAACGCTTCGGGAACGAAAATCTTGAAGAGCTCCTTAACTATCTTGAAGAGAAAGGCGTCCTGCACAAGGTGGATGACCGCTGGCACTGGACGGCGGAAAGCTATCCCGCGGATGAAGTGAGCCTCCGGAGCATCAATCCTGAAAATGTCGTGGTCGTGGACGCCACGGAAGCAGGGGCGCATAAAGTTATCGCCGAGATAGACTGGGACAGCGCCTTTTCCATGGTTCATGACGATGCCATCTACATGGTAGAATCACAGCAGTTCTATGTAGACAAGCTCGATCTCGAACGGAAGACCGCGTTTGTACACAAGGTCGATGTGGATTATTACACCGATGCCATGACGTACACAAATGTCCGGGTCATCGACAGCTTTTCCCAGAAATACCGGCAAAAGATCATCGTTGAACATGGCGAAGTGCAAGTGGTGCGAAAGATTGTGGGGTATAAGAAGATTAAATTTTACACGTCGGAGAATCTTGGCTACGGGGATGTGACACTGCCGGAAAGAGATATGCACACGACGAGCTACTGGTTCACCATTCCCAGGGATATGCTCAACGGTCTCTCCTACGCGCAGTCGGAGATAATTGACGGACTTGCTGGCCTAGCTTACAGCCTTCATCACCTTGCATCGATGCTCCTTATGTCAGACGCGCACGATATTGACAGATGCATCGGCGACAAGAGCGGTGAATGGTTTGTCCGCCATGGAGCCGGATCGCGTTACATTACAACTTCGCCTCAAAGCGCCAAAAATGCAACAGGCGTGATGGCGGACGCCTTTGACCCAACTGTGTTTATCTTTGATGCCTATCCGGGCGGGATCGGTTTTTCGGACCTTCTCTATCAAGAGCATGATCGCCTGCTTGCCTCAGCACTGAGCCTCATTCGGAGCTGTCCTTGCAGACACGGCTGTCCAAGTTGTGTGGGACCTACACTCGAGGTAGGTCCTACTGCCAAGGAAACGGTCCTTGCCATACTTGATTTGATTATCTAGAAGACATGAGCACAATCAAACGGCTACAGCGCCTGACAGGCGAGAACTCACCCAAGCAAAAGAAATCCCCAAGGGCTGATGAGATCAGCGAACTACGGAGGCGCATCGAAGCCATCACATCGCGGCGGCCCGCGGGTACGCAGAAAGCCGCTCCCAGGCTGTATGAAAGCCGCCTCCCTCTTCAGGACGCGATTCGAGGCGATGAGGTTGCCAACGCCTTTGGAAAATTATTCATCGTCCATGCGCACTATGCGGGTTCATCGAAGCACGGAAACCGCAGTATCAGAGAAATGGCGGCCCTCGATATGAAGGCCGCGGCGATTCTCGCCAATGACGCCGATATCGCTTCGTTCGACTGCAAAGATGCCCTATTTCTTGACACAGAAACCACCGGACTGGCAGGCGGGACAGGCACGTTTGCTTTTCTCATCGGTCTCGGTTGGTTTGAAGCTGGCACATTCCGTACGCAACAGCTATTTGCCCGTGATTTCTCCGAAGAAAAGGCCTGTCTCCACTTTCTGCTCGAAGTGGCGCAAGACAAGAGCTTTCTCGTAACCTACAATGGCAAGACCTTCGATGTTGGTCTTCTATCTACGCGCTTCATCCTTAACCGTCTGCCTGACGGCCTGACAGCCATGCCCCATCTCGATCTCCTTCACCCGGCCCGTCGCCTCTTCGGGCATCGACTTGAAAATAATCGTCTCTCCACCATGGAGAAAGATATCATTGGATTTCATCGTTACGACGATATACCGGGAAGTGAGATTCCTCAGCGCTACTTCGATTGGCTTAGATACCGCGATGCCCACCTCTTGGCCGATATCTTTGAACACAACCGCCTTGACGTCGTTTCCATGGCGGCCCTTTCGGTTCACCTTGCGGAATTGTTGGACTCCAAACCCGATATCGTACGGAACGAACATGCTGACCTTCTGGCGGCGGCGCGCCTCCTCGTTGACCGCGGGGACCAGTCAGGCGCACGGACCATCCTCGAAGCACTATCAGAGTCAGATAACCCCCGCGCAGCCGATGAAGCAAGGAGAAGCCTTTCCCTAATCCACAAACGCCACGGGCGCTGGAAAGACGCCATCCAGATATGGGAAACAATGCTTCTCAACAATGCCGGTAACTTTTTTGCCGTGGAAGAAATGGCTAAATATCTCGAGCATAGACGGCGTGATTTTAAGAAAGCTATCGAGATAATAAACGAAGCTCTCAGCCTTCCCCATCCTCGAACAGCGTTGGAAAGGGATGCATTGTTTTACCGCCTCAGGCGCCTTCAGGGCCGTGCCTCCTGCCTTACTGGCGAATAGAACAGTAATTCGCGGAAATTCCGCATATTTTTAATCGATTATTATTGACAAATAAATGACAAGCGCTTAGATTATACCCAATTTCTATGTCGTGTTTAGAGATCCGCTTTGCAACGTAGGCAGTCTCAAACAATAATGCATCTCGGGGTATGATAGTGAGCAAATTGATAAACACCTACAGGTGTAAGAAAAAGGGGCATTTAATATCAGAGGCCTGCCAGGATGCGACCTGCGAATGGCGGCTTAAGAACGAAACTTTTTTGAACTGTACATGGGTTGCTTGCAATTATGGACCTTTTACACTTGAGGAAGTAGGTGAGATGATGGGTGTAACCCGTGAGAGAATAAGGCAAATAGAAGCAAAAGCTCTCAAGAAACTGCAACACAAGAAAAGAAGGGAACAACTGAAGGATTTTGCGTCACCGGATAGTGACTGGGATTTTATATAAGCTCGCAGTTCACCTATATCGATTTACCATGTCATTGAGATCTTTACCAACCTTAAAGAAAGGCACTTTTCTCGCGGGAAGGTTTACCGCAACGGAGGTTTTCGGATTTCTGCCCTGGATCTGTCTCCGGTTTCTCACCGTGAAATTTCCGAAGCCCCTGATCTCTATCCGTTCACCTCTCTTCAGGGCGCCGCTCATTGCTTCGAAAATAAGATAAACCACGTAGCTTATATCTTTGGGAGGATATTCCCCAACTTTTTCCTGAACCCTCTTCACCAGATCTTTCTTTGTCATAAAACAGCGCTCTAATTGTAATCCGCAATCGGCGAATAATACAGAATGCCATTGAACTGCTCTGCTTTTCCACGCATCTGAAGCTCAAGGGCCGTAAACATCTCCCGAAAAAAAT
Organism: uncultured delta proteobacterium; assembly: GCA_963729715.1. GTDB lineage: Bacteria > Desulfobacterota > Syntrophia > Syntrophales > UBA2185 > Fen-1135. The sequence goes on from CAVSPA010000004.1 coordinate 393,802, forward strand.
AATCCCAGAATCTTAATCCTTTTTTCTTTGGGTATATGACCTCAGGCTTCCCCTTTATTCCGGAGATCTCGCCGGCAAGCGCCACGGCATATCCCATGTCACCCAAATAGTCGACGAGACCCAATTTCTGAGCCTGTCTTCCCGTAAAAATCCTCCCATCAGCGATCTTTCGCAGGTTCTCCTTGGGGATTTTTCTGTCGCGGGCCACCATATCAAGAAACTGATCGTATATATCATCAACCAGTTCTTGAATTAACGCCCTTTCTTCCGACGTCATCGCCCTTACCGGTGAGCCTATGTCTTTGAACTTTCCGCTCTTAACGACTGATGCTTTAAGGCCCAACTTCTTTAGCAGCTCCTCGGCATTGGCAAAGTGCATGACAGCGGAAATACTGCCCGTAATAGTTCCCGGATTGGCTACAATCTTATCCGTGGCACAGGCAATCATATAACCTCCGGATGCTGCGAGAGACCCCATGGATGTTACAACTTTCTTCTTTTTTTTCAGTTCAATGACGGCCTGGTAGATCTCCTGCGAGGAAGCAACCCCTCCTCCAGGCGAATCAATTCTCAGCACAACTGCCTTGACGGCGTCGTCTTTGCCAAATTGATTCAATTGTTCGAGAACATCACGGGTATCGCCAATGAACCCTTCGACTTTTACGACGCCTACCTTGTTATCAACCGCAAATGAATGCCTGTCTTCCCTTGGCCACCCTAAAACATAAACCAGCAGAAAGAACACTATTACGATCAAAAATAAGAGAAAGAAGCCTAATATTACGGGGTGTTTTCTCACAGCTTGACATTATTCCTTATCATTCTCTGCCATTTTTACGTCTGCCAAGACCTTGCCAAGATTCGAACCGACATTTTCTTTGTTGTTTAAATACTGTGTGACTGAAGACGATCCCTCAGATGGCGATTCGTAGTCCTTTATGCTCAGCCTGATTCTTCGATTCTGCAAATCCACACTCTTAACGATTGCCGATACGGTATCGCCCACAGCATATATCTCAGATGCGGCCTTTACCCTCTTGTGGCTCAATTCCGATACATGAACCAAGCCTTCGACTCCCTCTTCCAGCTCTACGAAAATACCGAAGTCGGTTACATTAGTCACCTTTCCGTTAATGACCGACCCCGCAGCGTAAATAAAATTCTTTTCATCCCAGGGGTTCTTATCGACCTGCTTTATTCCCAGAGAGAATTTTTCGTTCGCTACGTCAATATTCAAGACCATCGCCTCGACTTCCTGACCTTTCTTGTACAATTCCGAAGGATGTTTTACATTCTGTTTCCAGGAAATATCGGACACATGGACAAGGCCGTCTATTCCTTCCTCAATACCGACGAAAAAACCGAAGTTTGTGATATTCCGTATGACACCTTTGACGATACTACCCTCAGGGTATTTCTGTTTAAGCGCCTCCCATGGATTTTCGGTTGTCTGTTTTAGTCCCAGTGAGATACGCTTTACCTCCGGATTGACATCCAGAACCATGACTTTCACGATTTCGCCCACAGACAAAACTTTCGACGGATGTTTAATCTCTCTTGTCCAGAACATTTCTGTTATATGCACAAGACCCTCCACACCAGGCTCCATTTCCACAAAGACGCCATAATCCGTTAGGTTCACTACTTTGCCTTCAATTACAGAACCCACGGCATATTTCCGCTCGATCATCTCCCAGGGGTTGTCCATCAATTGTTTAAGACCCAGGGAAACCCGCTCCTTCTCTCTATCAAAAGAAAGAATCTTAACCGTTATTTTATCGCCTTTGGAAAAACTATCCGAAGGTCGCGTAATTCTTCCCCACGATATGTCGGTAACATGGAGAAGACCGTCAATTCCTCCTAAATCTATGAAGAGTCCATAATCGGTTATATTCTTGATAACCCCTTCCATAATCTTTCCTTCCTCAATACCCTCAAGCGTCTCCCTCTTAGCCGCAACCCTTTCCTGCTCCAATATAGATCTTCTCGAGAGCACGACATTGTTTCTCTTCCTGTCATACTTCAGGACATTGAACATCAATGTCTGTCCAACGTATTTATCGAGGTCTCTCACCGGACGGACATCCACCTGAGAACCGGGGAGAAAAGCTAAAATTCCGATATCAACAGAGAGTCCACCCTTAACTCGCTCTACGACCGTACCCTTTACGGGAATATTATGTTCACACGCATTTTTAACATCATCCCATATTTTAATCTTTACCGCCTTATCCCTCGACAGGACCAGATTGCCATCCGTATCTCTTCTGTCGACCAAGACTTCCAGTTCATCACCAACGGCAAATGGAATATTCCCTTCCTCATCCTTCAATTCCCTTGCCGGAATATAGCCTTCCGTTTTCCAGCCGACATCTACCATAAGAACGTCGCTGTTTATCTGAACAACCTTACCCGTCACGATCTGACCTAGCTGTACGCTCTGTAAGCTCTGTTCGTATAACTCCCTGAACCCGACATCATCTTCTTTGCCGGCGACCTTTTGATGAACTGCTCTTTCCGCTGGCGATTCTTCCTTAACCTTCTCGCCGTTAATTTGTTCTTTAGAAATTGAGTTATTGCTGTTAACCATTAAACCGTTACCCCCTGAATTTTATAAAAAAACCTTCATAAGAAAAAATCAAGTAACATACTGGTTATGAAATATCAAGCTAATTCAAAATTTCTCGCACGAGGTCAATCCGCAGAGAATTTCCAATCAATTCAATGCGGTTAAAAATTGCTCTGCATCAGCTATTTACGCTCTTGACTTAAGAATCATGCACCCTCAATTACAGAAATCATTTTCTCAACGACTTCTGCAACGCTCATGCTCGTAGAGTCCAAGATAATCGCGTCTTCGGAAGCCTTCAAAGGGGCTATTTTTCTCTCCTGGTCCTGCCTGTCTCTGACGACGAGATCCCCTGCAACTCTCTTATAATCCACACTGCCGCCCTGCGAGAACAGTTCAGTGCGCCGCCTTCTAATCCTTTCCTCCACGCCCGCATCTAAATAGAACTTATACTCGGCCATTGGAAAGACTACTGTCCCCATGTCTCTGCCTTCGGCTACGATGCCCCCTCTTTCCCCTGCTTGGCGTTGAATGGCGAGCAGTCTCTCCCTGACTGCGGAAACCGCCGAAACCGTTGACGCGACAAGACCTACTTCCTCACTCCTGATCATTTTCGTCACGTTTACACCGTCAATAAAGACATTCAAGCTGCCATCTATGTTGTCGAGATATAAGTCTATTCGTGCACATAAGGCAGCAAGTGCTTTTTCGTCATCCGGCAAAATCCCTTCCTTGATAACCTTGTACGCAAACGCCCTGTAGAGAGCGCCCGTATCCAGATAGAGATATGATAGTCTTCCTGCAAGAGCTTTACCGACTGTGCTCTTGCCTGCACCGGCAGGTCCGTCAATGGTAACAACGAATTTTTTTTTCATGGTCAAACGTCCTTTAGAAACACCTTACACAACGTATAGCAGCCGAACACACTTCCAGCGTGACACGATCTTAAGCACCTGTGCTATAACATATTGGTCAACCCTTAACAATATTAAATAGTAACGCCAACCAAAAGCTAACAGCTTCACATCTACGATGACACCATAGAAATGATGACTTGATTCTCCCTGCCAAAAGATTTATAAGTAAGGCATGTAATCATTTGACCCTAACAAAGCTCCTATAATCAAATGATAATTTCTTGATTGGAGAGGTTGCCCATTGGATCTGTTTCACATCTTTCGAAGAAAGGGTACGGGAATCATCCCTGCCGTAATTCTGTTTCTGATCTTTCAGACCGCTGGATTAGCCCATGCTTCTTTTACCATCGAAGATGAAAAGAAACTGGGCAAGGAGTTTTATGAGAGGCTAGACAAAAGCGATGTCTTGATCCATGACCGGAGAATAGACGCGTACATCAATCGATTGGGAAATGAACTAGTCGCCCAAAGTGAGAAGGCTCCTTTTGACTTTCGATTCTCCGTGATCAAGAGTTCGGCAATTAATGCCTTTGCCACGCCTGGCGGCTATGTATATGTCAATAGAGGCTTAATCACACTGGTTGAAACGGAGAGTGAGCTGGCCTCCGTCCTTGCACATGAAATAGGACATATCAATAAAAGGCATGTGGCGAGTATCATAGATAAATCGCAGAAGATTGGTATGGCTACGCTCGCCGCAGTTCTTGCCGGTGCATTTCTTGGAGGCGGAGGGGATCTCTCTGCCGCTGTCGCCGGCTTCTCTTTGGCGACGGCCACAACCATGAATCTAAAATACAGCCGCGAACACGAAGAAGAGGCGGACAGGATGGGTATGTCCTACCTGGTCAGTGCCGGATACGACGGTAAAGCCATGCTGGATTTTATGAAGTTGATGAGAAGGTATGAGTTTTACTCCAGCAACATACCATCATATTTCCTCACCCATCCGGGCACCGATGAAAGGATCAGCTATATAGACGCCCTTCTTCAGACCACCTATACCCAAAAGGGACGCGACACGATTATAGGGAATTTGAAAAGGATACAGACAATTCTCATGTTTGGAGAAAAGAACCTCGATTCGAGCCTTCATTATTTTCAAAATGACCTGCAAAAAAACCCGGATAACGTCGACTCACTCTACGGCATGGCTGTAATTCTAGAAGAACTCGGCCGAACTGACGAATCCCTTGGCAACTTTCGTAAAGCCCTGAGCCTGTCTCAAGATGACCAGGACATAACCAGGGACCTCGGGATTCTTTACTTCAAGCTGGGTCGGTCGGCAGACGCAATTGTCTTCCTCAACAAGGCATTGAGCCTTAAGGAGGACGATCTCGACACCTTGCTCTACCTTGGCAGGTCTTACGAATTGCAGGGTGATTACACGGCAGCTTTGAATCTCTATAAAAGAATCGGAAAGAAAGATATAAATGATGCAGATATATACTACAGTATCGCTATGGCCTACGGCAAGACAAACAATCCCGGCGACTCCCACTACTATTTCGGCATTTACTTCAAGAAAAAAAAGAATGTGGACAGCGCCCTTTTTCACTTCAAGGAGGCCTTGAAATATCTTCCCGCACAAGACGAGAGATCTCGGGAAATAGAAAAAGAGATCAAGTCAATAAAAAGGTGAAGTACTGCATCGATGCTTAAGACATATCAATCTGACGAGATGTCAGCTCCTTCTTTGCATAGTCGAGATGGATATGCTCATTGATAAACAGTTCGAAGAGGTCTCTATCAATGTGATTGTCGTTCACCATATATCGCATTATTTTAATCGCTTCCGATAGAGTTTTTTCCTTCTTGTACGGTCTGTCCTTTGCCGTTAATGCGTCGAAAATATCTGCAAGCGCAATAATTCGAGCTTGGAGAGGGAGCTCGTCGCCCTTTAGTCCGAAGGGATAGCCGGCACCGTCGATCCTTTCATGATGGGAGGAAGCATAATAAGACACATTTTTCAGCTTCTTAGGAAATGGGAGCTGACAGAGCATCTTATGCGTAACAGTAACATGATTCTTGACGATCTCTTTCTCCTTTTCCGTAAGAGTACCCACGGGAATACTTAGATTGTATACCTCCTCATCGCTCAGAAAGCTTCGCAAATCTCCGCCGAGGATCCATTTCCTGCCTGCTATTCTCTTCAGCCGGTCAAGCATTTTTTCATCCATGAATTTTGTTCCCATGTTAATATCTGCGAGAAAATCATAATCCGCATCCAAATCCTTTTCATCTCTGTCAACGTCGCAATTTGACTTTTCCGCACGATATTCTTCTCTTTGTCTATTTCCATTTTTCAGCGCTTCAATTGCATAGTCTCTTTTCAGAATCTCAAACCGGGCTTTTAAGGCTTCCATCCTATTATATATCGTTTCAAGTTTCTTCCCCTTATCGACAATATATTCCGGCGTAGTTATCTTGCCAACGTCATGAAGCCAAGCGGAGATGTGGAGTTCCTTCAATTTATCTTCATCAAGGCAGATGTCCGCATATGGCCCCTCCACGCTCTTATTTATCTTTTCCGCAATGGCCATTGTCAACTCCGAAACGCGACGAACATGACCGCCCGTGTAAGGAGATTTTTCATCAATCGCAGTGGCAATTGTTCTAATGAAAGATTCCAAAAGGTTTTCAAGATCATGTATAAGACGTTTATTGGAAATGGCGACTGCCGCCTGGGATGCCAATGACTCTGTCATCTTCTGATTTTCTATTGAAAATGGGATGACTTCCGTCTGCCCTTCAATTTGGGCATTCAACAACTGCAAGACGCCAATAATATCATTTTCGTGATTTCGCATGGGAACTACCAGCATGGACTTGGAGCGGTATCCCGTTTCCGCATCGAATCGCCTCGTGCCCTCAAAATTGAATCCCTCTGCATGATAGACGTCAGAAATATTTACTACCTGACCTGTAATGGCGGCGTATGCAGAAACATTGGCATGATTGGGCTTCCCATCGAGGTTCTTTAATCTCACGGACGGCCACGTGATCTTTCCGCCGGTTCCCCCCATACGGATATTCAAAGAAGTGTTCTGCACTATGGCGAAGTGGAGTTCCCCTTCATCGTCAGACATTATATATAGTGTGCCGCCATCTGCGTTTGTAAACTCTCTCGCTTCATCGACAATCATTTCCAACAGTCTGTCCAGGTTCTTTTCCGCCGACAGAGCCGTCCCTATCTGATTTAACCGCCTGATCTGGTCAAGCTGTTTTTCCATGAATCCTTTTATTTCCGGAGCCAGTTTGCTGAATAACGTATTGATCTGGTCATTCTCACAGACAGTTCTTGCTTTCTTATCCTTGTCCATATGACACCCTCAAAGAAATTCAGATGCTCAGTGGAAGAGCTACGCCTCAAAAAAATACAATATTCGAAGCGCGCCTTTTGATAACTTCAAGATAGGCTCATCCGCAAATGAGACGCAAAAAATACTCCGCATGGTTTGACATGAGCCCGGGGAAGGGGAAAAAGACTCGACACAGGCGTGCTTTGCCATAAGTTCTCTTATAATATTCATGTTACTGCTCTATCTCAATCGAACAACTGGCACATCTTTCATCAGCTTGTCTCTGAAGTATTCCATCTCCTCCTGCGAATACGCTTCGCACTTCAGAAATTCTTTATCAAGAGTCCTCGTGGGAATAAACTGCTGCAATATGTAACAGCTCGCATTTCTCAGCAACTCCCCCATCTCCAAGAGATCTTCTTCGTGAAGCAGTTTTTTGGGAACGGTTGTACGAAATTCGTAAGGTATACCAGATTTCATGATTATTTCCATGCTCTGTCTGATTTTACCCTCATCAATCTTTGACCTTGTCACTGTCTTATACTTATGAAACGGTCCCTTCATATCCATCGCAAGATAGTCGACAAGCCGGCCGCTGATGAGTTCTTCCAACACCTCCGGACAGGAACCGTTCGTATCTAATTTAATCAAATACCCGATATTTCTAACACGCTTTATAAAGTCGATCAAGTCGTGATGTATCGTCGGTTCGCCACCCGTAATCGTCAGCGCATCAAGCTTTCCCTTACGTTTTTCTAAGAAAGAAAGTACGCACTCCTCCGACAGACATTCTTTATAGAGATCCGGATCCACTAATTCCGGATTATGACAGTAGGGACACCTGAAGTTACAGCCCTGCGTAAATGCAATTGCACATATCTTTCCGGGATATTCAATCAATGATACCTTCTGCAACCCGCCAATCTGCATATTCTAAAAACTGAAAACCTTTCTCCCTCTATATTCTTCTTGTTTCCCCAAATTCCATTGTTTAACGGGTCGCAGATAACCGACCACGCGTGAATATATCTCACAGGCTTCCATGCAAATGGGACATGTCTCTTTCTCGCCGCTCAAATAACCGTGCGAGGGACAGACACTGAAGGTGGGTGTAAACGTAACGTAGGGCAAGTGATACTCGGTACATACTTTGCGCACAAATGCCTTTACAGCTGACGCATCGTTAATTCTTTCTCCTGCATATGTGTGAAAAACGGTTCCCCCCGTGTACCTCGCCTGGATTTCATCTTGCAGATCCAGAGCTTCAAATATATCATCCGTAAAGTTCACAGGCAACTGCGTAGAGTTAGTGTAAAAAGGTTCACCGTTGTCCTCTGCATAAACATCCTCATTAGCACAGATAATGTCTGCATATTTTGCCTTATCGATTTTCGCAAGGCGGTATGAAGTGCCTTCTGCAGGAGTTGATTCAAGATTATAGTTGTTCCCTGTTTCCTTTTGGAATTCTATAAGCATTTTTCTCATGAAGTCTAATACCTTCAATGTGAATTTCTGCCCTTCCTCAGAGGTTATACTCTTGCCTAAAAAATTGAGACAGGCTTCATTCATGCCAACAAGACCAATTGTTGAAAAGTGATTTTTCCAATATTCGCCAAAGCGTTTCTTTATATCCCTCAGGTAATATTTTGTGTACGGATAGAGGTTTCCCTCTGTAAACTTCTCCAGAACTTTTCTCTTGGTCTCCAGACTCTCCTTGGCAATGATCATGAGTTTTTCGAGACGTTCCATAAATTCGTCTTCTGTCTTAGAGAGGTAACCGATTCTCGGCATATTTATCGTAATCACGCCAATAGAACCAGTTAAGGGATTTGAGCCGAATAAGCCACCTCCCCTTTTTTCCAATTCCCTGTTATCGATACGAAGTCTGCAGCACATGCTCCTCGCATCTTCCGGGTTCATGTCTGAGTTTATGAAATTCGAAAAATAGGGCACCCCGTACTTGGCCGTCATTTCCCATAAGTCGTCAAGATTACGATCCTCCCATTTGAATTCCTTTGTTATGTTATATGTTGGTATGGGAAATGTGAAAACCCTGCCTTTGGCGTCTCCATCAGCCATGACCCGAAGGAAAGCCTTATTGAAGAGATTCATCTCCTCCTGAAAATCCTTGTATGTCTCTTTCTGCGGTTTGCCTCCGATAATTACATTTTGATCGGCGTAATACTTTGGTACTGTCATATCCAGCGTGACGTTTGTAAACGGGGTCTGAAAACCTACCCTCGTCGGTACGTTAATATTAAAAATAAATTCCTGCAGAGCTTGCCTTATTTCACTATAACTCAGACGATCGTACCTTATAAAAGGAGACAGAAGGGTATCAAAATTTGAGAAAGCCTGAGCACCGGCCGCTTCCCCCTGAAGGGTATAAAAGAAATTAACTACCTGCCCCAAGGCACTGCGAAGGTGCTTGGCCGGCTTGCTTTCAACCTTACCGGACACTCCCCTGAAGCCTTCCAGAAGAAGATCATATAGATCCCACCCCACACAGTATACGGAAAGAAGACTCAAATCGTGGATATGAAAATCACCATCCGAGTGGGCTTTTCTGATTTCCGGCGAATAAATCTCATTCAACCAGTAGACCTTACTGACTTCGGAAGATATATAGTTATTCAAACCCTGCAAAGAATAATCCATATTGCTGTTCTCATTAATCTTCCAGTCCTTCTTCTTCAGATACTGATCCACCAGATCAACCTCCATTTTATTGGTAATTTCTCTTAATCTGGCGTGTTGATCCCTATATATAATATATGCTTTAGCGGTCCGACGATAAGGAGAAGACAAAAGTACCTCTTCCACGATGTCCTGGAACTCTTCCACCGTCATAACTTTGTCGTCAAAGAGCTTCTCCGCTAAATTAAGAACCTTTATCGTGAGTTTTCTCGCTGTGGCGCCATCAAACTCACCCGTTGCGTCTCCAGCCTTCTCAATGGCATTGGTTATCTTTTCTGCGTTGAATTTTACTAACCGGCCATCCCTTTTTCTTATCTTTTCATGCATAAGATGCCCCTCCTTGGCTCCGCAATGAAAGTCTGGTCTCAGTGCAATCATTCTCCCCAATATATTGGGGTAGGACTTAATCATACTACTATATATTGATATAATCAAGACAAAAAAAAGGTTTTTTTCTGTTTCATTTCCTCCGTTACTATCTGCAAGGAGGTTTGACCAAATTGCAAGAAGGTTTGACCAAAAAGAAGTGCAGTAATAACAGCCAAATAGCATATGACACACTAATCCGGCCAGATTTCAATCTTGTTTTAACAGAGAAATCTGCCGGATATATTTTTTAAATATTAATCGAGCGGGTCATTTATTCTTACGACTTTACCCGCCATTTTTTTCTCCAACTAACTGCAAAAAATGTCCATACTGAGAGCCCGTGATGCGCCTCATGCTATCACCTTCTTTATATCGTTCACTCTCGATTTTAAGAGATATATGATCTGCAAATCCACCGGCCGCACTTCCTCCGTGGCTAAGGTCCTTATGGAATCTAGAAGATCAGGGTAACCCTTAAAATCAATAGTGACCTCTGTAATTGCGCCAGGAGCGGCCTTTCCCGGGAGAGACGACTCTTGCTTCGTGACCTCTGAATCCTTCCTCTCAAGAGGTTGCTTCGGCTCTTTCTTGGCCCTTGCCATGTCACCCAGGCATTTTGCGCAATAGGGGCTGCGCTCGGACATGGTTTCTCTCTCGTTACACTTCTTACAGATTTTCTTTATGTCCGCGCCTGGCTTCAGCTGATCCCTCGCCATATCCGCATCCCTTTCGTTAGATCTAATCGGCTCAGCAGCACGCAGGCGGCCCCTGCTGCTCACTTTGCGGCCAGTAATCCATCCTTCCCTTCCCGCCTGTCCGCAATGCCTGCAGATCAGGCCTGCCTTGCCAATGCCCGGAACGTAATCTTCTTCTACGTGTTTCGATCCACATTTCCCACAGGCAATGGCCATAGTTAAAGAGTCCCATCCGCACGTCTTGAGCATTGCTCCTCAGTGCTAGATTGGAGTCTCCACATCTTTCAGAGTGCGGCTGTATAGCTCCTCATATGGGATGAACTCCAACCTAGCTGCCGGAAGGAGCGGCTATAAGGTCTATTAATCAACTATGAATAGAACTTGTCATAAGCAGCTGCTATGGCATGTGCCGGTGGACTCTTCTTATAATCCGCGACAGCCGTCGCATCGTTCTGCTCGGCGATGGCCTGCTTAATCGCGTTGAAATCAATATCGACTCCCGTGAAATTTGTTACGGCAATGAAGATTTTGCGGGCTGTATCCTTGTCGATCCACTCCTGGTTCTCGGCAGTCATGAGTGCCGTGGCAACAGACTGTACCAGGGTTCCGAGTTTGCCGACGTCCTTTGTCTCCATTTGAGGCGTCAGGATGGAGTAATTATCTGCGTCTTCATTAGACACGTTGATATATCGGGTCAGCCGGGATTGTCTGATCTGATATTTGAACATGTCTTCGAGTATGTACTTCACCTCGAGCTGCTTCGTGCCGAGCATCTTTAGCGCCGGCGCTGCCATTTCCTCCGCCGTGGCGCGGTTCACGTCTCCACCGCCGCCATACCAGTGCTCCGGATATCCAAAACGTCCCATGATGTGGTTACGGAAGATCCTGGCGCCCGTCTCCGCATCTATTGCCTGCAGTTTTGGGCTTTCTGCCGTGAGTGTGACTTTTTCATTGTGTCCGAACACCGATCCAGATTTTTTCGTGAACGCTTCGAGGTGTTTTTTAATCTCCTTCTCGTCTGCGCCCTGTACCTGGAGGTCCCAGATGAAACTATTGAGGAGCGGCCACATGTCCGCATAATCAAAAAGGTACTGTTCATAGGCGTCAAGCCAGTCGGCTACGAACAGAAGGGATGATCTCCCTCGAGGAGAATTTGATACGTTGTTAATGGACCAATAGAAACAATCGCCGTCTGTGAACTGGTCTCGGAGTTGCTTTGCTACTGGAGAAAGGACATAGTCGGCTTCTTCGGGAAGGATCGTCCGGTAATTTTTTGCCTCCGTCGAGACGTTGAATCCTGCTATCTCTCCGATCCATCCCTTTGTCTGCACGCCGATGGGAACTTTTACGTTCTCCGGGTCCGTCATCACACCCTTGATCTGCGCGGGATCTATATAACCGAGCCGTACTCTCCCGGTCTGTGCCGCCACAAATGTGGGGAAACACAACTCGCCGAATGTGTGGAGCTCGCCCACGTGTTTCGGGAAATAAAGAGGCAACCTGTTTATCGGGTCATTCCAGAAACCATCGAGCACCGTCTTAATGTCGGGATTTTTCGCCTCGTAAGGGAGCCCCTCGGCGAGAATAAAAGCCGTGGTGATATCGATAAGCCATCCGGCAAGCGGATTCGTCTCCCGCAGCCAGTAGGCGATCTCGATCATGCGGTCCTGGAGGACAGGCACGAGATCTCGATTCGGAGTCGTGGTAAGACGCCGCCAGACGGTACCGTCCGGATCGGCGACCGGTGCCATCAGGGTATCTGAGTAAGAGGCTGCTTTGATCTCCGCGACCTGCTTGTCTACTGCGGCCTGCATCTTCTGGTCGACTCTGCGTTGGATCTCGCCGCTGAACATCTTCTCGCGCAGTTTAGTTAAAATGCTCATGCCATCCTCCCATTTTTTTTCTTAAGGTCATCGCATAAAATACTGTTCATCATTCAACGAATCCTATTGCATAGATATTATCAGGGAACGATGGCCTTATAACCGCCATTAGGATCGATGATGCTGCCTCCATAAGTGTGAATGCATTTGTATGCATAATAATCCGCCTTCCAAGCAAGATCGCTCTCGGTCGAGTAGATAAACACGGGCTCCTCATTGCCGTCCAAATATGACATTTCGATAATGGGAACCTCGTGCGGATCACGCAAAACCCCCCAGTCATTTGGGTCAGTCATGAATGGACATGTGATGATTCTTTCGTTATTTTCGCCAAAAAGTTCACAGCAGGGATTTGTAACCTTGGTCGTAAGATCATTGCCCGTGAAAGTATATTCATTCTGATTCACCTTCACGGCGGTATCCCACATATTCGCTGGGACAACTAGAGACCAATTCAACGATGCGAGGTCGAACTCGATCTTCTCGCCTGAGCCCGGCTCCGTCATGCCTGCAAGAGCAGTAATTGCTGCCGTGAGAGGCGCTATATCGAGTGCAGTACTCCCAAGATTTCCGTGAGGGCTGGTGAACCATGCGTTGCCATCCATGCAGCTGCTATTGCCTATGAAGAAATTCCATACAAATTTGGCATGAGTTCTGCGGGCTGCGCGGCCGATTTTATCCAGCATCTGCTTTATTATTCCGATGTGGTCATTCACAAAGACCCTTCGGGATATCATAAGCAGCCCGCCGCGCTGTTTGCTATCGTACTGCACCTCTGTATCTTTGACGATATTTAATTGAGGCCAATCAGTCGTTTCTGGATCCACGATATCAAGGTCATTAAAATAATCATACTGAACAGCGTGGACGGTGCGGAAGTCCTTGACCGGCCTTTTTAGAGATATCAAAGCTTCCTCTCGATATGTGAATTGTCTATAGACATTTGAAAGATATAACGACAACACATCCTGGAGAGCATACGTAAAAGTAGCCGTATTGAAACTTGCTCTCAGAGTTACCGGCAAATTGTCAGGGAAAAAGAGGCCCATAAATTTGTTGTCTCCGGTAAAATGCAGATAAGCCTCTCTGATTCCCCGGAATGCGGGCACTCCCTTGCTGTCATAATTGGGCAAAAAGAGTTTGGCGAACGCTGCCCGGCTCTTATCCACTTCATTCTCTCCCACCTCGATCATATTTCCAGTTATCGATCGTTCAATGTCCTTTAATAATTTTAATCTGTTCATCGCTCTCGCTCCTTTTTTATTTTTTTATTCGACTATTGTGAAGGAATGCTGCGTTGCCCATGTCCCTTACCTTCCGATCTGTCGCCTGTGTAATTCATCCAGTTTGTTGGATATTTTTTTTGTGAAGTCATTCATCGTCCGCGCATCTCCGATTACGTTGCCCATCTCAGTGGCCCCACTGTTCAAGTTTCTTCGTATATGGATAAATTAGGGTCGCAATATCTTTTGCGGCCTGTTTTTCCTGAATGACCGTTCCGTGATAGTGGATGTGGATAGCCGATCCACTGCCCTTGTCATAGGCTGCCGTCTGCGCCCTATTAAGCACACGTTCACCGCTCTGCAAAATTGCCGGGAACTCATCCGGCGCGAGTCCGGAATGCAGCCGAGGAGCGCCTGCGAAGGCCACGGATGGCATCATCCGCGTGGGTGCATAGTCCGAGCCGACGACGCCGCCAGAATGAAAGAGAGAGCTAACCGCATCCCAGGCGGAACTGACAGCATTCGTCACTCCACCTACGACAGTGCTTCCGGCGCTCTTCAGGAAATCCATGCCGTGACCGCCCGTTAGTGAATCAGCGAGTAGCAGCGCCTGCGAAACACCCGTGGGATCAGGATCCTCTCCTAGTGCAGACAGTTCTCCCACGTCCCACATTGCCTGAATGTCTCCGGTGTCGGCCAGTTGAGTCAGCGACTCAAGACTTGCATCTGCGTTGGGGCCGCTACTCCCAAAGAGACCGCTTAGACTCCCCAGAAGTCCGGATCCCGTCAGTCCCATGTTACCGGCCTGACTCGCGGTCGACCCGCCACTGCCTCCCATGCCCGGCAGACTTATGCCCATCATTTCTGCGGCCTGGAATGTGGCCCACTGCACCGCCATCTGAGCAACGACATCGGTAAACTTCTTCAGCATCGCATCGGTGAACGTGGTCCAGTAAGTGCTGAAACCCTGCAACTGGCCTTTCCATCCATCGAAAAGGACCGTGCTCAAGGTACTTGAGGCGTTCGACGAGAACGCCGTGACACCATCGGTCATGGCCTTTCCGGTTGTCATCCAGCTCGCCTGCATTTGATAAAGCCCCTGACGCCAACCGCCGACGAAAGTGTCATTGTATTCCTGGATCATGTCCTTGAGCCGGTTAATTTCGTCGTCCTCGACGATCTTTCCCGTGAGCATCTCGTATTGTGCGATATCGTCAATGGCAGCCGTCTGCGCCGCGAACTTCTGGTCCTGGACGTCCATATAATTCTGAGCGTTCTTCACAGCCATGTCCTGGAGCCACTCATAATGAGTCAATGCGAGTTGTTGCTGCTTCGCGTAATAGTCTGCAGTGGCCAGGTTCTTTTGTCTCTCAAGGTCATTCTTCTTAGCGGCGACGTCTGCGTCCAGAGCCTCAATCTTCGCGGCCACCACTGTGGCATCGGAGACTTTCTGTCGGTCCATGTCTGTCCTGGCCGCCGCCTCTTTACTGAACATGTCGACCTGATCATCATAGTACTCATCGAGGAGCGCCTCTCTTTCCGAGATGCTCTCCACTGCGATCGCATAGGTGCTCTGCTGATAGACTTGCGACAAAGCGGCGTTGTATTTGATCCTCGACTCTTCGTCATCGAAATAAGCCTTATTGGTTGCCTTGAGAGATTCGATGGCGAGTTTCTGGGCCTCGACCGCGCCGAGTCGCGCCAGGGCGTCGGCGGTCAATGCCTTGGCCAGGGTCGTCGCTTCAGTGATATTCCAGAGTTTCTGAGCTTCAGCAGTAAGTCTAATTTGTTCATTGAAGTTCTCCGTCGTTTTTGTCGCATCGTTGAGATCCTCACCAACCACCATCAGGTTGGCTATAAAGTCTACAAGGCACATACCGGCTGTTTCCTTCAGCTCAGTGAGTCGGGCCTTGAAGCCCTGCACCTTCTCGGCCATGTTCTCAGTTTCCACCCCAAATTGCGCACTCTGCGTCGCCGCATTGGCCATCACTATGTCATAGAGATTGATGTCGGTTATGCCAGCCGACAGCGCCTGCTGGACGATCATCATCTGATCTTTCGTGACGAGGCCATATTGCCTGAGCGACCGTGGCATCTGCGTGGAGAGGGCATCGGTGATTGTTTCATAGGCAGTCTGAACGTCTTGCCCCGTCACACGGGCCGAGACTCTCGCAGTCTCCATGATGTCTGTCAGTTGGTCCGCCGAGAATCCAAGTACCATTCCCTTGACGGCTTTCTGCATTATCGATGTTTCATCAACAGTTCCAGCTGAGGCACGCTTCATGGAGCTGAGGAGCTGGTCAGCACTTACGTTTGCAGACTCCGCCACGATGCCGAAGGAATCTGCTGCCTGGAGCGCCTTTGCGCCCATCTCCGACCACTGAATGGTCTTTTCCATAGTGACCCAGGCGGCGGCGACCCCGGCAGTCATCTGGACCCACTTGTTACTGAAGAAACTCATCGAGTCAGACGAAGATGCGGCCGACTGGCTCACCTGCCCCATCGACTGCTTCACATTATCGACAAACTGCTGGACGACAGCAGTGCCTTTATCGTCGACGGAGATTTCGATTTTCAGTTGACTGGCCATGATTCTATTCCTCTACAGTAATAAGATTTTTTAATGCAGTGTCATACTTTCATTTCGAACCGCGCCGGTCGCCTCATGCGGCTTCCGACGACTCTCCCGCCTTTGATGTATCTGCTTGCCAATGGCAACAAGAGCATCCTGCAGGCTGAAAGACCCGCTTTTGATTAGAAGCATTAAGGTGATTTCAAATTCACGCTGCGACATGACCTGCGCAGCCTTTTTGCAATATTTGGTGACAACAACAGTTCCTTTATCGTCGATGGTTGCTCTTATTTTTATTTTTCCGAACATGTCGCTTCACTCGTCCCGGATCGCAGTCTTTAATATTAAAAAAGGGGCCGCGCCGATCTGCACAACCCCCTCATGGTTGCCCTCATTATGTTTGCCCTGGCAGGGCGGTGAGGGTATCCGCCTTTTCGGTAGCTGGCCTAGCCAGGACGCCCTTTATCCTTCAACCCGCAGCTGATGCTGCGGTGGAAGTCTTCTCCTTCTTCCCGGTGATCTCCTTTGCCAAAGCTTCAAACCGGTTTGTTAAGTCGATGATAGGCATCGCCATATTGTGCCTGAGTTCCAAAAGCTCCTGCAGCTTCGCATTGATAACGAGCAGGTCCTCTGGCCGCTTGTGCGGACTGAGAAATTTATACGTGTCTTCGTATTCGTCCACGATGAAACTTGTAATTGCTTCACGATCATTAATATCAAAAAAAGGCATGCACATTATCTCGATTGCTTGCGCGTAATCCTGGATTATATAACCCAGTTCCTCGCCGAAACGTGCCAGGCCTTCACCTGCGTCGTTGCCCCTTCCGGCCTTGCAACAGAGTGTCACGAGCGTATCTCCAAGGGCATTCAATTTTCTCGCATAATGTGTAACGTCCTCAACGGCACCTTCGTCGCTTCTAAACGGCTGTCTTTTTTCTTCCCTCTCCATAACGCACCTCCCTCATGATTTCTGGTGGCCCTCCTCAACGGCCCTGCCTATTGATTCTTTGATCACCATGTGTTTCAAGGCTAAAATTATTTTGATCCCCTCTTCTTTAGTTCCCGGTTTCACCTTGCCGATGATTTTTTTCGAGAAGCCCATAAGCCTTTTCGGATTGTCCTGCCAGCCGAGTTTTTCCTCCATATATCTGATAAAATTCGTCTGCTCCGGCGTTATAATTTCGAGTACATTCTTCGGGAGATCCCGCGCCGGTTTCCTCACCTTTTTGATCTTTGCCCCTGCCTCAGCGAACTTCTTAACCACTTCGTGAACGTCGTCCAGCATGAGCTCCTTGATCGAATCCTTTCCAGTACACCCCTTCACCATTTCATGAAGTCCGTCATCATCCAGGCCCAGCTGCCGGGCTAAGGCCCAGATCATTCTGATCTGCTTCTCTGAAATCACGGCAATCCCTCTCTTGCCTGCCGACATTTCCCTCATTCACCTCCCTCCGCCTTTAATATCTTTAGAAGCCGCACATAGAAGGCATCACACGCCTTCCGCAGTTTCTTCTCATCAATCGGCTGTATGCGCTTGATGAACCGTGGTCGCACATTCCTACCTGTCTGGCCTATTCTGTGAGTAGAACTTCTTTTGAGGCCGGTTAGCCGTGCCAGGACATCGCAACCAACTCCCCTCTGGGCAAGAATGTGGATCAAAGCGTCGCGTTCCGCCCGATAAGGATTGTCCTTTTTGAGGGTCTCTAATTGCCGTGGCGTCAGTTCATTTAAGAGCTTCTTATACTCTGATGGATATCTTTTCCCGCCCATGCCAAAGCCACCTCTTAAAGCATCTACATCTGGTTGATCTCGCGCAGCAGTTCGAGCGTGACCTGTCTATTTTCGGCCACGGCGACCCGAAGCGTTTTTTTCAAGAGTTTGACCATTGAACGGAGCCGACCCACGCTATTAGCCTTGTACAGCAAGAATTCGAGAGCCTTCCGCTCAATCCCTCCGGGAATGATACTATCAACCAACATGGAAACGTCCGTTGTCGTAACATCACGCTTGATATGGCATCTGACGCCGATCCTGGAGAGAATCTGGTCAAATAAAACAGCTCTGCGGCCGCCCCGCATCTGTTGATACAAACTTTCCTGACCCATCAATACAACTCCAATCCCTGTAGCATCATATATTCGTCTCACCGCCTCAATGCTTTCCCAAGAAAGAAAATGTGCTTCATCGAGAATCAAAAGTCGGCGGCTGCCGGATAAGCGGTCAATGATGCGCTGCATGAAGACATGGCTCGTCGCGTCATACCGAGAGACGCCGGGTAGCCCCTGAGAAATCAACAGCAGTGTGGACCCGGGCGCTCGCGTCGTTATATCTGCAGTCCTGAGAAGCGTATCCGGATGGTTTCTCTTGTAATGCCGCCCTACCTCTGTTTTCCCGCTTCCTGCCGGTGCGACGACAACCCCCATATCGCCGTCTTCATGACAGCATTTCAGGACACCCAATATCTGCTTCGCGGTGTCGGTGAGGCAGAAGCCAGAGGATACAAAAGCAACTCCATTGCGTTCTTCGCGGTCGAGAAACATTGCGACGGATCTTTCTAATCCGGTGTAATCGTACCCAGCCTCCCCTTTACGATATGCCTCCAGCAGTGTCGGCGAGATAGAATTTTTAGCGGCAAAACCCTGCCCCGTCATGTCAGTATAGTCCACGTATTTCTGAATGCGTTCCTGTAAAGTCGGAGCACTCATGCTTTGCACGGTCTCTTTAGTCTTCCTTGAAATTTGTTTCAGAGTTGCCTGCATGTTCTCCCCCTAAAAATCCTCAGGATCATCGTTATATTGTAAAGTCCTCACAGAGCCCATCGCCATTGAACTGGCGCGAAGGTAGCGGTCTAAAATATCCGGCCGCGAGGTAGCATTTGCAGTATTTTCCTCAGCCTTATCCGCCTCAAGTGCTTTTGCGGAATCCCGGGCGAGCTTCTCTTTTTTGTGAAATTGTTTGACGTTTGAATCAGCCGGTTGAATATCGCGCTGGCGAACTTTTTCCTGGTCTTCGATTTGCATCGCCAGCAGCAGCGGATCATCGATGACATCTTCTGCCTCAATAATTTGCTTGCGAAAATTTTTGATCTTCCTGCGTATCCTGGCAGCGTCCTTAACACTTTGGAGGGTAATTTCTGATCGGTAGTGTGATGGCGTTTCGAGCTTCGCGGCGCAGAAAACGGCTCCCTTGTAAATGATGGCAGCTCTCGTGATATCGCGTGGATCCCGCCGCACTTCTACCCGCTCTCCTGACAATTTGAAGAGATTGTCGTCCCGATACAGGAGGCCCTTTATGGCCACTGACGAATCACGGACGGTCGCCGCATTGACGTCCATCAAGAGAAAATCGAGCAAGTGCTGCGAGGGGATCACTGCCTGATGATTTTCCCAGAATGAAACAGGAGGTCGCCCGGTTGTGCAATGGGGCAGAGAATTTCTCTCTATTATAAGTTCGTCGACTTTTTTTGAGATTTCTTCAAAGGTCAGAAGCTTACCGGATTTGATTTCATGATGCAGTTTTTTGGGCCTTGTTTTTATGCTGTGGCCGCGATATCCCGGCCAATCCTTCATCCGGTCCGTAAACCAGCCAAAATTCGACTCGATCAATTTTTCTCTCGCATTGTAGGGGGCAGCAAAGAATGTTTCAATTCCCAGTTCGACGAGGACGCCGGCAACATGATGCGCTCTGTAGTCTCTGCCCAAGTCGATGTAAAATGTCTTGCACGGACCACATTGACTTATCGCATATATGACGGCCTGACCTATGACCAAGGCATTCGGCGTCGCTACAAGGATCCACCCAACAAATTTACGGCTCTTCGCCTCCAGAATCGCTACGAGCCAGGGGAACACTGCTTTGCCGCGATAAAGGCAGCACACGTCCATCTGTTTACTGTCTCCTACCCAGACCTCATTTAATGAGCATTCATCCCAGTCTCTACGGATGTATGGCGAATATAAACGATCCCACTCCTGCTTATTACGAACCAAAAGTTGCTGCGCATCTGTCCATTTGCGATCTATATAATCTGCCACTGTACGATAACTCGGGCATCGATATTTGCCATCAAAAGCTTTGCGAAGGTCCCCGTGGACCTTCCTTACTGGTGGCCCGAGGGGCTGCAAATAGGCATTCTCGATAAATGCTGCCATCTCTCTATTGATGACAGGCTGCTTCTCTCCATTCCGCCAAGCCGGAACCAGCGCAGGATAACCGCCGCTCTGATAGCCAGTCACGTATCTATCAAGGCTTTTATGACCAATGTTGTGAGACTTCGCGAATCTCCTTTTTACTTCTGTCAATTTTCTTCCCGGCACATCAGCTCGTATCTTCAACCACTCTCTGGCGAGCGCCATTCGTTTATCAGCTTCTTCGCGCTGCCAGGGTTTGAGATCAACGTATGTCGCTTTTCTTTCATCGTTTTTTTTAACCGGTGCACCACCTGGATCTGGCTTTGACATGTCTGTTCTTTTTTCAATGATGGCCATCCGTGCCTCTGCGGGGAGAGACTCAATACCGTATTCCCGCCCACCGCCCTTCCCTTCTCGTTTCCGTGACTGCCAACGTTCCTTCTTTGCCTTTCTGAGGATAGCACTCTCGGTTGATGGTACACCCGGCAACTCTATCCCTGCCAACTCACGGGCCGTGAAGAAATTCTTCTTCTCTGCAGCATCAACTCCGATCTGGTTCATCGGCAACTTCTCCAGAATTTATTTTATTGCATTCACGCATCTTTTTGATACGATGCTCTGTAAATTCCTTATTACGATAACGTAGAGATATCCTGGCGGGCTCGTGATCCTTGTTGTAACGATGGGGCCACAGAACCCAGGGCGGAACGCCTAACTGCTCTGCGATGATCTTTTCGTATTTTGGGCAGGGCTGATGTTTGACGTGAACAAAGTTGGTCCTGTTCACGTTATGGATTCCCGCGAGTGCACTGAGCGTTATACCCTTAAGCTCAAGGCCGTGTTTTATAGTAGCCCAGATTGCGAATTCATCATCCGTGCAGCTGATTGATTCTGTTTCTCTTTGGTTGCTTTGCATCATGATGGTTATTTATAAGGAAAATAGAGCGAATTGTCAAGAAAATAAAGCGAAGTAAGAAAAAAAACACTATGATTGGCTAACTTATGGAGAATTTTAGGAAAAGATTACGCATCGCTATAGATAATGAGTCCGTAAATGCGTTTGCGGACAGATCGAGGGTGGCTGAGAGTGTTCTTAGAAAATATTTATTGGGTCCAACCGTGCCAGGCATGGAGAACCTTGTCTCTATTGCCAGGGCTGCAGGAGTGAACATCAAATGGCTCGCCACAGGAGAGGGGCCGAAAACCGGAATGGAAATAAATATTGACCTTCTAGTTTTTTTGCTGGCAGCCTGTGCGGAATATGAAAGGGCACTGAATGTACCCCTTTCTTACGCCGAAAAGGCCTTTCTAATAAGCGCGATTTATAATAGATGGTGGCAAGATGGTGTTGAAGTAATTGGCCTTGGAGAATTTATTAAGGCAGATATCGAAGCGTTGCACCTATCAATGAAGAACGAGGAACTGTTGCGCTATCGTTTGAGTCAGTTATGGGACAGGGAATACGCGGATGCCATAATGGAAATGAGATCTCGCTCGAAATGTTTGAGAGGTGCGCTTAAAAAGAAAAAAAAGAAGTAAGGCCATAAAAGAGTTGTTTGTGGACTGTGTTACTGGGCATTTCCGATACATTTTTCACACTGGGGAAGAACGCGCTCCCCGTGATCGTTCTTAGAAGAGCGCCGCCGGGGCATTGAGGATAACGTTGTGCTTTCTGGGGAGAGTTTTAAAAATGGGCCGCATATTATTTGGAGTGTTTTTCTTGTTGGTTGGTTCTTGTAATGCCTTGCAGGCATTCGGAGATCGAAATTTGAACGCCGCCGTGGGAGGCGGGTTTATCGCGCTCGTTTTAATAGTAGGCGGTGTAGCACTGCTCATCTCTGGCTTAAAAAGATATATGAAGCCGTCACCAGCTGCAGAGTCCAGTGCTGCGGAACATAGGAAGTGTCCCTTTTGTGCCGAACTTATTAAAAGGGAGGCTATCACCTGCCGGTATTGCGGGAAGGATTTGCCCCCAGTCGCTGCAGCCGAATAATTTACTTTTTTCTCCATGTAACTGCAAAAATCTACCTCGCGGCACTGTCTACTTTTCTATCCCTTATTGGACGCATATCTGAATGTTTTTGTTTTTATGTCAATATTCTATGGTCAGAGTTAGCGGCCGTCTTTTTATATATCACGAAATAGAAATTATTAATAATTCCCATTTATTAAACGTAACTCTGACCGAGCGATCAAAAAATCTGCGTCAGAGTTACGTTTTGGTCAGAGTTGGCTGTCAGAGTTGCAAAGAGGTTTGGTCTAAATAATTTGCAATGGTTCATCTTTTCAATAAGTTATAAAAGACCGGTATCGCTGCGCGACGCGGCCGCGGCGGGTCCGCAATAGCCATTTTTGGTCAAACCTCGGTTCTTGCGCGTCCCCGCCGAAACCCGCACCCATCCCAAATCTTCACGGCTTATCCCAGAACTTCCCGCACACTTCCTTGGCCATACCTTCCTGCATCTAGTATCCGTTACTGAATCGCCAAGTGTGCGCAATACTGCGACATTAAGGAGTCATCTGATCAAAAGTATCGTCCGCAAGGAAGCGGACTGCCATAAATTGAGGCTGAGCAAAGGCGGCACGGCAAGTCATTGGCATCCAAGATCAGCCTTCTCTCAAGCATTGTTTTATGACTATTGAAGGGTAATGATGTTGCAAACTGGCGGGATAAAGAGAAAAAATACGGCACCACCCGGGAAACCAGCAATCACCGCGGCATAGCTTCTGTGAAAATCCTATTTGGTTATGTACGAATATGCATGTCTGCAAAAACGTTTTCCAACCGAGACGGGCCTCATATGTATCATGCCCGATCCTTCAGCCTTATTTTTTTGCTGCCTTCTTAACCACGACTTCCGAATTGCGAAACATAACTTCTGTTTCCCCTTCGGTTAAACCTGCGCCCAGTGCGATTTTTTGCGCCAGATCCTTATGGACAAGATCTTGGGGGGCGTGGCTATCGCTATTTAAGATGAGAGGGGTTTTTGCTTGACGCGCCATCTGTACAACATGACCATTTGTCAAACTATGTCCCTTCCTCGTTGTAATTTCGAGATATATTGAATTTCTTGCCGCCGCCATAGCTTCTTCCGCCGTAATCAGGCCGGGATGTGCAAGTATGTCAATAGGAGCCCTGAGGGCGGCCGCATTAGTGCCCTGCGCAACCGGTTCAACAATCGTTTCGCCATGAACCACAATGATCTTCGCTCCTGCATGTCTGGACTCTACCGCAAGATCGTAAATATATTCCGGAGGAACATGGGTCAGCTCTATACCTGGAATCACCTGTATGGCAAGGGCATCGGTCAACTTCTGACAGACTTTCACAAGGCGGGAAATAATAAAATCGAAATTGGAATGGTCGCCATGATCCGTTATGGCGAGGGCGCTGTATCCCGTCACCTTCGCCCTCCTCGCCAGTTCCGAGGGAATGAGCTCACCGTCACTAAAAATTGAATGCGTATGTAGGTCTATCACAGGGCATTACCTCACCGTTATGTTAAAAATAGCGTCCATTTCATTCGGTCGACAGTAATATAGTTAGCAAATTTATGAGATGCGGTCAACAGACGATATGGATAATCTGATAAGAATCAAGTGCCGCCGATTCCATCGGAAGGCGATTGAAACGCGAGGCTCGTGGCTGTTGCTTGCGCATGCGCTATGCACCCCGATGCAGCATGGTCAATCTTTTTCTTGACAAACCTCTTTAACTCCATGTTACTGTCTGCTATTAAATAAGAACTTAATTCCCCACCTACGCTTATGTTTAAAATTATCGATCGATACATCCTCAAGGAGATTGCCTATCCATTTTTCCTTATCCTCTTTGTTCTGACATTCGTTCTTCTTATGGGTAAAATTATTCAGCTCATGGACCTCATGGTCAATAAGGGTGTCAGTTTCGTCGATATTTCGAAACTTTTTCTATTGTTAACACCGTCGTTTCTGATATTGACCATTCCCATATCACTGCTGATCTCGATACTGATTGGATTGGGGAGGCTATCCGGTGACAACGAACTAACAATTCTAAAGGCATCGGGAATGAGTTTATATAAACTCGTAGGCCCTGTTGCCGTTGCTTCACTAATAGCCTTCACCGTAACCGCCGTCACGAGTCTCTTCCTGGTTCCCCACAGCAAATACGCAACAAAAAATCTGCTCTTCAACGTCGCAAAGAAGAAGGCGAGCATAGGCATCAAGGAGAAGGTGTTCAACGACGATTTCAAAGGAATTCTCCTCTACGCGGAAACTATTCCTGTTCACGGTGATTACATGGAAGGGGTCATCATCTCAGACACAAGAACCAGCAAGGAACCCAGCACTATTATAGCGAAGAGAGCTTATCTTGTATCAGACCCTGCACTGATGACAGTGACCCTGCGACTGCAAAACGGCAGTACGCACACGGTCGATAAAATGATGAAGAACTACAGAAAAATGGATTTCAGCTCGTATGATATAAATCTCGATATCGAATCGTCCATCGCCGATGCAAAAAAAGCGAACGCAAAGGACAGTACCGAAATGACGATCTGGGAACTGTCTCAGAAACTTAAGACTGCTGGTTTCGAAGACGCTGTTTCTCGGGAAATGGCCATCGAATTTTACAAAGCGATTACAACTCCTCTTTCATGCATAGTCTTCGGCATCCTTGGAATTCCCTTGAGTATCAGGGCGCACAGGGCCGTAAGATCGAGAGGGTTTACCCTCGGCCTCGTCATAGTTTTTATTTATTACATCATACGTCTGGGCGGCGAGGCCTTGGTGGAAACAGGGAGACTTTCACCACTCATAGGAACATGGTCTCCCAATGTTGTATTTTGTATCGTCGGCTGTTATCTCTTGATCAGGGCGGCAAATGACCGGCCACTTCGCATGGAGATCCCCATCGGGACCTATTTGAAGAACCTGATAGCCAAGTGCACAAAGAGAATTGATTCATGACCATATTAGATCGATATGTGACAAAAGAGTTTATCCGGCTGTTTGTCCTCGTGCTGATGCTGTTCACATCGCTCTTCCTGATTGTTGAATTTTTTGAACGCATACGAATGTTCCTGAGTAATAATGCCTCTCTGCCCCAGATCCTTTCATATTTCTTTTTCATCATCCCCATGATGATCTCACAGACTATTCCCGCTACGGCGCTCCTCGCAGCTCTTTTGACTTTCAGCACCCTTGCAAAGAATTCCGAGGTGCTGGCCATGAAGGCAAACGGCATCAGTCTATATAGAACCTCCCTGCCCGTGTTCATCGCATCCGTGCTCATCTGCATATTGGCCTTTCTTAATAGTGAACTCGTTACACCATACAGCAACCAAAAGGCCGACAACATTGTATACGTGGAAGTGCAAAAGCGAGAACCCTTGGGAACATTCAAGCAAAATCAACTTTGGTACAGAGGGCAAAGCGGCATATACAATTTCCGGCTTTTTGATTCGAAGACAAATGTCATACAGGGAATTACCATAAATTATTTGGATAAGAACTTTACGCTGACAGCGCGTATCGACGCGGAAAAGGCGGAATGGAAAGAAGGCAAATGGGTATTTTACAACCTTTTGATAACGCGTTTTGGAGGAGAATTCCCCACACTCGAGTGGGCTTCCGCCAAAGTCATAGACCTCCCGGAGAAACCAGCGGATTTCATCCTCGTCCAAAAAGAAGCGGAAAAGATGGGATTCGTTGAACTGAAAAACTACATCAAAAAACTTCAGGGTGAAGGATACGATGCAACGCGATACCTGGTCGATATGCACGGCAAGATCGCATTTACTCTGGTTATCATAATTCTTATCACAATTGGTATTTCCTTTTCACTTATAAGGACCGAGCGAAGCGGCGGCGTCATGCAGAGCATCGGCGTCGGCATTATCATAGGATTCTCCTATTGGATTGTTCATGCCTTCTCCATGTCCCTCGGCCGCTCCGGTTCAATACCCCCGATTCTCTCCGCATGGCTCGCAAATATTATTTTCGGAGTCGCATCGGTTATCATGTTCTTGCGCGTCAAGACCTGACACAGGTCCCTGTTTCCCGCTCCTAATAACGGTAATAGTCCGGCTTGAAAGGTCCGGCTACAGGAATGCCAAGATAATCGGCCTGTTCCTTGGTTAATCTTGACAGTTTCGCGCCCAGCCTCCTTAAATGCAGCCTTGCTACCTCTTCATCTATCTTTTTTGGCAGGGTGTGAACACCAACTTCATATTTCCCGGATGCAAGCTCAATTTGCGCAAGGCACTGATTGGTAAAGCTGGTACTCATCACAAAGCTCGGATGACCCGTGGCACAGCCAAGATTTACCAGTCTTCCTTCCGCAAGGACGATAATCGAACGCCCGGACTTTAGAGTCCATTTATCGACCTGAGGCTTTATGTTTTCCCTTTCGCAGCCTTTGCTTTTTTCCAAATATTGCATATCTATCTCGCTGTCAAAGTGGCCTATATTACATATAATGGCCTCATTCTTCATCCTGTTCATATGCCTGCCGGTGATGACCTTGCAGCAGCCCGTGGCCGTGATAAAAATGTCGCCCTTCGAGACGACATCGTCGAGCCTCATCACATCATAGCCCTCCATAGCAGCCTGAAGAGCGCTGATCGGATCGATCTCGGCGATAACAACCCTGGCTCCAAAACCCCTCATTGACTGCGCACATCCCTTGCCGACGTCGCCATATCCGCAGATGACAACCATCTTGCCGGCAACCATGATATCGGTTGCCCGCTTAATACCATCGGCGAGCGATTCCCGGCAGCCGTACAGATTGTCAAATTTTGACTTGGTCACCGAATCATTGACATTGATGGCCGGAAAGAGAAGCTCTCCCGCTTGAGCCATCTGGTATAGTCTGTGAACACCCGTTGTCGTCTCTTCAGATACGCCGATAACACCTGAAGCGACCCCTTGCCAATGTTGCGGATTCCGCTGTAACGAGTGCCTCATGCGATCCACAATAATCTGCAATTCCCTATAGTCGTATTTTCGCTCAAGCAGCAGAGGATCCTTTTCATATTTGACGCCCTGATGAATATAAAGCGTTGCGTCGCCTCCGTCATCGACAATAAGATCCGGACCGGAACCGTCAGGCCATGTCAGCGCCTGTTCTGTGCACCACCAGTATTCTTCAAGCGTTTCACCTTTCCAGGCAAAAACGGCTGAGGTACCCGCCTTGGCTATTGCCGCGGCCGCATGATCCTGAGTCGAGAAAATATTGCACGATGCCCATCTGATATCCCCGCCAAGCTCTTTAAGCGTCTCTATAAGCATGGCTGTCTGAATTGTCATGTGCAGGCTGCCTGTTATCTTTAAGCCCTTAAGCGGTTTCTTGCGGCCATATTTTGCCCTCACTGCCATAAGTCCGGGCATTTCGTTTTCGGCAAGTTCGATCTCCTTGCGTCCCCAGCCGGCAAGACCGATGTCCGATATTTTGTATGGTAAATTCTTGACAAGTTTCAGATATGTCATAAGGTCCTCCAGTCCATATCTTAGGTTCAATGCCTTCACGCTATATTGACGCAGCATGCCTCAAGGCTTCGACCATGTCCGCCTTTTCCCAGGTATAATCGTCCAGGAAGAATGTCTTGGGAAGTTTTCGGTAAATGCTGCCGTCGAGAAGCCTAAATTTTTCAATCATGCCTCTCGGTGACAAGTCGAAATATTCTTTGATCAGCATGTTGATTTTGGCGTCGGAAATAATTCCCGTACCAAAAGTATTTACGTAGACAGAAATCGGCCTGGCCATGCCGATGGCATATGCCACTTGTATGGCGCATTTTTTTGCGAGCCCCGCGGCGATAATGTTATTTGCAACATAGCGGGCACCGAGTACTGCCGAGCAATCCACCTTTTCCGGCGATTTATTGACGATGGAACCACCTCCGATCTGAGCGCCGGGATACCCGCCATAGAGCTGAACGACAAGCTTCCGTCCCGTCACTCCTGAATCTGCCGCACTGCACGAATTGATCGCCTGCCATTCGCCAGTCGGATTGAAAAGGAATTCCGTTTTGTCATCGACCCAGCCTTTGAGGCATTCCATAGCAAGACGCTTCGCCTGAGGCTCCACACTGGCTTTCGCGTTATTCGGCACTTCACGGTAATCGATTGCATTAGACATGAGAACCGTTGCCACTCGTAGCGGAACGCCCTTGTCGTTATATTCCACCGTTATCTGTCCTTTGCCGTCCGGAGCAAATATCGGATTCCCGCAATTCTCAAACGTCCTCATCATCCTAGTGGAGAGTACATAGGGAAGCGGCAGCAGCTCAGGTGTCTCATCGCAGGCAAATCCATATATTATGCCTTGATCCCCCGCACCGATTTCCTTGTGTTTGCCCATATCTGCACGGGTGCCGATATTGATGTCCGGAGATTGCTCTATAATCGTATTTAGTATACCCATTGAATTTCCGTTGAGACCAAGACGATAATCGACGTAGCCTATTCCAAGAACCGTATCGCGGACAATTTTCTCCACATCCACATAAACCCGCGTGGCAACTTCTCCCCCGACTATACAGAGGCCCTTGCCGAGGAATATCTCAATTCCGCAGTGTGGCATCGTATCCGCAGTAACCCCGATTTTATGTTCCTCATCGAGAATTGCAGCAATGATGTTCGCTGCTATCGAATCGCATACAATATCCGGATGTCCAACCTTAACACTTTCAGATGTTATCAGCATGTGTTCTCACCCCTTATTCTAAAATTAATCATTGTTGTTATTGAATCTAATTCAATTCGTCTATCTTATCCTTCCCGCCGTACAATTTGTCCTTTCTCCTCGTGCGCTCAGTCGGAGTTACAATACCGACAGAAATTATATACGTTAAGGCTTCTTCGACTGACATGCCCACC
Source organism: uncultured delta proteobacterium (assembly GCA_963729715.1). Lineage (GTDB taxonomy): Bacteria > Desulfobacterota > Syntrophia > Syntrophales > UBA2185 > Fen-1135. The sequence continues at coordinate 423,024 of CAVSPA010000004.1, forward strand.
TCAACCAATTCATCTTCCGGCACTATAATGAGATAGCCCGATGTGGGGTTGGGTGTTGTCGGCAGGAAGACACTGATCAGGTTCTCCCCGGCCTTTCTCTTGATCTCCCAATTGGGTTTGCCTGTCACAAAGCCGATTGTGTATAAACCTTTCCTGGGAAACTCTGCCAGCACGACCCGCTTGAAACTGCTTCTCCTGTCCATAACCATGGTATCGGAGAATCGTTTGATAGCCTGATAAATATTCCTTACAAACGGTATCCTATAAAGAAGGTCTTCCCCGGATTGGACTATTTTATTGCCGACATAACTCGCGGTAATGAGGCCACAGATGAAAATTAAAACTACGGTCCCAATAACTCCAAGGCCGGGAATGTGGACGCCGAGCAGCGTGTCAGGATGATATCTTAAGGGGATAATCTTAAGAAGACTATCCATTATATCTATGAGAAAGAAAAGGATATAAAGCGTCAATCCTACCGGGACAGTAACGGCAAGACCTGTCAAAAAAATCTGCTTCAGTTTCTTCTTCAATGGTCGATGACCTTCATGCCATTTTCAAAGTCTATATATGTAACAAAAAGCTAAGCTGTTTTCAACTGCTATTTAAAAAGGGGTTAGGTGCAACCACACCAAAACCCCTTCTTAGAATTCTGATCTCTGATTGTTGCTTCTTCAGTGCGGCTCTTGTAAACGCTACTTATCCTTCTTGACCCTGTTCTTATCGTCCAAGAAGATACATTTAGGACGCCACTTCTTTGGAGTAGGTTCATCAAGCATAGCATAACTCGCAACAATAACAATGTCTCCCTTGGAAGCTTTCCATGCTGCAGCGCCGTTGAGACATATAACGCCGGAATCCTCTTCTCCCTCTATCACGTAAGTGGAAAATCTCTCTCCGTTCGAGACATTGTATATGTCAACTCTCTCATAGGGCACTATATCCGCAGCATTCATCAGTCTCTTATCGATTGTGATGCTGCCCTCATAGTGGAGATTGGCATCAGTCACTGTTGCCCTGTGCAATTTCGATTTGAGCATAAATCTTTGCATGTTGTGTCTTCCCACCTCCGAAAAAGCCAATCTTCAACATTCTAAGTAATCATCATATGTCAAGGCGATTCCCGAATACGTAATTATCTATCAGTCTGGTCTTGTTTATTTTGACGGCAAGGGCCAAAACAGACTCTCCCTCAATAAGCTCAACATCCTTGAGGGTTGCTGTGTCGCATATTTTAGCATAATCGATATTTGCATGAGGATGACGTTCTATGGACTTCCTCACCTCAGCAAGGATGGCCGCGGCATCCCTTTCTCCCCTGTCATACATCTTTTCGGCTTTCTTCAGGGAACGGCTCAGACTCAGAGCCGCTTCCCTTTCATCTGTTTTCAAGTACACGTTTCGCGAGCTCATGGCGAGGCCATCAGGTTCCCTCACTATCGGCATGCCGATAATATCGAGGTCCATATTGAGGTCAAGAACCATTCTTTTGATGGCCACAAGCTGTTGGAAATCCTTCCTGCCGAAGATCGCATAGTGCGGTTTGACAATATTGAAAAGTTTTGTGCATACTGTTGTAACGCCGCGGAAATGCCCAGGCCGGGTCATTCCACATAGATTCTGCGTAACGTCCTCAACATTGACATAGGTCTGACAGTGCTCCGGGTACATCTCTTTATTGCCCGGATAGAAGATCACGTCAACGCCCACGTCACCCGCCAAGGCTTTATCTCTCTCAAAATCTCTCGGATATTTTTCAAAATCTTCCATCGGACCGAACTGCGTGGGGTTCACGTAGATGCTGATAGCCAGGCAGTCCGCCCGCTTTTTTCCCTCTCTCATCAAACTCAAATGTCCGTCGTGAAAATAGCCCATTGTGGGAACGAAGGATATCTTCTGTCCGGAATTTCTCACGGATTCGGAGACTACCTGCATTTCTCTGATGGAACTGATAATCCTCATCACAATCCCTCATCCATAAAAAAAGCCCCGACGTCAGAGACGCGAGGCTTAACATATGAACCGTGCAGTATGCCTTCGTTTTACCTCCCGTCTCAGTCCGCAAACGGATCCAAGCGGCGGAGTGTCCGTAACAAAATAACGGCACCGTGTCAAGGTATTTTTATCAAATGCCAATTTTTATTGAATGGAGGGCGTTAGATAATTTTCCGATTTCGTGAGCCGACAATGTCTCACCCCTTCTTGCGCCATCGATCCCCGAGTTCTTGAGCGCCTTTGCTATGTCCATATCCGAATATCCCAGTAGATGGAGGCTCTTGAGGTTATTCAACAGCGTTTTGCGCCTCTTGGCAAAAGCTGTCTTCGCAATCTTGAAGAAAAATTCATGGTCCGCCAGAGCCAATTGAGGCTGTTCTCGGACGACCATTTTCAGCACGGTGGACATCACCGTAGGCTTCGGATAGAAACAGCTACGGGGGATTGCCATTTCACGAGAGCACTGCATATACATCGAAATCAGTACCGTCGGCACACCGTAGGCTTTTGTCCCCGGTGTCGCTGTAAGCCTGTCTGCCAGTTCTTTTTGAAACATGAGAATCATGGCTGATATATGGTCCCGGTAAGCCAATAATCGGAATAATATCTGAGAAGAAATGTTATAGGGAATATTTCCGATGACCTTGATCTTCCGCGAAGGCCATTCGCCGACGGCTGAGGAAAAATCATATTCAAGGACATCTGTCTGGACAATGTCCACATTACGGTAAGGTGCCATCCTTTTTTTCAGGATACCGACCATTCTTGGATCTATATCAAGGCCAATCACCTTCCTTGCCCGTTTTGCTATCAACTCCGTCATGAGTCCCACGCCCGCACCTATCTCGACTACCATATCATCTTCCTGGATATTTGATATTCTGATGATCTTGTTTATGGCATTTCTATCCCTGAGGAAAGACTGGCCCAAGCGTTTGAGCGGCCGGATTCCATGATCTGTGAGGATTTCTGTTACCGTCGTCATAATTCCTTTTTTATCACTCCCAGAAGCGGCATTATGAATCATGCTTTGATAAAGATTCCAGAGGCCATTTGGAAACTGCGTTCAGACTAAAAGAATCCTTTATGCCCTTTGTCAACAGATGCCAGCCCACGACAGCGATCATAGCGGCATTATCCGTACAAAAGATAGGAGGAGGGATGTACACATCAACGCCCTTGAGCCTTGATTCCTCGGCAAATCTTTCTCTGAGTCGGCTGTTTGAGGCAACCCCGCCGCATACGACGATTTTTGATATAGAGTGAATCTCCGCGGCCTTAAAAGTTTTTTCCACAAGAACGTCAATGATAGCTTCCTGGTAGCTGGCGGCCACGTCCGGCAATTCATCCTCGCTGAAGGGACGTTTTCTCTTCTTTATGTGCACGAGGAGGGATGTTTTCAGGCCGCTGAAACTAAAATCCAGACTATTTCTCATGGCCCTGGGGAATTCAATCCTCTTCCGGTTTCCTTTTTTTGCCAGCTTATCGATGATGACGCCGCCCGGATAGCCGATATCCAATAGTTTGGCAGCTTTGTCAAACGCCTCGCCGGCAGCGTCGTCCCGCGTCTGACCCAGAACGGTAAAATCCTGAAAGTCTTTCATCAGGTATATGTTCGTATGTCCGCCTGATACCACTAGGGCTACAAGGGGAACCTCGGGGCGGTCGGGATTGAGAAAGATGGATGCTACGTGACCCGCGAGGTGGTTCACTCCCACAAACGGTATCTTCAGGGCGAACGCAATAGCCTTGGCAGCCGACAAACCCACAAGCAGGGAACCAACCAGGCCGGGTCCCCTGGTTACAGCTATTCCTTCGATATCATTTAACGTTACGGAGGCGTAATGGAGCGCTTCGCATATGACGGGTATGATCGTCTCCATGTGTTTACGGGACGCGATCTCAGGCACGATACCGCCATATATCTTGTGCAGGTCTACCTGAGAAGCAATAACACTGGAACAAAGTAATTTCCCATCCTCGAGCACGGCGGCGGCGGTCTCGTCGCAGGATGTCTCTATTCCCAAAATATACATCATTTCCTCCCCAGGCAAATTTCCTTTTTACAAATACTTTCGAATTATATATAGAAGTGAATAACCTTTGTAAATAACTTTTGAGATTACGGAAAGCCCGAGGAATTGAGCGCCATGGAAATCACTACCGACTTTTTGGTCTTGGGCAGCGGCATTGCGGGATTAAGCTTCGCCATCAAGGCAGCGGATATTGGCACTGTCGCCATAGTGACAAAGAAAGAAAAATCCGAATCAAACACGAATCTGGCTCAAGGCGGGATAGCAGCGGTTTATGACAAAGCGGACCGCTTTGAATATCATATCAATGATACCATCGCCGCCGGGGCCGGTCTCTGTAAAGAGGAAGTTGTCAGATTTGTCGTAATGGAAGGCCCTGAAAGGATCAAAGAGCTTCTCGAGTGGGGAGTGGAATTCACACGGGCGGGGGATGACGATCCCGGTCATTATGACCTGGGACGAGAAGGCGGTCACTCTATGAGGCGCGTATTGCATGCGCGGGATCTCACGGGTCAGGAAATAGAGCGCGCGCTTCATGAAGAGGCCAGCCTGAAGAGAAATATACGAATTTTTGAAAACCATATCGGCATCGATCTTATATTGGAATCAGCTCTTACAGGCACAGAGAAAGGCCACCGGCAGAAGTGTCTCGGCGCCTATATTCTCGATACGGATCGCGATCAAATCCATACTTTTAAGGCGAAATTTGTCATTCTGGCCACGGGCGGTTCCGGCAAAGTTTACCTCATTACAACAAATCCCGATATTGCCACAGGAGACGGCATTGCCATGGCCTACAGAGCGGGTGCCTTCATATCCAATATGGAGTTCATCCAGTTTCATCCCACCTGTCTATACCACCCCGAAGCGAAATCCTATCTCATCAGCGAAGCCTTGAGGGGGGAAGGCGGTCTCTTGAAATTAAAAGACGGGGCCACTTTCATGGGGAAATACCATCCCATGAAGAGCCTTGCACCGAGGGATATTGTCGCCAAGGCCATCGATACGGAACTGAAGAAATCCGGTGATGAATACGTCTTGCTCGACATAACACACAGAGACAGAGATTTCATAATCGGCAGATTTCCCAATATCTACAAGAACTGTCTTGCTTTCGGCATAGATATCACAAGAGATCCAATCCCCGTCGCTCCTGCTGCTCACTACCAGTGCGGAGGCGTGCAGGTCGACCATTCCGGAGAAACTAATATCGAGAGGCTCTTTGCTTGCGGTGAGGTCGCATGCACCGGGCTCCATGGCGCAAACCGTCTGGCAAGCAACTCGCTTTTGGAAGCAGTGGTATTTGCCCATCGGTCATCTGTCAGAATAGCAGAGAGGTTTCCTGCCGCGAAAGATGAGCCGATACCCGTCCCGCCTTGGGATCCAAGGGGGGCCACGGAAAGCGATGAATCTATCGTTGTAGCCCACAATTGGGATGAAGTCAGAAGATCTATGGGGAATTACGTGGGTATCGTTCGATCAAACAAGAGACTTGAGCGTGCTCAGCGTCGAATTGACCTCATCAGCCGTGAAATAGATGAATACTACAGAAATTTCATCGTCACGCGCGACCTGATCGAGCTCCGGAATATTGCAACGGTTGCGAAAATAATTATTCAATGCGCCAGGATAAGAAAAGAAAGCAGGGGCCTTCACTACAACATAGATTATCCGGAAAAAGACGACAGGCTGTGGTTGAAGGATACCGTGATTTGCAAAAACCAGCCGACAGGTAATGAAACACAGTAAGCATGCATTCCACGATCCTGTTTACGCAACCTATGTGATATCAGCCAAACACCCTCTTAAATATAAAATCAATATGCGAGAGGAAATTCTCGATTCTGCATGCATCTTCTATATCTTTTGCATTCATGTGCGACATCACTTCGCTATCATCCGAAAGCAACCGCGGAAAATCAACTCCCTCATTCCATGATCGCATGGCATTTCTTTGCACGACTCTATAGGCATCCTCTCTCGACATCCCGTGCTCAATGAGCTTCAAGAGCACCGTCTGCGAAAAAATAACCCCTTTCGTCATACCCAGATTTGCGAGCATCCTCTCCGGATAAATGACAAGATTTCGCACCAGATCAGTGAACCGGTGCAGCATGAAATCCAGGAGAATCGTGGCGTCGGGAGCAATGACCCTCTCTACTGATGAGTGACTGATGTCCCGCTCATGCCAAAGGGCGACGTCCTCCAGCGAAGCCACTGCATATGACCTCATCAGGCGAGCCAGTCCGGACAGGTTTTCGGATAAGACGGGGTTCCTCTTGTGGGGCATAGCCGACGAGCCCTTCTGTCCCGGTGCGAAATATTCTTCCACCTCTCTCACTTCCGTTCTCTGAAGCAATCTTATCTCCTGGGAAAATTTGTCGATGGAAGACGCAATTATGGCGAGAGCGGTAAAAAATTCGGCGTGCCTGTCCCGCTGAACAATCTGGGATGATATGGGCGCAGGCTTCAGCCCCAGTTTCTTGCATACATATTCTTCGATTGAAGGATCAACAAAAGAGAATGTCCCGACCGCACCGGAAATCTTACCATAACTGATTGCGTCTTTCGCCCGGACCAGACGTGCCAAATTCCTCTCCATTTCCTGGTACCAGAGGGCCATCTTCAGGCCGAACGTTATGGGTTCGGCGTGGATCCCGTGAGACCTGCCTATCATTACCGTGTGTCTATGTTCCATCGCTTTACTCTTCAAGACCGGCAGGAGCACGTTCACATCATCGATGAGTATTTGTGACGCCTCTCTCAGAAGAACGGCAAGCGACGTATCCAGGACATCCGACGAGGTAAGGCCCATATGAATAAACCTGCCGTCTTCGCCCACCTTTTCCGTCAGGGAAGTCAGGAAAGCGATCACGTCATGTTTCGTAGTCTTTTCTATCTCCTCAATTCTCGCTATGTCAAGCCCGGCTCTATCTTTGATATTCCTGAGCGACTCTTCGGGAATATCCCCTCTTTTAGCCATAGCTTCGCACGCCAATATCTCTATATCGAGCCATGTCTGATATCTCTTCTCCGCCAGCCACACGGCGTTCATCCTGTCTCTCGAATATCTTGGGATCAATTTTCCCCTCCTGATATCTTTATTGTTTTTCTTCGAACCAGTCGCATTGCTTGTGAAATATAGAACAAATCACCCGAAAAAGAAATCAAAAAAGCTGTATATATCGCACTATATAACGTATAATAATTTGTCTGAATATCGGCCCGTGCAGGCACGCTTCTTTGCACCATATTGCTTTGCTGCGGAATTTCTGAGAAGGGCTTAGCAATTCGTGTACTGAATTCATGCACGACTCTTAGGGAGGAGCGGGAAGATGAATATTTCTGATTTTAGAAAACCGGATTTCGAAATAGATCAATTTTTTCTGAACAGGTGGTCGCCGCGCAGCATGTCAGGTGATGAGATCAGCCGGGACTTATTATTTTCTCTTTTTGAGGCAGCCCGGTGGGCCCCCTCATCAAACAACAACCAGCCTTGGCGGTTTCTTTATGCGCGAAGAAATACGGATTACTGGCCCACATTTTTTGATCTCCTGACCGAACAAAATAAAATTTGGGCAAAGAATGCCGCCGTTTTGATCGTGGTTATCTCCAAGAAAACCTTCGACTACAATGAAAAGCCGGCGCGCACTCATTCATACGATACAGGTGCAGCCTGGGAGAATCTCGCCCTTCAGGGGTCTTTGAAGGCATTGGTCGTCCATGGCATGCAGGGTTTTGATTATGACAAAGCAAGGATAGCTCTCAATATTCCCGATGTCTTTCAGGTCGAGGCGATGATAGCCATGGGAAGACCCGGGAAGAAGGAGGATCTCCCGGGGAGCCTCCACGAGAGGGAAATGCCCTCACCAAGAAAGAATCTTTCCGAAATCGTGATGGAAGGAAAATTCACGCTTGAAAAATAGCATTGCATGACTTCAAACACTCATCTAATTATCTTCTTATTATTTACTTGCACCGTCTCTTGTATCCGAGGAATGCGTTTTTATTTTGCCGGCAATAGACCACAATGCAGAGGAAAAGAATATGTTTCTGTTTAAAAAAATTGTCGCCCCCCTATTCTACCCCATGACACTGATCCTTGCGTTTCTCACAGGCGGTCTCCTCCTCCTTTGGTTTACGAGAAAGCAAAGAACCGGAAAAGCGCTCATAACGTTGGGTGTGATCACATTTGCCCTTCTTGGCTATGGGTCTTTCTCCGACCTGCTCCTCGCGCCCCTTGAACGGCAATATCCTCCACTCATGGCGGCGGGCGGCGGCGGCGGGCTGCCTTCTTCTGGTTCAATACAGTCCGTAAAGTGGATTGCCCTTCTCGGCGCGGGCCATGTTGCCGATCCAAGCGTTCCCGTCACAAGCCAGATATCAGAGGAATCCCTCACCCGCCTTGTGGAATGCGTCCGCATCCACCGGATGATTGCGGGGAGCAAAATCATCCTTTCCGGAGGGGCGGTCTATGATTCAGCATCCGAGGCGGCAACCTTTGCAAAGGTTGCCGCAATTCTCAACGTCAATGCGCGGGATATTGTTCTCGAGGAGGTCTCGAGGGATACGGAGGAGGGGGCAGAAAATATACGCTCTATCGTGGGTCAAGACCGCTTCATCTTAGTGACCTCTGCGTATCACATGCCCAGGGCCATGGCCATCTTTAATAAAGCGGGGCTTAAGCCGATCCCCGCCCCGACCAACCACTTCATCAAAGAGAGACAAGGGTGGGCTCCGGAAGATTTTTATCCCTCCTCCACGGGGCTTATGAAGGCGGAGCGCGCCGTGCATGAATATCTTGGTCTTTTATGGTTCAAGATGACAAACACGCGGTGATGCTCCCGGCAAAAAACGAATCTTGAATTTATGACGCTTAAATGTTAGAAAGCGCGAACCTTAGAACCGTTCTCAGAAAATAGGAACTCATGGAACAGGAGATGCAAATATGAAATACAATCTAAAGTTGTCGCTATGCCTTCTTCTTTTGTTTACGGCATTCGGCGCGCTCGCGGCAAAAGGTGAAAAAACAGTGGCTGTGCTGCCATTTTCCGTACACAGCGCAGAAAGCATTGACTATGTCAAACAGGGTATCTGGGACATGCTCTCTTCCCGGATCGCCGTCACTGACAAGATAGAGGTCATCAGCAAGGATTCCGTCCTGCAGGCGATGAAAGGAAAGGAAGGGAAGGATCTGGCCGTTCAAGATATTTACGGCCTCGGGAAAAAAATGAATGCCGATTTTGTCGTATACGGAAGCATTACAAAGTTTGGCAATAGTATAAGCATAGACGGGAAGCTTGTAGATATCGCTGCGAACAAGTCGACGGTAAGTCTCTTTACTCAGAGCCAGGGCATGGACGAGGTCATAGCGAAGATCAATGACTTTGCCCGTAACATAGACAACAATATCCTCGGCACTGTCCCACCGTCCTTCGCCACGCCGCAGGCGTCAGCGCCGGCGCCGCAGCAGCAGCAGACGCCGCAGGATTCCCGTGAATCGGAGATCATCGGAGGGATGAAGAAGAGCAAGAAAGGCACCTTCACCTCTGTCATCAACCCTGACTTCATAACCTCTGCCAGGCCTCTCGATAGAAAAGGTTTCTGGATGAGTCAAAAATTTCCTACCGAATTCAGGGGCATGGATATTGGTGATGTCACGGGTGACGGTCTGAATAAAGTCGTCATTATCGATACGCATAACGTCATGATATACCAAAAGAAAGACAAAGATTTTGTCCTGCTTCAAAAGATACCGGGGAAATCATCCCAAAATTTTCTTGCCGTCGACGTGGCTGACATCAATAGAAACGGCGTTAAAGAAATCATCGTCACCAGCATGACGCGAAATATGGTTGATTCCTTTGTCCTTGAATACAGGGACGGAAAGTTCGTAGAGATCGCCTCAAAGCTGCCCTGGTACATGAGGGTCATTGACGCTCCTGCGGGGCCTATCCTGCTGGGTCAGACCAGGGGAATGGAGACGCCCTTCAGCAACCCCATACATGAGATAATATGGGAGGAGGGAAAATACAAAGAGGGAAAGACGATGAAAATCCCCGTGGGACTTTCCGTCTACGGTCTCGCAATGGATAATCTCGGAACCGGCGGAGGTGAAAAGATAATAGCTCTTGATAATTATGACTATCTTTCCATATACGAACCAACGGACAAACCCCTCATGAGTCTTCAGCGCCTAGGGGGAAGCCCTGAACGAATCTACAAAAGCGATGACAACTACGGGGGAAGCAACACCGCGATAGTAAATGATGATCTTTCGCCGGATAATGAAAACAAAATTACCTTCATTAATTCGAGAATTCTGACTCTTGATACCGGCAAAGAAGGCAAGAAGGAACTTATTATCGTGAAAAACCTGTCATCCGTCGGAAGAGTGCTCAAGAATGTAAAGGTTTTCACATCAAGTGAGATATACGACCTTGAATGGGATGGTCTCGGTCTTGTTGAAAATTGGAAAACAAGAAAGATCAGCGGCTACGTAGCCGACTACCAGTTGAAGGACCTCGACAATGACGGGCAGAAAGAGATAGTGCTTGCCCTCGTCCTGTCGGTGGGCGGGTCTGTTTCCGATAGAAGTGTTATTGTCTCCTATAAGATGAGCCGGGAGCAGAATCCATAAGAGGGATTGACAATACTCTTGGACTCTTATATTAATTTCTATTATTAATATAACTTCTTCACAGGCATGAATTGTCGGTAAGAAGCTTTTCACATAGTGCCTGTCGCGGACGACGCTGTATCAATTTTAGTTAGATCATGGCGGTGTAGCTCAGACGGTTAGAGCATACGGCTCATATCCGTAGTGTCCGGGGTTCGATTCCCTGCACCGCCACCATTTAAATTATTTGAAGGCCTGGTATTAGACCAGGCTTTTCTTTATCCGCATGGAAAGCGCAATTATGAGTCGGGAGTTTCGTATGCGGATAGCCGTGCAATAGGTGAATTTCCCATGGAGGATAAATTTCTGCCCCGGTCCTGGATCAGAAACCCGCATGCACAGACGATGTTGGGATGCCTAAAAATAAGAAGTTGGGGTCGGCACCCGATGAACGAATGCGCGAGGAAAATGATTATTGAGGGGGGAAATGGCGTGCGACTCCTCGGTTATCACTCGCAGCAGACTTCTGGACACAGCAGGGGTCTAATCACATTTATCCACGGATGGGAAGGGAGTTCTCACTCTACCTACGTCCTTTCCACGGGGAAATATCTTTACGAGAGAGGTTATGATATATTCCGGCTTAATCTGCGAGACCACGGCGACAGTCACCACCTGAATGAAGGTCTTTTTCATGGAGCTCTCATAGAGGAGACATTTCAAGCCATTCACAGTATCTCTCGTTTGTCCGAAAACAAGCCATATCACCTCATCGGCTTTTCCTTAGGGGGAAATTTCGCACTCCGCATAGCGGTGAAACACTCTTTCTCCGAGATTTCAAATCTGAGACAGGTCATCGCCGTCAGTCCCGCTCTTGATCCTTACAAAGCCACTCTGTCCATCGATGAAAGTCTCTCCATCTACCGATATTACTTCCTCAACAAATGGAAACGTTCGCTTAGAAAAAAGCAACTGCTTTTCCGCGATAAATATGATTTTCGCCGCATGCTGAAGATTCGGACATGCATGGGACTTACTGAGGCCGTCATGCCGTACTTTCCCGATTTCAAGACTTACAGAGAATACTTCGAACAATACACGCTGCGGGACGATTTCTTCCGCGATCTTGCCGTTCCCGTTACCATCATTGCCTCTGGCGATGACCCCATAGTATCTATCGGCGACGTCCGTGCTCTGAAAGAAACGGGATATCTCCGAATTTCTCTGCAGGCATACGGAGGGCACTGCGGCTTCATTGATTTCTTCCCCTTCGGGTGCTGGTATGAGGGGGAAATTGAACGAATTTTACGCCGGTCGGAAAAAAACTCATGAACGTTATAAATGCTGAATGCCTTTCTAATAAGGATCAATTTCTCTCTTTGGTCGCGGAGAAGCTGGGAAGGTGTCCCATTGATTTTACTAAAAAGATGGATTTTATCAGAAGGACCAGAAATGATCGAGAGGTCCATTCGGCTGCCGGTGTATTGCTGCTCCTGCATTACAGAGGCGACGAACATGCGCCAATCGGCGCTAAAGGCGAATTCATCTTCCAGCTCATTAAACGCTCCGCAAGTGTTGCGCAACCGGGCGACCTCAGTTGCCCCGGCGGCATGTTACACGCTTTTGTAGACCCAGTTCTGTCGCCCCTGATATCAAGGGGAATAATCCCCGTTCTTACGGGTGATCCACTGCGATACGCCAGGCTCCGGGATAGAGAAACCTTCAAGATTATCAGACTGCTTCTTGCCAATGCCGTAAGAGAGGCATGGGAAGAGACCGGACTCAAACCCTGGAATATCTTTTTTTTGGGACCTCTTCCTTCTTATTCCCTGATCCTCTTCAGAAGGACAATCTTCCCCCTCGTCGGTTTTGCAAAAAAGGATTGGCATTTTTGCCCCAGCTCAGAGGTCGAGCACATCATTGAAATCCCTCTTAAGGCTTTTCTCGATGAAGGCAACTACGGGCTTTACAATGTAGAAACTGCAAGTGGGCTGAAGACAGTTAGAGAGAGACCGAGGGAATTTCCTTGCCTCATCACCCGGGACGACCGGGGCAAGGAAGAGATTCTCTGGGGAGCCACCTTCTACATCATCATGAGCTTTTTAAAGATTGTCTTCGATTTCGAAATCCCGACGATGCATGCAAGGAGAATAATAAACAGAACCCTTGGACCTGAATACTTAACGGGTCATCAAGAAAAGCGCTGAGTGTAATGCACTTTTTTCTATTGACAAGATATGATCAAGTGGTTACTTACGGCCATAGCCGAACGGGAATGCGCCCATACTTATGGCTCAGTTCCCCTGCACCTCATAACTAAAGCTGTCTCCTTGATTCTATGATAACAACAAGAGCATCGGAAATCCTCCCCTTTATCGTCATGGACGTCCTGGAAAAGGCCCAGGAGATGGAGAGAAGGGGAGAAGATATTATTCATCTCGAAGTTGGTGAGCCTGACTTTGATACGCCGGAATGCATCAGAGAGGCAGGTTGCCGGGCTATGAGATGCGGGAAAACGCATTATACCCATAGTCTCGGTTTGCTCGAGTTGCGAGAGGCAATTTGCGAACATTACTTCGACAAATATACCGTGGTAATCTCGCCTGATCAGGTTGTGGTGACTTCCGGTACGTCGCCGGCCATGCTCGTACTCTTCGCTACGATATTGAATGCCGGCGACGAGATCATCATTTCAGACCCCCATTATGCCTGCTACCCAAACTTCATCAGATTTTTCGAGGGCATCCCGATAACGGTCGATGTTTATGAAGAAGAAGGCTTTCAGTATGCCTCCCAGGCAATAAAAGAAAAAATAAGCCGGTCCACCAAAGGAATCATGATAAATTCGCCCTCCAACCCGACGGGGAACCTCCTCAGCCCCGTGAGAATGGCGGAAATTGCAGCGCTTGGCGTTCCGGTAATCTCCGACGAGATTTACCATGGCCTCGTCTACGAAGAAAAAGAGCACAGCATCCTTGAATTTACGGACAATGCCTTTGTATTCAACGGCTTTTCCAAGGCATATGCCATGACCGGATGGCGTCTTGGCTATTTGATTGCCCCCAGATCCTATATCAGGCCCATGCAGAAGTTGCTGCAGAACCTTTTCATATCCGCAAACTCCTTCGTCCAATGGGCTGGTGTAACTGCCTTGCGAGAGGCAGGAGAAGAAGTTGACCGCATGAGAAGGATCTACAATGAAAGAAGAAAGTTCATAATCAAGCGTCTGCGGGAAATGGGGCTCGGTGTCAAGGTGGAACCCACAGGCGCCTTCTACGTCCTCGGAAACATAAAATCCCTGTCAAACGACTCATACAAAATGGCCTTCGACATTCTCGAAAAGGCCCGTGTAGGCGTCACCCCGGGCATTGACTTCGGCAAGAACTGCGAGGGTTATTTGCGCTTTTCTTATGCAAACTCTCTCGAAAACATCGCAGAAGGCATGCAACGTCTCGAAAAATATCTAAAGGAAACGTTCGGTCATTGAAGGCGACGAGATCAACCCATGCCGTCTTTTTTGATTTCGATGGCACCCTGGCAAAACTGAATATTGATTTCCCGCTAATGAGGCAGGCTGTTCTCGATCTTGCAGGGGCATACGATGTGCCTTTGCAGGGAATGAGAAACCTCTACGTCCTCGAAATCATCAAAGCCGCGCAGGAATTGATTTCTGAAATAGATCCCGACAAAGAAGAAGCCTTTTTGGAGCAGGCGGTCACACTCATTACGAAAATCGAAATTGAAGCGGCAAAAAAAGGTGAACTCATAGGAGGAACGAGAGACATGCTTGCCGAGTTGAAAAGACGCAATATCAAGGCCGGGGTTGTAACCAGAAACTGTCAGGCAGCCGTTATCACGGTGTTTCCCGATATCTTCAATTATTGCGGTGCCGTCATCACGAGAGAAATGACCCGTAATGTCAAGCCTCATCCTGACCATCTTTTGGTCGCCCTCCAATCGCTCGACGCTCTCCCGCAATCATCATTTATGGTCGGTGATCATCCCATGGACATCAAAATCGGCAAGGATGCAGGCACCTTAACAGTGGGCGTCCTTACCGGGTATTCAAAATCAGACGCGCTCTCAAACGCGGGAGCTGATTTCATCCTCAGCAAGGCCGCAGATATCATCGATTTATTGTCTTAAGCTTTTTTTGGCGGCCCGAAGACCCTTTTAGTCTCGCCCGCTGCTGCAAGTCGCGCCAAAAATTCATGTATTTATAGTTTTCCGGCATTCTTTTCTTGACATAATCATGACTTATCGATTAATTTCAAACAATCAGAGAGAGAGTTCCTTGTGGGAATCAGTCTTTAGTTTTGAATTACAAGGTTCGGCCTTTATGACTCTTGCAGATAGTCAAAAATTTCTTGAACCATGGAAAAAGACATATCCGGAGAAGTTTGCCAGCGAGGATGAGATATTCAGCCGCATCCGGCGCGGCCATCACATATTTGTCACATCGGGGTGCGGCGAACCGCAGTATCTCATAGCCGCGATGACAAAGTACGTGGAATCGCACCCCAAGGCATTCTTCGATGCAGAGATCATACAAATCTATTCCCTCGGCATAGCTCCCTACACAGACGAAAAGTTCAAGAGCAATTTTCGCCATAATTCCTTTTTTATAGGCAACAATACAAGAGATCCGGTCAACAAGGGGGCGGCAGATTATACCCCTATATCTCTTTCAGATATCCCGGCATTGATGTCGGCCGGCATGGTGCAGATAGACATCGCCCTCATTCAGACGTCATTGCCTGACGAGCATGGATTTCTCAGCCTCGGAGTGAGTGTCGATGTGGTAAAGTCGGCCGCAGAAAGTGCGTCTCTCGTGATTGCCCAGGTCAATTCCTACATGCCGCGCGCCCATGGAGACGGTTTTATCAATATCAAAGATGTGAATTTTGTCATACCGCATGACGCGCCGATCCTCGAGCTTCAGAGATCATTTTCCGAGGAGAAGACCCACTCCTTACAGCGGATAGGATTCTACGTTTCACGCCTTATTCAGGATGGTGACACGCTGCAGGTGGGATACGGAAGCATTCCCAACGCGATTATGGCACATCTATACAGTAAGAAGAATTTAGGCATCCATACGGAGCTCCTGACGGAAGGCATCGTAAGTTTAAGCCAGGCAGGCGTCATCGATAACTCAAAAAAGACCTTAAACAGGGGGAAAACAGTAGCCACATTCTGCATGGCCAAGAAGGAAACCTACGATTATATTCATGACAACCCTTCCATTGTTTTCAGAACTGTCGACTACACGAACAATCCCATGGTTATAGCTCGGAACGACAACATGGTCGCAATCAACAGCGCCCTTGAAATCGATCTCACGGGACAGGCCACATCAGAATCCATAGGCAGCATGTTTTACAGCGGCATAGGCGGCTTTCATGATTTCATGCGAGGAGCCCTGCTTGCAAAAAACGGAAAAACGATCCTGGCGATGAAATCAACCGCGGCCGACGACTCCATATCAAGAATAGTGCCGACACTCAGTCCTCAGGCAGGTGTCACCCTCAGTCGCGCTGATGTCCGCTATGTTGTAACCGAGCACGGCATCGCGTACCTCCATGGGAAAAACATCCGTGAACGGGCTATGGCACTGATCTCAATTGCCCATCCAAAATTCCGGCCGTGGCTCATCGAAGAGGCAAAAAAGCGTGGATTGATTTACCCGGATCAGGCGTATATACCTGGCGAGAGAGGCAGATACCCGGAAGTTCTCGAAACCTACAGAACCACAACGTCAGGTCTACAGCTCTTTTTGAGACCTATGAAAATAACCGACGAGCCTCTTCTCAAAGACTTTTTTTATTCCCTTTCCGACAGAAGTCTGCACCGCAGATTTATGTCATGGCGTAAAGATATTCCGCACGAGCGATTACAGGATTTTGTTATCATCGATTACACAAAAGAGATCTCCATACTGGCAATCATTGGATCGCAGGAGAATGAAATGATCGTGGGATTGGGCCAGTATGGGATTGACGAGGCTACGCACACGGCCGAAGTTGCCGTCGCTGTAAGGGATGACTATCAGAAAAGGGGTATCGGCACCGAGCTGTTATCCTATCTGACCTATCTTGCCAAGAGGGAAGGTTTGCTCGGATTTACGGCCGAAGTGCTTGTGGAAAATAATGCCATGCTGCAGGTCTTCGAAAAGGGCGGATTTGACATCACAAAGCAGGTTGAAGCCGGCGTGTATCATTTGAAAATGGCCTTCAGGATTCCTGAGACAGTACGAGATATATGATAAAGATGCTTGATGAACTTGTAGATGGCAGCAAATGCGCGTCCCGCGGGAAGCGCAGGTCACAGGACCAGCCACAATGGCATTAGTTCAAATCTTCCATAATTAGATTCTTAAGAGGTGTAACAAATGTACAGTCTGGTGGTAACATCCATGCATCCCAATGCAGGTAAGACGAGTATTATAATCGGTTTGGCAAAGGCGCTGAATAAGAAAATAGGCTATATTAAACCCTTCGGAGACCGGCTGCTCTATCGTAAGAAAAGGCTGTGGGATTACGATGCAGCGCTCATGAACGGCATCTTTTCTCTCGGAGAAGACCCTGCGGAAATGAGCATCGGGTTTGATCATTCCCGGCTGTTATACATTTTCGATAAGGATACGATCACTCAAAAAATCCGCGATCTGCGGGACAGCAACGGCAAAGACAATGAAATCCTCTTTGTCGAAGGCGGGAAAGACCTGTCATACGGGGTCTCCGTTTACCTCGATGCCCTATCCATCGCGAAGGCATTGAATGCCGACCTTGTAATCGTGATCAGTGGCAAGGACGATACTATTATCGACGATATCGTCTTCTTGAAAAACCATGTTAATCTTGGCGCAGTCAACCTCAAAGGAGTCATCATCAACAAGGTGCCCCACCTCGAGGATTTCGTAAACATCCATCTTCCCAAGATAAAATCACTAAATGTCAACGTACTCGGCTTAATTCCGTTTAATGAGGAATTGCCGCGGTTTACGGTGAATTTTCTTGCCGATCGTCTGTTTGCAAAGGTTATTACAGGCGAATCATTTCTGAATCGCCCGGTGAAGAACATCATCATAGGCTCCATGTCGGCCAGCGCTGTTGTAAATCTTCCCGTATTTCATGAAGAGAAGAAAGTCGTCATAACGAGTGGCGACCGCCATGACATGATTACCGCTGCAATGGAAGGCGATACGGCGGCTGTCATACTCACCTGCAACATCGAGCCCACTCCGGAGCTCGTCTCGAAGGCGACGGAACGGAAGATTCCTCTCCTGCTTGTATCACCTGATACTTACCAGATCGCCAAGCAAATAGATTTCATGGAACCGCTCCTACAGAAGGATGACGCTGACAAAATATTTCTCCTCGAACAAATCATCAAGAAGCATGTCCACCTGCAGGAGTTCCAAGGGTCATAGGGCACACGGCTATGATCAATCCTGAGGTTTTCAGAGAGTATGACGTCCGGGGCGTTGTTGACAAGGACTTGGATTTTGACTTCGTCTACGGCCTGGGAAGGTCTATCGGAACATACTCAATTCCCCGCGGCATCAAGACGATGACTCTCGGCATGGACTGCCGTCTCAGCTCCCCCGCCTACCATGAAGCGATAAGAAAAGGGATCAATTCCACGGGAATCAATATCATCGATATCGGCCTGTGTGCCACCCCGGTGCTTTACTTTGCCATACGGCATTTTAATGCGGATGGAGGAGTGATGATTACCGGAAGCCATAATCCGCCCGAGTTTAATGGTTTTAAGATATGCGTGGGACCGGACACCATCTACGGGCCCGATATCCAGGAACTGAGAAGGATAATGGAAAGCGGAAAATACATATCAGGGCATGGAACCAATCGCTTTGCGGATATTTCCAGACACTATGAAGATTGTCTATTTACCAACGTTACGATTAAGGAAGGGTTGAATATTGTCGTAGACGGCGGAAACGGCGTAGGCGGAATATTTGCCCTCCCCCTTTTTAAACGCTTCGGCTGTAATGTAACAGATATCTACTGTGATCCAGACGGCCGTTTCCCCAACCACTTTCCCGATCCAACGGTTCCTGAAAACCTGACGGAACTGATCTCACTGGTTAAGGAGAAACGAGCGGACATTGGCATAGCTTACGATGGCGATGCCGATAGGATAGGCGTAGTGACAGACAAAGGGACAGTGCTCTGGGGAGATGAGCTTCTCCTACTTTTTTCCAGATTTATCCTCAAGAACTCACCTGGCGCATCCATCATAGGCGAGGTTAAGTGCTCGCAGAAACTTTATGACGACATTGAAAAACATGGCGGCAGACCGATAATGTGGAAGGCCGGTCACTCCCTGATCAAGAGCAAAATGAAGGAAGAAAAAGCCCCCCTGGCCGGTGAAATGAGCGGCCACCTCTTCTTTGCCGATAGATATTTCGGATATGACGACGCCATCTATGCCTCTCTCAGGCTTCTTGAGATCATATCGATGTCAGGGGAAGGAATCAGCGAAATGCTTGCCGATGTGCCCCGGACTTTCACTACCCCCGAGATCCGTGTGGACTGCCCTGACCACATAAAATTTAATGTGGTTGAAGAGGTCAAAAAGCACTTCAGAAAAACCCACAAGATCATCGATGTTGACGGTGTGCGTATTCCTTTTGTAGATGGATGGGGCCTTGTACGTTCATCCAACACACAGCCTGTTTTAGTCCTCCGATTTGAAGCCTTAACCGAGGCAGGGCTGCATTTGATAAGAGAAACCGTGGAGAACGTCCTTTACACTATAATGCAAAAACACCTGCAATAATCACCGCCCTGCGCTTTATCATCCCCACACCATAACTTCACCCTCGGCATCAGAGCTTCGCCTCGGACGAAGTCATTAAATAATCACCTTGGACCCTGCAAATGGGGAGAACAGCAATGTATGTTTTTACCTATAGTTATACCTACCAAAAATTACATACCGAGAACTTTGACATGATCTTCCCCCACCTGATAGAAAATAGGCAATTCTATTTCAGTTTTTAGAGATAGTTGCATTGGAGAGGGCAGTCTAAATTTTATATCTTTTGATAGACTGTGAAATATGATGATCGCAAAAGCTACATTACGTGAGAAAGGAATAGAGGGAAATGGGTACAAGCAGAAAGAATAATAATTGGATACCGAATAAACAAAAATTAACGCCTTGTGTATGCCCCAGGTGCACTGCCAAACATAAGAAGATGATCTTCTGGACCGGAAATATTCCCGCAAGAAAGTTCTGTCCGTCTTGCGAGCAGATTGCAGAACGCGACTACACTTTCGAACCCTATTCGCTGGGGTATATGGACAAGGACGAATTATTCTCGTACTGAGTTATTTCTATCAGACTGACGTCAGCAGACCTTCCACTTGCGCCACAGAACTATTCGTCATTCTTGAATGCGTACGTTCGCGGCAGGTTTCAGCCCCTCCGACACCCACAAATAGAAAACCACTCAATCAATCATGCCCCAAGAAAATGTCTTCGCAGAATCTGAGAGAGCATCAAGGCAGTCTCCGCCCCGTGGTGTAATACGCACGTAAAAATGAGAAGGGGTCATGGCTCGCTCATAACCCCTTGAGTCTGCTGGTCGGGGCGGGAGGATTTGAACCTCCGGTATTGTATGGTAACTAGCGGATTATATTAAGCTTAATTTCATGTTACCGAACGTTTACCCAATTTTTGTCTCTGTTACTGCTCACCACATTATCATTTTCTTTAAAGCTGTTTAGTCGTATTTAGACTAAACGCATATCTGCCTGCAAGCAACAGAATCTGCATACAGAACAAGAACCGCCATTTCAAGTTGCCAGTTACGATCACAGGCCCAGTTCATTGATAATGGAGAGAGAGATATAACCTTCTCCCTTTTCTCACCGTTTAAATCTAAAAAATGAAATTTGGGCTTGCTAATTATATAAATACTTATATAATGTATCCATGAAGATGAAGCCGCTGAAATTCATGGGATAGAGTCTAGATGATCTTCGTAACTTTCCTGATGAAGCGCGTAGGACCGTGGGCTTTGAACTTTATGCTGTTCAGTTAGGACTAGAACCAAGCGATTGGAAGCCGATGCCGATTGTCGGATCCGGTGTAAGGGAAATACGTATCCATATACTTGGGGAATGGCGGGTTATCTATGTCGCCAAGCTTCACGAAGTGATTTATGTGCTTCATTCCTTTCAAAAGAAAACGAGAAAAACAGGTAACCGAGATATTGAGTTGGCTCGCCAACGTTACAAGCAAATTGGAGGATAAGCTATGAGCGATGCGATTATTAAATCTTCCGGCAATGTATTTATTGATCTGGGATATGCTCCAGAAGAGGCCGCAATTCTTCAGATGCGTGCTGATCTCATGGTCAAACTCCGTAAGTTTATTGAAACCAGGAAACTTACGCAGGCCAATGCTGCGAAAATTCTTTGCATCAGTCAGTCTAGGGTATCCGACCTGATTAGAGGAAAATGGGAGAGATTTAGCCTCGAAATGCTTGTCACTCTTGCCACGAGGGCAGGAATGCAGGTAAGTCTGAAAACAGCGGCATAAAGAAGATGACGAACTACTCCACGAGGGAAGGAACTGGGCAAAAAATAGTTGGGAGCAGGTTTACCTTTACACATTAGGTCAAAGCCGATTATTGGATCGGCTTATAGATTACAGATCCAAGGCACAATGGCTAAACTGCTGGCTTCTACGTTTCGGGGGTTATATGGATCTTCCTGTGCTCATTAAATCTGCCTTTATTGTATGGATGCCTATTCCGATGATTCCGCCACTCGATTCCGAAGGAAGCGGCCACCCTGTTCCGATTCAAAGCGCCAGGGTGTTCCGGTTGATTCCGCCACCCCTTGTCGGAGCATAGCGACGCTGGTTTTTAGCTCTTTCTCATAGAAGCTTCTTCAGGTCAAGCCGGCATATTTTTTTCTCAGGGAGCCTCCTTTCATGGACAGGTTTATTTTATGGGCGTTATGGATCAACCGGTCAAGGATAGCATCGGCGATGGTGGGATCGCCGATCTGTTCATGCCAGTGCTCCACGGGGAGTTGACTGGCGACGATAGTAGAGGCGTGGCCATGTCTTTCCTCAACGACCTCCAGGAGGTCTCTTCGTTCGGCATCGGTCATGGGAGCAAGGCCGAGATCGTCAATCACCAGGACATGGGCCTTGGCGAGTTTGTTGATGGTCTTGCCGTAGCTTCCGTCTCCCCTGGCCAGGACCATCTGGTATGAGAACGCGGGGGATCGGACGTAGAGAGCACGGTATCCTTCCCGACAAGCCTTGTTGGTCAGAGCGCAGGCGAGGAAGGTTTTTCCCGCACCGGTGGGGCCGGTGATAATAATGTTGTGGTGTCGTTTGACCCAATCGCAGGAGCTGAGGCTCATCATAACTGAGCGATCGAGTCCCCGCGGGGTTTTATAGTCGATATCCTCAATGCAGGCATTGAGTTTCATCCGGGCATTTTTCAGATATCGTTCCAATCGGTTGTTTTCTTTCCAGGTCCATTGACGATCTACAATAAGACCGAAACGTTCTGCGAAGGAGAGCTTATCCATATCCGGCTGGTTTTGCTGATCGGCGAAGGCCTCCGCCATGCCCGTCAGTTTCAGTTCATAAAGTTTGTTTATG
Organism: uncultured delta proteobacterium; assembly: GCA_963729715.1. GTDB lineage: Bacteria > Desulfobacterota > Syntrophia > Syntrophales > UBA2185 > Fen-1135. The sequence goes on from CAVSPA010000004.1 coordinate 445,326, forward strand.
GTCTGTTGATCAAGCATCGACAGCCTCCTCTTGCTGGTAATATTCCCTTCCCCGGATGTTGTAATGGAGGATCGGTTTTTCGGAAGAGAGGGATTCCGGCAACTCCTGTTTGTCAAGGTTGGTTTTCAGGATCGATTCGACGCTCTTGTAACTGTAGGCCCTCAGCAGCAGGGAACGTCCACAGGCTGCCTCCACCCGCTCGGATGAGTATCGCTTTACCAGCCTCATGATGCCCAGACAGGAGCGGAAACCCTGCTCCGGATGTTTACGGTTCTCCATGATGCAGGAAGCCAGATTACGGGTGTTGGGACCGTTTTTACCTGCCCAGTCCATGATCCGGGAAGGAGTCCATTCTAAATATTTTTGGTGTGCCTTGGGCATATGTTCTGCCAGCGTTGTGTGCGCACCTCTGTGGTAACTTCTCGGATGGGTTGCGACGCGACGGTTTTTGAACAACGCCTCGATGGTGGTCGCCGTGAAGCGGACCTCCACCTGTTCTTTTACAAGTTGATAGGGAACACTGTAATAGTGACCGTCGATCTCGATGTGGTAATCGATGTTGACTCTCGCCTTCTTCCATTCGGCATATTCATAAGGAGAAGAAGGCAGCGGTTTCAAAGCTGGCCGGTCAATGGTTTCGTAAAGACTCCTCCGGGTGCCGTCCATCTTTTGGAACTTGCGGCTGTTCATGTCCTGAAGCTTTTCGGCAATAGCCCGGTTCAGTTCCACGATGCCGAAGAAAGTGTGGTTCCGAAGCGCCGCCAAGATCCACCGTTCCGCCACAAAAACCGCCGATTCTGCTTTGGCCTTGTCCTTCGGTTTGGCGATGCGGGTGGGAATGACTACCGCTCCATAATGTTCCGCCAGATCATGATAGGTCGGATTGATGTCCGGTTCGTAGGTGCAGGGTTTGTTCACGCCGGATTTGAGATTGTCGGGAACAAGGATCTCCGGGACGCCCTCGAAGAAGTTAAATGCCCGGATATGGGCATCGACCCAGGAAGGAAGATCCTGCGAGAAAGAGGCCCACGCAAACGTGTAGCTGCTGGCGCCCAAGGCGGCGATAAAAAGATGCGCCTCTTTTATTTGCCCGGAAACCGGATCCGTAACAGGGATCGTCTGACCGGCATAGTCAACAAAGACCTTTTCCCCGGCCCGATGGGTCTGGCGCAGGCAAACATCCAGCTTGCCCGTCCACTGGCGATAAAGGAGACAGAACTGACTGTATTGATACCCATCCGGGTTGGCTGCTCTATATTCCAGCCACAGAAGATATAGGGTTACCCCCTTGCGGTTCAGCTCCTTACGGAGGTACTCCATTGCGGGTAGTCCTCCCTTGTCAGGGGCTTTTGTTGGTGCTGGCGGAAACATCAGCGCTTCAAGGGAGCCGTCATCGAGATCGGGGCTCAGAGGCCAACTCAGACCGGCGTTTTGAGCGCGTGCCAAGTATCCCCTGATTGTGCTCCGGGCGATATTGCAGCTTTGTGAAATCTGCTGGTTGGAGAACTTTTTCTCCCACTTCAATCGTAGAACTTCTTTTATGGTGCGCATGGATAACCTTTCTGCCGCCACGGTGTCCTCCTGGGTTTTTGTCAGGAGTCCTAACGGCTTTCATCGGATTTATCCAGCGTCGTTTATCCCTTCATCAGGGGTGGCGGATTGGATCGGAATCGGGTGGCGCTTTCCGTCATATTCGGGTGGCGGAATGAATCATATTAGGGTGGCGCTTTCAATCATATTCGGGTGGCGGCTTGCGTCGGAATACTCAGTATGGATACTCGACTCTAAATCCTTACAGTGTTCCATTCGACTAATTCGCTGAATGCCAGTTGAAATGCGCACTACATGAACTGCCTATTTTTCCGTCAAAGGAAAGTGTGAATGACTTCCTTGTTGTTTTCTACATTCAGACAACACGTACTACACTTCACTCGGTAATGGCTAAAAAATCGCAGGACTCTAAGTCAAAATTTGTCACATGTTCTGGGGCAGGTCAACATCCGCCGTGACTATTCGTAGCTTCGCAAGCTACTTAATCTCCCCAATCTTCGCTTTTGCTATTCTCGCCTGATCGGTGCCCGGATAGTCCTTTACAACCTGTTCCAGGAGGAGTTTTGCACTTGACTTATCGCCAAGATTCAGAAAAGCAAACCCCTGCTTCAGCAAGGCGCTGGGCACTTTGCTGCCCTGTGGATAATCTTTTATCACTTTCTCATATTCCAAGATAGCTTGTTCGTAATTCTTTTCAAAATAGTAACACTGGCCAATCCAGAATTGTGCGCTATCCGAATATTCCGTGTTTGGATATTGCTTCAGAAAGTTTTGAAACCCTTCTCGAGCCTTCTCATACTTTTTTCCCTTAAAGGCATCATAAGCCGACTCATAAGCCAATTCCTTTTCCGTCTTAGCAGGTACGGCTCTTTTTGAATCGTCGCGAACGACCTTCTCACCCTGGGGAGCCTGATTGGCGCCACTCCCAATCTCAAGAATTTTCTCCATGGCCTCCATGCGGGAAGAAAGTTGATCAAATTGCTTCTTTATATCGATGAGTTCCTTTTTCAAGTCAGCCTCGCCTTTTCCTAGTACCTCACGATCTCCCTTCAAATTCTCCATGCCTTCTCTAATTTCGATCATGTCTGCCGCAATATCGGCGATCCTCTTGCGTATATCCGTTATTGCCTGATCGTTCTTGGCCGTATCCTCATGTATGCCGGCATTTTTCTCCTCGGGAGCGTGAGTTTCCGCGCCCGACTGTTCCTCAGTCTCTTGCGGTTCTATATCAGGAGCGTGAATTTCCGTGCGCGGCTGTTCCTCAGTCTCTTGCGGTCCTATATCAGGAGCGTGAATTTCCGTGCGCGGCTGTTCCTCAGTCTCTTGCGGTCCTATATCAGGAGCGTGAATTTCCGTGCGCGGCTGTTCCTCAGTCTCTTGCGGTCCTATAGCTGTTGCCCATCCTGTGTAAGAAAATGAACAAAGTATCATGATTAGATAAAGAAATTTCTTCAATTGCGGCACCTCTTATGCGGATAATTTTTTATCCTAGCCTACGTATACAGTGCAAGTGACGTAAATTCAATAAGTAACTGTCTCGCCTTCATCTCTACCCTCCTGTCATCAAGAGTGCATGGAGGAGTTCAATAAACGGCTGTGCATGGATATTCTCAAAAAGCATATCTCTGTGTAATTGAGCAGTTCAATCCGAAATGCGCAATTATGATAACTACCCACCACCAAACAGGTGGCACCAATAACCGGCGCATGTCATTTTTTGATTGATCAATCTCGTGCATTACCGAACGAAAGCTGCTAGACAATCGCACTAGCCACAAATCACCCTTTCAGTAAACTACCACCGACCTTGTCGGTGGCCTTTAAAATGCCGCAAGCCTACGGACAATGTCCTTCGCCTTGCCTGATAAGGATTGGAACGATTACTCTAAAACATTCCTCACCAACATTGTTGGTTCACTGAAGGTGTGGGGCCTCCGCCCCCACGCCCCACCACTGACATTGTCAGTGGTTTTGACAGATAAATAAATGTTCGCTAACTACAACTCAGCATGATGAGGTTATTGATAATTGTAACCTGGCAAAATTTAATCTGATGCTGTCTGTTAGCTTGAATCCTGGCTTTTAGCCAGTGTGAAAGTCTTTAACTAAACCGTTCTATCCTCCCCGTGTTTGTTCTGTTCTAGGGAAAGGGTCTTCCCCTGAGTAGTAGTCCAAGGAAAGAAAGGTAGTGTGCCTCAAAAAATTAAAGAAAGCGCTGAAAAAGTCTTGTTGACATAGGCGCATGGCGAGCGTATAATATGCGCATACAAGAAGAGAGGGGGTAATGTTATGCCGAAAAGTAAAATCAATATTACCATGGATCATGATCTCGTCGAATACATCAAGAGCTACGCTGAAGAGCAGAGGACCAGCGTTTCCGACGTATTCACGCAATTTATCCTAAATCTAAAGCGCACAAAGATCCAGGATCCAACTGATATAATACTTGCAGATCCTGATTTCAGGGATAGCCTCATGGAAACGATTTCACAGATCAGATCCGGTAAAGTCAAGTGGCATAAATATAAAGAGGTCTTCTGATGCAGACTTTTTTTAGTGATGAATTTGTTGACTCCCTTGAGAAGTACGCGTCAATAAAGAAGGACATCAAGAAAAAGGTTGACATGATCATCGCGAATCCAATTGCTATGGGCGAGCCCTTGAAAGGCACCTTCAGGGGATTCTATAGCTGTCCTGTGAAAAAAAGATTTCTTATAATTTACCTTTACTGCAATATATGCAGAAAAAAGCGGGACGATGAGATAGTTCTATGCGGGAACTGCCGAGATACCTCTGATGACACAATCAAGTTCATCGCTCTTGGTCCCCATGACGAAGCTTATGGGAGATGAAGATACAAAAATTTCCACTACTGATCGATTTTCAAAGATTAATTTTCCTGAGGCATCTTCGTTGCTCTAAGCGATAAACAACGCCGACGTCCGGGAGACACAACTTTCAAATGTGCACACACCATCTTCTAAACTTTTTCTTGAATATTGGATGAAACGTGCACGGTTTTGAGTGCTTATTTTCTGTGTCTGAAGAATCGCGTTTTCTTTCTTGCTATACCTAATATAACACCCCATCTTTTAGCCAGTATGAAACTCTTCAGCTAAGCCGCTTTTCCCCCGTCTGTTTGTTCTGTTCCAGGGGAAGAGTCTTCCCCTGTGTAGTCGTCCAAAAGGGGAATATTGTGTGCTGTATCTATTCTTGACAACAGAACGTCTGTATAGTAAATGAATATCAAATACCATGATACTGAAGGTTTAATGATGAGAAGATTAAAACAATATGGGGTACAACTGGAAGACAGTGTCATAGCGCGTATCGACAAACTGGCAAAGAAACTGAACCAGCCAAGAAGCCTGGTGATGAGAAATTTAATAATGGGCGGTCTGAAAGACATGGAAATTCTGCAAAAAAACGGGATTATTGACGCAGTCGTCTTTTCCGACCATGTTATGAGCAAGGTTAAAGGCTCGTTATTAAAGGGAATACTTGTGCTGGATGAAAAAGGTGAGTTAAAAATAGAAAAGTAAAATAATAATGCATTGTTTCTTGACAAGGCATGGGTATTATCATACATTGAATGTCAATTATATCATTTAACTCCACGTTTATTATTTAACTACTCCCCGGCATAGCGGAACAACATGTTCGCCTGACTAAGAAGTAAAGAACCCCGTGCTTCCGCACGGGGTATTAAAACTCAAAATCTAACTGCTTGGGAGCTTTTCTTCATGCTTATGATACTCAATTCCTAAAGAACGGAAACCCTTTCCTCCCCGTGCTTCCGCACGGGGTATCCAGGGTTTGATTTTCATGAAGTTTTGCAGTTTATGATTTAACTACCAGGCGATAACGCTGCATGCCCGTAACCAGCAGTCAGATGCTTTCCCTAAAGATATGACTGCCGTGACATCCGGCGATAATTGATTTATTGCCTCAAGGAAGTGCATCCGAAATTTTGCATTCATGAGAATTTTGGATGCTTGCAGTTGCGGGGAAGTGAAGGTTCTTTAATTCCTTCATCCCGTTCGATGAATGTGCTCGACCAAGCGGTTTCGATCTCCACACGATCGCATGCTCCGGGAGCACTGCACATGAAAAAATAATCTATTCACGAAACATTGTCGCTGAAAGGACCCTTCCAGGGGAAAGCATTCTTGTTCCCTCTGAGGGGCAATTATCTTTCTCCTGGCCAATTGAACATTAACGAAGAAAGGAGAAGGAAAAATGGTTACATATTCTGCTTGGACGAAAATCAGCGGAAAAGAAGAGAAGGTTTCAAGTCAGTTGAAGAAGCCTTCAAGGGCATGAAAAAACGGAATTGCATGATCATCATGCAATGGACATCTGAAGGTCTCACCAGAGTCATTCAATTTTAACATCTCAGAAACCTGAACAAACAAAAAAGTAAAGCGGCACATCGTGAGGATACAGAGTCATCCTCACAGCGACGCGGGATAGTGTGGAATCCCGGTGAGCACCTTTTATCATTTAACTTCTATATCATTTAACTTGGCCGTGGCTGAACCAGGGTCACGAAGCGGCGAAATCCGTTTCTTTGCTAACGCACGAAGAGCGGTACAAAGAGACGTATTTAAGGGTTGCTATTCACGTTGAGAAGACGACGGGGTTGTGGTCTCAGGACGGCATATTGAAACGGCTACCCGAGTTCCCGTCGTTGCAGAATGAGACGGAGAGCGAAGTTGAGTATCTTACTTATGATGAGCAACTGCGGGTGTTAGAGTCAATTCCAACGCGAGACAGGGCTATATTTGCATTTGCCATGGAGTTCGGTCTTAGGATTGGCGAGGTCAGGGCGTTAAAGAAAGATGCGATAAAAGAGGGTCATTTGATAGTGAGGAGATCTTTCTCTGAATGGGAGCTGCGGGAGACTACAAAGACTAAGTGTATCAGAAGACTGCCGCTTACAACAAGGGCCAGAGAAATCTTGAAGAATGCGCCTCTATCATTCAGTGAATATGTGTTCACATTCGATGGGCGACGGCCTTATTATGAACGATAAATGCGAGAGATTTGGAAAGATGCCTGTGCAAAAGTAGGCATTACCATTCATCAAAAGAATGCTATTAGACATTCTCTTGGTTGCCAGTTGCTCGATGATGGTGTTGACTTGGAAATGGTCAGAGATATTTACGGGCATACATCAACGGACATGACACGCAAATATGTAAAGAGGACTCTGAAAAGGATGCTGGAGGCTCTGGAATCAAGGGGCAAGATTATCTCATTTACCGAACATTTACCGAATGAAAATTAAGAGTAAAAGCGTTGATTTTCTTATGTATTTATGGTCGGGGCGGGAGGATTTGAACCTCCGACATCCTGCTCCCAAAGCAGGCGCGCTACCGGGCTGCGCTACGCCCCGTCTTTCGATAATTTCTTGCCCGCGAAAATCCTCCGCGTCCAAGCCTCCTTGAATTTACGAACTGCCCGGGCTCGATGGCTGATAGAATTTTTAATCTCCGCCGGAATCTGTGCTACTGTCATTCTGAAATCAGGCAGAAAAAAAACCGGGTCATAGCCAAAACCTCGGTCGCCTTCGGGCCTGTCATGTATTATTCCTTCAAGACGCCCCTCAAAGGACATATATTTGCCGTCCGGAAAGTACAGAACCAGCATACATCTGAAAGCGGCGCCTCTCTTTTCTCCGGGGACGCCTTCCAGGCTTTGCAGGAGCTTCTTTATATTGCTGCTGTCTGTTGCTCCTTCTCCGGAATACCGAGATGAATAAACACCCGGCTCTCCGTTAAGATATTCTACCTCCAGCCCGGAATCGTCGGCAAGGACAATTTCGCCCGTATGTTCGGAGACGGTCTTTGCTTTCTTCAGAGCATTTGCAAAAAATGACTCGCCATCTTCCTCGACATCGGGAGCGTCTTTATAGTCATTAAGGGAAACGATGTCTATGTCCGTATCTGCGAGCATAGCGCTGATTTCTCTTATTTTACCCTGGTTCTTAGTCGCCAGGACAATTCGCCTCAGGTTAATTTACCCAACACCTCCACCTGCTTTTTTGTGATCTGCACGATGCCTCGCACCGCAATATCAGTCATCTTATTGAGCAGATCACGGCCAAAAGGCACCTCTTCCGCTGTGCCCTGAATCTCTATAAAGAGCCCCTTCCCCGTCATGACGAAATTCATATCGACCTCCGCCCGGGAATCTTCCTCATAATCCAGATCGAGATATATGCAACTATCCACGACACCAATACTGACGGCTGCGACATAATCTTCCACAGCAACCCTGTCCGCAATTCCTCCTTGCTGCATTTTTCTGAAAAGATCGACTAATGCGACGAAACCGCCCGTGATGGAAGCGCTCCTTGTACCCCCATCCGCCTGGATCACATCGCAATCTATGTAAATTGTTCTCTCACCGAATGCGTCCAGGGCGGTTACTGACCGGAGGGATCGGCCTATCAGTCGCTGGATTTCATGGGTCCTCCCTCCTACCCTGCCCCTCGTCGATTCCCTGGGGGTACGACTATGCGTAGACGTAGGGAGCATGGAGTATTCCGCAGTCAGCCATCCTCTGCCAGAATTTTTCAGGAACGCTGGGACGCCATCCTCGATACTGGCCGTGCAGATGACCTTCGTATTTCCCATCTCAATAAGAACGGAGCCTTCCGGATGCTTCAGGAAGTCTCTTGTAATCTTCAATTCTCTGATCTCATTCAGCCCGCGTCCATTAGCCCTCATGGTCGGCCTTGCTCCCGCATCTCTATTCTCCAATCCGCGCATCCCTAATTTCTAAAAGAAGTCTCTTATGCTTTGGCAGAGCGCATGCGCTATCGCCGCCTGCGTATTTGCGTCGGCGATTTTTTTTCTGTCTTCAGGATTTGTGGCAAACCCTATTTCCACAATAACAGCAGGTATCGATAATCCTTCCAGGGCAAGTATGTGCGAGTCCCGGAGTCCTCTGCTTTTTCTCGGAAAGACCTTGTCCATGTTCTTCTGTATCAATTGAGCCAACTTCACGGAATCGTTCAAATATTTGTTTCTCGCCATGTCCTTCAGGATCCCTTTCGAACCGCTCTGCTCCGGAGACGCTCCCTTGAATCCCGGAAAATATATTTCAAACCCGGTCGAGTTCTTACTGAAACCGGCATTAACATCGATACTGATAAAGACCTCCGATTGCGTCTTCTTTATGATCTGCCTTCTTTCAGATAATGATACGTCTCTGTCCGAGGTTCTTGTCAGTTGCGCCAAAACGTTCCCGGATTTGTCCAATTCCTTTTTCATTAATGACGAGATAGCCAGTGTTATATCCTTTTCATACTCCTTATCGGATATTTTTACGCCGAGGTCCGCTCCACCATGCGACGGGTCTATTGTTACCGAATGCGTGCCCCGGGCCGGTTGGGCCATTGCGTTTGTCAGTGGAAAAATAATAAAGACCAAAAATATGAGGAATATTCTCATGGATCGGTTGTTCATGTTAGTTCCCCTACAGTCTCAAGCACGTGTTCTCGAGCCTCCCTGTGTCCTCGCATCTCCTGCCGCCCGATTTTGACTTAGCCGATAACCAAGCCGACATCCCTCACCGCTGCCTCAGTCCTTCTTGCTCTGCTCTTATTTCTCACGCAGGCCGTCAAGTCTGCGTTTCATACAGCTATCTGTATTTTCTGTCAACGTATAAACTTGAAGCGCCGTCTCCAGGCGGGCCATCATTTCATGCCGTTTTAACCCTCTCTACAGAGATCACGCTTTTTATTTTTTTGATCGCCGCGAGCACCTGGTTGAACTGCTGCAGGTCACTGACGTTCACTTCAAAACTCAATATTGCCTGCATATCCGCCGGCCTCGTTTCTACTTCTGCGTGGCTGATATTGATATCCATGGAAGATATTACCGTGCTTACTTCCGCAAGCAGGCCCTTCTTGTCCCTGCAGACTACCTTCATATGCACCGGGTATGTCTGTTTTTCCTTGATGTTCCACTGTACGTCAACGATCCTCTCCACGTCCATGCCCTCAACATTCGTGCAGTTGACCGTATGAACAGTGACTCCCCTTCCCCGTGAGATATAGCCTACAATTTCGTCTCCAGGAATGGGATTGCAGCATTTCGCAAATCTGACCATGATATCTTCGATATCCGTTATGGAAATGCCCACGGACGACGGGGCCTTTCTCTTCTTTTCCTCAGCTACGAGCGGTATCTCTGCAGTCCTCACTTCTTCTTCCGGAACAAATTGATTGACGATCCTCTTTGCCGAAACCTTTCCATAACCGACGATAGCCATCAGGTCATCGAGGGAACCGACGGAATATTCCGTGTACATCTTTTTGATTTCTTCGGACTTGAGCATCTGACTCAATTTAAGATTGTGCTTCTTGAATTCCTTTTCCAGCAGGTCCTTGCCGAGGGCGACGCTCTTTTTTCTTTCCTCCGTTTTTACCCAGTTTCTGATTTTCGATATGGCTCTCGACGTTACCGCATATTTCAGCCAATCCTTGCTGGGATGATGCCCTGCCTGTGTAATGACTTCAACTGTATCGCCGTTTTGGAGTTCGTACTTGAGCGGCACTATGTTTCTGTTTACCTTGGCTCCGATGCACTGGTTCCCTACATCCGTGTGAACACTGTATGCAAAATCAATGGGCGTCGCCCCCTTCGGAAAGGCCTTGACATCACCCTTCGGAGTGAACACGTATACCTCATCCGCAAAAAGAGCCATCTTCAGATTCGACATGAATTCCCTGGGATTCTTGAGTTCCTGTTGAACCTCCAGCAAATCCCTCAATTTCTTGATCTGCTCATCTTCACCGCTTATATATGCTCGTCCTTCCTTATAGCGCCAGTGAGCGGCTATGCCTGCCTCCGCCCACTCGTGCATGGTCCTGTTCCTTATCTGTATCTCCACTCTTTCGCCGTAAGGACCGATTACTGTTGTGTGCAACGCACGATAGCTGTTCGCCTTCGGCATCGCTATATAATCCTTAAAACGTCCGGGTACAGGCTTCCAGAGCGCATGGACGACGCTCAGAGCTTCGTAGCATTCGCTCTCCTTGTCTGCATCGAGGATGATTCTAAAGGCGATCAAATCGTATACCTCATTGAGGTCGATATGCTGCTCCTCCATCTTCGTGTAAATGCTGTACAGATGCTTTGCTCTCCCCTCAACTTCACCTTTCAGTCCAAATTTATCTATTTCCTTTTGGATAATGCCCTTCACCTCTTTCGTATACTGCTCTCTTTCCTGTTCCTTTTTCGCCAGGCGGTTCACCAGATCGTAATAAGCTTCGCCATTGAGATAGCGGAAGGCAAGATCTTCCAATTCAACTTTCATCCAGTTGATGCCGAGACGGTTCGCCAAAGGGGCGTACAATTCGAGCGTTTCCTCAGCTATGAATTTCTGTCTGTCAGGCGGTTGAAACTCTAGCGTTCTCATATTATGAACTCTGTCGGCCAGTCTCACCAGGATGATCCGGATGTCTGAAGACATCGCCAGGATCATCTTCCGGAAGTTCTCCGCCTGATGTTCAACCCTGCTCCCAAAGGTGATTCTGCTTATCTTTGACAACCCCTCGACAAGAAACTCGATCTCTTTGCCAAAGGCCTCCTTTATTTGCGGAAGCGTGGCCACTGTGTCTTCCACAGTGTCATGCAGCAGGCCCGTAACGATAGTTGCTGCATCGAGCTTCATCTCCGCCAGTATGCCCGCCACTTCCACGGGGTGTGTTAGATAGGGCTCCCCGGACAGACGCACCTGTCCCTGATGGACGGAGGCAGAAAAGATGTACGCCTTTTCTATCAGTTCCTGCTCAGGAGCAGAAAGATAGGACTGGGTTTTGTCCAGTATATCTGTAATGCGCAGCACGGATTTCAGCTACCCTCATTGACATAATTGATTACAAAATCCTCTGCCGCGTCCGAGGCAAGCATTTTCACCTCACCTGTCCTTCTAATCTTGACCTCCAGGACGCCGGCGGTGAGAAGTTTCTGCCCGACAGTTACACGTAGTGGAATGCCGATCAGATCCGCATCTTTAAATTTCACACCCGCCCTCTCGTCCCTGTCATCAAGGATGACTTCTATACCCTTCTCCTGAAGTGCTTCATACAGCTGCACCGACATCTTCTTGATCTTATCGTCGCTCACATTAACGGGCGTAATTATCACCTGATAAGGGGCCAGCGGAACCGGCCATACGATACCGTTCTCATCATGGTTCTGTTCTATAGCAGCCGCGACGGTCCTTCCCACACCGATGCCGTAACAGCCCATTATCATGTACTGCTCCTTGCCGTTTTTATCAAGGTATCGGGCTTTCATCGCCTTGCTGTACTTTGTTCCGAGCTTGAAGACGTGACCTACTTCTATCCCGCGGGCAAACTTGAGAGCACGACCGCACCGTGCGCATGAATCCGTTTCCCTGGCTATTCGCAAATCCGCAAATGCAGCGACAGACACATCTCTGCCCATGTTTACATTTTTTACATGATAATCTTCCCTATTCGCCCCCATGACAAAATTAGTCATATTCGAGAGAGAATAATCCGCGATGACCTTCACTTTTATCCCGACGGCTCCGGCAAATCCCCGGGGGGCGCCCGTGACTTCCTGGATCACATCGTCCGTTGCCATCTCCAGGACATCGCAGTTCAAATAGTTTTTGACTTTAATTTCATTTACCTCTTCATCGCCGCTTACCAGCACGGCAACAGGACTGCCGTCTGCGCTGTATATCATGGTTTTTACTATATCCCGAGGGACCACATGGAGGAATGAAGACACTTCCTCAATGGTTCTCATATTAGGTGTATGAACCGATTCAAGGGGAAGCATATCTTTTTTATGTTCCAGGTGAATTTCCGGTGCTGCAATTTCCGCCTTTTCCAGATTCGCTGCATACTCGCAATTACTGCAGATGACGAGAGAATCCTCGCCGGTTGCGGCCATCACCATAAATTCATGGGAAAAGCTTCCACCGATACTGCCCGTATCGGCCTCCACGGCCCGGAATTCGAGACCGCATCTCTTGAATATCTCCGTATAGGCATCGAACATTTTTTGATAACTTATCTCCGCCCCTTTCTCATCAGCATCGAAGCTGTAGGCATCCTTCATTCCGAACTCCCTGCATCGCATGACTCCGAACCTCGGCCGTATCTCATCGCGGAATTTCGTCTGAATCTGATAAAGGTTCCTGGGGAGATGTCTGTAAGTCTTGATTTCATTCCTGACAAGATCGGTGATAACTTCCTCATGCGTAGGACCGAGACAGCAATCTCTGTCATTTCTGTCCTTGAACCGCAGAAGTTCCTTGCCGTAGAAGCTCCACCTTCCGGATTCCTCCCAGAGCTCCCGGGGCTGCACCGTCGGCATGAAAACCTCCTGCGCCCCCGCTCCGTCCATCTCCTCGCGTATTATTTGCTCCAGCTTGCGAATGACCCGGTAGCCCAAGGGAAGGTAAGTATAAATACCGCTTGTCAACTTTCGTATCATCCCCGCCCTTATCATAAGCTGATGGCTTATGATCTCCGCATCTGAAGGCACTTCCCTCACCGTAGGCAAGAACATCTCCGAATATCGCATCATATCTCCTTTCTTTCAGCTGCCACGGAATCAATTTCAGCGAGAAGCGCTGTTACAAATTCCTTCTCCTTCACTTTTCTTATTGCTTTACCTTTCCTGAAAAGAAGCCCGTATCCCTTGCCTCCGGCAATACCCACGTCCGCTTCTGCCGCCTCTCCCGGTCCGTTTACGACGCATCCCATCAAAGCAACCTTTAAATGTGTCTTCATACCTGCCAGTCTCCGTTCAACTTCCCGAGTCAACCCGAAAAGATCTATTTCGCAGCGGCCGCAGGTAGGACACGATATGATATCCGGCCCCACGTTCCTGAGTCCCATGGCCCTGAGGATTGCATAAGCAACACCGATTTCAGAGACAGGATCTCCCGTTACGGAGACCCTGATCGTGTCGCCTATACCTGCATAGAGGAGGATGCCCATGCCGATGGCCGACTTCACAGCGGCATTGACTATGCTTCCTGCTTCCGTAACGCCCAGGTGAAGGGGATAATCCGTCTTGCCGGACAATTCCCGGTAAGCCTCGACCATTGTATTTACATCCGACGCCTTAACCGATAGTTTTATCGAATCACAACCCGCATCCTCCAGGACAGCAACGCTTCTCAAGGCGCTCTCGACCAGAGCGGACGAACTCGGACCTCCGTACTTTTTCAGTAAATCTTTTTCGAGTGAACCCGCGTTGACGCCTATGCGGATCACGGTCCCGCGTGATTTTGCAGCTTCAACGATCTTCAGTATTTCTTCTTTGGCAATATTCCCCGGATTGATCCTTATTCCGTCGACTCCGTTCCCTATCGCCTCTATCGCAAGGCGGTAATTAAAATGAATATCGGCAATAACGGGAATAGCGATCTGCCTCTTGATACCCGATAGCGCCGCTGCAGCAACTCTATCCGGAACGGCGACCCGAACGATTTCACAACCCGCTTCCTCGAGTTTTCTGATCTGCCGCACTGTGGCCCTGACGTTTCTCGTATCCGTAGACGTCATTGACTGAACTGCAATCGGGGCATTTCCGCCAATCTGGACTCTGCCGAGAAAAACGGGCATCGTTCTCTTTCTTTTTATTGAAGTTTCCAAAAAATTGCACCACCTGTTCGTCCACGCATATTAGGGCGGGGTAAATCATTAGTCAGAGGAGAAGTCTTTTCAACCTCGACAGCAATATAGCATGAAGATACTCTCGCAATCAATCGTTACTCCTTCTATTTTCGGCGCCTTAGTGAAAGTAATCTCCGTACATTGTAACCCTGTCTCTTTCAGAAGCGCATCTGAGGCGAATGAGGACTTCATTTCATGATAATATTATTGTTAACGAAAGGCAAGCACGCCTCGACTATAAGGCATGCCTTATTGCGGGATTAACGTCGGCGGAAATGAATAGGGTGTGTGGCGACTTTCTTATGAAAGTCTTTTGACGGCACTGCTAATTCGTTTCAGTCCTTCCTCAATATTCTTCAAAGATGTAGCATACGAAAGACGGATATGATTGTCGTTGCCGAAATCAACGCCCGGAATCACGGCAACGTCGGCCGCATCCAGAAGGTATGCCGCAAAATCAGACGAATTCGATATGATCCCTCCACTATGCAAACTTCCAAACAGAGATGAAACATCAGGAAAGACATAGAAAGACCCGTGCGGGAGCATACAAGTGATGCCAGGGACGGCATTTAGCATCTCCACGATCACGTTTCTTCTCCTCCTGAATTCCTCAACCATCTTAGGAACGCTCTCCTGATTACCATTCAGGGCCTCTACAGCCGCCCACTGCGAGATGGAAGTCGGATTTGACGTATTCTGGCTCTGAAGTTTTGTGACGGCTGCGATGATCTCTTCCGGGCCGGCGGCATAACCGATTCGCCAGCCAGTCATCGCATAGGTCTTGGAAACGCCATTGACGACAATTGTCTTCTTCCTTACCTCCTCATCAACGGATGCTATATTCGCGAACGTGCTGCCATCGTAAAGAATCTTCTCGTAGATATCATCCGATATCACGAGTATCTCCTTGCCCACCAATATCTCCGCGAGGGCCTCCAGCTCCGCCGCGGTATAAACCGCGCCGGTCGGGTTCGACGGGCTGTTCATGATAATAGCCTTCGTACGCGCGGTGATCGCCCCTTGCAACTCCTCCGGCAGTATTTTAAACCCCTGCACCTCTGCCGTCTTAAGAACGACGGGCTTCGCACCTGAGAGTAAGACCATATCCAGATACGAAACCCAGTAAGGAGAGGGAATAATAACTTCATCGCCTTCCTGAAAAATTACCTGAGTCAGATTATAGAGAGTGTGCTTCGCACCGCAGGAGACGACGACTTCTGATCTCTTGTAAGTCAATTGATTGTCCCGCAGCAACTTTCCGATGATCGCATCCTTTAATTCGACTATCCCGCAAACGGGCGTATATTTGGTAAACCCCTTTTCTATGGCCTTCACGGCTGCCATCTTGATATTGTCCGGGGTATCAAAATCAGGTTCTCCCGCACCAAAGCCGATTATATCCCTGCCTTCAGCCTTGAGTGCATTGGCTTTGGCGGTAATTGCCAGCGTCGGTGACGGTTTTATTGTGGATATCCTTGCTGCCAGTTTCACCATTTGTCCAACTTACCTTCCGAATTTCTCTCTTATCTTACGGCACACGATATCCGGCACCAGTCCTTCAACGGGGGCTCCCAGACTCGCCGCCTCTTTAATGATCTGCGAACTTGTAAAGAACCACTCATTACTGGTCATAAGGAAAACCGTCTCGACATCCCTGTTGAGTCTCCGATTTATGAGAGTCAGCTGAAATTCGTACTCAAAATCAGAGAGGGCCCGGAGTCCCCTCAAGATAATATTCGCACCGATTTTCTTGACATAGTCAACGAGCAGTCCCTCGAAGCACGCAACCTTGACGCCTTTACAGTCCTTTGCCGCCTCTTTGATCAATTCCACCCTCTCCTCAACAGAGAAGAGATAAGATGCTTTGTTCGGGTTATAAGCTACGAGGACAATAATCTCCTCGAAAATCTTCAACCCCCTTTTTATGAGGTCAAGATGGCCGTTCGTGATGGGATCAAATGAACCAGGATAGACAGCGATTTTCCCCATATGTGTTCCCTTATTCCTTTTTCCTTATTTTTAAAAAAGACAGATGTGTATCACCATATCTTCTCCGGTCTGTCAATATGAAATCACCGGTATGTTGCGCATCCACATTCTCTCTTAAGGAATGCTGGATTATGAGGACACCATCTTCACTGAGGATATTCCCGTCTCTGAGACTGCGGAATATCTCCCTGACGAAACCTCTCTCATATGGTGGATCGGCAAAGATAATATCAACACTTTCACCTCTGTTTTGAAGTTTCCGTATGGCTTTTGCAGCTTCCATTGCCAGGATTTCATACTCTCCACCTAAGGATAATTCGCGGAGATTCCTCTTAATGGCATTAACCATAGCGGCATTCTTTTCCACAAAAACCACCGTCGCAGCTCCGCGGCTTAATGCCTCGAGTCCCACACTGCCACAGCCTGCAAAAAGATCAACGAAAGACTCCCCGGAGGTTTCATGAAGAATATTGAAAAGCGATTCCTTGATACCGTCGGAGGTGGGCCTAATTTGACTCTGCTTTGGTGAATAGATGGTCCTACCCTTTGCATCACCTCCGATTATTCTCATAGGTAGTCTCTGACAAGAAGCTCTGCTACCTGAACGGCATTCAATGCGGCACCCTTCCTTAGATTGTCGGATACAATCCACATATTGATGCCTTTCTTTATGGACTCGTCTTCTCTGATCCTGCCCACAAACGTATCATCCTTGCCTGCCGCGTCTATCGCCAGAGGATACTTATTCCTCTTGAGATCATCTACTACTTTCACGCCAGGGGCATGCGAAAGGATTCTCCTCACTTCTTTGGCGCTAATTTTTCTTTCTGTCTCGATATTGACAGACTCCGAATGTCCGAAGAGTACGGGAACTCTCACTGTCGTAGCCGTCACGGCAATTGTCTGATCGCCAAGAATTTTCTTTGTTTCATTCACCATTTTCATTTCCTCTTTCGAATAGCCGTTAGCCAGAAATATGTCGATATGAGGAAGACAGTTAAATGCTATTCTATGAGGATAGACCTTAACCGCGGCTTTCCGGCCGACCAAGAGAGCCTTTGTCTGTGTGATCAACTCTTCTATGGCCTCCTTGCCTGTCCCGGAGACGGCCTGATATGTAGAAACCACAACCCTCTTAATTCTGGCAGCATCGTGAATCGGCTTGAGAACCAGAACCATCTGGATGGTCGAGCAATTTGGATTAGCAATTATTCCTCTTTTTTTATACATGCCAATTGCTTTTGGATTAACTTCCGGAACTATCAAGGGAATATCAGGCGCCATCCTGAATGCACTTGTATTGTCAATCACAACACATCCTGATGCTGAGGCGATGGGGGCAAAGCGCTCAGAAATGCCTCCGCCGGCTGAGAAAAGCCCGATATCAATTCCTGAGAACGATTTTTCATTCAACACATGAACTGGGATAGACTTCCCTCTGAATCTCAGCTTCTTCCCAACCGAACGTTCTGACGCCAGCAGCGTCAAATTACGAACGGGGAATTCACGTTCTTCCAGGATCCTGACCATCTCGTTGCCTACGACACCCGTAGCACCAACTACGGCGACATTATACGACTTCACAGATTTATTCTTCTTCATAATTTGTCTCAAACACCTGCACGTAAAAAAGACACCTGCTTTAATGATTCGTTCCAAATAGAGGCAGCGCGTCTCATGGTTTTCATTCCCTCTATCCCTACCGTTTCAGTGCACGTTTCGTGTGCATCCGCACCCCTCTGGCCTTCCATTCCGTATATGCCTTCTTACAGACTTTGACAAGAGCCCACGTCGGACCGGATAGACTGTAACCGAAGGCAAAGGTAAACAGCATGATCTGCGGCTCTGCGATGACTATAATCAAAATAAATACAATCAAAACAAAAGACATGAAAGGCTTTCTGGAAAAGAAATTGAGGTCCTTGAAGCTGTAATACTTTATACTGCTCACCATCAGCAGTGATAGAATGACGACGCCTATCAAAATAGTCAGATCGTTGAATCTCCCCTCCCCCCCCAGATAGTAATAAAGCAACACCCCAGTTGCAACAACTGCCGCAGCTCCCGGTATCGGTAATCCGTTGAAAACCTTGCTTTCAACCAAGCCTATCTGAATGTTGAACCTTGCCAGCCGCAATGCGCCGCAAACAACGAAGAGGAATGATGCAAGCCATCCCCATTTACCGTATATCGAAAGCGCCCAGGAGTATGCGAGAATGGATGGAGCAACACCGAAGGCTACCAAGTCCGACAGAGAGTCGTATTCCGAACCGAATTTGCTTGTCGTGTTCGTCATCCTCGCTATTCTGCCGTCCAGGCCGTCCAAGACAAACGCCATTAAGATGGGCGCTGCAGCAATCCAAAAATCGCCTTTCATGGACGCGACAACGGAATAGAATCCGCAAAAAAGGCTTCCCGTCGTAAAAAGGTTGGGTAGTAGATATATGCCTCTTCTTACACGCTCTCTCTTAAATGTGGCATTCTTTTTCATTTTAGCCATCCCATAAGTGTCTCTCCCGCCCTCACTCTGTCACCCACTGTCACGGATATCATCGCATCGGGAGGCAGAAAGACTTCCAGACGCGAGCCGAATCGGATGAGGCCGAATCTCTCACCCTTGCACACTTGCATTCCTTCCTTGATCCAACACTCTATCCTCCTCGCTATCAATCCCGCTATCTGCACCGTTAAAATCTTATTGCCGTCATCGGTTCTAATAAGAATCGAATTTCTTTCGTTCAGATCCGATGCCTTGTCGAGATTAGCAGAAAAAAATTCTCCTTTACTATATTTTGTTGCGCTCACTGTGCCCGAATAGGGTATGCGGTTAACATGAACGTCAAACACGTTCATAAATACGCTTATCTTCTGTGCCCGACCTTTGAGAAAATCGCTCTCCACGATGTTTTCTATTTTTATAACCTTGCCATCCGCCGGAGATACCACAGCTTTCTCGCCGTCAGGAAGCGCACGCTCCGGATTCCTGAAAAACCAGGCAACAAAGCAAGTGGTGATGAAGAATATCGACGCCACCCAGATTATACCGAAAATGGAAAAAATTAAAGTGCAAATACCAAGTGGTATGATGAAGGGAAGACCCTCACGGACTATGATACTCTTATGATTCATTGATTATATCGCACAACATTAATAATCCCGTGAGGGGCCGTAATCTGATGCTTCCTGTGCCTGACAACGGTATTTAGCAAGGATTCTGTAGATCTGCTCCTTTCCGCGAAGCTTCTTCTTCTGCAGGTTCTTCTTCTCAATCTCTTCTTCTGCCGTCAGATAGATACGCTTGTTAAAATTCTCGAGATCCGCTTCGAGTTTTTTGTGATCCTCAACATAGCTCTTCAGATCCTCATCCTGATTAATATATTTCTTGATCAAGAGCTCATCGGCCTTTTCCATGCACGTTACCTCCTGCGCAGTATTCTTATATTAATCAACAATTCTTGTCAATATTTGATATTCCGCGATGAGGGCAAATCTTCGCCCGTCCCGCAGATATTTATCGTGAGAAACGCTTCATTTCCGCTTCCGACGCGCGAAGATACGCGGGCGCAAAAGTGACAGAATCCAGAATGTCTCCTTCAAGATATTTTCTCCTGCCTAGTGCACCGACGACCGCCGCTCTCACATGCTGATGGCAGCCGGACGCAAAATAGGATTTCCCCGGCAGCATCTCGCGGATAACACCTGCGTATTTTAGAGCGCCATCACCTACGAATATAACCTCTTCGTCAATGCACCGCAAGAATCCACGTACGTCAGTCACTCTCTCCGTTTCTATTATATCCAATGCATAATCCCATCCGGTCTTGTAGAGGGCCGTATATACCTGGTCTTTCCTTGCGTCGAGCATAGGACAGACTACGATTTCCGGGCCTATGATATTGCATACTAGGGCCTCCAGTGTCGATACACCTGCAATCGGCCTGCCTTCTGCCAAGGCGAGTCCTTTTACGGTACTCGCGCCCACGCGCAGCCCCGTAAATGAACCGGGTCCCATAGTGCACGCAAAGAGATCTATCTCTCCCGGTTCTATGCGCGAAAGTTTCAGTAAATCGTCTAAAGCAGGCAGCAAGACTACGGAGTGATTCACATCTAGGTTGATGAGGATTTCGGACAGTATATCGCCGTCCCGGAGAAGTGCGATACTGGCGCTCTTCGCAGAGGTATCAATTGCTAAAATTAACATATCTACCGCGTGAAAAACCTGTTAAAGTCATCAAACCACTTAATGTTGAGTCTTTCTATGTCCATGATGAAAACGAAAATCATGAGCGCAATAAGAATGACGAGGCCGACCTGCTGGCCCATCTCTCTCCATTTAATATTAATTTCCCGACCCGTTACGGCTTCTGCAAGAAAAAAGAGTAGATGACCGCCGTCAAGAATGGGAATGGGCAAGAGATTCAGGATAGCAAGGTTTATGCTCAGCAAGGCCATAAACAGCACGAATGGGACGATGCCCTCCTTGACCTGGGCCCCCGCAATTTGCGCAATCATAATGGGGCCGCCAAGGGTTTTCGGAGAAACGACACCTTCAAAGATCTTAACGATACTCAGCACAGTCAATTTACTTATAAACCAAGTCTGTTTAAGACTGGTCCAAAAGGCGCTAAATGGGTTCATCCTCTCCACGACAGTGTGTTCCAATGATGGACTTACACCCATTTTGTAAGAATCGATTTCTTCACCGAAAATATTCTTTTCCTTATACAACCTCGGTTTTAAGGGAACATTAATCGATTGTCCGCCTCTCGTTATTGTGATTCGCAACTCGCTGCCATCGCTCTTACTGATACTTTCCTTAATTTCCTCCCACCGCGTGATTTCTTTACCGTCGATGGCGGCAATTACGTCGCCCTCCCTGATCCCGGCTTCAAAGGCCGGAGAACCTTCCGCCACCCCGCTTATATAGGTAGTCAGGGTCGGAACGCCAACCATATAAACAATAGTGAAAATTACGATGGCGAGGAGAAAATTGAAGATGGGCCCTGCAGCAACGATTGACGCTCTTTTCCAAACCGGCTGTTTGAAAAAAGACCTATTTTTATCTTCCTCCGCGAGTTCCTCGTTCTCCGTCTCTCCCAGGAGCTTAACGTAGCCGCCGAGAGGCACCCATGAAATGCGGTACTCGGTCTCCCCTATCTTTTTCCCCACCAACTTGGGTCCGAAGCCAAGAGAAAATTTCAATACACCGACACCCGAATATTTAGCCACCAGAAAATGGCCAAACTCGTGGGCAAAAATAAGAATGCCCAACAGAATAATAACGGAAATAATGCTTATGCCAATCACGATAGAACTTTTATCCTCTCAATGTTTTTTTTCGCAATATCTCTGGCCCATAGATCCGCTTCCATTATCTCTCCCAAGCCGGGACTCTCTTTCCGCTGATGACAGGAAAGCGCCTCTTTCACTACATCACCTATATCTGTAAACCTTAGGGAGTTCTCCAGAAACGCCTGCACTGCTACCTCGTTGGCGGCATTCAGGACAGCGGGCATCGTGCCCCCTGCTCTTCCTGCTTCATAGGCAAGCCTCAAATTAGGGAACTTTTCCATATCGGGCCTGAAGAATTCGAAGACTCCAATCTTGAACAAATCAAGAAAATGCTCGGGGCCGGCAAGTCTCTCCGGGAAAGACAGGGCATAGGCTATGGGAATGCGCATATCCGGCACGCTCAGTTGGGCTATCACCGATCCGTCACAGTATTCTACCATGGAATGGATAATGCTCTGGGGATGAATGTGGACCTCAATACGGTCAATGTCAACGGAAAATAACCAACGCGCCTCGATTACCTCAAGGCCCTTGTTCATCATGGAAGCCGAATCCACTGTTACCTTTCGTCCCATCTGCCAGGAGGGATGCTTCAACGCGTCTTGGGGTTTCACGTCTGCAAGTTCTTCCTTCGATAGATGGTAGAACGGACCACCCGACGCAGTCAGAATAATTCTTCTGATATCAGAGCCTGTGCGGCCCTCGATGCATTGAAAGATTGCACTATGCTCGCTATCTATCGGCAAGATCTTCACGCCCTTCTTACGTGCCCTTTCTACAACAAGGGAGCCCGCCATGACCATCACTTCCTTATTGGCGAGGGCGATGTCTTTCCCTGCTTCAATGGCTTCCATAGTCGGTATGAGGCCTGCGGAACCCACCATGGCCGATACAACCATGTCTGCTTCCTTCACGCATGCGACTTCCCGGTAACCGCCTTCACCTTGCAGAATCTCAATTCCCCTCGCAGACTTTATGCTATTCTTTAGTTTCGCGGCATGCTTTTCGTCAATGACCGAGACTACCTTCGGCTTGAATCTCTGAATTTGCTCCGCAAGCAGAGTCACATTTCTATGTGCCGCGAGAGCGACAACACGAAATCTATCAGGATTCTTCCATATGACGTCCAGGGCATTAACTCCTATGGAACCCGTCGAACCCAGTATGGATATATTCTTCATGCTTTTAAGACCCATGAATGTAAGAATAATGGCTTACATTGCAAGAGAAAAGGATACTTCCTATGATGCCGTCAAAAATAATCTATAATAGTAAACGTAGGGTGCAATGAAAATTAAACAATCCAGCCGATCGAGCAAGCCTCCATGCCCGAGAACAAGGGAACCGGAATCCTTTACCCCGGAAGCTCTCTTGATGACCGACTCACAAAGGTCGCCCAGTTGTCCCACTATGCCTCCTGAAAATCCCAGCGCTGCGGCATGAATAACCGGAAGCCCGGGAAGAAAAAATTGCTGAAACAATATGCAGCCCATGACGCTTCCTGTGAGCAATCCCGCCGTTCCCTCCACAGTTTTGCCGGGACTCACCAGCGGTATCAGTTTTCTCTTTCCTACGCTTCTGCCTACGTAAAATGCCGCTATATCCCCGGAAAAAGCCAAAACCAAAATAAAGAAAATCCACATCATGCCATCTGCGGAATGCCTCAGCAGAATGAAATGCGACAGCATAAAAGGTATATAGATAAAGCCGAATACGAGCTTACTGACTGAAACCGTATCGATAGCATGCTCGTTCACGCCGAGGAGGGACAGAGAAAAGACGCTCAGCATGGAAAAGGCAATGACAGCGAGCACAATATGTAAATCACCTGAAAAAGCGGCAAGAGGAATTAATACGGCGATAATCAGTGCCTGCGATTTCTCCCTGATGAATCCCCCATTAAACACCATTCTGTTATACTCGATTACGGCTCCAAAAATAACAATTATGATGAATGCGGAAAAGACGGCCTCCGAACCATAGAATATAATGGCAAAGAGTATGGGTACAGCTATAACCCCGGATATCCATCTTTTTATATGGGAAGTCATCCTGTATATGTTCCGTCCCTGTGCAACTGGTTACTCGTCAGTCCGAATCTCCTCTCCCTCCGCTGAAACTCGGCAATTGCCTCGATGAGATGCGTCCTCCGAAAATCAGGCCAAAGAACATCAGAAAAATAAAATTCCGTATAAGCTGACTGCCACAATAAAAAATTGCTCAACCTGTATTCGCCGCTCGTTCTTATAAGCAGGTCCGGATCAGGAATATCAGCCGTATACAGATACGCAGAGAACAATGCTTTCGTTAGATCTTCAGGAGTGATCTTGCCGTCCTGACAGTCTTTTATTATGTCTTTCGCTGCCGCAACGATTTCATCACGTCCACCATAGCTCAGGGCCAGATTGAGAACCATCCCGTCGTTATGAGCCGTCCTATCAATTGCCTCCTCAAGCATATTTCTTACGGGTCCGCTCAATGACCCGATATCACCGATGGTTACCAATCGGACGCCATTGCGCAGCATCTCGTCAAGCTCCGATCGCAGAAACTTATCCAATAAATCCATCAGTGCATCGACCTCTTCCCGGGGACGAAGCCAATTTTCCACAGAAAAAGCATACAAGGTAAGATATTTTATACCGATCTCCCGGCAGGCCTTTACCACAATCTTTACAGACTTGGCACCTCTCTTATGACCGGTTATCCTTCCGAAGGCGTGCTTTTCTGCCCATCTGCCGTTACCGTCCATGATTATGGCGATGTGTTGTGGCAGTTTGCTGTGGTCAATCTTTTTCATCGGATGAAATGCTCTTCTTACAATATCTGCGGATAGTTAATACGTCGTCCCAGTAACACAATCAAGGATAAAGTTCAAGACATGCAAAAAATTGGGAGAGTTAGAAAATCTGTATAAAATCAGCGACGACAGCCTGGCAAGTATAATTTACATCATTTCCGAAACAAAGAAGGAGCACAAAGGCTCCCCAATATCTGTTGTTCATCGCAATAAACTTATATTTCCATGATTTCTTTTTCTTTGGCAGCGAGTATACCATCGGTTTTCTTAATATACTTATCCGTTATTTCCTGAACTTCCTCTTGATACAGATAGAAATCATCTTCAGAAATGTCACTGTCCTTCTTAAGTGTTTTTAGCTGGTCATTTGCATCCCTTCTGACATTTCTCTGATTTATCTTGCACTCTTCGGCGATCCTTTTGACGGTCTTAACCAGTTCCTTTCTACGCTCTTCGGTAAGTGGCGGAATTGAAAGGCGTATCACTTTTCCGTCATTTACCGGCATCAAGCCAAGATCGGATTTCTGTATAGCTTTTTCTATGTTTCCAATGACGCTGTTATCCCAGGGCGATATGACCATAAGGCGGCTCTCGGGTATGGAGAGTGTAGCGACTTGGTTGAGCGGTGTGGGGACGCCATAATAGTCCACTTTAATGCCGTCGAGAAGCGACAGCGACGCCCTCCCTGTCCTCACTTTATTCAAGGACTTCTCAAAAGCGTGAATCGCTTTCTCCATATTATCCTTCAATTCGTCAAAAACCAGATCCTTCATGTCAACCTCTTACTCTCGTCCCCATATCTCTGCCGCATATGACGCGCCTGATATTGCCCTTCTTCTGCAGATTAAAAACGATGATGGGAAGATTGTTCTCTCTGCACAAAGAAATCGCCGTTGCATCCATAACCCTCAAATGTCTCGTCAATATGTCATTATAGGATATCTCGGTAAACATCCTTGCATCGCTGCATTTAACAGGATCTTTATCATAGACCCCGTCTACTTTCGTTGCTTTCAGAATAACGTCGGCCTTAATCTCTACAGCCCTTAAAGAAGCAGCAGTATCCGTTGTGAAATAGGGGTTCCCTGTGCCGCCTGCAAATATAACGACCCTTCCTTTTTCGAGATGACGCACAGCCCGCCTTTGAATAAATGGCTCCGCAACCTGTTTCATTTCAATTGCAGTTTGGACTCGTGTTACAACATCAAGTCGTTCAAGAGCGCTCTGCAGTGCAAGGCTGTTTATCACGGTGGCGAGCATGCCCATGTAATCCGCGGATGTTCTATCCATACCCATCTCATTGGCTTCAAACCCGCGTAAAATATTGCCGCCGCCTACTACGACGCCTATCTCGACGCCAAGCCTTGCAACATCCCTGATTTCTCCCGCAATGCCCGATACGGCATCAAAGTCTATCCCATAGGAGCCTTTTCCCATAAGGACTTCGCCACTCAGTTTCAGGAGAACTCTTTTATAGACAGGCTTATCCATCATCTTTTCTTCACTCGGCGCCCAGCTGGAACCTCATGAATCTTCTGATAACAATATTCTCACCCGTCTTGGCGATCATATTACTGACCAGCGTCCCAACGGTAATGGCCGTGTCTTTTATAAATTTCTGATCCAGAAGGCAGACGTCTTCATAATACTTCTTAAGTTTGCCCTCTATGATCTTGTCCCATATCTTCTCCGGTTTCTTTTCCGCCATAGCCTGGCTTCTGTAAATCTCCTTCTCGCGTTCCAGAACATCGGCAGGTATATCTTCCGACTTCAGATACCTGGGGTTCGCCGCAGCTATGTGCATAGTCAATTCTTTCGCCAAGAGTCGAAAATCATCTGTCTTGGCAACAAAGTCCGTTTCGCAATTAAGCTCTACCAGGACGCCTATCTTCCCACCCATATGGATATATGAGGCAACGACTCCATCTTTTGCCGCCTTTGACGATCTTTTCGTCGCGGCAGACATGCCCTTCTTACGCAAATGATCGATTGCTTTTTCGAAATCTCCTCCGGACACCGTCAGAGCTTCCTTGCAATCCATCATACCGGCGCCTGTTTTTTCCCTCAGCTCTTTAACCATGGATGATGTAATGCTCAATTTATTCTACCTCCCGTCAAATTTCTCGCTTTCATTGACGCGCTTTATCTGTTTCAAGGTCTTCTTCCAAATCAGTTACCCCACCCTTTGTCTCGATAGACTCAGGGACATCCGTTTCCACATCTTCGCCTTTCTCAGGGGCCAGGGCTGCTGCTTCCTTGTCGGAGTCGGCCTGTACATGCTCCTCGAACCTCCTCTTGCCCTCGATTACCGCATCGCAAATTCTCGAAGAGAAAAGCTTGATCGCCCTAATTGCATCATCGTTACCCGGTATAATATAATCAATATCGTCCGGATCGCAGTTCGTATCAACTATAGCTACAATAGGAATTTTCAATTTTTGCGCCTCTTTGACGGCAATGCTCTCGCGTTTGGGATCAACGATAAACAAACCTCCGGGGACACGTTTAATTATTTTTATGCCGCCGAGGACTTTCTCAAGCTTGTTCATCTCCTTTTGCAGCTTCATTATCTCTTTTTTCGGAAATGCCTTGACACTGTCATCGGAAAACATCTTCTCGAGCAGGTTTAGTCTCTCGATCCTCTTATTGATGGTATTAAAATTCGTCAGCATCCCGCCCAGCCATCTCTGATTGACGTAAGGCATCCCACATCGCTCGGACTCCTCTTTGACAGCTTCCTGAGATTGCTTCTTTGTTCCTACAAAGAGAAGCTCTCCGCCCGCTGCCACCATATTCACTACAAAGTCATATGCAGCCTGGAACATCCCCACCGTCTGCTGGAGGTCTATGATGTAAATGCCGTTTCTCGCCCCAAATATGTAGGGCTTCATCTTTGGATTCCACTTGTTGGTCTGATGACCGAAATGAACTCCCGCTTCAAGTAACAATTTCATTGATATGTTTGCCATTTTGCAACTCCTTGTGTTTTTTTACCGCCATCCCTCTCACTTTGCACGGAGAACTCTTCTAATGAGAAAAGCAACGCTCCGGCAATCAAAGGATGTGGGAAATCCTTAGATATTTAGCACAAAGATTCTAATTTAGCAAGCTAAAAAAGGCAAATACAAGAGAGGACGGATACGCAACGCAAGGCTTTTTGCGATCTATAGACAGTCAAGTGTCTCACAGAGTTAAGTATGATATTGGGCGTTAATCTTGATGTAGTCCAAGGTGAGATCGGACGTGCATATTCTGTATGATTTATTGCCCATTCCGAGTTTCAAGAAGACTTTTATATTGCTTCTGGACATGATTTCTGCGAGCTCTTTGTCATGGCCATCTATGCCCTTACCATGAGCAAATACCGGAACTTCTTCAAAGTATAGTTTAACGTCGGCAGCGGGAAGATTAATGCCTGTCGAGCCGGCAGCCGCTATTACCCTTCCCCAGTTGGGGTCGCAACCGTAGAACGCGGTTTTGACCAGGTTTGAGTTGGCTACGGCATTGGCAACCTTTCTTGCGTCTCCTATAGAATCCGCTTCCTCAACGATTATTTCTATAAATTTAGTCGCCCCTTCGCCGTCCCTGACGATGGCGTCAGACAGATCAGACATCACGCCAAACAGCATCTCTTTAAACAAAGACAAACTATTCGAATGTCGCTTCAGTTGCTTGTTTCCGGCCATGCCGTTTGCCATGATTATCGCCGTATCATTCGTGCTCATGCATCCGTCAACCGTGATTGCATTAAAGCTCCTGTCTACCACCTGTTTAAAAACAGCATTTAGGGTATGAAAATCGATGTCCAGATCAGTCATGGCAAATGCAAGCATGGTCGCCATATGGGGCTCTATCATGCCTGCTCCTTTCGCAATACCACACACAGACACTTCTCTTCCACCGATCACATCCTTCCTGCAAGAGATTTTTGGGAATTTATCCGTCGTCATGATTGCCTGTGCGGCCGCAGGAATGCCGTTCGGATGAGCCCCGCGCACGAGCCCTTCCATGCCTTCTTTGATATTCCTTACGGGAGGCCTGTGTCCGATTATTCCCGTAGATGCCACCAAGACGAGATCATCGGCGATATTCAGCTTATCGGAAGCGCATCGCGATATCTCCACGGCGTCAGTATATCCCGCCTCACCTGTGGCTGCATTGGCATTGCCGCTATTTGCCAGAATCGCCTGCGCTCTACCCGATTTTATCCTTTGCATATCAAGGAGAACCGGCGCCGCCTTAAAGCAATTTCTCGTAAATACGGCCGCTGCCCGAGCTGGCACAACGGAAAAAATCAGTGCAAGGTCCTTAATGCCGTTTTCCTTGATGCCCGCATGAATACCGTTTGCCAGAAAACCCGAAACGGCGTATGTCTCCGACTCTCTACAGGTCATAAACCACCTTATGCGAGAGGTCTCGCAAAAAACATTCTATTCCGTCAGCTCTCTATCTCTATTACCGTCCACAGCACTTCTTATATTTCTTCCCGCTGCCGCACGGACAGGGATCGTTTCTCCCCACCTTCTTCGCTTCCCTCTTCACCGTAGAAGTCTCTGGCGTTTGCTCTCCCCGGCTCATGATATAATCCTGACTGGCCTCTTCCCGCATCTCTTCGATCTCTTCTTCCCTCTGGATTCTGACGATGCAGAGTTTTTCGATTGTATCCTCTTTGACGCGGTGGATCATTTCCATGAACATTTCATAGCCCTCTTTCTGGTATTCACGGACAGGATCCTTTTGTCCATAGCCCCTGAGGCCGATGCCTTCCTTTAAGTGATCCATGCTCAAGAGATGATCTTTCCAGTGAGTATCAATAGATTGCAACATGATTACCTTCATGAGATAATCCATGAGCGGTTTGCCGTATTCCTCTTCTTTTTTCTTCAGCAGGTCTTTCGCAGCTTCAATGACCATGTCTTCAATCGCGTCCCTGCTGAGATCTCTTCCCGTCTCACTGAGGTTCAATCGCAAAGAGAATTGCTTGAAAACTACATCGTCCAATCCCCTCAGATTCCATTCCTCCGGATGGGATTTCTCGTCCACATACTGCAAGACTATTTCGCCGACGAGTTCTTCCACCATCTCCTCCACATCTGACCAAAGATCCTCTCCCTTGAGCACCCTCTTGCGCTGTTCGTAAATCACCTGTCTCTGCCTGTTCATTACATCGTCAAATTCCAGCAGGTGCTTGCGGATATCAAAATTATGAGCCTCGACCCGTTTTTGCGCATTTTCTATAGCCCTCGAAATCAGCTTGTGTTCAATCGGCTGATTCTCTTCCATGCCGATCCGGTCCATTATGGATGAGATTCTCTCTGCACCAAAGATGCGCAGAAGATCATCCTCGAGGGAAAGATAAAAGCGCGAAGACCCCAAATCCCCCTGGCGCCCCGACCTGCCCCTGAGCTGATTGTCGATGCGTCGGCTCTCATGCCTTTCCGTCCCGAGGATGTGGAGTCCACCCACCTCGGCGACGCCTTCGCCGAGCTTTATGTCGGTTCCGCGGCCCGCCATATTGGTTGATATGGTTACCATGCCCGGCTGTCCAGCCTGAGCAATGATCTCCGCTTCCTTCTCGTGATGCTTAGCGTTCAGGACGTGGTGCTTGATACCGGTGCGCGAAAGATATTTACTCAGGAGTTCGGACTTTACGATGGATATTGTGCCTACCAGAACGGGCCTTTTTTGCGTGTGCAGTTCCTTGATCTCCTCTATCACTGCATTGAATTTTTCCGCCTCAGTCTTGTAAATCACATCAGAGTTATCCAGTCTGATCATGGGCATATTGGTTGGAACCACGCAAACATCGAGGTTATAGATCTTATTGAATTCGGCTGCCTCCGTATCTGCCGTGCCTGTCATTCCCGCCAGTTTCTTGTACATCCTAAAGTAATTCTGGAATGTTATTGATGCGAGTGTCTGATTTTCTCTCTCTATGTTAACCTTCTCTTTTGCTTCCAAAGCCTGATGCAAACCATCACTGTATCTTCTTCCCGGCATTACCCTGCCTGTAAACTCATCAACGATGATAACCTGACCGTCTTTGACCAGATAGTCAACATCGCGCTTGAAGAGCGTGTGGGCCTTCAATGCCTGATTTACGTGGTGAAGAAGCTCTATGTTCTTGGGCTCAAAGAGGTTCTGTACCTTAAGGTAACCTTCGACCTTGGCGACGCCTTCCTCCGTAAGCACGACGGTCCGGCTTTTTTCGTCAATAGTGTAGTCCTTGTCCCTTCTCAATCTGGGTATTACCTGATTGATCTTGTAGTACTTATCGGTAGATTCCTCCGACGGGCCTGATATTATCAGAGGTGTTCTCGCTTCATCGATGAGGATGCTGTCCACCTCATCGACGATTGCATAATTGAAGTCCCTCTGAACGTAATCCTCAAGGCTGAACTTCATATTATCACGCAGGTAATCAAAACCGAACTCATTGTTCGTGCCATAGGTGATATCGGCATTGTATGCCATCCTTCTTTCAGGATCATCCATACCATGAACGATGACACCGACGGTGAGGCCGAGGAATTTATATATAGGCCCCATCCACTCCGCATCCCTCTTTGCCAGATAGTCATTTACAGTCACCAGATGGCAACCTTCCCCGGAAAGGGCGTTCAGATAGAGGGGCATGGTAGCTGCCAAGGTCTTGCCTTCTCCGGTCTTCATCTCTGCAATCCTCCCTTCGTGGAGGACGAGGCCTCCGATAACCTGAACGTCAAAAGGCCTCATCAGCAACGTTCTTCTCCCTGCTTCCCTTGCAACGGCAAAGGCCTCCGTCAGGATATCGTCGAGTTCCGCACCACCGGCAAGCCGCTCCTTAAAATATGGCGTCTTCGCCTTCAGTTCCCCGTCACTTAAGCCCATCATGGCAGGCTCAAGATCATTTACTTCATCAAGGATAAAAGACAGCCGCTTCAATTCCCGATCATTCTTGCTGCCAATTACCTTTCCCAGTAAAGACCCCAGCATAGATCACCCTCTCAAAAAAAAACCGGTATCAAACCCGGCTGTTAGATAACAAATAACGATCCGTCCCGCATAATACCTGCGGGCGGGCAAATCTAATTCAAATATTTTCTCGGATTAACGGGAATGCCGTTTAGTATTACGCTGTAATGGAGATGCGAGCCTGTACTTCGTCCGGAATTCCCGACATAACCGAGGATGTCTCCCCTCTTGACCATATTCCCCTGCTTGACGGCAGTTCTCAAGAGGTGACCGTACCAACTCGTCATCCCGTATCCATGATTTATCTTAACCATGTGTCCCACGTCCCGATCATAAGCTATCTCGCAAACCAAACCATCAGCAGGCGCCACCACCTCCACGCCTATTCGCGTTGCAATATCAATTCCTTTGTGAAATTCTCTGCCTTCGCCAATCGGTGATGATCTGAACCCAAACTCCGATGTAACCCAGCCATGAACTGGCCAAATCGACGGCGTCGCAGCGAGTATGGACTTCTGTTTCTTAAGAAATTTGAACAACTCATGGAAACTGTTCTTCTGTTCGACCGCGTCTTTAGACAGTTGCTCGACATTCTGATCGATCTTGGCGATGACTATCCGCTGGTCAGTTTCGGCGTGCGGTTTTATTGTTTCGTCGCTTATTGAGCCTCCGGTGCCGAGTACCTGCCCCTTATAGCGTTTCTCTTCGACGTTGGCCATGGCTCTGATATTCTTATCGAGCTGACTGAGTTCTTCCATCTTCAAGGTAAAATTGTTCACCTTCTCCGCCAGGTCGTCGATCTGAACTTTTTGTTCCCTTGTTTGTCTTCTCAAACGTTCCAGCTCAATCTTGTCCCTCTTTATTTTGATGTAATCGTAATACGCATACATGCATGCCAGAATAACAGCCATCATACAAAACGCAATGCCTTTCAAAGCCTTGTTTGAAAGGGTCAATCTCTTCGCTGAACTTTTTCTCTTGGGGATTATCAGGAAGGTATAAAAATTCCTAGGCATCTCTATTCCTTTCGCATATCCTCACGACAAACCGGGAGTGTATAACTAACACAATCATGCCAAATGTCAAGCAAAGTTTATTCTTGTTTTAGAAAATTGACTTGACTTTGCAAGGGGGAATACGCTACACACCGCAAACATCTTTACCAATTGCGATCGGTAACTGCAGAAAGGAGTTCCAATGTCAAAATACGAACCTAACTCTTTGAGAAACATAGCAATTGTGGGGCACGGAGCAACAGGCAAGACCTCTCTCTGCGAGTCCCTCCTTTTCATCACCGGTAAGACGGACAGGCAGGGGAGAGTTGATGATGGAACTTCATCAATGGATTTTGAACCGGAGGAGCAGAAGCGGCGCATTTCCATCAGTGCCGCGGCAAATTTCTTCGAATGGGAAAAGTATAAAATAACGATCCTCGATACGCCGGGAGATTCCAATTTCTCCTATGATACGAGGAACTGTCTCCGCGTAGCCGATGGCGCTGTTGTCGTCATCGATGCGGTCGGCGGCGTCGAATTTCAAACGGAGAAGGTATGGGAGTACTCAGACGAGTATAGACTTCCCCGTATCGTTTTTATCACCAGGATGGATCGTGAGCGGGCTGATTTTTTTACGAGTGTGGAGAGTATCAAAAGCCGTCTGGGTAAAAAGGCGACACCCATATTTCTGCCGATTGGCAAGGAGGACAATTTCAAGGGAGTCATCGATCTCATAAGTAAGAAGGCCCTTATTTTTGAGGGCACCGGCGGTAAGTACAAATCGGCGGATATTCCCGCCGACATGAAGGACATCGTGGAGAAATACCGCGAGAACATGGTCGAAGATATCGCAGAGTCCGATGAGAAGCTAATGGACAAATATCTGGATGCCGGGGAACTCAGCGAAGATGAACTCAAGGCAGGGCTGAAGAAAGGCGTAACATCTTTGAGTCTCTTGCCCGTTGCATGCGGGTCCGCAGTGAAGAATATCGGCATCGCACCCCTAATCGATCTGGTAATAACTGCCCTTCCCTCCCCGGTGGAACGCGGTCCCGTTACGGGGAAGAAGCCCGGTAAAGATGAAATAGATACAAGGATGCCTGAGGAATCGGCGCCCTTCTCCGCTCTGGTCTTCAAGACCATTGCCGACCCTTATGCAGGACGCCTAACTTTGTTCCGCGTATTCTCAGGAACGGTGAGCTCTGATTCAACTTTTTACAATTCGTCACGAAAGATCACGGAAAGATTTGGAAATATCTTTTTCCTGGAGGGAAAGAGCCAGAAGCCGGTTGAGTCTCTGGTGCCGGGAGATATTGCCGCCGTGGCAAAGCTCAAAGAAACCACCACCGGAGATACGATATGCAATGAAAAAGCAGCCATAATTTTTGAAAAGGTCGTGCCGCCGCCCCCCATCATGTCCTTTGCCGTGGCGCCCAAGAGCAGGGGCGATGAAGACAAGATAGTTTCCTCAATCAACCGTATAATCGAAGAAGATCCCACGCTGACGTTCCGACGTGAGGAACAGACCAAGGAGATGATCCTATCAGGGATGGGGCAGGTACATATAGAAGTCTCCATCGAAAAGATGAAGAGGAAATTCGGCGTGGAACTGACCTTGAGAACACCCAAGGTCCCCTACAAGGAAACGATCAAAGGCAAGACCAACGTGCAGGGCAAGTACAAGAAACAGTCCGGCGGACGCGGGCAATTCGGAGACTGCTGGCTTGACATAGAGCCGCTGCCGCGCAGTGGAGGCTATGAATTCGCGGACAAAATCGTCGGCGGCGTGATCCCTCAACAGTACCGGCCTGCCGTTGACAAAGGGATTATCGAGGCCATGTTGGAAGGTGTCATTGCCGGGTATCCAGTTGTTGACGTGAAGGTTTCTCTCGTTGATGGATCTTATCACACAGTCGATTCCTCGGAAATGGCGTTCAAGATAGCTGGATCCATGGGCTTCAAGAAAGGCGTGCTGGCCTGTCAGCCAGTTCTGCTTGAACCCATTGTCAACATCGATATCGAGATCCCAGATGAATATATGGGCGATGTCATCGGTGATTTGAACGGCCGCCGCGGCAAGGTCCTGGGCATGGAATCCAAGGGACCGAATAGAATCATAAAAGGACAGGTTCCCCTTGCCGAGATCCTGAGATACGCGCCTGATTTGCGATCGATGACGAGCGGCAGGGGCACATTCACATACGAGCACTCACACTACGAAGAGGTCCCGCCATTTATTGCAGAGAAGATAATCGCCGAATCGAAAAAGGAACAGCAATAGATTGGAAATTCACGCAGGTGTCATAACCATAAGCGACAAGGGGTCCCGGGGTAAGCGGGAAGATAAGAGTGGTCCGGAAATAGTTGCGATCTTGAAAGATGCAGGCATTGATGCGGCCTGCATCAAAATCGTCCCCGATGAAAAGGATGAGATAAAAGAAGCGCTCATCGATTTTGCCGACAAGAAGAACTTTCCTCTCATCATAACGACAGGCGGCACCGGCGTCAGTCCTCGGGACGTGACTCCCGATGCTACTCTGGATGTAATCGACAAGGAAGTGCCGGGCATGGCGGAGGCAATGAGGCGAGCAAGCGCCGCTATAACGCCGCATGCGATGATCTCGCGTGCCGTGGTCGGAATCAGAGGTAGGTCGCTGATCATCAATCTGCCGGGCTCTCCCAAGGCTGCCCGCGAAAACCTTGCCGTGATACTGCCTGCACTCCCGCACGCCGTGGAAAAAATCAAGGGTGATGAGACTGAATGTGCCTCTTAAGATAATTAAGAGCGTTATCTATGTGTGTGCCGGGCCAGAAGATACCTTTGCAACGGGGACATCTGCGAAATCCGCTTTGGGTGTCATACACGAAGGCGGGAACCATTCCGGCAACATCCTCTTTGTCAACCACCACTAACGCCTCGTTGCATCTCACGCAGATACTGAACAACCGTCCGGGATCGGCGGCGATAGACAGTTTTTCCATAACTTCGACGAGCTGTTCCTTGACATGATCACTCCCGACGATGACGAGCTTGCCTGAAAATTGTCTCGCTGCCATATCCTTTCTTCTCGTCAGGACAACTCTCCCTGCCCTCTCCGCCTTCCTCAAAAAATTTCTATCCGCCTCTCCCCGGTACGATACGGTGTCGTAACCTAAGATACGGAGCCACTTCGCCAGTTTCCCGAGATTACTATCCGTAATGAACTTCACGTCTCAAGACTGTCCGCAATCTATCTCTCTTGTGTTCACTTATGATCAGTGGGGCCTTGCACCTCCTCCTCACTGATCACTTCTTTCTTGCTGTCCCTGACCTCTCGCCTTAGTTCTCTGATGGTCCTGTTTAACTTGCTTATCATCCTGTTCAATCTGAATCGCTCCACTATTCCCATAAACCCGGTGAAGATGACGCCGCAGAGGAACGCTATAAAAATCAGCATATACGCCGGAGCGGTCACATTGAAAAAATCATAGTATTTTAATCGGATGGGAAGAGTATTCTCCAACGAAAAAGTAATTACAAAAAGTACAAGCAGAACGACAATCACAGTGTAGATAACCTTCATCTCAGACCTCCGGACGATATTTTTTAAAATACGGCACAAGGAGCTCGCACGTCTTGTATATGTCCTCCGGGACAACACGAATATCTCCCACAGTGGTTATGAAGTTCGTGTCCCCGGACCATCTTGGCACGATGTGCACATGCATATGATCGACTATCCCGGCGCCCGCGGCCTTCCCGAGATTGATGCCGACGTTAAAGCCTTCAGGGTTCATGGCCTCCTTCAGAATTTTGATCGACGCATCCAGAAGGTCGAATACTTCACGTTTTTCTTCGGGCAGGAGGTCTTCCATCTCACATATGTGTCGGAATGGCACGATCATGAGATGGCCGCTGTTATAGGGATAACGATTCATCATTACGAACGCCAACTTCCCTTCATAAAGAACAAGGTCATGACACCTGACCGAATCCTTGCAGAAGACACAGCCTGCCTGCTTTTCACCTTTAATGAATTCCATCCTCCAGGGCGCGTATATTTTTTCCATATCTGAAACCTAAATATAATTTAGTTCTATAATTTCCCCTCTAATCCCGTCTCCGATCTCCAACATGCCCACGGTATTTCGAGATGCAAACCGCGTATCCGTCGCCGATCCCGGATTGAAAAAGAGGATGCCGTCCTTAACCACATTCGTCGCACGATGCGTGTGCCCGTACACCAAGCAGTCCACGCGCCCCATTTCTTTCAGAAGCTTGCCCTCAATGCCGAAGGGCATCCCCCAGCCATGAATGAGCCCCACCCTATAATTGTTGAGTTCAAGCACCAGCTTCTTGGGTAGCAACTGCCTTACGGAAGGCGGATCCATATTGCCGCAGACCGCCTTCACTTCCTTTCCCGCAAATGCATCAAGAACATTGATATCAACGAGGTCTCCTGCATGTAAGATCAGATCGGCGTCGCGAAAAAGATCCTTCAGAAGACGCGTTAGTCTTTCATCACAACCGGTAAGATGGGTATCTGATATTACTCCGATCTTCACCCCTTCGTTTCCTTAACACATTTAGCAAGAATTATATCGATACGACTCAAAAAGACAAGCATTATTTCTATACGGCGATGAGCCGCATGCAGAAGACATATCATGCATATTCCCGTAAATTGGAAAAGACAAGACACAACTTGTCCGTTTTTACGGGTATCAAGCAATCCACGTTGCCCGCGGTTTTAGTTTGACATTATGTTCCTACTTTTTATACTATTTATCTAAAGGCAGATGAAAGGAACAGACGACCGTGCTTGAATCCGCACTGGACAAGATGGCAGAAAGCATTCTCAGTCTTGACGAGGCATCCCTTACCAGTCTGTGGGAAAAATATAAGACGAGAATGGAGCATTTCGAAACGACGAAAGAGTGGGAGAAATCCGTTATAATCTTTTTCATCATCAATGCCGTACGCGTGAAGAACCACATTTTTAACGAAAATATGCTTGAGCTTCACAAGAAGCACCTAAAGCCAGAGAAGCCTCCGAAGAAGAAGCCCGACTTGAAACTGGTTAAGTAAGAAGACATGGATAAAGCCGCTGCAATTAAGAGAATTAAAGAACTCCGCGCATTAATCAACTACCACAACAAACGTTACTATCAACTCGATGACCCGGAAATAGTCGATGTCGAGTACGATCGCCTCATGAGGGAACTCGTCGAGTTGGAAGACCAAATCCCGGAAATTGATGTCTCCGACTCCCCCACACAGCGCGTGGGGGCGGCGCCGCTTGCTAAATTTGCCACTGTCTCTCACCTTACACCGATGCTCAGCCTTGCCAATGCCTTCTCTGAGGAGGATATTTCAGATTTCGATAAACGCATTAAACGTTTCCTCGGTGCAGACGAAAAGATCACCTTCGTAGTGGAACCAAAACTCGACGGCACGGCGGTTAATCTCATTTACGAAAACGGTACCTTTACCGTCGGGGCAACGAGAGGCGACGGAACCATGGGCGAGGATGTCACACAGAATCTGAAAACCATCGATTCTATACCGCTCGCCATGAAGAAAGGCAAAGACTCCCCTCTCCCGGAGAGAATTGAAATCAGAGGCGAGGTGTACATCGAGATCGAGCCTTTCCAGACACTTAACAAGCGCAGATTGAAGGAAGGCGGGCAGCCCTTTGCCAATCCCCGGAATGCGGCTGCTGGATCGTTGCGGCAGTTGGATTCAAGGATAACCGCGAGAAGACCCTTGGAGATCTTCTGTTACGGCATCGGCATGGTTGCAGGAAAAACATTTAAGAGACACTGGGATGTCCTGCAAACCCTTCGCCACTGGGGCTTCAGGGTCAACCCCCATGTCAAACAGGCCAATGATATCCATGAGTGCATCGCGTACTATCACCATATCAATAAGATCAGGGCGGAGCTGCCGTATGAAATCGATGGCGTTGTGATCAAGGTAGACGACATTGAAATTCAGGAGCGGCTAGGCTCCGTGTCCAGAAGTCCGCGGTGGGCCATTGCCTGCAAATTCGCCGCCACACAGGAAAGGACGGTGATCAAAGATATCCGCGTGCATGTGGGACGCACAGGCGTACTCACTCCCGTCGCCATCATGAAACCCGTCAAAGTCGGCGGCGTCACGGTACGCAGGGCGACACTCCATAATATGGATGAGATCGAAAAGAAGGACATTCGCATGGGAGACACCGTTATCATTCAGCGGGCGGGAGATGTTATCCCGGAAGTCGTAAAAGTCATTGAATCGAAGAGGACCGGCAAGGAAAAGAAATTTGTCATGCCCTCTCTGTGCCCGGAATGCGGCTCACATGTTGTGCGCCTTGAGGGCGAGGCCGCCCACCGCTGCATAGGACTGGTCTGCCCTGCCCAGATCAAGGAGCACATCACACACTTTGCCTCGCGCGGCGGCATGGACATAGAGGGACTCGGCGATAAACTGGTCGCACAACTGGTGGATACGAAGCTGATAAAGGACCCTGCCGATATCTACTTCCTCAAGAAGGAGAATCTTCTCAGCCTGGAAAGGATGGCGGAGAAGTCTGCCAACAACCTCCTTGCGGCCATAGAGCAGTCCAAAACTCCGCCCCTCGAAAAATTCCTCTATGCGCTTGGGATAAGACATGTGGGAGAACACATGGCGAGGGTCCTTGCCCGGTCGTTCAAAACACTCAACAGTCTGATGGCTGCTACAGAAGCCGACCTTCTCGCCATCCGGGATGTCGGACCCGAGGTGGCGAGCAGCATTACCGGATTTTGCAGCGAGCAATCCAACAAGAGAGTGATTGAGAAATTCAGGAAGGCAGGCGTCAAACCCATCGAAAAATCACATCCAAAAGATGCACGGCTCGCAGGGAAGTCCTTTGTGTTCACGGGAACGCTGAGCAGACTCACAAGAAACGAAGCGAAAGCGATTGTCGAATCCCTCGGCGCTTCCGCCACGGACTCGGTCACAAAGACAACCGATTATGTAGTCGCCGGCGAATCACCCGGCTCAAAGATCGGGAAGGCAAGGGCCTCGGGCCTCAAGATCATCGACGAGAAAGAGTTCCTGAAACTTTCCGGCAGGGAATGACCAGAATGAAGCGGATGCACGTTATCATCTCCGGCAGGGTGCAGGGTGTTTCTTTCCGGGCATATACCAGGGAAACTGCTGTGGCTTTGAAACTGACAGGTTGGGTGAGAAATCTCCATGACGGCAGCGTCGAAGCTGTCTTTGAAGGAACGGACAAGAATGTGGAGTCCATGCTCGAGTGGTGCAGAAAAGGTCCCCGGCACGCCGTTGTCAGAGACGTTGACGCGACCGAGGAACCATACACCCGAGAATTCCGCGATTTCCGTATTACCTACTGACCGAATTCCTTAAACGTTACTTCAAAGCCTTTCATCGAGTTCACAATCGTGGCATCTTCAACGCAGAAAGCGATCCGGAAATTACCGGGCCATCCGAAGCCCTTCCCCGGAACGGTCAGGATCTTTCTCTTAGTGAGGGCCTTGACGAATTCTATGTCATCGCCTCCGGGCGCCTTGGGAAAGAGATAGAATGTCCCACCCGGCTTTATGAAATCGTAGCCGATGGATGAAAGGCCGTTGCAGAGGATCTCTCTCTTTCGCCTGTACTCCTCCACGTCCACCGTCACACCGTGTATTTTTGCGACCACCCTCTGCATCAAGGCCGGCGCGTTCACAAATCCGAGCGTCCTGTTGAAAAGAATCAACCCGCCTACAACGTCCTGAACATCGGCAATCGCGGGATTGACGGCCATATAGCCTATGCGCTCACCCGCAAGCGAAAGGCTCTTCGAGTATGAAGAGGCAATCATGCTGTTTCTATAAGCGGCGAGGATGCTCGGCACGGTGATACCGTCGAAGATGATCTCTCTGTATGGCTCATCGGATACGAGGTAAATTTCCTTCCCGTATGCCCTGCTTCTATCCTCCAACAGCTCCGCGAGTCCCCGAATCGATGCCTCGTCATATACCTTCCCCGTCGGATTATTGGGAGAATTGATGAGGACTATTTTCGTCTTCTCCGTAATAGCATCTCGTATCGCGGCAAGATCGAGGGAAAAATCATCCTTCGTCCTCACGAACTTGGCGACACCGTTCGCGTTATCTGCATAAATTTTGTATTCCACAAAACACGGCACAGGAGCGAGCAGTTCGTCACCCGGTTCAAGAAGGACCTTGCATATGACGTTCAATGCCCCTGCCGCCCCGCAGGTCATGACAATGTGATCCGCAGTGAGCGGTACACCGTGATCCCTGCTCAAAGCCTGGGCAACGACCTTCCTCGTCTCAAGGTATCCTGCATTCGGCATGTAGCCGTGGGCACCGGCGACTTCTTCTGTTGCAACTTCACGGAGCGCCCGTCTAAACTCGGTCGGCGGTTCGACACTCGGGTTACCGATGCTGAAATCAAAAACATTCTCCGCCCCGTATTGCTTCTTTAGCCTGTCACCTTCCTCGAACATCTTCCTGATCCAGGAAGACTGGGAGATGAACCCGCGAACTTTTTCAGAAACCGACATACGCTGCTCCTCAACGCTGTTTAGTCTTTGTTTTCACAAGTCATTAACACAGCAGGTCTCTTGCGTCAATATGAGGAATCGCCACATGAAAGTGATTTTATTTATCTGTCAGGCTTAATAACAACGCATTTGAATACACTTGACATTTAATCGCTCAATGTCTAAGGTTTGCCTAGTAAAAGGCCATTACAAAAGAGGAAGACATGCCCATTTACGAATTCAGATGCAAGAAGTGCAGCAATACCTTTGAGGTTTTATTCCTGTCCGGAAGCGACAAACCGGCTGTGGCCTGCCCCGCCTGTAAATCTAAGAAGGCAGAGCGCTTGATGTCTAAATTCGGCGGAAAGATCGGTAATACATCGTCAGCGGGATGCTCGTCCTGTGCGGCAACATCCTGCGGCCCGTCCTGATCAGGCTGATCTACTGTGGCAGGTCGCCACTTCAATAAAAAATAACCAATAATTTTTGTTGTAAAAAAAGACGCAATTTAATATAAGCGTGCAGCCGAGATTGCGGGCTTTGGAAAAATATGTCTGAACTCATGTAATAAGATTTCTCCCTTCGGTCGAAATGACACATGGGAATGGCCAAAATGACAGAGAGTGGCGAAATAACAAAATAGATTCCCGCCTGCGCGGGAATGACACAGGGAATACCTGTAAAAAATACTTTTTTAGAAAGAGATGAAGACAATGAATATTCTTATGTTCGGACCAAATGGCAGCGGTAAGGGCACGTTCGGTGCTGTTCTGAGCGACAAATTCGGCATCCCCCAGGTGGAGACAGGCGTAATTTTCAGGGAGAACATCTCGAAAGGCACGCCCTTGGGAAAAGAGGCGAAAGGATATATCGACAAAGGCGAGCTGGTTCCCGATGGAATTACCATCCCCATGATTCTCAGCCGTATTACAGAAAAGGACTGTGCAAAAGGATGGCTGTTAGACGGGTTCCCGCGAAACAAGACGCAGGCTGTGGCCTTCTGGGACGCCCTCCAGAAAGAGAAGATAAAACTTGATTACGTCGTTGAGCTTATCCTCGACAGGGATGCAGCCAAGAAGCGCATCATGGGAAGACGTCTGTGCCCCAAGGACAACAACCATCCGAACAATATTTACGTCAAGGCAAACCTGCCCGTGGAGAAGGACGGCAAGCTCTACTGCCGCGTCTGCGGGAGCCCGGGACTATTAACCAGGGCCGATGATCAGGATGAAGCGGCGATTGACAAGAGGCACGGCATCTACTTTGACACAAACAAAGGCACACTCGCCGCCGTCAACTACTTCAAGGAGAGGGTGAAGGTCATTCAGGTGGATACAGTCCTCGGCGTCAAAGAGGTTTCAGAAAATTTATTGAAATTAGTAAAGTAGAAATTCACAGGAATAATGCGAGAAAAGCCTTCCCTCGCTGCAACGGGAAGGCTTTTTTGTTGGTGTCCCCAAATGCCCGTCTCCGGCCATTCACCACACCGGTTTATAGAACATCAAATGGCGACGCATCTGAAACCAAGGACATTCGACGAATTGTTTCTGTCCATCGGATAGCGGTTGGATAGACATATGGGACTATCGGAAATCCAGCTCCCGCCTTTTACAACGTGGATGTCAGTATTTTTTTCTCCGGGTCTCTGCGCCTCCCAGTTATCGAGCGTCCATTCGAGCACGTTTCCCAGCGTATCGACCACACCATAAACATTCGCGAATTCGAGATACTTGTCTACGGGAGTAGTATCCCCGATATAGTTTTTCTCCACATTGCATGAATTGCCTGTCCATTCATTGCCCCACGGGTGCATGTTTCCGCGGGCGGTTCGTGCCGCCGCCTCCCACTCTTTCTCAGTAGGAATCCTCTTTCCCGTCCATGCCGCAAACGCGCATGCGTCCTCGATGGTGACCTGCACTACCGGGTGTCCGCGCTTGTCGTGAAGCGTGCTCCCCGGACCGTTCGGGTGATACCAGCATGCACCCTGTATCTTTTTACAGAGCAAGTGGCTGTGCCATGTGAACGTCTCCTTGCCGGTCATGCTGTCTTTCGCCCTCTGCGCGCGGGGCGTGTACACGAAGCTGTATCCGTTTTTCTCCGCTGTGGTCCTGTAGCCGGTCTTCTCCACAAAGGTTTCAAAAAGGGCATTCGTGACGGGAAACTTGCCGATATAGAATTCCTGAAGGCGAACTGTTATTTTGGGAAGCTCATTTTTTGCGAGGTCATTGCCTCCCGTAATATAATCTCCGCCCTTTATAAAAATATGCTGGTTGTAAAATCTCTCCCTTATACTGAGGTCGCGCTCGAATTCCTCGGATAGCAACTTTGCCTTTCCCCTGATTACGTCTGCGGAATACCCGCTTTCGCTGAAGTCCGGACGCAGCTTCGCAAGCACCTTCGCCGCCCCCGCAAGTTCAGCTAAGATTTCCACCTTCTCGCGCATGTCTTCGTCGGCAGCTTCGTAAACTTCCTCCTCCTGTTCTTCAAGGACAACATCGCTCTCAACTTCCGAGAGGTCAGCATCGATCTGCACTTCTTCTAAGGCTTGAGCTGTGGCGAGGTCAGTTTCCATGACCTCATTTAAAAATTCGGTTGCGCCTTCATGGGCGTTATCATCCGCCGCTGCCGCTTCCTCAAGGTCGTCGTGAACCTCTGTCAGTTCATGAGCCGCCATCTCAACTACTTCTTCTTCGGAGACATCGGCAGATACGTCATCAACTACCCCTTCCAGCATCTCCGATATCTCGTCCTGGGCCTCTGCGGAAACAACTGTCTCGACATCGTCGATTATCTCTGCAATCTCATCGACCACTTCCTCTTCCATGACGTCTTCGATATCAGCCACTGCGATAGCACTATCGGCGACGCCAGTACCGGCACCGTCATTTAATGACAGTCCTATTTTCCTCGATAAATCAAGAAGGCGGTCCTTCATCTGGTCAAAGCTTCCCAGTCCCTCACCGGAC
Source organism: uncultured delta proteobacterium (assembly GCA_963729715.1). GTDB lineage: Bacteria > Desulfobacterota > Syntrophia > Syntrophales > UBA2185 > Fen-1135. The sequence goes on from CAVSPA010000004.1 coordinate 489,080, forward strand.
GTTGGATCCGAGCCGGACTGCGTCAGTATCTCGTTTACCGCATTCAGCAACTCCGTAATCTTGCGTATGGCGTCCGTACCCTCTTCTTTGAGAATGGCGTCGAACGTCCCGAGCGCCTTATTCTTCGCCCCATCAGACATATCAAAGACGTTGCTCTGCCCGATGACGACACCCTGGGGATTTCTGCCTTCCTGATAAAGTCTCTTCAGGTCCGCATTTATGCCCGACTTGACGCTGCTTAAGTTCTTTTTCTTGCTCTTGAGTAGTTCACTGTCACCATCCACACTCCACAGCTTCTTAACCAGCTCTTCCGTATCAATTGCCTGAATGGGCTCTGTTGAAATTTCATCGGGGTAGTACTGTCTTATGGCGTGGACCAGCTTGTACTTCAGGGTGTCCTTGTTCTTATAGCCGAGGCCGGCAATCGCTTCGTCAATGTCTTTAAGTTTTAAAATTGTCGCCACGGATAATCCCCTCCCGCTAAAACGCCCGCAAAACGGATCTCTTTCATTTCATTATTATATATCGATGAATCCCGGATTTTCTTTAATTGAGAGCGCCTTTTGCGGTATTCAGTGAAAAATTGCCGCAAAATAATGGAAAAATATTTTTGTTTGCCGACAATTTTGACGATATAGATAAAGAATATCTCAATACCTCTGCCAAAAAACAATGACTGGCAGAGATAAGGCAAGCGTATGAAAGAGATTTTGAGGTCTCGATTCGACGAGATTATCGGTCGGAATTTTGAGCGTTTGACAGGAACAAAACAGGGAATCCGCGGACTTCCCCTGAATATTGCCACCATAGGATGCTTCATACTCCTTGGCGGGAGGGAAATTGAGATTGAAAATTCTCCTAGATACGCCACCGAGAGATATACACGCGAGACATTTCTTGCCGACGCCGCCGGTTTAGGCGTCGAGCACGATGAGTACCTGGAGACGGGGCTCCGGGATATGATCGAGAGGGGATACTTTGCCGTTGATTCGAAAGGCAGGATCATCGCCCAGGAATCCACGCTGGTCATGACCCGCGTCCTGGACCGCATCTTCCCTAAAATGACGGGGATCAATCTTCTTGCCTACATAGGACAGACGGTTGAGGAGGCTATGACCGGACGCACTGACATGGAAGTGGCTGCCTCACGCTTCGACCAGACATTGAAGCACCACGGAGTTCCCTTCTCCGCACAAAGAACTTCCCAGGCATCCCTCTCTCCGAGCATCGATACGACGCCGATTGTGCAACCAGGACAGCAGGACAGCCGCAAGAGCCGTGATGAGATCTTAGCGGAATTATACAGTCGTGCTAACACCTCTCGGCCCAATCTTTCGGCCAATACTCGCCCGAATAAAGTTCCTGCTGAAGGCGCTGTCCTGAGAAACCTCGAAGTCGATGACATCGTTGCCAAAGGAAACAATCCTCCCAAAAGTTCACGAGACGCAGAAGCAGAAAAGATGGAGGCTCCGGTCGAAGCTGCCGGCAGCACTCAGGCTGCCCTCGTCCCACCTGTTAGTACACGGGCGATGGGCGATGAGATTGAGATGAGGAGCGCAGCCGAAGAACCCGATGTTTCCCTCGTCGAAGAAGGGGCCGCGCAAATTGCAGACAGAATTCTTGCGACCACTCACGATTCTTTGCCATCCGACGAGACAGCCAAATTGATCCAGGTAAAGGAAGAAGATGCGTCTGCTGACGATGGAGATCAGGGGGAAGGCCCTATCGACGATGATGCGGTTGCCGATAAGATTGCCGCCTTTGAAAAAGACCTGTCCTTCAACTGCCCCATATGCAAGACAAACGTGCTCACGGAACAATCAACAGGGGCTGGCAAAAAATATTACACCTGTTCCTCGGGGAGCTGCAACTTCATAAGCTGGGGAAAACCTCACCATGTGGAATGCAACCGGTGCAAAAATCCGTTCTTGATAGAAGCCTCAGAGGCGTCCGATGAGATAATCCTGAAGTGCCCCCGCGCTACGTGCCAGCACCGCCAGAGCCTCAATCCCAAGCTGGTTAAAGTGGTACGGAAGCGCACGGTGCGAAGAAAGAGATAATAAGTGCAATAAATATTTTTTGCCGCAGGGCGCTCGCAGGAAAGATTCAAACTTCCCACGTTTGACCATTTTCAACCACGCAAGCCAACCGCCTCATTCAAGTAATTCATAATATCCCCGAAATTTTCATAATGCACGCATGGCGTGCCGTCCTCCCTGCACTTCTCATAGAGAACTTCCTTCGCAAAGACGAGGTCTGCGTCTCTCGCGGGACACACATCTGAATAACCGTTCCCCACGTAGATTACGCGGTCATACTTCGACCGGTAGTCCCTGAGGACGCCCTTCTTGCAGGTGCCGCATTTCTCACATTCGTCGTTCATCCGGGGAAACTCGATGGAGAGCTTATCATCATCACGAAAAATTGTGACATTAGAAAAAAATTCGATGTCCTCTATGTTGTTCTTCTTCAGTATCGCGTCTATATAAAAATCGAGGCCGTCGGATACGATCTTGAGATCCATGCCCCTGCTTCGGCAGAACCGATAGAACTCAAGGAAATGCGCGTCTATCTTTTCGCGGCTGCTGACAAATTCGAGCATCTCGGCCCTGCTCCCCGTGAAGAGTGAGGCCACCTGCGTATACGCTACGCGGGAGCCAATCTCACCCGCACAGTAAGCGCGGTCTATCTCTTCCCAGCCCTTATCGGTAAAGCGGTTGAGGATCTCGTTGCCCATATCGACTGTGGATACTGTTCCGTCAAAGTCGCACAGGATCAGCATTCTCGGTACCTTTGCGCCTGTCTTCATGACTGCTGCTTTTTCTTGTAATGCTTTAACAGAACATTAATCCCGAAAAGGATCAAGAGCACCGGAAGCAAGTATTTTGCAACTACGTGCAGATCGTACCCCCAGTTGTTCACCAAAAGAAAAATCACCCCGGCGGCGCCGATGAACCATCCCCCGATATCCTTGACGCGCTGCATAAGCGTGCCCGCGGCAATTGCGATCAAGAGTAAGGGCCAGCTCTTATCGAACCCGTAGATGCCAGTGTTGTCGAGGATGATGAGAACGCCGAGCGTAATCAGGATCATGCCGCCTGTCAGGATATGCTTTTTTTCCCTTGCTTCCATTTGCGGTCAACTCCTTACTTAGGAAAATCTATTTCATCTTCTCTGCAAGGCTCAAGAAGGGCTTTATCAGATCGATGGGAATGGGAAAGAGCGTCGTCGAGTTATTCTCGGCTGCGATCTGATTCAAGGTCTGCAGGTACCGGAGCTGCAAGGACATCGGCTGCGTCTCCATAAGTGCGGCAGCTTCGATCAGCTTCTGGGCGGCCTGGAACTCGCCTTCCGCACTGATGACCTTGGCCCGGCGTTCTCTCTCCGCTTCGGCTTGTTTGGCAATGGCCCGCTTCATCTCCTCGGGCAGATCGATCTGCTTTACTTCGACGTGAGAAACTTTAATTCCCCAAGGTTCGGTGCTCCGGTCCAGGATCTCCTGAATCTGGAGGTTGATCTTCTCACGCTGCGAGAGAAGTTCGTCGAGCTCCACTTGGCCGCAGACGCTCCGTAAGGTGGTCTGGGCGAGCTGGGAGGTGGCATAAAGGTAATTCTCCACATTAATCACGGCATCGTTCGCATCCATGACCTTGAAATAAACGACGGCGTTGACCTTGATCGATATGTTGTCCCGTGTGATTACATCCTGCGGTGGGACATCCATGGTAATGGTGCGCATATCTACCTTCACCATCCTGTCCACGACCGGTATCAGGATGATGAGGCCCGGCCCTTTGGTGTCGATTACCCTCCCGAGGCGGAAGATCACGCCTCTTTCATACTCATTGAGTATCCTGATGGCTGACGCGAGAAACATGACCACCAGTACTACCAATACAATAAATGGAATAGAAAACATAATCACCCTCCCCGTTTATTTTCGATTTCTTCAACCTTGATTTTCAGACCTTCAACCTTGACGACCTTGATCCCCCTACCCGCCTCTATGCGCTTGTCACTTGTTGCATTCCAGTACTCACCCTTTATGAGGGCCTTTCCTGTATCATAAATATCAGTGACCGCTTTTCCTTCCTCACCTACCATGCCTTCCTTTCCTGTTTGCCGTTTTCTCATCTGGGCCTTCAGAACAAGGGCGATTACACCTGCAAAGAAAAGGCAGATGACTGTGAGCACAGGAATCATGACACTCCACGAGACCCTGAGTGCAGGATCAGGCGATTCAAAGAGCAATAGTGAGCCCAGGACAAGGGAGATAATCCCTCCGACTGTCAACAGGCCGTGGCTGATAACTTTTATCTCTGCAATAAAGAGGATGATGCCGAAGAGAATAAGCAGGATCCCCGCATAATTGACTGGCAGCGTCTGCAGGGCAAAAAAGGCCAAGATCAGCGAGATGCCGCCGATGATTCCGGGCAGAATGACGCCCGGATGGGCCAGTTCAAAATAAAGACCTGCAAGACCAACGAGCAAGAGGATATACGCTATATTCGGATCGCTTATAGCCGAAAGTACCCTCTGGCGCGTACCCATTTTTTTCTCATTGATGATGGCATATTTTGTTTTAATCACCCTTTTCCCAGATGATACGGTTACCTCTTTTCCGTCCATCTCCTCCATAAGAGTGTTCAGGTCGGGAGCGACAAAATCTATGACCTTGAGTTTGAGGGCTTCTTCGGCGGTAACAGACTCGCTCTTTCTGACGGATTTCTCCACCCAGTCCGCATTTCGTCCCCTCTTGTCCGCGATGCCCCGGACGTAGGCGACGGCGTCGTTCTCCACCTTTTTCATCATGGTCTTGTCCGCGCTGCCTATGCCCAGTCCCACCGGATGGGCGGCGCCGATATTCGTGCCGGGGGTCATGGCAGCGACATGCGCTGAAATCGTGATTATCACCCCTGCGGAAGCGGCCCGTGCCCCGGAAGGATTCACGTATACCACAATAGGAATGGACGAGTTCAAGATGGACTTCACAATATCCCTCATAGCAAGGTCCAAGCCGCCGGGCGTATCGAGGAGAATAATCAGGCCGTCGGAACCTGCCTTCCCCGATGCATCTATGCTTTGCACGATGTATTCGGCAATGGGCGGTGTGATGGTGGCATGTACAGTTATAGTATCAAAGACGGGCTTCTTTTCTTCTGCAAGCAATCTGTCGAAAACAGGCATGATGAGAAGCAATGCGAGAATCAGGATTGGTATATTGATTTTATTTATTTTCATGGATTGCCCCCCTCAATTCTTGAGCTGTATGGTAGATCGTTATGAAACCTGCTGCGGCAGCATCTTCATTATCTTCTGGACGTCTTCCCACACTTGCTTCTTTGCACCCTGATTCCTCAAGAGATATGCCGGATGATAAGTAGGCATCAATTGTATCCCGTGATATGAATAAAACTTACCCCGCAGGACCGTTATTGGTACATCCGTTTTAAGCAGGGTGTGTGCGGCAAACGTCCCCAAAGCACAGATTACCCGCGGGCTAATCGCCTTAAGCTGCTTGATAAGAAATGGTTCGCAGGCGGCTATTTCCTCTGGCTTGGGATTCCGGTTGCCGGGAGGACGGCACTTGAGGATATTGCATATATAGACATCAGTTCTCTTCAATCCCATGGCCGCGATAATCTTGGTCAGAAGCTGCCCGGCGCGTCCGACAAAGGGTCTCCCCTGGATATCTTCATCTCCTCCCGGCGCCTCGCCGACGAATATGATCTCGGCCTTGGCGTTCCCCTCACCGAAGACGATGTTGGTTCTCACTCTTCCGAGGGGACACCTCTGACAATCACCGAGTTCATTCTTCACTTCTCCAAGGGTCAATGCCTTTCTGGCTGACGTTCTTTGTTGGGCCCGAGGTATGTCGGCAGGGGATGCTTCGAGAGCCGCGCTCTCGCCCGTCATACACAGGTACGCCGGCGACTTCCCCGCATCAATCCCGGACTGGATTTGAGATTTCAGATGCCTGACCAGCGCGAGGAGTTCATCTGCCGGATTTTCTTTTGCAGCTTCCATAATGAGACTATCTATCCCGAAAAGCAGGGCGGCGTCTGGGAGCAGGCCTTCTGCTCGTTATGATCTTCTTAACCCTGTCAAGTATCCTGTCGGCAACCTCCATCTTGCTCATCAAGGGGATGCTTTCAATTTCACCATCAGGACTGAGTATCTTGATTATATTTGTATCGTAACCGAACCCTGCACCTTCTTTCGTCACATCGTTGGCCACAATAATATCCATATTTTTTTTCTTCATTTTGTTCCTCGCATTCTCCACAAGGTTCTCCGTCTCCACGGCAAAACCAACGAGGATGCAATTGCCCTTCTTCCTGCCGACCTCCAATATGATGTCCGGATTCCGCTCGAGTTCAAGATTAACCCCGTCGCCTTTCTTTATCTTGGCAGCGGAACGCAATGACGGGCGGTAATCGGCCACAGCGGCGGCTTTGATGACAACCGTGACGCTATCTAAATGCTCCATAACGGCATCCCGCATATCGACAGCGCTTGCGACAGGTATGAACTTTATGTCCCGCGGCGCGGGCAATGCCGTGGGGCCGCTGATCAGTGTAACATTGGCGCCTCTCCGCTTTGCCGCAATTGCCAACGCGTATCCCATTTTGCCCGAGGAATAATTGGTGATGTACCTGACCGGGTCGAAGGGCTCACGTGTGGGACCGGCAGTTACGAGAACCTTCTCTCCCTTAAGATCTTTCACGGTCAGGATGGATTCGACCTCTTCCAAAATATCCGGTATGTCCGGGAGCCTCCCGTAACCCTCGGCCTTGCAGGCCAGTTCGCCATACCCGGGCGCCATGAAGAGATAGCCCCGTGCTGTGAGCCTGCTGATATTCTCCTTCACGATCGCATTATTATACATGTTCACATTCATGGCCGGACAGATCAGCACCGGAGCTTTCGTCGCCATAACTGTGGTAGTAAGAATATCGTCAGCCAGACCCGCATCTATCTTTCCGATGATATTCGCTGTAGCCGGCGCAATCACGATGACATCCGCGTACTCTGCAAGAGAGATATGGGCCATATCGAAGTCCACCAGAGGTGCAAACATGTCCGTGAAGACGGGATGCCCCGAAAGCGTCTGGAGGGTCAGCGGTGTTATGAACGCGGCTGCGTTCTTGGTCATGATTACCCTGACCATGGCCCCCTTCTTTATAAACTCCCTCGTCAGCTCAGCGGATTTGTAGGCAGCAATCCCTCCCGTTATGCCAAGAACGATTCTCTTATCTTTTAGCATCTTTCTTATTCCTCAAAATTCATTGTGCACGCCGTAAAAACAACATACCGCCTTTATGGCTTCACATATAGCAAGTCTCATACACAACTTCAAGAATTAATGCAGGCATTTGTCGGAATATTCTGCTTTTAGCCTTGCAAAGCGATCTAAAAATCATTATAAATCAGCCCGGCATGATCCAATATCCGCATGAGGTATTTTATGAAAACCTATAGACCACACATAATAGCCATCTTAATTGTTTTGATAGCCGGTTTTGCCTTCTGGTTCTTCAATTCGTGGGGAGAATTGGAAAAGCCGGCCATCCAACTTGATCAGGACATAACGGCAATCGGAAGGTCTAAGACATTCAATATAGCATTTATGGACCGGAAGAGCGGACTCCGCAATTCAGCGGTCACCATAGTTCAGGATAATCAGACGCAGGTCCTTTCCTCCCTCAACTATGCGGACGCAGTAACCAAAGAAAGTAACGTAAGCGTAACTATAGACCCCCTGACGATGAAGCTTCATGAAGGGCCGGCCATAATCAATATTTCAGCGACTGACAACTCGCTATGGAAAAACGAGACAACCATTGCCATACAGGTCAATATAGATTTTGTACCACCGCAGATATTTCTGCTTACCTCCACCAACAATATTAATCCCGGCGGCACATGCGTGATCCTGTACAGGACATCAAAGCCGGTTAGCTCAAGCGGCGTCAAGGTCGAGAATAATTTTTCCCCGGGATACGCGACCTTGATTTCAGATAAGCCTTGTCTAATCAGTTATTTTTCTATTCCCACAGATGCCAGGCATGGCGGAACAACGATAAAAGTAATCGCCCGGGATCAGGCAGGTAATGAATCTTCAGTTGCACTACCAACTCTTATCAGGAAGAAGAAATTCCGCAGCGACAAGATGACACTGAGCGATAATTTTTTGCAGCAGAAGATGCCCGAATTTCAGAGTCATAATCCCGTTCTTCAGGGCAAGACGCCCATCGAGACTTTCATATATGTCAACACCAAGATGCGTGAGGAAAATGACGCTACAATCCGCGAAATCTGCAAAACGTCGAATCCCAAACAATTATGGGAGGGCACATTCCTCCGGATGAAAAATGCCGCTCCCATGGCCTTGTTCGGTGATAAGAGAAAATATCAATACCAGGGCAAGGTAGTGGGTGAGAGCGTCCACATGGGTGTTGACCTTGCTTCCACGACAAATGCGCCGGTGGAGGCCGCCAATAACGGCATCGTTGCATACGCCGGTTACCTCGGTATCTACGGCAACTTCGTGATGATCGATCACGGGTTCGGATTCTTCACTGTTTACGGCCACCTGAATTCCATAGATGTCAAGAAGGGACAGGAAGTGAAGAAAGGCGACGTTATCGCCCATACAGGATCAACAGGTCTTGCGGGTGGCGATCATCTGCATTTTGGAATGCTTATCGGGGGGCAGTTCGTAAACCCTCAAGAGTGGTGGGACGCCCATTGGATTGCGGATAACGTCACCAAAAAGATGGCCGTCTCTTTTTAGATTTTTATGCATGAACTGGTCAAGGCCAGCCCAATGGTCAAATTAGAATTTCTAACTTCTCGATAGTTGCGACCCGTTATGTCAGGTTAACTCTTATTGATGTCCCTGTGGTTTATGGTCACTATATAATTCTTATCTGAAAAGTAAGAACCCAGTTTGTTTGCCATGACGACCGACCTGTGTCTCCCACCTGTGCATCCGAGGGCTATATTAAGCCGGGCCTTTCCCTCCTTTTCATAAAGCGGGATGAGAAATGCCATCAGTTCGAAAAGCTTTTGAATAAATATTCTGCTCTCTTCCGATTCGAGCACGTAATTCCGAACCTCCGGATGGTGACCATCATAGAATTTCAGTTCTTCGACGAAATATGGATTGGGAAGAAAACGCACGTCAAGCACGATGTCTGCATCGGCGGGTATGCCGTACCGGTACCCGAATGATGTCACATGAACCACCATCCTTTGATTTACGGATGAAGAAATAAACTGCCTCTGGACGACGTCCTTCAATTGATGAACGTTGTACGAGGTGGTATCGATGACTTTATCGGCCATCTGTTTCAAAGGGGCCAGCTTCTCCCTCTCCAGATTGATGCCTTCCATCACGGAACCCTTCACTGAAGTGGGATGCACCCTTCTTGTTTCACTGAATCGATGCAGGAGGGCGTCATCACTCGAATCGAGAAATAGTATCTCTATCCTGTAACCCTCGCTCTTCAGCTGGTCAAAGATCTTTGTATATTTTTCGAGAAAATTCTTCTCCCTCAAATCCATGACCATGGCGACTTTTGTGATGTCCTTGGAGGCATCGGACTGAATCTTGAGGAATCTCGGAAGAAGAACAACGGGCAGGTTATCGACGCAAAAAAAACCGATGTCCTCCAGCGCCCGGAGGGCGGTACTCTTGCCTGATCCCGAAAGTCCCGTGATGATTACCACTCGCAGGTTGTTCATGAGTCTCCTCTTTCCATTGCGCTCATTAATTTTTGAACCACAAACTCAACATGCCTGTACAAATTGCGTGTCTGCGGAAAACCAGGGAGCACGATACGGGGCAGTTTGACCCCCAGGATATCCGATAATTCTTCTGATTTCCAGATGCCTTTGCGCCCTCCGTCATCACCAATTGTCTTCAATTCAACGATGAGATTGATGACTGAATCGTCGAGGATGGTTTGGGCGCCGAGAAGTTCTTCCGCCTCAACAACGCCATTATGTTTGATATGGATAAGACCTTGGACGAGTTCGTTACTCCTGCCATACAACGAATCCCCTCTTCTTTCTATCTCTACGGCGTCGTCTGCTACCCACCGATGTCCTCTTTCCACCAGCTTCAGAGAACATTCAGTCTTCCCCCTGCCGCTGTCTCCTGTGAGCATCACACCGAGGCCTGAGACACTTACAAGCGTCCCATGCATAGAGATGGAATTTTCAAGTTTCTCCCTCAAGAGGCGGGAGAGACGGCTCTCCAAGAGAAACTCATCGTAGACCGATGCAAAGACAGAAACACCGTACGCCTCTGAGAAAGACGCCATAAGACCCGGTACTGTATCCCTTTCCGAGATTGCTATTAAGGGAATACTGTTTGAAACGATGGCTTGAAATATCTTCTCGCGGGATTCTGATGGTATTGATGTGAGTTCGGAAATATGTTGAGGTGTGATCACGAGGGCGGCATCGGGAATAATCCACTCCCGGAAGCCTTCGGCTTTCTCATATCGCTGAACACGGATGCTGCTTGTTGATCTCGGAAGACCGGCCTCACCGGTCATTTGTGAGAGTCCTAATTCATCCCCTCTACCTTGAAGAATGTCTTTTAACCGGAGCGAGGCCATGGAAGTAAGATACCCTGACAATCAACTTGCGTCATCCTTGTCCGCAATTATTACGTACAGCTCATCCTTCGACTTGGCTTCTATGAGTTTCTTCCTGAATGCGCTGTCCTTCAACATCTTCGATATTTTGGCAAGTGCCTTAAGGTGCACGCCTGTCGTATTCTCCGGGGCTAAGAGCAGGAAGAAAAGATTGGCCGGTTTGCCGTCCATGGAATTAAAGTCGACGCCTTCCCTGCTTCTGCCGAATGAGACGATCAACTCATCCAGATCTGCCAGCTTGCCGTGGGGAATAGCGATGCCATCTCCTATGCCCGTACTGCCCAACTTTTCCCTGTCCAAAAGTGTGTTCACCACTAATTCCTGATTAATCGTGCCATTCTCACTACGAATAACGCCGGACAATTCAGCAAGAACATCCCTCTTGGTCTTTGCCTCCAGTTCTTCGATGATATATTCTTTCCTGAAGATATCCATTATTTTCATGATGTTTCCTCAAACTTCAGCTGCTGGTCTCTATGAGCGCATACTTTCCGTCATCGCGGATATATATGATGCTGACGTTTTCCGTAGAAGAATCTCTGTAAACAACAAAACGGTTCCTCGATATATCAATCTCCATAATAGCATCTTCGAGAGACATGGGTTTCAACACGACTTTTCTCATTTCCACTATTCTTACTTCCTGCGCTTCATCTGCTTCATCGGGATACGCTGCCCGGGATGCGGCCCCTTCCAACCGTGCTGTATTTGTTTTGTGACCCCGCGTCCTTTCTTTGCGCTTCTTAAGCTGACGTTCTATCTTGTCGATTGCATTATCAATAGCAACGCTCATTTCCTTGGCTTCCTCTTTGGCATTTAGGACCTGCCCGTTCGTCATCAGATTTACTTCCGCCACATTTCTGAACTTTTCCACGGAAAGAACAACGCGGGCCTCCACCGGGGTGTCCAGATATTTTTCGAGTTTCTTTAGTTTTTGATCGATATATTCCTTATGCCAGTTATCCCCTTCTGTATTTCTGAAGGTTACAGAAATCTTCATAACTACACCCTCCTATGTTTCCATACATTTTGCCGCGCACTCTCTCTATCTCTTGAGAGGGCGGGCATCCTAATCCTTAAATCATCTTAGGTCAACCTGTTTTTTGGGGGCTCTTTCGGACGGGCCCCGCGGGAACAAACCAATCGTCTGAAAAATATATGGCGAAACAAGAAGTCCGGAGGCGAGGCGCCTCCACACGCAGGACAGGAATGAACAAATGTGGGGCATGAGGCATGTCTGAACACAAGCCACAGCTTGCCCTCGGCCTGCGCAGGGAAGGATGAGACCCAATTTATGCCGGAGCCTGCCCGCACAAAAGCGTGAAGACTTCCCACAATACCGTCAGAAATACTTTTTCCTCTTGGAAGAAGGCAGAACACCCATCATTTCTCTGTACTTCGCCACTGTTCTTCTCGCAATTTCTATACCTGATTTTTTTAGGAGATCGACGATGTCGCTGTCACTGTATGGCTTCTTCGGATCTTCCGCACTCACGATCTTCTTTATCTCCTCTTTAACGCTCTTCGAGGCAACGGCATCACCGCTTGTCTTTTGTATTCTGCTGCTGAAGAAATATTTGAGTTCGAATATGCCTCTCGGCGTATGCATGTACTTATTCGTCACTACCCTGCTTATGGTTGACTCGTGCATTTCCACATCATCGGCAATATCTCTCAGCACCAGAGGTTTTAGATAATTGATACCGTAATCGAAAAAATCCCTCTGCAATTTCAAGATGCTTTCCGTCACTTTGTATATTGTTCTTTGCCTCTGCTGTATGCTCTTGATGAGCCATGTAGCCGACTGCATCCTCTCTCTGATATATTTCCTGCTGCTTTCCACATCCGGACACGTGTTGCCGCTGCCCATAATCTCCTTGTAAAAGTTGCTGATCCTGAGCTTCGGCAGACCGTCATCATTAAGAATGATCTTGTATTCGTCCCCTGACTTCAATACATACACATCGGGCGTAATGGTATCTATCCTCTCTTCGGTATAAACGCTCCCGGGTTTCGGATCCATGCTGCTTATTATGCACACTGCCTGCAGGACTTCCGACAGGGGGACCTTCAATTTTCTTGATATGTTGGTATAATTCTTTGTTTCCAAGTCCTTGAGATGCCCATTTATGATTAACTCAACGAGCGGCGTCAGCACACCCAGGATCCTGGCCTGAATCAGAAGACATTCCTTGATGTCCCTTGCTGCAATTCCGGGAGGATCAAATTCCTGAACATTCTTCAAGACGCCTTCAACGAAACTCTCCTCAACCCCTTCCTGTTTGGCAATCTCCTCTATGGACGCCACCAGATAGCCGTTATTGTCAAGATTACCGATTATCTGTTCCCCAATCTTCATTTCCGCCTCGGTAACGCGGGAGAGCTTGAGTTGCCACATCAGATGATCCGTCAGAGAAGGCTTCACCATCAACATGTTATCCCATGACGGCGCTTCATCATCCTTGCGGTCATATCTTACACCTGTGGGACCGTAGTCCTCAAGATAGCTATTCCAGTCAAATTCTTCCTTGCCATCACCCTCCCCGGTAATCTCCTCCGTACGCTCAACAGCTTTAATCTCTTCCCTGTCGGCTATCTCAACTGTATCGGATTCGGGAACGGTCGTCTCCTCCGGGTATTCTTCTGACGCTACTTCTTCGAGCAGCGGGTTCTCTTCCATCTCCTGGGTGATTAAATCAGTCAGCTCCAGCCTCGAGAGTTGCAAGAGTTTTATTGCCTGCTGCAACTGAGGCGTCATGACGAGCTGTTGGCTCAATTTCAAATTCTGTTTTAGTTCAAATGCCATTTTTCCGTGCGTCTGACCAATGCTGTCTCATATCCACCGTTCAGAGATAAAAATCTTCTCCCAGGTAAATCTTTCTCGCAATTTCACAGTTGGCTATGGTGTCAGGATCCCCTTCAACCATAATTGCCCCTTCATTGACTATATAGGCCCTGTCACAGACAGAAAGCGTTTCTCTCACATTATGATCGGACACGACAACGCCGATTCCTTTAGATTTCAGTTTGGATATGATTCTCTGTATGTCTTGAACTGCAATAGGATCGATCCCCGCGAAAGGCTCATCGAGCAGAATGTACTTGGGAGACGTGACCAAGGCTCTGGTAATCTCGACACGCCGCCTCTCCCCGCCCGATAAGGAATATGCGCGCGCTTCCGACAGGTGTGAAATGTCAAGCTCTCCGAGCAGTTCTTTCAGCCGCTTGTCTCTCTCATCCTTATCTATATCCAGCGTCTCGAGAATTGCCATGATGTTCTCCGCCACGGAGAGCTTTCTGAATATGGACGGCTCCTGTGGCAGGTAGTTCAATCCTTTTCGCGCCCGGATATACATGGGGCATTTACTTATATCTTCTCCATTTAAAAAAATACTCCCCTCGTCGGGCCATATCAAACCCACTATCATATAAAAGGTTGTGGTCTTGCCTGCGCCATTGGGACCCAAAAGGCCTACCACTTCTCCGGGGCTGATTTCCAGATCAATCTTATTTACTACAACCCTTTTGCCATAGATTTTTACCAACCCTTTTGCCGATAATGTTTCCATTAATTCAAAATATCCATACATTTAAATTTGCGCATTTACAATTGTACTGCAAACGAACATTGAAGAATATCTCAAACACGCTATTCATTTCTTTTTATCTTTGTTGTCCTCAGGATATATGGTTGCCCGGACTCTGCTTTTTTCAACGCTTTCGACGACACCTCTGTCTTCATCAAGAAATACTACGATCCTGTCACCGTTGATGACGTTTCTTCCTTCCCGCATCACTGCATTGCCCAGCATAATGATTTTTTGCGCATCCTGGTAGTATACTGCGTCATTTCCGGTTACAATCCTTTCACCCTGTGTTATCGTGACATTACCTTTAGCCTCAATCTTCTCCAAATCACCGGCGCTGCCAATATTCTCAGTGCCTGTCTTTTCCGGCACCTGCGGATGTGGATCCTTTTTGTAATACAAGAAGAGACGATCCGCCTTTATAATCTTGTCACCCTGGGTTGCAACCGCGTGGCCTGAAAATACTACAAGTTTCTTTTCGTTGTAGGCGTCCAGACGGTCAGAAACAATATCTATGGGCTGATCCTTGTCGAACTTGACTTTCTTCTTCGTATCGGTATCCTTAGCGCCCAAACATGCCACGCTGAAAAAGACCATTATCAAAAAGATTATTATCTTGTTTCTCATAATCATATACAAAGCAGCCTATGGGAATTTCGTATCCCAAGGACAGAGTTCATGCAGAGAGTCCTTCCGGACATATCACTTTATATTGGCTTTCACCTTCGATAACAATGCTACATCTTTATCTTCCAGCGAGAAGGACATCCCGACCCCTTTCACCTGCATGCGGGAGTTTTCCATTTTAACGGCGGAGTCTGTATATATCCGCTGCTCCGAGCCCGAATATCTGAGGATATCAGTAGTCAGGCGATCTCCCTTATCTGAAATAATTTCCACATTTCCGGAAACTTCCATGTCCTTAGTCTCCGTGTTTGACTTGCCTTTATCGCCCGTCATAACGAGGGTCCTCCCGTCAGACATGACAAGCTTCACCCTGATTCGATCGAAGAGGACAAGATTCTCGCTCTTGACATACTTTGCACTATCCGCATTGACCTCCCATTTCATGCCTGAAGCGCCGACATCCGTATAGTGGACATTCTTGACCTGGAGATCAATTTTGTCCGACACAATATTAAGTATCTGGTTTTTGGAAGACTTGCTGCTCTCAAAGAGTAGGATGACAGTTGCCCCTCCGACAATTGCGACGATCAGAACGATGGTAACAATATTTCTTCTTTTAAATTTCATAAAACTTCGTCTTGGGGGGATGAGCAATTTTCATTTCCGCTGTAAATTACAAACTCTGAAAATAAACCGCTCCCCAAGACCGGTTCGATTTATATCATCCGTTTCCATATATGTAAAGATCAAAGGCAAACACGGGTGCCCGCCATGTAGGTACGACAGCTTAACTTGCGCCCTACCCGGACAATGGCACCGCGGTCGTTTCTGCGATCATCATCAATTTTTCATTCTTCACAAGAACTCATACCTCTTTGCCACATCGGTCCATTCACCCTTAGCCTTCAGGATTAGTTCACATAACTCTCTTACGGCGCCGCGGCCGCCTTTATTTATTGTGACATAATCAACGCATTTCTTCACATCGGGAACTGCATCCGCTACGGCGGCGGAAAATCCGGCCCTTTTCAACATGGGGATATCAACTATATCGTCTCCCACAAAAGCCATATGTTCATAATTAAGAGAACGATTACGGAGTATGGTATCGGCGATTTCGAGTTTGTTATGAACGCCTTGGTGGACCTCGCCGATGCCGAGGTCTCTGGCGCGATGTTCAACCACGGCGGACCTCCTTCCCGTCACGAGTATAACATCGATGCCGTATCTCATCAGGACCTTGATGCCGTGTCCGTCTTTCACGTCAAAATTTTTTGCCTCACGCCCCTCATAATCCATGATTATGCGTCCATCCGTCATGACTCCGTCAACATCGAGTACCAGAAGACGGATCTGTCTGATCTTCGCCACCAATCTCTCGTCAAGAAACTCGCTTCCCACGTCTCTCCCCATTTCTTATTTTTTGTCGGCCTTCATCTTTTTGACTGTGTCATCGATCTCCATAAGTGTAGAAAGGAGATCATAAAGTGAATCGAGGCGCACCGAATTCGGACCGTCGCATTTGGCGACTTCCGGGTCACGATGCACTTCCAAAAAGATGCCGTCCACTCCGACGGCAACGGCTGCTCGCGCAAGGTGGGGAACCATATCATTCTGACCGCCGGAAGCAGTGCCCATTCCGCCGGGAAGCTGCACGCTGTGTGTGGCATCGAATATCACAGGATAACCCATCTCTCTCATCAGGGGGAGTGACCGAAAATCAACGACAAGATTGTTATACCCGAAGGTTGCCCCTCTCTCCGTGACCATTATGTTTTCGTTCCCCGTTGAAGATACCTTAGAAAGTATATTCTTAACATCCCACGGAGCAAGAAACTGGCCCTTCTTGATATTGACGACCTTGGCTTTTTTCGCAACCTCGATTACGAAGTCTGTCTGCCGGCAGAGAAAAGCTGGCACCTGCATCACATCAAGTACCTCTGAAGCAGGTTCGATTTCCTCAAAACGATGCACATCCGAGAGAATCTTAATGCCTAAATCCTTCCTTATGCCGGATAATATCCGCAGTCCTTTTGCCATACCAGGACCTCTAAAGGAATTCATGGATGTCCGGTTCGCCTTGTCGTACGACGCTTTAAATATGAAAGGTAATTTCAACCGGCCGGTGATGTCTTTGAGAAAAATTGCCGTTTCTCTCGCTGTCTCTTCGTCCTCTATGACACATGGACCGACGATGAGAATGAAGGGGGCCCCGCCCCCAATGACCATATCATTTAGGATAATCTGCGTCATCACACTCTACCTCTTCAAGTTGCCAACAAACTCAATCATGCGCCAACACCCCATGGTGTTCCTCCCATCTCAACTATGCCGCGGTCTATGATTCACGATGCTTCTGCTGCAACATCTTAATCTTCAAGGCAGGGATCTTCTTGGCAGCCACGTTCGAATCAGGATTGAGCTCATAGGCATGCGTGTATGCCTTGAGGGCATCCTGATACATCCCCTTTTTTTCATATGCCTTCCCCATGCTGAGATAGACGTCATCATCCTCAGCATCATACCTCAATGAAGTCTTATAGTATTCAATTTCCTTGTCTATATCGCTCTTAAGACCGTAGACATAACCAAGTCCCGAGTAAGCTACCGCCCTTTTGGAATTGATGGTTATCATTTTCTTATAGATTTTGATTGCATTTTCATACTGCTTTTCGTCCGTGTAATATTCCGCGAGAATATCCAAAACATCCATGTTCGGACGGGTCGCGGCCACGTATTCATATTCGCGAATGGCTTCTTTCTTTCTGCCAAGCTTATCATATGTGTATGCAAGGTTATAATGAACCTGAGGATCTTTCATTCCATATTTGATCGCTTTTTCATAGTGCTCGGATGACGGTTTGTATTTCTTAAGTTCACCATAGGCAAAACCGAGATTGGCATGAATCGATGCCTTTCTCGGTGATGATTTCAGAATTTTTTCATAAGCCCTGACTGCCTCACCGTAACGCTTATTCTTAAAATCGATGTCTGCAAGCTTGGTAGTCGCTTCAAGATCACCCGGGTTCATCTTGAGTACAGTTTTGTATTCACGCGAGGCATCCTGATCCTGATTTCTCTTTTCATAGGCGGAAGCAAGATTATAGTGAACTACAGGATCCTTCGGATTCAGAGAAATGGCCTTCTTATAATTCTCTATTTCTTCCTTCCACTGTCCCTTGCCGCCGTGAGCAAGGCCAAGGTTTGCATACGCCGAGGCATTCCGCGGTTGTTTTGCAATAACCTCCTTATACAATCTTATGGATTCATCATAGTTTCCCGCCCTCAGGTAGGCGCCCGCTAAGGCAATCTTCACGTTTTCCGCTTCTCGTGCCTTTGTCAGTACGATTTTGTATTGCTCAACCGCATCTTTTAAATTATTTGCCTTTTCATATGCCTCGCCGAGCCTGAAGCGTACCAGAGCGTCATCGGGGTTCATCTGCAGCGACTCTTTATAATTGACGATGGCCTTTTCCCATACGCCCTTATTGCCGTAAGCATATCCAATGTTCGCAAAGGCGGACGCATCACGTGGATTTATTCTAAGCAGTTTCATTCCGGTGCTGATTGCCTTATCATAATTCCCAGTTCTCACATAACACTTCACGAGCCCTGAGAGGGCGCTCACATCATCGGGCTTCAGTGCGAGAATGTCGTTATACTGAGAAATTGCCTTCTCGACAATACCCGCCTGCTCATAAATAGCCGCCAGCATCTTGCGAACGCCGACGTCATTTTTATTCATGTCTATGGCCCGTCTCAGATACTCAATTTGAGCCCGCTGATTCTCCGAATTCTTGGCGTACCTCAACCAATCCTGCGGCATAATTACAACGTTCAAGGGCACGGAGGCGATGACGTCCCCGTTGTATTTCACTTCTATGCCGCCCGCATCGACTGCTGCATCACGCGCGCCCTTACTGCGGGTCATGACAACTTTGTCGACCAGATCGACGCCTCGCAGCATCACCCGGTAGTGATCCTCTCCACCGAGCCCATCGACGTGCACCGTCACCCCGCGACCAGAAAATACGTCCGTGGCAATTTCTTTCACAACAAATTCATCACGATAAGAAATATCGAACACGTCACCCTTCCTCAACCTGTAGTCTTTCCCGTTCTTCTCCACATCCAGATAATAAAACCCTGGTTTCCCTCCCAGAAAAACAAAGGAAAAAGTGTTCTTCAATCTCATAAGACTTACGGGAGACTTGTCCATTCTCTCAGGAAATGCATAGTTGGCGATTATCCAGACAAGAATGACCACGGCAGCAGCGGAACCGGCAACTCCTGCAATGCGCAGGCCTCTGCCGGGCCTCCTGAGATTTTCCCATTTTTTTTTGATAAAGCTGGACTCCATTTTCCGCTCTTTGACTTTCTTTATGTTAACCTCTCGGGTGGTATCTCTTATGGATATGCTTCAGCCGCTCGCGAGTAATGTGCGTGTAGATCTGCGTAGTAGCTATGTCCGCGTGCCCGAGCATGATCTGAACGGAGCGGAGATCTGCCCCTCCTTCCAGCAGATGGGATGCAAAGGAATGCCTGAAGGTGTGCGGATGGACATTCTTGTTGAGACCCGCCCGAAGTACATACCGTCTTACGATTTTCCAGAAACCCTGACGTGTCAACCCCTCACCCGATCTATTCAGAAAGAGGATGTTGGTTCTTTGGTCCTTCATAAATTTCTGTCTTCCGTGATCTACATATTCAGAAAGACAGTTATAAGCGGATCTCCCGATCGGAACGATACGTTCTTTGCCGCCTTTTCCCATAACCACCAGGTATCCAACCTGCCAGTTAATGCTGTTCATGGTCAAGGTAATTATTTCTGATACGCGAATCCCCGTTGCGTACATGAGTTCCAGCATGGCTGTGTCCCTTACGGCCGCAGGATTCCTTGCACCCGGCTGAGCCAGAAGCAGATTCATTTCCTCCTTGCTAAGCGTATCGGGAAGTCGCGCCCAAACCTTTGCGAGTCCTATATTGACTACAGGATTTGTATTGATTTTTTTCTCGCGGAGGAGAAACTTAAAAAAACCTCTGACAGCCGCGAGGCCTCTGTTCACGGACCTCACATTAAGTCCGTCCTTCCTAACCTGTTCCAGATATGAGATGATCTCATCCGGGGTAACATCTGCGGCATTTTGAATCCCACGACTTTGCACGAGGCCGATAAATCTATTCAAATCGTGGCTGTAGGCCTCTATGGTGAGCCGCGAGACCCCTTTTTCAACTGCGAGAAAATTCAAATACTCATCAATCAAATCATTCACGGATATACCTTCCCACCTTAGCAAACCGGCGCATCGTCAAACTCTCTCTTCTTAAACCTCGTACCAGCGGCTCTCGCTCCGGTTTCTCGCCAGCCGTGGCGAAATGAAAGTAAACTACCACCGACCTTGTCGGTGGCCTTCAAAATGCGGCAAGCCTACGGACAATGTCCTTCGCCTTGCCTGATAAGGGTTGAAACGGCTATTCTAAAATATTGTTCACCAACATTGTTGGTTCACTTAAGGTGTGGGGCCTCCGCCCCCACACCCCACCACTGACAATGTCAGTGGTTTTGACAGATAAATAAATATCATGCAGAAAAGTTTTACCCTTCTCTCAGACTCTCAGCGTATTTTTAACGTAAATGATAAAAGGACGCAAAGATTTTTTGTCTGTCATGTTAAATCATGTTAATGATGAAACATGAAATGCGGGGATGTCGGACAACGAATGGGAAGGCAGAAGGTCACTTCGGCAGCTCATCCAGAATCTCTTTCATTTTCTCAATGTCGTATGGAATATCGACTGTCCGGCAGAATCCACTATCCTTTAGTGTCAGGGTGACGGGATCTTCCGCATAGCCGCATGAAATAACGGCTCTGACATGAGGATCTATGGCAAGCAGTTGCTGCAAGGTCTCCTTGCCTCCCATCCCGCCCGGTACATCCAAGTCCAATATGACAGCGGAAAATGGACGGCCATCTTCTCTTGCTGCTCTGTAGAGATCAAGGGCTTCATTGCCGTCATTTGCATATTCAACATCATGGCCCAGATAGTTGAGAACGATGCCTGTTGCATTCCGCACCGCCTCTTCATGATCCATGACCAAGATCTTGCCCCTGCTGGCAACGATTTGCTCCGTAAGGCCTCTTTTTGAGGGGTCCTCCTGCGGAGAGGCGGGTAAATAGACGATAAATACGGATCCAAGATCGGGCTCAGATTCGACGCTGATAAATCCATCGTGTTTCTTTATAATGGAATAGCATATGGCGAGTCCTAGTCCCATGCCCCTTGCGCTTCCTGTCGGCTTCGTGGTGAAATAAGGGTCAAATATCTTTGGCAAATTCTCCTTCGAAATGCCGATTCCATGATCCCTTATCGACAACTTTACATAATCGCCTTCCTTCAGAGGCAGACCATTACTTGCCGATATATGCGCATTCTCCGCTTGGATTGTTATTATGCCTGCGTCGTGCATTGCTTCGCGGGCATTAATCAAAAGGTTGTGGATCACCTGCTGGATTTGAACATCATCCATTCTTACAGACCACAGATTATCAGGCAGCGAGAATTCACAGATTACATTAGAACCGCTCAAAGACAGATCACCGGAATTCGTCAATAACTTCGAGATGGAACCAATTTTTTTTACAGGTTCTCCCCCTTTGGCGAAAGTGATCAACCGATGGGCCAATTGTCTTGCCTGGTGACCTACCTTCTCGGCTATTTCCAATCCCTCTTCCACAGCCTCCTGTTGGTCGTCGGCGAGAGACAATTTCGCAGCAAATATATTGCGCAATATGACAGATAATAGATTATTGAAATCATGGGCGATCCCACTGGCGAATATCCCGAGAGATTCCAGCTTCTTAACACTTAACAATTCTTCTTCCGCTTTTTTATGTTCAGTGACATCCTCCAGTGTTTCTATGGCGCCAACAAGATTGCCATGGGAATCCCTGATTACCGCAGCAGTAAAGCGCAGCCACTTGCCCGTATCTCCCAGTTCCGGGAAAAAGTCCATGGCCTCATAAGCCTCATCTATCAGGCGGGATTTCGTATACTTGTCAAGATACCACCGGGGAATCGCCTCGAGCGCTTGATCAACCAACAAATCCGCCATACATGGTCTCTCTTCTTTGTAGAATGCCCGCCATTGCCCCTTTGTGCTGATTATTTCGGGAGCCTTGATACCGCTCAGTTCCTCCAATGCCCTGTTCCAGTATATTACTCTGTGATCCATTCCTATCACAAAGGTCGGAAGCGGTGAACCATGAATAACTCTGTCGAGTCTTTGCTCACTCTCTTTCAGCCTGTCTTCCGCCAGTTTCCGCTCTGTGATATCTTCTGTCACACCGTCAATCCATTTTATTTCACCTTTATTGTCATACTGCACGGTGGCGGTGACAGAGGCCATTATCGGGGTGCCGTCCTTCTTGCGGAGAACTATTTCCTCGTTTCTGACATAGCCCATTTTCTTTATCTTCTCAGTGAATCTTTTCCTCCCCTCCGGGTCCACGTATAAATCTGAAATGGACATAGCCATGAACTCGCCGAGCGATTCATATCCGAATATCTTTAACATCGCCGGATTGACTTGCAGATAATGTCCCTTGGAATCGCCTGTACTTCTGTATACGCCAACATTTACATTTTCTACTAATGTCCTGTATCTCTCTTCGCTCTCCCGCAGGGCATTTTCTGACCGCCGGATGCTGTAAAAGAGGGGGGCAATCAAGGCAACGCCTGCCAACATCAGTACGGATATGAAAACTCCAATCCAGTCGTTCAGCAGGCTGATGTCAGGGGTTATGGGGATGGTAAAAAAAGGCAAGATATCTATGATGCGCCTTACGGCCATGAGGACAAGCCCCATCGCAACTAAAATCCATGCGGCCCGAGCTTCAGTTACGCGCATCAACCTCAGCGCCAAAATGGCTGCCGCCACCTGCAGGAAAACGGAAATGAATAAAATATATTCGATCATGCCTGACCTTCGTCACACTGATAAAGAAACGCAGCAGATTTCGACTGTGGATGGATTTCTATCACAAAAGACTCCTCACTTGAAGGAATATTTAACCAAGATCGTGGACACAACATCCCCACTCGGCCTTCCGGTTTGCAGGGAGTGGAGATCACGGTGTCGTGGCAAAGAGCACGCACTTCCTTGATTTATACAAGCTTACCAACGCGTTCGCATACTTCGAGGATGGTCAGGTAAATGCCGCTGTTTTTGCAGAGTCGTCAAAAATTGTGTTGACACAACCAATAGCATATGGTAAGCGCACTCCCGTATATTATTGACGCTTTCATTTTGCAGTAAAGACATATTTGTCTTTATGGACAACTGACAATTCCTCTAAACATCTCTTTAAGTTGGAAAATTAAATTGACCCTCCATGAGATAAGAAAACTTCTTGATGCAGAAGTCCTGATCGGTGAAGATCAGTTAGGTATGGAGGTGAAGACGGCTTTTGTCGCAGACCTCATGAGTGACGTTCTTGCCTTTGCCACAGCGGGAAGTCTTTTGATTACAGGATTGACAAATCCTCAGGTTGTAAGGACGGCAGATGTACTTGATATCGCCGCAATAATCATGGGCAGGGGAAAATTGCCTTCCCAAGAAACCTTCCAGCTGGCGGAGGAACTCAATATCCCCATTCTTACGACCAAATATATTCTTTTTGAGATCGCCGGGCAATTATACGCAAGAGGTATAAGGGGTTGTATAGAAAAAGTGGGGAGTAAGAAAACATAATCGTGGATGAAAAACCCCTTTATGAAGGAAGTTTCACAGTAATGGGCGGTAATTTTGACAATGCCGGTGAGGTCTCGAGCAATATAAAAACAGTTCTGAAACAAATAGGTCTTCCGAAAGACGTTATAAGAAAAGCAGCCCTTGTTGCCTATGAATCTGAAATAAATATCGTCTCTTATGCCCGAAGGGGGATGATCCGTCTTCGCGTTGTCCCTGATTGCATCATGATTGAGGCTATAGATGAAGGCCAGGGAATTCCAGACATAGAACAAGCCATGCAACCGGGATTCTCGACTGCAAGTCAGAAGATCAGGGAAATGGGCTTTGGCGCCGGCATGGGACTATGCAATATAAGGACCTTTTCCGACGTATTTCATATCACGTCCGAAGTCGGTAAGGGCACACATCTAAGGATGATAATTAAAGCCAATAGTGCCGTTTTGAATAGCTGAGAAAAGGAGCCCTCTGACTTGGATTTGGAATCTATCGTCAAAGCCATGAATTTAAAGGTCAGATCCGGTCAGGACAAACTGAAAACGGAGATACGGGGCGGCTACACAGGGGATTTATTGAGCGATGTCATGGCAAACAGCAAGGAGGGCGACATCTGGATCACACGCCAGGTTCATCAAAATATCGTTGCCGTGGCCAGCCTTAAAGAACATGCGGGTATAATCCTAGTTCAAGGAAGCGAGCCTGCAAAGGACACCCTCGAAAAAGCCATCAAAGGAGGCGTTCCTATAATGGTATCGGATCTGCCGGGTTTTGAGCTCACCGGCAGGATATACGCATTAATAAGCAAGACTGGTTAAAGCGACAGCGAGTAGGAGAAAACGCCGCATTACGGTTTTTTCTTCATATGGATACTAAGTGTTTATGCTCAGGGCTTTTCGTTGCGATCTTCATGTACATACCTGCCTTTCGCCCTGTGCAGATTTGGATATGTATCCCAGGGCGGTGGTTGACAGGGCTATCGCCGAGAAATTAGACATCATCGCGATTTGCGATCACAATGCCTCGGAGAATACGCAATTTGTGCTGAGGTCGGCAGAAGGGAAGCCACTCACAGTCCTCCCGGGGATGGAAATAACAAGCAGCGAAGAAGTTCATCTGTTGGCTCTTTTTGATACAATGGAAAGTCTCACGAAGATCCAGGATATTATCTATGGTCATCTTGCCGGCACGAATCGAGAGGAAATATTCGGATGCCAGGCTATCGTAAATGACCTGGACGAAGTCGAGGGCTTTAACGACAGATTTCTCCTCGGAGCAACCAAGTTATCGCTGCCAGAAATTATCGATCAAATTCATGGGTTCGGTGGACTTGTGATTGCCTCACATATTGATCGGGAAAGCTTTAGCGTCATTAGTCAGTTGGGATTTATCGACCCGGAAATTCATCTTGACGCCCTCGAGGTAACACACCATTTGGGAATCAAAGAGGCCCGGATAAAATTCCCGGAATTGTCAGGTTACCCTTTCGTTGAGTCATCAGATGCGCACTTTATTGATGATATCGGACACGGGACGACAACGATATTTCTCGAAAGAGGCACTATTTCGGAACTGAAAATGGCCTTTAGGCGCCAAGGTGGAAGATATATTCAGGAGAAGTAGTTGCTTGAGATCTCCCTGCATATCCTGGACATTGTAGAAAACTCGACCAGGGCCGGCGCCAAGACCGTATCTATTGACATTATAGAAGACACAGAAAGGGACATCCTATCATTAGAAATACGGGACGATGGCTCCGGCATGAGCGAGGATGTTTTAAGAAAAGTCATCGACCCTTTTTTCACAACGAAAACTGTACGCAGCGTCGGGTTAGGACTTCCCATGCTTGCCCAGGCAGCCGAAACAGCGGAAGGCAGATTTATAATCGAGTCGAAGGGAGGTGAAGGAACAAGGGTTGCTGCAGATTTCAAACTCAGTCACATTGACAGACAGCCCCTTGGAGACATAGCAGGCACGCTGGTCACATTGATTGCCGGAAATGAGGACATAGACCTTATTTACCGTCATGCGCATAATGGCAAGACATATATTCTCGATACACGAGAAATTAAGAAAGAAATTGAAGATATACCAATTAATCATGTGGCTGTGCTGAATTTCATCAGGAATCATATCACAGAAGGCCTGAAGGAAATCGGAGCAGAGGCATGAAGTTTTAAGGAGGATTGAATGCATGAAAGCGGGTAATGGTGAAATCAATATTCAAAAAGAGTTTACGTCAGAACAACTTGCAAAGCTCGATGAGATTATCAAGAAATCCAAGGACAAACCGGGCGCGCTAATTCCTGTCCTCGAAGAAGCGCAGATGGTCCTTGAATTCTTGCCGATGCCTATTTTGCAGATAATTGCAAAAGGACTGAATCTGCCGCTGAGTCGTGTATACGGGGTCGTGACCTTTTATTCATTCTTTACGATGACTCCCCGCGGTAAGCATACATTGCGCGTGTGCCTCGGTACAGCTTGCTACGTCCGCGGAGGGAAGTCCATCATGGAGACGATACAAAAAGAGCTCGGCGTAAAGGAAAAAGAGACAACCCCCGACAGGCTCTTTTCGCTGGAGTCAGTTAGATGCCTTGGCGCCTGCGGATTGGCCCCGGTCATAGTAATCACCGAAGACGTCCACGGCAGGATGAAAACGCAAAAAGTCAGGGATATACTGAATCAGTACCGAGAAGAAACGGTATCAGCCTAACAAATTTTTCAGATGAGGGAAACAGCTATGGCAAAACTCACGATAGCAGATTTAAAGAAGATCAAGGATAAGGTTCATTCTGAAACGTCACTGAGGGCGGGTGAGCATAGAGCCAAGGTAACGGTGCACATGGGAACATGTGGTATTGCCGCCGGCGCACGAGCCGTAATGGACTCGTTGATGGGAGCGATCTCTGAAGCCAATGTATCCGATGTCATCGTGACGACGTCGGGATGCGCGGGACTATGTAGCCAAGAGCCTATGGTAACTGTGGAACTTACGGGTCAGAGCCCTATCGTCTACGGTAAGATCGATGCAAACAAGATGCGACAAATATTTATGAGACATGTCATGCAGGGAGAGGTGCAAACCCCCTTTGCGATAGCCAAGGTCTAAACATCCAGGAATGCGATAAGCAACATAGTTATACTAAAATGTTAAGGAGGATAATATCCACATGAAAGTGTTTCGTTCACATTTTTTGATCTGTGGAGGAACCGGTTGTCATGCTTCAGGAACCGCCAAGGTCAAGAAGGCCTTGATAGAAGAAATCGACAAGAGAGGTCTTTCAAAAGACGTCAAGGTTATTGAGACCGGTTGTAATGGATTCTGTGCCCTAGGGCCTATTATGGTGGCCTATCCGGAGGGTGTCGTGTATATGTCAATGAAACCCGATGATATGCCTGAGCTGGTTGAAGAACACCTGGTAAAGGGAAGAATTCTTCAAAGGCTTCTCTACAAAGAGCCCACCACAAAAGAAGTCATTCCGGCCATGCATGATATACCCTTCTTCGCCCTTCAAGAGCTGAGGGTATTGAGAAACAGAGGGCTCATTGACCCGGAAAACATCGATGAGGCAATCGCAAGGGATGCCTATTCCGGATTGGCTAAAGCCCTGACCGAGATGACGCCAGAGAAGATTATTCAAGAAGTATTGGATTCAGGTCTCCGCGGCAGAGGCGGCGCGGGCTTCCCCACAGGCCTTAAGTGGAGATTCTGCTTTCAGTCCCCCGGCGATGTGAAATACGTTATATGCAATGCTGACGAAGGAGACCCCGGAGCATTCATGGACAGAAGCGTTCTCGAGGCTGACCCGCATGCCGTTCTTGAGGGGATGGTAATCGCTGCAAAGGCCATCGGCTCTCATTCCGGCTATATTTACTGCCGTGCTGAATACCCTCTTGCCATCCACAGGCTGAACGTCGCCATTGGCCAGGCCAAGGAGTACGGTCTTCTAGGTAAGGATATCCTGGGAACTGGTTTTGACTTCGATTTACAGATTTACCAGGGCGCCGGTGCTTTCGTGTGCGGCGAAGAGACGGGCCTGATGACGTCAATTGAAGGCAAACGCGGCATGCCACGGGTTCGCCCACCCTTCCCTGCTATTGCGGGACTCTGGCAGAAGCCTTCTATTTTGAATAACGTAGAGACTTTTGCCAATATCGGACAGATCATCTTGAAAGGTGCTTCCTGGTATAATGCCGTAGGGACAGAAAAAAGTAAAGGAACAAAGGTATTCGCTCTTACTGGCGATGTTAATAATGTCGGTCTCGTGGAGGTTCCCATGGGAACCACCCTTGGTCAGATTGTTTATGACATCGGCGGCGGCATCCCCGGTGGCAGGAAGTTCAAAGCCGCTCAGCTGGGTGGTCCATCCGGTGGCTGTATTCCCGCCGAGCATCTTAATGCACCCGTTGACTACGAGCGAGTCACGGAACTGGGAGCCATCATGGGTTCCGGTGGTATGATCGTTCTCGATGAAGATAAATGCGCAGTGGACATGGCCCGTTTCTTTATGGACTTCGTTCAGGATGAATCCTGTGGAAAGTGTACACCCTGCCGCGCAGGAACAAAGAGAATGCTCGAGATGTTGACAAACATCACCCAGGGCAAGGGCAAGGAAGGAGACATAGAACTCTTGCAAGAGATGGCGGGCATAATCAAGAACGCATCTCTCTGCGGTCTCGGGCAGACAGCCCCGAATCCCGTGCTCAGTACGATACGTTATTTCAGGGACGAATATGAGCAGCATATCAGAGATAAGCGATGCAAAGCCGTTGTTTGCTCCGCCCTCTTCAAATCACCCTGCCAGCACACGTGTCCAGCCGGTATGGACGTTCCGGCTTATATCGCCCTTATCCGCTCCGGGCGTTTTGAAGATGCATATAAGGTAATGTTGCAGACGAACCCCTTACCCTCTGTATGCGGAAGGGTCTGCGATCACAAGTGCCAGTCGAAGTGCCGCAGAGGCAAGCTTGATGAAGCCCTTGCCATCAAATTCTTAAAGAGGTTCATTACCGACAATGCGCCGAGGCCCAAAATTTCGCCGGTATCTGTAACCAGGAAAGAGAAGATCGCCGTTATCGGCGCAGGCCCTGCCGGTCTGACGGCAGCGCGGGACCTGGCGCGCAGAGGATACAAGGTAACCGTGTTCGAGGAACTCTCGGAACCGGGTGGAATGCTCCGCTGGGCTATTCCCGCTTACAGACTGCCGAGGGAGATCCTTGCCAGCGAGATCAATGATAATATCAAATCTCTCGGTGTGGAGATCAAATGCAACACCCGTGTGGGCAAGGACATCTCCTTTGAACAAGTGGGCAAGGATTTCGATTACATCTTCCTCGCGCCCGGTGCTCAAAAGAGCCAGCCCATGGGCGTTCCGGGAGAAAATCTCAAAGGCGTCTACGGAGGCGTCGAGTTCCTCAGAGATTTTAATGCCAATGAGGAAGCCTGGCTGAGCGGCAAGAAAACAATCGGTTCAAAGGTTGCTGTAATCGGCGGCGGCAACTCCGCTATAGATGCCGCTCGCGTCGCACTTCGTCTCGGAGCCGATGTAACCATCCTTTATCGTCGCGAGAGAAAGGATATGCCTGCTGCAGACGAAGAAATTATCGCTGCGGAAGATGAAGGCGTCAAGATAGAATATCTTGTCGCCCCTTTAAAAATCGACGAAAAGGCCGGCAAGGTAAGCGGCATCACCTGTCAGAGGATGAAGCTAAGTGAGTTCGATCGCAGCGGGCGGAAGAAACCAGCGCCCATTGCCGGCTCCGAATTTACACTCAGCGTGGATGCCGTCATCGCGGCCATCGGGCAGACGTCGGACATGACTTTTGTCTCCAAGGATAGCGGTGTGACCATCAATAAATGGTCCACATTCGATCTTGCAAAGGGAAGCAAATCTCAGACGACAAATCCCAAATTCTTCACCGGCGGCGATGCCCTGACCGGACCGGACACGGTTATCGGCGCTATTCAAGCGGGACATCAGGCAGCCAGCGATATGGACAGCCACATCAGGAAAACCAACGGCGAGCCGGCTTACGTGGAACCACCCGAGGATAAGATTGAGATTCCGTTTGTCATTGATGAGGAGACTGTGGAAGCTCCTCAGGCCAAGATGCCGGAGATGCACGGGCCGGAGCGCAAGCGCAATTTCAAAGAAGTTGAACTGGGCTACTTGAGAGAAGTGGCGATTCAGGAAGCGTGCCGGTGTCTGCGGTGTGATGCTGAAATCAGCTGATTTCTCTTAAGCAAGCGGAACTGTTTTGCCAAGAACCCCGTCCTTCTGGACGGGGTTCTTTTATTGCTGCTACGGGCAGAACAGTCTTATGCGATCGCGGTGCTGAAAGAAAGTTTGTTATATTCAAAACAAAATTGAGAAAATCATCATTTATCAAGTGACGGAAATGGCGGAGATAAAGAGCACGCTCGACATTATCATGGAAAGGACGAAAAACCTGACCATGACAGAAGAAGAAAAGACATCATTCCGGCGTAAAGAGGCGGAAGGGAAAGTGAGGGGATGGATACAAAAATATCAAGATGGATCCATCGGGCTTGATAAGTTGAAATCAGGCCTCCAAAAGGAGCAAGCGGAATATCCGGATGCCCTCCATATTCTCAAAACACAATTGCTGGACTGCATAACACTCACTGGGGACAATGCCAGCATATTAAGACTCCTTCACGACATCCTCGGCATAAGTACAGAAAGCATTGGGAATATAGTTCAATCCTTCGAGCGCGAGATGGACATCCTGCGGATCAAGAGGTCTGAAAGCCTTGGGGAAGAATTGAAGAAAAGAAAAATATACGGCTCTTCAGTTGTCCCCAACCCAAATCACGGCATAGACTGGCAAAAAATTCTACTTGAGGCGGGATCAAACCTGAGGAAACAATTAAAGTCTCTCGTAAAACAAAGACCAGCTTGACAGATTGAAAACTAAACGGTCATCGTGCATGGGCTAAGAGAAATGAGGGAATATCGGCAGCAATACAGTGCATGTATACTGAGGCACTTGTGATAGCCTTCCCCATATTTGTGCTTGGGACGACGAGGAGAACAACAGTTATAATTCTTTTAATTCCGTCATAAATAATCGAACCAGTAGTTCTTTATTTTCTGGAAATTGGCCTGCACTTCCTTCTTTCCCGCCACAATTTCTCCATGGCCCGAGAGAAGATAGTCTATATCCATTTCCGATATCCTTTTCACACTTTCCTTGAGCCTGTCGCCGTTTCCTCCGGGCAGATCCGTGCGGCCGATACTCTCCCTGAAAACCAAGTCACCGGCGAACAATGCCTTCTTCTCTGGCCAATAGAGGCAGATGGACCCGGGGGAATGTCCGGGGGTTGCGATAACCTCAAACCTGTGCCCGCCTATCGTTAAATCGCCTTCTCTCAGAAAAAAATGCGGTTCCGGAATTTTGAAATATTGCCCGGCAAGTTGGCTGATAAAACGATAATCTTCTTCATTCATGGCGAACATGGTCGCTTTGCCAAATCCCTGCACCGCTTCCATGTGATCGGGATGACCGTGTGTGACAATGGCCAAATCGATCTGGTCAGGGGACGTGTTAAGGGCAGCAAGGCTCTTACTGACATGTTCAAAAAGATGTTTATGACCAGGATCTACGATGATTTTCAGCTCGCCGTCAATCAAGTAGGTGTTGCAGTTATTCTGCGTATATACCCTCCATATAAAGGCATGGAGGTCATCAAATATTTGCATGAGTTAAATCTTCTATAGTCTCTACTTGAGCGAGCGCTTCAAAATCCATTCCCCTCAGAATTCAATACTGAGATTGACTTGAGGTTCAAAAATCTTGCCGAGAGATTCAAAAGTATCCCTGTACGGGGAGTTCACAAACATGGACGGAAGGGATTTGATCGCATAGAGTTTGTCTACGCCGCTTCCCGATGGCTGGCGTATATCCACCTGTAACTGATCGAGCAAGGTACGTGAAAAGGATACACTGACTTTGCGAAACCTAAGAACATTCAGAGAACCATCATTTCCCCTCTCCGCTGTATCACGCTCCATTGGAATAATCTTGTCGGTTTGGATAAACTTATTTTTTGCTTCTGGTATTCTATCAGTATCAACGGCGACCACATACGACCCGAGTTCGGTATTTGTGTTAAACGGTTCCCAATCGGCATTCATTCCCGAAGCGTTGCCCTCAACGGCGCTTACGGCTATCAAAAGGAAGAGATATATAAACCACGCGTAGTTCGAACCATGCACCCTCTTCATATCCACCACCACTACAGCTCCGGATTACGACGGAGGAATTCTCAGTTTCTGGTCAACGTACAGCACATCGGCACGCCTTATCCTATTAAGCTTTCGCAATTCGCCGACACTCGTATTATATCGCCTCGCGATCTTGTCAAGTGTATCACCCTTCTTGACTTTGTACACGGACGCCTTAGACTTCCTACCGGCCGCTTTCTCTGCCTTTTCTGCTTTCTCTGCTTTCCCTGCAATTGCTTCCGCATGCGGCAATTTCAATTTCCTGCCGACATACAGCGGTTCCTGCAGCTTCATTTTGTTCAGTTTCAACAGGACGCCGATCGTCGTGTTGTTCCTTTTCGCTATTTTATCGAGTGTATCACCTTTCTTCACCACGTAGGCGCTGTTCACTGATGATGCGGGAGGTGAAGGTCTTTCAACTGCAGATGCTGCTTTAACTTCCTGCTGCTTGTTCTCATCAGATATTTCTTTCTCTCGCGCCGACACCTTCAACGTGCGCCCGAAGTACAAGGGATCATCGAGCTTCATGTGGTTCAGTTTCAAAAGTGTATTTATGTTAATGTTATGCTTCCCTGCAATAATGTCAAGGGTATCGCCTTTCTTGATCGTATAGTTCGTAGTTTGCGGCGCCTTGATTTTATCTGTGTCATCAGCCGTGTAGCTGGATTTTGAGTCGTCTTCTTTTTTTGTCAAGACAATCTTAGGGGGCTTAGGCGGACGCCCCGGAGTTACAGGCAAGAATTCCGTCACAGAGGCTGCTATGGCCTTTGCAATTTCCGTTTGAAATCGACTGCTCCGCAGCAGCTTTTCTTCGTTCGGATTTGAGATATAGGCCGTTTCAACCAGTAAAGATGGAACATCCGGCAGTTTCAGCACTATAAAGGGCGCCTCCTGGACCTTTCTAAACTTCACTTGAGTTACTCTGTCCAGATGTCTAAGAACACAACTACCAAAGGTTTTTGACGAGTTGATAGTATTTGTCTGAAACATATTCAAAATGATGGGATCCGACTCATCGCTATTTTCCCCGTTTGGTGAACCTCCGATTATATCAGCCATATTTTCATTCCTTGCTAGCAGCTTGGCGGCTTCACTGCTCGCCCCTCTCAGCGACAGGCAATAAACCGAGCTGCCCCTGGCGCCTCTCTGTCTGAAGGCATCCGCGTGGACACTAAGAAATAAATCGGCACCGTATTCACGTGCAATTTTCAGCCTCTTTTTGAACGGCACATAGTAATCCCCGTCCCTTGTAAGAAAGGCACGGTAACCTTCCTCCCCGTTCAAGATATCCCTTAATTTCCTGCTGATATCCAGAACGACGTTCTTCTCTTGTGTCTTCAACATTCCGACTGCACCTGGATCATCTCCCCCGTGACCGGGATCAATAACAATGATCTTGTTCTTTCGCAGAACATTTTCCTCTTCTCTCTTTTTGCTCTCCTGTTTCTCCACGTCGGGAAATTCAATGTCAATGACTATGCGGTCGGGTTTGTCCTGAAATTTCTTTTGTTTGAATACCTTCGTTTCTACATTTTCACCAAGCGATAATTCTACTCTGATAATGCCTTGAGGAAGAGGTGTAATCACTATTTTGTCAATGCCCGGCTTGTGTAAAATGAACTCGCGCGGAAAGTTCTCCCTGACGTGGGTTTCTTTGAGATCGACAAATAATTTCTTGTCTGCCTCTTCGAGTGAATAAGCGACATCATCACTGACATCGATGACAACCCTCGTATGATCGGGTGCAGCCCAATGCCGAATATTAAGGATGTTGCTTTGGGCAAATGCCGGATATGCGTAGAAGATTACACCCATCAGGATAAATAAAAAGCTAATTTTATATACTCGTATCATATAGCCGAATTTCTCAAATTTTACGCCAATCTATCAGATTTATCATATGAATTCAATACCCTTATAGTGACTTGGTCGGATTGAAGGTCCTGTCAAGAAACAACTTGAAGGAAACGCGGGACCACGATACGTTCATGCAACATGGAGATGGCCAGAGAAACGTGATGCGCAGGAAAAAGATTATTAATAACATCCAAGGGGAATGCACACTTCCACATAAAGAAATCTTGTAACGCCTCCAGAAACATAAAATATATTGACAATCTCTTCTCATAATGACATTTTCTCAACCGCATATAGCGGAGCCAAACCATGAAAATTAAGAACCTCTTTTCTGAAAAGAGATTTATCCTTTCCTTTGAGGTCTTCCCGCCCAAGAGGGAAGGCAATCTTGAAAGCCTGTATGTAACCATTACGGAACTGGGTGAATTGAAGCCTGATTTCATTTCCGTAACCTATGGAGCGGGAGGAAGCACAAGGGAGAAAACCATAGAAATCTCCTCCAAAGTCAAGAATGGATTTAATCTCGAAGTGCTGGCCCATCTGACGTGTGTCCAGTCCACAAAGGATGACATAGCAATAATTCTCGACTCACTTAAAGAGGAAAATGTTGAGAACGTCCTTGCATTGAGGGGTGACCCGCCGGAGGGTATGGATCGATTCATAAAGACAGAAGGTGGGTTCGGGTATGCGAACGAACTGGTTCAATTTATTAAGGCCCGAACTGACTTTTCAATAGGTGTAGCCGGTTATCCCGAAGGGCATATCGAAGCGCCCAGCCTGAAGGCAGATATGATTAATCTCAAGCGGAAGGTAGATGCGGGAGCAGACTTTATTATTACTCAACTATTCTTCAATAATGACGCCTTTTACACATTCCGGGATCATGCGTTGGCGCTTGGAGTTAATATCCCCGTAATACCTGGAATCTTTCCCATCCTGAACTACAACCAGATGACACGTATTGTATCACTTGCCGGTGTCAGGACACCCGCCAGACTTGTTGAGAGGCTCGAGAAGAACAAGGACAAGCCAGAAGAAATGGAAAAATATGGAATAGAATACGCGATCATTCAGGTTGATGATCTGATTAAGAACGAAATAGCCGGTCTCCACCTTTACTGCATGAATAAGAGCCATCCGGTAAAGAAAATATTAGCGGAGCTTTCTTTGTCGCGGTGACTAAGAAGAAATATAGATGCTGAGAAAGAAGTAGAGTATAGGGGACTTAAGGTTCATAAATATCTCGTTTCCATCGATTGTTATAAAGCTCCGCAGACATAACCGGGCGATTAGCTCAGTTGGATAGAGCGCTGGTCTCCGGAACCAGAGGCCCCGAGTTCAAATCTCGGATCGCCCGCCAATAATATCAGAGAGTTAGCATACTTTATTTAAACTATGGCGAAATGTTGATAATTTTTTCCAACCCTATTTCCAACCTCGGGCATATGTAACTATTTTATGGTTTGCTTTATTCTCGTCTTTATGGTAGAAAATACCCATGAACGCGAAACAGCAGAAAACGCTCTCGCTGATCTTTGAAAAACCGACGCGATCCGATATTACATGGCAGGAAACCGCTTCGCTTCTCCTTGCTGCAGGCGCTGTAATGAAAAAGGGTCGGGGATCGCGTGTCAGGTTTAAATGCCGTGGTTACAGCCTGCATGTTCATGCTCCGCACCCTGAAAGGGTAGTGTCGAAAAGCACTGTGGACGCGGTAAGAGATTTTTTGAGAGATATAGGAGTAACACCATGAAAAATGTATTGCAGCACAAAGGATATGCTGGCAATGTTCAATTTGATGCCGATGAAATGATCTTCCATGGCCGTGTCATGGGTCTGAAAAAAGCCCATATCAGCTATGAGGGGAAAACCGTTGACGAGCTTCTGAAGGATTTCAAGAATGCCGTTAACGACTATCTTGATATGTGCGCCGAAGACGGCATTGAACCTGAAAAGCCTTTCAAAGGGTCTTTCAACCTTCGTCTTGATCCCGATCTTCATAAGCGTCTGGTAGTCAATGCCTTGAATGAAGGGAAAACCCTAAACGCCTTTGTCAAAGACGTCCTGGAAAGGGCGGTTACCAAAATTCAGCATGCCTGAAAATGTCCGTAAAATACCCGTCCGGCTACTGCCTTCTTCCTTGTTGTTTTTCTGATTCTGTTCGTCCATACTATATTTCAATCGGAGATGAATGAAAGCCTTAACTGATAAGGATCTTCGGTGATGCATGCTGTGAATCCTTGCAGAACCTGCCTTGGCCGCATCTTCGCTCTGAAAGCGGCGCTAACGCTCTACTGACAGAAGCGTAACGTGGCTTTTCTCTGCAGGCGGTGATTACAGGCGAGGCCATTGCTGGAAACAAGCAATGACGCACCTTCGGAGAGCGCTCGTAACAGGGATGAACATACTTGTTGATAAGATTGTTGATGACCATGTTGATGAATCACAAAAACCATCAATTATCGATGATTTTACCCTCTTTGCGTGAATCTTAGGCAAGGGAATTAATGAATAATTAAAACCGGCTGTTGTGTCGGAGCAGGTGTTTTCAGCCAAGCACTCTTTCCTGAAGCCTTGATTTTTCTATTTTACCCTTTTATGCTACATTACAATTGGAAATAAATAGAAGCGGTTCCCATGTCGAGAAAAAAGTTTATCATGATCGGAATGGTTATAGGCTCCGTAGCAGGAGGGTATGCACCTATGCTGCTCGGTGCTGACTCAATTTCCGCTTCGTTGATAGGAAGTGCCATTGGTGGATTACTTGGCATATGGGGAGCCTACAAGCTCCATGAATAAATAGGCGCTTCTCCATGAAGGAATTGCTGAGAACTTCCTGAAGTCCGCAAAACGTTAATCTTGCTGAAGATGTTCTATTTCAATGCGTAATGATCACATCTGTCGCGATCCCGACTGACAAAATCTCCTTAACATACAAGACCGCTTTGCTCACCCTAAGCCCCATGCAAAGCAACTTCTTATCAATCGGTTCGGCATCTATTTGAGTTCTGGGAATTTACAAACTACACTCGCTAGTTTTTTGAGATAATTCGCATCGGTAATATCTGGGAATACTTGCTGCTTGATATAAACCACTTCCGACGTTTTTGTATCTATGACATACCAGGTAACGAGTGTGCCAGAGTCCGGATTAAAGGCAGCGGGGTCATAATAACCACGGCTCGCGGTCTCGTTGGCGGCCCCCATCACAGACAGGACAAAATTGCCAACACTACGCCCCGTGGTTTCGGTCACGCATTTGCTCGACATATACAGCAGATAGCGGCTGTCGATCCCCGCCTGTTTTTTATAGCTGTTGATAAACGTATTCAATCCATCAACATTGCTGTTCAGATAAGGGGGCAGACTATAATACGGTAGTCTTTCTGCGTTCAAATTTGAAAGGTATTTGTGCATCTCTTTCGTAAGAGTAGACCAGTCCTTACCTTGGGTGTCATCCATAATCGCCCGCCGAATTTTGTTGTTGCCGTCGCACGTTTTTGTTAATTCGACAGTAAGGTCATCGGTTACTTTCTTAGAGACTTCAGGAGAGTATTCTTTTTTATCCATCCTTCCGAGTCCCGAGTGGATAATAACTTCAACGAAGGGTGGCAGCAAGGTAAACGTCCCCGTAGACAGGTCCTCTTTTTTAAATGAGACCTCCTCGGACACCCCATCAATCCTCTTCAAATCAAAGAAGATTGCAGTGTCTGACTCCTTTGTCACCAGAGAGGTCGCAGAAGTATAGCCTCTTTTTTCCACTGTAAATTTTGCTTTTGTATCGTCACCTATGAACGTTATCGGCGTTGTTTTGGGTGTTACTCCCATAGGAGTAACACTATGAATGCTTTGATCTTGTGAAAGCACAAAACCTCCTTCCGGTTGCAGCAGAATTAAACTGCCCTTCGGGTTTGAATCGACGATAAAATTCTTGGTAGTGCCGCAGGCGCTTGCAACCATGGTTATCAATACCAATAACCCAAGGAACAATGCTCTTTTCATAATACCCTCCCTAATAATTATCGCGTATTGGCAATGAAAACGCCTATTACTAATACTATCGCATTAACTATCTATGTGCAAGCAAAACGCGAAACAATTTCAGTTTTGAGGTAACACATTATCTTCGATATTTACGCCAAGTATTGTTGCACAAGGTTGAATGCCTCTTGCCGTTGTGGCAGGCATGCATGTCAGTCTAAAAACAACGGCATGAAGAAGGGGACGAATTGCTCTATGGGGGGAGGACCTGGACGGGCAGAAAATTGGAGCTAGAAATTACCCATTAGATCAAGGGCAATAGCGGGACTGACTTATTGATTATGGATACAAAGGCGCAATGACTAAACAGCCGGCTTCTGGGGTGCGATGGTTATCTGGAACTTCCTGAAATGTTCTTTTTCTAATTCAACCCATTTATGCAGCATTTCTCCTGAAAATTAATTATCCAAATAGTACCTCCTCTTTACATGTGGAGTAGCCAGTTGAGGTTTTAAAAATTTCTCCTGCGTGCTCTATGGCAACATTGGTTTGTTCTTATAACTGGCTTAGGTCAGTTTCAAATCCGGGGTCTTAAACCACCAGTAATGATCGACCTTTGTTCCACGGTATTCAAACTATGCCATCTAATAAACGAACAGGGGCCTCGGATGCAACCATAATTTTCATTCTTTTTTGTGCCGACTGGTCGGCATGGGGGTTTCATATGGTGATGGGCGACCGCTTTTAAAAAACAAAGTCTAGTCATATCTTTTTCCGAAAGTAATTTCTGGAACTCCGGAAGCGTACCATTATGAGCCTTTACCAATATAGCTTTTACCTTATTATCACAAAATACCATAAGCATGAATCTGGTTCCCATTGATTTTAAAACACAAATTTGCATTCTAATTTTTTGAGAAATGAAGTATATTTGCAAAGATATTCTTAAAATACCAGTTTAGCATATTAAGTGTTGGACTACATAATAAACGATGTCCGGAGGGCACAATGGGAAAAATGAACGAGCTTCGTAAGCATCTTCTGTATCTTATGATTGTCTATTTATTAGTAATTGGCTTCTTTACTATTGCATTAGCTGATCAAAAGGGAAGAGCGTTCCATGTAGGAGAAGTAGTTCAGGGCGATATATATGGGATTAATGTAATAAAGGCTGAGATACAGAACGAGTTTGAAGATATGCATGGTAGGATTTCCCCATCTCAGTCCAACCATAAATTGCTCGTGTTAGAAGTTAGGTTCTACGAGAATGGAAACCCATTGAAAGACAAAACCAAGGAAGAGGGAGAGATACTTAAACTTTCTATCATTGATGCACGTGGTCGTATATTTCCAACACCACTAACTGAATCTAATAAGGTAGTATTCAGATATATACTTTATGGAAAAGACCCGAAGGAAGCATATGAAAAAGAAGGATTCATATATCAAGTGTTCTTCTCCGTACCAAAGAATAGCTCTGGATTTAAACTACAATATCGAAATTTACCACAAGTTAGTTTAGGTTTATAAGAGAGAACATTGGGTAAATATCCGGATATCTGGAGTGAGGGTAGCGGAGTCAGTCCATGGCAGTGGACAGGATGAAAACCATTAACCATTGCCCAACAAGATAATCCAGCGGACGTCTTACAGTCGCCGCTGATTTTTGTGTTGAGGTTACAGGAAAAGTCCCGACAAGTTTTTTTCGGCAGACACGCACAGAAAAGTGCTCTCGCAAGGGGCTCCACAATCGACGATCTCATGCTCGGAAAGAGTAATGCGACCCCTTGAAAATATCATCAGGGCCATTTTTTCTACAGACTCGTTGGACCAATATACAACGAACTGAGCTCTTGTAAGAATTGCAAGGAGGACAAAATGAAGAGATTTTTCTTGATATTTCTGGCGGCAGCGTTATTGACCATTGTTGTTTCTCTGCATGGATATCGCCTTTGGGCGGAGTCTCCAACCAGTGAAAACAAGAAAGTAAAAATCACAGCAAAATCCGTTACAGGCCCCATGAATAACATCAAGGCCGGACAACGGACTGACTCCTCCGAGGCTACAGCCACCAACTGCTCTATAATTCTCGATCTATCAGAGGATAAAACAAGCATTACAAAGGTTACCTTCTCTGTGGGTGAAGTAAAGTGGAAAATCAAAACACCCGGTTATGATACCACCGGAACAAGTTCCGGGGAAAATCTCTATCTCAACGGTCCTTTTCCAATTAGAAACAATAGTTTTAAAACAGGGGACGTGAGAGGCACGCCTTCCTCCGCAAATGGCAGATTTATTTCCTCAAAAGAAGCCAGAGGTTCTGCGCATCTTTACAGTCAAGAGCTTGTCGGGGGCCAACTAATTAATTTAGACTTGGGCGAATGGCAATGGAAAGCGACGGCAAAATAAAGGAGTTTTTATCCACGTGGCTGTTAGACGCAAGGAGGCAAAGATGATTGCCGAAAAACAGAAATTAAAATTTACGCGTATTCAGATTGTCCAAGTCGGAGTTATTCTTGGTGCAATGCTTTTTGTCATCGGGTCAGCATTAGCGTTGGCAGGCGTAAGAATAGTCAATCCCTTACATGGGAATGCCAAAATCAAAGGGGAGGATGTCAGTTACTACTACTACGGAGCGAAAATTATGGCTGACGCAGAAACAACCTTGATTTTCAAACAAGGTAAATGTTCCATCTCCGATAAGAAGGGCAAGCAATACTCGCAATGCTGGATTCATGTAGCTGGGGGATCTGCTGGTTTATCATTCAACAAGCAGGGACCACTAAGTATAAAGACATTAGGCGTCGAGCTTGAGGGCGGAAAATCTTCCGGCGCTGTTC
This sequence comes from uncultured delta proteobacterium, assembly GCA_963729715.1. GTDB lineage: Bacteria > Desulfobacterota > Syntrophia > Syntrophales > UBA2185 > Fen-1135. The sequence continues at coordinate 529,637 of CAVSPA010000004.1, forward strand.
AATGGAACACTTCAATGGTAGATGGACCAGAGGGTGCACTTGAATTCAAGATTCCCAAAGGAGGTTACGTCGTTCTCAACTTCCTGTGGGAAGTGCCAAAAGGATTTGCTCCCAAACGCATCAAGATTGGCAATCTTATTGATGTCTCTTTACAAAAATAGGTCTGTAGTGAGAGACGATTTTTAACAACGCCATGCGGCGAATCGTCTATAAATCCGGATCTCGCTAATTTTTGTGTTAGAAAAGGAGAACACTATGAAATTGCGTCAATACCACCTAGTAATTTATCTTTTGGTCATCTATTTCAGTGCGTGCCTATTCTGTATAGACTTCAGTGAAGCGGCTCAGTTCGAATCAAATCTCAGATTGGGAACACAAATTGATACGGGGCCCGGTAAGGTCAAAATTACAAAGGTAGCGGAGGCTACGAAAACACCGATTAATGCACGTAACCCAAAGAATGACAGTAATAGGTTTGTCGTCATTGAAACAATAGTAACAGCTATAGATAAAGGCTCGACGTTAAATAACATAGCATTTACGCTTGTTACCCGTAAGAAAGTTCGTTTTGATACTCCTGGTGCTTATGGAAAGGTGAAGGTTTTTGATAAGTTGTCTAATTATGAGGCGACTGATGGGGCTGTAGTATACGCTTCTGCCATCGGAGATTCGTTGAACCTCTTTTTTGAAGTGCCTCAAGACATCAGAATTAACGATCTCAGATTGATTTATGATGCCTCGAAGAAATAGATGGATTGGTCGAATTCAAGAAGAAGTAGAAACACAAGCGTGAGATCAGACAGAAAAGTGGTGACGTTCAAGCGTTTGACAAAACTGAGAAATGAGCTTTGCTAAAACAACCGGATTACCCGACTTTCCTATGAAAAAATCATGGATTGTATATCTTCTCAGTTGTTCCGATGGGAAAATTTACACGGGAGTTACTAATGATTTAGAGAAGAGATTAGAAGCCCACAATAAAGGAACTGCTTCAAAGTTTACCCGTGCGAGATTGCCCGTAACGCTGTTGGCCACAAGTCGATTGATTGAGAAAGAAGATGCTTTTCGGCTGGAACACAGGATCAAGCGTCTACCCAGAGAGAAGAAACTGAACGCCATAAAAGATGGGTAGGCAGAAAATAGGATCATGAAAAGATTTTTTATTTTGGAAGGATGATCTCAGATATCTTTTCTCCTCCGCCAGGCATCCTGATATAGCCTGCCGATACAGAGAAATATGGCCAGGAAAAATAATCCTAACATAAAGTTGGGAGAAGTGCCCAGAAGCTCGTCCAGCTTATATCCCGCATAGAGGAAGAGGAAAGAGGCAATCACAATCACAAACCCCCATGAACTCAGCATGAAAATCGCTCTGTACATTTTGTGGTCCTGGTGTGTCTTGTGACTCGCTATCATGGCCTTAACCTCCTTTCCCTTCAGGGTTGATCACCATACCGGCATGAAAACCGGTATGATGGTCTTCTTAGCTTACGAGGGTCTTAATGGCATTGAAAACCGGAGCCGTGAACAGGGCGATGAGAATTGTGTACATTGCAAATATGCCTATCAGCTCACCGGCATAAAACCTCGAATATTTGTGCTTCAGAGAGATGATCGTCATCCCGCCGACAATCAGACATCCAAGTTGAAAATAAGGGAATTCGCTCACGCCTGATATTGCATACTCAGCAAAACCGAATGTAGCTGTCGTCAGCACCACAAATATTGCCAGGACTAATGTTTTAAGTGTCTTTTTCATGATCTGTTTTCTCCTTTGTAGTTGATTTGTTTTGAGTTATATTACCGCATTAACCATGCCAGCTTTGCGAGTTCAGAGGATAAATCTTATAACATCTTGATTGTACCAAGCTATTGTGAATTGAAACGATTTGGGGACAGCGCTTCAGACCCCTGAAAAGGGGGAGTTATTTAAAGAAGCGTTAAACGACATTTAATGAAACAGAGACGGGATGGGGGATATTGTCAATAGTTGTGGATGAGACATTTTTCAACGTATCCTGACCCTTTTCAAATTCAAGCAGCTTCTTTCATTATTACACCATCAACAAATCTGATTCCTTCAATGACCTTGCAGATAAGGTTATGCCCCCTGATTCTCTGCCAAGTCTTTTCTGCTTCCATGGCCAATTTGAAAACCATGGTAAGTGTTGCCAATCTTGAGCCACAACCTTTTGTCCGTTTTGTGCGAAGCCTCACAGTGGCAAAGGTTGATTCGATAGGATTTGTAGACCGGATATGACGCCAGTGCTCTGCCGGGAAATCATAAAAAGCAAAAAGACTTTCTTTGTCTTTTCTTAAACACTCGCATGCTTTTTCATATTTTGCCTGATATTGAGATAAGAAATAATCATAGGCTCTAAAGGCTTCATCCCTGGTCGGAGCCATATACATGTCGCAGATATGAACCTTGGCTCTCGGTTGAACGCTCTTTGGCATCTTATCCAGGATATTGGCAGTCTTATGAACCCAGCAACGCTGCTCTATTGTTTCCGGAAACTCCTCCCGAAGGGCTGCCCAGAATCCCAAGCCGCCGTCACCAACCGCCAACTTAGGACCTTCTTTAAGCCCCCTTTGCTTGAGATCGCGCAGCATCTCCTGCCAAACCTGTTTGCTCTCCCGGTATCCGTCAAGAAGGGAAACAAGTTCCTTCTTCCCGTCTTCCAATGTCCCCATAATGACCAAGATGCATTGCCGCTTGTTCTCCACATCTCCCAAACGAACATTGAAATAAATGCCGTCTGCCCAGAAATAAACGTATCGCTTATGGGCAAGATCCCGCCCCGCCCAGTTTTCATAATCTTGTCCCCAGAGAGTCTTTAATCGAACAATATTTGTGGCGGAAAGCCCCGTTGCGTTCTTTCCTAATATGGATTCTAGTGCCTCACTGAAATCCCCAGTGGAGATCCCCTTAAGATAGAGTGCCGGTATTAAAGCGTCTATTGATGGAACTCTTCTCATATATCTCGGCAAAATAGTGCTGGTAAAAGCCTCGCCTTCTCTCTTGTCGTGAATGCGGGGCTGTTTCACTTGCAATGGCCCAATGCCAGTCACAATCTCTCTTTCCGGTAAGGACCCGTTCCTCACAACCATGCGCCGACCACCATTATCTCTCGCATCCTTGAAACTCTCAATGTACTCACTTATCTCATTCTCTATGGCCGCCTGCAACATCCGACAGGCGCCTTCCCGGATAATTAACTCCAATGCGCTTTTTGATTCTTCTTTAACTTGCTTTTCCAGATAATCTCGTTCATTATTCTCCATGGGCGTATCCTTCTTTCTCCCCTCTCGCCAAGGGGGCTTTAAGTTAAACTACACTTATTTAGGATACGCCTTCTTTTTATCCTGTCCACAACTTTGGGTTATATCTCACGGGATGGTGAAGATTTGTTAGATGTGATCAGTTCTGCTGTGGTTATCCTGAACTTATTAAAAAACGCAGGCTCCAGCGTATTTCTTTCTGAACAGATTCCCGGAACATCAAAATTACGTTTTTAACCATAACAGATCATTCTGGTATTGTGGCTGATTTTACGGGTCATTGGTAATACCAATGATGCCGGATTGATATTGATAATTGGCTGTAATCCTTATATGAACAATTTCAGTTATGGTAGATGGGGTGGGTGAGTAGAACTTCCTGAAGTCTTGTTTTTAGCAATTCTCATCAGAATAGTCGAGTAGACCAAGGAGGTTTCCCCCCTTGGCCCCTCCAAGATCCGGACATGCCCAATTAAGGCATCCGGCTCCTCGATCTACGGATTTGCTGCGTTACGGTACGCCGAATGGATGGCGATCGGCGCCGGCAGAGGATAACGCTTCAGGAGCCGGTTGAAAGTTTCCCACTCCATCCGGGCCCTCTGCGACCTCCGGCTCAGCCACTTATACCACAGCCTGATCACCTCTGAGCGATACTTCGCAATCCAGAACGAGTTCCCGGTGACTCCGTAATACCCGTAGTGGCCTCTCAGCTGCTGAGAGAGTGTTTTCTGCTGTTCGTGGATGGGCCGGTGCCGGTTGGCCTTACACCAATCCTTGATTCTTGAAAGTGCCTGCTTCAGGCGGTCTTTCGCCGTCTTATGCTTAACCACCCAGTACCCCTTTCGGGACTTGGCCCAATACAGGGTGAAGCCCAGCAGGTCGAAACTCCCAGGACCATGGTTATCCGAGTTATCGGAGTCCTTTGGCTTCCGAAAGTCCACCAGCCGGGTCTTCTCGGGGTGGAGAGTGAGGCCGTATTTCCCGAACCGCTTGGGAAGCACGTCCAACACTCGGCGGGCATCACTCTCCAACTTGAAGCCCATGATGAGATCATCTGCGTAACGGATCAGGAAGGCTCCGCCTTTCATTCGCGGCTTCACTTCCCGCTCGAACCAGACATCCAGGACTTCATGAAGATAGATGTTCGCCAGCAGTGGCGATATTACCCCACCTTGTGGGGTTCCGGCCTCTGGGTGTACCTGCTTCCCCGACTCCATCACCCCCGCTTTCAGCCACTTTCCGATCAATCGACGGATCACGCCGTCACGCACCCTGCGATTCAGTATATCCCGCAGATGACGGTGGTCCAGAGTATCAAAAAACTTCCTGATATCCACCTCAAGCACCCAGCCGCCTCCCATCGCCATCAGCCGCTCCCGCCCCGCCCTTAGCGCCTGATGCGCCCAGCGTCCGGGGCGGAACCCATACGAACAGTCCAAAAAGTCCTGCTCGTAGATGGGCTCCGGAACCAGAGGCCCCGAGTTCAAATCTCGGATCGCCCGCCAATTTCATCAGTTGCGGTCGGCCAAACTCCCAAATCACCGGCAAGGCGGTGCATTCGAGCCCCTGTATAAAAGATCTTGATTTATTAAAAAGAATATTATACAAACGAAGCCCGTTCAAAATCTTAATATGCAGGACTCCTTGTTCGGACAGACAGTCCGGACTTTAGAGCCATGAGGAGGTAGAAAGTTGAAAAGATACGAAACCCTGTTTATTGTCCAAATTGACCTTCCCATTGATGAGCTCAACAGTATTATCGAGCGTTACAAAACAATCGTAACGGCCCTTAAAGGCACCATCATCAAAGTCGAAAAATGGGGCAAAAGAAAATTAGCTTACGAAATTAAGAAGCAATCAAACGGCAACTATGTTCTGATCGACTTCGCGGGTAAGAGTGCAATCATCGATGAACTGGAAAGAAATTTCAAGATCGATGACAAGATCCTCAAGTTCATGACAATAATGAAGGATGGCAATGTTGACCTCGCGGCAATAGAAAAAGAAAGGGAAGAAGAAAACAAGCCTGAAGCGCCGCGTGCGGCGCTCGTTTTCGAAAGCCGGGTAAGCGCTGAGCCGAAGCCGGAAACCGATGCGAATAAAGAATCCGCATCCTCAGAACCGGCATCGACGCCGATATACCGGGAAACGGAGGGGAAAGTTTAACAAATGCCAACACCATCAAGAGATATCAGGACACCAAGAACGGATTCAAGACCGCAGAAGAAATTTTACCACAAGAGAAAATTTTGTCGTTTTTGTACGGACTCAGATATAAGAATTGAATACAAAGAGCCCCTTGTCCTGAAGGATTATATAACCGACAGGGGCAAGATCATACCGAGAAGAATTACTGGAAATTGCGCCAAACATCAGAGGGAAGTTACCGTGGCTATAAAAAGGGCGAGGACCATAGCCCTGTTGCCCTTTGTTGTTTCCGAATGGTAATATGAAATTGGAAGATGGCCGCATCAGGTCAAGATCAGCGGATTCAGACTTTGAGCAAAGAAAGGGGTGCATTTTTTAAGAATATCTTTTTCACGGGTATAGCCGTATCCTCCCTGGCCTTTCTCACTGCCTCGCTCATTCCTATGGTGGGTGCTTTCTTTTTTATCCTGACACCGCTGCCGATTATTTATTATTATTCCAAGACGGGCAGGATACGAGGGTTGGCAATATTCCTCATATCCCTTTTTCTGGTCGCCGTAGTGCTGACATTTTCCGGTTCCGCTGCAAATCTGCCATTCATAATTATAACGGGATTCTTGGGAGTCCTTCTTTCAGAAATCTTTCGCAGGAAATACTCCATAGAAAAAACTGTCGTTTATCCCGTGACGGTGATCTTGCTGCTATGGTGCTCTTTTATCGTCTTTCAGAGCCTATCAGCAGGAACAGAACCCTGGCATCTGGTTGAGGATTACATCGGGAGAAATATCGAGGAGAGCATTCAATTATACGCGCAACTGGATGTTCCGGCGGAACAAATAGATCTTCTCAAAAATAATTTTAAAGAGATAACGAGCTTCTTTGCAAACATTTTTCCTGCTCTCGTCCTGGTAAGCGCTTCCTTCATAGTGTGGCTTAATATACTGGCCGCAAGAGAGATATTTCAAAGAACCGGGATGTGGCATCCCGATTTCGGAGATCTTTCACGGTGGAGGGCCCCGGAGGGGCAGATCTGGCTTCTCATTGCCGCCGGGGGATCGCTTTTAGTCCCTGTTTCGTTGGTAAGGATTATCAGCCTTAATCTCGTAATCGTTTGCCTGTTTGTGTACCTCCTTCAGGGTTTGTCAATTATAAGCTTTTTATTCAGGACAAAAAATGTTCACAGATCTTTCAGGATACTTTGTTATGGCCTTATTTTTGCTCAACAATATATAATCCTGCTCATAGCTGTCGTGGGCGTCTTTGATCTGTGGGTTGATTTCAGAAAATTTATTAAACCGGTAACATACTCCACCTCTTAAACGGGATTATGAAAAATCAGGAGTTAATGATCTCGCAAAAGAGATGTATGATGCATATGGAGCAAGAATGATGGGTTTCGCGGGAAATAGAGGCTACAAGGAAGGTATTCCCCAGTGTGCGGTGATTAACTGAGGCAACAGTTGTATAGCTTGCCCTGGGGGACGCCGGCTAATTCCAGTTGTTGGTATTCTCTTGTAATCGCTTACGCGTTAAATAGTGAAATTCAGATTTTACGAGGAGAGTGTATGAAGGTCATATTGAAGCAGAATGTTGATTCTCTCGGAAAGGCCGGAGATGCGGTGAAGGTTGCCGATGGTTATGCAAGGAACTATCTGATTCCCAAGGGGCTCGCAGTGGAGGCAAGCAACTGGTCTCTTAAGGCTTTGGAAAATGAAAAAAAGCAAATAATGAAGAAGCTCGGAACTGAAAGGAAAAAGGCCGAGGTCATGATTGAGAGGCTCGCAGGCGTGACATTGAGCCTTACCAGGCGTGTCGGGGAACAGGATAAGTTATTCGGGTCAGTGACCACGAAAGATATAGAACAATCCCTCCAAGACCTGGGCATAGAGATTGATAGAAAAATGATAATCCTTGAAGAACCTATAAAGACTCCCGGCGAATTCCTGGCAAAAATTAAACTTCAGCCCGGGGTAGCCGCAGAGATAAAGATAACGGTAATTGGCGAGGCGTAAAGGCAGTCCATGAAAGATATTGACACCTCATTGCACAGGGTGCCGCCGCAGAATCTCGAAGCCGAGCAGTCCGTGATCGGAGGAATCCTCCTCGATAACCAGGCGCTGAACAGCGTTCTGGAAGTGCTTCATGTCGAAGATTTTTACAGCGAAGCGCATCGCAAAATATTCGCCGCCATTATAGAGCTCTATGACAGAAATGAACCAAGCGATCTCATCACGCTAAGCAACATACTGAAAAGTAAGAATCAACTCGATCAGGCAGGAGGTGCATCTTACCTATCTTCCCTCGCGGATAATGTGCCGTCAGCAGCCAATATAGATCACTATTCCAAAATCGTAAAAGAAAAGTCAATTTTGCGCAGTTTGATCGGCACGGCGACGGATATTCTGAGCAAGAGTTATAATCCAGGTACGGACATCGATACGGTGCTCGACGAAGCCGAACGCGCCATATTCGATATATCGGAAAATAAGATAAGGCCTGCCTTCAGCCCTTTCAAGGACATAATAAAGCAAAGCGTCAAGACCATCGAGAAGCTGTATGAGCGCAAAGAGCTTGTAACCGGCGTTCCCACCGGATTTGAAAAGATAGACGATATCACGTCAGGTCTGCAGAAATCCGATTTAGTCATAATTGCAGGCCGACCCAGCATGGGGAAAACCGCTTTTGCCCTGAATATTGCGCAATACGCAGCCCTCGAAGCTAATATCGCCGTTGCTATCTTCTCTCTCGAAATGTCAAAGGAGCAACTAGCCCTGCGCATGCTTTCCTCGGAATCAAAGGTCGATTCGCAGAGAATAAGGAGAGGGTTCCTGGGAGAGGCTGATTGGCCGAGGCTGATCTCCGCCGCGGGAAGGCTTTCCGAGGCGCAGATATTCATCGATGATTCATCGGCAATTACGGCATTGGAAATGAAGGCAAAGGCACGACGCTTGAAATCCACCGTAGACCTTGGCCTGATCATACTGGACTATCTCCAGCTTATGAGAAGCGGCGGCTACAGGGAATCGCGGGAGCAGGAGATATCCGAAATCAGCCGTTCCCTTAAGGCCCTTGCGAAGGAGCTTAGTGTCCCAGTAATTGCGCTTTCCCAGCTGAACAGGAAGCTGGAAGACAGAACCAATAAGCGACCCCAAATGGCGGACTTGAGGGATTCGGGCGCCATTGAGCAGGATGCAGACTTGATTGCCTTTATTTACAGGGATGAGGTCTATGAGAAATCCGACGAGAATCCCGAAAAAGGCATGGCCGAGATAATTATTGGCAAGCAAAGAAACGGACCGACGGGCATGGTGAAGCTGGCATTTCAGGATAAATATGCCCGTTTTGAAAACCTCGCCAGAGGCATTGACATGGAGCCGTAGCCGGACGGGAAGACATCTGTTGTGATCTTGCGGTCCATCCCCTCCGAAGGTTCCTGTACTACCTCCTTACATCAAGAAATCCAAGCGCTCCCAGCACCGTATCGGTTGGAATCTGCTGCATCCGGTAACGCCGTTATGTCTCGGCCGGGAGCAGATCCCGCTCTTTTCCTAAATATGGGATGGCTAGTCGCAATTTCTTAAGGGCCTGCTTCTCAATCTGTCTGGCCCTTTCCCTGGTAATGTTATATTTATTGCCGATTTCCTGGAGGGTTTTCGGGTTGTCCGTCATTATACGATTTTTGACGATATAGCTTTCCCTTTCATTGAGATTTGTGAGTGCGCCGGCAATGTTTCTTTTTACGATATCCATCTCCTCTTTCTTAATCAGAGACGTCTCCTGATCCTCGCCCTCGTAAGTCAAGTAATCGAGATGAGACGTTTCTCCTTCTTGGCCGATGTATGAATCAAGGGAAAGATCGCGATAGGTAAGCCTCTGGTCCATTTCTGCAATTTCCGTTTCCTTGACGCCAAGAGATTCCGCAATCTCTCCGAATTCAGGATTCTTCTGCGAAAGGGCCTCAAGCTTCTTCTTCGCCTGCCCAAGCTTGAAAAAGAGTTTCCTTTGGGCCTGTGTAGTCCCGATCTTTACAAGACTCCACGATTTAATAATGAAATTTTGTATGTATGCTCTTATCCACCACACCGCATAAGATATGAGCCTGTATCCTTTATAGGGATCAAACTTTTTCACGGCATGCATGAGCCCTATATTCCCTTCTTGAATCAGGTCGGCCAGTTTGATCCCGTAATTTCTATATTCGTGCGCGATCTTGACCACGAACCTCAAGTTTGACACGACCAATTTCTCAGCTGCCTCCATGTCATTATACTTCTTAAATTTGACCGCAAACCTGAATTCTTCATCCGCACTGAGGATGGGATAGCGATTGATCTGTGCTATATAGATGTCAAGAGTACTCGTGACTGATGGCAGTTCCAATTAAGACCTCTCAGGGTTGCTTTGTTTCGCTTCTAATTTATAAGTCTATTATGTATCCGACCCTCCAGTCAACATCTTTGACACATTTTTTCTTTATTATGCATATCTTGACAGATTGCATACCCATGTTTACATTTATGAATGTAATTCACGCTTTGGACGCGCTTAGAGGGTGACTCCATAGAAGCCATGAAAGCCCGGACTGTGGCTCGTTTTTCTTCGCCTCGCACGCATGTCCTATAAGCGTTAATATACTGCTGATAAAAATAGATGGAACAGGGAGAAGCCAAAGATCATTGGAGGTATCATGAGATTTGACAAATTTACATTAAAGGTTCAAGAGGCCCTGCAGGAGGCTGAGATCCTTGCGAAGAAATACGGAAACCAGAGTGTCGATGTCGAGCATCTTCTTGCCGCATTTCTTCTGCAGCCCGAAGGCATTGTCGGGGAAATACTGAAGAAACTGGGAACAGATTCAAGAGTAATTGAAGCTGAAATCAAGAAATCTCTTGATAAATTACCGAGAGTTGAAGGTTCCGGTATCGGCCAGTCGTATCTGACGTCGAGATTAAATAAAGTATTGGATGATGCCCTCATCGAAGCGGCGCGCTTGAAGGATGAGTATGTGAGTGCCGAGCACATCCTGATTGTAATGGCGGAAGAAAAGGACGGAGTTGCCGGGAAGATTCTTAACGGCAAAGGCGTCACGAAGGACAATATCTTCAAGGTACTTCTCGAAATCAGAGGCAACCAGAGGATTACAGATCCGAATCCGGAAGAGAAATATCAAGCCCTGAAGCGTTATGCCCGGGACTTCAATGAACTTGCCAAGAAGGGTTCTTTCGACCCCGTCATTGGGAGAGACGATGAAATCAGAAGAATCATGCAGGTGCTCTCCAGAAGAACCAAGAACAATCCTGTTCTTATAGGTGAACCGGGCGTGGGCAAGACCGCTATTGTGGAGGGTCTTGCGCAGCGAATTGTAAACGGTGACGTACCGGACAGCCTGAAGGACAAGCGTGTTGTCGGTTTAGATATAGGCGCCTTGATTGCCGGCGCCAAATATCGCGGAGAATTTGAAGAAAGACTCAAGGCGGTGCTTAAGGAAATAACAAGCGCGCAGGGGGAAATCATCCTCTTCATAGATGAGATCCACACGATGGTCGGTGCTGGGGCCGCTGAGGGTGCGGTCGATGCTTCCAATATGATGAAACCTGCCCTTGCCAGGGGTGAATTACGGTGCATAGGTGCGACGACATTGAATGAGTATCGCAAACATATCGAAAAAGATCCTGCCCTGGAACGGAGATTCCAGCCCATCATTGTGAGGGAGCCTTCAGTTGAGGATACCATTGCGATCCTCCGGGGATTAAAGGAACGATATGAAGTGCACCATGGAGTGAGGATCAAGGATTCTGCAATCATCGCCGCGGCGACACTTTCCGCCCGTTACATCAGTGACAGGTTCTTGCCGGACAAGGCGGTCGATCTGATCGACGAGGCTGCATCCCGCCTCCGTATCGAACTCGACAGCATGCCCTCTGAAATCGATGCCATAGAGAGAAAGGTGACACAGTTGGAGATCGAGCGCCAATCCCTAAAGAACGAGTCGGATAAAACGACGCAGGACAGACGCAACAAAATTGATAAAGAACTGAAGAAGCTCAGGGAATCAATGGAAAAAATGAAGACGCACTGGGCTCGAGAAAAAGAAATCATCAAAAATATTCAGCTTATCAAGAGCAAGATCGAAGAGTACAAGACAGAGGAGCTAAACGCACAGAGGGAGGGAAACTTAGCCAGGGCGGCCGAAATACGCTACGGAAAGCTTGTCGAACTAAACACGGAATTGGAACGGGAGCACGCCAATCTTTCCGAGGTCCAGAAAGATAATAAGATGCTAAAAGAAGAGGTAGATGCGGAAGACGTCGCGGAGGTCGTGGCAAACTGGACAGGCATTCCCGTCTCACGCATGATGGAAAGTGATGTTCAGAAACTTATCCATATGGAAGACAGGCTCAAGAAAAGGGTCATAGGCCAGGATGAGGGTATAGCCGCCGTCTCGAGTGCCTTGAGGAGAGCCCGTTCAGGCCTACATGATCCGAATAGGCCTATCGGCTCTTTTATTTTTCTCGGGCCTACTGGCGTAGGTAAAACAGAGCTGGCGCGAGCACTCGCGGAATTCATGTTTGACAACGAGCAGGCCATGATCAGAATTGACATGTCCGAGTACATGGAAAAGCACTCCGTCGCCCGACTGATCGGCGCACCCCCGGGATACGTGGGATACGACGAAGGCGGCTACCTCACTGAGGCGATACGAAGAAGACCATACACAGTTGTGCTTTTCGATGAAATTGAAAAGGCGCACGTAGATGTATTCAACATATTCTTGCAGATCCTGGACGACGGCAGATTGACCGATGGCCATGGCAGGACCGTTGACTTTAAGAACACCATTGTTATTATGACATCTAACATTGGCAGCCAATGGACTCAGGATATGACCATGAATGATGAAGAAAGGCGAGTGAGGACGATGGAGGCCTTAAGGTCTACGTTCAGGCCGGAATTCTTGAATCGCATAGATGATATTATTACTTTCAGATCATTGGCCATAGACGATATCGATAGGATAATTGACATCCAGATCGATCTGATTCAGAAAAGGCTGAAAGACCGCAAATTGACCATTGAATTGACAGAAAATTCAAAGAAATATATAGCTAAGACCGGATACAGCCCGCTTTACGGTGCGCGGCCCCTGAAGCGGGCTCTCCAGAAACTGCTTCTGGACACTCTTGCCATGGGAATTCTCGAGGGAAAGTTTGCCGAAGGAGAACATATCATCGTTGATGCTAAAGAAAACGGCGAGATGATTTTTAAGAGGAAAAAGTAGGTAGCAAGGAGGTTTATCGATGAATGCCATTAAAACGGGCTTGTTGCTCGGTGTCTTGACGGGTCTGTTAATGCTGATAGGGGGATATTTCGGTGGCAAGCAGGGCGTTGTCATCGCCTTTATCTTTGCTACGGTGATGAATTTCGGAGCGTACTGGTTTTCCGATAAACTCATATTGCGCATGTATAACGCGCAGGAAGTGGTAGAAAGCCAGGCGCCTCAACTCTATGCCGTGGTGAAGAACTTGGCCTTGAAGGCCGGCCTTCCCATGCCAAAGGTCTATATTGTCCCCGGTGAAACGCCCAATGCCTTCGCCACCGGACGTAATGAAGACCATGCAGTAGTCGCCGTAACAGAAGGAATCTTAAGAATTCTGAACAGAGAAGAACTGGAGGGTGTTCTTGCTCACGAATTGACGCACATTAAGAACAAGGACATGCTTATCGGTTCCATTGCAGCAACCCTTGCCGGAGCCATCGTCATGCTGGCAAATATGGCTCAGTGGGCGGCTATCTTCGGTGGATCTAACCGCGACGACAGCGAGGAAGGTGGCGGCGTCATCGGTCTCATCATAATGGCGATTCTTGCACCCATTGCGGCAACTATTATACGGATGGCAATTTCCAGATCGAGGGAATACCTGGCTGACGAAGGCGGGGCCCGTGTATCAGGCAAACCATACGGCCTGGCAGGCGCCCTGGAAAAACTGTCGAAGGCATCACGGGCGATGCCGATGGATGCAAACCCTTCAACCGCTCATATGTTTATCGTCAACCCGCTGACGGGAAAATCTCTTATGAACCTCTTCAGTACACATCCTCCCATCGAAGAACGCGTTGCACGGTTAAGGAGCATGAAGCCCATGTGAGCATAAGATGGCAAATGCTCGTTCTGAAGCGGCTTAATTAAGTGTCGTTAATTTCATATGTAGCCTTACTCTCGACACTCAGTCCAGGGCTTAATGAAGAACACGGATGCTTGTTGGCATAGAAGGAGACTATTATGGACGATGGAAAAAAAGAGAAGGGATTTGTGATCAAGGATAAACGAATTTTTGATGAATCCGGTGAAGCTCGCGCGGAAGATGTGAAGAAAGAGGAAACGGCAGGCGATAAGAAATCAGAGGAGAAATCTGTCAAAGACAATGGTCACACAGGTACACGAGAAGAATATATCCCAGAAGTCACCTTTTCCAATTTTGTTCTTTCACTGAGTACAACCGTCATGTATCATCTCGGCGATTTTCCCGACCCAGCAACAAATAAATCGGAAAAAAATCTCGCTGCCGCTAAACAAACAATTGACATGCTCAACATGATAAAAATTAAGACGGCAGGAAATCTCGATAACGATGAAAAAGGGCTCCTCGAGGGAATCCTCTATGAGCTGATGATGAGATACGTCAAAGAGAAGGAAGCAGGATGATCAGCAAATTGTCGCCTGCAAAAGTTAACCTCCTCCTCCGCGTCCTGGGCAAGCGGGCAGATGGCTTTCATGACATTTCAACGTTGATGCAAAGGATAAGTCTTTATGATGAAATGATATTCTCGCCGGCTGTCAGCGGTATTACCTTGAGCTGCCCCGGCAGTGCCATTCCGGAAAACGGCAGTAACATCGTGTACAGAGCGGCAGATGCCCTCCTCTCGCGTTTCTCTCATCCTCCAGGCATACATATCACCATTAAGAAAAAAATCCCTGTGGCAGCAGGACTGGGCGGGGGTAGTTCAAATGCAGCGACGGCACTCATGACCATAAACGATTTAATGGATTTTCATTATACCATCGATGATCTGATGAAAATCGGGGCAAAACTCGGCGCAGATGTCCCTTTTTTTATCTTTGGAAAGACGGCTTGGGCATCCGGTATCGGTGATCAGCTTCAAGCTGCCGAAAATATTCCTCCATTATGGCTTGTCCTGATTAACCCCGGGTTTGAAATCTCCACAAAAATGGTTTATGAACACCTTAATTTAAGATTGACAAAACGCGTGGTAAATTATAAATGTCCAGTGCTTCATACTGCTGATGACATAGTAAAAGGACTTCACAACGATCTTGAGACGGTCACTCTGGTCCTGCATCCCATTCTGCGGTATTTTAAGAACATTTTAGTGCAAAATGGCGCTCTTGGCGCGCTAATGTCCGGCAGCGGCCCGACGGTTATGGGGATTTTCGCAGATGAACAAGGCGCGATTACAGCAGAGAAGGCTTTGGAGAACGGAGGAGGGAGTGAATGGTCAGTATTCGCGGTTCATTCCATATGACGCGCGTTTCGTCATTCCCGCCGTTGTGAGCCTCGTATTCCTCTGCTGCTACGTCAGTTAATAATGGGGCGTCGTCAAGCGGTAAGACACAAGATTTTGGTTCTTGCATACGGAGGTTCGAATCCTCCCGCCCCAGCCACATATAATAACTTTTTTTTGAAGGGATTTACATGCTTGATAGAATGAGAATTTTCTCCGGGAATGCGAATTTGCCTCTCGCCCAGAAGGTTTGTGAAAACCTGGGAGTATCGCTGGGCAAGGCCAGCGTAACAACATTCAGTGACGGTGAGACAAGGGTGGAAATAAATGAAAACGTGCGTGGTATGGACACTTTTATTATTCAATCGACCTGTCCACCCGTCAATAGCACCTGCATGGAACTCCTCATCATGATAGATGCAATGAAGAGGGCTTCTGCAGACCGCATAACTGCTGTAATACCATACTATGGTTATGCGAGACAGGATAGAAAGGTGGCACCGCGGGCGCCGATTTCAGCAAAGCTTGTGGCAGACCTTATCACGGCAGCAGGCGCCTCTCGTGTTCTTTCGATAGACCTCCATGCCGGCCAGATCCAAGGTTTTTTTAATATCCCCGTTGACAATCTCTTCGCCACCCCCGTACTCTTGGATTACATCAGAAGAAACTATCAGGGCAATATCGTCATCGTATCTCCCGATACGGGCGGCGTGGAGCGGGCGAGGGCGTTCGGCAAGCGGTTGGACGTCAATATTGCCATCGTGGACAAGAGGCGGGAAGGTCCCAACGAGTCGGCGGTCATGAATATCATCGGCGACGTGAAAGGTGCACGGGTCATTGTGCTTGATGATATGATCGATACAGCGGGCACGATAACGCAGGCAGCCCGAGCACTCGAAGGTGCGGGGGCCGTGGAGGTTTCCGTATGCTGTACCCATCCCGTCCTTTCCGGACCTGCAATAGAAAGGATCGAGAGTTCAACCCTTAAGGAGATTATCGTCACTGACACCATTCCCCTGCACGACAGGGCTAAGGCTTGCAATCGCATCAAAGTGCTCTCTGTCGCAGGACTAATAAGTGAAGCAGTCAGACGCATCTATTATAACGATTCAGTACATTCGCTTTTCATATAGGAGGAGTAGATGGAAATAAGTGAATTAAGAGCTAGTCGAAGGAAGACTTCCGGAAAAGGGGTTTCCCGACGACTTAGAAAAGACGGTATGACACCGGCAGTATTTTACGGCCCCAAGACTGAACCTGTCCTGCTCGCGGTGAATTCTACTGATTTGAAGAAGATATTAAAAGGCAAGGAGGAAAACATTTTCATAAACCTGCAGATAGGCGACGGCGGAGATATGGAAAAGTTCACCCTCATTAAGGAACTGCAGATAGATCCTGTCAGCCGGAAATTCCTTCACGTTGACTTTTGCGAAATTGATATGGAACGCGCTATTACCCTCGACGTACCCATTCATTTCAAGGGACAGGCGATAGGCATCGACAACGGGGGAGATCTGCATCATATAAGAAGAGAAATAAAAGTATCCTGCCTCTTCACTGTTCTGCCCGAATTTGTAGAGGCCGATATAAGTGGTCTTGACATCGGCGATTCGATAAAGGTGCAAGATATAAAATTGCCCGCTGGCGTAAATGTCCTTGATCCGCAAGATACGATAATAGCATCGGTCACGGCACCGAAAGCTGTCGTGAAAGCTGAGACGGTAGAAGAAGAACAAGAAGAAATAGTAGTAGAAACGCCGGAAGAAGAAGAAAAAGGCAAGTAGGCACTGAAGCTTTCCGCTTGCAATGCGGGACGTCCTCGGCAAAGACAATATTCTCAGCTTCGACCTCTGCCTACAGAGCCGCGTTTGCGGGTTGTACTCCTGGTCAAGTGTAAGACTTCTATCCCCACTTAGAGGTGACTGTTTGAAGCTTATAATAGGGCTGGGAAATCCGGGTCTCAAGTACCAGATCACCAGGCACAACTGTGGATTCTTGGCCGTTGATGAAATAGCTGCCGGCCACAACATTCCCGTGCAATTGAAAGGTTTTGACGCCTGTTATGGAAAAGGCAAGATTGATGACATTCCGATCCTGCTCGTCAAGCCCATGACCTTCATGAATATCAGCGGCTCTGCAGTAAAGAAGATCGTAGATTACTTCAAAATTGACATACACGACATCATCGTCATTCATGACGACATAGATCTCTCCTTCGGCACAATCCGCTTGAAGGCAGGTGGCGGTCACGCCGGCCATAAAGGACTAATCTCCATAATAGACAACCTCGTCAATCCGGAATTCATCAGGGTAAGAATCGGCATCGGAAGACCTTTTGATAAATTAACGGTTGAGAGATATGTCCTAGAACAGTTTGCCGAGGATGATATGAAACTGCTGCACGAAGTCATGAAAACCGTAAGCAATGCAGTGACAATGATTGCCACATCCGGAATTCAGGCGGCCATGAATCTTTACAATGAGAAACCTGCCAGTCAATTGGGGAATGAGAACGATGCGGTGTTATCTTGATCCATCCCCATACAAATAACAACGATTGAAGAATCAAAGTCATAGAAGAACAGTGGCCTGATAAAGGAGGAAACTGTGGGCTTCAAGTGCGGTATTATCGGGCTTCCGAATGTCGGGAAATCCACAATATTCAACGCCCTGACGGCCGCAGGAGCCGAAGTGGCCAATTATCCTTTCTGCACCATCGACCCTAATATAGGGATTGTGCAAGTCCCGGATCAGAGGCTGCAAAGAATTGCTGAAATTGTCAGACCTCCCAAAGTCACTCCAGCCGCCATGGAATTCCTTGACATCGCGGGGCTCGTCAAAGGCGCAAGCAAAGGAGAAGGTCTCGGTAACAAGTTCTTGGGCCATATCAGGGAAGTCGATGCTATTGTGCACATTGTCCGATGCTTCGATCATCCCTCTGTCGTCCACATCTATGGCCCCGTCGATCCTGAACGTGACATAGAGATAATAAATACAGAATTGATTATAGCCGATCTGGAGACCGTCGAAAAAAGAATTGCAAAGATCGATAGGCTTGCAAAAACAGGAGACAAGGCCGCTCGTAAAGAGTTAGATACGTGTCTCCGTATCAAGGACGTTCTCGTAACGGGAACCGCTGCACGTGAGATACCCTTCCAGGAAGATGAGCAGATGATCGTGCGAGATCTTCACCTGCTCACAGCAAAGAAAGTCCTGTATGTTGCTAATGTCAGTGAGGCTGCTCTCAAGGGTGCTACCGACTGTATCCTGAAGGTGGAATCGATTGCACGAAAGGAAGACTCAAATGCAATCGTCATCTGCGGGGATTTGGAAGCGGACATAGCAGAACTTCCTAAGGACGAGCAACAGGTATTTCTCAATGCTCTTGGCATAGAGGAGTTGGGCCTTAATAAGCTCATTCGTGCAGGGTACTCTCTCTTGGGATTGATAACGTTTTACACAACGGTCGGTCCGGAGCTCCGGGCTTGGACCGTGCCCCGCGGTTCCAAAGCGCCAGAAGCCGCGGGAAAGATACACAGTGATATGGAGGCGGGGTTCATAAAAGCGGATATAATACATCACGACGATTTTCTCAGAATGGGGAGCCTGTCTAGAGCGAAGGAAGCAGGACTAATCAGAATTGAAGGAAGAGATTATATAATAGCCGATGGCGATATTGCTTACTTCAGATTTCATGTTTGAAAGCAATCGCCCATTCGAGGAAAGGCTCTTTATAGGGAAGAGACGGCTGAAAAGACGGATATAGGCGAATCATCCATTATGACATGAATGTTTGACCCTTCATCACCCATCTGTACGGCGGATCGGTGGATGGCAAAGGAGGGAAGGAAACCATCCACCGACTCAAAGTAAGAGAATTTCACAACGCAATGAGAACTAATCTTCGTGGTAAAAAAAATCAGGAAGGAAAAATGTTTTGCTTTGATCTCTATCGTCTTCCCTTTTTACAGCCTCCCTCGGATCAACTCCATTTGGCAATTCCTCTTTAGCCCTGGCGTCCTCAGTGATGAAAAACTCATACTCAGTACCGAATTCACCAAGCTCTGATCCCGAGCCTGAGACGTTATCTTTCTAATTTGTATCTTTCTCTTTGCGTTTTTCCTCCTTTTTCATTGAATATATATCTATTTATAATAAATTTTCGTGAGACCTCTGAGATCTACCTTTCATGTTTGCTCTATCGGCTATTATTCCTAAAGGTTTCTTACGCTCTCGAGAGGTCTCTTCAAGTTGTATTTTACTTCTGCAAAATTGTTGCCACTTTAATACTACCGTCAATCGGTATCTGCGAATTTAGAGCAGAGAAATCGCAATGAGAGTATAAGTTCCGTAAATCAATAATTTACAAACCATCGCGAAGGTTACTTTCCATCTGAAACGAAGCGATTATTCTGAAACGGGCAGATTTGACTTGATGCCTTGAGGGATTATTTGTGCGATGAGGGCACAATATATTTGCCCGTCGGTTAACTAATTCTGAAATATCGCATGCTTTGATAATTGTGCGTGGACCGCACATATTGTGCTATAATGGCGTAATATCTCTTTGTCAATTGATATGCTTATCAATTTTCTTTCGTTCCCTGATGAATTTGTAACGGGAAATGCTTAAATGCTTGGCCGCGGCAGTCTTGTTGCCCCCGCTTATTTCGAGAGCATTTTCAAGGATTCTTTCTTTAATGTCACCCATAATTTTCTGCGTCACCGAGGTGTAATCTATTTCACCGGACGAGAGAGTGGGAAGAAACTTTTCAATCTCAACTTTGAGATATTTATAATTGGGAACAACCTTTATTTCTGTGGGAAGATCCTCCGGCGAAAGAGCGCTACCGAATTTCTGCAGTATCATGACCCGTTCAATTATGTTTTTCAACTCCCTTACATTCCCTGGCCAAGTATAGGCCTTCAAAATAAGCTCTGCCTCTTTACTGAACCCTCTAACTTTCTTGCCGAACTTCCTATTGAATTCTTCTATATAGTGCCTTGCCAAGAGAAGTATATCATCCGGCCTCTCACGGAGTGGTGGGATAACAATAGGAACCACTCTTATTCTGTAAAAAAGATCTTCGCGAAACGAGCCTTCACTGACCATCTTGACAAGATCCATATTCGTTGAAAAAATGAACCTCACATCGATGGGTATATTTTCCGTTCCGCCAAGCCGCCTCACATAGCCGTTTTCCAGCATCCGCAGAAATTTTACCTGTAGTTGGATGCTCATATTTCCAACTTCATCAAGCAGTAGCGTGCCTCCATTGGCATATTCGAGAAGACCTATTTTCCTCTTGCGTGCATCGGTAAAGGCCCCCGGCTCATATCCAAATAGCTCACTTTCCAACAGCGTCCCCGGAATAGCAGCGCAATTAACGTCAACAAAGGGCCGAGAAGACCTGTTGCTCTGCCTGTGAATGGCGCGGGCAATCAATTCCTTGCCGGTACCGCTTTCACCCTGAATTAATATGTTTGTATTATGTGACGCCACTTCCTCAATCACATGGAAAATACCGATCATCTTCTTTGATTTGCCGAGAATATTATGAAACCCGAGCAGAATATCTTCCCTCTCCTTCAGCTTTTCAACTTCCGTCTTGAGGGACTCTGCTTCGAGCGAAAGCATGGAATGCATAATGACGTTGTCATATGAGGTAACCGCGTTCTTAACGAGTATATCCAGGATATTTATTTGATCCTGCGAGTAGCTGCCTGTCCGCTTTGCAAGATACAGCGCTCCTTTAAACTTGTCTTTAATATGAAGCGGAAACGCTATTTCCGACGCGAACCCATCGTAAACGGGCAGGGTTGGTGACTTTTCATCAGATTCACGCCTGACGATAATATTATTAGTGTCCATTGCCTGATTAATGATGCTCCTGCCTATCATCCCATCATAAGCCCTCCTATCCTCGATGAAGACATTGCCGCCGTCAGTGACGAGACACCGATCCTTTTCGATGTCCAGGAAATATACGAGAACCCTGTCGGCGCTCGCAATTCGGAGCGCACTCTTGTTGAGAATGTCGAGTATGCGATTATCGAGGACACGACTTAAATTTATCTCCGAGACGGCTTCCTGAAGAATCATCAACTGACGGATTTTCTCCGCATTCGTCTCAAAGAGCCTTGTGTTGTGGATAACAATGCTCATCTGACTGGCAAATGTCAAAAAGAGGCTGATTTCCTCGGTGAAAAATTTTGTTTCCTCTTTGCACCATGCCGCTATTGTTCCAATGACATCATCGCCTATCCTGAGGGGTACACATACAATGGAACCTTTACTGAGAATCTTCGTCAGCAAACGGTCAGTTTCCGTGATTCTCGGATCCGTAGCCGCGTCCTCGATGGCAATGACCTGGCCTGATCTTGCCACCTTGGTCGACAGACAGTCATGTTCGTAGATATTCAGGGCTACGGAAAATGCTCTCTCCGTCTCTTCAGGGCTGTAATTCTTTACGACCTTCGTTTCCAGATACTGTTTTGTCTCATCAAGAAGCCTGATTATCCCCATGTCGAAACCCATGGTATCGACAACTTCATCCAAAATTCTGGCCAGTATTTCATCCACATTGGAGGGAGCTGTAAGAAAAGTACTTATGCGAAAAATACTCTTCAGCAATTTATCCTTGTCAAGCAGAGGTGGATTGGATGCTTCGTTGCGGAAATCTTCATCATCATTTATTCTTGCCATTGTTAAAATCATTCCCTTTCAGAACAATTATGCCTCGTGCAACATGATGCTCAGGGCTGTCGTAAGCTTTACTGTGTCTTCGTCTGCTCTTCTCAATCTCGCACTCACAATCCGCCCTAGATTCAACAGGATGCGATAACCAAGTTCATGGTCCTCTTCAGCAACCTTCAAGAAGTCATCCTTCCTCATTTCATACATGACGCAATCCGTAACTGCACGTACCGAGGCGGTTCTTCTCAGTTCCTCAAGGAGCGCCATCTCCCCAAAGACGGCGCGCTGTTTGCCGTCCAGTCTCGTAAACACCTTGTTCTTCCCTGACTCCTCATCGTCTGCGTCCTCTATGACAAGACTCTTTACGATCTCTACGGTACCCTCCAGAATAATATACATCGTGTCTCCGATTTCGCCCTCTCTCATGATGATCTCATCGGCCGAAAAGGTAACCTTACGCAGGATACCCGCAATTCTTTGGATTTTTTCCGGAGCCAGGTTTTTAAAGAGGGCAATATCCTTCAATGCAGCAATATCCTTATCCATCAGTTATCCCCCAAAGCACAGCCTCTAACTTTTTTGCAGCATTCACTAAATTCCAGAAACTATCGGGACTTTCCATATGAGACGCATAAAAGATCCTTTCTCATCACTTCATCTGACCGGCATTACCCTTGAAAGTATCACGGCAAATTGTCCGTCTTTTATGATATATCCATCGTCAGGATTTAAGATATATTGCGTCTCCTCCTTTTTATAAAAAAAATCTTTTTTTGATTCCTTTATTTTATCCTTAATAAAGGTATCAATAATGGATGTATCATCCGATAAAATATCCGCCAGCTTCATTGCCTTCTTTTCCGTCAAGAGGCCTATCAGGATAGCGTGCTGCTTTTCCCTGTAAAATGACGATAATTCTTTAAATGTGTTGCCGACAAAACTTCGGGGAATTTCTGCTCTCCATAATTTGTTGGTGTCGCCTATAGACAGCATGCTCGAAAATATTTTAGGGAGACCCGGGGAATTAATCGCACTGGCGAGCAGCGAACCTACATGTTCACCCCTGATAACGATTTCATCAACATTTGCCCGTTTTAAATGCTGCTTGTTTTCACCGTCAAGAAGCTCGGCAACAGTCTTAACGTTGGGTGCTATAGACTTGATTGTCAAGGCGGCAAGGGTTGTTCTTTCATCAATCCGCTCATGCGGATGGCTTCCCGATGTGTCTGCCATAATTAAGGCAAAGGCAGCCTTCGTTATATTAGCCCTGGAAAGGACATCTTCATGGACGTAATTACCCCTGAGAAATTTAAGGTTGTATTTGTCATACTTGAGCTTGAGGGAATCGACATCGTCAACCGGAAGTTCATTTATTAGGATGATTGGCGTGTCTTCCATGGAGCGGTACGTCGTCAGCACCTGGAGAACTTCTTCCGTATGCTGATTCCAGCCGCATAGAACAATGTGGTCTTTCTCCTTGACAGTTTCCAAACCTTTTCCCTCCTTAATCTTCCGTTCGACAAATATGGAGGCGATGGTTGCCGTGAAAAGAGACATCAATCCCACACCTGCAAAGATGAGTATCAACCCGACCGCTCTTCCACCCGCCGTTATGGGATATATGTCACCATAACCGACAGTGCCCATGGTTACCACAGCCCACCAAATTCCATCCCACAAAGACCGAATGGTGGATTCTTCCCCGGTACGTTCAAAATAATAAACGCTGGTTGCGCTGATAAAGATAACACTCAGGATGACAGTGGCGATCTGAACAAAGCGCTCCCTGTATAATCTTTTCATGAACTTTAAGACCATCGCCATATTTTGCTCAGATAACTACGATGCACCCGGTCAGCTTCGTTTGCTCTCGGTATGCAATAGTCGACGATTTCATCCATGGATAATTAAATCAACTCTTCCCGTATTCCAAGAAGCGCATGGAGAAAGTGGCCCTGCCTTGAGTTGCAGAACGCAAGTCCGTCGAATATCCAAACATTTCCTTCAGGGGAACTTTGCTCCTGATCTCGCTTATCGTCCCCTTTGGCGTGATTGCTTGAATTTCCCCGCCTCTTGCATTTATGTCTCCAATAACGTCACCCATAAATTCTGCCGGCACGATGACATCCACCATCATGATCGGCTCAAGCAGTATTGGATCAGCCTGCAAACAACCATTTCTGACTGCAGATGATGCGGCAATCTTATAGCCAAGCGTCGTAGATTCCCCTTCCCTGTACGATCCTCCAGTTATAGTTACCCTGATATCAACGATAGGGTAACCACTGATTGCGCCGCTGAGAGTCGCCTCTTCAATACCCTCGTGTACGGCAGGATAAAATTCTTCCGGTATTGCGGATTCGCCGGTCTGCCCGACAATCTCGTTACTCTCTCCCCTGCTTCTCGGTTCAAGCAATAGCCGAACATGACCGAAATGTTTTCTTTCGCCAAGTTCTTTTTCAAAGAGTCCGTCGATTTCTATTTTCTTTTGAATTGTTTCCCGATAGACAACCCTCGGCTTACCGACATTTACATAGGCGTTAAAATCTCTCTTTAACCTATCGATGACGATTTCCAGATGAAGTTCTCCCATGCCCGAAATTACGGTTTGAGCGGTCTCATCGTTATACTTCACATCAATTGTGGGATCTTCTTCTATGAGCTTGGCCAGCGCGACGGTAAGCTTCTCCTGATCAGCCGGCGTCTTGGCCTCTATGGCCTGGCTTATGACGGGTCTATAAAACTCAATAGGTTCGAGAAGAATAGGACGGGACTCATCGCAGATCGTATTTCCCGTCGTCGCATCTTTGAGACCCAGAACGGCAACGATATCTCCGGCGCCGCACCTTTCGATTCTTTCCCGTTTATTGGCATGCATCTTCAATAGTCGCGCAATCTTTTCCTTTCTCCCGAGGCTTACATTATATACGGCATCGCCCACCTTTAGACGGCCCGAATAAACCCTAAGATAAGTCAACTTTCTGCCTTCATCCTGCCTGATCTTGAACGCCAAGGCAGCAAGGGGTTCATCCTCGCGGCTGTATCGCACCTCTTCCATTTTCGTCACAGGATTGAAACCCCTAACCGGCGGAATATCATCCGGTGAGGGAAGAAAATGAACGATAGAATCAAGTATCGGCTGAATGCCCTTATTCCTCAAGGCAGAGCCGCACATAACGGGAACAGCTTTTAGAGAGATAGTTGCCTGCCTGATGGCTCTTATCATCTCTTTTTCCGAAACACCTGTTCCTTCCAGATATTTCTCCGCTATATAATCGTCCATCTCGGCGAGTGATTCAATCAGTTTCTCACGATGCTCTTTGACCTGCGGAAAAACGTCAGATGGTATATCTGACACCGAATAAGACGACCCGAGTGTACTATCATCCCAGATAACTGCCTTCTGTTTGATCAAGTCTATGATGCCCCTAAACTGATCTTCCTCACCGAGCGGTATCTGTATCGGCAGCGGCACCGAATTAAACCTTTCGCCCATCGTCTTGATGGTACCGAAATAATCTGCACCGACCCTGTCCATCTTATTGATAAAAGCTATTTTGGGGACGCCATATTTATCGGCCTGGTGCCAGACTGTTTCTGATTGTGGTTCAACACCGCCAACAGCGCAAAACACGACTAATGTTCCATCTAGAACTCTCAGGCACCGTTCAACCTCCATGGTAAAATCCACATGACCCGGAGTATCTATTATCTGGATATCATGATTCTCCCAGGTGCAGGCTGTAACCGCGGAAGTAATCGTTATTCCTCTCTCCTGCTCTTGCGGCATCCAGTCCATTGCGGCTTCGCCGTCATGAACCTCTCCCATCTTGTATAATATTCCCGTGTAGAAGAGTATTCTTTCGGTGACAGTGGTCTTGCCTGCATCTATATGGGCCACCACACCGATATTTCTTGTTCTTGAAAGTTTCTTTTTTGAAGCCATGGGCCAACCCGAGAGTGAATCCCTCTATCCCTGCATTACCCTTCTTTTGCACCCGGCGCCAACATGTCCTTATTGATGGTAAACGGCTGCCTCGTATCGATATGCCCCTTGATAGACTCCACGTCCTTCCCGTCTATCAATAACTTCACCCTCTTAATGCCACTGATATTGCGTATCAGGGTATTGGTAAGCGAATATATTGTCGCCATTTCGCTGGCACTGCCGCCCGGATGTAGTTTGACAAGATTCTTGTCAAAGCTGACATAAGCGGTTTGTTTATCGTCTATTCTGACATTGTCGAGCGCCACACCTTCCGGGAAGGTCCTTACAAGCTTTGTCTTAGAACCCTCGAGCAAAGCCTTTACCAATTCCCCGGCCCTGGCTTGGTCATTCTCTTCCTTGGGAATATACCTCTTTTCCGGAACTAAAAATCGCTCATTCGCATCGGAAAAATACAACACAACCTCCTGTTTTTCCTTCTTCGCGGCAGCATCCTTGGTTGTTGGGAACACATATTCGAAAGTTATTACAAAGAAAAGTATGAGACACGCTACAACGGTAGTAATAATCAAAAAAAGAATAGACTTCTTCATGCGCTTCTTCTTTTTCTTTACCTTTATCTCATCCGTTCTTCTCTTTTTCTTTGTGGCCATGTTTAATTGTTCTCCTCAATTACTAAAAGCGGCGATAATGTAGGGTATTTTTGCACTACTGTCAAGCAGAGAACAGAATCCAACCATCGTTGTCAAGGCGAAGAGAGGCTTCAGAAATGTAAATTCCACGCCTCATGAAAACCCATTGTCGAGCCCCAGTCTGACAGCTTGCAACAATTCCCTGTCGTGGGACCTTGTCCGACGGACAGACCTCTCCGTTCATTGCGACGCTACTTTATCTCTGAGGGGAATGCTGACTTGGTAATATTCTGACGAGTGTGCATCCTACAATCATACGGAGTTCCTGATCCGCTTCGTTGCAAGATTACGCCCGCCACAATAATATACCATATAGGCGCCCGCCTTCAACCAGAGGTTGCACAGAAGGCGGCATGCTGCTTTGAAGCTCTCCGCAGTGATGTAGCAGGAGTGCGGTAGCCACCGAATTCAAGTAGATCGTGGAAAAATTAGATTATCCGGATTTGTTCCCGGACGGCGTTCAAGGAGAAATATGGAGGAGGTCGCCATTCCTATTCATTATCGGTGCTGCAACCATTCACCCACCAATCGCTCTTGTCTTTGAACCACCACTCGGAGGAATCCGTTCTAATAATGCTGAGAGCCAATTTTTTTGCAGTTTCAGTATGAAGTCGCCTTCTCGCAAATTCAATCCAGTCGTCAGTGTATTTATTGCCCAGATCGCCATATTCCTTCAATTGGAGAATAAGCGCAAGCTGATCGGCATCGTGGGCAATGAGAGCCTCTCTTGTCTTCTTCTCGTTAAATTCGTCGATGACGGACTTAATTTCATCGCCGAAAAACACTGTTTGCGTCAGTTCTCGTACGGCCCTTTCCTCGTGCACCGTGACATATTTCTTGTACATATAGTTCATATCACCGGTCCTGGCTTCCGGAAGGTCATGGGCAAGGCATATCTTCAGTACCTTCAATTCGTCCAGGTCAGGTTCAAGCTTACTCAAGGCATAGCCGATAAATATCGTTCGCAGAATATGTTCAGCCACCGATTCGCAGCCAGAGCCCAAGAACCTAAAGCCCGTTCTCGGGGTCTTCTTCAACATGCCCACCTCAAATAAAAAATTCGCAACGCTGTCCATATTATTCCTTTTTCATCGTTTTTATTCGATTGTCCATCATATCCGAGACTCTCTTTATCTGCGACTGGAGTGATGCAATACCGTCCGGCTTCATGGACAGCAATTTATCAATCTGCGTCTTCCAGTATTCCAATACCGAGATTTCGTTTTCCTTCAATTTTTTATCAAACCGAGCCTGGAGCTCTTTAACAAAAGCCGGATTATTTTCCATATTAGTCATTTGTTATCCTCAATCGACAATTCTGATCATCTTTTCATTAATTGTGACTATTATATCATAAAGCTTGTTCTTGCAACCATTGATATTGAAGCTCTCCGACGCAAGCTGCGGAGAATCCTCGATTCTTAAGGAACAGTGTCGTTCGTCATTCGCTTGCTTACCCCGCAGCAGGTGAAGGTGTTTGCTCTCGCTACCGAATTCAGTAAACTACCACCGACCTTGTCGGTGGCCTTCAAAATGCGGCAAGCCTACGGACAATGTCCTTCGCCTTGCCTGATAAGGATTGAAACGATTACTCTAAAACATTCCTCACCAACATTGTTGGTTCACTGAAGGTGTGGGGCCTCCGCCCCCACACCCCACCACTGACAATGTCAGTGGTTTTGACAGATAAATAAAGGCAGTTCGAAAATCTTTGAAGCTCATAATCACGGCATTGAATGAACCTAATGATATTGAGATTTTACTTTGCACACCGATAATAATTATGCTAATAACACATCTAATTAGTTAGGTTTGCGAGAACTGCTTTTTACATTGTAGAGCGGTGCAATATTTTTAATGAGGTATAGTTATGGGCTATCTCCGTCTGAGATTTTTCTATCTCATTCTTCTTTCCTTGACCTTTTTTACCGTGACACTGCACGACTCTTTCGCCGAAGAGGATACGGCCCATCTTTCCTTTGAAAAGACGGCAACACTAGGTGCAAAGACACGCCCGTATGTAGTCAAGGAAGGGGAGTGGCTGTTTCAAATCATGAGAGCCCAGGCGGGAGTGACCGCACACAGACTCACAATGATAAAAAAACTAAACCCGGAAATAAAAGATCTAAACAAAATCAAACCCGGCCAGGTCGTTATACTCCCTGAAGTGGAACGGCGCGCTGTTCCAGAGGGAGAAGAGAACTCCGAGGCGATGAATTATACCATTCGAAAGGGCGATTCCATCAGCCGGATCGCCATGCGTGAGCTGAATGTGAAGATGCCGGAGCTTAGAAAGGTCGTAGAAGATATCAAACAGCTCAATCCGGATATCAGAAATTATGACAGGATATATCCCGGCCAGACTTTGCAGCTGCCCCGCAGAAGCATTGTCATTACCAAACAAGAGGTAAAAGCACAGGAAGCCGAATCATCCTTTAAGATTGTTAAAGATGAAGCAAAGGACAAACCCATCATACTTCCACGGGCGCATCTTGATATCATAAAAGTTGTCGTCAATAGAATGAATGGAACGCTTATAACGCTCGGCAAATACTATATTCCCATTCCGGAGTTGGGGCAGGTGACGATCGACTGTTCTACCATACCTGTTGTTGAACTCGATGACGGAACTTCTATTTTTTTGGATTTCTCCAATCGCATACCTGACACGTTGAAAAATATGATCCAGTCCAGCTGGAAGAATTATCATTCGGTTGAGATAGCAGGCGGCGACGATACCGCTGCAATTCTCCAAAAGATTGTCAATGTCTCGAACACGTATTCAATGACGAGAAGGACGACACCTTACACCATAGGTGCCGGCCCGCCGCTTCAGCTTTCACTCGACTGGATTATCATGAAGAAGACGAAAGATGGTAAACCTTACCTGCAGGGACTGTCATTTGTGTCAGATAATTCCCGACTGTTACCCCAGCCCATGACTCAATATGCCGAGAGAAACGGCTTGACTGTAACAGAAATAATGGATGGACAAGGTGTGGCGACCGCGCCGGACGATAAATATGCGTCGCCCCAAATATCAAATCTGAACGCCGGCACCAACAAGGAACTCGTCAATTCCCTGCTCAACGTACTCGGATATCAGACAAGCAGGGATACTGAGGTCGGGATACTGGACGCCTCCGCAAGCGGTTTTTACCTCTCCACCAAGGCCGATGTGCTCGCAAAAAAAGGGGATAAACAAGTAATCGTTCTCTCAAAAGAAATCCCTCAACAATTCATTGACGGTTTGAAAACCCGGGGTACGGAGACAATCACTCTCGATGGCGGAGAGACAAAAAGAGTGGTTATCGAGAAAGCCCTGCAGGCCGCCAACATTCCCTTCACATTTGCCACCTTCTCCTTTTCCGTCCCTGAAAAGACCGATAAGCCGACAGGCACGGTCAGTTTCCCCGCCTTTAAAATAACACGGGACGGAGGGACCTTTTATCTGATCGATTTTGATATGGACCGTGAAATATATGGACTGCTCAACAATAAGTGGGGGGTGAATATAGTCAGATATTGAAAGCAAAAGGTATAGGTCTATTCTCAGGGGGGCTGGACAGCATCCTCGCAGCAAAAATCATCATGGCACTGGGTATTCAGGTTACGGGGGTCACGTGTACGACCCCCTTTTTTAGTCCCGAAAAGGCTAAGGCGGCCGCAAAAGAAATCGGGATCCACCTTATTGAGGTGGACATCACGAAAGAACACCTGGATATGCTAAAGGCCCCAAAATATGGATACGGAAAAAATATGAATCCTTGCATCGACTGCCACACCCTTATGCTTAAAATTGCCGGCAGGATGATGGAAGACAGGGAGGCCGATTTCATCTTTACAGGTGAGGTGCTGGGTCAGCGCCCCATGTCCCAGAATAGACAGTCTCTTTCTATCGTTGCGAAAAATTCAGGATATCAGGAGTATATCCTTAGACCCTTGAGTGCGCTGCTTCTCCCCGCAACAAGACCGGAAATCGAAGGCAAGGTAGACCGTCAAAGACTCCTCGCCATCAAAGGAAGAGGGAGGAAGGATCAGATTGAGATGGCAAGGCGCTACGGCGTTGACCATTACTCAGCTCCTGCAGGGGGATGCCTGCTCACGGACCCCATGTTTTCCAGAAGACTTAGAGATCTCTTTCGGCACGGCCTGGATTTCGAGATAAGAGATATAGAGCTTCTCAAATATGGCAGGCACTTTCGCATCAATGAGTTTTCCAAAGCCATTGTGGGGCGAAACAGCGTTGAAAACGAGGCGCTCCAAAGACTATCTCACGAGGAAGACATCGTTATCCATATGGAGCAATTTCCCGGACCGACCGTTATTGTTCCCTATGGAGGCGACAAAACGACCCTTCTTGCCGCCGCATCCCTTTGTGCCTCCTACAGCGACGCTCCCAAAGATGAGGAAGTTTCCGCCCTGTGTCGGAAAGGAGATTCCACAAGTCACGTTCAGGTGAAAGCTGGACTCAGGGAAGATATAGAGTGCTGGTTGATTAAATGAGACTCAGGGCAGATGCTCTGGCCGTAGTAGATCATGGATTGTCTTTACGGGATTGAATGTTTCGATTGGCACTTCAACAAAAATGGTGGTCCAGAACGCCATTGAACCGTTCCACAAACCGGGGAGTTCAAGCGCTTTGAGATCCCTGCCCTTTTCGGATTTTCGTGAAATGAAGTAGGCCTCTTTATTTACGAACTCACAGAGATCAAATTTGTCAGACCGGTAGTTGCGAACCCCACACACAATATCGACAGGATTAAAATGGGTTGCCCGTGACCAGATTGACTTCTGTTCCGTCGATCCCGAATCTATCTGTGACTCCTCAATGATCTGAAGAGACTGCGTTCCATCTTCCCCGTTTATCCAGAAAGGACCTCCACCCGGCTCTCCTTGGTTCTTTACCATACCACACACCCTGATCGGCCGGTTGAGTCTCTTGAAAACAAAAGAGCATTTCTCCGTAAGCGGTAAATCCTCGAACCGTGGCGGCATGACAAGGTGAAGACTCTTTTCACAGAATAACCGCAGTTCCCGGATAACTTCTTCGTCCGGCACGGCTTTATCTAACTGCCGCAGGTATCTGAACATCTCGTTCTGAAGCGAGATGAGATAACCCCCGATAGCCTTCTTGTAAAATACGGTGACCGGTTTCAACCTGTCAGATACTATATTGTCAATATTTTTCAGATAGACTATATCTCCCCCGGCGCCATTCAGATTATCGAGAAGGGCGCCGTGCCCGCCCGGCCTGAAAACGAGCTCCCCCTGTTGATCACGAAACGGTCGGTTATCTAAATCCACGGCTATGGTATTTGTAGACGATTTCTGCTTGGAGAGTGCGATGTTAAAGGTTACATCATAGTCCTTCTCATAATACCTTTTGATCACGGACAGGTAATCCGCGGCATCTTTTTGATGCTCCTCCGAGAGGGTTAAATGGAGCCTGCACATGCGGCAGGCATCTTTCGCATAAAGAGCTGCCTCTACCAGGTGCTCTTCGAGGGCGGTGCGGCTGCCGTCAGGATAGGCATGAAATTTCAACAACGCTTTGGGGAGGTTGCCGTAATTCAAGCCTTTAGATGTCAAGATGTAGGTCAAGATATCGGCATGTCTTCCCTCTTCCAACATCTTTTCAAGGTCTTCGCCATCACGCAGTATTACGTCGCGCAAATCCATGTAAAATGCGAACCTTTTTAGTTCCCCGGCGAAGTCATCCCTCTGTCTCGCATCCAAACTTCCTTTCTCGAGATATGGGTACCAGTCCTTGAACATGCGGCTGGCAGCCCCGGAAGCGGGTACGAACTTCAGCACCTTTCTACCCATCCCGAGCTCTTCTTCGTACAACGCCGCCATCTTCGTAAGCTCTTCTTCCGAAAGGCTCACGATGCCGTCATTAACAGTACACGGCCTGTTGAGCTTGACCGGACGAACGCCTCTCTTGAAGAGGTCGATCTGTGCCAGCACTTTGTCGCGAGTGAGGCCTTCCTTCTCAATCTGTCTTGCGTCCGCTTCTGTAAAAATCATATTAATTCGAAATGCGTATTTCCTTCCATCAGTCTTAGCATGAACCGGAGCCGATAAACTTTTTCCTCAAACAAAAGAGGCGCCCCTTCCCTTTTGCCATCCCGCGTGAGAGCACCTCCGCTAAACTCTGAAAACAGTCACTCATTAATGATTCTAAGACGCTATTTCTTCTTGATCTTTTTTACCGAGCCTTTACGCAGCCGGTTCCTCTCCCGCAATAACCTGGATATATCTTTCTGTCTTCGCGTGGGTCTTTCTTTTGTCATTGTTATCCGCTTTAAGGTTATTCCTTCACATAATACTGTAATTTTAACCAGCCTGCTTCGACAATGTCACCATCTTTCAGGTCGTATTTATGATCGACCTTCTGGCCGTTTACTTTCAGCGTTTTTCCACCCGCAGGCGTGATGAAATACCCTTCCTTCCTTCTATTGACGAGGGCGGCGACTTTGGGGGCGAAGAATCCTTTAAGATGAATTCCGGCTCCGTCTTCCTTACCAATAGTCGTAACCCTTTCTTTGAGCAGGTAGTCCCTCTTGTCCGTCGATCCTTCAATAACTATGAATCCACCCAGGATCTCGGGCTTCTCCTTGTCCTGAGAGGCCAATATTTTTTTTTGCTCTTCCGCGCCAATTACGACAGTTTCATCCATCGAACGCCCCCGGACGGTAAAGCCCTCCTTGGTATTCGTTTCTCTTGCCTTTTCCAGGATGACATCAAGCGTATGAACACCGATTAGGACCACATCTCCGTTATGCAATTCGCCTTTAGAAATTTTCTGGCCGTTGATATAGGTGCCGTTCAGGCTACTGGCATCCTCGATGAATAGACAATTCACCTCCTTCTTTATCCGCGCGTGATAGCCGGACACGGCCTGATTGTCGATGACGATATCATTATCCGTTTTTCTCCCAATAGTCATGACGTCCTGATCAAGCGGTATCTCTTTTATTACGGCTTCCTTGAATTTGAGCAAAACCTTCGCCATATATCACCTCCTGAACCATTCCTCAAAATTTAATAGAAAAGAAATCCAGCTTTTATTCCTGACATATCCCACAATAACCGTTATGTTGTCCTTGCCGCCCTGTTTATTTGCGAGTTCTACCAGCCTGTCACATACTACCGTTGGATCGTTCATTGATACCGCAAGAGCAAGTATATCGTCATCGGAAACCATTGAGGTGAGACCGTCGGTACATAGTACCAGAATATCACCGGTAGACAAAGTCAACTCACTAACATCGACTTCAACATCTGAAGCCACACCGAGGGCTCTGGTCAACAAATTTCTCATCTCAGATTTCTGGGCCTCTTCCCTCGTTAGTAACTCATGTTTCACCTGTTCATAGACTACAGAATGGTCGTCGGTCAGTTGCTCAATATCACCAGCCCTCACCAGATAAACCCTGCTGTCACCTACATGGGCGATGCTCAATTTATTCTTGCTGATTACAGCGGCCGCCACCGTTGTACCCATACCCTGCCAGCTCACATTGCTCTTTGCCGCCTCGTATATCGCCTGGTTGGCCAGACGGACTGCAGAGCCGATCGCCTTTGTCGTCTCGGAATAATCTTCGTCAAATTTCCCGACCAATGCGGCCCGACCCTCGTGAAACGCCTTAAAATAATCCCTTATTATATCAAGAGCCAGCTTGCTCGCAATTTCTCCGGATGCATATCCTCCCATGCCATCGGCAACCACAAAGAGACCCGCTTTGACATCAACGTTAAAGCCGTCTTCGTTGTTGGGTCTGACAAGGCCTTTATCTGTTCTTCCGCAAGCACTAATTTCCAATGTTATCTCCTGAAGGCAGATTCATAAAGAAAGGGCATTGGCGACTTCCCTTCCCTGTTGGTATCGCGCCTCTCTGTCTTTAGAGAGCAATCTCTCAATAATGGAAATGAGATTATCCGGTATATCCGGCGCCAGATCCTTAAGCGGCGTGGGTGTAGCGTTCGTTATATTGAACATGAGGGTAGTAATATTGTCCCCCTGGAACGGCTTCTCACCAGTGAGCAGCTCATAAAACACTACACCGAGTGAAAAAAGATCCGACCTGCCGTCAACATGGTGGCCTACGATCTGTTCCGGCGACATATAGCTCGGTGTTCCGATAATTGCGCCCGTCTTGGTACTCGAAGAGGTCATAACCCTGGCAATACCGAAATCAGTAACCTTAACCTCCCCGTTTTTCAAAATCATGATGTTTGCAGGTTTGATATCCCTGTGGACGACGCCACTGCAATGGGCATAATCAAGGGCCTGGGCAACCGATGAAATAATCTTCGTCACTTCGCCAAGAGGCAACAAATTCTCCTTCTGGCAATATTTTGTGAGGTCGTTTCCGTCAAGCAGTTCCATCGCCATGTATGCAAGGTCGTAATCCTCGCCGACGTCATAAATAGTAACGATATTAGGATGAGAAAGTTTACCCGCGGCCTCGGCTTCCCGGAAGAATCTCTTCTTCACTTCCGCAAGCTGCTCATCATCGACCTCTTCATATCGCAATGTCTTAATCGCCACTTCCCTGTTGATTTTGGGGTCCTGGCCCAGGTACACAACTCCCATCGCTCCCCGGCCCAGTTCCTTTATGACCTCATAGCGTCCGAGAGTAGGCTTGGTCTCTGCGCCATCCATTAGTAACGTTGTATCTTTCTTAGCGCCTCCCAGGCCGAATATCATTGTATCCCCTGCCGCTTTAAGCTTCTTTGCTCGCTCCTCGATGTCCTTAAAGCTTCCGGCCTGCGCAATATGTTCATAGACAGCTACGGCTTTGTTAAACATCCGCTTTCTCTCAAAATCAAGGCCCAAGTTGTACAGCAGCTCTTTAACCGACTTATCCTCAACAGGACATTTACAGAACTTTTCGAAGGCCAAATCGAGCATGCCCTGTCCCTGGAACGATAGCCCCAGCATCTTATTGGTTTCGTGACTGTCTGCCTCGATGCGCTCCTTTGCCTCTTCCGTAAAAAAGTAACCCTTAGTAACAACCAAGGTATAGCCGATCAGGATAAGCAGAGACGGATGAACAAGTTTGACCCAGTATCTGTAATTTATCAGAAGATACATCCCCGCCCCGATCCAGATCAGCAAGATGATCAACGATGCTATGGCGCTGATCCTAATCTTCAGCCTGGGTATAACCAATGCCAGGAACAAGCCAAAGAAGACGGTAACCCCTATCTCCAAAGGGAATGCCCAGGCAGGGCGCACTATATAATCACCGGAGAGGATGTTGTCAGCGACATTGGCGACGATACCCCAGGATGGAACATTAGGTCCAATAGGCGTAACCTCTAAAGCGCCGAGGCCGAT
This sequence comes from uncultured delta proteobacterium, assembly GCA_963729715.1. Classification (GTDB taxonomy): domain Bacteria; phylum Desulfobacterota; class Syntrophia; order Syntrophales; family UBA2185; genus Fen-1135. The sequence goes on from CAVSPA010000004.1 coordinate 565,273, forward strand.
TGCGCTCTGGGCAATGATCACAATCTTATTCTTGAATGCCTCCGGAGGCGCCTTGTTAGCGGCCACATCATAAAAAGAGAAATAAGGAAAGCTCTTACTGAAGCCGATAAGCATCTCGCCCTTGCCAGATGTCGCGATGGTGTTATTTCCAAAATTCACTCCACCAGCGATACTCACATCTCTTACGTCGTAGTTCAAATATTTCAATGATAGCTGCAGTCCGAAGGACGGGTATGCTCGCCCTTCGTAATATACAAGCAGAGGTTCACTTCTCACTGTGCCATCGGCATCGGGAACAACATTAATGTGCCCGAGAGCCAACGCTTTCATCGCAAAATCAGGAATTGGCGGGACAATCTGTCTTGCAGCGATGCTTCCATCCTGGGACGCTACGGGCACAGAATTCTGTTTGAGATAATCCGGAATTTCAGATCCTTTGCTGTCGATTGAATTGCCCAAGATGAAAACCAGGGGCAATATGACTTTTGGGGTCTCTCCGATGGCTGCCCCAAGTATTGCATCGTTATCCAGTTTCTTTTCTGTTTCTTTCAGCGTGGTATAGATATTATTGACCGGCGTGTTCTTAAGCACGCCGGTATCGCTCTCTATATTCTTGAGAATATCGCGCACCTCAGTCAGGCCTTGGTTCATATCACTTTCAGAATAGATGATATCTACCCCTATTACTTTTGCTTCACATTTGTTGAGATATTCTATCATGCGTGCAATGTAACCGCGCGGCCACGGCCATCTGCCCATGTTGGCGATGCTCTCATCGTCTATCGCCACAATCACAATGGGGGAGTTAGAAGCCTTCTCCTTCAAATTGGAAACTGCGTCATAGACCTTGTATTCCAAATATTTCGTCGGCATCCATTCAAAATAGAATGCGGCAATCGTCAAGGCCGTAAGAATCGCCCCGATTAGAATATCTGAAATAACTGATCCAATTAACTTGTTCATATATTCCTCTCATTATTTTCGTATAAAGACAGGAAAAGGTACGCCCAGCCAGCCGCTCATCTGTAGTTATTTCCTGGCAACAATGCCTTTAAATTTCGGGATCATCTGACTTTGTTGTACAATGAAACAGGCATAAGTACCTGTAAAGCTTTTATAAATGCTCTTTGAAAATTGACACGTTTTCTAATCTCGGATAGAGTAGTTAAATGAAAACGAAAAATACACTCCGAGACCTGTATAAATTTCCTGGATTCCGTGCCCGTGCCACACTAAAGCCACACCCGGAAGATACTGAAGGATGCATTGTGACCCTTGAGCGCCGCCAAAAAAAACGGTCTGTTCCGGCTGCGGTACAACGGCATCAAGCTATCGGGACCGGCGAACGCATAGAGTGCGAGACCTGGATGCCGGAGCAACCCGCATCTATCTTGAATTCGAGTATCGCAGGGTCGCCTGCCCGCATTGCACAGCCGTGAAGCGCGAGACTCTTTCAATGCTGGCCAAGTCAGCCCGGTTCACTCAGCGGTTCGAGGACCGCATTGGACTGCTCTGTCGCGAGATGAGCATCAAGCGTGTTGCGGAGCTTAACAACCTGAGCTGGGATCAGGTGTGTCGCATGGAGAAATGCTACATGCGCCGCCTGCTGGAGCAGCATCCACCTTCTCAGCAGCTTCGGACCATTGGCATCGATGAAATATCGACCCGTAAGGGCCACACCTATGCCATCGTTGTCGCCGACCTTGACCAGAGACGGCCGATCTGGCTGGGCGGACAGGGCCGCACCGAACAGGATTTGCAGTTGTTCTTCGACACCATGGGCCTTGAGCGCTGCAAGGCAATCGAACTGGCGGTCATGGATATGTGGAAGCCATTTCGCAAAGCAACGCTGAGTCATGCTCCCAACGCACAGATTGTCTATGACAAGTTTCACATCATGCGTCATCTGGCAGACGCCCTTGATCAGGTCAGGCGCAGCGAGTACAAACGTGTCAATGAGAAAGAACGTCGGTTCATCAAGGGGCAGCGCTATACGCTGCTGTCCCATAAATCCAATTTGGATATTGAAGGCCGGCGGGCCTTGCAAATGCTGTTAAAAGCAAACAAACGGCTTCATAAAGCCTATCTGTTGAAAGAATCGTTCGGGCAGCTCTGGGATTATAACAACCCAACATGGGCACGAAAGTTCTTTGAAAGTTGGAAAGACCAGCTGCGCTGGCAGCGGCTCAAACCCTTTGAGAAGTTTGCAGAGCTGATTGAGCGCCACTGGGACGGGATCATCAGTTACTGCCATCCTGATCACAAGGTTTCACTTGGATTCATGGAAGGCTTGAATAACAAGATCCGTGTCATCCAACGCAGAGCATACGGCATTAAGGATCAGGAATACCTGATGCTCAAAGTCATAACTTCCTTTATCAAAGAACCGAAATAGAAATCAATTTATGCACAACAAACCCAGAAGACCCAAATTTCGTATACACTATATCATATTTTTTACCAGCGCATCGGGCAAATTCCGGAAAAAATTTGACATGTGAAAAATCTCTCATTCTTAATATTGCAAAGCACGAGAAATCCCCTTCCTCTGCTTTGGAACTTATTTCGTGCCTCAGCGAGCAGCGCTTGCATCAGCAATAACCAGCTGCATTATCAGTATCTTGAATCGGCATATACGCATGCCAAACTGCAGAGCCTCGCTTTAGGGAATGGCAGACTGGCTTAAACTTCGCGACGAAAACGGCCCAAATATCTCCGCACCGCTTTCTGGAATGAATCGAGATAGATATATATGACGGGAGAAATATAGAGGGTCACAATCTGTGAGAAGATGAGGCCTCCGACGACGGCCATTCCCAGTGGTCGCCGCGATTCGGCGCCCGCGCCCAAGCCGAGGGCAATGGGTAATGTTGCCATGAGGGCCGACATAGTTGTCATCATGATCGGACGGAACCGGATGAGCGCGCCCTGGAAGATCGCTTCCTCTGGGGTCTTGCCCTCCTTCCTTTCCGCATCCAAGGCAAAGTCAATCATCATGATCGCATTCTTCTTGACAATCCCTATGAGCATGATGACCCCTACCAAGGCATACAGATTAAGGTCAATGTGAAAGATCAGCAGTGTCACAAGCGCCCCTAGTCCAGCAGAGGGCAGTCCCGAAAGTATTGTGATCGGATGGATGTAGCTCTCGTAAAGAATGCCGAGCACGATGTAAATTACCAGGATGGCAACAAGAATCAGAATACCAAGACCTGCCATGGACGACTTGAAGGCTTGTGCCGTACCCTGCAGGCTGCCTGTTATTGTTGCAGGAAGAACTGCCCTCGAAGTCTTCTCCACGCCAGCCACGGCATCGCCCAATGACTTCCCGAGGGCAAGATTAAATGATACCGTTACGGCCGGGATCTGTCCAAAATGGTTGACCGTAAGGGGTCCTACGGTGCGCTCCAAGGTCGCCACCGTGCTCAAGGGAACGAGGTTGCCGGATGATGATCGGACGTAAAGAAGAGAAAGGGCGGAGGGCTCCAGCTGGTACTCTGGCTCAAGCTCGATAATGACCCAGTATTGGTTTGTCTGTCCATAGATCGTCGATATCTGACGGGATGAGTATGCGCTGTAGAGGGCATCCTCCACCTGACCGGCACTGAGACCGAGGGCTGAGGCCTTATCCCTGTCAATCCTTACGTAGATCTGGGGACTCTTTATCTGGAGGTCGCTCGTTACATCCAGGAAGCCAGGCAGCTCTCTGAGCTTCGCCTCCATGACAGGCGCATGTTTGTAAAGCTCGTTCATGTCCGAGCTCTGAAGGGTATACTGGTATTGGCTCTTTGTTAGGAGTCCACCGACGTTTATTGGTGGCGGGTTTTGCATAAATACCCTTATTCCCGGAACCGGAGCCAGCTTCGGTCTGAGCTCCTGAATTACCTCATCGGCACTTAGACTACGTTCGCTCCTTGGCTTAAGGCGTATGAACATGCGGCCAATGTTGGACGACACCGTGCTTCCCACTGCTCCCACGTTGGACATGAAACCACTGACATTTGGATCTTGCGCGACAATCTCGGCGAGTTTCCTCTGATGTTGAACAAGGGATTGAAAGGATATCTCCTCCGCCGCCTCTGTAAAGCAAACAATCTGACCAGTGTCCTCGCTAGGAAGGAATCCTTTCGGAGTTATGAGATAGAGCCCGATAACCCCGATCAGAAAAATAAAGGAGACAATGAGGGTCGTTCGCCTGTAATGCAAGGCCCATTTCAGGCTTATTTCATATGCACCGCGCATCCCTTCGAAGAACCGTTCGGAAATCTGGTAGAGATGGCCATGTTTCGCTTCGCCGGGCGGGCGGAGAAAACGGCTGCAGAGCATGGGCGTCAAGGTTAGTGATACAAACCCGGAAATGAGAACAGCAACAGAGATGGTAACGGCAAACTCATGAAGCAGTCTTCCGACGATGCCGCCCATGAAAAGAACGGGAATAAAAACAGCAACGAGTGAAAGTGTCATGGAAAGTATAGTAAAGCTAATTTCCCGCGATCCTTTATAAGCCGCCTCCATTACACTTTCACCGTGCTCCATGTGTCGGACAATATTCTCCAGCATGACAATGGCGTCGTCGACCACAAACCCAACGCACAGTGTGAGGGCCATCAGCGACAGGTTATCGAGGCTGTAGCCGCAGAGATACATCACTGCAAAGGTCCCTATGATCGACATGGGCAGGGCGAGGCTCGGGATGACCGTGGCGGAGATGTTGCGTAGAAACACAAAGATCACCAGGATGACGAGAACAAGTGCCAGGATTAAGGTGAACTCAACATCATGGACCGATTCCTTTATGGGAACCGAACGATCATAGAGGATATCGAGTTTCACCGATGCCGGGAGATCGTGCTGGAAGCTGGGAAGAATATCCTTTATGGACTGCACAACCTCAATGGTATTGGTGCCCGGCTGGCGAAGTATGGCGAGGACTATGGCACGGTTGCCATTGTACCACGCGGCAATCTTGTCATTCTGGACGCTGTCAATTACATGCCCCAGCTCACCCAGCCTCACCGGTGAGCTCCCGCGATAGGCCACGATGAGCGGCCTGTAAGCGGCCGCATCGTTGAGCTGCCCCGTGGCCTGCACGGTAAATGCCTGATGCGTTCCCCAAAGAGTGCCTGTAGGGATGTTCACATTGCCCGATGCGATTGCGCTCGCAACCTCGTCGATACCTATACCCCTTGAAGCGAGGGCCTTCGGATCAAGACGGGCGCGGACGGCATACTTCTGGGACCCATACACCATGACCTCAGCCACGCCGCTGATCATGGAAATGCGCTGAGCAAGGAGGTTCTCCGCATACTCGTCAACTGTCGACAGCGGCAGAGTTGCCGTGCTCATAGCGAGATAAAGGATTGGCCAGTCTGCCGGGTTCACCTTCCTAAATGTCGGAGGAGTGGGTAGATTTTGGGGGAGCTGGCTCGCCGCCGTAGCTATGGCGGTTTGAACGTCCTGGGCCGCCGCATCGATGTTACGGCTCAGGTTGAACTGGAGTGTGATCTTGCTGATACCAAGACCATTCGTCGAGGTCATGGAATCGAGGCCGGCAATGGTGGAAAATTGTTTTTCAAGAGGTGTTGCACAGGTAGAAGCCATCGTTTCCGGGCTCGCGCCCGGCAGGTTGACAGTAACAAGGATCGTAGGGAAGTCGACATTGGGAAGATCACTGACCGGAAGGGATCGATAGGCTACAAACCCAAAGAGCAGTATCGCCGTCATGACAAGGGTTGTCATAATTGGCCGGCGTATAAAGATGTCTGAAAGATTCATGTGGGCACTTTCCCGTATTTACTCAGGGCGTCTCTTTAATAGTCACTTGGGCCCCCGGTATGATCCGCAACTGGCCATCCGTAACTATTCGCTCTCCCGCCCGGATCCCTTTCACTATAGCAGTTTCTCCATTGATGGTGGCTCCTATCGTGACAGGTCTCACGTCCGCTGTGAGATCCGGCTTGACGACAAAGACGTATTGCCCTGATTGCCCTGTCTGAATGGCTTGTGAAGGGACGATTATGACGTTGGGCTCCTTTCTCAACGTCAAGACCACGGTAACGAACTGACCGGGCCAAAGACGCTTTTCGCTGTTGGCGAAAGTTCCCTTGAGGATGATGGTCCCCGTCACTTTATTTACTGCGTTGTCTATGAAGGTAAGCAGACCTTGCTCGGGTCGTTCATCTTTGTAGATAACGGCTTCCACTTTTAGTTTTTCAATCGCCTGGTACTTCTTAACTGCGGGCAAATCATTTTCGTTGATGGTGAATGTGACATAGATAGGCTGGATCTGGTTGATGACAACCAGTTCCACGTCATTGGCCTTGACGATATTTCCCTGATTCAGCTTCAGTGACCCCGTCCGCCCGCTAATAGGGGAATGAATAGAGCAGTAATGGACCTGGACGCGATTATTCTCAATAACGGCCTTATCTGCCTTCAAAGTAGCTTCCAGCGCGGCCGCATTTGTCCGAACCTGGTCATACTGTTGCCTCGTGACAAATTGTTCCTCCAAAAGGGCCGTATACCGCTCCAAGTCCAACTGAGCGTTTTTTGCCTGGGCCTCATCCCTTGCCAGATTGGCCTCTGCCTGCTTTACCGCCTCCACGTACGGTCGGCAGTCGAGTTCATAGAGAAGATATCCCTTGCCAACGTCCTGGCCTTCCTTGAAATTGACTTTCGTTATTTCTCCGGTAATTTGTGCTTTCACCGATATGGTTTGATAGGGTTCGACATTCCCGATCGCATTAATCTGCACGGGAATTGTCTTCTCAATTGCGGAAGCTACTACAACAGGCACCGGAGGGGGTACGGGTTTTTCCTTTTTAGAACAGCCATAAATTAAGCCGGCAACGACAAATAAGAGAATTAACCATTTTCCCCAGGTGACAAAGAAATTATTTGAAGAACCATCAGTCATTTTGTATTTTCCTGCCTTGCCTCATATATATTATCCACCGCCCTCACCTCATGTAATACATCTCTACGGCGAAGACCATGGCGCAATACCTTTCCGATTTCACCTCACGGACAAAGACACCGGACTAATTGACAGCCCTTACGACTGATCGCCTATAACTGCTTTAAGAAGTGTCCCTGTCGCTTTCTTCATCTTCAAAATGGCAACCTGATAATTATATACGGCCTCTGAGAGATTCCTTTCTGATGTGACGAGCAATGTGTTCGCATCCATTACATCGAGGCTCTGCGCCAATCCAAACTCGAACTGCTTCGAGACCGCATTAAAATTGTCCCTCGCATAGACAACTTGGTCTTCCAGGTATTTGAGCGTTCCCTTCTGCGTTACAATGTCCAGATACGCACTTGCGACTTCAATTCCCACAGACTTTTTAAAGTCTTCGTACGCAAGCGTAGACTGACGCTCCCTTGCCCGCGCCTCCCTGAGGTCCGCCCTTCTGAGTCCCCCCTCAAAGAAAGGGAAGTTCAATGACAGGAGTCCGTAAGTGCTGTCTCGCACCAGTGTTTGTGTATCCGGCGACTGATCGGAAGATGTATAGACCCCAGAAGCGGAAACTGTCGGCCAGAATGCACCCTTTGCATACTTGACCTGGTCTTCCGCCATCTTCTTTTGTACCTCAAGACTCTTGAGATCTGCCCTGCCGGCGTATGCCATCTCCTCGAAGGAAGATTCAGGTGTAATCTTCATCTCCTCCGGGGGCGCTTCTTTCAGTTGAAAATCTCCTTCGATACCGACCGTACGTGCAAGGACGGCCTTTGCAAGCTCCAAGGCATTTATTGCCTTGATAGCATCAGATTGAGCGCCGGAAAGTTCCCCCTGGGCGCGAAGCAGCACTGTTTTTGTCACTTCCCCTACCTTCAAACGCTTTTCCGCGGCATTTCTATATTTGATAAGCCTCTCCAGATTAGACTCAGCGATCTCGAGAGCTTTCTTAGCCTTCATAACATCATAGTACGCAGAGGCGATACTCAATAGGTAACTTTCCCTCGTGGCATAAAGGTCATGCTGGCTCTTTACAATGTTCGCCCTTGATATCCCAAACGCTGTAAGCTCTCTCCCGCTTAAAGACACGGACTGATCAGCCCGGACGCCCCATGAGGTTGCAGTATCCGGCTGAAGAAGCGTGCCGACATCATTATATTTCTCGGCGCTATATCTTGTGTAATTTCCGAACGCCGATAGTTTTGGGAGCAACGCTGACAGGGCTCTATCCTTGCCCGTCATAGCTATGTTGAGGTCTTCTACCGACAGCTTAATCCTCTCAGCACGCTCAAGGGCGATACGATAGAGATCATCAAGGGAATATTCTTTGGCATGCACAGAGATGGGCGTAATCGCTGCATTCACGACCAATATAACACCGACCACTAAGGAAAGACGCCAATCGTTCATTCCGTCAACTCCAGTCCCACCCCTTTGAGAAAGATGTCCGAGACAAAGCCCACCTTACCACTCAAAGGTGCATCCTGATTTGTAAGCATCCAGTAATAAAAGAATGACCGGATGATGCCCAAGAGTGTATAAGCCATCATGCGCGAATCCCCGGCCTTCAACGTTCTTGTCTCCATCCCGAAGCGCATGATGCTTTCCACAAAAGAGACGTGGTTAAAATAGTCCGCTATAAGTTTGTCCCTCAAAATTGTCCCCTTATCCGAGAGTGTCAAACCTTCTCCGCGTATAAGAAGGTCGCAGAAAGCGACATTGTTTTCTACGAAATGAAAATGTGATCCCACCAGCTTCTCGATCTTACCCGTCAGTTCTTCTTCCACGTTTACGGCGTCTCTGATTTCGGAATACATCCTATCAATCTTCTCGCTCACCATGACATTGTACAGGCTTTCCTTGCCCTCAAAGAACTGATACAGAGTGCCCGTGGCAAAGCCTGATGCGCTGGCAATCTCTGCCATAGTCGTATTATGGAACCCTTTTGCAGCAAATATCTTTTCTGCCTGACTGAGAATCTCCGTCCTCCGGAGTTGAAATTCCATCTCTTTTCTTTTTGATTTTTCCATCTTGGGGCCAATGTTCAAATAATAGAATGGTCATTCATATTATGAATTGGCGCTCACATTGATACTAATTACCCGCTTTGTCAAGAAGAATTATCTATTCATAACACGAGAAATTTGCAAAGGAGTTCTATTTTTGCTAAGAGAAGTAATGTGAGTGCTATTGCTCAAGAGGAAGGGGAAGAACGACCCGGGAAAACAGGATTTCGTCGATTACAGTAAGGGGAAATATGAAAAAGTCATGTCTACTCATCTTGACAATTACAACTCTGACATTCTTGTTTTTTCCAGCCTGTGGGAAGAATGAAAATATGACGGTAGAAGGGAAAAGGCTTAAGGTTGTAACTACTCTTTTCCCTCTCTACGATTTTGCAAAACAGGTCGGGCGTGAAAGGATAGAAGTAAGCTTACTGCTGCCGCCTGGGGTCGAAGCTCACGCCTTTGAACCAAGGCCCGCTGATATAAAACGCATTCAGGATGCGGACATTTTTCTTTTCACCAACAGATTCATGGAGCCCTGGGTCGGCGGCCTGCTAAAGGGCATTGACACCAGAAGCCTCATCGTCGTCGACACGAGCCAAGGCATCACCCTGTTGCAAAGAACGGATGATAACAACGATGGGGAACACACGCGTCAAGACGATTCCGGAAACGCTGATCCCCATATCTGGCTTGATCTTTCGAATGCAATGAGAATGGTTGATACGATTGCATCTCAATTCATTGCCAAAGATCCTCGCGGTAGCGATTTCTACACTAAAAACGCCGATGAATACAAGAAAAAGCTTGAGGAGCTCGACAAAAAGTATAAGAATACACTATCACATTGCACAAGCAGAGTGATCGTCCATGCGGGGCATTTCGCTTTCGGTTATCTAACGAAACGGTATGGCATTATGTATGTCTCTGCGTATAAAGGTTTTTCTCCTGATGCAGAGCCAACGCCCAAGAGACTTGTCGAAATCACCAAGAATGTAAGAAAGTACGGTATCAAATACATATATTATGAAGAGCTGTCAGCACCACGAGTCGCCGATGTCATTGCGAAGGAAACAGGGTGCCGTTTGCTGATGCTTCATGGCTCTCATAATGTGAGCAGGGAAGAAATGGAAAGTGGGGCTACATTTATTTCGCTGATGGAAAAAAATTTGGAAAACCTTCAGGTGGGATTACAATGCCGGTAGATGTACTTACGGTCGAAGATCTTTACTTTCGGTATAACTCGTCAGATGTCCTGAGCGGCATCTCATTTTCGATTAAGAAAGGCGATTACATAGGCCTAGTCGGACCCAACGGTTCGGGAAAGACAACCTTAGTCAAGGTCATACTTGGTCTGTTAAGGCCCTACAGCGGCCAGATTACACTATTCGGGGACGACATTGCCTCATTTTCCCGATGGGATAAAGTAGGGTATCTACCGCAGCACATTTCCGCCTTGAATCCCCGCTTCCCTGCTACGGTCCGTGAAGTAGTTGCCATGGGGCTACTTTCCAAGAAAAGTTTTCCCAAGCATATGAACAGATATGACCATACAACGGTCGATAATGCGCTTGACCTCCTCGATATGAAGAGGCTCAAGAATGCGCCGGTAGGGGAACTTTCGGGAGGCCAGCAGCAGCGGGTCCTCGTTGCCAGGGCTATCGCGAATGATCCTGAATTCCTGATTGTCGATGAACCAACAGATGCATTAGACCCGGAAACAAGGGATCGTTTTTTCGAAATCATGCAGAGCCTGAATAGAGAGAAGAAAGTCTCTATCGTGATAGTTACCCATGACACGGGCAACATCGGAAGATATACCTCGAAGCTCCTCTACGTTGACAAGAAGATTGTTTTTTATGGAAGCTTCGAAGATTTTTGTGAATCCCGTGAGATCACCCAATTTTTCGGAGAGTTTGCACAGCACGTCATCTGCCATAGACATAATCAGAACCTCAATTGTTCCTCCGGTGACCATGGAACTGACTGAATTCTTACGGTACGGATTTCTTCAGCGGGCGTTAATTGCCGGTTCGTTTATAGCGATACTCTGCTCCACCCTCGGCGTCTTCTTGGTACTGAGAAGATTTTCCCTCATAGGCGACGGCCTTGCCCATGCAACTTTCGGCAGCGTGGCGCTGGCCCTGCTTCTCGGGATGTCGCCGCTGTACGTATCGATACCCGTCGTCATGATATGTTCTGTTGGCATTCTCAGGCTAACCGAGAGGGCGCGACTTTACGGAGATGCCGCCATCGGTGTAGTTTCCTCCCTGGGCATTGCCGGAGGCGTCATGTTGTCGAGCATTGCCGGCGGCTTTAATATAGATCTGTTCAGCTATTTATTCGGCAGCATCCTGTCCATCAGCGAAACAGAAGTCTATATTTCCATCGGACTTTCCATATTTGTTATCTTAATGATCATTTTTTATTACAATGAGCTCTTGTCCATAACCTTTGACGAAGACTCGGCGAAAGTCTCCGGCATAAATACGGAATCAATCAATACAATGTTCGTCCTTCTCACCGCAGTGACGGTCGTCTTGTCCATGAAAGTAGTAGGTATTATGCTCATCTCCGCATTACTTATATTCCCGGCGGTAACAGCCCTCCAGATCGCGAGAAGCTTTAAGGCGGTAATGTTGACCGCCTCGTTATCGGCTATGGTCTCAGTGGTCTCAGGAATTGTCGTCTCTTTCTCGCTTGATCTCCCGACTGGTGCAACGATTGTCCTGATTAATTTCATTCTTTTCCTCACGGGCCTCACTTACAGAAAAATCATCAAAGCGTGAAACTGATGGAGATGTGCGGTGGCTAAAGTAAGGGCCCTTCTACATAACCGAAATTTCATCCTGCTTATGGCTATAACAGCCGGTCTGCTTTTTGATCATGCGGCACAATGGACAAAAGTGTTGGTCCTGCCAACTCTAACTCTCATTTTAACTTTGGCCATGACAGATTTCTCCGGCAAGGTCTACGAATACCGGAAGTCTCCTTTGGCCCCCGCCCTTGTCGGCGTATTCATGAGCTATGTAATACTGGGAAACTTCATTGTCGGGTTGAGTGCGTTCCTGATTCATGATGAAAGATTATGGATCGGGTTCATCATCATGGCAGCCGTTCCCCCTGCCATAGCAGTTGTCCCTTTGGCCCGTTTTCGGGGGGGAAACGAAATGTATGCTGTTATAGGTACCATCGGGGCTTATATCGGCGCCCTTGTCATTATTCCCGTAATAGCCTCCGGACTTCTGGACTTGCATTCCCTCAATATAACCAGGCTCATCCTCGTGGCAGCCATATTGATTTTCCTCCCCCTCATGCTTCACAAAATTATCATAAGGAGAGGGTTGCATCGCAAAATGGAACCTATAAAAGGAATTCTTATCAAGTGGTGCCACTTCTTAATTCTCTATACGATTGTGGGACTGAATCGAGAAACAATTATAGGGCAGCCTTCTTCGCTCTATCCCATCGCTGCGATCGCCGTCACCAGCACATTTTTGTTGGGGTTCTTGATAGAATGGATCGGTGCGCTGCTTCGCATAAGTAAGGAAAAACTGACCAGCCTTTGTCTGCTTGGCACTCTTAAGAACTACGCGCTCGCTGCAGGTTTAGCTCTATCTCTTTTCACTAAGGACACGGCCCTGCCGGCGGCGGTATTCATGATTTTTATGATGATTTACATCGCGTGGCTGGATTTCAAAGTGCGATGGGCCTGACTTACTTTCTTTTAGAATTCTACTTACTATATGCCCAGTTGTTGCTTGCAGGAGCAAATCTCGATATGGTATGCTTAACCTAAAAAAAGGAGGACACCACTATGGCTATTCAATTACCCGACCTGCCCTACGCAAAAGACGGACTCGCACCTTACATCAGCGCAAACACGCTGGATTTCCATCACGGAAAGCATCACCGTGCATATGTTGATAACACGAACAAACTGATAGCTGGAACGGATCTCGCCAATGAGTCGTTGGAAACTATTGTGAAGAAGACTGTTGGCGATGCGGCCAAAAGCGGTCTCTTCAATAATTCCGCGCAGGTCTGGAACCATTCCTTCTACTGGCAGTGCATGAAACCAAACGGAGGCGGCAAGCCCGCCGGAAAAGTCGCCGACAAGATCAATGAGGCCTGGGGAAGCTTTGACAAATTTGCGGAAGAATTGAAAAACGCTGGAGTCACCCAGTTCGGCAGCGGCTGGGCCTGGCTTGTACTGGAAGGCGGCAAATTGAAAGTGACAAAAACAGCCAATGCCGACACACCGATTGCACATGGCGTAAAACCCCTGCTCACCGTCGATGTCTGGGAACACGCCTATTATCTTGATTACCAGAACAGGAGGCCGGACTATCTGGCGACATTTATTGAGAAGCTGATAAACTGGGATTTCGTAAAGGCCAATCTGGGTTGATTCTGCTAACCCGTGGGAAAAAATAATTGCTGTGAGTATATCTTCCGATACGCCTCACTACAAGGACCATCGCCAACGCCTGAAGAAGATATTTTCAGAATCTGGCGTTGCTGCGTTCCACGACTATGAGGTCATGGAACTGCTCTTATCATATGCCATTCCGCGGAAAGACGTCAAACCCCTGGCAAAGGAACTCCTCAATAAGTTCGGTTCTCTCAAGGGCATCATGGATGCAGAGAAAGACAGCCTGGAGAAGGTCAAAGGCGTAGGCCTTCATGCGGCAATCCTGATAAGATTCATAAAGGAAATGGGGATCCTGTACCTCAAAGAGAAGGCAAAGGAGAGGCCGCAGATAACCTGCACGAGCGAGCTTCTCGATTATTGCAAGTCTTACATGGGCGGCCTCAAGGATGAGCGGCTTTGTGTCATACCCGGATGCACAAAACAGGATGACGGATATTGAAACGATCCAGGAGGGCATAGTGAACCAGGCTGTCGTCTACCCGAGAAAGGTCCTGGAAAACATCCTGAAACAAAAGGCGTCCGCAGTCATTCTCGTTCGCAATCACCCGTCGGGCCACGTCAAGCCATCGGATGAGGACGTATGCCTGACGAAGACAATCCAGGAAACCGCGAGAATTCTGGATATCATCGTCCATGACCACGTCATCATCGGTGAAAACAGATTTTTCAGCTTTCGTGAAGAGAGATTGATCTGAATCAGAACGGGATGGGCGTGAAGGTCATGACGAAGACCGCTATCGTGAGCCAGCCTATGACTTTCCTCTTCGTATCGAGCGGGATCCAGTCATAAATAACCGGCGGGTGATACATTCCCATAAAGAACAGGATGCCTGCCCACACAAGCCAGCCGACCCAGCCGGTTGCTCCGAGTACAACAAGAATGACGAGCACTGCCTTTGCTACCAGACCCTGTTTAGGGCCGATGACTGCATAGGCCACATGCCCCCCGTCAAGCTGGCCCACGGGTAGGAGATTCAAAGAGGTAACCAGGAGTCCAATCCATCCGGAAAATGCTATGGGATGAAGAATGATATTGGCGCTGTCCGGCACGGAGCCGTGAACTATCCAGTTCATGATATAGAAAAGCATCGATGAGCCCAGGCTCAATTCCGTCTCAACCGTCTCATACCTGACCTCAGAAAGATAAAGACCGACCAGCAGAACGGGAATTGTTACGCACAATCCCGCCAGAGGACCTGCCGCACCAACATCCAAGAGGATCCGGCGATCCATGATCGGCGATTTCATCTTGATGAACGCACCGAAAGTGCCGATAAGCGGCGAAGGTGCCGGTATGAAATACGGAAGTGTCACATCGATATGGTGCTTTCGAGACATGAAATAGTGGCCGAACTCATGGGCACCGAGTATCAGCATGAGTGTAAATGAAAAGGGTATCCCCTTCCAAAGGAGCGACGGGTTTTCGAGCGGGTTGATGCCCTGCTGCAGTGTGCCCGCAACGAGGGTGGTAAAAATGGTCACAAGAAAAAGACCGATATGAAGAAGAGGCAATCTGCGCATAATTTCTTTCACATACTGAATCCGTGTAGGCTGAACATTGAAGGCGCCAATACGTTTCAAAATGCCCCTCTGAGCATCCTAAAAAAAAGGGATCATAAAATGACCCCTTACACTTCAGCCTGAATATTTATAAGCAACTTATTTACTATGGTTTATCTGAACAGTAGAAATAATCTACTTCTTGGCATCAACTTTAGCTTTAAGTTCTTTACCCACCTTGAAGAATGGCAGTTTCTTCGGGGATACCATTATGTTCTTCCCCGTTTTTGGATTCCTGCCCGTATAGGCCGTGTAATTTCTCACTACAAAACTACCGAAACCCCTGATCTCTATCCTGCCTGCTTTCTTTAGTTCGTCAGTAAAACCCTTAAAGACTAGATTAACCACGTCGATTGCTTTTTTCTCCGTTAGATTTTCTTTTGCACTTAAAGCCTCAATGAGTCCAGACTTGTTCATACCTCCTCCTTCTCACGCTTCATCACACAGAAATTCCCGATAGATGTGCTGTCCGAATGGCTCAATTCAAAATAACATTATAATTTATCTGTATATTTTATTATCATGATTTATTTTCATTTTAATGTCAAGACAAATTTTTTGCCCATATCAGCGTCTTTGACAAGACTATTGCCTGTCAAAATGACAATAGATGTTGGACTTCTTTCTTTGTGAGATGCCTGAAAGTTCCTGCTTTCATATTGCCCAAGCTTATATCTGCAATCGCCGTACGGATGAGCCTGACGACGGGGTGGCCCAGTGACTCCAGGGCTCTCCGAATCAACCTGTTTCTTCCCTCTGCAATGCTCAGGGCAATCCAGCTGCTCTTCTTGTTTGTTCTCTGAATTTGCAGATTCTCCG
Organism: uncultured delta proteobacterium; assembly: GCA_963729715.1. Classification (GTDB taxonomy): domain Bacteria; phylum Desulfobacterota; class Syntrophia; order Syntrophales; family UBA2185; genus Fen-1135. The sequence continues at coordinate 581,051 of CAVSPA010000004.1, forward strand.
GTTTAAAATTTCCATCGGGGAGCCTTATGCCTTCCGACAGCGCACGCATCTCCATTTTCGCCATATGCCCCTCAATCTTGACCATGTAAGTTTTTGGAATCTTAAATCGGGGATGCTGCACCCTCTGGGAAAAATAGCCGTCATTGGTCAAGAGCAACAGGCCCTCAGAATCATAGTCAAGCCGCCCAACAGGAAAAATCCTTTCCGATATGCCGGAGAGCAGGTCTGTAACGACTGCCCGCCTCTCCGGATCATGGAGTGTCGTCACATACCCTCTCGGTTTATGGAGCATCAGGTAAACTTTGGATACTTCCGGCAATATCAACTTGCCGTCAACCCGGATATCATCTGCACCAGTATCCGCCTTAGCGCCAAGCTGCCTTACAACCGCATCATTTACAGTTACCCTGCCCTCGAGAATCATTTTTTCGGCTACCCGCCTTGACGATATCCCTGAAGCGGCGATAATCTTTTGCAGACGCTCCTTCATGCAATCCCCGAACAGATCCGACATTGAAATATTATAACCACAAGAGTTTCGGACATTCAGATTCCCACATCGTCTGGTATCCGCGATTCGGTGCCAAGGACCTCTGTTTCATCCTGCAAATCCTTCAATTCCTTCAGAGTCGGTAGTTCCGAGAGGTCTTTCAAGCTGAATATTTCAAGAAACTTCTTCGTTGTACCGTACATCATCGGTTTGCCCGGCACATCCTTTCGTCCCATAATCCTCACAAGTTTTTTCTCCAACAATCCCTTCAAAGAGCTGCCGACGTCCACGCCCCGGATCCTGTCTATTTCCGATTTCACCACGGGCTGCTTATATGCAACCACAGCGAGGGTTTCCATAGCGGCATTCGTCAGCATCGACTGTTTCGCCTTCATCAATTTATTGATCCAGAAGCTCAAGTCTGACCTTGTCCTGAAGTGAAGGCCCCCCGCAACCTCCTGAAGGACAAAACCGCCTCTCCTTTCTTCATATTCATTAATCAGATCTTGCACCAGGCGAGCTATTTCACTTTTTTCAACTTCATGCAAAACTTCTCTAATCTTATCTATGGTAAGCGGGGATTCCGATGCGAAAATGATAGCCTCTATTATTGCCCTTGTCTCTTCCATCTGCAATAACCTCTAAAAAGTGGCAAACAGTTTATACACGGGGAGCCTTATAAAGCAGTTCCGCGAGCGTGAGGCATCAGTCGCCATACTCAACAGTAACTGAGAATGAAGCACAACTGAGCTCCTGCACGCCCTTTACGGACACGGGAACATTTCCTGAGTCCCCATTCATGACTCCGCGCCAAGAACGACTCTGATCACGCCAAAGGAACCGGCCTGATAGACCTTGATCATTCTCAATTTCATAAGTTCTAAAATAGCAAGGAAGGTATACAGGATCATCCTTTTATCCGACGAATCGCGCAGCAATTCAGCAAAGGTAAGATTATTCTTCTCCGCAAGCTGTTCCATAACCTCGCTTATCCTGTCGGTGAGAGAGAGCTTTTCCACATCGATCTCCATTAATTCCGGTTCTTTCATGGAAGAAATGATTCTGTAAAAAGCTTCTACAAGCGCAAAGACGCTGACTTCCACATCTATCTCATCTTCGCCTTGTGCCGCACCTCCATTCTCAGGAGAAAGACCTCTCTTAAAAATATCCCTTTCTAGAAGAGGCCTTTGCTCCAGTTGCGCCGCTGCTTCCTTGAAGACCTGATAATCGAGTAATTGTTTGACAAGTTCCGCGCGGGGATCCGCCTCATCTTCCGTCTCCGCGGCATCGCCTTCCTCAACCGGAAGAAGCATTCTCGATTTGATATGTACCAGTGTCGATGCCAGCAACAGATAGTCCCCGGCGACATCGAGATTGAGATATTTCATCATTTCGATGTGCTGGAGGTACTGTTCTGTAATAAGGGCGATAGGGATATCATATATGTCAATCTCATTCTTCTTGATGAGATAGAGTAAAAGATCAAGCGGCCCTTCAAATATATCGAGTTTGACTTCGTATTCCATAATAACACTCTACAAATAATCACAGAATTAAAAAGTATTGTAAGACTTGAGTCTCAATGATGCGGGCAGGGGTGAAGCCAAGGCGCCACTTAACCTGTCCCTGTGAAAGAAAAAGCATCCGGCGGGGGAGAATCAAATTTTTATCGCCGCCCTGACCTCCTCCATCGTCACGCGGGCTTCGTTCGCCGCCCTGACATTCCCGTCCTCGATAATGTTCTTGACTTCATCGATATGCTTGCGAAAGTAGTCCTGCCGTTCATGGATGGGCCGCAAACCTTCTATTATGCGATCAGCAAGGCGCCTTTTGCAATCCGTGCAGCCTATGCCCGCCCTCTTGCATTCTGCTGATACTTCGCTCACAAACTCGGCCGGCGAATAGATTTGATGAAAAGTGAAAACGTTGCAGAGCTCCGGCCTGCCTGGATCACTTTTTCTCATGCGCTGAGGATCAGTAAACATGGCTTCAATTTTTGCCCTCAATTCATCCCCACGATCACTGATGTAAACGGCGTTATTGTAAGACTTGCTCATTTTTCTCCCGTCAATGCCGAGGAGTTTAGGAACATCTGCAAGCAAGGGCACCGGAATGGGAAATATTTCTCTGTAAAGAAAATTGAAGCGCCGTGCAATCTCCCTGGTTAGTTCCACGTGGGGAAGCTGATCGACACCCACGGGCACTCCGTGAGCCTTGTACATAATAATATCCGCTGCCTGGAGTACCGGATAACCCAAAAATCCAAAGGTGGACAGGTCTTTTCCCGAGAGCTCCTCCTTCATTTCCTTATACGTGGGGTTTCTTTCCAGCCACGGGAGAGGCGTTATCATAGAGAGGATTACGAAAAGTTCAGCATGCTCTTTTATGCGGGACTGGATAAACAAGGTGCTCTTTCCCGGGTCCAGGCCTACACTGAGCCAGTCAATACTCATATTGAGTATATATTCTCTAATCATGTCCGTATTATTGTATTCACTGGTGAGCGCGTGCCAATCGGCAATAAAATAAAAACACTCATAATCACCGCTGTTCTGGAGATCTATCCAGTTTTTGAGAGCCCCGTAAAGGTTTCCGAGATGCAGGTTACCTGTTGGACGCATGCCACTCAATATTCTCTTCTTTGCCAATTCATATCCCTCAGGTTAGCTGCCAAGAATAGACCATGAAATATTTTAGCTTTGCTCAGGGCGCGGCTCGCCCACTTTATCATTTCATATGAGGTGCGGGTCTTCAAAGCCTTCATTCTTTTTGAAGAGGTTCATAACAAAAAGCAAAGTTCCTGTCAATGCGCCATGATGCCCAAACGCCCCAAATTCCCCAAAATGCATTGAGGCCCCCGATACTAAATAACCGGAGACCTCAATTGCAAGATGTCTTTATACTATGATCTTCTATTTGACTTTGTCTGCCAATTCCTTGCCTGCCTTGAATTTTACAACTTTCTTGGCCGGTATCTTAATAGCCTTTCCAGTCTGCGGATTTCTTCCCTCTCTTGCCTTTCTTTTGACAACAGAGAAGGTGCCGAACCCTACGAGGCCCAATTTCCCGCTCTTCTTCAGCGTTTTGGTCACTGCACCTACATAAGCATCCAATGCCTTCGCCGCTGCCGCCTTGGTGATACCTGCCGCCCCTGCTATTACCGCTATTAATTCTGTTTTCGTCATTATCTAAAATCCCCTTTCAATAAAATATATTCCTAAAATAATCCTCTGCCGGTGGCGCAACCGTACCTGAGACGCCGCCGATCGATAACATTCGATGCTTGACGCTCACATACACTTTTTTTGTTATCATAAAGAAAAGCAGCAAGCAAGACAATTTTATCTTTCTTAAAGAATATTCTCTTTGCAAACACCTGCGCACCGCGGGTTTGGAAGGCACGTACATTATGAACATGCACTAATCTCGCATCAAGAGGGACGGCTTTTGTGTTTCAGTTTTGGAATGTGCAAAAATGGGACTTCGACATATGGGTATCTGCGGCGGATGCCCCGGACATGCAGCCGTGTGGACTTACTATTATTTCGCCCTGGTTTCGCTATTTCATCAGCAAGGGACAACTAACGAGGGGCGGTTTCATTTGTCTGCACTGGTAACAGGCGGGACGCCTGTCCTGGCCTCTTTCTTTTTCACCAGGAAATAGAGCTCGCCTGTTTCCTTAAGGCTGCCTGCCAGCATCTCCGCAGCGCTTCCCTTTCCACAAAACAGATCAACGCGGCCCGGCCCTTTGATCACGCCTCCGGCGTCCTGATTGAGGACAAACCGGGAAAAGGTCTCCCATGATTTTATGTTTCCGTCCTTATCAAATACGGGCTTTCGCAGCCTTATAAAGGCAAGAGCACCTTTCGGAAACAAGTCAAGGTCCGTCGCGATAGACCTTCCCGGGGTGAGGGTAAGACCGAGGGCGCCTATAGGGCCGTTTTCGACAATGCGAAAAAATACATAGCTCTCATTGTAGTTGAAAATATCCGATAGTTCTTCGGGATGCTCCCTCAAGTATTTCTTTATTGACTGATGCGTCATCTCGCTCTTAGAAAGCTTTCCTTTATCGAGAAGATATCCTGCCATCTTGTTCGGGCGACCGTTCTTCTGGGCATAACTGACCTGCACGTAGCGCCCGTCAGTTAACTTTATTTCTCCCGAACCCTGGATGTGCATAAAAAATAAGTCAATGGGATCATTAACCCAGATAAGCTCCAAGTTCCTTCCCTTGAGAACTCCGGCCTTTTCAATGTCTGCCCTGTCAAAATATGGCACCAGTTCGCCGCTCTTTAATCTGCCGATAATTTTTTCATTCTTATATTTCTCACTGAATTTTCCCAAATTGGCAACTACTATGTCATCTGGGGTCTTGTATATCGGATACCTGTATTCATCCGTCCTTTCGAGGGAGCCTTGCAATACAGACTCAAAATATCCGGTAAAGAGTACCCTGCCCTGATCATCAACCCCGGTCGCTCTGTACAAGTCAAATGTATTCAGTATTTTTTTCTGTTTGACATCGTCCGAATCAGGACCGCTCAGAATTTTTCGAAATGCCAGGAGCGACTCTCTTAATTCCTTGCCTGTAACGTCACTGACGCCAATTCCATACGTATTATTCCCGGCAATTCCTTCATAGTACTCGAGACTTCTCCCGAGCGCCGTATCCAGTAACTCACCATCAAGATCATCCGCCAACGGGGGAATTTTATCGGGGGGAAGCAGTACAAGCGGGGGCAGAATCTTTTCCCGGGGTTTTCCAATTCCTGCCGTGCAGCCGACCGCCAAGAAGAAAATCATGAGAAGGCAGAGAATACGAAATGGTCCCACATGCACCTCAAAGTTCAATGATCATCGCCTCTTCGTCACAGTAGTCCGGATATTTGGAACATCTGAAGCAGTCCGACCAGATCTTCTCGGAAAGGGTCGACCGATCAACCTCTTTAAATCCAAGACGCTTAAAAAAATCGGGCCTGTTTGTAAGAGTAAACATTCTGTAAAAGCCGAGTGTAATGGCCTCGGAGATGCTTCCCTCAACGAGTTTCCTCGCTATTCCCCGCTTTCTGTATTTTTCCTCTACATAGAGAGAACGTATCTCCGCCAGGTTATCCCAGATGATGTTCATGGCACAGATGCCTGCAACGGCATTCTCATCTTCATCAAAATAGATAAAAAAATCCCGCAGGCTGCCGTATATATCCATCAGGGAGCGAGGAAGTATCTCACCTCTGCCTGATGACAGATTGATCATCCTATGTATCGTCTTTACGTCACTGACCCGGGCTTTTCTCAGCATCCTTTGCCCTTTCCCTGCGGGAGATCTCGATCATCTCCCGGGCATGTTCCTTGGTTTTCTTTGTGAGCTCCGCACCGCCAAGCATTCTCGCAATTTCATCGAGCCTGTCCTTGTCAGAAAGGGCATCTACGGAGGCAACTGTCCTCTCGCCGGAGACGGCTTTCACGACGCGGTAATGCCTGTCCCCAAAACAGGCAATCTGCGGCAGATGTGTTATGCACAGGATCTGGTGATGTTTCGCCACTCCCTTGAGCTTCTTGCCCACATCCTCCGCCGTCGCCCCGCCGATGCCGCTGTCCACCTCATCAAAGATTATTGTTCCCACAGAACCGGTCCTCGCGAGGATATTCTTCACGGCGAGCATGATGCGCGAAAGCTCGCCGCCGGAGGCAATACGGTTCAGCGGTTTCAATGCCTCTCCCACATTCGTGGCAAGAAAGAACTCAACTTCATCGATCCCTCTTGGATTAAATGGTGCGGATCCGTGATGATCATCCGGCGCCTTGAAGGTAATCTCAAAGGCAGCATTTTCCATCCTCAGCGAATGAATCTCCCCCTCTATGGCCTTTTTGAGAACAGATGCTGTTTTCCGGCGTTTCTCGGACAGGTCGCGCGCCTTCTCGAGCAATCTCGGGCTGAGCGTTTCCAAGTCTTTCGACATCCTCTCAATCTCGTCGTCCACGGACGAAATGGCCTTCAGTTCCTCCTCGATTTGCACTCTCTTCTGTAAGACATCTTCCAAAGAACGTCCGTACTTTCGCTTCAGCTTGCCCAGTAGCTCCAGGCGATCATCGATAATATCAAGCCTCGCAGGGTCGTATGACAGGTTCTTCATGTAGTCCCTGAGCGTTAAGGCAGTTTCTTCAAGCTGATAATATATATTATCCAAATCCCCGTCAGACAGTCTCAACCCTGTATCAATCTTCTTGATCTCCCTTATGTTCGCTATTGCGCCGCGAAATTCTCCGAGGACGGAACCTGCTCTTCCATATAGTAGGTCATGGGCTCCGGTCGCGTAGTCCATCAGTTTCTGCACATTGTTTAAAACCTTTTTTTCTTCAAGGAGGGTCGCGTCCTCTCCCGGTCGAATTCCTGCGTCGTCAATATCCTTAAGTTGAAACCGGAGAAGGTCATCCCTCTCGCCTCTGGTCTTCTTGACGGACAAAAACTCTCTGATCTTTTCCTTTAGAGAGAGATACTCTCCGTACATTTCCGCGTATTCCCGCCTGAGAGGAAGCAGATCGCCAAACTCATCCAGAATATCGATGTGGTTATCTGCATTCAAAATGACCTGGTGCTCGTGCTGGCCGCAGATGTTGATGAGAGATTCACTGATGGTGGAAAGCATGCCTAAGGTGGCCAACTGCCCGTCGATATACACACGGTTCTTCCCAGTCCGGGAAACGATCCTCTTGAGAATCAATTCCTTCCCCACGTGGAAACCCATTTCCCGTATCTTTTTCTTCAGATCATCTTTCTCGCCGATGTCAAAAAGGGCCTCAACTGTCGCCGATTCTTCGAAGGACCGGATCATATCCGCAGAGGCCCGTTCCCCGAGAAGGAGGCTTACGGCACCTATGATAATAGACTTCCCCGCCCCGGTCTCTCCGGTAATAACATTCAGACCATCGGCAAAAGAGACCTTCATTTCATCGATGATGGCAAAATTTCTGATGCTGAGTTCCGTTAGCATGTTACAGATTATTTGTTCCCGTGGGCGATCCACCCCAGCCAAGCTTCGTACGCAGGATCTCCATGTAGTCCCTGTGAGGTGACGACACGAGATTAGTCACATATGGGGATTTCCTGATGATTACACTGTCGCCTGATTTCATGGTATAAGATACCTGTCCATCAAGGGTTACCGTCGCACCCTCTCCCTTCGTCCACATGATTACCTTTATCTCCGCATTATTAGGGATAATGATCGGACGATTCGTGAGAGTAAAGGGACATATGGGATTTATGATGAAGGAGTCCTGTTCAGGAAAAACGATGGGGCCACCTGCGGACAGGGAATGCGCTGTGGAACCCGTCGGGGTGGAAATGATGATACCATCGGCCCTGAAGGTTGTCAGATATTTGTTATTAACCGTTGTTTCGAGATTGAGGATGCGTGAAAGATTCCCGCGGGTAATCACTACGTCATTTAAGATGCTCTGTTCCCTGATGGTTTCCTTTCCCGAAAAAATCGTTATATCCAGCATCATCCGTTTTTCCGTCTGGTAATCGCCTTTGACGATCAATTCCAGCGCGCTTATCATCTCACTCAGATTGACCTCTGTCAGATAGCCGAACTCTCCGAGATTGATGCCGACGACGGGGATGTCATACTGACTGACAAAACGCACTGTCCTGAGGATGGTTCCGTCTCCGCCCAATACAACCAGAAGATCTACCCGCGCTGCCAGCGTTCTTCTATCCATACCTTCACCCGCACCGATCTTCCGGGCAATTCCCTCCTCTAAAAACACCTGGATCCCTTTTTTCGTGGCCCAGTCTCTCAGCTCTATGGTACAATTATCTGATTGCTCTTTCTCGACATTTGCAATTATACCGATCTTCTCGATGCTCATGGAAACCTCTGCTGCGATTTTGAGATTTTTCTATCACAAAATCAGATGGGTGTCTATGTGCAGATTTCATACCTGGAAATACACGAAAGGAGAAAATTACCGAGCACAAGATAGTGGACCAACATCTATTGACTGCCGGCGGAAAAGTTAAATGAGGGGCAATGATCGTCTTTCAGATCAGTGCTGCATTGAAAGGGGCCTATTTTTTGCGACCAAACCGTTGATCTATTTTCATCCCCCAATTCATCATGTTCATTAGATGCCGGTTCTAAGAATCAGGGGCTTCAGCTTTCGTGAGCTCACCCTTTATCGCAAGACCAATCCTTTCCAGCAAATACGGTTTCCTGACATAGGCGCCCGCCCCGAGCTCCAGGGCCTTCTTTACACGCTCCGTCTCCGAAAAACCGCTCACTATTATTGCCTTCTGCTTCGGGTTGATGGCGAGAATCCGCCGGTACGTCTCCAGTCCGTCCATCCCGGGGTCCATGATCATGTCCAGTACAATGAGATCAGCCTTATGCGAACTGAGGTAGGCAACCGCCTCCTCTCCGCTCGAAACAGCCTCTACCCTGTAGCACAGCCTCGTCAACATGCTACCTGCCACCTCACGCTGCTCCTTCACATCATCCACCACCAGAATCGTTTCACCCTTGCCCATGTAATGCTCAGGAGATGTCTTCTGCTCTTCCCCGGTCAGCTCCTCCCTCGTGGCCGGCAGGTAGATCGTGAAAGTGCTCCCTCTCCCATCCTCGCTTTGCACATCTATGTACCCGTCATGATCCTTCACCGTTCCCCACACAACTGCAAGTCCCAAGCCTGTCCCGCTTCTCCCCATGACCTTCTTCGTATAGAAGGGTTCGAATATCTTCTTGATGTCAGAAGCGGAGATACCCCTGCCGTTGTCCGATACCGTCAGAACCACATAATCCCCTTCCCGCACATCATCATAGCCCCCGATGGGTTTATCGATGTAGCAGTTCTTCGTCCGAATTATCACTTCCCCCTCGTCGGATATGGCCTCTGACGCATTCGAGACAAGATTCATTATGGTCTTCCCCAAGTGAACCTGAGACCCTTTGATATTCAATAGACCCTTCTCAAGATCGGCCTTGAGACTCACAGATGGATGATGCGCCTTAAGCTTCTCAAATTCCGGGGTCTCCAAAAAGTCCTCAATCACGCGATTGAGATTTACAACCTCCGAAACAGCCACACCCCGTCTGGCCAGTGTCAAGAGGTCCTGAATGATCGTCGCACCCCTCTCACTGGATTGTAGAATGCCCGAAGCGTAACTTCTTAGGGGATTTCCTTCCGGTAATCTTTCCAGGAGCAATTCCGAATAACCCACAAGAACCCCCAGGACATTGTTTAGATCATGAGCGACACCGCCCGCGAGGGTCCCCAGTGCCTCCATCTTTTCGGCGCGGTTCAAGCGGTGCTCCAGTTGCTGACGTTCCGCCTCTGCCTCTTTGCGCTCTGTGATGTCTTTCGAAACAACTGTTACGGCAGTCGTTCTTCTTCCCGGCCTTCTTACGGGTGTAAATGTCCGGAGGAAATATTTATTATCTTTTTGGCTCCCATGCTCGCATAATAAAAATTCACCGGTCTCGAATACTTTCTGAACACTCTTCGTAAATGCTATCGTGTCCGCCTCTGAATGGAGGTCCGCATAGCTTCGGGCAATTACCTCTTCTTGTGGGAGCCCCAGCCGCTGCAAATGTTTCTCATTCATAAACAGGTACCTGCAGTCACGGTCAATAAGATACATTGAATCTTCAGTCGAAGCGAGCGAGCGATATTTCTCCTCCGACTCGCGGAGTGCCTCATCGGCAAGCCTGCGCTCCGTGATATCACGTGCAAGACAGCGAAATCCCAGAGGCTGGCCGTTATGATCACGTATCAGAGACGCAGATATCTCAAGCGTTATAACGACACCGTCCTTTGTTATAATATCGAAATCAGCGACCTTCGCAGATTTTCCTGTTCCATATATCTCACGGAAAATCTCAAACATCCGGTTGGCCGCTTCCGGTTTGCTATAGCGCTGGTAATTCATGCCAAGGAGTTCTTCCGGTAAGTACTTTAGCGTTCGCTGGGCTGCATGGTTGAAAAAAATCATTTCCCCCGATAGATTGAGCTCAAAATAAGCATCTTCAATGCTTTCCAGGATCGTACGATATTTTTTCTCACTCTCCCTTACCGTCTCTTCTGCCTGTTTGCGATCCGTTATGTCACGCGAGATGCCACGATAACTGCGAAGATTCCCTTCCCAGTCAAATATTGGCACACCGCTCGTCTCAAGCACCACTTCCCGCCCGTCTTTACATAAATTTATATTCTCTAATCCAGCAAAAGGCTCGTGTGACTCTATTATCACATCTGTTAATTTCGTTAGTCTTTGCGCCTCATCCGGCGGCATAAAATCCCACGGCTTTTTTCCTAATACCTCATCCGGTTCATATCCGAGCAGTGCCTTGACTTTAGGACTCGCATAGGTAAAGACGGCGTTCTCGTTGACCTCCCATACCCAGTCGCTGGTTGTTTCTACGAGGGAACGAAAGCGCTCCTCGCTCGCCCTGAGGGCCGCCTCCGTTTTCTTTCGTTCGGTGATTTCTCGCTGTAGCGCCAGATTTGTTTTTCTCAGCTCCACCGTACGCTCCGCAACCATCTGCTGGAGTCTGGCAGTCATATGCTGACTTTGATCTTCGATATTCTTACGATCCGTGATATCGCGACCGACGCCGATGACTCCGAAGAGCTTCCCGTTCGGCCCATAATAAGGAGTTCTGCACATTTCTATCAATACGCGTTTTCCATCCGGGTACGAAATCCACTCTTCATCGTACCGAGTCTTTTCATGGGCCAACGTCATCTGGTCGTTTCGATGATATAGCTCCGCTTCCACGAGCGGGAAAATATCAAAATCCGTCTTACCAATTATTTCATCCTTGGCGAGCCCCACACGTAGTGCGAATGCCGTATTACAATCCAGATATATTTCCTCAGCATCCTTGCAAAACATAATGTCCGGGATGGAATCAATCAAGCTGCTGAGAAAACATTTTTGCAGCATAAATTTTGAAAGCGAGTCCCCACAAAATTCTCGCGCAATATTGATTTCGTCTCGTGTAACTATACGCTTTGCTTCTAACATCCAAATCACCATTCAATTTACCTTGAATCTTCTTTTTCTCGAGAAGATCCAGAGGTTCAACCTATATAAAAGCAAAAAGCATACCTCCGCCGAGCATAAATGCACCCCCACATGGTTCAACTCTCAATTGTCTATGAAAGAAAGCAGATTGCCGAATTGCACGGCACTGCGAGACGAATTTGCCGAGGTTGTATTCAGAATAGTTTCATATATGTAAGATATTGATTTATGGATGTATTGATCAGAAACGATACAACTTCGAGACGTCTATTATTGTTAATGGGTTCGTACAACCGAGGGGAAAATCCAACTCCGTACAGCCCAAGTCAGCGCAATAACCAAAAAGCAGCGGCCGTTAAAGTAGATGAAAATACCGACCTCCGCGGATGAAATTGATACGGCAATTTTTTCTGCCGCGTTCGTAAGACCGTGATTTATTTTCCACCTTCGTTCCTATCCATCCCGGTCAGTCCGGAAGGGTTATTTGAGAGTGAAATAAATGAAGCAATCCACTCGCAAAACCGGCGATGCTAATCGTACTTCCCCCCTTGCATGAGCTCACGGCTCTATCGAATTCACTTGACAGTTTTTCGACCTTGATGTTAGCTAAAAAAACGATATGCGAAACGATGGTCAAAACAGTAATGACAGGTTTTTGATGAGGGCTTTTGTCGCAGCGCTTATGGCATCCGTTTGCCTCAATGCCTGCAGCCAGGTGTCAACAAGCTTATCCACATCCCGGTTCATCTTTGTCCGTATCAGCCGACTAAATATATACGGAATTAGACATCATGATAGGATGCGTGGAAGGGTGAGGAGAATCCGGTGGTCTTGGCTCCAGGAGTTCCTCCTTTTGATCTATTAGGAAGGATTAATCCGTGAATCTCAAAGATTAACTGTCCCGGTAATCAGAAGATTGGGCATCGATGAATAGGCGGCCAAACATCTGCAGCAACTTTCGCTGTACTCAATTTCTTTCACCGAGTGGATGACCCTTCGGTCTCAGGACCTTCTTCCACCGCCGTGGGCTGCAGTTCTCTGGTCGGGGCCTTGCCTCGCATGCGGACACCACTGAAATCCCCGATTGGTCTCGTAAAAGTAAAATTGAATGGTTCTGCGACGAGCGCCCGTGCCGTAGGGCCGACACTCTGGCTCGGTATGGAAAACGGTAATGAGACGACGAAAACTGCCGTGCCAACAACTGTTGCAGCCAGACTCATCGGTCTGACAAGCAGGATATCCACTGTGGCGTCAAAAACCTGATCGTTCCCCAAAGCGGGCATGATTTTTTATATTGCAGTTTGTTCTTATGGCACTTATATTGTCTTCGTCGTGTTTCGGCAGAGACAGGATATTAACTCTATTCCGACCTAAATCTGTCTGAGATATTTCCTGAGAGCAAATACAAAATGGTGACACCAACCGATTCGTATAATAATCGCACCGAGAAGTCGGCAAACCAATCTATGGCTACCGCTCTTGTTGTTGAAGGCGGCGCCCTCCGTGGGGTCTTCTCAACGGGGATACTGGACGGCTTTCTTGAGTCACGATTCAATCCTTTTGATTTCTACATGGGTGTTTCCTCGGGTGCATCCAATCTTGCAGCCTTTCTTGCCGAAATGATCGGTCGCAACAAGAGAATATATACGGACTATTCGCTGCGGCCCGAGTTTATTGATATGATCAGGTTCCTCGGCAGCGGTCATCTAATGGATCTCGATTGGCTCTGGGATACTACCATTCGGGAAATCCGGCTCGATTTGCAGAGAATCTATGCAAAAGGGAAACCTTTCATAGTGGTACTTACGGATGTGCAAACCGGGGAAGCCGTATATAAAGAGACCAGCGCCCAGGACCTTGAGCATATTCTTAAGGCCTCGAGCGCCATACCTCTTTTCTACCGGTCTTACCCGATTGTCGACAACCGCCCCATGACGGATGGCGGCGTAGCAGATGCCATTCCCATAGGCAAGGCGATTGGTCTCGGGGCTCGCCGGATCATGGTAATTCGTTCCCGCAATCGAAACTACCTGAAACGGCACGATCCGTTTGATTGCCTCGTGCGCTGGAGCATGCGGTATCCTGCGCTGCAACAGGCCATGGCTAAGCGTGTTTCGCACTACAATGAATCAGTGAAGCTGATTCGCAAGCCGCCCGAAGGCGTAGCGGTCGTTGAAATATGTCCGCCCGAAAAGTTCCGCGTATCGCGGCTCAGCCAAAATCGTCTTATCCTGGAGGAAGGCTATAATCAGGGCCGCGCCCTGGCCGCACATGCAATCTCGCGCTGGCAAACGGCATAGCCACTGTCTTCCTGTCTAATGACCGTATGAAAGTATACTCATTTCTCCATGGAAGTACTTCTTGTGGAACGCATATGATTTACGGGATAGCAGCCGATTTGGTGATCTTCCTCCATTTCCTGTGGATTGCCTTCGTCATCTTGGGATTTCCGGTATTCCTGTATTTTAAACTCCAAGAATGGAGAGCGATTCATCTGCTCGCCTTGATCGTCACGGTCGTCATGCAATTGACCGGAACCATCTGTCCCCTTACCTATCTCGAAGCTTATCTCAAAGCCAAAGGTATATCGCGTGGGGTCTACCCCGGCCAGTTCACCATAGATACGCTTGAAAAACTTATCTATGTGGAAGATCTGACTCTTGAGAAGATTACCTACGCGACGCTCATATTTCTTGCTTTGGTATTGTTCTCATTTTGGTTGAAGCCTTTAACATTCAAGAAGCAAACCAATGGTTAGACATTGAATAATCGCCCTGTTTCTGATAAGGACGTGCATGTTATACTAAACATATTTTATTTTCCTTCCTTGCCGCTTTCGCAGGGACAGGATTGAGACGGGCAGGCTTCAATACGTTTGACAGGCTCACACCCGTCTCGCCGTTTATCGCGCTATGATGGAAGAACCGATACTCAGAGTAGGCATCGTGCAGGGGTACAAGGAAGTGGCAGGGCGGTTAAACGACCCCTTCCTGATCAATGACACTCGCAACATGGGCGGAAGGTTCCGTGCGCGCGTGAAGGAGGGGCGCATTATTCTTTCCGATGCTGCGGGAAATGAGATAATCCATGATAAGGAAATCCACTGTACCCCTCTCGATAACGCAACCTTCGCCCTCCTTGATGTAACGATAGGCGTAAATTTTCACTGGGAAAGAAAACAGGAGCAAACGTTCCGGGGAGAGATAAGACTCATCCGAGACGGAAATGATACACTCACTGCCATCAATGTAATTCCTTTGGAAGATTATTTAGCGAGCGTCGTTTCCTCTGAAATGAGCGCTGAATCGGCGCCGGAATTCCTCAAGGCCCACGCAATTGCGTCACGCAGCTGGCTCATGTCCATGCTCGGAACTATAGAAAAGGTAGGACATGCCGAAAATGAATCGCACGGCCCGGCCTTGAGAAACAAAGAGTTTGTCAGGTATTACCATAGGGTTGACCACACACTTTTCGATGTCTGTGCCGACGATCATTGCCAGCGGTATCAGGGTATCACCCGGATAATCTCCGAGAACGCCCGGCAGGCAGTTGAGGAAACGCGCGGCCTGTTTCTCGTATACAACGGTGAGATCTGCGATGCCCGCTATCATAAAGCCTGCGGCGGTCTCACGGACAATTTCGCAAATACATGGGAGGATGTCACCATTCCCTATCTCACGTCCGTTTCGGACTCTGCCGTCACGTACGATCCGATCCGCACGGAAGAAGAAGCGAGGCAATGGATTCTCGGATATCCAGAGGCGTATTGCAAAACTAAAGACGTCAATACCCTGCGTCGGATTCTCCCGTCCTTGGATCAGGAGACGACGGATTTTTTTCGCTGGAAGGTTACGTATACATGTATCGAACTGGAAGAGATTATCAGGAAAAAATCGGGAATGGACTTCGGCAACCTCCTCCGTCTCACTCCCCTTGAGCGGGGCCTCTCCGGCCGCATAGTGCGGCTGCAAATCGCCGGATCGAAAATGACGCTCACCATAGGCAAGGAACTCGAGATCCGCCGCTGGCTTTCCCGGAGCTATCTCTACAGCAGCGCCTTTGTCGTATCTGCAGAGAATGATACAGCCGGCCAGCCTGTCCGCTTTATCCTGCATGGCGCCGGATGGGGACATGGCGTCGGCTTATGCCAGATAGGGGCGGCTGTGATGGCCCTTAAAGGCTTTACGGCGGAATCCATCTTGAAACACTATTTTCGTGGTGCGGAGCTTCAGAAACTGTACTGAAGAAAGGCTATGCGAAAATCTTCTATCAAGACATCTTTCATCCTCGGCGCCGGCCTAGGAACGCGCCTGCGTCCGTTGACGGATAACTGTCCGAAGCCGCTCTTAGCCGCAGGCGGACGCCCGATGATTACCTATGCCATGGATCATCTCATATCTGCCGGTATAGAACGCTTTATCATCAATACCCATTACTTTGCAGATGCGTACGATAAGGCATTCCCGGACCGGCAATGGCGGGGAATACCCATCATCTTCCGGTATGAACCTGCGCTTCTCGATACGGCTGGCGGCATCAAGAACATCGAAGATCTCCTTGATGACGACGAAACAGTCATGGTTTACAATGGCGATACCCTTACAGACCTGCCGCTTGCTCATCTCATCGATGCACACTACGCGAAGAGGAAGGAAGTCACCCTGGCTCTCAGAAGCAGGGGCTCTCCCTTGAACGTCAATCTGAATGCGGAGGGCGAGATATGTGACCTGCGGCATGTCCTAGGCGACGGCGGTGTTATCAGCTGTCTTTTTACGGGCATCTACATCGTGGAAAAAACTTTTCTTCGACGCCTGAGAGCGGGCCGCACGGAATCGGTTATCCCAGTCTTCATCGCTATGATCAAGAAACAGCCTGGGTCGGTGGCAGGGATTATCATCGATGAAGGCTGGTGGTATGATATCGGATCCGTGGCGGAATATGAAAAGATAAATGCGATGCTCGCGGGAAAGGGGTAATAGCGGTTATTCATAGCAACGCACATTTGCCATGGAAGAACTAAACCGGATCCCCGCCAACATTGAAGCTCTCCGCAGCAAGCTGCGAAGATTCTTAGATTCTTAAGGAACAGCATCGTTCGTCATCCGTTCGCTACCGAATTCGAGATCGCCCAGTCGGCGTCTGCAACGGAAGGTGGAGGGCGGGAATGGTCTTTCATGGCTTATAATTTAGAGAACTATGTCGCACCTAAATAATGAAATGCTCCAATTCGTGCGCCAGGCGTTCCGGCTTGAGAGCTCAGATGCCCTGATCAGCATACCCTTGGCTAAGCGCGGGTCAGGCAGATCTTTCCATCGAATCAAATATGAAGATCACGGTTCTGTCGTCTTCATGTGTTACGACCAATTTCGCAAAGAGAACTACTACTACGCCACGATTGCCGACTTCCTTCTCACGATCCATGTTCCCGTCCCCCGGATTCTGGCACACGATCGTCTGAGGGGCTTCATTGTCATGGAAGATCTCGGAGACAGAGATCTCTGGTCCTACAGGGATGAGTCGTGGATAAGAAGAAGTGCGTATTACCGTACTACCCTTTCCATTGCATATAGACTCCATGCCTTTCCGGTCCAGGATTTCCCATTCGATAAAGTTCCGTTAATGGAAGAATTTAGTCCCGACCTTTACCGATGGGAGCGCGATTACTTCCTTGAGAATTTTGTGCAAGGCGTCTGCCGTATCAAGCTCCATCCATCGGATGCGAAAGATTTAGAGGACGAATTGAAGAGCCTATCGGCGCGTCTTGAAGATGCAAAACCAAGCCTCGTGCACAGGGATCTGCAGTCCCAGAACGTGATGATATGCAAGGACCAGCCGGCATTAATAGATTTTCAGGGCATGCGCTTCGGCAATCTATTTTACGACCTTGGATCACTGCTCTATGATCCTTATGTCCTTCTGACGGAGAATGAACGCATGGAGTTGCTTTTATATTACTACCAGCTTCCGGCTCGCGGCGGCGTAGACGCGTCACAAGATAATATATCTTTCGGCAAGAAAATCATCAAGGTCTCGCAGGTGAAGGCGGATATTCTGAGAACCGACTGGGCGGGATTTCAGGATAAATTCCGGGACGCGTCGGCCCAGCGCCTAATGCAGGCCCTCGGCGCTTATGGATTTCTCGGTTTGAAGAGCGGTCTTACGGAATTTATCGCCCATATCCCCGCGGGCGTTCTAAATCTTGTTGACAGCACTTCCCGCGCCAAACGTCTGCCGTTGCTGAAAAATCTAGCCATGAAATGTCAGCACTCTCTCGGCCGCAAACCCTGAGTACTGAATAATCCCCTCATAGTGACAGGCCTCCTGATGGACACCGTCTAATCAGAGATCGGCTGCGTTTCGAATTCTTTGCGTCGAATTCTTTGCCGTTGACATCCGATTACAATCGTTTTATATAGAAAAAGTGAAAAGACATTCTCTGCCGTATACAGGAAATCAATATATGACAACCGAACTGACATACGTAGTTATCACACCGTACAGCCTCATTAAGTCGAGAACTGGTAATATCATAGCGAGACTCATGTCTCTCTCCGGCTGCGACCTGGTCGGGATTCGCATGATGCGGCCGTCCGATTCGTTTGTAGATGAATACATAAGGCGCGTGAAAAGCCTGAGCATCTCGCCCGGCTTAGGTGAGGCCCTTGTCGATTATATCGATCAGAACCTTCGGCGTGAAAATATTCTCAGGCAGGATAACCGCTGTCTCTTTCTTCTTTTCGAAGGTAAAGACGCCGTGGAGCGCATTTACGACGTGGTCGGTGAATTGACAACGGCGGCAGAATCGGAAGCCATTCGCGGAACCATTCGCGGAACTTACAGCGACTACGTCACCACCCCCCACGGGACGGTCCGGTATTTCGAGCCCGCTGTCTTGCTGCCGACAAATCTTGAATACGCAAAGAATAATCTGGAGCTTTTCGCTGAGCTGGGATTTAACGACTCCGGCATTTACGAAGAATGCTCCGAAGGAGAAACAACGCTGGTCATTCTGAAGCCCGACAATTTCTTCAAGCATTCCGTCCGGCCGGGAAATATGATCGATATGTTTTCCAAGACCGGCCTCCGGATTGTCGGCGCCCGGATGATCCGAATGAGCGCCGCTCAGGGCGAGGAGTTCTATGGATTCCTGCGCGATGTCTTCAAGAAGAAACTGAAGCCGCGGATCGCAACCCGGCTCAAGCAGGGAATGGAGGGTCTGTTCAATTTCCAGATAACGGATGAAGAATACGACGCGATGGCTGAAGTCATCAACGAAAAGAATTCTCTGTACGAGTTTGCCCAGATCGTAAAATATATGACTGGCCTAGATCGGAAAAATGAATCGCCTTCCGACCGCGATAAGCCTGGAGAACACCGCGCTTTGGCGCTGCTCTACCGCGGCCCTAACGCAGTTGAGACAATCCGCGAACGCCTGGGCGTGACCGATCCCGCAATAGCCGCAGAAGGCACTATCCGTTCTGATTTCGGCCAGAACATCCTGCAGAACGCCGCACATGCATCAGACTCCATTGAAAACGCCGTCCGTGAAAGAAAAATCATCGGTCTCTATGGTAATGCAGGCGACGACTGCCGGATAATAATCCAAAATTGGCTGAAGGATGATCGTGGTGATTCAGTACCCCTGAAGGAAGCAGTGAGAATTCAAGAACGGCGTTAATGACGTCGCTCCGCGTGAAACGTGAGTTTCCAGGCGCAACTTCATGAGGCTGCATGGATTATCCGAACTCCGGCATTAATTCCCAGTTGCCACGCAGGGTCTCATATCGCAACCCTGATTTTAGAAGACCATTAAACTCATCGCGGGAAATGAAGCGAGCCCCCAAGCTTTCCATATGGGCAGTATAAACCTGGCAATCCAGGAACTCAAATTTGAGTTCCTTTAATTTGCGAACCAAATCGATCAACGCCGCCTTTGATGCATTGCTCATAAGCGAAAACATAGACTCGCCGAAAAAGCAGCGCCCGAGCGATACACCGTAAATGCCGCCTACGAGTTTCTCCTCATGCCAGGCCTCTGAGGAATGGGCAATTCCAAGCTCATGCAGCTTGCAATATGCCTCAAGCATGTCATCCGTAATCCAGGTGCCCTTCTGTTTTCTCCTCAATTTCTGACAGGAAAGAATGACTTCGCGAAATTTATGATCGTACGTAATCCGAAAGGTCCCTCGCCGCAGCACTTTCATCATGCTTCGCGAGACCCTAAGTTCATTTAGGAATAATATGAATCGCGGATCGGGAGACCACCAGATGATGGGATCGCCTTCTGAATACCATGGGAAGATGCCCTGGCTGTAGGCCGCAATCAGTCTGTCCGGCGAAAGGTCGCCGCCGACGGCAAGGATACCATTGCCCGATGTCATATCAACGGGAGGAAAGATTACTTCGTCGCCCAGTCGAAAAATCGGCATGGAATATTAGCACCGAATTCCCATAGCCCATTGGGCACCATGAGACATTAAGCCATGACGCTGAGGTTCTGACAAAAGAAAATGTGTTCTCGCAGCAGTAGCTAAACGACCTCGCATTCTTCACGGACGTGGACAACGACATCATCACATTCGATATCCACGATGGCACTGCCGCCCTTTTGCAGTTTGCCGAAAAGCACCTCGTCCACAAAGAACCCTTTTATCTTGTCCTGGATCAGGCGCGCAATCTCTCTTGCCCCAAACTCCTCAGAGTAGCCCTTACTGGCAAGCCATTCGTAACACAGGTCGGTAACCTGAAGATTCACATTCTTCTCCTGCAATTGAACTGCGAATTCAGCGATCGCTTTTTTTACGATCATGAGCACCACCTCATGGGTAAGGCTGTTGAAGTTGACAACACCATCGAGACGGTTCCTGAACTCAGGCGAAAAGATCCGCTCCACCGCCGTGAACACGGCGTCCGGATTGACGCTCTTGGCTTCGAATCCGATAATCTGCCTGCCGATCTCCCGCGCACCTGCATTAGATGTCATGAGTATGACGACGTTGCGAAAATCTGCTTTCTTTCCGTTGTTGTCCGTCAATGTTGCGTAGTCCATGACCTGCAACAGTGTGTTGAAAATATCGGCATGAGCCTTTTCGATCTCATCAAGGAGCAGGACGGAATGGGGATTCTTCCTTATTGCCTCAGTAAGCAGTCCGCCCTCTTCATAACCGACATAGCCCGGAGGCGCCCCCACAAACTTTGCAACGGTGTGCTTTTCCTGATATTCACTCATATCGTAGCGGTTCAGCGGCACCCCGAGAGTCAGCGCGAGCTGGCGCGCCAGTTCGGTCTTTCCCACGCCCGTTGGTCCCACAAACAACAGGGAGGCTACCGGTTTGTGCGGTTCTCGGAACCCCACGCGCGAACGCTTTATGGCCTCCACGACCAACTCAATCGCCTTGTCCTGTCCGAAGATCCTGCTTTTGAGGCCTGTCTCCAGGTCCTTGAGCTTGTTCAGCTCAGACGAAGAAATGCTCTTTTCCGGAATTCTCGCTATCTTGGCAATCACCGCTTCGATATCATGAAGATCAACCACCTTCTCTGCACCCTCATCGGCGTCCTTCATATTAGCCAGAGCGCCGGCTTCATCGATCACATCGATAGCCTTATCGGGTAGCCTTCGGTCATTGATATATTTATCGGATAATTCCGCGGCGGCGCGAAGGGCCTCTTCAGTATATGACACATGATGATATTCTTCATACCTCTTCTTGATGCCCTCAAGAATCTTCACTGTGTCGTCCGTTGTCGGTTCCATTACCTCGATCTTCTGAAACCTGCGGGAGAGGGCCCCATCCTTTTCAAAGTACTTGCGGTATTCGTCATATGTGGTGGAGCCGACACAACGCAGTTTGCCGGAAGCGAGCGCCGGCTTCAGGATATTCGAAGCATCGAGGGACCCCCCTGAAACAGCCCCGGCGCCAACGATATTATGAATCTCGTCGATGAAGAGGATTATTTTCTCCTGCCTCTGAAGTTCGGCTATTACGCGCTTCATGCGCTCTTCAAAATCGCCCCTGAATCTGGTGCCGGCAATTATGGCACCCATGTCCAAGGCGTAAATCTTCGAATCCTTCAGACGCTTTGGGACCTTCCCGTCGGCAATGAGTTGCGCCAGCCCTTCCGTTATCGCCGTTTTTCCCACTCCGGGCTCGCCGACATGGACGGGGTTGTTCTTATATCGCCGGCAAAGGACCTGAATGGTTCGTTCGAGAACATCCTCCCTGCCTATCAAAGGATCAATATCTCCCGCTTTCGCCTTGGCCGTCAGTTCTGTCGTGAATGACTTTAGTATTTTGCTTGGATCAGAGTCCTTTTCCCTGGGTTCTTGCTCAGGCTCATTTTCCTCCCGCTTCTTACTCCGCCTTTGCACTTCCGTTGTATCGGGAATCACGGAGACTCCGTGAGAGATATAATTGAGCAGGGAAAGCCGTGTGATCCCCTCTTTCTTGAGAAAAAATGAGGCATATGATCCCTTTTCATCGAGAATTGAAACCAGAACATCTCCTAATTCGACAATATCTTTCTGCGCGGAGGTCGTATGCCATACGGCCCGCTCCAAAACATTTTGAAAACCCAGTGACTGGACGGATTGAGCTCCCTCCACGACAGGATTGCCCTCGCGGAGATGTTTTGCCAACACCCTTTTTAAATGCTCCGGATCGCCACCGCATCTCTGGACGATTTCAGATCCATCATCAAAGAAAAGCGCGGCATATAAAAGGTGTTCCGGCGTTACAAACTCATGAGACCGCGTATTAGCCTCGGCATACGCAGCCATGATGATTTGATTCAGATTCTCACTTATCTTCATTATATTCCCCCTATCGATCAGGCCTCTTCTAATGAACATTTTAGAGGGAATTCTCTCAGTTTCGCCATGGTATGTACCTGAGCTGCCTTCGTGGCAGCAATATCGTATGTATATACGCCACATGCACCTGCGCCTTTATTGTGGACGTCGAGCATGATTTTGATCGCTTCCGCCGCCGGCTTATGAAACACAAGTATCAGAACTTCGACGACAAACTCCATTGTCGTGTAATGATCATTATGAAGTATAACCCGATACATCTTAGGTTCTTGAAGTACCGTATCGGGATCTAACTTGACATCTCTGTCATCCATGGAATCAGGATCAAGATATTTCGCCATACCAAACCCTCAAAATGCACATCAGTAGTTTACCTTTTTTAGTCAATTGTATAAAAATAGTATAGAACACGAGGGGCTAACTGTCAATGTCGTTATTGAACTCCTGTTATTGAGCTCCTGGAAATGCTGTAAACTTGAATAGTCATATACCTCCGGCAAAGCCGGAGGCTTGAATGTATGAACCGCTCAAAGCGGATTTAATTTACTGAACCACCTGAAGGTGGTTACTCCTCAAACATGTTGAGCTGATCGAGACGCCGGTCTTCTTGCTCTTGTTTTCTGATGTATTCTCGAATGGTGGCTTCATCTCTGCCAACGGTGGAAACTTCATAACCTCTGGCCCAAAAGTGCTGACCGGTGAAATTCTTGCGATGACCCATAAAGTTTCTCGCAATATGTATCGCGCTCTTGCCTTTGATGAAACCAACCACTTGCGCTACCGCATGCTTCGGCGGAATGGAGATCAACATATGCACATGATCAACTCGAAGATGACCCTCGATAACCTGACTCTCTTTCTGAATCGCGAGGTCCCTGAATGTTGACCCCAAATATCTCCGCAGTTGCTCGTAAATCGCTTTCCTCCGACACTTCGGTATCCATACCACATGGTACTTGCATTCCCATGACGTATGGCTTAAACTCTGCCTGTCGTTCAACTGAAACCTCCTTCCCCGTAAACTTCGAACGGTTCACGGATAGGAGGTTTCCTTTATATTCCCGGAATTGTCAAACTCTGGGAGTCCTCCGGCAGAGCCGGTGGTTTACCCAGGATTAATTAGATATTCAGATAATGTTAGGCCGTTTTCTCGCTGGCCGAGACATCGTCTCCCCCGCGATCCAGGTGTCATTTCCGTCTTTTCGATAATATTGTCTGGTTGTGCGATATCCGCTTCTATGCTAAAAAATCTCGACGATAATCGGGATAGTTTCTTTTAGGGGGTAACTCATGAACAAGCTGACCGTTGTGACGCCGTTCAGTTTGCAGTCTGACTTTGAAAAAACGCTCCGCATCTTCATTCAATCACCTCTGATCGAGGAAGTGATTGTCCTCCATGAGGGAGGCTTCAAACCAACATCTCCGAAGTGTCAAGTCATGAGAACCGCATCGCTGAATTCCGGCAAGGCATTGAACGAACTCATAGAAAGAATCAGGACAGATTCTCTTCTTATAATTGCAAAACCTGAAGCTATTGAGATTCCACCCGCCACGCTCGAACGGTTTATCGACATAGCGGAATCCACGGATCCAGGCATGGTCTACTCCGACTACCTGGAAAAAGAAGAGGGCGGCCTCGTTGAGCATCCCGTCAATGACTATCAACTCGGAAGCATCCGTGACGAATTTGATTTCGGATACGTGATCCTATTCTCTATCCCAGCAATCAGACGGGCATTAAGAAAGTACGGCCCCATACCCGCCGTCATTCATGCCGGATTGTATGACTTACGGCTGAAGGTTTCCGTCGACCACAGTCTTTTCCACATTCAGGAGTTTCTCTACACGAGGAAAGAATCAGAAGCGAATACAGATAAAGTAAGATCACGGGGTGAGGGTCAGTTCAATTATGTTGCTCCCTGGAGCCAGGCGGTACAAAAAGAAATGGAACTAGTTGCCACAGAGCACTTAAAAAATATCCGCGCCTTCCTTAAACCGCGTTTTAAAAATATACCTCGATCTCAGTATGCGTTTCCTGTTGAGGCAAGTGTCATCATACCCGTGCGGAACCGTGTGCGCACAATCGCGGACGCGGTGCATAGCGCCTTGACGCAGGAGACCGACTTTCCGTACAATGTGATTGTTGTGGACAATCATTCCACTGACGGAACGACTCCAATCCTGTCTGAGCTTGCCGGCAGCAATCCGGCTCTGAAACATATTACTCCTTCAAGATTTGACCTCACTATCGGCGGGTGCTGGAACGAAGCCGTCTTTTCCGACCTCTGCGGCCGCCACGCCGTTCAATTGGACTCAGACGATCTTTATGAGAGCCCCGGGACATTGCAGAAGCTCATCGACGTGATGAGAAGCGGAGACTTTGCCATGGTCATCGGCTCTTACACACTCGTCGATGAATCTCTGCAAGAGATTCCGCCCGGTATAATAGACCACAGGGAATGGACGGATGAGAACGGATACAACAATGCATTACGCGTTAACGGACTGGGGGCGCCGCGCGCCTTTGATACGGCGCTTCTACGGACAATCGGCTTCCTCAACGTGGGCTATGGAGAAGACTATGCAATGGCCCTCAGATTATCAAGAGAGTATCGCATAGGCAGGATTTATGAGAGCCTCTATCTGTGCCGGCGGTGGGCGGGCAATACGGATGCCCGCGTCCCCATAGAGAAGCGTAATCGCCATGATGCGTTCAAAGATAAGATTCGAACCGTTGAAATCATGGCGCGCCGAAAACTGCAGCCGAAATGAGAGACCACATATGGACGCGCTCTTGCAAGAAGGAATATTCACCATATTTGACGGGAAAACGCCCGGGCCATCTCTGTCGGCGCAATGCTGCGATCTTCTCGAAAAGCAAAAGGCCTCATGGCCCGATCTTTCCCTCGGATATGCGGCCCTGGGGAGTGTGCGGGTAAAGGAGCTCCGCTGCAACGGCTTCTCTGTGAGGCTGCATCATAATCCCGGAAGGATCAAGAGCACTACCGCCAAGGTTGACCAAAAATCCATCGAAAAGAGGCCTTGCTTTCTCTGTCTTAAAAATCTCCCCGAGCCCCAACGCGGCATCTTATACAGGGGGGATTTCATTGTCCTCTGCAATCCGTTTCCTATCTGTCCGGAGCACTATACGATTGCGCATATTATTCATGGTCCCCAGTTGTTTAAAGGGATGGTTTCAACATTTCTCAAGATGGCGAAGGACTTCAGCCCCGATTTCAATGTGTTCTATAACGGCCCGGAAAGCGGTGCTTCCGCGCCGGACCACCTGCACTTTCAAGCGATTAATCGAGGAGTACTGCCAATCGAGAAAGAAATCAAAGACAAGGCAAGGCTGGTATTGGTCAAACGCATCCACGCCACATCTCTTTTCACGGCGAAAAATCTGGGAAGAGAGGTAATTATTCTGGAAGGAAGGGATTCCACCGCTATCGGTGACGCCTTGACAGAAATTATCTCGGGCATGAAACGCGTCCTCGCGTCACCGGCAGAACCGCGGATGAATCTGCTTTGCTCTTATAACGGAAATAAATGGCAGGTCGTAATTTTTCCGCGGCAAAGGCGTCGCCCCTCCGTCTATTTCCTGCCCGGCGACGAGAAGATTTTAATCTCACCGGGGCTGGTGGAGATGGGAGGTATCATAATAACACCTATAGGAAAAGATTTTGACAGAGTCAATGAAGATTTGGTCAGGGAAATTTACACGGAAGTCTCAGTTGACGAAGAAACCTTGCAAAAAATATTGGCAGCTCTATCTTTCTGACGCTTATGAAAATGATAGCCATTATCGACAGCAGGATGACATTTGAGGAGGCCACCGCCGGGACAGACGCGCCCAGGGAGATAATTGACAAATTATGCCTCGTCGACGTGCGCTACCGGGCATTTGACGGCCAGCTGCACCAGGGACAACTCGTGATTCACCAGGAGGTAAAGACGGACGTCGTGGAAATTTTTAAGCTCATGGAGCGAACGGGATTCCCTGTTTTCCAAGTTGTGCCGATCGTGAAGTACGACTGGTCTGATGACCTGTCTATGGCAGACAATAATACGTCCGCCTTCAACTACCGCGTTGTTCAGGGCACCGACAGGCTATCAAACCATGCATTCGGAAAGGCCGTGGATATTAACCCTTATTTCAATCCTGTCATAGATGAGGACGGCCGGTTTGATCCTCCGGGCGCCGCCTATCTTCCAGGGATTGCAGGGACGCTTGACGACTCACATCCCGTGGTGAGAGAATTCCTGAAGCGGGGATGGCGCTGGGGCGGACATTTCAGACCTAAGAAGGACTACCATCATTTTGACAAATCGGGATAACGCGTCCGACCATAATTCCCGTCATCATCTTCCGTTTCGAAAGGTACTGATACAGGGTGACATCGGAAATAACCACCTTCTGTTCGACTTCCGATGCATGCAGGAGATGAATCGCGTTTCTTAAACGGAGCGCGAGACCGACGTGTACGACATCCAGTCCCTCAATGCCTGTGGTAAGTGCAATCAAATCCCCGCTCTGAACCGTGTGCCGAGACTTTCCTAATGCAGCCTTCGGGATACGATGCAGCAATCGTCTGGACAGGCGCCTTTCAATCGCAACCATATCTCGATAAGATTTCTCTGAGTTCAAGGCGGGATAATCTCCCCTGTGCTTTGTCATAAAATTAAAATTCTTTCTGAATGGCTCCCCGCCAGACCTGCAGGTAACATCCAGAATAATCCCTTTTCTCTCGTTGTCGTAGAGCCAGTCGGAAAAGTAATGCAGGCGCGTGGAGTATCCCTTTAATACGTTACTGCGGTAACGGATTTTCTTCAGCTGCGCGGCATAGCTCTTGAAATGCGTCCTGCCTTTGCTTAACAGCCGCGCCAGGACCACGCAATTTTCCACAAAGGTAAAGCAGTCAAATTCCCTCAAATTTATAACGAGAGTCTCCCTCCCTTCCCTCTCCAGCGTATGACTCACATAGGGAGAACCCAGAAAATATTTTCCCACGACCAGCATCATTTCACCGATGGGTCTCGTTCTTTCCCCCTGCTCCTGAAAGGAGCTAACAAGATCATCGTAGATGGCGCGGTCTTCCGGCCGATAAATCATAATTGGACCTCTAAGCCGCCGAATTGAAGCTCTCAGCAGCAAACGGTGGAAAATGCGTCAACTTCCGAATTCAAGTGAAGCATAGGATCCATCTCCGGGAATTACCAAAGACACGAACTTCTTGTCATCATAGGTGGAACCCGGGTTGATTGATGTCAGAGATCCTTTTCGCACAACTTTCTGGTCGTGCGTGTGGCCGCATATATGGTACCTGACCTTTGGATGATTGTATAGCATCTCCCCGAGTCCTTTGCTTCCCATGAAGGCATTACAGAAATTCCACCCGGGAAACTCTTCCCTCATGGTCAGCATTTCGATAAATCCGATGTGATGGGTGACGGCAACGATCTGGTCTGCCTTGGCTTCCAGTTTCTGTATATCCGCTTCCAGTTTTCCCTGGAGTTCATCGGTATATTCCAAATCCGTCTTGTCGAGCCTCACGAAATGGACGTCATTCCAGATGATGTGGCCGCCGAATATCTTCTTCTCGTATGATGACCGTGGAGGCAGCAGAGCAGGGGAAAAGGAATAATCATACCACAGGCAATTTCCCGCAAAGCCGATGCCGCCTGTGATTACGGGTTCTTCATCCAAGAGCTTGAATCCGCAACTTTTGACTCTTGATTTCAGTATTTCCAGATTACTGAGAGTATCCCCTTCCGTGCTCCAATAATCATGGTTGCCGAACACCTTGAGCCTGACGGGCGCCACGCCTCTGAAGAAATTCAAACATTCCTCCAGCTTCGAGGAACCAAGTCCCACAGTATCACCCGCAAGTACAAGCACGTCAGGCTTTTCCCTCTCCAGGCTTCTTATAAAATTGAGGAATTTGTCATGCTCCGCCGGGCTTCGTATCAGATCATAATGGATATCGCCGGTTGCTGCAATTTTCATAGTTTTAGAAATATTACTCATCGGCTCATGTGCCATCTTAAATTCCTGTCTGAAAAATAGCACATCTTGCAGTGGAATTAAATCTTAATTAACTGTTTAGTGAAGGAATAGCATAATCGTAAACGGCAGCCTTTACCCGGAAAAACTAAACTCCATGAGAAGGACGGCATCTATCGTTGATTTTTGGGTTGTTATGCGTTAATAATTAAAGTGTGTTCAGCGACAGGCAGTCGTGAGAAGAAGTGGGCTGAAGGATTTTCTCGTGGCCTCAATTGAAGCCGATGCACGAAGGCCGTCTGAGTTGCATTTTTGGAGAGAAGGGGAAAAAAGATACATGAAGATACTTGTGACTGGTGGAGCAGGCTATATCGGCAGCCACGTCGTAAATGCGCTTGGTGAATGCGGTCATGACATAATTGTGTACGACAATCTGTCGACAGGCCATAAGTGGGCCGTTCTTTGGGGCAAGCTGGAAGTGGGCGACCTTGAAGACAGCTCTCGCCTGAACGCTGTTGTCAAAGCATTTCGCCCGGACGCAGTCATGCACTTTGCAGCATCGATCCAGGTTGAGGAATCTGTCCGGAAGCCTCTCAAATACTATCGCAACAATGTTGCCAATACCTTGAACCTCCTTGACGCCATGGACCACAATGGCATTCGGAATTTCATTTACTCCTCGAGCGCCGCCGTATACGGAATCCCCGACAAATTACTCGTGGACGAGTCCGTGCCTCTCCACCCGATCAACCCTTATGGGGCCTCCAAGGCCATGGTAGAGACTGTTCTCAGAAATATGCCCCAGACCGAGGATTTTCGCTTCATAGCGCTCCGCTATTTCAACGTTGCCGGTGCCGATCCTAAGAACAGGATCGGCCAGGCCTATCTGGATGCAACCCATCTCATAACCCGTGCATTGAAAACCGCGCAGGGTGACTTTTCCAAGTTGTCCATTTTCGGAACGGATTACCAGACTCCCGATGGAACCTGCATCCGTGACTACATTCACGTCGTCGACCTTGCCGATGCCCATCTTCTGGCCCTTGACTACCTGATGAATACGAGAAAATCCGATATCATGAACTGTGGATATGGCCGCGGCTTCTCGGTCAGGGAGGTAGTGGCAGCGGCAAAAAAAGTCACGGGCATCAACTTTACCGTCGAAGAAGCGCCACGAAGAGCAGGCGATCCGCCCCGGTTAGTGGCCGATAGCGCCAAGCTGCGCAGCATCACAGGTTGGCAGCCGCGCCATGACGATCTCACGTTTATCATAAGGACTGCCTGGGAGTGGGAATTGAAACTCAAGCAGCTGAAGAAACAGCCATAACCAGCGTATTTATTTAATGCCTATGCCTGCAAAGAAAAAAATACTGACATACTTTCTTGTTCTATTTCTGGCCATTTTCTTTGTCGCACTTTATTATGGCCCCCGGTATCTGACTTACGCCGATAAGCCTCTGAGGTCGGACGCTCTCGTACTCTTTGTGGGGCCGGATAACAAAGCCAGGCAGGAAGACGCGAATCGTCTCATGAGTCAAGGTTATGCACGCTACCTCTTCATCCCCGCCTACGGAAGAATCACGGAAGCCTCGTCTTTGTCATCCACGGCTGGCTCAAAAAAAGCAAACCCAAATCTGATCATTTCCGGTCTAAAACCAAAGCCCTATTTTGAAAATACCCATGTCGAGGTACTCGAAGCAAAACGCATGATGGAGCAGTACGGCTTAAAGTCAGCCATCTTCGTCAGTTCACCTGATCACATGCGCCGTATAAAGATTATTGCAGAGAGAATCTTTCATGAGGAATCTGTGACAATTGTCTTTGTACCAATCCGGGTTGAACCGGCACATCAAGATTTGATGCTGTCCGATTACAGGCGCATGGGAAAAGAGTATATCAAGATCATCTGGTTTTTGATGTACTCCTTATACCGGTCAACCTGACATCTTGAATAATCATTTGCGAAAAACGTGAGATTTCAACTGTCGATCGTTCTGCGTCTAAACGAGTCACGTAACATGAATAATTACATTGACGGAAAAGAAGTAACCCGCAGAACCTTCCTCAAAGAAGCTGCCGCAGAACTCGGCACGATCGGGATGGCAGGATTTACGGCGGAAGCAAAGACGACAAACCTGCGCATCTCAGCCATCAATTCTTAACCTTGCTCGTGGATCGGAAGCGGCGCGCACCAGGCGTGACGCACAAACCCTCATAGCAAAGCCTTTCGATCGCCTACCCTTTAGCTTCCTCCGATTAGTCGTGAGCATGCGCGGCGCCACTTCTGCTACGGGCAGCAAAATCAGCCGATGGTCAACCTTGGGATAGATGGTTATGTAAAATGATCTTTACAATTGACAGGGATGGAGTTATAAATCCGTTGATATGACAACGTTTTTAGTGTAGTAATACCCCGTTCTCAGGAATTAGATAATTTCAGGTGCAATGGAAATAAAGCTTTTTCCCATCAATGAATCGCTTCTTTTCTGGCTGTATCGCGCACGCATTCAGAGTCTTGCCGTAATGCGGCGGGCTTTTCAGGCTGCGGGATATGACGTGACGCCCGAACAGTGGGGCGTCCTTGTCCGGGTGGGAAAGCATGAGGGCATGAGCCAGAGCCAGCTCGGTAAAGACACCTTAAAAGATCGCCACAACATCACACGAATCGTGAACCATCTTGAGAAGCGAGGATATATTGAGCGTTGTCCTGACAATATTGACAAACGTGCATATCGCCTTTTTCTTACGAAATCAGGGAGAATAATCCAGAAGAAGCTGACGCCAGTCGTCCTCAACCACTTGCAAGAGATGTTCAATGGTCTAAGCTCCGAGGACCTCCGGACGTTGCTCAGGATATTCAAACGCACAGTGAACAATCTCGAAAAAAAGCTGAAATAAGGGGCAAACACACCTCACTGGGTGAAACTGACACGGGGTAGGACACATATGAGGAAATGGGCATTAAGAGGGTCGGTAATATTGGTAATCCTGGCAGGTTGTATCTATTCTGCCATTCTCCTCGTCCATTCATTTTCACATGAAAGTACGGATGATGCATATGTAGCCGGCACAATCGTACCTATCGCGTCAGAGGTTAGAGGTAGAGTGGTAAAAGTCCATATAAACGACAATGAGCAAGTGGCGGCCGGTGCGTCTCTGCTTGAAATTTTTAGTGATGATTATGTTCACGCCGTTCAAGATAGAAAGGAGGCTTTGTCAACATTGACAGCGGAAAACTGCGAAATACAAGCGTCCATAGAGGGGAAAAAGAAAGCTCTCGTTCAGGCGCAAGCCAATTTGAGCGCTGCTATCGCCGAGGAAAATCTGGCTGCCAAAGAGGCGAAACGTTACGACAAACTGCACAGTCAGGAGGTGGTTTCATCCAGCCATTATGACCGCGTCAAATCTGTTTGGGAGGTAGCTCACGCCAGAAAGGAGGCTGCGACAGCCGCCGTCATTGAAGCAGAGGCGGCAGTCAAAACCCTGCAGGCGAAGTTAGCAACTCAGGAATTTAGGATCAAAGAGACAGAGGTGTCACGAAATCAGGCCCAACTGGATCTGACAAGGACGGTCGTCGTGGCGCCTGTCTCCGGAAGAATTGCCATGAAGAACGTTGACCCGGGAAAGTATGTGCAACCCGGACAGGCCCTTCTTTCTATTGTGCAGGAGGATACTTGGGTAATCGCCAATTTCAAGGAGACGCAGATAAAAAAAATGGCTATAGGCCAACCCGTCGATGTAAAAGTTGATGCTTACCCGGGAATAGTTTTCCGGGGACGTATAGACAGTCTGCAATCAGGGACTGGATCCGTCTTCAGTCTGCTTCCTGCGGAGAATGCAACAGGAAATTTCGTCAAAGTGGTTCAGAGAATTCCGGTCAAGATCGTTATGGAATCACCGCTCGACCCCGTTCATCCTTTATTGCCCGGCATGTCCGTTGAACCTTCTGTGGATGTGAGCCGGCAAACGGGCCCCAAACTCGCTAACAAATAGAGGTCTCGTGGACGAAAGTCATAAGAGTTATAAATGGCTGGTTACGGTAACTGTGATAACAGGAGCAATAATGGGTGCTCTCGATATGAGCATCGTCAATGTTGCCCTGCCTCACATGCGAGGAAGCCTCGGGGCTTCTGTTGAAGAGATTACCTGGGTTTCAACAGGCTACATTCTCTCCAGCGTCATCATCATGCCCATTGTCGCCCTTCTAAGTTCCAGGTTCGGGCGCAAACGCTTCTATATCTTTTCCGTCATCCTGTTCACAGGCGCTTCCATGCTTTGTGGAATTGCCTGGGATCTTCCGTCAATGGTCATCTTCCGTATTCTTCAGGGCATAGGCGGCGGCACCCTTATACCGGTCGCACAGGCAATACTTAGAGAAACATTTCCTCCCGAGGAACAGGCAATGGCTATGGGTATCTATGGCCTCGGCGTTATTCTCGGTCCCGCGTTTGGCCCGACTCTCGGAGGATGGCTTACCGACAATTATTCCTGGCCATGGATCTTTTATATCAATATTCCCGTCGGCATCATCAACACCCTCCTGGTGATGCGATACATACAGGACCCGCCATACCTCGTCCGGGAAAGAGGGAAACTTGATTTTGCAGGCCTTCTATTTATGGCGATTGGCCTGGGAACGCTGCAAATCCTACTCGAAAAAGGCGACCAGAAGGATTGGTTCTCATCTGATTTTATCACATATCTGGCAATTATTTCCTCCGCAGGTCTTCTGCTGTTTATATGGCGGGAATTGACCACGGACAGGCCGGCAGTTGATCTGCGAATCCTGAAGGATGTCAATTTTGCCTCGGCAACCTTCCTTGGCAGTGTGCTCGGCATAACCCTTTTTAGCAGCATCTTTATCCTACCGCTTTTCCTGCAGCAGCTTCTCAATTACCCTGCCCTAGACTCGGGGTTGGCGCTTATGCCGAGGAGCATAGCCATGGCTGTTGCAATGCCGGTCGGTGGGAAGCTTTACAACAGGGCGGGGCCAAGACTGTTAATCGGGGCGGGACTCTTTATGAATGTAGTTTCATTTTATCAGCTTTCTCGCCTCTCGCTAGCTGTGGGTTATTGGGATATATTCTTCCCTCAATTCCTGCAGGGAATCGGGTACGGATTCATATTTGTCGCGCTGACCACGGCGGCACTCTCTACCATTGAAAAGCCTCTTATGACTGCTGCTTCGGGCCTCTATAACGTCGTCCGGCAGATCTTCGGCAGCATAGGCATCGCTCTGGCCGCCACTTTGTTGACACGGGGAGAAAACTGGAACAGGGCGATCATTACGGAGCATGTGACCATCTTCCGGGACGTTACCTCAGAATCACTTAACAGGCTTTCATCTTTTTTCTATTCTCAAGGCCTGGACCGGATTAGTGCAGGCAGAAGGGCGCTTAAGGTGTTGGATGGATTCATCATGCAACAAGCCAGTATGCTTTCATTTAACCACATTTTTTTTCTGATGGCGGCGCTCTTTTTATTTTCAATACCTCTAGTCTTCCTCATTAAAGACAAACAAAGGACCGTAAGCGCGGAGATCGTTACAGACTGACGGATGAAATGGAGATACGCATGGGAGAAAAACCGAATATCGCAATAACCATATCGCGGCAGATGGGAAGCGGTGGATCTTATGTCGGCTATTTGGCGGCGAAAGAACTTGCGTTCAAGTATGTGGATAGGGAGATCCTGCAGCGGGCCGCCAAACATCTTGGTACAAGCACGGGAGCGCTGAAAGACCTTGATGAAAGATCCATGGGCCTCGTCATGAGTATAATCAGGGGGTTCTCTTTCGGCCTACTGGACGCCAACTATGCACCTCCGATGATACGGCCGATTTATGACAAGGATTTGTTCATGTTAGAATGCAGGATAATGGATCAGATCGTCGATGAGCACAGCGCCGTTATCGCGGGCGGGGTGGATTTCATGCATTGAGAGAACGGCGGGGAATGATCCGCATTTTTATCCATGCCCCTAAAGAGTTCCGAGTCAATCGGGTAATGATGGTGCATAATATAAAAAATGTGCGAGAGGCACGGGATGAGGTGGAAGAATCAGACCGTAGAAGGGCCAGTTTATACGGGACATGGTTAGCGTCCATTGGACAGACGCGCGAAATTATCACCTCTGCATAGACTCAAGCGCTGTAGATTTCCTTACGAGTGTAGAGATAATCATCCGGATGGTAGAAAAACAAAGAGCCACCTGAAAAAAGAACAACAGCTTAACTTAAGGCTATTCCCGCGTTTTGGATGCAATTGGAAATCATTTATTGCTTAGCCTATCCGTGTAACATCTAACATGTGTATGCAATGCTCTCAGAAAGAATGTGAAAATACACCTTGAAAAGGAGAAAATATGTGCAGGAAATACGTCATTCCCCTGTTTACTGCGGGGTTCTTATTGCTTGCCTGTATAAGCCCCGCTGCTCAGGAAACACTCTCCACAGGTCAGGAAAGGGACAACCCGGGTGCCGATGTTAAGAAAATGGAAGATTCGACAGCCGTCACACTTGCTGAAGGACTGAAGACCGTAACTGCCGAAAGCCATGTCGTCAAGGTTGCAAGGCAGGATGAGGCCATCGCCGAAGCGGACTCACTTATTGCAAGAGCCAGGCTCCTTCCCAGCGTTAATGCATCAGGCTCGTACACATCCCTCGCAAACCAGCCTGCTGACGTGTATCTCGGGCAGGCGATCCCAGTCTCTGACCGGTACTATAAATCCTATGGCATAAACATTCAGCAGATCCTTTTCGACTTCCGGGGCAATCTCTCACGCTACGAAGCGAGCCGCATGCTCTTGGAAGCTCAAAAGTTGAACACTGCCAGTATCCGGAACGCCATGGCCCTCGAATTCACCATCGGGTTTTATGACTTCCTCGAATCGCAACGCTTGGTGAAGGTTGCGGCAAAAGAGGTCGAAAGTGTAGAGTCCCACCTCAAGAATGCACAAAACCTGTACGGCGCAGGCGTCATTACGAAGAACGACCTGCTCCAGGCCCAGGTCAGGCTCTCCGATGCCCGCCAGAGGCTCCTTTCCGCCAAGAATATACAATCTATACGTGCCTCACGACTGAATAAGCTTCTTCTGAGGCCTTTGTACTGGCAGGTCCATGCCATTGAACAGCAACGGGAAATAGCGGCGCCCGGAGGTCTCAACCTTGACAAGGCCTGGCAGACGGCTCTTGCGGGACGACCTGAGATCCAGATTGTCGACAGGACACTGCAGTCCCTCGACCTCGAGAGTGTTGCGAAAAAATCGGAGTTTCTGCCAAAGCTCTTCGCAAGGGGTTCTTATGATTATATGGAGAATTCCTACTCGGTTCATGACGACAACTGGTCATTAATCCTCGGTATCGACATTAACCTGTTCGAAGGCGGAAGCTCCCTCGCAGATCTCAAGAAGACGAAATATCGAAAGTCACGTCTTATCGAACAGAGAGCCAAGCTCGCAGATGAGATCAAGATCGAGGTTCAGAGGTACATTCTTGACCTGCAGGATGCATATGAGCGCATCCAGGTGACACGGGATGCCGCGAGCCAAGCTCAGGAGAATCTGCGCATCAACAAAGCGCGCTACGATGAGGGTGTAGGCACGGCAACGGAGGTACTTGATGCCGTTACCCTGCTGACGACGGCAGAGGCAAATTATATCCGGTCCGTTTACGACTACAGGAAGGCAGAGGCGGCTACCCATTATGCCGCGGGTGAAGATTTGCTCCAGATTTACAACTGACCTTCTTCTTCAAATTGACCTGAGGCATGAAGGCACATCTTTCGCTGCATGAAAAGTGACAGGCTGTTTCGGCGGGCCAAACGCTTGAAATGGGTTGCTGAAGTTCACACATCGCAAGCCCCACACAGAAATTGTCAGAGGTGTTTTTTGATTGGCTTATTTTTTTAGAATGGCCTCCCTGATTGCATCACCCATTTCGTGCGTTTTGTTTTTCCCGCCCATGTCAGCGGTCTTCACCTTTCCCAAGGTCAGGGTCTTCATCACGGCTTCTTGTATATCAAGGGCTGCGCGTCCCTCTCCAAGATGATCCAGCATCATTCGCATCGATTCAATCGCTGCAATAGGATTCACTATGGCCTTTCCTGCATATTTCGGGGCTGAGCCGTGAATCGGTTCAAACATGGACGGATAGATTCTTTCCGGATTGATGTTGCCGCCGGCTGCAAACCCCATCCCTCCCTGAAGCATGGCTCCGAGGTCCGTGATGATATCACCAAAGAGATTAGAGGCCACGATCACATCGAAGCATTCGGGGTTCTTCACAAACCACATGGTTATAGCATCGACCAATGCCATGTCGGTCTTTACGTCCGGGTATTCTGCCGCCACTTTCTTATACACTGAATCCCAAAAGACCATCGAATAGTTGAGCGCATTGGATTTCGTGCAGTTGGTAACCATGCCGACGGGGACCTTTTTGCCAAACTTTTTCCGCTTTCTGGCGAACTCAAAGGCATAGCGTATCGCCCTCTCACACCCTTTTTGTGTGAAGATACCGGTCTGAAGCGCAAAGGCATCAGGGGTACCGAGCTTGAAAAACCCCCCTGCCGCCGCATATTCTCCTTCCGTATTCTCGCGGATTACAACCATATCAATTGTTTCGGGTGTGGCAGTTCTCACCGGTGATTCAACCCCGGGATAAAGCTTGATCGGCCGCAGATTTATGTATTGATCGAAACCTTTTCGTATTGCGATGAGCAGAGTAAGCGATATGTGATCAGGAACGTTATTGGCATCACCGATACACCCCAAAAAAATTGCATCAAACTCCTTCAAGACCTCCAATGCATCCGCGGGCATCATGATGCCCTTCTTCAAATAATAGTCGCATCCCCAGTCAAAATTTACCACCTTCACTTTGAAACCAAATTTATCAGCAACAGTCTGTAGGGTCTTTACGGCTTCTGCTGCGACCTCAATACCAACCCCATCCCCGGGGATGATTGCAACTCGATAGGACGACATATGCTCCCCTTTCAATCTAAATTATTCCTTCTCTTCCCGTGCAGGTTCTATAATTTCATACGACCTTGAGATACTGTCTCTTTTCCCTATCAATATCATGAATAGATAGAAAGGAGATACGGAGTGCCGATTGCTAAGAGCACAGCAAGAAAGATCAGCCCGAAGATGAGTCCCAAAGTCCAGAAATCTTTGCGGTTGACATAGGCGCTCCCGAAATAGACCGGGCCGGGACCGGTGGCATAAGGAGAGATGATACCCATTATCCCCAAGCTGTAGCAGAGAAGAAGGGCAAAAACCTTGACGGGAATGCCCGGCACAAGCGCGCCTGCAGCCAGCATCACGGGCAGCACCGCCGTTACGTGCGCGGTGATGCTTGCAAACATATAATGAACTAAGAAAAATATTCCTACGAGGCAGACCATGACGACTATGGGCGACATTCCCATGAGGAGTGCTGATGCGCTTTTGGCGAACCAAGTCACGAAGCCCACCTTATTGAGACCGTCCGCCATAGCCACGAGCGTGGCAAACCAGACAAGGACATTCCAGGCGGCTTTGTTGCTCAGGATATCGTCCCACGTAACAACTGCCGTAACCACCATCAAAGATATGACCACTCCTGCGACAGTCGTGGCATCCACAATCTTTCCTCCGAAGATCCACAGAGTCAGGGCGAGAATGGCCAAGAGAGCCATCATCAGTTCCTTGCGGGTGAACTTGCCCATCTTGCCCAACTCCTGAGATGCCCAGGCTTGGACATCTCCGCTCGCTTTGATTTCCGGCGGGTAAATCTTGTAAATGAGGTACGGCAAAATGGAAAAGAGAATGACACCGACAGGCAAGAATCCCATAAACCATTCAGTCCAGGAAATGCTGATCTTCGCGGTCTTATTGACCAACTCAAGGGCCAGCAGGTTCG
The DNA here is from genome assembly GCA_963729715.1 of uncultured delta proteobacterium. GTDB lineage: Bacteria > Desulfobacterota > Syntrophia > Syntrophales > UBA2185 > Fen-1135. The sequence goes on from CAVSPA010000004.1 coordinate 619,288, forward strand.
GGGCCAAAGATGTGATGAACATAGAGCTGGTCACACAGGTTGTTGCAAAGGCAGTCCACATGATATACGCCCCAATCTTGCGGCTTGTCTCCCCTGGGGCGGAACCGTAAAGACCGGGAATGTTGCGGATGATGGGAAAAATAGTGCCCGCACTCCGGGCGGTGTTCGAGGGAGTAAAGGGGGCGATAATAAGATCAGAAAGGGCTATCGCATACCCCAAACCTAGGGTCCTCTTGCCTAAAAACCCCACCAGGACCAAGGCTATGCGTTTGCCGAGCCCTGTCTTCTCATAGCCCAAGGCGAACATAAATGCCCCGAATATGAGCCAGACCGTCGTATTGGAAAAGCCGGATAATGCCCACTTGATTGAATCTGACGGCTTCGATCCTGCGAGACCCAGAACCGCTACCAAGAAAACACCGATAAACCCTATGGCGGCAGCCGGCATAGGCTCCAGGATCAGGGCAAGAATAACAGCCGCGAAGATGGCAAAATAATACCAAGCTGTGAGACTCAGCCCCTCCGGCGCCGGGAGCAATGCGATGACGACTCCCATGAGCAGCGGCAGTATGGATTTCCAGATGAGCGATTTCATTTTAGCCTCCTTGTGCTGCTGATTTGAAGTAATAAATAGCATTCAGTGAGGATGACGCACCACGAGATCCTCCAATGCGTTTCTATATTTCGGATTACCGGTAATCTTTCTACTAATGATAGTTTTATAACAATGAGGACAGCATTTCAATATGGTATTTCAGCTTCGTTCGAAAAACTCCACGATATTTCCATCTGGGTCTTTCACCATCGCGATGCGCACGCCCTGCCGAATTTCCGTTTCCGGCAATGTAAATTCAATACCCTTACCTTTGAGTTCAGAACATACCTGGGAAATATTCTTTATGACGAAAGTCACGTAGCGATATCCCAGTTGATTTTCCAGGCCAATCGTTCCCCGGGGAGGAACAGTCTTGGGTTCGATCAACTTGAAGTCGCTGGTACCGAATCTCAGCCGGTGCATGGTTCCAAACCATACCGGCGTAATTCCCACAAACTCCAATCCTAGCATATCCTGGTAGAAGTTGAGACTGGCCCTGATGTCACTGACTACTATCCCCATGTCCAACGAATCTTTCGCGGGAACTATCATTTTGTCGGGCTCCTTTCCTATGTGTTTATGTGACAGAAAAATGCCTTAACTATAATAATACATGTACCACATTCTAAATAAGAGTTCTGCCATAGACAGGAAAGGGTGGGGAACACCTCCCACCCTCTCATGTCTCATAAACTATGACTAAATACTTGCAGCTCTTATCGTCATAATAATAAATCACTTCACGGCATCTTTCAATGCCTTACCCGCCGTAAACTTGGGGACCTTCTTAGCGGCAATCTTGATCGGTTTGCCGGTCTGAGGATTTCTTCCTGTTCTGGCAGCTCTTTTAGAAACGGAGAAAGTACCGAAACCGACGAGAGTAACCTTGCCTCCCTTCTTTAACCCTTTCTTGATTGCATCAAGGACGGCAGTGACTACATTGGCTGCCTCTGCCTTGCTGCAGGTAGTTTTTGCAACTACGTTGACGAGATCTTCCTTATTCATTCTTCATCCTCCCTTCTTATTATTGTAACGCCGCCATGGGCGGCAACATCGATCTCTCAGGATCGATAACACCTTTTATGAATGTATATATAAATTTTGAGCGCAAAAAAAGCAACATTAAATCGTATCTATGCTAAAAACATTTTTGAGACCCATACAAGCATACGTAGAGTGGGCACCTCCACCATGAAAGAGCAGCCATGAGCCTATCCCATGTGCACCCGCCCTTTCTCACATTTGTAGCCGCAGACGCTTCAGACAATCGCCTCATCAGCTTCCGTACTATTTTTTAAGCTTGGTGATTTTCGCGCCTTCTAAGGTCGCGCCGGCCATGACCCCTTTCTGACCGAACACAAACCCGACAATAGGTTGATTTATTTTAGTCGTGTCCACGGAACCCTCAACGCCGACATTAACCGCCGTCACCGTACCGTCGACACCGGCTTGCCAGTTGTCGCTGTTACGGAATTTCTTCAGGGCAGCCTCATCTATGAACAGCAGAATAATGTCCTTTTGCTGGGCGCCTATCTGAAGGCCGAAAGAAGCTGCTACGATATTATAGTAATCGACGGATTTTCCGTCGATTCTCAAGGCGCCTTCGCCATATTCGCCGCCGATGATAAAACCGGCCTGCACGACATTAGGGATGACAAGAACACCCTTGGCGGCTTTGAGAAACTCCTGAGCGCCGTTCACCTCCCTGCCAAAGCGATCAAGAGCCACATCAACGCTGACATCAATCTCCTTGGCTGTGGCAGCAAAGGTGGTATGTACCGGAAGAAGCCCTATGACTAATAACACAGCAAACATAATATTGGTGCTCGTCCTGATCTCCATTTTAGTTCCTCCTGTTCTCATAGACCTGCAAAGTGGAAACGTCCATGTGCTTTTTTGCACTGGACAAATCTTATTCCTCTTATGGCTATTTTTCAATTTATAAAAAGACTGATTTGCATGTGCGAAATGCCGCACTCCCTACTCAGGAAAAAGATGCCTCAGGACGATGAGACGTGCGCTACGGTCGGGCAACCTTGCTATGGTTGGCACTATTTCGATCGCCACGAGGAAAAGACCTCTTTAATATGAATTTATTGAGATGCCGGAAGAATGGCTGAGTAGAACTTTAGCTTGAAATTTGGCGCATATAGTGGCAGTAGATCAGAAATTTATGAAGTGTGCTCCTGCGTCAGGATCCGATGCATGAAGTATCTTACCATCAACAACGAAAAAAAAATTGTCCTATTTACCTTTACGGCTCACTTCCTGTTCCATTTCTACGAACTGGTCTTTCCCGCATTGGCGATTCCTCTCGTCCTTTCATTGAATATGAATCTCGAAGAAGTTTTGAAGCTGGGTTTCCCCATGTACCTTAGTTTCGGCCTCTTTTCCCTGCCCTGGGGTTTTTTCGCCGACCGTTTCGGCAACAGGATTGCTCTTATCATCTGCTTCTTCGGTACCGGCATCGGGGCTATTATGACAGTCCTTGCAACATCTTCCTTACAAATCATGCTGTCATTGGCCGTGATCGGCATCTTCGCGGGCATTTGTCATCCCGCAGGCATGGGTCTCATCTCCTTGGGCGTGAAGAATCGCGGGATGGCCCTGGGGATCAACGCCATTGCCGGGAGTATCGGTCTCACGGCCGCACCTTTTCTGGCGGGCTTGCTCAACTGGATGGCGGGATGGAAAGCGGCGTACCTTGCCGCTGCCGTGTTTGCAATCTTCTGGGGCATTGTGATGTTGTTTGCCAAAATCGACGAAACCCCGCTCGTCCATACGCACGAAGTGAACCCGACTTTCAAGAAAGGCTACCGATCTTACCTCTCATCTATCATCCTTTTTTTCGCGATCGTCACCCTGGGAGGTTTCACCTATCGAATAAACATCGTCGTGCTCCCTGCATACCTCGAGTGGAAGGCATCTTTTCTTTCCGACTTGCTTCATTTTCAGGCGCCGGCGGCAATCACGATGGCTGCCGGCATACTGACATCGGTTATCTATATAGTCGGGATCGGCGGTCAACTATTTGGCGGGAAGCTGGCAGACCGCTTTGAGCTGCGCCGTCTGTACCTTGTATTCAATGTCGTGAGCCTACCCTTCGTGATCATGATGGCATACGGGACGGAAGAGTTCCTTTTCGTTGCCTCCGCTCTCTACGTCTTTTTTGCGTTAGGCATCCAACCCATCGAGAACAGCCTGATCGCCAAATTTACGCCCCTGCGGTGGCGCAGCACCGGCTATGGTTTAGCGTCCGTTTTAATTTTTGGAGTTGGCTCCCTCTCGATCTATCTGGTCGGCTGGGTGAAGGATACATGGCATCTCGGTTTCATCTATATCTTCTCCGGCATCATGATCATCATGATTATTGCGGGAATCTTGCTCCTGGTGCGGATCACGCAGGATGTCTCTTTTAAGAACTTTTGACCATCGGATAGTATATGCTGGAATATCCTGCCAATCATGGCATTAGCTTCTTGATGCAATTTCGCTTTTTCTATGTTAACCTTTGCTATTAAATTAAGGAGTCATGAATGACATCGATTATCAGCAGATCAGCCCACAGAGCCGGCCCCGCGGGCAGTGGAGGGATTGACAATCAACCCAAGTGCACAGCGCCAAGTTAATGCGGGAGGCCGATAATGACCCGTGCCCATCTTGAACGAAGTGCCAAGGGGAGCAGATTGCATAAAATTATAGCTCTCGTCCTGCTTATCTTAGCGTGCGCGCTTGCCATAGCATTTCAGAGAATGGCAGAAGGTCACAGAGTCATCCCTGTGGAAACATATATGCTCGCGCCTTTCGTCCTCCTTCTCCTTGCCATAGCCATTGTGCCTTTTATAAGCAGCGACTGGTGGGGAAGGTATTATCCGCATGTTTCCTTCGTCCTCGCAACGACAGTTGTGGTCTACTATTTATTCATCCTCAATAACGGCCCCAGAATGTGCGTGACCGCACTCGACTATTTCAGCTTCATGGCAATTACGGGCTCGCTGTTCGTAGTGTCCGGCGGAATCGTGATAAGGATACCCGGAGGGGCGACGCCCTTATCCAACACGCTGATGCTGCTCATAGGATCGACTATCACGGCAGTATTCAGCAACACTGGTGCATCGATGATTCTTATCAGACCCTACCTGCGAATGAACAAGGGACGTCTCTCTGCATACCACGTTGTCTTCTTCATCTTTACCGTATCGAACATAGGAGGGCTCCTGACTCCCGTAGGGCCACCCCTATTTCTCGGTTACTTGAAAGGAGTGCCCTTTTTCTGGGTCACGGCCCACTTGTGGCTTATCTGGGTGTTCGAAACCGCCCTCATCCTTGCCGTGTTTTATCTCATGGACAGGCACTTCTACAATAAGGCCAAGCATACCATGGCGCCTGTTGCAAAAAAGACGAAAGAACATTTTTCCGTGAAAGGTTGGCACCACAGCATCTTCATTGCAGTCATCCTCGCGGCCGTATTTCTGGAGACACCTGTCCGTGAAATAGTAATGATCGCGGCTGGTTTTTTGAGTTATGTCGTGATGCAGGAAGAAGTTCACAAAGAGAACGAATTCAACTTCATCCCCGTAAAGGAGGTCGGGATCCTGTTCTTCGGCATATTTGCAACGATGGTGCCTGTCCTCGACTGGCTGGAGCTGAATGCGGGGAGGGTCGGGCTTACCGAGCCGGGCCAGTTCTACTGGGCATCGGGCATTCTGTCCAGTTTCCTCGATAACGCCCCTACTTATCTGAACTTCCTGAGCGCCGCCTGCGGGCTTCACGGCCTCAGTGTCGACAACGTCGCCCATGTGAAGGCCATGCTCGGACTCTTGCCCATCGATGAACTGGCTAAACTCCAGATAGCCGCCGACGCCCCGCGCTTACTCAACAATCTCTCCTGGAAGTATGTGGCGGCCACAGCCGCAGGGTCGGCAACATTCGGAGCGTGCACTTACATAGGAAACGGTCCCAACTTCATGGTCAAGTCGATAGCAGAACAGGCCCACGTAAAGATGCCGAGCTTCGTGGGCTATATGGTCAAGTACTCGATCCCGATCCTGGTCCCGATTTTTACGCTCGTCTGGTACCTCTTCTATTACTGATAAGCGCAGGCAACCACGTCTCGAAGTCAGTACCCTGTCTTCCTCCTATCGGAACTGCTCAGGCACCTTATACAAGCCGCCCGACCATGCCACAAGATCATCCATAGATCGGGCTGCAAGGAGAGAAGTATTCGCCTGAGCTACATCGATCCCCAGGTCCTCCGGTGTCTGAACGACCTTACGCTTTCTTAAATCTGCCGTCTCGTCCGCTTTTGCCGCCTTGCCGAGGTCAGTGTCGCCGGCGACGGCCTTTATGGCAGCCTCTCTCTCCGCGAGTGTGGCGCACTTGTGGAGATGGGCGATTCCTTTTTCGCTGACAATCTGTGTGACCGCGTCGCCGTAAATCATGACCGGCGGCACTTTAAGACCGGCCCGCTTCATCAGATCCCAAGCATCAAGTTTGTCAACGAAGCACTGTATGCCCTTCGGTCCACGGGTCTCCAGGATCTGGACGACGAGTTTACGGCCCCGGGCCATATCGCCGATGAGTCCTGCACGCATGCCGCTCTCCTTTCCTACCTTGACCCACGCTTCGCTGGAATGGCGCCTGCCTGGTGAGTCACAGCCCATATTGGGTGCGCCCCCGAATCCGGCGATGCGGTCGGCAACTGCCGTGGAGCTGTTTCCATACCGGTCGATCTGAAGTGTGGAGCCCACGAAGGCGTCCACTGCATAGTGCCCGACAGCCTGACAGAAGGCCCGGTTCGACCGGAGATTGCCGTCCGGTCCCACAAAGAAGATATCCGAACGCGATGAGACATAATCCTCTGTACCCACCTCGGAACCAAAGGAATGTATCGATTCCACAAAGCCCGACTCAATTGCCGGAATCATAGTGGGGTGGGGATTGAGGGCCCAGTGTGTGCATATCTTGCCCTTGAGACCGAGCTCTGTGGCATAGGTGGGAAGAAGGAGCTCGACCGCAGCTGTGGCAAACCCGATCCCGTGATTGAGAGAACGCAGTCCGTATTCCGCATAAATCCCCTTGATCACCATCATGGCCGTGAGGATATGTACGTCCCTGATTTGCGCCGGGTTACGGGTGAACAGGGGCTCGACATAGCACGGCTTTCCCGTAGGGACAACGAAATCCACCCAGCCGCCGGGAATGTCGATCCGGGGCAGCTTGCTTGTAACCTTCTCCACCTGCGCCACAACTATGCCCTGTTTGAACCGTGTCGCCTCGACGATGGCTGGCGTGTCCTCCGTGTTGGGACCTGTGTAGAGGTTGCCGTTCTTGTCCGCCATGACACCCACTACAAGGGCGACTTGCGGCGTGAGATCGAGAAAATACCGCGCGAAAAGTTCGAGATAGGTATGAATCTCCCCGATCTGCATCTTCCCTTCATGCACAAGCTTTGTTACCTGCACAGCTTGCGGACCGGAGAATGAGAAATCGACCTTCGTCGCGATCCCGCGGACGAACAACTCGCAATGCGCAGGGAGGGCGATAACCGACTGCACCATGTGAAGCCCGTTCACCTTCGCAGGATTGACCTTGCAGAGACAGTCAGCGAGATACTCGGCCTGTTTCTGATTGTTCCCTTCGAGGGCCACACGGTCTCCGGGACGGATGATCGTCTCGAGGAGGGCAACGACGCGGGAGGGCTCTACAATCTTGCCTTTGCCTCCTTCCGTCAGCGCCTTCGCCTTGGCCGTCCGGGCTTTGTATTCCTTCTTGCGGGATTCCCAGTCTTCTCTCGCGTGTATAATCTGTGCTCCCATAAATTCACCTCCGGGATGTAAAAAAAATGGTGCCCCGCTCCCAATGTGCGGGACACCATTTTCATTTTAACAACACATAACTAGCTCGCCTTTGTGTGGAAGACGTGATCGAGATGCACCTTGTCGGGCATATCGCTCGCCGTTATCTTGCAGATGACGATATAAGCGATGAGGGATACGATGAAGCCCGGTATAATTTCGTGGATGTCCTTCATCCCGGGAAGATAAAAACGCAGACCGAAGCGCCAGATTACGGTAGTTGCGATACCGATGATCATCGAATAGAAGGCGCCCTTCCCTGTTCCCCACCGCAGGAAGAGGCCGCCGAATACGGCCGGGAAGAAGCCTGCCGTAAATACGGCCCCCGAAAAGGCCGTCAGCTCCACGATACCAGCAGGGGGGTAGAGTGTAAGAACAAAGACGATGAGGCTGTAGAGCCACATTATCCTTTTCGTATAAACAACCTGCGCCTTTGGCTCCAGAGGTTTTACAACTTTCCAGATGTCGCCCACGAAGGCTGTGCCGACTATGATCGATACAGCGGCGTAGGAAGACATGCCCGCCGCAAAGAGACCGGCCATGACGATCCCTGTTATCCAGGGACTTCCGTATTTCACCAGCATGAATCCGACAACTTCATCCGTGTGTCTGATTAGATAGGCAGATTCCTGGTCCGTAGCCATCCCATGAACGAGGGCGCCGACCGCGAAGACACAGGCCAGGGAAATGCCGAGGAAGAGCGGGGTAGCTATCATGGCGAACTTCATGCTTTTCGCGTTGTCGATGGAGTAGAAGCGGATCAGGCAGCGGGGTTCCGCTATCTGTTTCATACCGACGGCAAGGCCGATACTGGTAATGTATGCGAAAGACACGAGGGTGCAAAAGGTCATGAGGCCGTTTCCTATGGGCTGGCCCTTTGCCGTCAGGTGCGTCGTGTGGGCGACGCTGTTCATGAGAGGTTCCCAGCCGCCCACGTACATAGCCGGAATCATGACCATGAGAATCGCCACAAAGAACATGATGAGACCCTGCACGGCGTCAGTCCATAAGACGCTGTACATTCCGCCCATGACTGAGTAGAGGGTCGTGATAAAGATAACCAGGAATGCACCCCACGCATAAGGTATACCGAGTGTGGAAGTCAACAGATGGGCGCAACCCTTGGCAATAGCCGCCATGTACCAGAGAGTGGCGAAGATGATGATGACGGCGGAGAAAATCCTGATGGCCTTCGAATATGTGCTCTTGTAGCGGAAGTCAAAATAATCCGGAATTGTGACAGAGCTCAGCTTGGCTGTCTGTACCCTCATCCTCGGACCCAGGAGGAGCCAGGAGATCATGCAGAAGACCGTCCAGTAGAGGCCGACCCACGCCCAGGATAGACCCGCCTGAAACGAGAACCCCGCCTGCCCGATGTATGTATTTGTGCTGATGAATGTAGAAAAAAAGGCGAGGGAAATGGCCCAGCCGGGTATTGACCTTTTGGCGACATAAAAGGCATCGACGCCCTCAGCCGCTCTCTTCTTAAACCACTGGCCTATTCCCAGGCAGAACCCGGTATAGAGAATCATGATGGCTAATATTACCCAATGTTTCGCTAAGTATTCCATATGACTGTTCTCCTTTTAAATTAAAAAACAACGCAGGTATAAACGACCACCTATCGGGCAGGCAGTCGCAATTCCGTAACATTGCGGATCAGCCGACACTACACGAGCCTCCCTTTTCGTCACCTTCTTCTTCGCCGTGAATCACGATTTTCATTCTTGACACGACGATCGCATTGATGACGGCAAGAAGGATGATCCCCCAATAAGCCATGCCTGTCATAAAATCCATAACCGCACCCCCTTAGTAAGATTAATTATTATCTATAAAGCTTCAATTCCTCGAAACCCGCTTCTACCTCTGTTCCGACCTCTATTCCCGCGAATAGACACCCATCAGCGCGCCTTCCGCCAGGATATGGCCTTTCATGGCCTCAACGAGCTCCTCCTTTTTTGCACCTGCCTTCAGATTTGTCAGGCCGTCGAGGGCATAAACCCTGAAGAAGAAGCGATGCTCGCCTGCCGGCAAACATGGGCCGAAATAGCCCACCTGATCGAAGTCGTTCTTGCCCTGCCTGGCGCCGAAATCAAGTTCTCCCGTCTTTGCCACGGCTTGAGGCAGATTCGTCATGTTGGCGGGAATATCAAAGATCACCCACTGCACCCAGTTACCACTCGGGGCGTCGGGTGTTTCGCAGATGATGGCAAAAGACTTTGTGCCTGTCGGGGCGTTTTTCCACTCCAAGGGAGGCGATATGTCTACGTCGTCGCACGTATACTTGTCTGACATCGACTTCGCGTTACCGAAGCCCGTGCTTATTACCTCCAAGGCAACACCCTTCTTTGCATCTCCGCCTGACTTGGAGCATGAGACGAAGATCATAAGAATCAATATCATCACAATCATCACACGGGAAACGAAAGGTTCCTTGAAATGCATCTGTCACTTACCTGCCTTTATAGTTATTGTGTTAGTGTTGAGATATACGCTGATACGAACCGGAACGATTATCATCATGACGGCACCTGCCTTCTTGCTGCAGCGGCTTTTCCATTGACAACGAATTATGACTACCGCATCTAACTGCCGACAAACGGGAGAAGATGCTTTTTCAAGGATAAGGCGAGATATTTTCGTATATCAATATTTCCATCCCGAATCAAGTGCGAAAAAGAGATTTAATCACCACATATACTGAAAGAGGCGACGAGCTGAAGTCTCTATTTCGCCCTCTTGAGCCAAGACACGGCAAAAAATTTTGCAGGCATCATGGCGCCTCAGCTGCAAGATTAAAAAACTTTAAATTAGTCATAAAGTTAGCTGGGCAGATCGCCGATAATATGATAAAGGATGGCAGCTAATTATGAGAATGCAACTTACGGTTCGACAGGAAGTCGATACGTAGTTGCATATCTTCATGTTTCACATGGTATTTGAGACCTCTAGGTCTCCGCGGCTGTATCATCGGCGGTCGTTATGCTCTTACTGAAAAACCGGAGTCATTGAGGAAATCTCTATGGAAGGTATAACTATTTATATCATAAATGGGGTCTTATTGTTGGGAGCGTGTCTCCTCTGCATTTCCTTTTTCCCCATACAGCGTCTCGTAGGGCAACTGCCTGAGGGGGCGCTAAGAAAAAGATGGAACGACTTAAGGGCACTGATCCTCTTTTTCATTATGGGCTATGTTTGTTTCACTTTCCTCTATTGGATGGAATACAGTAACGCCTTCAATCTCGTTGTGCCGGCGGTATTCTTCCTCGGCGCAGTTTTGATACTCTTTGTCGGCACACTCGCCCTGCAGACGGCTATCGAAATAAAGCAGATGTCCGCCCTTCAGTATGAAAGCGTCACTGACCATTTGATCGGCATCCACAACCGCAGGTATCTGGACAGGAGGACGGACGAAGAGATTTCCAGGGCGCGCAGATATGACATGCAGCTCTCGCTGCTGCTGCTTGATATTGACCACTTCAAAATAGTCAATGACAATTACGGACATCAGATCGGAGACCGTGTCTTAATGAGCCTGGGCCAGCTGCTTTTCAGGGAGGTTCGAGATACGGATATCGTCGCCCGTTACGGGGGTGAAGAGATTGCCGTCCTTGCGCCACACACCTCTGTCGCCAGCGCGATTGAATTGGCAGAGCGGCTGCGCCGATCCGTGGAAAAATCAATCATGGTCCCGGCCAACGAATACGAAAAGAGGCAGGCAATAACAATAACTGTCAGCATTGGCGTTGCAGGATTGGATAAAGAGACTGTTGACCATCAGTCCCTCATCAATCGAGCCGACAAGGCCCTCTACGGGGCGAAGCAACAGGGGCGCAACAGAGTCATTGACTTTGACAGCTTAACGATTCCCACTAAGAGACCCCTATTGGTAGGGAAGGATGCGCCCATTTGAGAAGAAGAACCGGTCATGGATATGCTGTTTCCGCAGAATGATAGTTTTATACTAGTATATTAACAGTATTTTTTTATTATTGTATTTGTGGAAATAGCATATTAACAAAACTGAATGAAAATGACTGCAGGAGAAGACGTGTCAGATAATAGCATCAAGAAACTGTATGTCGATGATACAGGCATGGTGACATTCCTCTGTCCGAAGTGCGGTGATTCACGGAAGCAATCCGTGATAAAATACAGAGACCATATAGGCTCAGTAAGAATGAGTTGTGTGTGCGGATACGACTCTGAAGTGAAACTTGAGTTCAGAAAATTCTTCAGAAAAGATACAGAACTTGAAGGATTATACTACAGAACCACTCCCGAAGGTCATTGGGGGAAAATGATCGTAAAAAATCTGTCCATGGTGGGGTGCAGGTTTGAAATGGTCAGGAAAGACCCCCTGGCAGTGGGAGAAGAAATAAAGATCCAATTTACGTTGGACAATCCGAGAAGCTCCATTATCAGAAAAAAAGCCGTCATCTCTGAAGTAGAAGAACGTTCCGTCGGCTGTAGATTTTGTGAACTTCCAGGTTACATAGATTCAGAACTGGGCTTCTACCTGAGAAACCCTAAATAGCATACCCCGCCAAATCGTCCGCATATGTTCACTATGCTGTTCCGTTCTTAAATCACATATGAAGACGGATGCCGCATATACCTCCATATCCTGAAACCCGCCCCGTCAACCCCAGTGACTTGCCGTCACATGACCGGGAGAGGAAAAAACGTCGGATAACTCAGATACGAGCAGAGAGAGGCGAGGTCAGGTCGAAGCCTCACCCAGGCCTCTGAAGCGTTCCAAACGTGTGCAAACTTGGAGGTAGCAACGCAGGAGGCTTCGGTGCAGCTCTAACATATTGGAAGCCAATGTCAACAAATCTGTTCCAAAATTCGTGAAAAATTTGACGATGCCATTGGACCCTATCGCGATACGCGCTTAGGACAGGCATGAATCCGCAAGTGATGAGGAAGCTCTCGACTGCCAAAAGATTCCGGATAACCGTAACCAGCAAACAATATTATGTTTTTGAAGATTAATTTGATTATGGTAGGAAAGGCATAATGTGCTTGAATGGTCATTCTATTGAAAAGGCAGAGCCGGTTATGACGAGCCTTTCTGTTTTATGCCGAAATTTTATACTTGCATCAATGTGCAGCCGTCAAGAAAGAGGTGACGTTTCTGACACCCCCTACGCTCTTGGCGTGAGCGGCAGCTTTAGCAATTTCCTCGCCGGACCTGACAATGCCAAGCAGCACGACATTACATTGAACCACTTTAACATCAATATTCGTGGACCGGATATCCTTATCCGCGGTCAGTTTAGCATCAACTTTTCCCGTGATAGCCACGTTGTCGCTTGTCCCGCATGTATCGCCTTTCTTCTCGGGAAGAAGATAAGTCTGCACGGATTTTACGCCCTCTACCTTCTTGGCCATTTTTTCGGCCTTTTCTTTCTGCTCTTTATTATCGTATTCCCCTACCAGGAACACATGGCCGTCGTAGCAGTAGGAGGAAATATCAAGTACCTTGATGGTGCTATCCTCAAGAAATGTTTTTTGGATCTCAGCCGTAATTTTTTTATCTGAGGCAATGGTACTTGCCTTCCTCTCATCTACGGCTACCCCGTAGATCGTTCCGTAGGGAGAACATCCGACGACAAATACAAGAAGCAGCAGACAGATAATCATGTTATTTTTCTTCATATAATCATTTCCTTTACTCGTGAATATTTCTACGCCATGTCCCTATGTTTAAAATAACACGCTCCTGAAATAGTTAATATAAGAAAAACCGGCTTCTCGTGTCGCTAAAAACCTTAATGCTTATTGGTCATCGGATTATCTCCAAAAAAGCGGCATTCCCAGCGATCGATTAATCCGTAGTGGTCAACTTCAGAAAACCCAAGAGTAAGGCTAAGTTGTTCAAATTAGCCTTACCTTTTATTCACAACCTTGGGTAACATTTAATGTGAGGCAATTCGCTTACCGATTAATGCTTGACATTGGCGGAAGAGAAGCTTATATTACTTCACAAGATGGTTTTGGTTCATGTCCCCAGGGCCTGACGAAGGCTTTTTGGGGATTTTTTTTAACGTAAAAAAGTTTTGCAAAATAAGATGTATGAGCGATTCCTGTCGAACACAGGAGGAACGTAAGGAACCAAAATCAAAACAAGTTTATCAAGCGCAAAGAAGAAATTGTGCGCATGCGAAACGCGAAGCAAGAAAATGGTGAGGAGGCAGGGTGAACAGAATAAGACGACGGCGTCCGACGGATCCCAAATATTCGAACAGCCCGGGGAGACCTCGAACAATTGAGCATCAGCAATCAATCATCCGTCCCAAGTTTGTACTTGGCAATACAGAGAAAAAAGGAACGATAATGAATTTTGAGTCGTTTAATCTACACCCCCACATCGAATCAGGTGTCAGGGCTTTCGGCTATACGGAGCCCACGCCGATTCAAATACAAGCTATACCTCCCATTCTTCAGAACAAGGACGTAATGGCACAGGCACAGACCGGAACGGGGAAAACCGCCGCCTTCGTTCTTCCAATTCTGCAGCGTCTGATCGACGGTCCGCGGAAGCGTATCCGGGCGCTAATAATCGCACCGACTAGAGAACTGGCGGAGCAGACGCATGAGGCCATCGGTCACCTTGGCCGCTATACGAAACTGAAGAGCGTCACAATCTATGGCGGCGTGAATCAGAACCTCCAGATCAGGAAGCTCCAGAGCGGAGCGGATATTGTCGTGGCCTGTCCCGGACGTCTGATCGATCTTATGGATAAGGGCATTGTCGATTTAAGACGCATTGAAGTACTAGTCCTCGACGAGGCGGATAGAATGTTCGACATGGGATTTCTCCCGGATGTCCAGAATATCTTGAAGCGTCTTCCCGTCGAGCGGCAGACTCTTCTTTTCTCGGCGACCATGCCTGATGACGTCCGCAACCTCGCAGAGAGCGTACTACGCAATCCCGTCGCGGTCCAGGTCGGCGATGCGGCCCCGATATCTACCGTCTCACACGCTATTTATCCTGTCGATCCGCACCTCAAGACGCCTCTCTTGATGAAGATCCTGGACAGCACGGACACAGCTTCTGTGCTCGTCTTCACGCGCACCAAGGACCGCGCTACGCGCCTGGCGAAGCAGATGAAAACGTCCGGGTTTCTTGTGACATCGCTACAGGGCGATCTGCCCCAGAACAAACGCCAGGAGGCGCTCGATGGTTTTCGCAGCGGCAAATACCAGGTACTCGTGGCCACCGACATTGCAGCCCGCGGCATCGATGTTTCCAAGATATCTCATGTGATCAATTATGACATGCCTGATACGGTTGATGCCTACACGCACCGCATCGGGCGTACCGGCCGGGCTACCAGAACAGGCGATGCCTTCACCTTTGTGACGCGCCCGGACAGGGCCTTTGTGTGGACCATCGAAAATGTTCTCGGTGAAAAGCTCGAAAGACGAATATTGCCGAATTTCGATTACACGATACCGGCACCGGTCGCCGCCAAGAGGTCCGGCTCATTCCCGAACTCAAGGAAGAGACCGGGCTTAACGAGAGTTACCAAAGATACCTCGGAACGGAATGACCGCTCTTCCATGCCGGCTTCGCGGTCCGCTTCAGGCGCAAGGAGAGGACGGAAGGATCTTTCCCAGTTCCCGTTTCCAGCCGGTTCGCCGCAAATGAAATCGCGCCGGTCCCACGGCATGCGTTAGGCGCGCCTCTTCGGCGGATCATAACCGATCCGTCGTCGTGCAGTAACGTGCTGGAGAGAGGAATGCCGCTTTCCGATCGGCAGTCATCCTCCGGAAACATTATCTTCCCAAGGCAAGGCTCTTGACATCCCAATCCATAAGGACCTTGCACAAACGTATATTTAGTAATCTCTCCCGGAGAGATGATTGCCCTTTCACTCACTCCTTTTTCATCGCTTTTTCCATCCAATATTGTTTTCACGATTCCGTCCGTCCATAACACATCCAGGCATAAATTATCTTGACAATGGTTTGATATCAAACTATGTTGCCTCTATGAAAAAGGATCACATCATTTTCTTGATCGGACGCATCCAGTACAAGGCCAATCGGTTTCTCTCCCAGGAAATGAAGGCTCATGGTATCAAAGGATTGGCGCCGTCCCATGGCGAGATCCTGGGCTATTTAATGGCGCGCGCTCCCTTGCCCATGTCCGAGATCGGGAGGATCATCGACAAGGACAAGTCCACAATCACAGCCTTGGTGAACAAGTTGATTAGAATAGGTTATGTGGAAAAAAAGAGTGATCCCATCGACAGTCGCATCAGTCTCATCGCCTTGACCCGGAAGGGCATCGCCTTGAAGCCCGACTTCCTTCTCATCGCTCAGAAATTGCGGGCTCAGTCATACAAGGGGGTCTCGGACGACGAAAGGGAAACGCTGGTGAATCTGCTCAACAAGCTCAACGTGAACCTCTAATTTCTTTATAATAAAGTTTGATGTCAAACCGGCAACAAAAAGAAAATTGAAGATCAAGTAAACTACCACCGACCTTGTCGGTGGCCTTCAAAATGCGGCAAGCCTACGGACAATGTCCTTCGCCTTGCCTGATAAGGGTTGAAACGGCTATTCTAAAATATTGTTCACCAACATTGTTGGTTCACTTAAGGTGTGGGGCCTCCGCCCCCACACCCCACCACTGACAATGTCAGTGGTTTTGACAGATAAATAAAATAACCGAGGAGGAAACATATGCAGTTCGACAACATTATTTTCCAAAAGGCCAATCAGGTAGCTGTAATCAGATTCAACCGTCCCAAAGCGTTTAATGCTGTTAATATTGAATTATTCACCGATATCATCAAAGCCTTGGAAATCTGCGCAGACGACAGGGATGTAAAGGTGATCGTGCTCACAGGAGAAGGCAGGGCTTTCTGTGCGGGGGGAGACGTGGCGCTCTTTAACAGCTCCCCCGATGTAAGCGAGATAATCCGCCAACTGACGAAGTTCTTGCATTTCACAATCGTGGGCATCCGCCGTACTTCAAAGCCTGTCATTGCCATGATCAACGGGACGGCCGCCGGTGCGGGAGTGAGCATTGCCGCCGCGTGCGACCTGAGAATTTGCGCTTCATCTGTGAAGTTCAGGCAGGCCTACACTTCCATCGGCTTGATTCCGGACGGGGCATGGACCCTTATGGTGCCGCTGCTGATCGGATTCGGCAAGGCGTCAGAGCTGGTATACTTAGACCCTGTATTCGACGCTAAGGATGCCCTCCAGATGGGGCTCGTCAATAAAGTGGTCGATGACACTGATCTTGAAAAGACCACCATGGATATTGCGCTGAAGCTTGCCTCAGGGCCGGCAGTATCTTACTCTATCGTGAAGGAGAACTTCAACAACGCCTTCTTTGGACTATTGGAGCGGCAGCTCGAACTGGAGAGGCGGGGGATGATCTGGGTCGCTAAAACAGCGGACGCGAAGGAAGGAATTTCCTCTTTTGTAGAAAAAAGAAAACCCAGCTTCAAGGGTCAGTAGGGCCTAAGAGAAACCTCTGTGTTTTTGATTCCCGGCGCTGCTCAAGCCGCAAAGCCGGCAAGACAATCCTCCAGGAATTTAAACACAACACTATTGGTGCGCACACTTATGAGCCGTTTCATCTTCAAGTGGGACGGCTCACTATTTATATCTATAATTTCCCGTTTTCAAATCTGCATCGATCCTTCTGGTCAAAGCTCTCCGCCAATTCCCCCGTTACCCCCTGCACTTGCCGTTTTTCCATTAATTCAAAGAGCAGAATGGCAGAACCATGCCCTGAGATGTGCGATTGTGGCAGTTTGCCAAACTGCATTTAAAGATTGCAATTTTTCATGTATTTATGAGATAAACGCGTGGGGAACAGGTTTCAGCGTCATTTGTGGACAGAAAAGAAATATCAACCTTAACTGTTTTCTCACGTGCAGGGGTATAGAAGAGAGGTTAAAATGAACATCTTCTTGATCTCGATCCTTGCTGCCCTGGTTATAACCCTGTTTACTATATCATCGCAGAGAAAAAAATCCCGCCGGAAACCATCGCAGCATTCGCAGCATGTGCACGATACGGGAAAACGTCACAAAGAAAAAGCACCGGCGTCGCCTCACGCCGCAGTTCAGAGCGCCGAAGCCCAAAGAAAAGCCTTCCTCGAATCTTATCCCCTGTTGAAGGATGTCTCCTATTTCCCTATAGCCGAAGGTGCTGTGCCAAAGTCGATACATGACCTGAGTTCGGAAGTCAGAGAAGCGGTCGAAGAAAAAATCTCCGCCATCAAGCCTATCCCTGTAAATTATTTGAAACTGATGAACCTCTTGCGGAACCCCGAGTCGAATCCGGGAGAGATTACGTCGGTTACTGTGACAAACCCCGTTTTTTCGGCGAGAATCCTGCGGGCGGTGAACTCCGCATATTATAACCGCCCGGAAAAGATCACGTCTGTAGGCAGGGCAATAAGCCTTTTGGGATATAACAGCGTAAGGGCATTGGTTCTACAAGAGACGCTTAATAACGTAATGCCCCGGGAGCATGCTGACGTATACAGCAAGACATGGGCCCACTCTGCCGTGGTTTCCGTCTGCTCGGGACATCTCGGCAAGAACATATTTCAATTCTCCGAATATGAAATGGGCACGATGGGACTTCTCCATGACATAGGCAAATATTTTATCGACATGCTAAAACCTGTGGGAGAGGCATCGAAGGAATCACCCCTCATGATAAGGGAAGAGCAGCTGTACGGAATAAACCACGCATGCTTGGGAAGCCTCATTGCAAAGAACTGGCAACTCTCGGACGGCATCGTAAAAGGCATCCAATACCATCACCATCCTGCATTTTCCCCTCCCGAATCCATCCCCGAACCTTACATAAAACAGACGTTTGTAATTTGTCTCTCTGACCTGATCTGTAAGACACTGGGATACGGCGCTAATGATGATGAAAAACTGCCCATCAGAAATGAATACTATGAAATGTTTAAGATGCGGCCTGACCTCGAGGATAATGTAACGCCCCGCCTGGTAAAAGAAATAGAAAAAGCACACGTGACCGTGCAGTCCTACATCCAAGCGCCATGACCAAATTGAAGCTCTCCGCTGTAATGGCAATAAAATAAACGGTAACATGTGTTAATCAGTGACCGCAATTTGCCCACTCTTCTTCCAAAGAAAGAATATCGACAATGTTTGTACATTTCTGGATGGCAAAATCGCCCGTCGTGGCGACTGAAGAAATGAGTCTTGAAGAAGTCCTGTATTTGATGAAGAAGCACAAGATCAGGCGGCTCCCTGTCATTCGCGGGGAAAACGATCTTTGCGGAATGATCGTTATCTCGGATATCTACCCCTATGTCGGTCCACACGCGATGACGAAAGCCCTTTTTTCTCCCGAAGTGACCGAGCAATTGCGAAATGTGCATGTCGCGTCGGTAATGACCAAGTCGCCGATTACCTGTGCTCGCAATGCGACGATAGACGAAATCGGGGTAGTGATGCGGCGCAATAAAATAGGAGCTGTGCCTGTCGTCGAAGGAACAAAAGTGGTCGGCATTATCACGGAATCAGACATTCTCGGGGTATTGTCCAATATTGCCCAGATGGGATCGGATAGCAGGCGCATATTCTTCCGTATCCCCGTCGCGGAAAGAATAAACACTTTTTACAAAATCGTATCGTTGTGCGAACAGAACGAGCTTGAGATTTTGACTATCCTCATCCATCCCATTCCGGAAGAACAAAGCCATCTCGTGATGATGAGGGTACGCGGCAAAAAGGTATCCGAATTTATCGATATGCTGTGGCGTAACCACTATGAAGTGCTGATTACATCGCTGAAGCAAGAAGAGAAATAAGCGTCCTTAAACCGCGTAATTGAAAGCAGTGAAAGGGGCACCGGGAGATAGCTAAATGAGAAAATTCATCCTCATTATTTTATTCCTCGCAGTAGGGTGTGCTACTCCGCAAATATCAACCTATACCAAGCAGGACACAGATTTCTCCAAATACAAGAAGGTTGCTGTCATTAAATTTGATTGTAAGGAATCAAGCGTAGGACAGGAGGTGTCGGATCGAGTTGCGTTAAGTTTTATGAAAAAAGGATTTAACGTTGTTGAAAAGAGTCAATTGAAGGCCATAATAGACGAAAACTCTATAATGGCCGCCGGTTTGACTGAACCAACCAGGTCGGCGCTGCAGATTGAAGGCATTGATGGTTTGGTAGTAGGCTCAGTAACAAGATATGATTGCGAGCAAAGTGCTGCTGCATTCTACGCAAGCGGAATGGCAATGGCTACTAAGAAAAATCTTTGCCATGCTTCCATCTCTTTTAAAATGTTGAATATACAAAATGGAGAAGTTCTTTGGGCAGGTCAGGGATCTCATTCGCTAAGAGGGAGGGATATGACTACGGGCAACGTATTGCAGAAATTAATTGAAAAGATAGAAGTTTAAATGCCTTAACAATTTCTTGCCTTGAATAGGGAGTAGTTTCTTAATATCCTCGGTCTTTCATTGCATAGCGGTGATGAAGATCGATTGATAACCCTCAGCTGCAATACTGCCTTCAAGCATTCCTTCGTTACTTGTCGCCATTTTGTTTTGACATTGAACGCCTTTTTCCGTATTCTTATCCAACCCCAAACATACTCTTTATCAAGAAAGGAAAGGAGACAGTCATGAAACATAATAGAGTCCGATTAACAATTGCGACCATAATATTGCTTCTGTTCTTTCCCTTAGCTGCGAGTGCGCAGCTTATGATCATCGGCAACGACGAGAAAGTGACATGGGACGACGCCGGAAAGGTTGTGTTCACGGCTCCCGGCAAAGACACGGTCTCCATCGTGGACATCTCCAAGCGGGAATCGCCGCGGATCATCGCCAACCTTCCGCTGACCAACTCGGTTTTTGGCCCGCCGACGAACTTGGCCATCACGCCGAATGGGCGGCTGGCCATCGTGGCGAACTCCTTCAACAACGTGCCTGATGGCGCAGGATGGAAGTCCGTGCCCGATAACAAGGTTTACGTTATCGATCTTACGACAAGCCCGCCCAGCCACATCGCCACCGTTGAGGTGGGCAAGCAGCCCTCCGGCCTCGACATCAACCGGGCCGGCAACCTGGCGCTGGTCACCAACCGCGCGGATAACTCCATCAGCGTGCTGTCCATTGAGGGGAAGGAAGTGAAGCTGGTGGACACGGTGCCCATGGGCGAGCAGGTGGCCGCTGTGGCCTTCACCCCGGACGGGAAGCGCGCTCTGGCGGCGAAGTTCCCCGGACACAAAGTGGCGTTGCTGGAGGTAGACGGGCAGAAGGTGACCTACAAGAAGTATGACATGAACGTCGGCCTCTGGCCCTACAACGTCGCCGTCACCCCGAACGGCAAACTGGCCATCTCCGCCAACAACGGCAACTCGGGCGCCGCAGACGGACAGGTGGACACCGTAAGCATAATCGACATCGAGGCAACCCCCCCGCGCGTCATCGACCATGTTGTGGTCGGGGATGCGCCGGAAGGCTTGGTTATCAGCCCCACGGGTAAGATCGCCGTGGCAATCTTAATAGGGGGTGGCAACTCGGCCAAGACCGCGTGGTTCTACAAACGCAACGGCAGCGTGGCGGTGCTAAAGATCGACGGTAAGAAGGTGACAAAGGTGGGTGAGGTGGAGGTGCGGGGGCTTCCCGAGGGGGCAGTCTTCAGTCCGGATGGAAAGTACATCTACGTAGGCAACTTCCTTGACAGAGACATCTCCATCCTGAAAGTAGACGGCACGAAGGTCACGAATACCGGCAAGAGCCTGCAACTGCCTGGCCGCCCAGCATCGATGCGTGGGCCGGTCCGATAGACTGCCTCTGTGTGGCGGTTCTGAGGCAGAAAAATCTGCAGCGGTTTGCCGTGCGAGTTCCGGATTCACATCCGGAAAGGAAAATCACAGAGTAGAACCTCATTGCCGCAGTTGCTGATTACGGCGCTGCGGCAATGAGAAACTCTCGGTTAATTTAATGCGCAATGGCTTATCGATCACGCATGAAGACTCTTTGGTGACTTATTTTCGTTGTGATCCTGGTCGTTCCTTACGCCCTAGATGTCTGGGATGATTATTGATATATATATGCGTCGTAGCAGCAGCCGTCGCTTTATTGCTGATCACGATATTAGGACGCCATGTCACCCCGACCTTCTGATGGCAGGGCTTAAAAAAAAAGACAAGGGCGCCTAGCGGATCTTCCGTTCCACCCGCATATCTTGCTCACTATTTCATTGACGCAGAAGGCTGTTCTTCATCTATTGTCACTTCAGAGAAGGAAACTTCGATCAAGTCAACCGGCATTTTCGCAGTCTATCATCAGGTTTTTCGTAGACATAAATCATGATATCCCTGATTGCGTATGAGTACCCATTCTATATTATCGGGATTAGAAAACGATCAGGGAGAAGACAGCCAATGAAGGTCTCTGAATGGTTGGATAAGAAGGAAGCAGACGGCATTGACGTATCTCAAATCTCATTGCCTGATGACCTGTCTTATGACGAAGTCCCCGACGAAACTATTTTTTTCAAGGAGATTAATCCTCACGGAGTACAATGTACAGGCAATCATCCGTTTTCTACTGTTGAACGCTTTGGAGACTGGTATTATAGTAGAGGTCAGGACAAAGGAGCCGGCATTCACTCATCCGAAATGAAATGGAGGCTGTTTACAAAGGATAAAAATCTCGCTGTCAGAATAGCAAAATCGCACATAGAATAAATATTGAGCGTAACCAATTGAAGACGCAATGCGGGTATAAGCGGATATAGCAAAAGGTGCATGGGAGGTGAACTCATGAGAAATAAGGATTCGCATGAAAAGCATTGGGAATCCGGCCCGATGATGCCCGTGTCGGAGCGTAAGATGCTACACCACCTTTCCGGCATCAAGGTGGTTAAGAAGGGGACGATACCCGTGGACATTCAGGCAAAAGGCGAAATTTATGATTTATCAATTCTCCCCACATTTTCACTATGTGCATGTTATCTCGGATATGCAAATTATAAAATACTGGGGGAAGAAGAGATGGAGATTTCCGTCGGCTTGATCTGGGATCTGTTTAACTTCACATCCGGTCTGACCACGGACAGGGAAGTAACGGATCGGCATATGATGATCATTGAGAAGGCTTTCGAGTTGCTTGGCTTCCATGCGGATCTTTCAGTCAGGGATCAACATGTCGTTGTCATTGACCGCATATCAAAGATTAAGGTCACGGAGAGCAGTAAGACGAAACACATTGGTTTCAACGCAAAAGGAACAAATCCGGACATTTTCTCACAGATGTTGATGCGCGCTTTACTAAGGAGCCTTTGAAGGCATCATCTATTTGACTATAGGAATTGAGTGCGGAGAAAGGGGATCACCATGGATGATATGTTCATAAAGAAAGTGCGAACGGCGGCAGTGGCTGGATGGTGGACGTTGTTAATCTTCTATTGTGTCCTGCTGATTCAGTGGCTCGCTTATATGCTGATCATGACCAGGCAGCCGGCAGGAGTACTTTGCTTTTGGGGTGCAGGCGCTACATGGCCGGAAATTCGTACTATCTGGCTGTGGGCAATGGTGGCATTTAAGCTCTGCGTCGGAATGATGCTATTTGTCGTCATCTGGCTGACACTTTGGGCGCGACAGCTTTCACGCCATAAGGAATAAGTGCTGCCACCTTTTAGTGTGATGATTATGCGTGGTGATAATGTCCTTCAGGTGATCACTGACACACCATCCGCATCTTACGTTACTATTTCATTGACACATTAGACCTCTTCTTCTTATACTGAAGTGAAAAGTGAAGTTCCTGTCGATAGATGCGCAGGCCCATTGGTCGAACAGCGACCCCCGGCATCTTCCGCTTTGAACCTTTTTTATTGGATAGATTATTTAGTCAGTAATGAAAGA
Organism: uncultured delta proteobacterium; assembly: GCA_963729715.1. Lineage (GTDB taxonomy): Bacteria > Desulfobacterota > Syntrophia > Syntrophales > UBA2185 > Fen-1135. Next base: position 642,653 of record CAVSPA010000004.1, read on the forward strand.
GGTTGATATGAAAAATCGACTTATTCTTATCTGTAATCTATTTCCAATTAGATGATTGGAGAGTGCGCTTATGAAATGGCTTGAAAAGTACGCGGACCACGCTTACGCCCTGTTGCGCATCATGACGGGATTCATGTTCTCGTTCCACGGCGCCCAGAAAATTCTAGGGGTGCTTTCCGAAATGCCACCACCGATGTGGTCCCAACTCTGGTTCGGCGGAATCATCGAACTCTCCTGCGGGCTGACGGTGCTGCTCGGGTTTAAGACGCGCGCGGCGGCTTTTCTCTGCAGCGGCACGATGGCCGTGGCTTATTTTCAATTCCACTGGAAGTTCCAAATGGGAGCCAACCTCTTTCCGGCAATCAACAAAGGCGAGTTGGCTGTCCTCTACAGTTTCGTTTTCCTCTTCATTGCCTGCCGGGGCGGGGTGAAATGGTGCCTCGATAAAAAAGGCCGATAACTTATAAAGACAGCTCACCCCACAGGAGCTGCGGCAGGCTCCATCCAGTTCTTCCGTGGATATGTACTGATTGTTGAGATCCATGAGAGAAAGCAAGACACATGACATTATCACAAATAAACGTTAGGAGAATGTTTCATGTTTCAAAATGTTCCGATAGCAGAGAAAGAATTGATTTATATGGGGCTGAAAAAATTAATTTCTGCAAATACCGGGCAGGGTTTTCGTAATGGAGATCAGGGACATCAAGTCTATGTCTTGGGCAGCAAGGGTAATTTGCCTGAAGATGATCCTGATTTTCCCGGGAAGCATGCGCTATTCAAGATGCTGAGAGAACTGAGCGACGATTTTAAGGCTAAGGGTCATACGGGTGAGGCATGGTGGTATGACTTTTCCTCATGGGGAAATTTCTGCAAATTTGGATTGCAAAGTTTCAAAAAATGTGAAGGCAAGAGATCGGGTGTCTGAATGGTCGGAGTGAGGTACTGAGAGAAAAGCTGGTAGCCTTGAATACGGTTCCAGTTCCCGTGTGATGTGACAGGTAAGTCTACCTGTGCATGCCACAAAGCAGAAAAGCAGACACGGATATGAGTTGACAGCGCCTGAAATCCTTTCATGTTACGGCCGGTGACGATTTCCTAATATTTTTTTGTCAAAGAGCGCTTATGTTACAAAGTGCCTAATCTATTACGACACAGTCTCATGGTCGAGAATGAAAGGCATCCATGGGCCATACGAATCTTTGGCAGACTACGAGAGATTCTTGTCTTCTTTGACTATGGGAGGGTTTGAATTGGAATATGCTATGTACCGCGATTTTTGACGAGTAGTTTCCGGAGCTTTAACGTCAGAACTGATCATGGTTACGCTCAAGATCAACATCTTTGCATTTTTTAGGATTTGCTCGTATTTGATTTCCCCCCATTCTCACAAGATTCTCGTTGCACATCAAAATCAGGAAGGTGTGCAAACCTCTTCCCGGACAACTGGTAATGTTTGAAATATCTCTTTGCCTATTAACCTAAAAGAATGTCTTGACAAACAACAAAGAGAGAGTACGTACTATAGTAATCTGGAATGGTTCCAGATAAAATATAATGACAAAAGATTCAATCATTCACAAATTGAAAGAGCGAGGATTGAGAATCACACCTCAAAGACTTGCTATCATTGACGTTTTACTCGAGAAGGGGCATCTTCATCCGGGTGCACGCTTCATATACAAGGAAGCAAGAAAGAGGAGCAGAAGCCTGAGCCTATCTAGAACCTATGCGACCATCAGTGAATTTTCATGGCATGGCATCATCAAAACTCTTCAGTTTGATGGGGTGGAGAACCGTTGCAAGGCGGATCTTAACGAGCACATCAATCTGATCTGTGAAAGATGCGGGAAGATCATCGATTACAAGATCCCCCCCTCTGTTGACCAGAATGAAATGAGAAGGAAAATGGTTTTATAATCACTAGCAATAGATTGGAGTATTACGGATACTGCCGAGACTGCAGGCAAGATAAGAAACACCGCCGGATTTCGTGACAAGGGTTGTGTTTTCATTTTTTTTGGAATTACAACCTGGAATGGTTCCAGATTTCTTAGAAACAAGATTAATCAAGCTCTAAAATGATTTGAAATTAGAATGAAGTATTCAAAAAGAATGCCCCAGTGAAATGGCACTGTATTAATTGTGGTTACATTTTCGACGGCTCCGCTGCTCCATCTGAATGCCCGGCGTGCAAACATCCTCAATCCTATTATGAAGTGCTAGCGGAGAATTACTAGCCGGTGTCTATCAATACGTTGGAAATATTCGGAACAATAATCGGCCAACGCAACTGATGCGGGGCATTAGATACGCTGTCAACTGGCAATCATTGATGCCCGATGATGCGGACAAGGCACCCTTTGCAGGTATTTATCTTGACTTGAATTGAGAATAGGTTTAGGGGCATGTTCGACAGTAAAAAGTTTGTACATGCCCCGTATTTTTGTGTTGCTAAGCTACAGACCACCCAATGAACAAAATACATGGACAAAACTGATGAATAAACGCCTCATCCTCAAGATTTCTTTTATCATCTTAATTCTTATCCTAGGAATTAAACTATACTTTAACTATCATTATTATGATTATTTTATATATTATAATGAAAAACTTGTCGCTTTCATCGAATCTTTTCATCCTTACGATGATCTCGTCTTCATTGTTATTCAAATCTTTCAGGTATTAGTCGCGGGAGCAATTCCTGCAGAAATTTCTGGATTCGTTGGCGGCTATCTCTATGGCCCCGTCGTAGGAACAATTTATTCGACAATTGGTCTCAGCATTGGTTCATGGTTGGCCTTTATTCTTTCAAGGGCATACGGTTTGCCACTTGTAAGAAGGCTGGTAAAGCCCTCGCTTATAAAAAAGTACGATCACTTCATAGAGGCGCGAGGCCCTCTGGTTTGCTTTATTCTTTTTCTGATTCCCGGGTTCCCCAAGGCTGCTCTTTGTTACATAATAGGTTTGAGCCAGATGAATATCTGGACGTTTATAGGCGTTTCGACTGTTGGCCGGTTATTCGGCACTATTTTGCTTTCAGTAAGTGGAGATAGTGTGAGAACCATGAGAATTACCGTAATTCTCATAATCTTGGGACTCGTATCTGCCTTTTATTTATTGGTTTACATATATCGACACAAATTGCTGGAAATGACGAGAAAACAAGAAAAATAGAGAATTTGAAATTTTTCTCATACAGCCAATGAAGAAATAAGATTTTAGAACATCTTCTTTGATAGAGAGACTCTTGTTTTCTACCTTCCAATACAACGTTTCAATCGGAGATAAAAGAAGCCCCGTAAATAATTACAAAAGAATCAAGGGGGACGACCTCAGCGGTAACATGAAACGTAACATAGCACTATTCGGAGTAACAATCGCTTTACTTTGTTTGATTTTCTTTTTTGGGGATATTGCTTCAGCGGAAGTCGGTAAGAAACCCGGAGAATTTCAGAAATTCGCATCTGACCTTAGAAGGCATTTCGAAAATCTCGGCTGGAACGATTTGGGTACCGAGAAACTCGATTGGGAATATTATCGAAAATCTGGGGGTAACAAGCCACTCGTCTTTACTACGTTCGGAAAAAAATCGGGACAGATCGTGCTCTTCTTGGGAGGTGTACACGGAGATGAAAGTCCTCCCGTTTACATCTTGTTCAGGCTCGCGCAATTCCTTAAGGAGAACCCGGAACTATATCGAGATAAAATGATCATTGTAGCACCCCTTATCAATCCCGATGGCTTCTTTTCAAAACCTCAAAAAAGAACTAATGGCCGAGGAGTGGACGTCAATAGGAATTTCCCGACGAAAGATTGGAAGCAGGGTAAAAAGGGTAGATACTATTCGGGGCCCGATGCAAATAGTGAGAGTGAGACAAAGTTCCAGATTGCCCTCATCAACAGGTTCAAGCCCACCCATATTATCAGTATTCATTCTCCACTCGGGTGTTACGATTATGACGGTCCATCATCTGATTTTGATTCTATAGTGATCTGGATGAAAAAGGTCAGCAGAGAAAATGGCCTGCCTTTCCGTAGGTATCAGGTTTTTCCGGGCTCGCTCGGCAATTACGCGGGGATGGAGAGGAGAATTCACACCCTTACTTTGGAGTTGCCTTCGTCCGCACCTCAGAAAGGGGCTGAATATTTCGATCAGTTCAAGAGCATGTTTCTGGACATCTTGGACTTGAATCCATGAAATCCTGCATTCTCCCAGGCCAGACTTAATCTGGCGGCTGTTGTCAAGTTTAGTGCTGCATAGCTGTAAGCATCAATCTGCCACTTTTTGTTTCCGTAGTAGAGTTCTCCTGTACTCGTTAATTCGCATTGTTTGCAAAAAGAACACACTTTCTCCTGAAAATTAATTATCCAAATAGTACCTCCTCTTTACATGTGGAGCAGCCAGTTGAGGTTTTAAAAATTTCTCCTGCGTGCTCTATGGCAACATTGGTTTGTTCTTATAACTGGCTTAGGTCAGTTTCAAATCCGGGGTCTTAAACCACCAGTAAGGTTCGACCTTTGTTCCACGGTATTCAAACTATGCCATCTAATAAACGAACAGAGACCTCGGATGCAACCATAATTTTCATTCTTTTTTGTGCCGACTGGTCGGCATGGGGGTTTCAATGAGTATTCCGACGCAAGCCGCCACCCGAATATGATTGAAAGCGCCACCCTAATATGATTCATTCCGCCACCCGAATATGACGGAAAGCGCCACCCGATTCCGATCCAATCCGCCACCCCTGATGAAGGGATAAACGACGCTGGATAAATCCGATGAAAGCCGTTAGGACTCCTGACAAAAACCCAGGAGGACACCGTGGCGGCAGAAAGGTTATCCATGCGCACCATAAAAGAAGTTCTACGATTGAAGTGGGAGAAAAAGTTCTCCAACCAGCAGATTTCACAAAGCTGCAATATCGCCCGGAGCACAATCAGGGGATACTTGGCACGCGCTCAAAACGCCGGTCTGAGTTGGCCTCTGAGCCCCGATCTCGATGACGGCTCCCTTGAAGCGCTGATGTTTCCGCCAGCACCAACAAAAGCCCCTGACAAGGGAGGACTACCCGCAATGGAGTACCTCCGTAAGGAGCTGAACCGCAAGGGGGTAACCCTATATCTTCTGTGGCTGGAATATAGAGCAGCCAACCCGGATGGGTATCAATACAGTCAGTTCTGTCTCCTTTATCGCCAGTGGACGGGCAAGCTGGATGTTTGCCTGCGCCAGACCCATCGGGCCGGGGAAAAGGTCTTTGTTGACTATGCCGGTCAGACGATCCCTGTTACGGATCCGGTTTCCGGGCAAATAAAAGAGGCGCATCTTTTTATCGCCGCCTTGGGCGCCAGCAGCTACACGTTTGCGTGGGCCTCTTTCTCGCAGGATCTTCCTTCCTGGGTCGATGCCCATATCCGGGCATTTAACTTCTTCGAGGGCGTCCCGGAGATCCTTGTTCCCGACAATCTCAAATCCGGCGTGAACAAACCCTGCACCTACGAACCGGACATCAATCCGACCTATCATGATCTGGCGGAACATTATGGAGCGGTAGTCATTCCCACCCGCATCGCCAAACCGAAGGACAAGGCCAAAGCAGAATCGGCGGTTTTTGTGGCGGAACGGTGGATCTTGGCGGCGCTTCGGAACCACACTTTCTTCGGCATCGTGGAACTGAACCGGGCTATTGCCGAAAAGCTTCAGGACATGAACAGCCGCAAGTTCCAAAAGATGGACGGCACCCGGAGGAGTCTTTACGAAACCATTGACCGGCCAGCTTTGAAACCGCTGCCTTCTTCTCCTTATGAATATGCCGAATGGAAGAAGGCGAGAGTCAACATCGATTACCACATCGAGATCGACGGTCACTATTACAGTGTTCCCTATCAACTTGTAAAAGAACAGGTGGAGGTCCGCTTCACGGCGACCACCATCGAGGCGTTGTTCAAAAACCGTCGCGTCGCAACCCATCCGAGAAGTTACCACAGAGGTGCGCACACAACGCTGGCAGAACATATGCCCAAGGCACACCAAAAATATTTAGAATGGACTCCTTCCCGGATCATGGACTGGGCAGGTAAAAACGGTCCCAACACCCGTAATCTGGCTTCCTGCATCATGGAGAACCGTAAACATCCGGAGCAGGGTTTCCGCTCCTGTCTGGGCATCATGAGGCTGGTAAAGCGATACTCATCCGAGCGGGTGGAGGCAGCCTGTGGACGTTCCCTGCTGCTGAGGGCCTACAGTTACAAGAGCGTCGAATCGATCCTGAAAACCAACCTTGACAAACAGGAGTTGCCGGAATCCCTCTCTTCCGAAAAACCGATCCTCCATTACAACATCCGGGGAAGGGAATATTACCAGCAAGAGGAGGCTGTCGATGCTTGATCAACAGACCATAAACAAACTTTATGAACTGAAACTGACGGGCATGGCGGAGGCCTTCGCCGATCAGCAAAACCAGCCGGATATGGATAAGCTCTCCTTCGCAGAACGTTTCGGTCTTATTGTAGATCGTCAATGGACCTGGAAAGAAAACAACCGATTGGAACGATATCTGAAAAATGCCCGGATGAAACTCAATGCCTGCATTGAGGATATCGACTATAAAACCCCGCGGGGACTCGATCGCTCAGTTATGATGAGCCTCAGCTCCTGCGATTGGGTCAAACGACACCACAACATTATTATCACCGGCCCCACCGGTGCGGGAAAAACCTTCCTCGCCTGCGCTCTGACCAACAAGGCTTGTCGGGAAGGATACCGTGCTCTCTACGTCCGATCCCCCGCGTTCTCATACCAGATGGTCCTGGCCAGGGGAGACGGAAGCTACGGCAAGACCATCAACAAACTCGCCAAGGCCCATGTCCTGGTGATTGACGATCTCGGCCTTGCTCCCATGACCGATGCCGAACGAAGAGACCTCCTGGAGGTCGTTGAGGAAAGACATGGCCACGCCTCTACTATCGTCGCCAGTCAACTCCCCGTGGAGCACTGGCATGAACAGATCGGCGATCCCACCATCGCCGATGCTATCCTTGACCGGTTGATCCATAACGCCCATAAAATAAACCTGTCCATGAAAGGAGGCTCCCTGAGAAAAAAATATGCCGGCTTGACCTGAAAAAGCTTCTATGAGAAAGAGCTAAAAACCAGCGTCGCTATGCTCCGACAAGGGGTGGCGGAATCAACCGGAACACCCTGGCGCTTTGAATCGGAACAGGGTGGCCGCTTCCTTCGGAATCGAGTGGCGGAATCATCGGAATAGGCATTTCAAATGGAAATCACCAGAGTTATGTTGAGGTTCTTTTAAGGTATCCGCTTGACAAGATAACCTGAATTTGTTTGACTGCAAGAAAGGTGATGGAGTTCACCCGCAAACAAACCGCCGACAAGGCTGATAACTCCTACCAGCGTTATTCTGGAGGAGTTTTTTTATGTCAGATACTGCCCGCACTCAGGATGTTTCACAGCGGTCACTGAAAGACGTTCTTGAGCTTTGCGACAGATTTTCCATTCTTTCCCTGAACCGCCAGATAGAAGCCTGCGAGAAGTTACTTGTCCAGAACCCGTCCATTGATGTGGCGATCCTTGGTCAGTTTAAGGCAGGTAAAAGTTCTTTCATCAATAGTCTTATAGGCAAATCAATCCTTCCCGTTGGTGTCATACCGGTTACTACGGTGATTACCCGCCTTCAATATGGAGAAAAAGAACAAGTCTTTATAAGATATTTTGACGGCAGGACATCCGAGATTAGCATTAACGATATTGGAACTTTTACCTCTGAAGCCGAAAATCCATCAAATAATAAAAACGTAGAGGTTGTAGATATTGAGCTTCCGTCTCTTAGGGCTTATGCCGGTCTCCGCTTGGTGGATACCCCCGGCTTGGGAAGTGTCTTCAAATATCACGTCGAAACCTCTGAAAATTGGCTTCCCCATGTTGGCACTGCCATACTTGCCATAAGCTCCGATCGACCCCTTTCGGACAATGACGTGCAATTGATTCGGGAGCTGATGCAGCATACACCGAATATAGTCATACTCCTCACAAAAGCTGACCTTCTATCGCCGGAACAGCAGAACGAAGTCATAGAATTTTTTGAGCAAACGATTCAGCGAGAATTAAACCGGCGATTACCGATCTATGTATACTCGACCCGTGTGAAGACAGAGCAATGCAAGGATCGCCTAGAAGTAGGACTTCTCTACATGTTGTCCTTAAACCGTGATTTCGAGTTCAGGAAAATCCTCCAGTACAAGATGCAGTCCCTGATAAAAGACTGTCTCTGCTATCTCGATATTGCCCTGAAAACATCTTTGCAGGCTGAGTATGATCGAGATTTACTGCGTAAACAGATTTTCGATGAAAAGGTTAATTTTGATCTGATACGTGAGGAACTAACTATTATTGCCCGCGAGAACCAGAGACAGACTCGAACCCTTATTATGAATTACCTTGATAATTTTCAGAGGCCTCTTAGGAAAACACTTTCTGAAGATTTGGAAAAAGAGCTTCCCACGTGGAAAGTTAATCTCTGGAAACTCACCCGGAGATATGAAGAGTGGCTTGCAGACCGCATGACAGAGGAGATGAAGTATATTTCCAAAACAGAGCATAGACATTTCTATGGCACTCTCAACAAGGCACACGCAAGTTTATCCAGATCAATCGAAGCCTTCCGAAATCTTCTGGGTAAAAATATCAAAAAAGTCCTTGGCGTGAGGCTCGCTGATGCGGACTGGAAAATCGAGGTATCGGAACCCGATCACCCCGACATCAAGACGATAAGATCATTTGACTTCCATTTCGATCTTATCTGGTTTCTTATCCCCATGTTCATTTTCAGGGGTCTTTTTGAGAAGCATTTTATTAGCGAGATTCCCCGCGAAGTGGAGGCTAACCTCTCGCGCCATGCCGCCCAGTGGGAGGAACGCATCAACACGGCAATCGAAGAAATTCGAAAACAGGCGATTAATTACGTAAAAGAAGAACTCTCCACCATAGACGCCTTGTTATGGAAGACGCATGGTCAAACGGATGAGATCAATGAGGCCATTAAGAAACTCCAAGAAGGATTGCAGGACTTAATTGCTTAACTTGACGCAATAGATTGTTAGATATTCAGGTGGAGCTATGTCTTGCCGTAATTTTTGTGAATTCAATGAAAAGGGGAATATAAATGGAGCAGAAGAAAGGTTGTGTATTTTGTGACATCGTGGCGGGTAAGGCAGAAGCATATAGGATTTATGAAGATGAGCTTTCCATCTGCATACTGGATATCCACCCTTACACAAAGGGTCACTGCCTGGTAGTTCCAAAGCGGCATGTCCAGTGGTGGCATGAGCTCGCTGATGAAGAAAATGCAAGTCTTTTTAAGATGGCTAAGGTTGTTGCCAACCGGATGATGAACAAATTTAATTCCGACTTCATTTTTCTCTGGGCAAGGGGCACAAGAATTCCGCATGCACATCTTTTCGTGGTGCCAAGTTACAACGGTGATGTACTCGACCAATTTTTCAACGCCCTTGAAAATTTCCAGGAATCAGCAGAGGAACTGACAAGGCTAAGAAAAGCTGAAGCGATGAAAGAAGCAGCGAGGCTTCTCAGCACTAAATAATTCAAACTGAATAAGTGTAGGTATGCCATAATTAAAGGTTTCTACTCGTAATCTTCATCATTCCAACCGTATTCATCTTGAGGACTTAGTGAAGCCAACAAAAAGGGTTGCCTTGCTAAGTATAAAAGAAAAACACACACTCCTTCCTGAAATATTCACGTGGTCAAATTCAAAAAGCCTACACTCTTTCCAACGATAATTGAGGTGCATTGCCAAAAAGAATCTGGTATATAAATTTAATATCGCAGATTCGCCGGGAATAATGGCGGTAGGTGGAGAATGCAAACCTTAACCCACCGTATAGGGAGAAACCGGTCCACTCAAACCAAATCCTGTCAAATTATCCAGTATGGATTTTCTTATTCAGAATTTATTATTGCTTGATCATTCACTGGCGGCAGTGTTGGCTGGTATAGCCTTTGTGGGCATATTGGCATCTTTAAGTTCATGCACAATTGTGAGGCTTCCCGTAATATGGGGATATATTACCGCAGCGGGGAAATCAAGAAGGAGAAGCGTTCTTCTGTCTCTTTCGTTTGCATGCGGCCTCATCGCCGTTTATACCCTTCTGGGATTTGCCCTCGGGTTTGTTTCCAATTTAACCGGTAAACTTCTCAAGATAAGTCAATATCTCTATTTTATTCTTGGCATTGTGTTGCTGATCTTGGGGATTATCTTTGCGGGTCTCATTCCCGTGAAGCAAGGCTGGTTTCATGATCGTTGCGAGACGGCCATTAAACATACGAAGACAATCCATTCGGCGTTCATATTCGGGGTGCTTTTTGCATTTCTGGAGACGCCTGCATGTCCGGCCTGCGGGGCCGCGCTGATGATCATTGGCAGCCTAGTGATTATGAAAGGGTCGTGGCTGTATTCCAGCTTGGTATTTATCAGTTTTGCGATAGGCCAGAGTATTCCCGTTCTGGTCTTGGGGTTTTCGACCAGCATGTTTAAAAACCTGACATCAAAAACCGCGCGCATTGAAAATGTTATGAGCTTCGTGGCGGGAAACATTTTGATTGTTCTCGGATTCATACTGATGATGCTTGCATAAATGCTATGGGACAAAAAACGGACTCAAAGGAATTCGCATACGAACATGGTCATAGTCATCATCGTGCATGGTCACTTGGTATACGATGGCTGTTGACCGTATTCATTGTTGCAACGCTTCTATTCTTCTTGAAACCTTTTTTGGTGCAGCAGATGCTCTCACGGGTTTCATCATATTCTTCGTCTTATCACTTTGACGATACCATACGCATGTCCAAGAGAATTGTCGCCATTGATAAAAAAAATATGGAAGCTTGGAATTCGGTTGGATATGCCTATAATCAGAAAGCCATGATTGATAAATCTGCCGCGGATTATGATAAGGAGCAAGACGACATCGACAAGTCTATCAAGGCTTATGAAACGGTATTTTCTCTCGATCCAAAAGACATAAAGGTCTGCTTTGATATCGGTCTGTTGTATTTTTCGAAAAAAGAATTCGCAAAAGCTGCAGAGTATTTCGAACATGTGCGAAACATGGCGGTTGATTCGGGTGAATCTCGAGAAGCAGGCATCTTCAGCTATCGCGGCAGATCGCTTACCATGCTTCACAGATGTTACGAGTCTCTTGGTGATACGACCAAGGCCGAGCAAGTTCAGAAAGAGCTGAAGCAATATATTATAAAGTAGAACGCAGGAGTTCAGATTTATCTAACAGAAAACTGATTGTATTACGTTCAATCTGACATCAAGACACTTGGAGATTAATTAATCTATAAGCTTGGTAGCAACTGTGTTTCACGTCAAGTAGTATTTTAACAGCCCGATTCATTCCAACAGGTACCATTTTTGATCATTGTATTGAGGATAATCATAAGCTTCCTCATGCAGGCAGTAATGGCAACTTTGTGTTTCTTCCCAGAGCTGATCAACCTGTTATAAAAAGCTTTTATCTTGGGGTTGTGACAAATGCCTGATATGACACACATGTATAATACGGAACGGATTCTTGCCCTGCCGCCCCAGATGGTACGCTTGCCTTTGTATTTGCCACTATCCCGATTCAGAGGTGCAACTCCAACAAGGGCCGCTATCTGCCTTCGGTTCATTGTTCCAATCTCCGGCAGATCAGCAAGGACGGTCAATGACATAACAGGCCCAACACCGGGAACACTGGGATATTGTCAATAGTTGTGGATGAGACATTTTTCAACGTATCCTGACCCTTTTCAAATTCAAGCAGCTTCTTTCATTATTACACCATCAACAAATCTGATTCCTTCAATGACCTTGCAGATAAGGTTATGCCCCCTGATTCTCTGCCAAGTCTTTTCTGCTTCCATGGCCAATTTGAAAACCATGGTAAGTGTTGCCAATCTTGAGCCACAACCTTTTGTCCGTTTTGTGCGAAGCCTCACAGTGGCAAAGGTTGATTCGATAGGATTTGTAGACCGGATATGACGCCAGTGCTCTGCCGGGAAATCATAAAAAGCAAAAAGACTTTCTTTGTCTTTTCTTAAACACTCGCATGCTTTTTCATATTTTGCCTGATATTGAGATAAGAAATAATCATAGGCTCTAAAGGCTTCATCCCTGGTCGGAGCCATATACATGTCGCAGATATGAACCTTGGCTCTCGGTTGAACGCTCTTTGGCATCTTATCCAGGATATTGGCAGTCTTATGAACCCAGCAACGCTGCTCTATTGTTTCCGGAAACTCCTCCCGAAGGGCTGCCCAGAATCCCAAGCCGCCGTCACCAACCGCCAACTTAGGACCTTCTTTAAGCCCCCTTTGCTTGAGATCGCGCAGCATCTCCTGCCAAACCTGTTTGCTCTCCCGGTATCCGTCAAGAAGGGAAACAAGTTCCTTCTTCCCGTCTTCCAATGTCCCCATAATGACCAAGATGCATTGCCGCTTGTTCTCCACATCTCCCAAACGAACATTGAAATAAATGCCGTCTGCCCAGAAATAAACGTATCGCTTATGGGCAAGATCCCGCCCCGCCCAGTTTTCATAATCTTGTCCCCAGAGAGTCTTTAATCGAACAATATTTGTGGCGGAAAGCCCCGTTGCGTTCTTTCCTAATATGGATTCTAGTGCCTCACTGAAATCCCCAGTGGAGATCCCCTTAAGATAGAGTGCCGGTATTAAAGCGTCTATTGATGGAACTCTTCTCATATATCTCGGCAAAATAGTGCTGGTAAAAGCCTCGCCTTCTCTCTTGTCGTGAATGCGGGGCTGTTTCACTTGCAATGGCCCAATGCCAGTCACAATCTCTCTTTCCGGTAAGGACCCGTTCCTCACAACCATGCGCCGACCACCATTATCTCTCGCATCCTTGAAACTCTCAATGTACTCACTTATCTCATTCTCTATGGCCGCCTGCAACATCCGACAGGCGCCTTCCCGGATAATTAACTCCAATGCGCTTTTTGATTCTTCTTTAACTTGCTTTTCCAGATAATCTCGTTCATTATTCTCCATGGGCGTATCCTTCTTTCTCCCCTCTCGCCAAGGGGGCTTTAAGTTAAACTACACTTATTTAGGATACGCCTTCTTTTTATCCTGTCCACAACTTTGGGTTATATCTCGGGAACACTTTGCAGGATCTTGTCCATATGCCGCCAATGCGGGCTTTTTTTGATAAGATTTTCAACCTCACGGTTGATTTTGGCAAGTGCCTTCTCCAGCCCTTTAATGCTTCTTTCTATATCTTTTTTCGTCCACTTCGAAGCTGTGGTCAAACGGTTTTTCTCAGCCGTCAACATTATGATGATCTGGCTGCGCCTGGTATTAAAAGCATCCAGCATTTCCGTTTCCTCGGTCTTTAATGGCCTTATCTCCGGCCTCACCGAATCTGCAAATCGTGCAATAACATGGGCGTCAATTTTATCCGTCTTGGCCAGAACACCCATAGCTTTGGCAAAATCTCTCACCTGTCTGGGATTGACACAAACTGCGGGAAGCTTTGCAACAACCAGGGATCTGAGAGCAGCCATTTCCAACCCCCCTGTGGCTTCAAGCACAATTAGCTCCGGCTGTTTTGACTTTACGAAATCCGTCAGCAAAGATATGCCGTCTTCCGTATTGGCAAATGTCATAAAATCCACCTGAGGCCTTACTCCTACATCAAGTTTCTCCTTCGAAACATCGATACCGATAAATGTTTTCTCCTCTTTCATGTTTTGTTCTCCTTTTCCCTTCCTTGCGAAAGATGCGGGATCTGTTTAAGTCCCTGGCAACTGTTCGGGTTTAATTTGGAGAAGGTCGCAGCGACCCAAGCTACCAAACGGGCTCTGCCCCACGGTGAAAACGGTCTACTGCAACCAACGCAACACGTATTTATATTATTCTTATTTAACATATGCTATTAAGTTTTTATGCATCTACTAAACGATTTTGATTATACAAGGTGGAGACATCATTTGCTTCTTCCTTGTAGTCTATCAACCAGCTCCAATTGAATGAGGATATGCCTTATATCCATGGACAAACCTGCGGCCCCTTCCCTGATACCAATGGTATTCTTTGCGAGTCTGATAAGCATCTCCGCATGGCTTTCCCTGAATTTACCCCTGCTCCTCTTCCTTATCTCTTTGCCAAGCTCTTCCTTTTTTAAACCGCCTATGATTTCAGGTGTGAGATATTTATTGAGTATATAGAGAGCTGTCTTGACCTGTATATCCTTTATCACCCTTCTGAATTCGGGAAACAAGAGAAAGACCAGTTGCTGCAACTGATTGAGAAGGGCCGTACGTTCCCCGACATGCCTCTCCCTCGAGTTGTTCAATCTCTTCAAGTAGGCCGCATCACCTTCCGGGATCACAATGCTCAGTGAGTGCCCCAATAGTATAATATCCGCCAGTACCCGGGGATCCTTGTCATCTGTCTTCAGCGGAGAGTTGTCGTTTATCTCTTTTACCCTCTTTGTGTGCATGGGATTAACCTGGACTACCGTCACGGGCTTCTTTGACAGGTAATGGCCGATGGGTTCACCATAGGGACCTGTTGATTCGTATCCTACGATCACCTCATTGCATCTGAACCTGTTCTTATTCACAACAATCATGCTCCAGAGCCTGTCAAGCCCCGCCCTCGTATTGTCAAATCTGAAAGGCTTTATATCCCTTCCGTCTGTGGTGGTACAGTACCCTCTGTTCATCTCCAAACCGATTCTATTGTCACGATCAGCGTATCTTCCTTTACCCTTCCTATTTTCCCTGTGCATGCTTTCTTCATGAATATATTCCCCCTTATTGTCTTAACTGAATAATCAATCTTGCCTCAGGGGGATATATATATCTTTAAACTGCTTCAATCATGAACTACAATATAGCAAGCTGTTATGTTGATTTTCTGATTCGTTGCATCAATACAACATTACAAATGGTAACAGTGAAGAAGTGGCAGAATTCTGGTCTAAAGTATAGTATTGGGTGTAGGTAATTCGTCATTTATGGGTAATTATATTGACTGATATGACTTTATTATTTAAAATCTTCAAAGATTCTCATAACGAGATTACAAGAATTCACGATTTTTATCATTAAGGGGGTGCAGTATGGAAGAAGAGAAAAAGGATAAAGGGGCAACGGAGGTAGATAGGAGGACATTTTTAAAATATAGTGCCGCTATTGGAGCTGCTGCAGCTGTGAGTGGTGTAAATTTCCAGACAGCAACAGCCATCGATGTGGGTAGAAAAGTGGCGGGCGGGAACACCCGTGTCTTGGGATGTAACCCTATGACGTCTACAGATGGGTACTGGGATAATTCCACACCCCCTGTCCTTCGCATGAAGTCAGGTGAGGTCGTGGAAGTCGAAACAGGAACCCACTTGATGGGGAAAATGGTTCCTGGCGCAGACATCAACGACTGGATGAGGTGGTACAAGGAGGTGATAGAGAGGACTCCGGAAACCTATATCTATCCCGATCCAACCACTGCAGCGAAAAAGCTGAAAAGGGGCGCAGGCCACCACCATCTGACCGGTCCGGTCTATGTGGAAGATGCAGAGCCCGGTGATATTCTTCAGATTGAGATCTTGGACATCGTACCCAACACTTATGGATTCAACCTCTACCCTGAGACATCATTCATGAAGCTGGGCCTTCTCGCGGACGATTTCCCAAAAGGTGAGGTCAGGTGGTATCGAATAGACCTTAAGAAGATGAAGTTTGAATTCTTACCAGGAATAGAAATACCAATTAGACCATTCCCTGGCACTATAGGCGTTGAGTTACCTGAGCCGGGAATGTGGAGCAATGTGCCGCCTGGGAAGCACGGTGGGAACCTGGACAACAAGGATCTTGTAGCTGGAACTGTTCTTTATCTGCCTGTGTGGGTAAAGGGTGCGGGATTAAAAACGGGAGATTCGCACCTTGCCCAAGCCCATGGTGAGGTAGATTTGAATGGCCTGGAAGGAGCTTTCAGAACCATCACCATGAGACTAACAGTACGCAGGGATCTCAAGGCTCTGGTGGAATGGCCCATGGCGTCATCCCCCACTCATTGGATCACCATGGGGATGCACACAGACCTGATGGAATCCTGCAGGATGGCCGTAAGAAAGGCCATAAAGTTCTTAAATAGCTATTACGGTCTCTCTAAGGGTGAAGCATACGCTTTCTGCAGCATGGCAGTGGATTTACACGTGACTCAGGTTGTCGATTATACCCTCGGTATCCACGCTATGATTCCTAAGGAATATTTTGTCGGTGAGCGCTTTGCGAGCAAAAATGGCTTGCTCCTTAAGGCATAAGTCTCTTGCGGTTGCAACATTCCGGCATGCCATTTAGAGGCATGCCGGATGTCTGCATCAGATCGGCCTATCACTCATACTCTCTCAATTCTCCTAAACGGATAAGCAATAAAGTCTGGCTTACTGAATAGATAAGCGCCTTATGAGGTTTTACCTCCTGCTCGGCAGCCTGCTTCGAATTATCAACAACATTTCTATTCAGGCACTTCTTCAAGTGCACTACCCACTGCATTCATTGTATTTGAATTGTCTTGACACACAAGAATACCTTTCACTATATTCTGTATCCGGAAAACGGCGAATTATACGGGGTTGATTATTTTACGTGATATACACAAGGGATGCTGCGACGGCGACGGTTCCACCCACTTCCTCCGGGTACGCGGGGAGACCTGATTTTCTGCTTCCAGATGCATTACATTATTTTCAGCTTATCTTTTGAATTGGAAACCCTTGTTCTGCCTTTCAAGAAATCCACATCGCCGAAACCGGAACGGCAAACAGCTTCTTTCCGAAAGGTATGATTTGATTCCCGGTGTACAGGGTTATGCCTGCAATGAATCTGTCCCCGATATCTTTCTGCAGGACCTTTAAGCAATTAAAGTGTTTTTCGGCAGCTGTTGATGATAGTTTTATCTCTATTCCGCAAATCCTGCCCGCGCTGTCCTCCAATACAAGGTCTATTTCCTGACCTGTGCTTGTCCGATAATGATAGAGTCTGATCCTTGACTGACACCACGAGGCCTGTTTGCTTAACTCAGATCCGACAAAATTCTCAAACAGATTCCCGGCAAGCGTGTGATTGCTTTCCAGATGATCTGAATTCAGTCCCGTAAGAAAACAGGCGAGCCCCGTATCCGTAAAAAAAAGACGGGGCGATCTGATTACACGTTTGCTCAGGTTAGTGGTCCATGCGGGGAGCAGCTGGATCAGGAAGATCATTTCCAGCATGGACATGTACCGAACGACAGAACTGTTGGGTATGCCCACACCTCGCGATATTTCAGACTGGTCCCTGATCGCTGATACCCTTGACGCAAGGAGTTTGAGAAGTCGGGTGATCACGGATATGTCATGGACGTTAACCAGTTCCTTGACATCCCGCTCTATGATTGTGGTCAAATACGAATCGAACCATGCAGTTCTTCTCTTTTCCTCTTTCCTCTGGACTGGTTCCGGATAACCTCCGGCAGTAATTCTTTTCATGAGGTTTCTGATATTTTCGTCGGTGTGCCGGAAACGGGGCTTACTGCTGAAGAGGATATCAATGAAATTTTCTTTTTCCCCCTCAATCTCCCCCTGAGATAATGGCCACAGGGTTATAACTTCCATCCTCCCGGCCAGGGAGTCCGCTACCCGAGGCATAGTCAGCACGTTTGAGGAACCTGTTAGAACATATTTCCCAGGTTTACGCTCACGATCAACGTCTTCCTTGATTGCGAGCAACAATTGAGGAACCCTTTGTACCTCATCTATAATGACGGGCTTTTCGAGACCCCGGATAAAGCCTTCGGGATCCGAACTTGCTGCGGAAAGTGTGCCGGCGCTATCAAGAGTAATATATTCAGCAGGGTGGCTGGATTTCGCAAGCTCCTTGACAAGGGTGGTTTTCCCCGTTTGCCGCGCACCCCTCAGGAAAACGATAGGTGTGTCAGATAAAGCCTCTAAGATTGTTGAGGTAATGTTTCTCGGAATCATGGTATGCAATTTTACCACATTACGGTAAAAATACAACCAAAATCTGAAGAACAATGTCCCCTAACTCTGAATCTCGGAAAATGATGAATTCCGACAGTTATTTTTTTAAGAGAATACTGATTATCTTAAAAATCCACATGCCCGTGAGGGCACCACGAAGGCATGAAAATAAGTTGTTTGAAGCTCTTTGACATTATATCCTTTCTTCAAAAGGAAGCGGGTCGTTTTTTATTTTGGTGGTAATACCCCGTTTAAAAATCTGACCCGGGCAGATTAAAAGAACCACAAATTGTTACCCCGTCTGGGAGTACGCGTAGTAAATTTTTAATCGATAATCTGCCCCCTTTTTTAAAGAGAAAGGAGACATGATTATGGAAGCCATTATTGAGAGATGCTGCGGCATCGATGTCCACAAGAAGAACATTGTGGTGTGCCTGGCGGTAGGCAAACCCAATGAGAAACCGAGGACAACCGTTAAGACATTTTCCACCATGACCCGTGATCTTCTTGCCTGCCGTGACTGGCTGGTATCTGAAGGCTGCACCCATGCAGTCGTGGAAAGTACCGGGGTTTACTGGAAGCCGGTATTCAACATCCTGGAGGACAGCATGGAGATCATTCTGGCCAATGCCAGAGATGTGAAAAACGTTCCCGGACGGAAGACCGACGTGAAAGATTGCGAATGGCTTGCCCAGCTCCTTCGTCACGGCCTGGTCAAGGCGAGCTTCATCCCGCCCAAGCCGATCCGGGAGTTGAGAGACCTCACTCGCTACCGTGAGAAACTTACGCAGAAGCGCTCTTCGGAGATAAACCGCATTCAGAAGTTTCTGGAGGATGCCAATATAAAGCTCTCTTCAGTTGCATCTGATATCAACGGGGTATCTGCCCGGAACATGATCCAGCACCTGATCGAGGATGACATGAGCCCGCAGGAAATGGCTGATCTCGCCAGAGGGCGTCTCCGGAATAAGATCGAGGAACTGGAAAAATCCCTGGAAGGTTACATTACGGATCATCACCGTCTCATCTTGAGACTGACGCTTCAGATGGTTGCCTCGTATGACGAGGCCATCGAGAAGCTGGACACAGAGATAGAGAAGAGGATGGAACCTTTCCAAGAGGAAGCTGAAAGGCTGCAGACCATTCCAGGTGTAAAAAAAAATTTACTGAACGTATCATCGCCGAGATCGGAGTAGATATGTCGCACTTTCCCTCAGATGCACACATCTCTTCCTGGGCGGGAGCCAGTCCGGGCAACAATGAAAGTGCGGGAAAACGAAGAAGCGGCAAAGTGACACAGGGGAACAAATGGCTGAAAAGCCTCCTGGTGGAGGCTGCATGGGCAGCGTCCAAAACAAAAAATACTTACTTGAGCGCCAGGTACCGCCGCCTGGCGGCAAGAAGAGGGAAGAAACGGGCAGCCGTTGCTGTCGGACACACCATCTTAATCATGGCTTACCATGTTATCAAAGAGCATCGCACCTACAATAAACTTGGTGCTGATTATTTCGACAAATTAAATGAACAACATCTTGTCAGACGTTTAACATCAAGGATCAGTGCTTTAGGTT
The DNA here is from genome assembly GCA_963729715.1 of uncultured delta proteobacterium. Taxonomy (GTDB): domain Bacteria; phylum Desulfobacterota; class Syntrophia; order Syntrophales; family UBA2185; genus Fen-1135. The sequence goes on from CAVSPA010000004.1 coordinate 662,295, forward strand.
ATGAGGTCAAAGTGGAAAAACTACCTGTAGCTGCCTGATATACGGTTTTATTTTCGTAGTAATATTTTCTTAAAAACATGAATTTTGACAGTGTTTTGTTCAATGTTTTCTATAATCACAACTTCCTGAAGCCAGCAAAATGTCAATTTCGATGATAGCGCTTGACTTCAATCAGCTATCAATGATGTTATTATCCGGATAATAATGATATTTGTCACAAGTTATGTGAAGGTTTTGGGGCCAACAGACACATGGTTAAAATCTATTGCCACCGGGCTATGTGGTGAAGCAGAGAAAACAGACCTCAACATAGCATCGGAGAGACCGGCTTATTTGACTCGATAGAATGCTTATAAGTTTATTAAGAGACCTAAGATGCCTTTAAAATAAATTCTCTTATGAATTACGAAATAACCGATCATATTCTCTCCCATGTCCATAGAATAAGCACGCTTTTGACTGAACCATCTTCAGTCGAAAGGGTACTAAACGTTATCATGGAAACGGTAAAGAAGGACCTTTATTTCAACAGATGCTCCGTCTATCTTATAAACAAGGAGAACAAAAAACTCGAATGTAAATACATTACAGGATTTTCTCCTGAAAAAGAGAAATTCGTAATGCAAAGACCGTTTGATATGACTAAGCACGACTGCATCGAAACTAAGGTAATCCTTTGGGGTAAACCCATTCTCGTGAAGAACTTTTACTCCGATCCGGTTGTGACGGAACTGGACAAGAGAGTTACTAACAGAATGGGGCGTGGCTGCACGCTGTATGTACCATTGAAAATTAAGGGTGATATTATAGGTATTTTGGGTGTGGACAAGAAACGCAATGAACCTGAAATCAACGAAAAGGAACTCGAATCACTTTCAATTCTCGCCAATTACGCGAGTATCATTATTGAAAATTCGAGACTTGTAGAAGCATTGTTGAATGAGAAAAAATTTTCCGAAAATGTTTTAAAGAGTTCTGTTGATGGAATCCTGACAGTGGATGTTATCGGCCGGATAACCTCAGTAAATCCGGCAGTAGAAAAAATGTTCGATATAAACAGACCGGATGCAATGAATAAATTTATAGGGGATATTTTCGAATCTTCTGAATGGAATGAAAGAATAAGCAAAACCCTCAAACAGCATATAAATATTAAAGGGTGGGAATATACCCTTACGAGGAGCAATAATCAGGACATCATACTTAGCACAAGCACCTCCCAAATCATGAATGAGGAAGGTGATCTTGTCGGTTTCATGTTTCTTATTCGGGACATAACGAATGAACGCAGAAGGGATGAGTATTTGCAGAGAATGACTCGGTTGATCTCGTTGGGAGAACTTGCGGCCGGTGTGGCACATGAAATCAGGAATCCTCTCACCGGAATCGGTGTGGTACTGGACATGCTCCGGAGTAAGAAGCGGCTATCTAAAGTTGACTGCGACTTGATAAATCAGGCCAACGACGAAATTGAAAGGCTGGAAAAGTTAATCGCTGATCTCCTCGTCTTTGCAAAGCCTAGGCAACTTAATTATGAGCCCGTCGAGATTAATGATATCTTGAAAAGTATTTCTTCCCTGATCAGCAAACAGTGCAATAAACAGAATATTGAACTGACCGGCAAATTTTGTGATAAGCTGCCCATCGCTTATGTGGATCGAGAAAGAATAAGGCAAGGAATTCTAAACGTCGTTATAAACGCAATTCAGGCAATGCCGGAAGGCGGGCGTCTTACTGTTGAAACGAACGTTTATCGTCAGGAGAATGCACCTGTCAAAGGTCAATGCATCATGATTACCATCAGCGATACCGGGACTGGTATATACACTGCATATAAAGATCGGATTTTCGACCCATTCTTCACCACTCACAGTGATGGAACCGGCCTGGGACTCTCCATTACTCACAGTATCATAAAGGAACATAATGGATTGATACGGGTTGATTCTGAGGAAGGAAAGGGTACAAAGTTTACAATCTTGCTGCCACAGGATTGCCGAAAGATCTCTTCTGAGGATTTGTGTATTTTGTAATGGGGGTGAATGGTTTTGAACAGCGTTCTCATTGTTGATGACCAGAGCCTCATAAGGAGTTCATTAAGATCAGCACTTAGTAATGAAGGTTACAGAGTTCTTACTGCCGAAACCGGTAAAGAAGGTCTCTCTTTTTTTGAAAAAGAAAATATCGATCTTGTATTGCTGGATGTCAGACTTCCGGACGCCAATGGCATTGATGTCCTTGAGAAGATGAAAACGGTGAATGATGACGTCATCGTCATCATGATGACAGGATACGGTACAATCGAAAATGCTGTCACCGCAATGAAACTTGGTGCCTTTGACTACATCAGCAAGCCCTTCAAAACTAAACACATCTCAACCATAATAAAACTTGCACTGGAAACCCATAAATTAAAAAGAGAGGTGGAGGATTTTAGGGATAGAACCAGGTCGCTGTATGAGACTGCTAGAATTATCGGCAAGAGTAAGGCTATTCTGAAGACGCTAGGCATGATCAAGAAAGTTGCCGAGATCGATTCGCCAACCGTACTTATCCAAGGCGAAAGCGGAACAGGAAAAGAACTGGCTGCAAAGGCTATTCACTATAACAGTTCAAGGTCCGAAGGGCCTTTTGTCGAGATCAATTGCTCATCGATACCTTATACGCTATTGGAGAGCGAGTTGTTCGGCTATGAGCAGGGAGCATTCACCGATGCGAAAAAAACGAAAAGAGGCCTTATTGAGCAGGCAAACGGCGGTACGTTATTTCTCGATGAGATCGGTGACATGGATGTTGCCATGCAGTCGAAGATTTTAAATGTGCTGCAGGAAAGAAAACTGAGAAGGTTAGGCGGGCATCAGACGATTCAAGTTAATGCCCGGATTGTCGCCGTAACGAATCACAATCTTCGCGAGGATATTCGTCAAAATAAATTTAGAGAGGATCTTTTTTATAGGTTAAACGTCATCAATATTTACCTTCCCCCTCTGCGAGAACGCAGGGAAGACATCAGTCTTCTCGCAAAATATTTTATTGATGAGTTCAATCAAAGCTACAGAAAAATCGTGAGGGGAATAGACGAAGAGGCTGTTCGCATTATGATGAGTTATTCGTGGCCGGGAAACGTGAGGGAACTGAGAAACACAATCGAGAGAATCATGATTATCGATAATCCTGGTTTGATCATGAGCAAGCACCTGCCCCGCGAAGTATTGGAGGAGAGGGGTGTAAACCCGCACTTTACCCCGATTGTGGATATTGAGATCCCCGAAGACGGGCTGGATATCAATAAATTCACGTTTACAGTCAAAAAGCAACTCGTAAAGAAAACCCTTCTCAAGGCAGGAGGAAACAAATCAAAGGCAGCAAGGCTCCTGAACCTAGATCGTTTTTCTTTACGGTATTTAATGAAGAAAATGGATCTTTCATAAACTTTCGTCATATTACCTCAATTGTGAAATATTTTCACCTTGCCTGTGATCTTTTTCCACATTTATTTATTAGCCTTTAATAATTGGGATTCTCTTTCTTAAATGCTCATTTGAGATCAGCATGATCATCTATTTGAATTCTATATTCGTGGAATATCTTCACATTTTCCTCTCCATGGTCTTGGTTTATTATCTCGGATATTATTCTAACTGATTAATATTAAAAAACGTTTTTGAGTTTCACCGCAAGAGCATCTTATTGGCATTCTCTGTGCAATCTGTCGTTGGCGTAAAACCTAATATGCAAAGGAGGACAGTAAGGTGACTACCGCTCTATTTAATAACGATGAAGTGGAAAAAATCGGGAAAGCTGGTGCGGCGTGGATTGACGAAGTTTATTCCTGCCATAAGGAGCTCAAGAAGAAATTTGAGACCTTATCAGGTTTTGAAGTGAAGCCCCTTTATACACCGAAAGATCTGTACAACTTGGATTACATTCGTGATCTCGGTTTTCCGGGAGGGGATCCGTATGTTCGAGGGGTCCATCCCACAATGTACAGAGGCCGTACTTGGACACACCGGCAATTGGCCGGTTTCGGGCCGCCGGAAGAAACGAATAAACGGTATAAGTTCCTCCTTCAACAGGGTGCAACAGGGATAAACGGTGTTTTCGATTACCCGACTTTGCGGGGCTACAACAGTGATGACCCCGATGTTTATGCTGATGTAGGGCGTGGAGGCGTCTCAATCGATTCCATTGAAGATATGCGCATACTTTTCGAGGGCATTCCCATTGATGAAGTCAGCGTTTCTCTCGTAACATGCCAACCCATCTGCAACATATCAATCCAATCGATGTATTTTGCAAATGCCCAGAACAGAGGGGTGCCACTGAACAAACTGGCGGGAACAAGTCAGAATGATTTTCTGATGGAAACAGCTATCACCATCGCTCCCGGCGTTACGCCCCCAAAGGTCTCCTTCAGGCTGAGTTGCGACGCCATTGAATTCTGCACGAAATACGTACCGCGATGGAATCCTATAAGCTTCTCGGGATACAACTACCGCGAGGCAGGATGCACGGCCCCTCAGGAAATCGCCTTTATGATTGCCAATGCCGTTGCTTGCTCGGAGGAGTTGATTAGACGGGGACACGATATTGACGTATTTGCGCCACGGTTGAGCTTTTTCCTCTCCGCCCACAACGACTTCTTTGAGGAAATCGCTAAGTATCGTGCTGCACGGCGTATCTACTGCAAAATCATGAAGGAACGTTTCTCTCCGAAAGATCCCCGCTCCCTGATGTTCAGGTTTCACGTCCAAACAGCTGGAGTGGCGCTGACAGCCCAGCAGCCCTTGAATAACATTGCCCGCGCCTCTTATCATGCCCTTGCGGCGGTTTTGGGCGGAGCACAGTCCGTCCATGTCGACGCCTATGATGAAGCACTGTGCGTGCCGACAGAGCTGTCCTCTCTCACGGCTTTGAGGACCCAGCAGATCCTGCAGTCTGAGACCGGTGTGACCAATGTGGTGGATCCCTTAGGAGGCTCCTATTTCCTGGAATCTTTGACCCGTCAAATGGAAGAAAGTATAGCCAGCATTCTGGCTGACATTGATTCGATGGGAGGTATTGTCAAATCCGTAGAGAAAGGGTGGATTCACGATGAAATATCAGCGGCCGCTTTTCAATATCAATCGAAAGTCGAGTCCGGAGAAATGCCCATCGTCGGTGTAAATTGTTTTCAGATAGAGAATGAAAAACTTCCGATCAAGCTCTTTCGCTTGCCGAAGACGCTTAAGATACAGGAAGCTAAACTCAAAAGGATCAGAAGAAAGAGAGATTCCCTGCAGGTGCAGAAGACGTTGGATGCGGTTACCCGCGGATGTGAAGAGGGACTAAACCTTATGGAACTGCTCGTGGAGGGAGTAAAGGTTTATGTGACAGAGGGAGAAATATCACAAGCCTTGAGAAAAGTCTACGGGGTTTGGAATCCTCCCCTGTTTTAAGGGAACGGCATATTACAAAAATATCTTCGGTTAATTGAAATGCCGAAAATCTACTAAAACAAACTAAAGGAATGCATTGCATGGCACGGGTTTGGTCTTTGTTTGTTGCCGGTTGGATTGGGATTTCTTTGGTTGCAGCTATAACCATAAATTCGACTTTCGGCAAACCGATCCGACCGCCAACGAGGCTATTTATATCATAATCAAAATCTAATATCTTTTTTAATTTCAGAATCAAACTTGAAAGGAGAATAAGAAATGCGAAAATGTCGAATGCTGATGGCGCGTCTGGGGATGGATGCCCACTGGCGGGGAAGCATCGTCGTCGCACGCGCACTTCGCGATGCAGGAATAGAAGTGATTTATGTCGGTAACCAGATGCCGCCGAACATTGTAAAGACGGCAATACAGGAAGATGTCGATTTCATCGGCCTGAGTTCTCTATCTGGAAACCATCTCGAGCTTGCGCCCAAGGTCATCAAACTGCTGCGAGAGGAGAATTGCGGCGACATCAAGGTAGTCTTCGGCGGGACCGTAGCTCCCGAAGACATTCCAGCGCTGAAGAAGGCAGGCATTGCCGAAGTTTTTGGCCCCGGAACACCCCTGAAGAAGATCGTCGAATACATATCCGCTGCAGCGACAGATCTAAGTTAGTCCTGAAAGGGACAGGTTTAGAAACTAAGGCCTACATGTTTAAAAAGACTCAGTAAAAATGTCTTAGGAGAAGAATAACCATGAACGGACGACATATAAAAGCCAAGAAGGCCGAGATTTTATCATTGGAAGAGGCCGTCAAAAAATACATGCACGATGGTATTATGATGTGTACAGGTGGATTCACAGCAATGAACCGGAATCCTGTTGCCTGGGTTTGGGAAACCATAAGACACGGGCTTAAAGATATCCATAATATTGATCCTCATGGTTGTCTGACATCTTGGATGCTGAATGCAGCCGACGCGATGGCTATTCATGAATCGAGTTGGACCGGCTGGGGCGAGATGGCGGGAAAACTCGACATTCAGTCAGGCAATCGATATAAGCAAGGGAAGTTGATCCTGGAAGAATACGCGCATGGAGCCATGGCTTTACGATTCCTGGCGGGTGCAGTAGGCAGCCCCTTCATGCCATATTTTGCACCCCCCGGGTCCGACCTCTACAACCCTGATTATGATGCCCTCGGAAAGGCTGGTCTTCGTAATGGTAAAAACCCGAGGATAGCTGATAAAAAGTTCGTCCCCATCGAGGACCCATTTTTCAAAGAAGGCACCGTCTATCTTCTGCCGGCCATCAGACCGGAGCTTGCCGTCATTCATGTGTCCCAAGCCGGTGAAAAAGGGACAGCAAGATGGAGAGGCATCAGTACGCTGGACAAAGAGATGGCCTTTGCAAGTGACAAAGTGGTTCTCACTTGTGAGGAAATCATTTCAGAGGCTGAGCTGCGGCGCCTGCCGGAATCCAATCAGATCCCCTATTTTGTCGTAGATTGTATTGTACAGATTCCTTACGGGGCCTACCCGAGTGGTACGCCTTATTTTTATGACTACGACGCACAGTTCATTCGGGCCATGGATCAGGCCTCTCGAAACTCGCAGGATCTAAAACAATGGTTAAATGAATGGGTATTTGAACCGGCGTCCTGGGATGCTTTTTTAGACAAGGTGGGCACGAAAAGATTACTCGATCTTAAAGCGGACAGTGTGCTGGGTTATAGCCAAAAGCTGGTAAGGGGCAAGAAACCTTCACCGATGATGAGAATGCCCTTATCCGTGATGAAAAGTGGTTTTTAACTTTTTAAGGGGGAAAAATGTCAAGTAAATCTATTGAAGAACTAGTCGCCATATTGGAAATAATTCCGGATGAACCAGCAAAGATCGGCGAATTCGCTTTGCCCGAGTTAATGGCCATTGCATGCTCACATGAGGTCAAGGACAGCGATATCGTTTTTGCCGGCACGGGTCTCCCTATGGTCGGCATCATGACAGCAAACCTGCTTCATGCCCCCCATGCGGCTCTGATTTATGAAGCTGGGATATGTGACGGAAAGACCATGCATACCCCTATGAGTGTTTGCGATGGCAGAGCGAGTTATATGGCATCCACCCTGGGAGGATTAGTAGATACTTTCGCTTATTATCTTCAGCGGGGTTACGTATCGCTTGGGTTCCTCGGAGGAGCAGCCATCGATCAATTCGGGGGGGTCAACGTCACCTGTATTGGTGATAATTATTTCAAACCAGATAATCGCCTAACGGGGAGCGGCGGCAACTCAGACATTGGGACCATGGCAAAAAGGACCGTCTTCATTATGCTTCAGGAAAAGAGAAGATTCGTCGAAAGAAATGAATACACAACTACGCCGGGCTGGTGGTGCTGGGATTGGAAAAAAAGAGAATGGAAGCCCAAGAGAGAAGCTTTAAAAAATAGCCCCTTTGCAGATTGTGGACCTGAGGCCGTTGTTACGAACATGGGCATATTCAGGTTTGATGAAAAGGGCATTATGTACTTGGAGTCCTATCATCCCGGTGTGACTGTTGAAAAAATTGCAAATAATTGTAATTTCGGTCTCAACATTTCCAGGGTGAAAGGAGAAACGCGTTATCCGACTTACAGAGAATTATTTGTACTCAGGGAATTTGTTGATCCTGAATTAATCTTTATGTCTGAGAGGCCGGAATACCCCGAAGACATAAGAAACTTGCTCTAACGTCTAACATAGCGTGAAGTTGGTGACGCCGAATCCCGGGTGCAACCGGAGATTGCCTTTTACGTCCCTCTGATAAATAGATAACTCAATTTTCTTGCACACTGAAGTGTGTTCATATAGTTGATGATTGCCAGTAAACTACCACCGACCTTGTCGGTGGCCTTCAAAATGCGGCAAGCCTACGGACAATGTCCTTCGCCTTGCCTGCTAAGGGTTGAAACGGCTATTCTAAAATATTGTTCACCAACATTGTTGGTTCACTTAAGGTGTGGGGCCTCCGCCCCCACACCCCACCACTGACAATGTCAGTGATTTTGACAGATAAATAAACGGTCTCAAAGGGTGTTTCATAATTCAAACCACAGTCTGCTTGCCCTTTAATCATCTTCAGAAACCGTGAACGGAAAGTATCTCTCAGCAGGGCACGTTTAACCGGCGACAACCTTAGAAAAGCGTCAATAAGCGCCGCCCTTTCTGCCCCTCTTGCCATCAGAAGCGAGTGGTAGAATTTAGGGAGTGACTATTACATGTTTCCATCGGTAATGCGCAAAATTTAAACTTTTTGACTCTATTTGTTAGGTGTTAGCAACAAGTGTTGCAAGAATTATTTCACGAATACCGATTATCTTTAAGATAATGGTAATACTCTTAAAAATACCGAATTTTGACCATAATTATTAAGTATACCTACAAGTATTTATACAGATACATTTCTGCAAAAGGAACATAGCCTATCGTCGCAGCAAATAATAGATTCAATTGATTTGCTAAATTTAGGTTGCCAAATTGCCCTAAGCTCTCCTTGCTTTTCAAATTTGGTTTCCTTTATCATTGCTGGGTGACGTCCCCAATCTTGTCCGTTCCAATCTTCTTTCCGGTTTTGATACACTACTTCGTAAATACCTTGAAAAGAAACGGGAACTATTGAATTGAGGGCATATGTTAAGATCTCATAAAAAGGTTCAATCTCTACAATCTCAACACATGAATCCGCATTCTCAAATTGATTCATCGTTTCCCGTGAGCATATTTTTGATGTGCACAGAATAAAGCAATCAGGTGCCTCAAAGTGTCGGCCAAAGGTAACATTTACGAACGTGGTGTTTTTCGCACCATCACCGAACTCAATTGCACGAAATGCTCCCATTGCCCTCATCGAAGAATAACGATACATTCGTCTTTCCATTTGACTATGTTTGCTGACCACTGGGAGAGACAGATGACCCATACGTGGGCGGCAGGAAGCTTAAACGAATGTTGGTCTCATCTTCTTTAAATGGAAGCAGCAAAAGCACAAGCTTTGTAAAATCTCTTGTGCCTAATATTCAGCAGTGTACCGTCCTCCATGTTTTTCAGGAGAGCGTATTTTTCAACTAGTGGTTTGAATTTCTCCCGGCCATAAATGCTGAGACAATTATAGAAAAGTAAGTTGAGTTCACTACTGGATAATTGGGCTCTAACCAGATTAGTATAAAATTTTTTATCAGGGATTTCGCTGGTTTCTATGAATTTAACGATGTTGTATAAATTACGAAAATAATGCCCGAGGTACGACTGATAATATCTGTAAAGCTTATTATACTCTTCATCTATAATTTGAATTTCCTCCTCATCGTCTCTTTTATGTAATGGGTCCGATCTCCAAAAATTGGAAAAAAATTTATAAAGCCAGATAAAAGCGGTTCTCGCCTCATAGCGCACGGCGTCATCTCTAATCACAGTGTTATTAACTATGTCGTGGTGTAGTCTACACCAAGTTCTTCGGAAACCAGAATATCAAGGAAATCAATTATGGGAACATAGAGGACTTCTTTCTCCTACAGACCGATATCACCGATAAAACAAAAGCGAACATTAAGTCTTCACTCCACGACTTCTTCTGCTGGATTAAGAAGCGCAACGATAAGTCCATGCCGGCCTTTGAGATCCCGGACTTTCCCGCGATCAAGCCGGAACTCGGGTACCGTAACATCTTGTCAAAAGAGGACCAGTTTGCCGTCCTGGATGAAGTGAAGCGCCTGGTATGGGAGAAAAACCCGAAAGTCTGGATAGGAATTAAGTGGCTTTCAACTTATTTTTCTATTCGCCCCGGGGAAATGCTGAAGATCAGGGAATGCGATATCAATCTTAGCATCGGCCATTTCATTATACCGTACCCAAAGGTAAAGAGGTACAAGTCCGTTCCGATGCTGGATGAAGATATCGAGCTTGCGCGAGAGTTCATCGCGGATCCCGGGAAAAGATTACTTCCCTTCTTCCGTCATCCGGCAGGGATCAGCGGCGTTGCCCTGGATGAACCTTTCGGTAATCGGCTGCTCTGGAAATATTGGAAAGCGGCCTGTCATAACCTAAAAATTTACGACGTGGATCTCTACGGTGGAACGAAGCACTCATCGGTTACAGCTCTCTCGGAGTTCTTTTCTCCCGAGGACATTATGGGGAGCGCAAAGATCAGCACGAATAAAGCCTTCAGGCGACATCTCCAGACAGACGCTGAAAAGGTGAAGAACCTTTACCGCAAGGCGAGGGGAGCAGAAGTTATCAAATTTGAACCCGCCAAAAAAGTGCCAAAGGATTTTGGCACTTCCTGAATTAGTAACTACTTGATTTTATAATAACTAATTGGTGGAGGCGGCGGGAATCGAACCCGATTCTTTATACTCTAACCTATTAATAATATTACATAAAAAAATGGTTGGAGGTCATTTAGAGGTCAAAATACTTACAAGAGTTGAGATTTGAGCTACTAAAAAATTCAAAACGAATTATCTCTTTCTTCCTTGTAGTCTTGTTTTTTGCCATCTCCCTTCATAATGCAACATTTCTACAAACGAAATCATCAATATGGGGTAAGTTACGTAATCTATAATAAATAAGGAAAATCCTATTTCACGAAAGCGATCTTTCATCAAGTTATTTTTGCATTTGATTTTTGTACCAATAATTAGTATATCAATTAACAATTCTTCTCGCTTCCCATGCAAAAATTGCTGAAAACATAGCGGTTTATTTGAAAAGTGCAAGATTTTTATGCAAGACACGTAAAATATTTTAGTATCAAAATGGGGACATTGCGATGAGACGTTTTATTGCCTACCTGCTGACCTTGCTATTTCTTGTCAGTGTCGGATTCCTAAGTGCCTGCAGCAGAAATGGTGAGCCGAAAAAAAAGGCTGACAGAAGCGAGTCAGATTGGTCTGCATCAGGGGCAGTCAAAGATTTTGAAGAAATGCAAAAGGCCGCTGAAAAGAAGAATTAGATATGATCGTTTTAACTTCCAATCCTCAAATTAAGTATTACGTCTTTGTTCCTGGAAGACTGAATAAAAATCATGGAAGGAGGAAAAGAAAGCAATGATCCCTATTGAAGACAAAGCACGAGATTTTTTAATGGTTCTTGCGGCGTTGCTCTGGGCCTTTATCATTTATGCGAGCTGGCAAGGCGCCCTGAGCAAGAGTAATCAGCTCATCTACTGCGGTCTTCTGGCCTGTGCCGTCCTGGTCGTCGTTTACTTTGTGATGGGTGCAGTGGTGAATCAGAAGATCAGCACGGCAGTCCTCATCTGGCCGGTACTGCTGAATGGGGTTACACAGGCTATTGCCTTTACAATAGTCTACATGACAAAAGGAGAGAAGTTGGATTTCATCCTGGGAATGCACCCCGGTTTTTTCGGAGCCATAGTATTTTTCTGGCTGGGTAACTTCCTGACCTCAACCCTCTCTTACTGGGTCCTCTTCAAGAAGAGCGCTGTTCCCGACGAAGAATGGAGCGCGTTCATGAAAGAGGTCGCCGCTCAAGAGAAACTTCACTAAGGAGGTGAGATAATGGATGAGCAATTTATTCAACCATCCCCGTTTATTATTGGTTATGTTATAGTTTTTCTTATCATCTCGATAGGAATCGGCTGGTATGCGAACAGGTATGCCAAGACGGCAGAAGGGTTCTTCGGCGGCACCAAGATGTTCAGTGGGCTTGTCATCGGGTTAGCCTCCATGGCGGCCGTCATGAGCGCCTTCGGCTTTATCGGAGGTCCCGGTCTGGTCTATAAGTTCGGCTTCACCTCCATCTGGATGACCATCGCCTGCGGTCCCGGTTTTGCCTACGGTTACTGGGTCATCGGCAAGCGCATGCGCGCCATGGCGGAAGTAACGGACGTGGCAACGCTTCCTGATATCGCCCGGGTCCGCTTCCAGAGCCAGGCGGTACGTGGCATCCTCGCTATCGGTTTGTTTCTGGCGGCCACTGCCTACCTTTCTTCGCAGGTCAAGGGCGGCGCCAAGCTCATGAACCAGATGCTCGGAGTATCCGAGGAATGGGGGGTTATCATAATGTTCGGTACGACGCTCGCCTACATGCTGTTTTCCGGCATGTCCGGCAGTATCCTGACCGATGCCTTCCAGGGGCTGGTCATGCTTATCGGTGTTGCGGGTGTCGTCTTCGCCTTTTTTGCCATGACTGGCGGTGATTTCAGCGCCATTATGAACGCGCCTCACTTCGGTCCGAGTTTCGTCGACGGGGCCGGGAGCCTGCCCTTCCAACTGGTGATTACCTGGGCCGTAGTCTTCTTCATCGGCGTCATGTTGCAGCCCCAACTGCTCACCAAGATGTATGCCGTGAAGAACCCCAAGGACCTTAAGCTCGCGGGGATTCTCGGCGGGACGACCTACGGACTCACGTCTCTGGTCTGGATCCTCGTTGGCTATGGTGCTGTATATCTGGTCGCAACCGGCGCCGCGCCACCCCTCAAGGACCTGGACAAGGCAGCATTCCTCTTTGTGAGTAAGACAGGTGGGGTCATGCAGGCGCTCATCATGGCGGCGCTGCTCGCTGCAATCGTGTCCACGGCGAGCTTTTTCATCTCGCTTGCCTCGGGTGCGATCACCCGTGACCTCGCAGGCGCCATGGGACACGAGATAGCCCACGATAGACAGATCGTAGTCGGCCGCTACCTGCAAGTCGTCGTGATAATTCTTTGTATAGGCTTTGGCTACTGGGGAGGCCGGGCGGTAGCTATTTTGGGAACCCTTGGATGGGGCTTCTTCGCATCTGTAACGCTTCCCACCTTCTTGATGGGCCTTCTCTGGAAGCGGTGCTCCCGTGAAGGTGTGCTGACCGGACTTAGCTTTGCAGTTGTTGCAAATATTGCCCTTCCATTGCTTGAGAACTTCAAGATTTACAAACTGCCTTACCCTTATTATCTCTTTGCCATCGCAGGAACCGTAATTTTGACAACCGTGGTTTCCCTGTTCACGACAGGAGCTGCGGGTAAGAACCTCCCCAAGCAGATGGAACCGGTCTTCAAACTATAATCTTTTTGCAAAGGGATAAGGAGTAGCCTCATATCTCCTTATCCCTTCCTTTATTTATTCAAAGAAACGCCTTCACTATGCTCGCTTCCTCCAGTGAAACCTTCTCCCGATAATAGAGTTCCCGGTAAAGTCGGCCTGCTTCATCAGAAGCCATTTTTAGAAAAATGGCTTCTCCCGCTCCCGTTCTGAGACAAACCTCTATCAGACTGCTCGTGGCCAGAATATTCACATGGTCGGAGTAATAGCAGAACAAACCGGTATAAATGCTGGATGTCTCTTTCCTGGCTTTACCAGGCTCGCTCTCCTCCCACTTCAAGCTTTTCCTCGTAAAAAATCTCTGGATAGTAAGTCCCCCTTGGTCTGTTTTGACAACCATCAGCCCTTTCATGACAATCAGGATGAGAAGGCTGAGAGGAATCAAGGTAATAATGAACAGGATTTTTCCTGCACGATAAAAGGTATCGGTATTTGAGACAATGACAAATTGCGAGGTGGAAAGTGATAGATATAAAAAAATTATTTGGATGATCAGGATAGCAGAGATGATGCCAAGTGCTGTGGTAAAACCTAAATTATAAAGCCGATAGACGTTCCTACCAGACCCCTCGAGCAGCCAACGCCTTTCCTTCTCATTAGGTCCGATAAGGCACTGGTCAGGATAATGGCTTTTTAAGAACAGAATGAGGTCCGTGTTTACTTGTCGGTCATGAAAGAGCAAGATATCTTTTTCCCGTTCCCCACCATTATTAATCCAGGTCACGGATAATCGGAAGCAGAGACCATTGTTCTGGATAATCCAGGGATTGTTTCGGTAATTGATCCAGAGAAGCGTATTGGATGCGATCTGGAATTCGCGTTCCCCTGGTTCCCTTATCCGAAAAGTCTCTCCATCGATTTCGAATTCTATTTTTCCGGACGGCCCTTCACACTGAAAAATGACTTTCCGCATTCCACTCCAAACACGTAAAAAATTTCCACGATGCTTAAGATAATCATTATGGAGGGATCTTAAAATTCGCCTCGACATTATCCATGAACATAGAGATCTATGGGCAATGGGCTGTAATTATTAATGTAGCAACTACCGCAGAAATGGAAAGTATGACAAGCTAGAGACGAATAAAGTTCATTCTCGGAGTGTCATCGTCATCGGTGACAATGAGATTCCTCATCCATTGCAATGATTCGCGCCGTTGAGCATATTTCATCATGGACGTCACCAAGAATGGCCAGATAAAAAGAAGGACAGCACTCGCAAAGAGGAAAGCAATGCCTATGGCGCCTTCTTTGATTGCCAGGCATACGATGCACAGGCACGCAAAAGTGGCGGTTGCAGCGGCGCATGCTAGTAAAAGATATAGTGTATCTTTTAGCGGGAGCGGCATTTCATTATCTCATTTATTCTTCAATGTGATTCCTGTGCTTATACGAGATACCAGGTTAGATACTGGTAGCTTTGAGGACTTCTTTAATTGAATACTAACAAACTATTTGCTCCGGTAACTGGAGCTGCTAAATCCGATGTGGTCGAACACTGAGTCCGATTTGTCCGAACGGCTCTTTGATGATTCTTCTCCAGCCGACACTTAAGTATAAAAGTGTTCGATCTAAGTCAAGCCTGAATGTATTTTTCTCATTGAACCTCCTGTTAATGTAAATATAATTTTATGCGCATTATGGACAACGCGATCACATATGGCATCTGCAAGAGTCGGGTCTCCTATGATATCGTGCCATGTATCGACAGGGAACTGACTGGCAATGATAGTGGACCGTACGTTATGTCTGTCTTCCATGATTTCGAGTAAGTCCCTTCTTTCTTCATCGGTAAAAGGATTTATCCCCCAGTCATCGATGACGAGGAGCTTTATTCTCTGGAGGCGCTGAAGAAGTTTCACATAGCTCCCGTCTGCTTTTGCTATTTTCAGTTCACGGCCCAACCGTGGCAGCCTCGTATACAAGGTACTTATTCCCTGCCGTATAGCGCTGTTCCCCAGGGCACATGCAAGGTACGTTTTCCCTGCACCGGTGGGACCGACTATGATGATGTTCTGGTTATTCCGTATCCACTCATTCTGAGAAAGTCTCAGTATTGCGTCTTTCGTTATGCCCCGCCTGGTCCTGAAGTCGATATTCTCAGGACAGGCTGTGGGGTGCCGGAGATGTGCATGGGAGAGGAGGAGCTTTATACGCCGGTTCTCCCTGTGAAGTTTTTCCTTGTCGACAAGAAGGCCGAATCTTTCCTCAAAACCGAGATCACGATATTCAGCGCTGTTCATCTGTTCCCTCAAGCCCTCTGACATCCCATGGAGCTTCATGGCAATAAGCTTTTCAATAGTCGCCTCAATCATGGGATGCCTCATGGTAATAGTTGTTTCCTCTTATATTGGGATGTAAGGGGAAGATCTTTTTTATCTCACTCCCCTCAGGGCCCGCCTCCTCCAGTCCCATCTTCAGGATGGACTTTACGCTCCGGTAATTGTATGCCCCTATGTCCAATGCTCTTTTACATGCTTTCTCTACCCGTGGAGAAGAGTATGTCCTGGAGAGCCTTATTATGCCGAGGCAACTCCGGAACCCATGTTCCGGGTGGGCACGGTTCTCCATTAACTTTTCCATAAAGTCCCTGGTGTAAGGCCCTACCTTCTCTCCCCATGACTTTATCCGTGCCGGTGTCCATTCGAGGTACTGCCGGTGCTCATGCGGCATGTGGAGGTCTTGCGTGACAAAAACACCGGGCTTATCTACCTGCATATGAGAGGCCACCCGTTTGCTCTTGTGATATATTTCGACAACAGTGCCGGTATACCTGATATCCACGTATTCCCCGATCAGGGTATAGGGAACACTATAGTATGTCTTTGTCACCTCGATGTGGTAATCGATGTGCACCTTTGCTTTCTTCCAGGCGGCAATGACAAACCTCTCCGCAGGGAGGGGTTTCAGTAAGGGTTTCTCAATTTCGAGAAAGAGGTCAAGGCGGGATTTATTTATCCCCGTCATGGGTCTGGCATTCAGATTCTTCACTTCTTCCATTACCGCCTCGTTGAGTTCCGTAATGTTAAAGAACAACCGGTTCCGCAATGCGGCGACAATCCTTCGCTGGGCTTGAAGGACTGCATTTTCCACTTTCGCCTTGTCCCTGGGTTTTGCCACTCTTGTGGGAATGACGGCAATGCGGTAATGCTCTGCCATTGCTGCAAAGGTCTTATTGATTTCCGGATCATAGTAACAGGCATGTGTAACTCCGGCTTTCAAATTGTCGATAATAATACTCTCGGGACATCCTCCGTAGAATTCAAAGGCTTTGATGTTGCATTTCACAAAGCTTTTCCCCGTCTGATCAGGCGCCGCACAGGAAAAAATGTATGAGCTCGCACCTAATACCGAAACGAAAAGTTCAACATCAACCCGCTCTCCTGTTGCCGGATCCTGATAGTGGGGACTGTCTCCGGAAAAGTCGACAAACATCTTCTCTCCCGCCTTGTGGGTAAACCTCATCACCGGGTCCGCCTTCCCGGCCCATTCGCCGTAAAGGTGATAAAACTGGCTCCTCTCGTATCCTCCGGGATTGTCTCTTTTGTACTCTTCATATAGAAGTTGAAGCGTTACTCCTTTCTTTTTCATCTCCCCTGTCAGGTAGACAAAGTCAGGCAATGGCCTTGACGCCGGCTGCTCTCCCTTGGGAAACAGAAGATCGGAAAGCGAGTCATCATCCATCTCCATAATTTCTCCATAACCGGCACCGAGCTCCCTGAGTTTCTCCATATACGTATGGGCTGTAGATGGCGAAATGTCACACGCCCTGGCAATCGGGCGCACACCCAGCTTCAGTTCTAAAAACAGCCGCGCTATTTCTCTGAGTTTCCTCATGGGTAACTTCCTCCCTTTCTTCTTCATCCATGCCCTCCAAATGTTTTTGAGGACACTTATTACATCAGATAAGGAGGAGAATCATCAGAGAGAAGATCCGTTCTTCACCGAACAGCGAATCCGGTAATGTCAAAAAAATGTTCGAGCATAATCGGATTTACTGTTCGATTATCACCGGATTCAGTGTTCGATCTTGACCGGATTGGGCGTTCGAGGTGAACCGGATTTTACACTGGAGCAAATCTATGTGCTGTACATCCCTATCGTTCATACACTTCTTACATACCCGATTGAGTGTAACATATCTTATGTTAAAGTTCCGCTTTTTCTATACCTCGTAGTAACCAGTGATTGAAATGTTGTATGGAATGGCTGAATCAGAAAAGTAAGGGTATAAGAAGGACTAAATAAAAAATCCGATTCGAGATTTTTCACGATCGCCCAACCGGTAAAATCATAGACTGCACCTTGTGAACATGTAGACCGATGGCAGAGTCACAATAGCTCTGCCTTTTCTGTTTGTTTCAACCGGTAATCAACAACTCCCCTGTATCTGTCCGTGCAAAGAGCAGGTAGGTGAAGTTGCTAAACCGGTCAGATTTGAGGTCTCGTGTTCGCGAGAGATATGCCTGATAGGTGTCTATTAATGACAATGACCAACGACCCTGATATGGAGACCGGCGGCGATTTTATAAATAATCTGCTAAAATCAGAACCTTTATTTCTTTTATCTGTCTCAGTTTCTTGTCATTGGTAATAAATGCATCTGCTCCGACATCAAGGGAAGCGGCAATCTATTGAGAAAATTCCGAGTTGGAAAAGCGAAAAAGTTCTTAGATTCCAATAAAAGCACCGAATTCCTTCAAAAAACGCTTTATATCCCCAAGCCTGGTCTGGATGATCCGGTACAGTTCTTTATCGTCAATGTCCCAGTAGATGTGTACCAGTCTGTTTCTGAATCTTGCCATCTGGATCAGAGCAGTCGTGAATTCTTTATCAAAGGCGTCCTGTTCAGTGATTACCCTGAATGTATCGGCATAATCCTCAGGTGTCCGGAATCTGTTTTTTGCTATAACGTGATTGCAAAGATCAACGGCCCCTTCTATGACAACTATCAGATTATACTTTGCGCTTCCTGTTTTATGGGGATCAGCGATAAATGTTCCCTCGGAAAGCTTCTGTAAATCCTCCAGCCTGCCGAGGGCAATCAGGATCTCAGATGTTATCTTCCTTACCTTGTCCTCATTAAACTCCACGACCCAGCGCCTCCTTCAGATACAGTTTTCGATAAGGGGCGAAATCAAAATAATGGCTGAAAGTCGATTCTTCGAAATTACTTCTGGCATCATCATCAATGACGACAAGAGATTTCCCGTGCTTGATAACATTATATCGGAAAGACAGTGGGGCGTCGTTCAATATCCTGATATCTACAGGACATTTATTAATAACATTGGTAAGTTCTGTCTCAAGGTCAAGCTCCATTTGTAATGCGGATAAGGGGGCTGCTTTCAGATAAATGGCCACATCAATGTCCCTGAATTTCTCGTCCGTGATGAAAGAACCATGCACATACGCAAACAACAAATCGGGAAGCTTTTCCAGAAAGCTCCTGATATGGGTAATAATTTCTTCTTTAGCCTGCGTTGAAATTTGAAAATATATGTTTTTCATATTTGTCTAACCTTGAATCTCTTTCTGCCACTTTTTCTGCTTCCCATAACTGATGGCGAATATACAATAATTACACGGACAGTCAAGGGGTAAGTCCTCTGTAATGGTTATCACGGAAGAAAAGGCATTGATATTTCCTTACTGAAACGCGTTGACGATCGTTTTAGCAAGAGGACCGAATTCAGGATGGGCTTCTATGTAATAAATAATTGGCGCTGTATCTATAAAGACAGTGTCGATCTGATGAGAGAGCTCATCGGACAAGCTCATATCCTATCCTCTCTCACCCTGTTTACATATTCCTGTGCATCTTGTTCTTTCCACAATCCCTTGCCGAGGCCGTAAAGCTTGCTCCAGTTCAATTCTTTTTTCATAGTACGGCGTTTTGTTCTCAGTTGATGCGCAAGCCGTTCTAATAATTTCAATTGGTCCTCAGTTGTGAGTCTCTCAAGATCTTTTTCATTTTTTCCTAATGTGGTATTTCTCGGCATTTTAACTCCCTCCCGATATCTACCGTTCCTGGGTTTCTTCGTCCCAGGCTCTTTAAAATCAATTATAAGCCACGATCTCCCCCGGAGAACCCTATTGTTGGCTGATATTTCTTTACCACTTACACAATCATCACATACCTACGGAGGAGCTACCTGATACAATATATTAAGCTGGCCTCGATGTCAACTCACCAAACGTCCTCGAATTGCCTCACATTAAATGTTACCCAAGGTTGTGAATAAAAGAGATCGTTGACTCATAATTCGATGTTACCGAACATCGACTTCCGAAAGGAGGGTAATCGATGAGTCCACGATCGAAAAAAGAGTACACCAGGGCAATCCATTTACGCTATAAAAATGCTTCCCGCCATGAAAAAACAATTATCCTGAACGAGTTCTGCACAACGTGCGGATACCATAGGAAACATGCCATACGCCTTCTCAGGAGATTTAAACGCTTCACAAAGCCAAGACCGAAGAAGCGAGGGAAGCCTCCCGTTTATCAAAATGAGGAGATTCTGAAGCCCTTAAAACAGATATGGCTGGCAGCGAATCTCCCCTGTTCAAAACGCCTAAAAGCTATTTTACCGCTCTGGCTGCCAAGCTATGTCCAACTCTTTGGTAAACTTCCTCCCACGGTTGTTGAAGCCCTGGTGAAAATCTCCCCGGCCACCATAGACAGGCTCCTTCAACCTACCCGTATACAATACAAGAAACGTGGCAGATCCACTACAAAGCCAGGGACCCTCCTGAGAAAACAAATCCCTATACAAACAAACCAGTGGGATGAATCAAAACCGGGATTCCTTGAAGCCGATACCGTAGCCCATTGTGGCGAGTCATTGCTGGGAATGTACGCATATACCATAGACTGCGTGGACATCGCCACCGGATGGACAGAACAAAGAGCTGTGTGGGGTAAAGGAGAAACAGGTGTCCTTCAACAAATCAAAGACATAGAAAAAACGCTCCCCTTCCCACTCCTTGGCTTCGATTGCGATAACGGATCAGAGTTCTTAAATTATCACCTCGTGAGGCATTTTACCCAACGAAAACACCCCGTAAAATTCACCCGCAGCAGACCGTACCACAAAGATGACAACGCACATGTAGAACAGAAGAACTGGACCCATGTGCGTCAATGGCTCGGCTACCAGAGATTAGATAATCCTCGGGCCGTGCCACTTCTTAATAACCTCTACCGCAATGAATGGAGGCTCTTCCATAACTTCTTCTGCCCCTCCGTGAAACTCATTGCCAAAGAACGTATAGGTTCTAAAACTGTCAAACAACATGACAAACCCAAAACACCTTATCAGAGGGTCATGGAATCTCTTCATATGCCTGAAACAGTGAAACTCTCGCTCTCTAAACAACTTGAAAATCTTAACCCCTTTCTGCTAAGAAAAACCATGGAAACAAAACTTAAAAAAATCTCCTCCCTCTGAGTAACATATATTATGAGTCAACGTTCCTCACATGAAGCTATCCTTCGGTAACATTTATTTATGAGGCAATAGGTCCTGATACACTTCATTAATATTCTGTATCCTAGTTTCTCACAAATATCTCACATCCAAAATCAGATGCTCCAATTTTTCCTCAATTCTCTGATAATCTGGGATACGACCCGTTAAGGGAAAAGTGTCGTAAAGTATTAGTCCAGGGGAAAGGTCTTCCCCTGGGTAGTCCTCCAATGCAAGAAAAATAGTATGCCTTAAAAAAATTAAAACACACTTAAGGACTATTCATATTCGATAAGACGTTTCATTATTTCATTTTTGGGTAACAAGGATTTGCGGAATATACGCTACAACGACATCATGGAATTTCATAAATGGATTCCGAGATGCGAGAAGGGTAAGGATAACGTCGTTTCTTGTCTGCGGACTATGATGAGATGGGCCTGGAGGAATGAAGATATTCCAAGAGTACCGCCATTCCCTAAAATCAGTAAGGGTGAACTTCCCGAGATAGAATATTTGACGTTGGAACAGTAAGAAATTGTGCTTTCCAATATACCTGAAAGGCATAGACCGATATTTATGGTCGGTATGGAATATGGTTTCAGGATCGGAGAATTGAGGGCAATTGAGTGGGATTGTGTAACGGATGATGAAATTATCATAAGGCGTGCTTTCGCTGAAAATCAGTTAATGGAAAGTACAAAGACCAACAAGAAAAGGGTGTATGGCTTGACGCCTTATGTGAAACAGATACTGAAATCGATGACGATGACCAGCTAATACCTCTGTTTTTACGAGAGAGGATGGTAAGTGGAGAATCCGTTCAAAACCAGCAGCCAATTCCGTTGCAAACCAGCACCCTATTCCGGAACATGCCAGCAGGTGATTCCGGAACAAACCAGCAGGTTTCCGTGATTTAGCGGAAATGCCTGCTGGCATAGCGGAATAAAAATCATACTGAACAATTGACCTAATCAGCCATAATACCCTCTTAAAAAACTGGAGGGTGTATGGCACAGGTAAGGATCAGTATGAGAAAGATAAAAGAAGTCTTAAGATTACATTTTGAAGCCGGGATATCCCAAGCCAAGATATCAGATATTGCCAATATCAGCAGATTTACAGTTCAGCAATATATAATGAGGTTTACCGCTGCCGGGCTGAGCTGGCCATTGGACATGAGTGATGATGAACTGGAACGGAGATTGTTTCCCAGGAACAAGGGGAAAAATAACCGAGAGGAACCAGATTACCGCTGGTTGCTGCAGGAGATCCGCAGGCCAAACGCAACACTGTCTGTCTTATGGGAAGAATACAAGCAACAGCACCCGGCTGGTTATCAATACAGCTATTTTTGTGATTTGTTCAATGCTTACCGGGAAAAGCTGAACTTAAGCATGCGCCAGGTTCACAAAGCCGGCGAGAAAACATTTATTGATTTCAGCGACAGTCCGATAAAGATTATCACTCGGGCAACCGGGACAGAGACCGATACAAAAATCTTCGTTTCTGTCTGGGGCGCATCAAGCTACATGTTTGCCAAGAGTTGCCTGGATGAGAAGTTGCCAACCTGGATAAGATTAAATGTCAACGCGCTGGAGTATTTTGGGTGTTGCCCAAGGGCGATGGTACCGGATAATCTCAGATCGGCGGTAAGCAGGGCATCCAGATATGAGCCTGATATAAATCCCACCTATGCGGAGTTTGCAAGACATTACGGGACAGTGATTTTTCCGGCAAGACCTTATCGGCCAAAAGACAAATCCAAAGCTGAGAATGGCATAAAGCTGGCGAAGCGGTGGATATTGTTCCGGCTGCGCAATGAGCGCTTCTATTCGCTGAGCGAACTGAATGATGCGATCGGTGTATTGCTCAAAGAGTTTAACAAAAGAAAAATGAAAAAGTTTCAAAAAAGCCGGCAGGAGCTTTTTGAACTTTTAGACAAACCACATGCGCTTAAACTTCCGGATGCACATTACGAATTTGCTGAATGGAAAAAAGCCAAGGTACAGTTTAATTATCACGTCAGCTATGAGGGGCATGATTATTCGGTACCTTATACGCTCATTCATAAAGAGGTGGATATTAAAGCCACGCCTGTCCTGATAGAGGTTTATTACAATGGCAAAAGAATCTGCAGTCATGCAAAAAGCAGCAAGCCTTACGGTTATACAACCGTCCCAGAGCATATGCCCCGGAATCATCAAAAATATCTGGAATGGACCCCGGACAGGATTCTGCATTATGCGGCGAAGTACGGGCAATCGGTTAAGGCGCTTGTTCAAAGGGTCATGGACTCCAGAAAGTTTCCTGAGCAGGCATATAAGTCATGCCTGGGCATCATCAGGCTTGAGAACAAATATACGGCGGCCCGCTTGGATCTTGCCTGCAATAGAGCGCTTCTATACAGGGCTTATTCCTATAACAGCGTAGCTGCCATTCTCGAGAAAGGGCTGGATAAACAAACTCCTTTGTCACAGATAAACAACGCCGTCATTAATCACGAAAACATCAGAGGTTCGAATTATTATCTGGAAGGAGGAAACAGTGTACGCGCAGACAATAAGCAAAATGAATGAAATGAAATTGCACGGTATGGCCAGATCTTTTCAAGAACGGCGGACAAAACCGGACCATCAGGATTTAAGCCATGACGAGTTTACCGCCTTGCTGATTGATGACGAATATATACAAAGGCAGAACAATCGTCAGCGCCGTTTGATGCAGAGGGCAAAGCTGAAGTTTCCCTCTGCTGCTCTGGAAAACATTGACTATCTCAAGAATAGAAACATTGCCAAAACGAAGATTACTTCTTTACAGAATAACCAATGGTTGGAAAAACATCAGAACATTTTAATCTCAGGGCCAACCGGTGTTGGCAAGAGTTACCTGACATGTGCTTTCGGCCAGTGGGCCTGCCGGAATGGATTCTCTGTTTATTACAGCCGCTGGCCGAGAATGCTTGGCGATATCCTGGCTGCAAGAGGCGAAGGCAATTATCTAAAATATCTGCAGAAGCTGACTAAAGTCGGACTGCTGATCATTGACGATTTCGGCTTAAACTCACTATCTGATGCCGATAAGAAAGATCTGATGGAGATTGTCGAGGATCGCTATATGACCGGTTCAACAATTATCGCAAGTCAGTTGCCGATCAAAGACTGGCATGCTTTTATCGGTGATCCCACAATCGCCGATGCTGTTTGTGACAGATTATTCCATGTCGCTCATAAATTTGAATTGAAAGGAGACACAATGCGAAAAAAAATAGAATCTATTGATTGATGCCAGCAGGGTATGTTATTTAAACCCCGGTCAGCTTTCAGTATGCAGCAGGGTGCTGGCTTCCTCCGGAATCACCTGCAGGTTTCAGCGGTATTTCCAGTAAGCCGTATACGGACAAAAATCTTAATGCTATATGGTCGGTGGCCTGTGAAAAAGCGGGTATGAGGAAAGTTAAACTTTACAATGCCATTAGGCATTCATTGGGTTGTCAGTTGCTGGATAGAGGATTTGAATTTGATAAGGTCCAAAAGGTCCTGGGTCACACAAACCCAGAAATGACTAAAAGGTATGCAAAAAGATCAAACGAAAGCATCACCCAAATGCTGATAGATAGAAGGGCCAAAATAGTGCATTTTAGAGGTCATTTAGAGGTCAAAAATAAACTTACAAGTACTTTATATTATTCAATAATTTGGTGGAGGCGGCGGGAATCGAACCCGCAATTCGTAATGCAAGTACCTAATTTTGAAAATAATTATTTCTACTTGATAATGAAGTGATAATACAACTTATTGTTCCTAAAGTCAATCATGCGGCGATTTTAGCAGACATGCATCGAATAGTAATAATCAAATGATTAATTCGTACAAACATGTTCCGAACGGTAGGCTTGAAGCGTCCGATCGTTATCGGCAGAATTATTCAGCTTGAATCTTTTGCAATTGTAGTGTATTGTAGTGACGGAGGTGTACCATGAGAAGCGTTCTGTCTGTCAGTTTACCCGGAAAAATGGCCGCCGAGCTGGATGTTCTTGCCAGGAAAACAGGAAGGAATAAAAGCGATATCGTGAAAGAGTCTTTGGGGCTATTTTTATGGGAAAACAGATTCCGCCAGGTAAAGCAACGCCTGAGTCGTAAAGCAAAAGCAGCGGGATTTATTACGGATGACGATGTATTTAAGGCAATATCGTGAAGGCGGTATTTGATACAAATGTTCTTATAGCCGCCTTTCTGACGGAAGGGCTTTGTTCCAGCCTTCTAATTCGAGCCCGCAAGCGGGCCTTCAATCTTGTTTTGTGTGACGATATTACCCAGGAATTTCAAGGTATCCTTTCAAAAAAGTTCAAACTGGCATCCTCTGACATTTCTGAAATCACAGCCATAGTTACGGAGGCCGCATTTGAAATACTTCATAACCTTGGTCATATTCCGAGTATTTGCAGGGATCCAAATGATGATATGATTATTGCCTGCGCTATCAACGCGGGCGCGGATTATATCGTTACCGGTGATGAAGACCTGCTGACCATGAAAAGCTACAAGAATATCGCCATAATTAATCCTCGAGATTTTGAAGCCCTTTTTGTTGAAGACTAACGAAGCTCAATTAAGTATGATTGATTGAAGAGTGGTGGACATGGACTTACTGACAGCTTCCCCTCAACAGATCGTCACCCTCAACGAAAATGCAGTATTTCAATTTGAAACATGCATAGGTTGGACAGTTTATTTTCTATTCATATAGAATCCGACTTTCTTCCTGTTACCAATGACATGACAGATATCTTCGTTATGCAAGACTTCATATTGTAATCCTTACTATGAGATGCATCACATGATTCGGCCCTAGATATTCTTAGCGATTGACTGCCATGAATAAAGGCTATAAAAAAAGTGAAATCACTGTCAAGAAAGGGGGACGGCATGAGATACATCACCACATTATTAATAATCGTGCTCGTTATTCTCGTTTCTTCAATGCCGATGGCCGCGGAAAAGGAATTTATTAACTCAATCGGTATGAAATTTGTCCTTATCCCGGCCGGGACGTTTACCATGGGTTCGCCTTCCAATGAGCCGAGTCGGTGGAGTTATGAGACACAGCACCAAGTGACAATTAGCAGGCCTTTTCACATGCAGACAACAGTGGTGACCCAGGGACAGTGGAAGGCTGTCATGGGGAGCAATCCGTCGCATTTCACCAATTGCGGCGACGACTGCCCCGTGGAGCAGGTTTCCTGGTACGATGTCCAGGAATTTATCCGGAAACTCAACCGGCAGGAAGGGACGGACAAGTACAGGCTTCCCACGGAGGCGGAGTGGGAATATGCGGCGCGGGCGGGGACGACAACACCCTTTAATACAGGAAACTGCCTTTCAACGGAACAAGCGAACTATAATGGGAATTATCCTTTATCAGGATGTCCCAAAGGAGAGAATAGACGAAAGACCGTTCGAGTCGGGAGCTTTTCTCCCAATGCCTGGGGTCTCTATGACATGCACGGCAACGTCTGGCAGTGGTGTCAGGACTGGTACGGGAATTATTCATCAGACAGCGTAACGGATCCTGTAGGACCTTCATCAGGCCGGTACCGGATCTTTCGTGGCGGCGGCTGGGACCGCGGCGGCGCGCGCGGCTGCCGCTCAGCGAGTCGTGGATTCTTAGTCGTCCCCCCGGACCGCACTTGCCCCGCCGTAGGGTTCCGTCTCGCCAGCACGGCTTGAAGGCAGCTCGTGACGTGTTTACAGATACTGCAGCCGTCCTTCCATGCTGTCCAGACGCATGTCCTGCTCCGGAGCTGAGCCGGATGAATAAAGCTATAATCACATCAAAGACTTCTTTCCGTAATCATTAAAAAAGAAAGATGCCTCCGAGCAAGTGTAGGTGGACACGAGAGCCGGTACATTTCATATTTCCTTTCATCGATTCTTCTCAGTACCGGTTGAAACATGTAGACCAAAAATTTCCATTTCTTTACTGACGACAAAAACAAATGCCTTCCTGTACTCACTAATTGACTGTTTTTGAAAAATACGCAATGTTACAATTGATAATAGTTAATAATTTTGGCACCATCGGGAAACTGGTCTATTCGACTTAGGAGGGTTATCATGAAAATAGTCTCAAAGATTCTGCTGATGGTTTTGCTGTCGCTTGGCCTTTCCTTGCCATTAGCATCCGGCAGGGCGTATGCGATGGCGCAGATCACCATGGTCAACAGGTCTCAGTTGACGTTGTACCTCTACATCGATGGGAATTTTGGCTGCGGCCCGGTACCGGGTGTTGGCCACTTCACGAACAGCCCCGGCCTGTTCTGCACGTCCAGCGTCACGCCGGGTCCGCATCGGTTGGAAGCGAAATATGGCCAGAAGGTTGTGAGGCATGAGGATGATGTTAACATCGGGGACGGTACTTCCCCGACTTGGACGGTTGTCATCGAGAACCCTGATGAGGACCTCATTCAGAGTCTCAATGGTGCGCAGTATTTCAGTCGGTCAGGGAATGACAAAGTGCAGCAGGAGTTCAAACTCGAAATCAGAGGAACCACGCTCATTTTTACTCAGCGCTGCGTATGGGCCGTGCCGGAAATAGCTAAGGCCATGGCAAACGGTACAAACGGATTCTACAAGGCCCCAGTTGGGACATGGGGTGATCCTATCGAAATGCAAATCGTCGGACGCGAAGCCCATTTCCAAAACGCAGGAAGCAACTTAGTATATACTATCAGCGAGGATGGCAACAGTATAGTTAACGAGGACAGGCTAAGAGGGGGAACGGTTACATATAACCGTCAGTGAATCCTTTGTGCAGGGCTATGATGAACAGTTCTCAGGGCAGTACGGATTCTGGCGGCCTTATATCGCATTGTTTGAACTGGTAATCCTCACTCCAATCCCAAACCGAAAGTTACTGATAAGGTAGGTGGACACGAGAGCCGGTACATTTCATACTTCCATTGATCTATCTCAGGCAGTACCGGTTGAAACATGCAGACCTAAAATTTCCATTTCTTCACTGACGACAAAAATAAATACCTTCCTCTCCTGAGAAACTTCACGTCCAATAAGGGTTTCCTAAGAACGTACATTGCTAGCGAGAGGTTCCAAAGTAATGGCATAACCTAATTGTTTGGCTTTAGTTTTAATATTTTTAATTACTCGTTCTTTGTATTTTTGTTCATAATAGTCTACTCCGGGGTCCAGATAGGCTTCTCCGTTTTTCCAAAGACGATAGAATATGCGGGCAAGCTTATGGGCTGTCGCGGTAATCGCTTTGGGTGCCCCAAGCCTCGCACGCATACGGCGGTAATATGCGCCTAAGGCACTTGCGCTGCTGTGCAAAGATTCAGCGGCCATACGAAAGGCTTCAGCGGCTCGATTTACCACTTTACGGGTTTTACTGGATTTTACTTTTCCGCCGGTAATGCGATTATCCGGGCATAATCCCAGCCAGGATGCAAAATGCTTCTCCGTAGGGAAAGATCCAGGATTAAGGCCAACCTCGCTAATGACCGTCTGGACAGTCATTACATCCAACCCGTCAATCCGGGTTAAATCGGCGCCGGTTATCCGGTATAAGTGAGTATGCAAATCGATTTTAGGCTCGTTGCGTCTTCGCTTTCTGTTTGCCTTTTTTGAAGGAGGCACCGGGTTAGTGTTTATGTCTAATTTGGAGTCGAATTGGGCCAAACAATTCTCTATCTGCCGGTCGCAGGCTTCAATCTTCTGGTGATAAAAATCATAAAGTTCAACGGCCTGCTTTAAAGCAAACATATGTTCTTCACGATAGTCCCCTTCCAGAGATTTGACGATGTCCTGGACACTGCACATAATACGGCGATCTCTCATGTCGGCCAAAACAAGGGGGTCACGTTCACCGGCAATGATGGCACGAACAATACGCATGCCGGTAACACCGGTAATGTCCGAGATGACTTTGTGCAACTGGATATTCATCTCCGTAAGCGCCTTCTGCATATGCAGGATATGAGAGGATGCATAACGAAGAAGATTGTCACGATGGCGCCAATAACTCCTCATAACACAAATCTGGTCTTCCGGTCGAAACGAACCGCTTAAAAGACCGTAGGCATGGAGATTTTGCAGCCATTGGCAATCCTGAACATCCGATTTACGGCCGGGAACATTCTTCACATGCCGGGCATTAACCAGTTTGACCTCAAACCCGTAAGTCTCAAGAATTTGAAACACCGGGATCCAATAAACACCCGTTGACTCCATGGCAACACTATCGATTCGGCACTCTTTCAGCCACTGGGCCATCGCATGAAGATCGGATGTAAAACAACGGAAGGGACGCACGGGACGCTTATCACGATCTTCGGGGACGGCGACATAATGCTCCTCTGCACCGATATCTATGCCGGCGGCATTTAAATTAAGCTTGGATAGCATACCGGAATCCTTAGATTGGACGGATAACTTCTTTTGTTGCCTTTTAAGACTGTTCCCCATAAACTTGCCCCCTGATTGGTTTTTGGGGCATGCCCCGGCCCGAGTCGGTAAAAAACGGTTAATCTCCTGAACGGGATCTGACATGCCGAAAAGACATGATTTGTCACCAATGTAATAACCAAAGAAAACTCGGTACCATGCTTCTAGACGGGTATGAAAACACCAGTGAGGAGTCGATATTGACTGCCGGGGCGCACCCGCTGCCTACTTTATAAAATTGTATTTAATAAAGCCAGTTTCTTCCATGAATAACACCGTTGCGTAGCACCGGGGTCAATTGCTTCTAGAGAAGAGAGTCAAGTATTTTCTTGTGACACACTGTTAAAGCTGTAAATGGTTGTGGTGGTACTTCAACCTTTTTATTCCTTTTCACCTAACCTCTTTTATTCTACGGGCCTTCTGCCCAACTTACCTTATGCAGGACGAAAAGGGTGGTGGAAGTTGACCAAGCTGAATCGTGCAAGCCCTATGACCTACGAAGGTATTCGGTCCTTCCTTCCACCACAACCACTTTTTTGTTTTATGCAATTGCTACAGCAGGCGCCATATCTTCAAATCCCCGTTTGTCCCGTAACAGCGCAAAGATCACTTTGATCAGCTTGATAGCCACTGCGCAGAGAATCTCCTTCCTTCTGGGCTGCTGACCCACTCTGTTCTTTGTCTCTAATTTGCGGTGATAATACTCCTGAAAATATTTACTCAAAACTATCACTCTCATACTCATAAAGAAGAGATACTTCCGTAAGAGCCACCGCCCCTTCTTGGAAATGAACTTCCGGCCTACCCGGGATCCCGAATCACTCTCCTGGGGATCGTACCCGGCGTACTTCACAATCTGGCGGGCATTATGAAAATGCGCAGGGTTTCCCAGTTCTCCCAGAAATACAGCTGCAGACAGGTAACCTATGCCCGGGATGCTCATAAGATAGGGCGTTGATGGAATGTCCTTCACCATGCTTTTCAGCTGTCGATCCATATCCTTGAGCGTCAGGACCGTCCGCTTCACTTCTTCCAGGCACATCCATACCCGGTACCGGTCAGCAGTGCCGATCTGCTTTACTCCAATACTCTTTTGAGCTGCCTCGCAGAGCGCTTTTGCCTTCCCGGCAGATCCCGCTTTCTTTCGTGAACTCCGTGCAATCAGTTCTTGAAGAATCGACGTCTTTATCAATACAACATCCTCAGGAAAAGGACACTTCTCTAGAATCACCCACAGGCTCCGCGCCCCCATTGACCGGAATATCTCATGCAGTTCGGGAAAATAGTCGTCCAGGGCCGCATGCAGGGAGTTCTTTGCACTCACACTGTACCGGAGGAGTCTCTCCCGTGCCTTCGATAATGTCCTCAGCTGTCTCAGCACTCCATCCTCGATGACTGTGTCAATATATTTACCCTCACGGGTAATGTTCGCTATGGTTAATGCATCTCTCCGGTCACTCTTCGCAGACGAACTCTCATCCAGCTCCCGGTGATGCTTCAGTGCCGTGGTCCGTACAAAACGTACCTCATAACCATGCTCTTTTGCAAAATAGGCGAGCTTCCTCCAGTAATGCCCCGTTGGCTCCATCCCGATAAGGACGTCTCTAAGGCGATGTTTCGCTTTAAGTCCCTCTATCATCTTTACAAACTGCTCAAACCCTTCCCGGTTGTTATACAGCTTCGCACAGCTGCCCAATACGTTGCCGTCCTTATTCATAAATCCCACTGCATTGAATGCTTTGCCGACATCCACCCCGACTATCAGTGTTGTCTTACTGATCCTTTGACGCCTTGCTGCCTGCCTGTTATAATCTCTTTCGGACATGGTCACTTCTCCTTTCTGTTATTTTTGTTTGGGATATTCAACTTTAACAGATCGAGAATACCATGTCCTCACTTCTCTTCCTTATAGTAAGCTGAAGTCCACAAACTGCCATCTTTGATTTTCATTGTAGATTCCAAATGGGAATAATGATAATCAACAAACCTATATATGACGCCAGAGATTTAGATTTATAAATCCTTTAACATTGCTTGAGGGTGCGATGGACTAATTAGCGAAACCCCGTTTCTTGAAAGATGCGGGGTTTTATATTCAGGGTAACGCTATAAAAAACTGTCTGCACTAAATCTAATTTCTGATGATAGGAGTACTATTATGAATCCAATCAGCATAAGTCAGATGAAAAAAATTGCTGTTCTCTTCATGATGATGTCATTCTTCATAGTGCTGATTAATGGGTGCGCACGGACACTTTATAGTGCGGTAGAGGATGGTAATATTGAAGAAGTACGCGCGATGCTCAAAGCTGGTACCAATATAAATAACATGAATGGACCTTTTGAAAATAGCATAAATGCAGCTTTGTATCGGGCAGCCTGGAAGGGTCGCATCGATATTGTAGAACTTCTCTTGGACAAAGGCGCAGATGTGAATTCAATAGGGGGGGGCGACGGAAGAACACCCCTGTTGGCGGCGGCAGAAGGGTCGCACTCCGACATTATAAAGCTTTTAATAAGCAAAGGGGCTAATCTGGATATGGCCATATCGAAGGCTGAAGAGTACGCCGCTTATAAAAACCGCAATAGCGCTTATTGGGCGGCTAAAGCAAATCTGCTAGCAAAATTCGCTCCAAAGCAAGAAGCTCGTCAAACCGCGATAACAGTTAACATTCCAAATAATGAAGTACAACCATCTCCTATCATCAAATCTGACATTGATGATCTCCCCGCTGTTATGGCAAAGCCCAAGAAAAACTCATATGCTATTGTAATAGGCATAGAGAATTATCGACAGAAGCTGCCTAAGGCCGCCTTTGCAGAAAATGACGCTAAACTTATGAGTGAATACCTTACCAAAGTAATGGGCTATCCAGAAGAGAATGTTGTCACACTCACGAATGATCGTGCTGCCTTGGGAGATTTCGCAAAATATTTTGAACAATGGCTTTCCAACAATGTTGAAAAAGGGGGGACTGTTTTTATTTATTATTCTGGCCACGGCGCACCTAATCCCAAAACGGGAGATGCTTATCTCGTACCTTATGATGGCGACCCATCTTTCATAGACAAAACAGGTTATTCATTAAGAAGAATGTACGATGCCCTTGGTAAGCTTCCGGCAAAAGAAATCATTGTTGCCCTTGATTCTTGCTTTTCCGGTGCAGGTGGAAGGTCGGTCATTGCCAAAGGTTTGCGGCCTTTGGTTATTAATTTATCAAGTAGCATGATCATGCCCAAAAACATGACTGTTCTGACTGCATC
The DNA here is from genome assembly GCA_963729715.1 of uncultured delta proteobacterium. Lineage (GTDB taxonomy): Bacteria > Desulfobacterota > Syntrophia > Syntrophales > UBA2185 > Fen-1135. The sequence continues at coordinate 694,979 of CAVSPA010000004.1, forward strand.
ATCAGGTGAACAGGTAAGCTCGACCTATGACGAAAAGGGACATGGGCTTTTTACCTACTTTTTGCTCAAAGGAATAAAAAATGAAGACGTGGTTAAACAGGACGGGGCCATCGCTCTCGGAGACTTGTTTAGTTACATTCAACCGCAAGTGGAACGCATTGCCCGGAAGCAGTATAACAACGAGCAGAGGCCGCAGTTGATCGAGGCGAAAAAGAATTAGGAAGCTTGTTATAGAAAACATGAGGAAGTAACATATGGCATCTTTCATAGCTCAGGCTGCTTAAATTTATATTTTAGACCACTCATATTTCAAGGAGGTTGGTTATGAAAAAGATAATGGCGTCTGTTGTAAGCCTCATCTTAATGTTCTCATTCAGTGTTTCCGAAGCTCAGGTATTATTCGCTGCCCGTCCCCCCGCAAAACCTGCACCACGTGAAGTTGAAACTCAGCCTAAAGACATTAAGTCCGACGTGGATGAGCTTCCCACGATGAGTACAAAGCCAAACAAGAACGCCTATGCCATTGTCATTGGTATTGAGAACTATCGGCAGAAACTCCCCAAAGCAGATTTTGCTGTAAGCGACGCAAAGCTGATGGGCGAATACCTCTCTAAAGTGATGGGTTATCCAGAGGAAAATATCGTGACTTTAACAAATGAACGTGCATCAAAAAGTGACTTTGAGAAGTACTTCGAACGGTGGCTCCTTAATAATGTAGAAAAAGATGGTACTGTTTTTATTTACTATTCTGGCCACGGTGCACCAAATCCCAAAACTGGAGATGCCTATCTTGTTCCTTATGACGGTGATCCATCTTTTATTGCCGAGACAGGCTATTCGTTAAAAAGAATGTACGATGCTTTAGGGAAACTGCCCGCAAAGGAGATTGTTGTCGCACTTGATTCTTGTTTTTCCGGTGCTGGCGGTAGATCAGTACTTGCCAAAGGTGCCCGACCTCTCGTCATGAATCTGCAGATTTTAACTGTTCCGGCTGGAAATATGAAAATCATCGCTGCGGCTTCAGGGGATCAGATCAGCTCAACTTACGAGGAAAAAGGTCATGGTCTTTTCACTTATTTCATGTTGAAGGGTATCAAAAACGAGGATGTTGTAAAGCAGGATGGTTCCATTGCGGTAAACGACTTGTTCAGTTACATCAAACCCCAGGTTGAGCGCATCGCGAGAAAACAATACAACAACGAACAAACGCCGCAGTTGTTAGAGGCGAAAAAAAATTGAGGAGTTTTATGAAGAAAATACTCTTCCTCATAGCCTTCCTCCTGATCCCTTTTACGGCTTCTGCTAATAAGCCCCTTTGGGTTACGGCTGATGGCACATCATATCAATCGGAGATGGATACACTGAAGGAGGTAAAAGATAGAGCCAAACGTGATGCCGAGAGCAAGGCGATAGAAACTGCGGTCGGTACATTCATTAGATCCCATACCCTGGTCTCCAACAGCCAGATCGCCGAAGACCTGATCTACGCCTCCGTCAGAGGAAAAATCACAAAGGAAGAAATCATCGCATCCGATTGGGATGCAAAAGAAAGAAACCTTTACAGAATAAGCATCAAAGCCCTGATCGAACCCGTCTATCCCGAGAAAGGAGAAGGCCTCTCCGCAAAGCTTTCACTCTCAAAAACAGACCTGAAGGAAGGCGAGGAAGTTAATATCTTCTATCAGGTAAGCAAAGACTCTTATGTCTATATATTTTCCATTGCTGCAGATGGTTCCGTAACCCTTCTCCTTCCCAATTCAAATATGCCGGATAATTTTACCAGAGGGGGAAAGGCATACCAATTCCCTCCGGCAGACAGTCCTATTCATCTGAAAGCCATGTTCCTGCCGAACTACAAAGAAGCCTCTGCTGAAGAAAAAATCAAGATCATCGCCACCCGGCAGAAAGAGGAGTTGCTTTCCATCGGGTTTAAAGAAGGGATTTTTGAGGTCTATGATGCAAAGTCAACGGGAATGATCGGCGACCTTGTCAGGAGGCTGAACCAGATCGAACTTACGGACTGGACAGAAAGCACGGCGGTTTACAATCTTAAGAGATAAGAAAATACGCATAATCTAAAGATGCCCTTTAAAACATTTAAAGAATGGGTTATTCTTGAAATCCATTGGAATTGCATTTGCTTTAAATTACATAGTGTAATTAGAAATCTTAAACAGGAGAGAATCCTTTAAATAATAGGAGCACTATTATGAATCCGATCAGCGTGAGTCAGATGAAAAAGATTGCTGTTCTCATCATAATGATGTCACTCGTTGTAGTAGTGGTTAGTGGATGCTCACCGGCGCTTCATAGTGCAGCAGGGCATGGTGATATTGAGCAAGTACGCACCCTGCTCAGAACTGGTACCAGTATTAATGAAGAAGATGCTAACGGAAGGACCGCTTTGCATTACGCGGCTAGTAATGGTCGGAGCGATATTGTTCGCATTCTGCTCGATGCAGGTGCTAATGTAAATATCAACGCTGGTTATCCAGGTACAGCTTTACATTTCGCAGCCTTACGGGGTAATATTGAAATTGCAAAACTTCTTTTGGACAGAGGCGCTGATGTAAATGCAACAGGGTATAATTACCAAACACCCCTCGTATGCGCGGCACAAGGGTTTCACGCCGACATGATAAAACTATTAATAAGCAAAGGTGCTAATTTGGATACAGCCATAGCGTGGACTGAATCGCACAAAGACTGGGAGGGTGAAGCAAAGCTTCTTGCAAAATTTGCTCAGAAGCAAGAAGTTGATCGGATTGCGCCGGCAGTAATCAGTTCAAATACTGAAGCACAACCATCGCCCGTCATTAAATCCGATATCGACGAGCTTCCCGCTGCTATGGCAAGGACCAAGAAAAACTCATATGCAATCGTGATAGGCATAGAGAACTATCGACAGAAGCTTCCCAAGGCTGATTTCGCAACCCACGACGCTCAAACGGTTGCCGAATATCTCACGAAAGTTCTCGGATATCCGGAAGAAAATGTCGTCACTCTCTTGAATGATCATGCATCAAACGTCGATCTGGTAAAATATTTTGAAAAATGGCTGCCGAATAATGTCGAAACCAGCGGTACGGTCTTCATCTACTATTCCGGCCACGGGGCACCGAATCCAAAAACAGGCGATGCCTACTTGGTTCCCTATGACGGGGATCCCTCGTTTATTGATCAAACGGGCTATTCACTCAGGAGAATGTACGATGCTCTCGGCAAGCTTCCAGCAAAAGAGATCGTTGTTGCCCTTGATTCCTGCTTCTCGGGTGCTGGCGGGAGATCGGTCCTTGCAGAAGGTGCACGGCCGCTCGTCATGAATCTGCAGAAATCTGTAATCCTGTCTAAGAACATGACCATCATGGCTGCTGCTTCCGGTAACCAGATCAGCTCAACCTACAAGGAAAAAGGCCACGGACTATTCACATATTTCATGCTTAAGGGAATCAAGAATGAAGAGATAGTGGAAAAAGATGGCTCAATCGCACTTAGTGACTTATTTAGCTACCTGAAACCGCATGTTGAGCGCATTGCGAGGAAGCAATACAATAATGAACAAATGCCCCAGTTGATTGTACCAAAACCATGAGAAGGCGTTTCAGTATCTTTCTATTGATTCTGCTTCTGCCATTTAATTTGTCTGCGTTTTCCGTGGAATCGTGAATAAGATTTCCTGAAGGGATCCCTCTTTTTTCCCTGTGATGCTTTCGATTGGTAATCTTCACTTCATCTGAGGATCTGACACTAAACCTTTGTAGGTGACATCTGCATCCCTTCAATAAAGACAAAATTGCCAGCGCCATTATTCTCCATATCTTTAGCCTGTAGAAGATTCTATGCTCTCCGGAACCCCGAAGACCTCACAGACAAAGAATATGGAGGTGTGCCATGACTACAAAAGAAGCGATAACCCTGTTCAAATATTATCTTCAAGCAAACCATAAAAAGAGGACCATCGAGAGCTACACCCTCCTGTTTGACAGATTCGGAGCAGTTTATGCTCAGAGATCCCTGGATGGTATCAGTCCCGACGAGATTTTCCAGTTTCTGGAGAACCTCACACAGAAGCTGTCTAAATCCACACGCAGGCTCCGGTACGCCCAGATAAAATCCTTTTACAACTTCATCATCGACCGCTGCTCCCTGAACATGAGGAATCCCTGCAACACAACGCTGCTCAGCAAGGCCTTCAGGGCACCGAAACAGTTACCACGTAAGATCCTTGACCGGGAAACGGTGGAAGAAATGATCTACAACGCTAAAAGGCAGCGTGACCGGCTAATACTGGAACTTCAGGCTCGATGTGGATTGAGAATCGGTGAATTGCTGAAGATCAAGGTCTCGGACGTCTCTGACAGAACCATCACCCTTCGGGAACCCAAATCAGGCAAGGAGACGGAAATTGCCTATATGCCTGAGAACGTCTCGAGAAAACTGGCAGAGTATATCAAAGAGAAAGCCCTTGAGCCAGAAGACAGGCTCTTCCCCATCTGCTATTCGACGGCAAGATCCCTTGTCAGAGGGCTGGGAGACAAATTGAATGCCCATGTGTCACCCCATGACCTCCGGAGATACTCAGCCACGTATGCCAGCAGAAACGGTGTCCCCCTGGAAGTAGTATCGAAAGTAATCTTGAGGCACCAGGATTTAAAGACCACGCAGGTCTACCTCGGGAAGATCACGGATTCCGAAGCGATCCGATGGATGGACGTCCTTCACGAGAAATAGGATAACTCAACATAACCAATTGCAACGTGGAGGTCTTTGGGGTTCATAAATCACGTCCAGATCACCGATAATGCATTATCTTATCATCAGAAACTGCATGTTTCATCTTGATAACATTAACCGTTTATTCAGAAAAATCTGAGGAGTTCAAACGGATAGCAACAGCACACAATTTATGATTGATGTGGGAAAGATGAGGTCAGGAAATCAAATTTTCAATATCAAATTTGTATTGACAAATAATAATTTATAATTAAAATATAATTATGATTAGCTTTTCGTGGAATTCAAGGAAAAACGAGGCGAACAAGAAAAAACACGGTGTTTCATTCGACGAAGCCAAAACAGTGTTTTATGATGAGACAGCTATCAGATATTTTGATCCCGAGCATTCTGGTGATGAAGACAGATTTATAATGGTAGGGTTAAGTCAAAAGCTCAGAATTCTTATCGTGTGCCATTGCTTCAGGGAGGAAGATTCAGTCATAAGGATTATCTCAGCAAGAAAAGCCACTAAGGGCGAAGAAGATACTTATTGGAGAGAAAGGATATGAGAAAAGAATACGAATTCAGCAAAATGAACGGTCAAAGGAATCCTTACATAAAGGAATTAAAAAAGCAGGTCACCATTCGTCTCGATAAGGAGACTGTTGAGTATTTCAAAAGTTTAGCTAAAAAGACTGGTATGTCATATCAGAATCTGATTAACTTATACCTGCGGGACTGTGTCGAAACAAAAAAAGAGCCAATCTTACAATGGTCTCATCCGACATAAGGTATGTTCCGACAAAGGGCCATATCAATAGATCCCTGAAGGTTAAAGGGTGGGCCTGCTTTTTTCAAAATAGTTCACTGAATAACGAATGAAACATGCGGTGTCTGTGTAGATAATTTCTATGACTAAGCCGGCATCTTTGTCTTCCTGTTATCAATGAAAATGATATATCCTCCTATATACAAGCTTTCGATTGTTAATCAGCAAGAATAACTAGTAACATTATCACCCTTATCGTCTATCCTTCCTGACAAATAATACCGGTTTCTATCTGTTTTTCCTCTTGACAATAATTAAATTGCATTGTATGCGTGTATATACACGTTTATCTGAGGACAAAAAATGTCAACATGGCAGACTTTACAAAAGCCCAGTACATGCAATTGCACAAACTTGCGCAGGGCGGCACGTGTAATTACCAAGATTTATGACAAGGCATTGGCGCCTAGCAACCTGAAGGCGACTCAGTTTGCAGCCTTAATGTACATCAAGGATCATGGCCCTCTCAATATCAGCACACTTTCGACAATCATGGTGCTGGATAGAACCACTCTCGTTAGAAATCTTAAACATCTTGAAAATGCAGGCTTGATCGAAAACGCCCCCACCTCGGACTCACGAGAGCGGCAAATAAATATTACAGAGGATGGGTTGCGTGCGGTCGAGCTGGCCCTCCCCCATTGGAAGCAGGTTCAGAGGGAGATGGTGAACCAGATTGGCAGGGAAAACCTTAAAGCCCTGGATTTTATCGTTACCATTCTGGAAAGCGTTCATCGTGATCATGGAGAGTTAACAGCAGGCAAAACGGAGTGATCTTTTCAATTTCCTGATTATTCAAAATAAAAAGGAGGTAATTATGTCTCAACTGACAGGAATGTTCGGATGCCGTTACCCCATCATACAGGGGCCGATCGGTGAGTTAAACAACCCGAAGCTTGTGGCGGCCATATCCGAGGCGGGTGCCTACGGAATGCTGGCCTTGGGTTTCAGCAATGCCAGTACAGCAAAAAAACTGGTGCAGGAGGTGAAATCTCTGACAGATAAACCGTTTGGGGCCAACCTGATGCTTATGAACCAGGAAAATCCGCAGATTCTGGATGTTCTCGCCGAAGCGGGCATAAAAACCATCACAACGTCTGCAGGGTCTCCCGCAAAGATGTACGGCAAGATCCATGAATTGGGAATGAAGGGTTTCCATGTGGCACTTGCTCTTACCCACGCTAAGAGAGCCGAAGAGGCCGGTGTGGATGGACTCGTGATATCGGGCATGGAATCCGGGGGCCTCCGCTCCCGGGATCCGGAGTCTTCAAACATGGTCTTGATACCGCTGGTCGCAGACAACGTCAGGATTCCCATCGTGGCTGCGGGGGGGATTGCGGACTCGCGTGCTTATCGAGCCGCACTGGCCTTGGGCGCCCAGGGCGTGCAGATAGGAACCCGTTTTCTCGCCTGCGCTGAGAGTCCGGCGCATGACAAATGGAAGCAGGCCATTGTTGAATGCAAGGATGGTGATACGACCCTGCTGCCGCTGGACAGGATGAGCATGAGGGTGATCATCACTCCCAAGCTGAAGAAGGAAATCCTCGATCCGGAAATCGACCTGCCCAAACTATATGACATGAGAAACCTTTCCAAGGCCTGGGGATCCGGGGATTTCGATCTCTTTCCCGCCAGCGCCGGCCAGGTGGCCGCGCTAATTAAAGAAATAAAACCCGTTAAGGAAATAATCGAGGAGATGGTGTCGTGAAAGAGGTTCCCATGAAAGAGTTAAGCCGAACCATAATGAATTATGTGATGTCACTCGGGGCTTGTGCTGCGCTGATGGCATAGTTCCTATCGTGAGCGGTTCTATCAGATGGTATCTGGCATACGTTCCATTTGGATTGTCAACGTGTAAAGAGGAAAAGGATAAATAGGATTAATTTACTGTCGCCAAGGAGGGATCAAAATGGCCCATGATTCATTAGTCGTTCTATGGACAAGCGGGGATAAGGAAGTAGCTACAAAGATGGTGTTCATGTATACATTAAATGCCAAAAAGAAAAATTGGTGGAATGCTGTCACCCTGATCGTTTGGGGACCCTCTTCAAAACTACTGAGTGAAGATCCTGAGCTGCAAAAGAAGATAACAGACATGAAGAACGAAGGAATTAGATTGGAAGCTTGTAAAGCTTGTTCAGATCAATATGGCGTTTCAAGCGCCCTTGAAAACCTCGGGATTGAAGTAAAATATATGGGGGGTCCTTTAACAGATTACATCAAAGGAGAGCATCATATATTGACCTTTTAAGCGCTGCCCGGATTCGGAAAGCAGCGGTTTTAGTGATTGTCAGAATCGTTATCGAAAGGAGGCATTCAGGATGAGATACGATGAATTGCTGGTAGCTGCTGATAAGTTCATAAAGGAAAAAAATTTATACGAGGCATTCACATATTACGGATCGGAGACGGGATACACACGAAAAGTAAACTCTGAGTTTTTTAAAACAATCGCGTTGAAGTTAAGGACCATCGACACGAAGGTGGCAGATACACGAACAACTCTATTTGGTGCTGAATTAGCTACCCCTATAATAGCCGGCGCCATGTCCCATCCGCGCGTTTCCGGCCTTGAAAACCCCCTTCGGCCCTGGGCCCTCGGGATGAAAGAAGCCGGCTCCATGATGGGCGTTGGAATTGTGAGCTCTCAGGAGTTTTCTGAAATCATGAATACCGGCACCCCCACCTACCGTATCTGCAAACCATTCAGGGACAGGAAGAAAATAGCTGTTGAAATAGAGGAGGCTGAGACTTTGGGGGCTGTAGCTGTGGGTATCGATATAGATTTTGTTCAGGGCGGCAAGATGGCTGAAAGGACCTTTGCCGATACCCCGATGTCGCCCCTCGCTTCAGAGGAATTGGCCGATTTGAGAAAAGAGACGAAACTACCTTTCATTATCAAAGGCGTTCTCCACGAACATGATGCCGAGAAGTGTATGCGGATTGGGGTCGATGCCATTGTGGTTTCCAATCACCGGGCCATGGTCCTCGATCACTGTGTACATTGCCTGGAAGTGCTGCCCATGATCCGCAGGATCACCGGGACAGAAACGACTATTCTGGCCGATGGGGGATTTATGAGAGGCATAGATGTTCTAAAAGCATTAGCCTTAGGTGCGGATGGAGTTCTGGTCGGTCAGGCCATACTTTTGGGGGTTTTTGCAGACGGCCAGACAGGTGTTAGAGACATGGTCCAGGAAATGACAGCTCAGCTGCAAAGAGCCATGACTTTAACCGGATGTCCTGTAATTAAGAAAATTGATGAAACCATTTTACTGAAAAGAGATTTTATAATTTGAAAAGGCTCCTTAGGTGGGCATGTTAACTGTAGGTTCTCAACGCAGTATTTCGCGGTGTTTTTGCCATGAAAAATGGAAAAATCGATTATCTCACCACTTGCCTAACCGAAGTGAAATAGAGAGTGCTATAGACAGATGCCTACGGAGTCGGCTGCAGTTTAACATGGAGTCCAATTATTAATTCAAGCCGAAGCCGCTTAGCGGCGATCGCGTTATAGAGTCCCTGCGCAAAGCGGGATTGAAGTGAGGATGATGGACTTGCAACAAAGTCTCTCCTCAGTTAATTATGTACATTTCTCCCGGTAATACTTACCTTTGAGATCTATCCCGGAGCAAACAGTAGTAGGTGGCACCAATAACCGGCGTATTTCATTTTTTTATTGCACGATCTTGAGTAGTCGAGTGGCGCGACGGAGTTTCACCATCGCGCTCTCCGAGAACTGGACGTGACAGTCTCCCGTCATCCAGCTCCTATTGTCCAGCCTTACCCTGAGAGAGTTGCCAATGAGCAAAGAGCCTTGGCTGCCTGCGCACCACGCCTTGCATCCAAAGAAAAGCCCGTCTCTTATGCCCCCTCAATCTTTTGTATTTCCGGGATGCCCACCGAGCAAGAATATTGTTCAGGTGTTGAAAGGTTCGGTAAAGAGCTGATTTGCGGAAGTGTCCGTAGTAGTTGATCCACCCTCTTAATACTGGGTTGATCATCTGAGCCAGTTCGTCTAGTGATTTGTCCGTGCGACGGTGCAATTTCCATTGCCTCATGGCATCGCATATCGATTTTGTGGCTTTGTTGCTGATTGCAGGATTAAATCCGACGAAAAATATACCCCGGCGGTTTTTCGCTCTCCGGGGCCGAAATGTATAGCCCAAGAAATCAAACTTCTGCTCAGGATAATCTCTTCGCCGATCATCATCTTTACAGTAGACAATCCTCGTCTTCTGCAAGTTAAGCTCCAGCCCACATTCAGCAAAACGCTTTCCAATCGCTACACGAAGCCTCTCAGCTTCGGCCTTGCTCCGACAGTGACAAATCACATCATCGGCATAACGCTCGAAAGGAATCCGAGGATACCGCCTCTTCATCCACACATCGAACGCGTAATGCAAAAAGAGATTAGCAAGTAATGGACTAACCACT